>NZ_SBHN01000001.1 GCF_006980715.1 Telmatospirillum sp. J64-1
ACCGTCGCCGGCCTGTGGAGCCTCATCGGACGGCTCGTCGATCTGGTCTTGCCCGCCGAATGCGCCAACTACTTCAGATCGTGCGGCTATGAGCCCGATTGATCGAAATCCGCTCTAGGGGCGGTCATTGGCGTTGTTGCCGTCGGTTTCGTCTTCGCCGGCAAGAACCTCGCCATCGCCAATATCACCAATATCACGATCATTCTGATTGCGACGCTGGCAGCCTGGCAAGGTTTTCGCACAGCCCGCCTTGACGATAGCGGATCATGGCTGCGCGCGGCTGCCTTCGGCATTCTTTGGCTGGGACTTTTCGCGACCATCGCCCAAAGAGCCGGACTTGGCTCCTTGCCGAACTGGGTGGCGCATAGCTATGCGCTTAGCTGCATCATACAGACGATCCTGCTGACCGGAGCACTTGCCGTTCGTCTTCGGGCGGCGGAAGCGCTGAACCGGCGTATGCAGAGCGAAGCCCTGTCGGCGGCCCAGGCTGCCGAACAGCGGGCGACAATGCTGGTTCAGGAAAGGACCCGCGAATTGGCATTGGCGAAACAAGTCGCCGAAGACGCCCTTCGTGCCGAACTGGCGTCTAAGGAACAGCAGGTGCGCTTCATGGAAGTCATCAGTCACCAATATCGGACGCCGCTGGCCGCGATCCGCAGTCATGTCGACAATATCCGGTTGAGCCTGCCCAAGGGTGATCTCGCGAATCATCATCGGATCGACCGCATAAGGCGGGGGATCGCACGGCTGGTGGAGGTCCTCGAGGTCAATCTTTCACGCAGCCGTCTTCAAGGTCCGTCCTTCCAGCCAGAGCTTGTCAGCATATCGCCCGCCGCCGTGACGGCGTCTGCATTGGCGCGTGCGCGCGACCTGCTCAAGGACGGGATCAAGATGGAAATCTCGGCGGAGGTCGAGAAAGCCAGGATCATGGCCGATACGGACATGCTGGAGATCGCCATCATCAATCTGCTTGAGAATGCGGTGAAGTTCTCGCGGTCCGGTGTGAAGGCGCCTGTGTATTTACGTTGTCGCCTCCGTGGAGCGGAGGCCGAAATTCATGTCGAGGACAAAGGGATAGGCATCCCTTCCGGTGAAATCGAAACAATCCAGCAGAACGCCGTACGCGGCTCCAATGCCCAATCGATCGAAGGAACTGGAACCGGCCTTTCTCTCGTCCGGCGGATCGTTCTCGCCCATGGCGGATCGATCAGGGTCGAAAGCAAGGAGGGTGAGGGCACCATCATCCGAATGTATTTCCCCCTGCATCCAGATCCCCAGGCATAGCCGGTCGCTAATGAAAGAAAGTTCGTCCGTGCGCGGAGCAGGGTGCGGAAGGGCCCAGTTGCAATCGGCCCCTTCCGCATTTTGAGGCGGTCGTGAAGGTGGAGTATTCATTCCTGCGGCGCAGCTTTTTCGCATCCGGGGCGCATGCAATCCGACTGCGCCTTTCGGAATCATGCCGGTCTCTCGCCATGGAAAGCTGAAAGGACGATTTTCTGGACCGCTTCGTTCGTGACCGGAGCCGGATTCAGGCCGTTGTCCGTCTCCACCGTGACGGACACGATTCGCTCGATGTCGTTGGCTTCAATGCCCACCTCTCGCAGGCATGTCGGCAGGCCGAGATCGGCAAGGAGGTCGAAGATCGCGGCCGCTGCGTTCCGAACGCCCATGGCGGATTCAATGGCCCTGATCTCTTCTCGGGCATAGGGGGCATTGTAGGCGGTCACATGTGGCAGGACCAGGGCGTGCGAGAGGCCGTGCGAAATGCCAAAGGAGCCGCCCAAAGTGTGCGCCAGGCCGTGCTGCAAAGCAAATCCCCCGGTCAGTACCGCGCCCGCCAGATAGGCTCCGTAGAGAAGCTCGCTACGTGCCGCAAGGTCTTCAGGCGTTGCGGCGACATGGCGTATGCTGCGCATGATGGCCCCGGCGCCTTCGGCAGCGGCTAATTTATGGATCGGGCTTATGGACGAAACATAGATGCCATCGACGCAATGCGCCAAGGCGTTGAGGGCGCTCGCCATGCTTTCCTTCACGGGCAGACCGACGGTCAGGGCCGGATCATAGATCACCGTGCTCGCCAGCATCCGCAGGCTCTGATGCATGCGTTTGACACCATCGATCGTGATTCCGCAGAAGCCGGTCATTTCCGAACCGGAATAGGTCGTGGGGATGGCGATGATCGGCAAGGCGAGTTCAAGGGATATCCCCTTGCCAAGACCGATCGACGCGCCGCCGCCGACGCTGATGATGCAATCGGCACCGGCATCGCGGGCAAAGGCGCGGCCACGTCGCGCCAGCTCGATCGGAACCTGGGAAATCGCTTCGGGCAGCACTCCGGCGCAGAGGGGCCCGAGAGCATGGGCGATACGTTCCGCCATCGCGCGGCGACCGGGGGTGCATACGACCAGCGCATGTCTGGCATTGAGGCGCTCGACTTCGCCGGCGATAGCGTCCGCGGTGCCGGTACCGAAGACGACACGGCTGGGCGTCGCATTGTAGACATCGCCGGGAAGGGCGAAGGAGCGTCCGGTATGGCTCTGGTTCTCAACCTGTTCGTGCCGCATTGTCATCACCAATCCACAATGGTTCCGTCAGCAAGGACAGCGCCTTGGCTATGAAAGACTTCGGGTTTGAAGGGGTGCTTGGCCGCCTCGGTCTCGTTGATCTCGACGCCCAGGCCAATCACATCGGGGACTTCCCAGATGGAGCCTGTCCTTTTCATCGGGACCGAAACGACATCGTCGTACCAGGGAACCGCGCCGGACATCTCTTCCTGAATGACGAAATTCGGCGTCGAAACGGCAAAATGCAGGGCGGCGGCGCCGGCGATGGGGCCGTTCGGATTGTGCGGGGCGACCCCCATGAAGGCATGTTCCGCCGCCGCAGCGATCCTTTTGCCTTCCAACAATCCGCCGGTGTGGTTGAGGTCGGGCTGAATGATGTTCACGGCCTTGCTCTGGAAGACCGGTTCGAATTCCTTGTAACCGATCAGTCGTTCTCCTGTCGCGATGGGGCAGGAGGCGCGTTCGGTGATCAGCCGCAAGGCTTCGGTGTCGCCAGGCTGCACGGGTTCTTCGCAGAAGAAGGGGTGATAGGGGGCGAGGGCCTCGATATATTGGAGCGCCGCCGAAATGGAGGCCGGGCGGCCGTGGAAGTCGATCATGATCTCGACCTTCTCTCCAACCGCATCGCGGAGTACTTCCATCAGCCGCGCCACATGACGCTGTGAAGGGATGTCTATTGCGAAATGCGAATAGGGAATGAAGACGACCTTCAGCGCGTCGTAACCTTGTTCGACCACAGCCAGCGCCTTGTCGCGCAATGATCCGCTATCGAAGGTTTCATAGACGGAGCGCATGTCGCCCAGGCCCAGATGGGTATAAAGCCGGACTTCGTTGCGCACTTTTCCGCCGAGGAGACGCCAGACGGGCAAGCCGACGCTTTTTCCAAAGATGTCCCACAGAGCATGCTCGATGCCGCTGATGGCAGTCGCGCCGATAATGCCCAGGCGGTAATAGCTGTGCTTGTGGAGAGTGCGGACGATCTGTTCGATGTCGCGCGGGTCCTTTCCCAGCACCAGCGGTTCGAGGTCCTCGACCGCCCCGGTGACGGCCCGGGTCTTCCAATTCAGACTGGCTTCGCCCCAGCCATAGAGACCATCCTGGTCGGTCTCGACCTTAACGAAGATCCAATTTCGCATTTCGGCATTCACGACCAGCGTCTTGATGCCGGTGATACGGATCGCGCTCTCGAGTGACATCCTACGTGCCTCCTGTCGCGTTGAAGGAAGGAAAGGTCACCGTCCTTGGCGGACGACGTTTTCCAGAGAGGTCCCGGCAATCAGCGCATTCACATTGCGTGCGATAACCGCATAGCGGCGTTCCATCAGCTCTCTGGTCCAAGCCGAGGAGTGAGGGGTGCAGATGGCGTTCGGGAGTTGATGGAACGGGTAGTCCGAAGGGCGGACCTCATCCGTCGCGCCGGAGGGATAGCGGTACCAGACATCGAGGCTGGCTCCTCTGATCTGTTCCGTGCGCAGGGCGTGGTACAGCGCTTCTTCCACGATGATTTCGGCGCGGGAGATATTGATGATGACGCCCGTGGGCTTCATCTGGCGGAATTCCTGTTCACCGATCAGATCCCGAGTGCTTTCCGAAAGCGGACAGGCGATCACGACATAGTCGGCCGTCTCCAGAAGCTGTGACAAGTCGGCAGCCTGTTCGACGCCATCAGCCGGGCCGATTGGATTGGCATCGGTGGCGAGGAGATGCACGCCGAATCCCCGCGCAAGCTCGCCGATCGCCCGTCCTATGCGCCCGAAGCCAATGATCCCGACGGTCTTGCCGCGGAGTTCCCCATGGGGAACGCGATGCCGATAAACCTCGGACCAGTTGTCGGGCGAGAAGCTGCGCCGAAGCTCGTCGAACCGGATCTCCCAGTGGAGGATCGAGGCAAGCACGAATTCGGCAATCGGCCCCTGGTGTTCGAAGACGTTGCACACGGTGGTCGTGGGGGATAACGCCTCGAAGGTGATGCCGTCCAGACCCGCACCGGGAACATGAAGCAGGCGGCATGCCGGAGCTTCTCCCGTGTTCCGCCGAAAGTGTAGGGAGATGACGATGTCTTCCGGGCTGATCTGGGAGTCGAATTCCCCAGAATGTGCTGCTTCGCGAGGCAATGCTATGATTTCGGCCTGTTGCCTCACACGGTCACAGAGTCCTGCTTCGAGTTTCTCTCTGTGATTTGCCGCTTCTCCGACCATGAATATCTTCATCGCGATGCCGCCTTCCGTAAGCAGAGGCAGGAACTTTAGACATGCGCGATAATTAAGGTCTAATTATTCTTTGGGATTTAGTGAGAAGCATCTCTTATTAAAAAGTCTTCCGTGGGATGGAAGGGCGCTCATTCCACCTTGGCGGCGACCTCCAGCGTAATATCGAGGAATTGCCGCACCAGGGGAGACATGCGCGTTCCCGCATGGGCGGCGCCCAAGGTCAGGTAAGGCGCCGGCCCCGAGAGCTTGCGGAATACCGCCAGCGGGCGGTTGTAGTGCTGAACCTTCGAGGCGACGAAGCCTACCCCCATATTGCAGGCCGCCATGGCGACAATGGACTGTGCCGGTGAGGCTTCGAGAATCTGCCGGGGACTGAAGCCCTGCTGATGGCAGAGAGAGATGATGTGGTCATAGAGATGGGGGCCGACATCGCGGGGAAAGAGGATGAATGTCTGCTGGGTAAGGTCTTTCAGCGACAGGCGGGGCTTGCGGGACAAGGGATTTTCCCGCGACAGGACCAGATCGAACGGCAATTCGGCAAGCAGTTCGCATTCCATTGAGCTGTCGGTAAGCGGGGGATGGCAAATTCCGATATGGATCTCGTTGTTCTTCAGCGCCTCTTCCTGCTCCGCCGTCGTCATATGATGAATGTGCAGGTGGACTTGCGGCAGGACTGCGCTGAATCTTGTGATGACGTCCGGAAGGAGGATGAACAAGGCGGAAGCCGTCACCCCTACACTGAGATGCCCGACCACGCCCCGGTCGATTTCCCGGGTCAGGTCGACGGCAACCGTCATGGATTTTAAGATCTTGCGGGCTTCGTCAAGAAAGACGCTTCCGGCGCGGGTCAAGGATACCTGCCGCTTCGAGCGCAAGACGAGTTGCACCTGAAGCTGCTCTTCCAGGCGGCGGAGCTGTTGGCTTAGTCCCGGTTGGCTGATGTGGCATCGCTGGGCGGCGCGATGGAAATGCAGTTCCTCGGCCAAGGCGATGAAACATTCCAGCGCTCTTCTATCCATCTTGGGCCAACCTCAATTGGGGAAGCCTGTTCCCGGGCTTGGACGGGGATGCGGCGAAGATAGGCATGGTTTCATGCCAGTGCCTGTTCTTTGATAAGCATTACCTTTCAGCGCATCAATAAAAATAATTAGACACAATTTTATGCTCTGTCCATAGTTGAGAAATGCGCGAAGCTCCGGTGGCATCCGGATCGCCATGAAGGATGAAAGTACAGGCAGCCTCTCTAGTGAAATTCACTTGGGAATTTCATCCGCCAAATCATCCTCGAGAAACCACCAGACTATAAGGTGGCGACAGCATTTTCATTCCCCAGAAGAAGCCAAAAGGCTCTGCGATGGGAAAAGGGATGGTAACGTCATAAGGGAGAATAAAATGAAGTTGCGGTCACTCTATTCGGCTGGGGCGGCATTCGTCTTGAGTCTGGCCATCGGAATGTCGTCGGGTGTGGCACAGGAAAAACCAAAAGACTTTCCTGTACGCCCGATCAACCTGGTTGTGATGTATCCGGCGGGCGGGGCGGTGGATGTGACAGCCCGGACCTTTGCCGATATCGCCAAACCTCAGTTAGGGCATGATTTTCGGGTGGAAAACCGCGTCGGTGGTGCCGGCATGGTCGGACATACCTATCTGGCCAAGGGAGCCGCAGCCGACGGCTACACGATCGGCGTCATCGCCAACCCTTTCCTCTTCACCGACATCCTGCTGCGTGACGCCAGCTTTACCGTCGACGAATTCGAGCCGATCGCATCGATCAGTTTCGACCCGGTTATCTGGGTCGTGAACGCCAAATCGGACATCGGAAGCATGGATTTCGACGGCATCATCGAATATGCCGGACAAAACACGCTTCAGGTCGGGATGAACCCGAATAGCGTCTTCCTGTTCGTCAGCGAATTCATCGAGCGTTCCCGCAATGTGAAATTCAACTTCATTCCTTTCGACGGCGGACGTGCCGGCGTGACGGCCCTTTTGGCCGGGGATATCGATGCGACGGCGGCCTTTTATTCCGAAATCGAACAATATGTCCGCAATGGTGACTTGAAGCCGGTAGCCGTCACTGGGGAAAATCGTCACCCCATGCTTCCGGATACTCCCACCCTGAACGAAGTTGGGGTGCCGGCAGGTGGGCAGGCCTGGGGGGCCACACGTTTTTTTGCCCTTCCCAAGGGAGTCCCGGAGGACCGCAAGCGCTATCTCGAACAGGCGTTGCTCCAGGTTCTTGAATCCGATGCTGCCAAGGACGCCTTCACCAAGGCAGGTCTGACCTTGACGCCGGCAGATGCCCAGACGTCGCAAGAGAATTACAGGCAGACTTTCGAGGTACTCAAAGAATTCCTGGATACGGCCGGACGCACGAAAAACTGACACAACGGCAATCTTTCAAGGGAGAGGGCCATGCGTTTCGTGCTTTCGGCTGTTCTCGTGGCCGTTCTGGCAGTGGTTGCCGCGCAAACGTTCCGGATTACGGGAAGCGCAGCCATTTATCCTTTTACAGTCAGTATCGCTGCGCTTCTTTGCTCTGTGATCATGCTGCTCTCGCAGTTAAGGCAGGCGACGGCAAGAGGGCAAGTCTCCTGGGGAGGCCAGCGCTCGGCCATCGGGACTGCCCGTCTGGCCGGATTTGCTGCCGTGTGGATAGGATATGTCCTCCTGCTTTCGCAGTGGGGCTTCATTCTGGCAACTTGGCTCGCCTTGTTCCTGTCACTCGTCTTGCTCCGCGGACGACCAACCTTCACGTCTGCTTTCGGTACGATGGCCTTCGTTCTTCTGTTCGCCGTACTCATCAAGGTCGTCCTGTATGTTCCTGTGCCGCAGGGGTGGCTCGACGAACGGTTGGACATGCTCCTTTACGGCATCTTCTAGGAGGCGTTCGTGTTTGACGGAATCCTCGCAGCGCTGACGCCTCTAAGCCTTGCATTTGCAGTCGGCGGGGTGGTTCTTGGCATCATCATCGGCGCCATTCCGGGGCTGACGGCGACTTTCGGGATTGCCCTCCTGATCCCCGTGACTTTCCTGATGTCTCCCGAGCATGGGATGATCATGCTGGCGGGGATCTATGCCGGTGCGATCTATGGCGGAAGTATCTCTGCGATATTGCTCAACATTCCCGGGACCCCAGCGTCGATCGTCAGTGCCTGGGAGGGACATGCGCTGGCGAAACGGGGGCAGGCGCCGCTGGCACTTGGCATTTCCGCAATTGGGTCTGGGGCCGGAGGCGTCTTGGCCGCGATTGCCCTGATGTTTATGACGCCGCTTTTGGCGCGGCTGGCTCTCAGCTTCGGCGCTCCCGAATATGTCATGCTGGTGGTCTTGAGCCTGATCATCGTGATCGTGATGCTCGACACGCCTATTTTCGCGAATATCACCGGCGTTTTCATCGGCCTGATCATCGCCGCCGTGGGAATCGATCCTGTCAGCGGCACGCCGCGTCTCACATTCGGGTTCTATCAGCTCTATTCCGGCTTCAGCATCGTCGCCGTATTGGTGGGCTTCTTTTGCCTGCCGCAGGCCATCCTGCTCGCGGCAGAGGCGATTGCCGGGGTGTCCACGGGTGTTTTGGGACGGGTGGAGGCAACCAAACCGGGACAGGTTCTGCGGCGATTGCTGAAGGATCGCTGGTTGGTGCTGCGTTCCTCGGCTATCGGCACGGGGCTGGGCATCCTTCCGGCGGTAGGACCGGAATCGGCGCCGCTCGTTGCCCATGCGGTCGAACGGCGCCTTTCCGACAAGCCGCAGGACTTCGGCAAAGGCTCGGAAAGCGGTCTGCTGAGTGCGGAAACATCCGTCAGCGCCAATGTCGGTGGCTCTCTCATTCCGCTTCTGGCCCTAGGCATACCCGGCAGTGGGGCCGCGGCCATCTTCATCGGGGCCCTGACATTGCACGGTTTGCGTCCGGGTCCGCTGCTGTTCACGGAACGCCCGGAGGTCATGTATACCTTCTTCGCAGGCTTCCTGGCGGTGAACATCCTGATGATGATCATCGGGCTATTCGGAGCCCGTTACCTAGCCCTGCTTCTCCGTTTGCCCAAGGCCGCGATTGCCACCTACATCACCTTGTTCTCCATTTTCGGCGCCTATGCCGTCAATAACAGTATTTTCGATGTGTGGGTGATGATGGGGGCGGCGGGATTGGTGGTCATGCTGGGAGTGATCGGCATTCCCATCCTGCCGGTGGTCCTGGCTTTCATCCTCGGGGGCGTGCTCGAGAACAACCTGGCGATCATGCAGGCCCGGGCCAGCGACTGGACGTATTTTCTTGGGCGTCCCATTGCTCTGGGGCTGCTGGCAGTGTGCTTGCTGCTTGTCTTCGCCACGATGTGGCGCCGCCTCCGGAATAATGCCAAGGTCTTCGAGAAACAGGCCGCCGAGTGACCTCCCTGGAGGGCGTGATCGCAGCGGGTTCCGCTGTCCAGCGTCACGCCCCGCCCACGATCCTGGGAATGGTGGTGCTGGCGCCGGTCAGGAAGGTAGTGACCGATTCCTTGACCATGGTGTCGATATCGGCCTCGACAGGCATTTCGTATACCCAGCGCCGGACGGAACGGTAGAAGAAGGTGCCGTGAAAGGCCCAGACCAGTTCGATCTCGGGCGGCGTCAGGTCCTCGGCGCCGACTTCGGGAAGGCCCAGTGAGACGCGCAGTTCGACGCAAATGGGAAGGATGAGCTTGGTGCGGATCAGGCTCAGATAGCGCCGGGTCAGTTCTTCCTTCTTCATGCCCGCCAGGATCAGGATCCTGATCCATTCCCGGTTGTCGACCACGCGGGCATATTGCTGATAGAAGGCCAGCAGGCGTTCCTCCAGCGGTATGTCGCGGTCGCGCAGCAATTCTTCCCATTCGGGTTTCCAGCGCCCGACATAGACCTCCTGATAGACCCGTTCGATCAACTGCTCCTTGCTCGCGAAATAGCGGTACAGCAGGGGCTGCGTGATGCCGATCCGGTCGGCCAACTGGCGCGTCTGGCCGTCGAATCCCTGATCCGCAAAGAAGCGGATCGCTTCCGTCAGGATCTGTTTTTCTCTATCCGCCGGGCTCAGCCTTTTGCGACTCGTGCTCATCGACCCGTCTTCGTCTCCTCTGTTCGCTGCCAAAAAACACGTTGACATCGGCTTTTGCAATATGCTGGTATTTATCAAACGATAAATACAGGGTTGGCGCAGCCGCCGCAACAAGCCTGGGAGGAAAGATGAAGGCGTCGGCCTTTGACTATGCCCGTGTGGAATCCCTCGAGGAGGTGTTCGCGCTTTTCGCCGAATACGGCGACGAGGCGCGCATCATCGCCGGCGGCCAGACGCTTGTTCCCGCCATGGCCATGCGGGTGGCGGCGCCGGCGCTGCTGATCGATATCAGCCGGCTGGAGGCGTTGCAGGGCATCGCCCGGAACGGGGACCGCCTGCGCATCGGTGCCTTCACCCGCTATGTCGAGCTTCAGCATTCTCCCTTGGTCGCCGAGGCGGCGCCGTTGCTGCATCGGGCGATTCCGCTGATCGCCCATGAAGCCATCCGCTCGCGGGGGACCTTCGGCGGCAGCCTCGCCAATGCCGATCCGGCCTCGGAAATGCCGGCCTGCGCCCTGGCCTTGGAAGCGGTCATGGTGATCGCCAATGCCGAGGGGGAACGCCGGGTCGCGGCGGCGGATTTCTTCCAGGGGCTGTACCAGACGGCGCTGGAGCCGGGCGATGTGCTGGTGGCCGTCGAAATCCCGGTGGCGCAAGACGGGATGCAGGGTGTCATCGAGGAACTGGTCCGCCGTCAGGGGGATTACGCCATGGTCGGCCTGGCGGCGACGGGCAAGGCCGCGAACGGCATGCTGTCCGGGCCCCGCTTCGTCTTCTTCGGCGTCGGTGATCGTCCCGTCCTTGCCACGAAGGCTGCCGAGGCCCTGGCGGATGGTCCGATCTCGCCCGAGCACATCGCCGAGGCCCAGGCGGCCCTGGCCCAGGATTTCACGCCCCTTGGCGACATCCATTGCAGCCCGGCCACCAAGGCGCATCTGGCGCGGGTGCTGCTGGGCCGCGTCGTTTCCCGTCTGCTGGAACACCGATAGGAGAGACGGGCATGGATCCCACCTTCCCCATTACCCTGACCGTCAACGGCACCGAAATGGTCCGTGAAGTGCCGGTGCGGCAGACCCTGGCCGATTTCCTGCGTCAGACCCTTGGCCTGACCGCCACCCATGTCGGCTGTGAACATGGCGTCTGCGGCGCCTGCACCGTCAGGATCGACGGCCGCATCGCCCGCGCCTGCCTGACCTTCGCCATCCAATGCGACGGCGCTGCCATCGAGACATTGGAGGGCATGGCCGAAAGCGGAAAGATCGCGGATCTCCAGCAGGCCTTCCATCGCCGCAACGCCTTGCAATGCGGCTTCTGTACCTCGGGCATGCTGGTCACGGCGGCGCAGTTGCTGGAAGAGAATCCGCGTCCCAGCCGCGAGGAAATCCGAGAGATCATTTCCGGGAATTACTGCCGTTGCACCGGCTATCATGCCATCGTCGATGCCGTCGAGGAGACCGCCGAGGCGCGGGCGAAGTCCGAGCCGGAGGGCGCACGATGAGCGCCGAGGGAAAAGCCATCCGCCCGGCCGCGACCGGATATATCGGCCAGCCGGTGCCGCGTCCCAACGCCCGGCGTTTGCTGGAAGGCAGGGGGCGCTACACCGACGACATGGTGCTGAACCGGATGCTCCATGTCGCCTTCGTCCGCAGCCCCTATGCCCATGCCCGCATCCTCGCCATCGATACCGAGGCGGCGCGGGCCGTGCCGGGTGTGGCCGCGGTGGTGACGGGGCGAGACATCGCCGAGATTTGCCAGCCCTGGGTGGGTGTTCTCGGCCATTTCCCCGGCTTGAAATCGGCCCCGCAATATCCCCTTGCCGTGGAACGGAGCTGCTGGCAGGGGGAACCGGTCGTGGCGATCGCGGCCGAGACCCGGGCCATCGCCGAGGATGCTTGCGAGAAGGTCCTCGTCGAGTGGGAGGAATTGCCTGCCGTTGTCGATATGCAGACGGCCCTGGCCCCGGAAACGCCGGTCATTCACGAGGAATTGGGCGACAACCTGGCCTTTGGTCTGGAACTCAAGGCCGGTTCCCCCGAGGATGCCTTCGCCAAGACCGCCGTGGTGGTGGAGGAGACTTTCAGCTTCGGCCGCCATACCGGCGTGACGCTGGAGCCGCGCAGCCTGATCGCCGATTTCGAGCCCGGCGAACGCCGCCTGACCGTCCATCATGCGACGCAGACGCCTTATCAGATGCAGGATGTCTATGCGCGGCATTTCGGCCTGGACGAGGAGAAGGTGCGGGTCGTCGCGCCCGATGTCGGCGGCTCCTTCGGTCTGAAGCTCCATGTCTACGGCGAGGAGATGGCGACCTGTGCCTTGAGCATCCTGCTCGGACGCCCGGTCAAGTTCGTTGCCGACCGGCTGGAATCCTTCCTGACCGACATCCATGCCCGCGACCATCAGGTACGGGCGCGGATGGCGGTGTCGGCCGAGGGGGAAATCCTGGCCATGGATGTAGAGGACGTGACCGGCATCGGGCCGTATTCCGTCTATCCCCGCACCAGCGCCGTCGAGGGCAACCAGGCCATCCGCCTGATGGGTGGTCCCTATCGCATGCCCAATTATCACGGCGTGCTGAAGGTGGTGTTCCAGAACAAGACGCCGACCTGCCAGTACCGAGCCGTCGGCCATCCCATCGCCTGCGGGGTGACGGAAGGGCTGGTGGACATGGCGGCACGCCGTCTGAACCTGGATCCGTTGGAAATCCGCCGGCGCAATGTGGTGACGGCGGAGATGTATCCCCACACCTCGCCCACCGGCTATTTCTTCGAGCGCCTGTCCCATGAGGAATGCATCGCCAAGATCGAGGCGATGATGAACTATTCCTCGCTGCGGGAAGAACAGGCAAGGCTGCGCGAGCAGGGCATCTACCGGGGCATCGGCTTCGCCACCTTCATCGAGATCACCAATCCCGGCCCGGCCTTCTATGGCGTCGGCGGCGCCCGTGTCTCGTCGCAGGACGGATGCGTGATGAAGCTCGAACCCTCGGGCCGCGTGCGCTGCTCGGTCAGCGTGACGGAGCAGGGGCAGGGTACCGAGACGGTGATGGCGCAGATCGCCGCTACCCATCTGGGCGTGAAGCTGGACAGCGTGACGGTGCTGACGGGCGATACCCAGGCGACCCCCTATGGCGGCGCCACCTGGGCCTCGCGCGGGGCCGGGATCGGCGGCATGACCGTGCTGCGTGCCGCCCAGGCCCTGCGCGGCAAGCTGCTGGAACTGGCGGGCATCATTCTGCAGCGGGGTCCGGAAACCCTGGACCTGCGGGAAGGCGTGATCGTCGAAGCCGATACCGGCATGGCGCGGATGGATCTGGCCGAGCTGGGGCGGATCGCGTATTTCCGCCCCGACACGCTGCCGCCCGACTTCCATCCCGACCTGACCGTGGCGCGGCATTATGTTCCGCAGGGGCTGCCCTTCGCCTTTACCAACGGCATCCAGGCCTCTCATCTCGAACTCGATCCCGAGACCGGGCTGGTGCGTCTTCTCGACCATTGGGTGGTCGAGGATTGCGGCACGATCCTCAATCCCTTGCTGGTCGATGAACAGGTGCGGGGAGGCGTGGTGCAGGGCCTGGGCGCGGCGCTGTTCGAGGAATGCCTCTATAACGAGGCCGGGCAGATGATCAATGGCAGCCTGGCCGATTACCTGCTGCCGATGGCCAGCGAAATGCCCGACATTCATGTCGATCACGTCTCGACCCCCACCCAGTTCACGCCTTTGGGCGCCAAGGGGGTGGGTGAGGCCGGAACAGCGGGGGCGGCGGCGGCGGTCATGAACGCCGTCAACGATGCCCTGGCCCCGTTCCAGGTCAGCCTTGCCCAGATGCCTTTCACGCCCGAGCGCATCCTGCGGGCACTCGGCAAGATCCCCTCTTCGTAAGGTCCGGGAAAAGGAGCGGCAGCGGCAAAGGGAAAGTTCAGTTAGTGTGCGAATTCTGGTGCGGTTCTGGGAGGCCGCGCTAGACCAGCGCTATTCGGAACAAGTATTCGCGGGACGGGCTGCCACGCGGCAGCCACAAGAAACAATATGGGAGGAATGTTCATGATGCATGTCCGCAATATCGTGGCGTCCTGTGGCCTGGCCGCTCTCGTCAGCACCGGGGCCACGGCTGCCAATGCCACGGAAACCATCCGTCTGACCATCGCGTCCAGTCATCCGACGACCATTCACTGGGTCGGGGTGATGGACAATGTCTTCAAGCCCGAAGTCAACCGGATCCTCGAGGAGAATGGCGGCAATTATCAGATCCAGTGGACCGAGGCCTATGGCGGGTCGCTCTACCGCTACCGCGAGACCCTGAGCGCGGTTCGCGAGGGCATCACCGATATCGGCTGGATCGGCACCCTGTGGGAAGGCTCGGCCCTGCCGCTGCAGAACGTCACCTATTACACGCCCTTCATCACGGACGATCTGTCGCTGGTCCTCAAGGTGATGGACGACATCCAGTCGAACGTGCCGGAGATCCGCAGCACCTGGGAAAACAACGGCGTGGTCTTCCTGGGCGGGGCCGGCACGGACAGCTATCACCTGTGGACCAAGTTCCCGATCAATTCCCTTGAGGACCTACGGGGGCGGCGGATTTCCGCGCCCGGCGTCTCGGCCACCTGGCTGGAGGGAACGGGGGCCGTGCCCGTCGATGGCGGCCTGACGACCTATTACACCGACATCCAGACCGGCGTGTCCGAGGGCACCCTGTCCTTCGCGACCGGTATCCTGCCGACCAAGGTGCACGAGGTGGCGCCCTACATCACCAAGGTCAGCCTCGGCGCCATGTATCTGGGGGCCGTCGGCATCAACAAGGACCGCTGGGACAGCCTGCCGGAAGAAGTGCAGAAGGCCCTGGTCGAAGCCGGGCACAAATACCGCGAGGCCCTGGCCGAGGAAATCGAGTCGGGCAGCGAAGCCGCCTTGCAGCAGATGGAAAAGGAAGGTGCGAAGATTTCCGTCCTGCCCGAGGAAGAGCGCCTGAAATGGGTGAACGCCATGCCCAACATCGCCCAGAAATGGGTGGCGGATAACGAGGCCAAGTCGCTGCCTGCGGGCATGGTCCTGCAGCGTTATCTGGACGGTATCCGCGCCGCCAGCCAGACGCTGGTCCGCGACTGGGACAAGCAGTAACCCAAAGAGGGAGCGTCCGATGAGCTATACCCCTTCGGTCCCCGCGGGCGCCGATGAAAGCGCTCTAATCACCATGAAGATTCTGTCCAGGCCCCTTGGCTGGCTGAATGCTTTGGGGGCGGCTTGGCTTCTGTTGTTGATGGCGCTGATCTGTGCCGATGTCATTGGACGCTCCTTCTTCAATTCACCCATTACCGGCGTTGCCGAGATCGCGGCTTATTCCGTGGTCGCCATCACCTTCCTGCAGCTTCCCGCCGGGGTGCTGGCGAACCGCATCACGCGGACGGACCTGATCATCGAGCCGCTGACGACGCGCTGTCCGCGCGTCGGTTATGCCCTGGAAGCGGTCTTTGCCGTAATCGGGGCGGTGATGTTCGTGATCGTCTTCTACGGTAGCTATCCGTTCTTCATGAATGCCCTGGCCCGGAACGAATTCTACGGGGTGCAGGGCGTCTTCACCGTGCCCACCTGGCCGGTCCGGCTGATCATCCTGATCGGCGCCGCGGCGACCGCCTTGGTCTTCTGCCTGAAGGCGCTGCTGTACCTAGCCGCCGTCTTCCGCCCCCAACTGATGCCGAAAGGTAACGAGGACACGCCATGAGCGGGCTCGAAATCGGACTCATCCTCATCGCCGTGATGGTGCCGCTGATCCTGATCGGCATGCATATCGGCATCGCCCTGATCTTTCTGTCCTTCGTCGGCGTCTGGCTGATCCGCGATAATTTCGACCTGGCGACGCGCCTGGTCTCGCTGACCATGTATGGCGGCATCTCGGATTATTTGTTCGCGACCATTCCGCTTTTCGTGCTGATGGGGCTGCTGGTCAGCATCTCCAATGTCGGCAAGGACACCTTCGACGTGGCCGAATGGGCCTTGCAGAAGGTACGCGGCGGGCTGGGCGTGGCGACCGTGGCCTCGAACACGGTCTTTGCCGCCGTGACCGGCATCTCCATCGCCTCGGCGGCGGTGTTCACCCGGGTTGCCGTGCCGGAGATGATGCGCCATGGCTATCGCCCCGGCTTCGCCGTCGGGACCGTGGCGGGCAGCTCGATCCTGGGTATGCTGATCCCGCCCAGCCTGCTGCTGATCATCTTCGGCGTGCTGGCCGAGGAATCCATCGGCCGCCTGTTCCTGGCGGGCCTTCTGCCCGGCCTGCTGATGGCGGTGGGCTTCTCGGCTATGATCATCCTGACCGCCAAATTCGCGCCCCATCTGGTCAAGGTGCCGGGACACAAGGCGGATGTGGAGGCGCGCCTGCAGGAAACGCTGGGTTCGGCCACGCGCAAGACGGTGCCGATCACCGCCCTGGTGGTGCTGATCGTCGGCGGCCTGTATTCCGGCCTGTTCACGCCCACCGAAGCCGGTGCGGTGGGGGCCGCCGGGGCCCTGGTCATCGCCCTGATCCGCCGCCGCCTCGATCTGCCGAAATTCTGGCGGGCCCTGGTGGAAACCGGCTATGTCTCCGTCGGCATCCTGTTCCTGCTGATCGCGGCAGGGATGTATAGCCGCATGCTGACCATGGCGGGCGTGCCCATGGCGGTCGGCGACCTGATCTCGCATCTGGGGCTGGGGATGTATGGCTTCCTGCTGGTCTACATCCTGCTGGTTCTGCTGTTGGGCATGGTGCTGGACAGCACCTCCATCCTGCTCATCCTGGTGCCGATCGCCGCGCCCATCGCCAGCAGCTTCGGCATCGACCTGATCCACTTCGGCATCATCACGGTGATTGCCGTCGAGATCGGCCTGCTGACCCCGCCCTTCGGGATTTCCGCCTTCACCGTCAAGGCGGCACTCGATGACAAGCGGATACGTGTCGAAACGGTGTTCCTGGGCGCCGCGCCCTATGTCGGCATCATGCTGGCGGTGCTGGCCTTGATCGTCTTCTTCCCTGGGATTTCCACTTTCCTGGCGCGGTGAGTCTCCCCCACAAGCGCTCAGACTGGGCGCCCGCAGCATGACGCTGCGGGCGCCATTTTTTTATCGGAAGGTCAGGTTGATCAGCAGGGCGATGATGATTGCCAGGCCGGCCCCGCCCATCAGCGCGTAGCGGTGCAGCGCGGCATGCAGCCGGGCCAGGTCGTCCGGCCGGGGGGCGCCGGCAATGGCGGCGGCTGCGGGGACGGAGGCGGGAAGAGCTTGCGGGCCGCCGTTGAGATGGGCGACCAGGGCGGAAAAGAAATCGTCGGCATTCTTCTTGGCCACGCCCTGGATCAGGCGGCTGCCCACAGCGGCCAGCTTTCCGCCGATATCGGCAGTGGCTTCATAGCGCAGCAAGGTGCCGCCGCCGGCGATCTCCGTCAGGCTGACCTCCGCCCCGCCCTTGGCGAAGCCCGCCGCGCCGCCTTCGCCACGTCCCGAAAGGCGGAAGGAATGCGGCGGCTTGAGGTCTGACAGCTCGACCCGTCCCGTGAAGCGCGCTTTCACCGGGCCGACGCGGGCCACCACATGGGCCTTGAAGCTCTCCGGCCCCTGGCGCTCGACGCTTTCGCAGCCGGGAATGCATCGCCCCAGGGTCTCGGGATCGATCAGGGCCGCCCAGACGGTTTCCGGCGTGGCCGGGATTTGATATTCGCCGACGAAGTGCATGCATTCCTCCCATTGCTGTTGAGATGGACAAGGGCACGCTGCTCCTTGCCATCGCGCTTCAGACAAGATAATTTATCAAACGATAAATTGCCAAGGAGGTTGTGTCATGTCTGCTCTCGGCCATTTCGTCAACGGTGCTGCCCTGAAGGCGAATGGCGGCCGTTTCGGCGATGTCTTCAATCCGGCTACCGGCGCGGTCTCGGCCCAGGTGGCGCTGGCGGGCGCTGCCGAGGTCGATCAGGCCATCGCCGCCGCCGCTGCGGCGCTGCCCCGCTGGGCGGCCACGCCGTCCGTGCAGCGGGCGCGGGTGTTGTTCAAGTTCAAGGAACTGGTGGAAGCGCGGGCGGACGAGATTGCCGCCGCCATCACGTCCGAGCACGGCAAGGTGCTGTCCGATGCGCGCGGGGAATTGATGCGGGGGCTCGAAGTGGTGGAATTCGCCTGCGGCATTCCGCATCTGCTGAAGGGCGAGTTCTCCGAGAATGTCGGCACCAACGTGGACAGCCATTCGGTGCGCCAGCCGGTCGGCGTCTGCGCCGGCATCACGCCGTTCAACTTCCCGGCCATGGTGCCGATGTGGATGTTCCCCATTGCCATCGCCTGCGGCAATACCTTCGTGCTGAAGCCGTCCGAGCGCGTGCCGACCGTGCCGCTGATCCTGGCGGAATTGCTGACCCAGGCCGGTCTGCCCCCGGGCGTCTTCAACGTGGTCAACGGCGACAAGGAAGCGGTGGACATCCTGCTGACCGATCCGCGCGTGGCGGCCGTCAGCTTCGTCGGCTCGACGCCGATCGCCGAATATGTCTACCAGACCGGCACAGCCCACGGAAAGCGCGTGCAGGCCTTGGGCGGGGCCAAGAATCACATGGTGATCATGCCTGATGCCGACCTCGCCAAGGCCACGGATGCGCTGATGGGGGCCGGTTACGGTTCGGCGGGCGAGCGCTGCATGGCGATCTCGGTGGCGGTGGCCGTGGGCGGCATCGGCGATGCCCTGATCGAGGAACTGGCGCCCAAGGTGCGCGCCCTGAAGGTCGGTCCGGGCACCGATCCGGATTCGGAGATGGGCGCCCTGGTGACCCGCCAGCATCTGGAAAAGGTGCGCAGCTATGTCGATAGCGGCGTCGAGGAAGGGGCGGAACTGGTGGTCGACGGGCGCGGCCTGTCGCTGCAGGGCTATGAGAACGGCTATTTCCTCGGCGGTTGCCTGTTCGACCGCGTGACGCCGGAGATGAAGATCTACCGCGAGGAAATCTTCGGGCCGGTGCTGGCGGTGATGCGCGTGGACAGTTTCGACGAGGCGGTCAAGCTGATCAACGCCCATGAATTCGGCAACGGCACGGCCATCTTCACCCGCGACGGCGACGCCGCCCGCACCTTCGCCAGCACGATCCAGGTGGGCATGGTGGGGGTCAATGTGCCGATCCCGGTGCCCATGGCCTTCCACAGCTTCGGCGGCTGGAAGCGGTCGCTGTTTGGCGATCATGCCGTCCATGGGCCGGAAGGCGTGCATTTCTATACGCGCCTGAAGACCGTGACCTCGCGCTGGCCCACGGGCATCCGCGCCGGCGCGGACTTCTCCATGCCTGTCATGCGCTAGGATCGCGCCGCGTTTCCGAAGGGCAGAACCCGGTCTCTCAGCCCCCTTCATGGGCGGCTGAGAGACCATGGTCTTCCACGGCTCGGGCGCTGGCGGCAAGCCGCCGGGCGATGTCGCGCGTCCGCATTTCAGCCTGGTCTACCGACGCTCTGTGCCGCTCGTCCTTGAACTCTTGGTATTCGATGGCGACGGTTTCGATGTCATCGGCCTTGACGCCGAAATAATGGGCGCAGGCGGCAATGGCCGGGTCCAGCGCATTGAGATGGGCGCGCACGCCCCCGGGCTCGAAGCCGAATTCCCCACGCGATGACAGCACCACGAGTCGCTTGCCGGACAGGATTGGCGCAATCGGCGTATCGCCCCGCGCCAGATCGAAGGAGAAGGTGCGGCCGATCCGGGCGATATGGTCGATCCAGGACTTCAGCGCAGAAGGCATCCCGTAATTGTACATCGGGGCGCCCATGACCAGAATGTCGGCCGCGATCACTTCGTCGATGAGCAGGTCGGACAGGGCCAGCCTCTCCATCATCCAGGGCTCCCGCGCCTCGGGCTGGGTGAAGGCGGCATGGATGAAGCGGTGGTCGAGTGCCGGAATCGGCGATCGGCCCACATCGCGTTCGATGATCCGGACGGCAGGGGCGAGCCGCTGGAATTCCTCGGTGAAGATCCTGGTCAGGCGGCGGGTGAGCGAGCGGTCTTCGAGTTGGGCACTGGAATCGATGCGCAGCAAGGTCGTCATGGCGGATTTCCTGCAATCAGTTCTGCAAGCCGGGTTCTTCGGCCCGGTCAGAGCTACCAGCCCTTGTCGGCCTTGGCGAAAGCGAATACTTCAGACATAAGATGAACGAGATTCATCCTGCCTGACGGCTGCGCTACAGTGAGTTGACGATGCGCCGGTTACCGCCCCTGCACGCCCTGCGCGCCTTTGAAGCCGCCGCCCGGCACCTGAATTTCGCGCGAGCTGCCGAGGAATTGCACCTGACCCCGACGGCGATCAGCCATCAGGTCCGCCAGCTCGAAGCGATTCTGAAGGTTCAGCTTTTCCGCCGTTTCCCAAGGCCGCTCCGCCTCTCGCCGGAAGGCGAGGCGCTCTATCCGGTATTACGCGACGCCCTTGACCGTATCGCGGCGGCGGTCGGGGACATCGCGGCGGCGCAAGGAACCCGGCCTCTTTCGATATCGGTGACGATGGCCTTCGCCAGCCGCTGGCTGACTCCGCGTTTGCCGAGGATTCGCGCGGAAACCGGCCTTGAACTCATCATCGAGGCTGGGGACATGCCGGTGGATCTGCGGGGGGCCGATATCGATATGGCGATCCGCTATGCCGCCGCACCGGAACCCTCCGCCAAATGGTGCCGCCTGTTCGAGGACCGGATCGTGCCGGTTTGTGCCCCCGGCCTTGTGGACCGGCACGAAGCGGAGACAGGGCCGGGCCGGATGATCAGGCTGCCGCTCATCCACTACCGCTGGAAATCGAAATCGGAGGCCGCGCCGAGCTGGGAACGCTGGTTCTCCCGGGCGGCGGAAGACGTGCGGCAAGTTCCCATCGCGCAGACCTTCTCGGAAGAGGTTCATGCCATCGACGCC
Organism: Telmatospirillum sp. J64-1; assembly: GCF_006980715.1. Classification (GTDB taxonomy): domain Bacteria; phylum Pseudomonadota; class Alphaproteobacteria; order Rhodospirillales; family Magnetospirillaceae; genus Oleiliquidispirillum; species Oleiliquidispirillum nitrogeniifigens. The sequence goes on from NZ_SBHN01000001.1 coordinate 20,746, forward strand.
GCGATCGCAGGACAAGGCGTGGTTCTTGCCTCCGAATTCCTCGTATCCGATTTCCTTGCTCGCGGCGATCTCGTGCGGATGTCGGAGGTCGCCTTGCCCGGTCTGACATTCTGGGCCGTCTTCCTGACCTCCAATCCCCGGTCCGACGACCTTTTGCGTTTCGTCGCCTGGCTGCGCGAGCAGGGCAGGTAGAGTGTAAGCGACGGCGGGTTCACTGTTCTTCGTGCGCATGCTCTGGCCTGCCCACATGCCGGAGCGCCCTTGCGGCGAGGATGGCAAGAAACGCAACGCCGACAGCGCAGAAGAAGGCAGCATTGTTGAAGCCTGCGGTGAAGGCGGATTGTGCCTCTTCGATCACGCCGGGGGGCAAGTCCGACGCTGCCGCCGAGGCTGCCCAAAGGCTATCGCTAAGAGCTTCATGCATGTCCATGGGAAGGTCTTCCGGTACCCGATCCTGTATCATGCGGCGATAGACAGTGGTCGTCAGGCTGCCGAGCACGGCGATGCCAAGCGATGCGCCCAGATCCTGCACGGTTTCGGACATGGCCGAAGCCGATCCTGCCTTCTCGGGCGGTGCCGATCCGACCACGAGGTCCGTGCCAAGCGCGGCGATGGTGCCGAGGCCGAGATAGATCAGGGCGAAGCCGGTGACGATCATGGCGAGGCTGGCGGCATCGCGCCCCACTTGCGTAAGCACCAGATAGCCCACGACTGACAGGACAAGCGCGCCGGCAACCACGAAGCCGGGCCGGATCTGCCGGGCAAGAAGGGGCGATGCGATCCCTGCTGCGACCATGGCCAGGGCAGGGGGGCCCATCCACAGGCCCGCGATGAGCGGGCTGAAACCGGCCACCAGTTGAAGATATTGCGTGACAAGAAGCATAGTGCCGCCCACGGCGACCAAGCTGAAAAGAAGAACGACGAGTGCGACGCGGAAGGCTTTGTTGGCGAAAAGACTCATATCGAGCAGGGGGTCGGCAAGACGCCGCTGCCTTCGCACGAAGATAAGGGAAAATACGATGCCGAGCGCGATTGCGCTCACTGCATCGAGAACGAAGCCGTTCTTTGCGATCTGCTTGATGCCGTAGATCACGGGCAACATGGCGGCCAGCGATAGTGTGACGCTGAGAAGGTCGAGCCTTCTGCTGTGCGGGGCGCGGTATTCCGGTAACAGGACGGGCGCGAGTACAAGCAGCAGGCCGACGATCGGCACGGCGATGAGGAAAGCGGCACCCCACCAGAAATGTTCCAGCAGCAAGCCGCCCACGACGGGCCCCATAGCCATGCCGAGCGCGAACATCGTCGCCCAGATGCCGAATCCCAGGGCGCGTTGGCGCGGATCGGTAAAGAGGTTGCTGATGAGTGCCAGCGTCGAGGGCATCAATGTCGCACCAGCCACCCCCAGCGCGGTTCGTGCCGCAATCAGCATGATGGCGCTTTGCGAGAAGGCGGCAATCACCGAGGCGACGGCAAAGGCGGTTGCGCCGATCATGAGAAGCCTGCGCCGGCCAATGCGGTCGCCGAGCGTTCCCATGGTGATGAGGAAACCGGCGATCATGAAGCCATAGGCATCCATGATCCAAAGCGCCTGGGTGCTCGTCGGCTGCAGATCGGCTGCCAGCGCCGGCAAGGCAAGATGCAGAAGCGTAAGATCGAGCCCGAGCAGGATCGTCGGTAGGGCCAGCAGTGCCAGTCCCAGCCATTCGCGCAACCCTGCTGCCCCGGCAGAGGGCGGTTCGGAGAGTGTATGGGAAAGGGAGGGGATATCGCTGTCGCACTGAGAATTCATGTCGCCTCCTTGTTGGAAGCGGATTTTCAGGGCGCGGTAAAACCATTACAATGTAAGAAATTATCCTATTACTAAGAGTAACGCTGTGCCAGGACGAACTCTCGAACGTACGCGGAGTGAGCTTTCGGACTTCCTGAGGCATCACAGGAAGAAGCTCACGCCCGCCGATGTCGGCCTTCCCACGACGGGCCGTCGTCGTACGTCGGGATTACGGCGCGAGGAGGTGGCCGCACTCGCAGGCGTTGGGCTCACCTGGTACACCTGGTTCGAGCAGGGCCGGGATATCCAGGTTTCCGAATCCTTCCTGCTGAATGTCGCGAAGGCTCTAAGGCTCGACGATGCCGAATGCTGTCATCTTTTCCTGCTGGCGCACAGGCGGCCGCCTCCTGTGGAGGCTTATCATTGGCCCTCCGTCAGTCCCTTGATTCAGCAATTGCTGGACGATCTTGTCGCCCGTCCTGCCTATGTCATCAATCTGCGCTGGGATGTCGTGGCATGGAATGCCGCCGCTGATCGTCTTCTGGACTTGTCAGGATATGCCCAGGCCGATCGCAATCTCATGCGCATGATTTTTACCGATCCCAGGTTTCGGCGCCGCCTGCCTGCCTGGCGTGAAGAGGCGCCCAGGTTGCTGGCACAGTTCCGCTGCGATTTGGCGGCGGCACCGGAAAATCCGGCTCTGCTGTCGCTGATCGACGACCTGAAAAGCCTGTCTCCCGACTTCCGGGTCTGGTTCGACCGGCCGAATGCGGAAAGCTACAGCAGGGGCATCGATGCCATGTTCGATGCGGAGGGGATGAGGCTGGATTTCATCCATGAGACGCTGATCGTCGACGACCATCGTCATCTTACGATGGTCGTTTACTTCAAGAAGCAAGAAGCCGCCCTCTGAGCTTGGGCCGTCGGCAGCGGGGCACAGTTCCCGTTTCATGAGAAACGGGTGTTTTCCCATGTATGCCGCCGTTCAGGGTGGAGAACAGCGGCATGCATGAACGCTGGCCGAAAGGCTCCGTCAGTCAGAGCCTATTCCGGCCGTGCAGGGGCAAGGTCGATCGCCTGGCGCAGGGCTTCAAGCAGGCTGCGTTCGTCGGCGATGGCTTTGCCGGCAATGTCGAAAGCGGTGCCGTGATCGACCGAAGTGCGGATCACGGGAAGCCCGACGGTGATGTTGACGCCTGCTTCCAGCCCTAGAACCTTCACGGGGCCGTGGCCCTGGTCGTGATACATGGCGACGACCAGGTCAAAGTCCCCGCGACCGGCACGGAAGAACAGGGTGTCGGCGGGCAGGGGGCCCTCGACATTCCATCCTTTCGCCCGGCAGGCCGCGATGGCCGGTTCGATTTTCTCGGCTTCTTCCCCCTGTCCGAACAGGCCGTTTTCCCCGGCATGAGGATTAATGCCGCAGACGGCGATGCGCGGATCGGTGATGCCGGCTTTCGCAAGGGTGGCATGGCCGCGAGCAATGGTTCTCTCGACGAGGCCGGGCTCGATTCGCTTGATGGCATCGATCAGGCCGATATGCGTCGTCACATGGATGACCCGCATCTTCGGCGTGGTCAGCATCATCGAGACTTCCGGCGTTCCCGTCAAATGGGCGAGCAGTTCCGTATGGCCGGGATATTTATGGCCGCCGGCATGGAGCGCTTCTTTGTTGAGCGGGGCGGTACATAGAGCATCGACGCGTTGGGCAACGGCCAATTCGGTTGCGCAGCGGATGTACTGGAAGGCGGCGTCTCCGGCCACGGCGGACAATTGTCCCCATTTCAAGTCATCGGGTATCAGATTCAGGTCGATGCAATCGACTATCCCGGCCCGATAGTGCCCATCCTCGGGACAGTCGAGGCGATTGATCGGCAGGTTGACGCCGACAATCTCTCCCGCCTTCTGCAGCCGGCGGGCATCGCCAATCACGAGCGGACGGCACTGCTCATAGAGGGGAGCGTGGGCCAGGCTCTTCATGATGATTTCAGGACCAATGCCAGCGGCATCACCCATGGTGATTGCGATGATGGGTCGAGCCATGTTGCCTACTTCTCCTCGCTCAACATTCGCTGTCTCCGTCATTGCGGGCAGCTTCACTTGGAAGAGTCCCTGTGTGAAAGTTTGCGGTAAATTTGTCAACTATTTTTGCGGAAGAGGATGGGCGCAAGGCGTTGAGGATGATGAGAAACCCATAAAAATCACGGAATTCTTGGTGCGTCCTTAGCTGTCCCTCATGGCGAGGTCGGTTTAAACAAGTTTACTTTTGTGGCGTGGATTGATCATGTATGCTTCCGCTCAAGGGAAGGGATGCGGGCCCTACGCGAGAACGCACGAGAACGAGGAAAGAATGGTGAAGTTGCTGATCGTTGCCGACGATCTGACCGGGGCGCTTGATTCCTCGGTGCCTTTCGCGGAAAGGGGGCTGCGGGTGCTTGTCGCGTTGCGGCCCGACGGGATTGCCGAGGCGATGCGGCAGGAGCCGGATATCCTTGCAGTCAGCACAGGCTCGAGGGAAGCGTCACCCGAAGCGGCAAGAGGAAGTGTCGAGGCGGTCTTGTCCCAACTGCCGGGCATTCAGCCCGGGCTGCTCTTCAAGAAGATCGATTCCCGTCTGAAAGGGCGGCTTCGGGAAGAAATGGAGCCGTTCGTGGCTCTCGGTTTCGAGCAGGCGGTCATTTCTCCCGCTATTCCAGGCCTGGGCCGTTACGTGCAAGACGGCCATCTGGTCGGGGCAGGGGTCGACAGGCCGATTTCCGTGCAGGCCGCCTTCGGGGCGCTTGGATGCCGGATGATCGTGGAGGATGTCGGTTCCGACGAGGATCTGGACGCCCTGGCGGCGCGCGAGGGAAGGAATATATTGTTCGTGGGCGCGCGTGGATTGGCTTCGGCGATGGCCAGGAGAATGCTCCCTTCCGGCGTTGCCCGGCGTCCTGATATTCAAGCGCCGCTTCTGTTTGCTATCGGTTCCCGCGATCCTATTACTCTCAGGCAGGTCGAGAGGTTACGAAGCATAACTGGCCCAGGAATGAAGTTTCATGAAGCGCCGAACGGTAATATCATGGGAATCAATGGGTTGGGGAGAGACAGCCGGGTGATCCAGATCGCCCCGGCAGAGCTTCAGGAAGCGGGCGATATAGTCGGAGCACGGTTCGGAAAGGAAGTGGCGCGTCTTGTCGCGGCCGAGCCGGGGCGGGCGCTTTTCGCTTGCGGGGGGGAAACCGCCCATACGGTTCTTTCCGAACTTGGGGTGGGGATTCTCGAGGTGCAGGGGGAGGTTTTCCCCGGTGTTCCCGTATCCAGCTTCCGCCTGCAGGGGCAGGCCGGACAGGTGATAACAAAATCGGGTGGTTTTGGGAGTGAAATGATATTAGTCGATTTGGTTCAGCTTGCGGGGATGCGGCAGCTGTCATTGCAAGGCGCGATTAAGCAAGGAATGGAATGAGGTGAGCATGTCTCCGGAGGGCGCATCGCCGCAGACAGAGAAAGCCAAGGGGCGCAGTTCTCTGTCGGATAGGATTTATCATCTTCTGTTCAGCCGGATCTCGAGTGGCAGCTATCCCCCCAACCAGAAGCTGCCTACCGAGAATGCCTTGGCGCAGGAATTCGGGGTGTCGCGTCCAGTCTTGCGCCTGGCGATGGACCGCTTGCGGTCGGAGGGGCTCATCTATTCCCGCCAGGGCGCGGGCAGCTTCGTGCGGGCCCAGCCGAATTCCACCCTGGGCTTCGCCAAGGTGGAAACGATTGCCGATATTCAGCGCTGCTATGAATTCCGTCTGACGATCGAGCCGGAAGCCGCTTATTACGCGGCCTTGCGCAGAAGCCCGGCAATATTGAACGAGATGCAGGAGGTCCTCGAACTGCTGAGCGCGGCGACAGGGAACCTTACCCACCGGGAAGACGCGGATTACGCCTTTCACATCGCGATCACCCGGGCCGGCAACAATCACTATTATGAAGCCGCCATGCGCGCCTTGCGGGACCATATCCATGTCGGCATGAAAATGCATGGCCAGTCCCTGATGAGCGAAGCCCAGGTGGGGCTGGAGCGGGTTTTCCGCGAGCATGTGGCGATTTTCGAAGCAATCCGCGACAAGGATGCCGAACGGGCGCGGGAACTAATGCGCAATCATATCATCAGTTCGCGGGATCGCCTTTTCGAGGGGCGGCTGTTGGACTTGTCCCTGTAATCCCCCTCAGGCCGCCGGCTTTATCGACTTACCGGCGGCCCGGAGATGCCGTTTTGCTGACACGGCTATCGCCTGGAACGGCCGAAGGAAAATCCCCTCAGAACGCCGTCTCGTAGATCTCCAGAATGTCATTCCGCGAGATTTCACGCGGATTGTTATCAAGCAAGCGGCGGATGGCGAAAGCTTCATCGGCCATCATGCTCAGATCCTCTTTTGCCACATTGTAGCCGGACAGAGTCATCTGCAAGCCGATGCTTTTGCAGAAGTCATATGCTTGGCGGAAGACCTGTTCTTGATCCTCGGTTTCCTCGAGGCCAAGCGCGGTGCAGACCTGCCTGGTCTTGAGCCCGCATGCAGGGGCGTTGAAGGCGAGGGTATGGGGAAAAATCAAGGCATTCGCGGCGCCATGGGCGATCTTGTAACGGGTGCCCAGAGGATAGGCCACGGCATGTCCCGCCGTTGTGTTCACGGGACCCAGGCAAATGCCGCCGTAGAAAGATCCCAATGCCAGCCCTGACCGGGCCTCGATATCCTCACCATCGGCGATTGCCCGCTTGAGATACCGGCCGATCAGTTTGATCCCTTCCAGGGCGTAGGCGTCGATGATGGGGTGGGCTTTCTTGCTGGTCAGGGCCTCGACGCAATGCGCCAAGGCATCGACCCCGGTTGCCGCGGTGACAATACCGGGAACCGACACCGTAAGCAGCGGATCGATGATGGCGATGTCCGCCAGCATATGGCGGCTTTCGACCGCGATTTTATTGAGGGTGTCGGGATCGGTCACAAGGGCGCGCGTGCCTGCTTCGCTGCCGGTACCCGCAGTTGTCGGAACCTGGATGAGGAGGCAGCGGCGCTTGGGGGCGTTCTCCTTGCCGGCGATATCCCGGATGGCAAGCTGGTTGTCGGCCAGTACCGCTGCAAGTTTGGCGCAGTCCATCGCGCTGCCGCCGCCGAAACCGACAATGGCATCCGGGCGGAAGCGCCGTGCCTCGGAAACGAGTTGCTCCAGATTGGTGACATCGGGTTCCGGCTGAATGGTGCCGAAAACCGCAGGCGCTTCGGCAAGACCCAGCACATCTATCCTGGTCGCGTTGAAGGCGTCACTGACCACCAGGACGCGGCGGCATCCGGCTTCGGTCAGGCAGGCTTGCAGTGTCTCGATTTGACGAAACCCAAAGAGGACCTTGGCCGGGCGCAGCATCTCGATGGCGGCGGAAAGTTGATTCATAAGCATGGCAACCTTTCGTGAGTGCCACCCCTGCCGTAACCGTCACTGCGGGAGCCTCTGTGGGCTCGATCGGCGCAAGAGGTGGAATTTACATATTGTCTTATCCGGATTCCCGCCGAGAAACGGGCCTCCCCTCTCCGTGACAAATTATATTATTGATTTTAAATGATAAATTATCGGTGGGGGAGGGTTGTGCATTTGCTTTCCCTTCAGATTGATAGGCATAACCGAAAATATGTCAACTGAATTGCGGGAGGGTCTCATTTCCTGCTGGAAGGGAGATGTGGAGGGTTGGGGAGGAAGGGGGCATGGGGAAGAAAGGGAGGTAGCCTTTTTTGATTCTCTCTAAACAATTGATATATAAGGGAATAACAGAGGTCTGCGCCTCTGCGTGACAGCTGTTTGGAAGGGGGGAAGTCCGGAGGTCCTTCCATCAGGAGAATGAAAGTGGCCGGAACAACTTTCCAGATGGTAAGTGATAATTTTATTCTTTAATATCAATTGGTTATCTGTGAAGTTGGCTTAAGAAGGCATAAAAATTGTGTCACATAGTTGACAAATGTCAAAGCTGGCGGCAATGTCCTAACCAAGCAAGAACGTTGCGGTCGAAAATCGTGCGCTGTCACGGCTGCCGCAGCTCGATATGAGTGCGCATCCGCATTCGCCGTCCTTGGGAGGGGCATGTATGCGTTTTGAGGCTGTTCAGGCCGTGGCGCAGGGCTGCAAGTCTACGAGACTCGCAGAATCCTTCGGTGCCGAGCTTGCTGATACGCTTTGGCGTATAGGCGAAGGGGAGTGTTCCCTGGATGTGGTCGAGCCTGGTTCATCCCATGAAGCAGCGGCGAAAAATCCACCTTTTCTCCAGCCCATGAAAGAGGCCAGCAATGGTTAAGAAAGGCGCCGATTTCTGGATCTCCATCGGCTTGTTGGCCTTTTGCGCTTTCGCGGCATGGCGGACATCCTTGCTGCCGTCGATGGGTACGGGAACGCAAGCCGGGCCGACATTCTTTCCCTGGCTGATGATCGGCGGCATGGCCCTTCTTTCCGCGGCCATGCTGGTCCGTTCCCTGGTTGCCGGTTCCACCAAGGGCGAGGGGAGCGAGATTGGCGCAAGGACATTACTGCGGATCGGTGCCTTCCTGCTGCTGATGCTCGCTTATGCCTTCAGCTTTGTTTATCTGGGATACATTGTCAGTACTGTCGCGGTTTTTATTCTTGGAATGCTCTTCCTGGGTGAGCGAAGAGTTATTTTCTTCGCTGGTATTCCTGTGGTCATTGTTCTTGTGATCTATTTTCTGTTCACAAAATTCCTGGGCGTATACCTGCCCTGAATGAAGCAATCTTGATCGACTTCCAAGAAGGTCGCTAAAGGGAGGATTGGAAGATGAGCTTTTTGAAGAAGGCCGCCGTTGCTGGCTTCGGTGCTTGCCTGATCGCCACATTCACCGGGGCGGCGAGTGCCCAGCAATTCCCGGTGCGTCCTGTGCAGGTGGTGGTTCCCTACGCCGCGGGGGGTGGCACCGATCTTTCCGCCCGTATCATGGCTGATACCATTGAAAAATATCTGGGCCAGACGATGGTGGTCCGGAATCAGCCGGGCGGTGGCGGTTCGATCGGGACCAGCGTGGTGCTGCATTCGCGGGCGGATGGCTACACGCTGGGGATGGGGGCGCAGGGGCCGCTGGCCATGCTGCCTCATTACGGCGGCATTGATTATTCCCTCGACGAAGTGGAATTCCTCGCCTTGATGGGGCGCAACCTGATGGTCATCGCCTCCTGCCGTGGCGCGCCCTTCGGCAATGCCGAAGAGTTCCTGACCCATGCCAAGGCCAATCCCGGCGCAATTCGCGTCGGCAATTCCGGTGCCGGTGGGGCGAATCACATTGCCATGGAAGGGTTTGCGTCGGCGGCGGACATCAAGGTGCGGAGCATGCCTTTCCAGGGCTCTTCGGCGGCCGTGACGGCTTGTGTCGGCGGGCATATCGATGCCGTGGTGGCCTCGCCTGCCGAAGTGCTGCCCCAGGTACAGGCAGGCAATATCAAGCCCGTGCTGGTGATGGAAGAAAGCCGCATCGAACAATTCCCCGACATGCCGACGGCGATCGAAGCCGGGGTCGATTTCACCTGGTCGTCCTGGAAGGGCATCATCGCGCCCAAGGGCCTGCCCGAAGACGTGCGCCTGAAGCTGGCGGATGCCCTGGAAAAGACTTTCCAGGACGAAACCTTCATCCAGCGCATGAACGAACTCGGTGAATTCATCGATTATCGTCCTGGTCCGGCTTATGAAGAACTCGCCCGCCGCGATTCGGGAATTGCCGAAACCGTCATCCGCGATCTCGGCATGTACGGGATGAACAAGTAAGGCCGTCGCACAAGAGGGGACAGCCGCTTCCGGCTTGTCCTGGACGTCTCGGCCTGGGCTGTCCCCTCGTTATCCTGTCGTCCCGCCTGAACGGATGCTTCCTCGGGCCCGGCCCGTTCCGGGCAGTTCCCACCATCCTGACGATAATCTCGCCAAGGACTTAAGCAGAGAACGCTGATGGATGTCCTTCAATACATAATCCCGGTATTTGCTCCTGAAGTGCTGTGGGTGATTGCCCTCGGCACCCTGGGTGGGATCGTCATCGGCGCTCTGCCAGGCTTGACCGCCACAATGGGGGTTGCCCTTCTTATTCCGCTTACTTTCGGAATGGCGCCGATCCTGGGCCTGAACATGCTCATCGGGATTTATATCGGCGGCATTTACGGCGGATGTATTTCTTCGATTCTTGTGCGGACACCAGGAACCCCATCCTCCGCCGCCACCGTCCTGGATGGTTATCCGCTGGCGCAGAAAGGGATGGCCGGCAAGGCGCTGGGCATGGCGACGATTGCCTCCTTCGTCGGTGGGCTGATCGCCGCGATCGTTCTTGCGACCTTGGCTCCGCAATTGGCGTCTCTCGCCCTTGCTTTCGGGCCTGCCGAATATTTTGCCCTCGCCTTGTTCGGTCTTGCCATCATCGCCAGTCTGTCCGGCGATCTTTTGAAAGGTGCCATTGCCGGCATGCTCGGCGTGCTGCTTTCCTGTGTGGGGGCGGACCCGATCAGTGGAGCCGCGCGTTATACTTTCGGCATTACCGGCTTTGCGTCCGGATTTTCCTTTACACCGGCGTTGATCGGTCTTTTCGCTTTGTCCGAAGTCTTCGTCCAGATCGAGAAGATGCTGAACGAACGGGTGGAGAAGCTGAAGATCTCCGGCATCTGGCCGAGCCGAAAGGACTTGCGCGAATCGACTGGTGCCATGCTGCGCGGCTCGTTTATCGGAACCATCATCGGGATCGTTCCCGGAACGGGGTCCGGCACGGCGTCCTGGATCAGCTACAACGAAGCGCGCCGTGCCTCGAAGACACCGGAAAAGTTCGGCACGGGGCACATGCCCGGCGTCGCCGCCACGGAAAGCGCCAATAACGCCGTTTGTGCCTCGGCTCTCATTCCCCTTCTGGCCTTGGGCATTCCGGGCGATGTGGTGACGGCCGTGCTGATGGGCGGCCTGATGATCCAGGGCTTGGCGCCAGGCCCCATGTTGTTCCAGGAACGTCCGGATATCATCGTCGGCATCTTCGCGGGGACCTTCATCGCGACTGTCTTCATGTTCATCTTCGGGATGCTGGGAATCCGCCTGTTCACGAAGATCCTGTCTGTTCCGAAGAACATCCTGACGATTTCGATCGTCGTCTTCTGCTTCATCGGTTCCTACGCGATCAATCTCAATGTCGCCGACCTTTACACGATGATCGGCTTCGGCGTGCTTGGTTACTTCATGCAGAAGTTCGGCTTTTCCCAGGCGGCGCTGTGCATCGCCCTCATCCTCGGCCCGATGGCGGAATCGAATCTGCGCCTGGGCCTGATGAGCGCCAATGACAATCTGGCCCTGTTCTTCTCGGGTCCGATCACCATTACCTTCATGGTCCTGACGGTTCTGTCGCTGCTGTGGCCGCTCTATCAGAACTGGAAGGCGAGAACTCGGGAACGCTCCGCCTGATACCTGAAACACAAGCGCTGCTGACTGCGGATCAGGGTGCTGATGCTGTCCTTCGCTGCGCTCTGACGCAGATAGAATATGGAGATCAATGTGAGTGACCGTCTTTCCTTCGTCGCGCTCGTAACTTGTTTCAACGACGATGAAACGATCAATTACGGCGCTGTGCGCAAGCAAGTGCGCCGTCAGGTCGAAGCCGGCAACAACATCATGTGCTGCGGCACGAATGGCGACTTCACCAGCCTGACCTTCGACGAAAAGGTTCGTCTTTGCGCCGAGGTCGTCGAGGAAGTCGATGGCGCCGCCCAGGTTCTCGTCAACGCCGGCATGCCTTCGACCTATGAAACCGTTCTGCTGGCGAAAGAATTCGAGAAGCTGGGGGTGGATGCCATTTCGGTCATCACGCCTTTCTTCATCGCCTGCACGCAGCAAGGTCTGATCAGCCATTTCGCGACGGTGGCGGACAAGGTCACGAAGCCGGTCTACATGTATGACATTCCGTCGCGGACGCAGAACCATATCGAGCCCGAAACCGCTGCGCGGCTGGCCGAACATGGCAATATCGCCGGAATCAAGGATAGCGGCGGCGGACAGGACTCGCTGGATGCCTATCTTGAAATTGCCAACAGCCGCGATGACTTCGACGTCTTCTCCGGACCGGATTCCCTGATCTATTACGCCTTGTCCAAGGGGGCGAAAGGCTGCATTTCCGGCCTCGGCAACGTCATGCCCGGCGTGCTGAGCGGTATTTGCCGCGAATACAATGCCGGGAATTTCGAGGAAGCCAAGAAGCGGCAGGACTTGTTCACGGCGCTGCGCATCGATCTTTATGCCCTGGGCTATCCGCCGGCCCTGGTCAAGCGCGCTCTTTATCTGCTGGACAATTCCGTGGGCGCCAGCCGCCAGCCGGCCCTGCTCCCGACACAGGAATTGGACGGCAAGATCATGGCTATCCTCGAAAAGCATGGATTGGTGGCGGCCTGAGCTTCCGGGGGCGCCAGTCGCCCCCGTCATGCTCGCCGCATTCAAGATTACGGAAAGACACGCGCATGGGCATCGTCGTCGTCACGACATCTCCCGGTTTTGGGACCGTTGGCCGGGTACCGGGAAAAATCAGCGAGCGCGGATGGGAATTCATCCGTTGCATCGATACCAGCCGTCCTGATGGCGGTGTCGCGGAATACCGTGAGAGGATGGACTTCCTGGTTGTCGGCCTGATTCCGGCAACCGCGGAGATGATTGCTTCGGCTCCCCGTCTGAAGGGCATCCTCAAGCACGGCGTCGGCGTGGACAATATCGACATCGCCGCAGCGACGGCGCGCAGGATTCCCGTGCTGAACGCGCCGGGAACCAATGCCAATGCCGTCGCCGAACTGGCGATCGGCAGCATGTTCTCCCTTGCCCGTCGCATCCCCATGCTGCACCGGGTGGTGACCGATGGCGGATGGCAGCGCCATGTAGGTTCGGAAATCGAAGGAAAGGTCCTGGGCGTCGTCGGCCTGGGCAATATCGGCAAGACGCTGGCCCGCAAGGGGCGCGCCCTGGGGATGCGGGTTCTGGCTTCCGACCCCTATCCGGATGTGGATTTTGCCAAGGAGCACGGTGTCGAGATCGTGGAATTGCGCGATGTCTTGGCGCAATCGGATTTCGTCTCGCTGCATGTGTTCGGCGGCAAGGACAACGCCCATCTCATCGGTGCCGAGGAAATCGCACTCATGAAGAAGACGGCTTACCTCATGAATTTTGCCCGGGGGGAAGTCGTCGATACCGAGGCCCTTTATGATGCCCTGGCGAATGACCGGCTGATGGGGGCCGCGATCGACGCCTATGTGCAGGAGCCGCCGGATCGGGCGCATCCCATCTTCTCTCATCCCCGCGTCGTTTTCACGCCGCATTCCGGTGCCGACACCACCGAGGCCGTCGAGCGCATGGGTCTGATGAATATCGCCGATATCGAGGCGATTCTCGACGGTCAGAGGCCTGCCCGGGTTCTAAATCCGGAAATTTACCGGTAACCTTTCCAAAATTCCGGAGGGAGCGCGCATGAAGCCGGGTTATGTCAAACTGGTGGAGAACGTGAATTTGCCGCGCATGGCCCTGGTGCGGCAGATGTTCGACGCCGAGGATGCGGGTGACCCGGCTCGGGCGGTGCATGAGGCGATGGCGGGGGCTGCCTGTGTCGATGCCAGCATCAAGCCGGGCATGTCGGTTGCCCTGACCGTTGGCAGTCGGGGCCTAGCCAATCTGCCGGAACTTGTTCGCGCCGTCGTGAGCGAATTGCGTGCGCGCGGCGCCGAACCCTTCATCGTTCCGTCCATGGGCAGCCATGGCGGAGCGACGGCCGAGGGGCAGCGGCAGGTGCTGCATCAATTAGGCGTGACCGAAGATTCTGCCGGCTGCCCGATCCGTTCAAGCATGGAAACGGTCGAGGTCGGCCGGCTCGAGAACGGCATGTCGGTACGCATCGACAAATTGGCCTATGAAGCCGATGGCATCGTCCTGTTCAACCGCATCAAGCCCCATAGTGCGTTTCGCGCTCGGAATGAAAGCGGTCTGGTCAAGATGCTTTCGATCGGTTTGGGCAAACAGTCCGGCGCGGACAATTGTCATGCCTGGGGCTTCAACTATGTCGGTCAGTTCATCGTCGAAATGGCTCGGGTCAAGCTGCAGACCTGCCGGGTTCTGTTCGGTGTCGGCACGCTGGAGAATGCGTATGACAGACTGTCGAAGGTGGTCGTGCTTCCGCCGGAAGGCATGATCGAGCGCGAGCGTGAATATCTTGCCGAGGCGATGCGCAACATGCCGCGTCTGCCGCTGGGGCCGCTTGATCAGCCCTTGGCTTCCGGCCCTCTGGACGTTCTGCTGGTCGATTATGTCGGCAAGGAGTTTTCCGGAAGCGGAATGGATCCGAACATTACCGGCCGCCCGTCCACCACGGCGATCAGCGGCGGCCCGTCGGTTTCCCGGATCGTCGTTCTCGATGTCACGGATAAGAGCCAGGGCAATGCCAATGGTGTGGCCCGGGCGGATGTGATTACCGACCGGTTGTTCAATCGCTTCGACCGTGAAGCCGTTTATACCAATTCCCTGACCTCCGGCGTGCTGATTGCGGCGTCTTTGCCCATGGCGATGCCCGACGACAAGACCGCCATCCAGGCTGCGGTCAAGACCTGTGAATCCCACACGCCCGATGCGATCACGATGATTCGCATCCCGAACACCCTGCATCTCGAATATCTTTATGCGTCGGAGGCATTGCTGCCGCAGCTGGCTTCCAGGCCCGGGATTAAAATCCTGTCCGAGCCTGCCCCGATGCAATTCGGCCCGGACGGGCGGCTTCTGGATCCCTGGCCTTCCGGCCATTGAGATGAAGACCTCCGCGAGAGCCATGCCGGAGCGCTATCACATTCACTTGGATGCCGTGGGCGGTGTTGCCGGGGATATGTTCGTGGCGTCGATGCTGCATGCGATGCCCGGCCTGACCCAGCGAGTCATGGCGGATATCATGGCCGTCCTGCCCCCGGGAAGCGGGCTGCCGGTGCTCAGTGAAACCCTGTCGGGCGGTATTGCCGCTCGTCACTTCCGCCTGATACAGGACAGCCATTCCCCTTCTTCAGGGGACGCGGATCATCACCATTCCCTTTCCCATCATGACGGCCTGGGCACCTATCGCGGCATGTGCGCGCGGATCCGGGACGCCAGATTGAACGAGGGGACTGCGGCCGCAGCTCTTGCCATTTTCGCCATTCTCGCCGAGGCGGAAGCCGCGATCCACCAGGTTCCCGTCGAGGATGTCCATTTCCACGAGATCGGAGACTGGGATTCCTTGATGGATGTGGTTGCCGCCGGGAGTATCGCGGCAGCCCTCCCGAGGGCTGAATGGAGCGTCTCTCCGCTGCCCTTGGGGGGCGGAATGGTGCAGACGGCCCATGGCAAATTGCCTGTTCCGGCACCGGCTACGGCTGCGATCCTGCAAGATTACCTCTGGCGCGATGATCATGTCGGTGGCGAGCGGGTGACGCCGACCGGGGCTGCGATCCTCCGCTTCCTGACCGGAGGCAAGGCGGGCGCGAAACCTACGGAAGCTGTCCTGGCCGCTACAGGATATGGGGCCGGCACTCGCCAGCTTTCCGGCATGCCGAATGTCTTGCGGAGCATGGTCTTCACCATGGCCCAGCCGGAAGATTGCTGCGAGCGGCTGGAAATGATGTCGTTCGACATCGATGACATGACCGCAGAGGAAATGGCCCAGGCCGCGGACCGGCTTCGGGGGCATCCAGGGGTGCTCGAACTGACCATGACCAGCGGTCTGGGAAAGAAAGGGCGCTTGCTGACGACCTTCCAGCTTCTTGTCCGTCCGGAAACCCTGAAAGAGGTCTCGGACGAGGTCTTTCTTCAGACATCCACCCTTGGGCTGCGCTGGCATGCGGTACAGCGCCGCAGCCTGAAAAGGGAAGCTGCAACGCGGGACGGATATCGCCTCAAGCGCGCTTTCCGGCCTGACGGAACGGTCACCGCCAAGATCGAAAGCGACGACCTTGCCAGGCTCGAAACCTTGGCCCGCAGGCGGCAACGCAGGAAAGTCCTGGAAGAATGAAATGGGCTGAGCCGTATCTCAGCAGGCTGCTGGCCTTTCTCGATGCGCAAGGTCCTCTTGCCATCGCGGTCAGCGGCGGAGTCGACAGCATGACGCTTGCATCCGTGGCGCATCGCTATGCCGCTGAAAAGCCGTTGATGATCCATGCGGTCTCTCCCGCCGTGCCGTCCTCGGCCCGTGATCTCTTGCTCGATCATGCGCAGGCGGAGGGATGGGACCTGAGTTTCCTGGATGCGGGCGAACAGGATGATTCCCGGTATAGGGCCAATCCCTATGACAGATGCTATTTCTGCAAATCCAATCTCTATGCCTCGATCCGCAAGGTCACGGCGCGGACCATCGCCTCGGGCACCAATCTCGACGATCTGGGGGATTATCGCCCCGGCTTGCAGGCGGCAAAAGAACATGGAGTCGTCCATCCCTTCGTGATGGCCGGGATCGACAAGGCCGCCATTCGTGAGATCGCGCGCCGGTTTGGCTTCAGCACCTTCTCGGAACTGCCTGCCCAGCCTTGCCTGGCCAGTCGCGTGGAAACAGGAATAAGAATCGATCCCCTGGATCTCCGCTTTGTCGACGAGGCCGAGAAAGCGGTGCGGGATCATCTCGGGGAACGGCATGTGATACGGGTGCGTTTGCGCCGGCAAGGCGTGTTCCTGGAGATTTCCTGCGCGCTTTCCGACCGGAGGAAGGAAGAGGTTGCGCAAACCATGCGGCGTCTGTGTCTTGAATATGGTCGGGTCTTCATGGCGATAGAGGACTATCGCCAAGGTGCGGCTTTCGTGGACAGGAAGGCCTGATGACGCCGGCCAAAATGGATTGGGAGCGCGTGAAGCGCACAGGGCTTCCGGAAGCCGTCTATGGAGAAGGGAAAAGCCTTTCCCAACTCGCGGCCATTCTTGCCGACGCGGCCGAGACGGGAAGACGGCTTCTGGTCACGAGGCTGACGCCCGAGCGCTTCCAGGCTTTGCCGGAGGAATTGAAGGTCCGGCTCGATTACGACGAGGAGTCGAGAACAGCCATTCTCGGAGAGGCCGTGATCGCATCTCACGGTATCGTGACGATCGTGACCGCGGGCCTTGCGGATATGCCGGTCGCCGGAGAGGTGGCCCGTACCCTGGCCTTTTCCGGGGTCGAGGCAAGATGCGTCGCGGATGTCGGCGTTGCCGGCCTGTGGCGTCTTATGGACAGCCTGTCCGAGATACGGGAGGCGGAGGTGGTGATCGCAGTGGCGGGGATGGAGGGGGCCCTCTTCAGCGTGCTCGCAGGGCTTGTCGCGGCGCCGATCATCGCCGTGCCCACCTCCGTCGGACGCGGTGTCACTGAAGGCGGGCATGTGGCCTTGCATTCCGCCTTGGGAAGCTGCGCGCCGGGATTGCTCACGGTGAACATCGACAACGGTTTCGGCGCAGCGCAGGCCGCGCTGCGCATCCTCCAAAGGGGGCGGATGTAGTCTCTCTCCTACCGTTCGACCGCTTCGGCATTCTGCCATTCCGGCAGAGGGAACAGGCGGTCATAGCTCCAGTTGAACACGAAGGCGTAGCACAGGTAGAAGAGGGCGAAGGATGCATCCATCACGAATGCCTCCCACAGGCCGATGTTCAGATACCATGCGAAGAAAGGCAGCAGGACGCCCAACAGGCCGGCTTCGAACAGGATCGCGTGGATGACGCGGATCGGCGTGGTTTTCAGCGTGCTGCCCCGGGCCCGCTGCATCGCGTGGTCGAAAAGCCAATTGTAGATGTAGTTCCAGACCGTCGCGAGCATGGCGCTTACGAGGCCCACGACACCGATATCGTGCATCGGCTTGTCGAAAGCCCATGTCGCGAGCGGGATGATGAGTGCCAGACCAATGATTTCGAAGCTGATCGCGTGACGGATGCGATCCCGTACCGTGCGCATTGCCTACTCCTGGGAAGAGTCCGGGTCGTCCCGGACAATCATCGCCCCGGCAACGGGGGGAGGTCGTCCTCGCTTGTGCCCCTCATGGACCGGCGACAGGGCATCGGGGGACGGCATTGTCCCGGTTTCACCCTGGAGGTCAAGGGTAACAATACCGTCATTGTCCACTTCTCGAGCCTCTGACGCCGGAACGCAGGGCGGCCATGGCCGGGATTGCTTCGCTCAGCGTTCCACGATCATCTTGTTCACCAGTTCGGCGGAGTTGCGGACGCCCAGCTTGCGCATGATCGAGGCGCGATGGACCTCGATGGTGCGGGGCGACAGTCCCATCATCTGGCCGATTTCCTTGCTGGTGTAGCCGTTCACGATATAGCGCGCCACTTCGCGTTCCTTGGGGGTCAGCGCGACCGTGCTGGGCGCGCGGTCCTCGATCTTCTCGAAGGTCCAGACCATCAACTGGAAGGGATCGTTGGGCGTCAGCGTGCGGCCGCGCGCGCGGGTCCAGATGATCTCGCCCGTCTTGCGCTGCATGAAGCGCTCGTCCTGATAGCGCGGGCGGCTTTCCAGCCAGCGATGCCAGCGGGCGCCGGTCTTTTCGTAATCGGCGTTGGAAGGATAGAGCACCCGGATGGACTGGCCCTCGAGGTCGAGACGGTTCCAGCCGAAAAGCAGCTCGATCTCGGTATTCGCCTTCAGGATGCGCCGGTGGGAGAGGATCATGATGCCGATCGGCGCATCCATGAAGCCGGTTAAATTCAGCACCTCGTCCGAAAGCTGCAGGTCCTCCATGGCGCTTTGCCTCCCTCTATGGCCATGCTGCATGTGCGTCTACGTATTTTATACGTAGTATTTTACGTAGAACACCGAATTGTTCGCCTTCCTATAATCAGGAAAACTATGGGGTCCCTGCAATCAGGAAGACCAACGCGAGGAAGGGCGCCCCATGCACAGCACGGCTTTCATCATCGGCAGCGGCCATACTAAGTTCGGCCGCTTGCAGGAGAATCTCGAGGAACTCATCGTCGCCGCCGCGCGCGAGGCGATTGCCGATGCCGGCATCGCGCCGGGCGACATCGACGCCGTCTTCCTGGGCAATTTCAATTCGGGCCTCGTGCCCGACGGCTTCGCCTCCTCGCTGATCCACCAAGCTCATCCCGAGTTGCGTTTCAAGCCGGCGGCGCGCTGCGAGAATGCCTGCGCCTCGGGTTCGGCGGCGGTCCATGCCGCGCTGAACCTGATGGCGGCGGGCAAGGCGCGTCATGTCCTGGTGGTCGGGGCCGAGAAGATGACCCACCGCACCACCGCCGATGTCACCACGGCCCTGGCCGGGGCGGGCTATCAGAACGATCCGGCCGAGGCGGGACTGAGCTTCCCGCAGGTCTTCGGCATCGCCGCCGAGACCTATGGCGCGCGCTATGCCTCGCCGCTGGATGCCATGGCGCGCATCGCCGCCAAGAATCATGCCAATGCGATGAAGAATCCGCTGGCGCAGATGCACAAGGAATTGCCCTACGAATTCTGCCGCGAGGCCAGCGAGAGGAATCCGCTGATCGCGCCGCCGCTGCGGCTGAGCGATTGCTCGCTGGTGACCGACGGTGCCGCCGCCATCCTGCTCAGCACCGAGGACGGCCTGGCCGCCTCGGCCGCAAAGCGTGTCCGGGTCGCCGCGGCCGAGCATGTCTCGGATTTCCTGCCCATGAGCCGACGGGATTTCATCGCCTTCGAAGGCCCCGACCGCGCCATCGCCGCCGCCTATGCCAAGGCGGGCATCACGGTGGCGGACCTCGATTTCGCCGAGGTGCATGACTGCTTCACCATCGCCGAATTGCTGATCTACGAATCCATGGGGCTGGCCGCCAAGGGCCAGGGCGCACGGGCGATTGAGGAAGGCATTGTCCTGCCCGGGGGCAAGCTGCCGGTCAACCTGTCGGGCGGGCTGAAGGCCAAGGGCCATCCGGTCGGCGCCAGCGGCGTCTCCATGCATGCGCTGGGCTTCCGCCAACTGACCGGTCAGGCGGGGGAGATGCAGCGCGCCGGGGCGGAATGGGGCCTGTGCTTCAACATGGGCGGCGCGGCCGTCGCCAATTACGCCACCCTGCTGAACGCGGATCGCGCCTGACCTGCCATGAATATCGCGATCTGGCTTCACCAAACTGCGCTCAGTTGGCCGGACAGCCCCGCCGTCTATGACGGGGACCGGCTTTACCAGACCTATGGCGCGCTGCATCAGGCCGTGTGCAACCGTGCGCGCCATCTGGCCGAGCATCACGGCATCCGGCGCGGCGACCGCGTGGCCTTCTTCTCGCAGAACCTGCCCGCCTATATCGAGGCGATGCATGCCTGCTGGTGGATCGGCGCCATCGTGGTGCCGGTGAACTACAAGCTCCATCCGCGCGAGGCGCAGTGGATCATTGAGAATGCCGAGGCGAAGCTGGTGCTGACGCAGACGGGGGATGTCTTCGCCGATATCCCCGCGATCCGCGAGGCGCGGCTCGATGATGTGCCGTTCCAGGACACACCGCTTTCGGCCCCGCTCGGGGTGGATGACCAGGACCTGGCCTGGCTGTTTTACACCTCGGGCACGACGGGACGGCCCAAGGGCGTGATGCTCAGCCACGACAACCTGCGTCACATGACGCTTTGTTATGCGCTGGATGTCGATGCCTCTTATCGCGAGGACCACGTGCTTTACGCCGCGCCGATGTCGCATGGTGCGGGGCTCTACATGTTCGCGCCGATCCGGGCGGGAGCGGCGCATGTGGTGCCCGCGTCGCGCGGCTTTAACTGCGAGGAGATCATCTCGCTGGCTGGGACCCGCGGCAATCTGGTCTTCTTTGCCGCCCCCACCATGGTGAAGCGCCTCATCGCGGCGGCGCGGGAGAGAGGCTATCGCGGCGAGGGCATCCGCACGGTGATCTATGGCGGCGGGCCGATGTATGCCTCCGACATCGACGAGGCCTTGGAAACCTTCGGGCCGCGTTTCGTGCAGATCTACGGCCAGGGCGAATCGCCGATGACCATTTCGGCCTTGTCACGCGATCTGGTCGCCGACGAGACCCATCCGCGCTGGCGGCTGCGGCGGGCTTCGGTCGGCGTGGCGCAAAGCTGCGTCACGCTGTGCATCCTGGGCCCCGAGGGAGAGGAATTGCCCCCGGGCCAGACCGGCGAGATCTGCCTGCGGGGGCCGACCGTCATGCAGGGCTATTGGCGGAACGCCGAGGCCAGCGCCGAGACCTTGCGCGGCGGCTGGTTGCATACCGGCGATCTGGGCCATCTCGACGAGGACGGTTTCCTCTACCTGACCGACCGCTCGAAGGACGTGATCATCTCGGGCGGCACGAACATCTATCCGCGCGAGGTGGAAGAGGTGCTGCTGCGCCATCCGGCGGTCTTCGAGGTGGCGGTGATCGGCGAGCCGGAACCCGAATGGGGCGAGCAGGTCGTGGCCTATGTCGTCCGCGCGGAGGGAGCCCAGGTGAAGGAGGCCGAACTCGACAGTTTCTGCCGCCAGAATATCGCCTCGTTCAAGAAGCCGAAGCGCTATGTCTTCGTCTCCAGCCTGCCGAAGAACAGTTACGGAAAGATCCTGAAGACGGAATTGCGGAACACTGTCCTGACCTGATCAATGAAATGCGCCGAGTGAACAAACTCGGGCTCAATAAATGGGAGGAATTCACATGAATAGACGGGATTTCCTGAAAACGACGGGCATGCTGGCCGGTGCTGGCCTGATCTCCGGCTTCCCGGGCTTGGCCCGCGCCGCCACCTCCTTGAAATTCGACAGCTACGTGACCGAAAGCGCCGGTCCGTCCTGGATCGACCGCTGGTTCCTGGAAGAGCTGCAGAAGCGCACCAATGGCGAGATCGCGATCCGCTATTTCTGGGCAGGCAGCCTGAACAAGGTGGGCGAGCATTTGGGGGCGGTGCGCGACGGCACCTCCGAGATCACGTTGATCTCGCCCGGCTATTACCAGGCCGAGGTCCCGGTGACGCGCGGGCTGGAATGGTATTATCGCGTCGACCGGGCGGATACGCTGCAACTGGTCTGCCGTGATGTCTACGAGCAGTTCGAGCCGCTGCGCCAGGAATGGGAACAGCGTCACCGTTCCAAGATCCTGTATTGGACCAACTGGAACTATGCCCCGCTGGTGATGCGCAATCCGATCAACTCGATCGAGGACATCAGGGGCAAGAAGATCCGCGGCTATGGCGTCGCGACCGATGTGATCGAACGGCTGGGCGGCGTGGCCGTGCCGATGGCGGCCGGCGAGGTCTATCAGGCACTCGAACGCGGCGTGCTCGACGGGGTCTACGGCTTCGACTTCGTGACGGCGGTCGCCTACAAGCTGCACGAGATCGCGCCGAACTTCTACGACATCGGCGATGGTGCCCATGCGCCGGCGGTGACCGTGATGAACATGCGGGTCTGGGACCGGCTGTCCGACGATCACAAGCAGATCTGCCAGGATCTGGCCGAGGAGCTCTATAACGGCAAGTTCACCGAGATCTATGACCAGGTGCTTGCCGATTACGTCAAGAAGGTCCTGGACGAGGGCGGCAAGCTGAGTTCGCTGCCCGAGGAAGAGAAGGCCAAGGCCCGCGCCCTGGTCCAGCCCGCCCAGGTCGAGGCCTGGGTCGAACGGGTCGCCAAGCCTGCGGGCGTCGACGGCGCGGAGATGCAGCGCCTCATCGAGGAGGCCATCGCCAAGCATGCGCCTTCCGGCAAGATGAAGCGCCCGGACGAGATCGCCGTGGCGATGTGAGGGTAGCATGGAAACCCTGAACCGCATCCTCGATGGCATCGCGCGGGTGACAGGTTGGATCGCCCTGGGCTTCCTGGCCTTCATGATGTTCGCGATCACGGTCGATGTGGTGGCGCGCGCCCTTATGGGCCGCGCCGTCCCCGGCCTCTTCGAAATGTCGGAGATGTCCATGGTGATGGTGGTCTTCATGGGCCTTGGCTTCGCCTTGGTCGATGATGCCCATATCCGCGTGACGATGCTGACCGACATGCTGTCCGAGCGCGGCGCGCGCCTTTGCACGGCGCTGTCCTGGGTCTTCGCAGCCCTGATCTTCGTGATGCTCGCCTGGCCCGCCACCAACGAGGCGGCCTATTCCTTCGAGATCCGCGAGTTCCGCTGGGGCTATTTCCAGATTCCGATCTGGTGGGCGAAGATCGCCGTTGCCGTCGGGTTGTGGTTCGCGGCCCTTCAGGCCCTTGTGCATGCCGCAAGGATCGCCACGGGCCGCCAAGCCCATCAATCCGCCGTCAAGGCAGCCGTGCATTAAGCGCGTGCCGGGATCCGGGGGCGGCGTGGGCGTTTTTCCGCGTCAAAGCTGCCGCCGGGGCCCGAGCCACCGTCTTGGCCCGCTCGCAGTCAGGAATTCCGATGGATATCACCCTCATCACCATCGTCGCCGTGGGACTGATCTTCGTCTTCATGGCATTGGGCACGCCGGTCTTCGCCGCGCTGGCCCTTTCCGGCGCCTTCGGCATCATCATGGTGGAAGATTTCTCCTTCCTCATGAACCGGCTGAAGACCTTCTCTTTCTCCAACACGGCCAATTATTCCCTGACCGTGATCCCGCTATTCGTCTTGATGGGGGCCTTCGCGCATCATGCGAATGTCGGCAAGCGCCTGTTCCATGTCGCCAATAAATGGGTGGGGCATTGGCCGGGCGGCCTCGCCATGGCGGGGATCCTGACCTCGGCGGGTTTTGCCGCGACCTCGGGCTCGTCGGTCGCCACCGCCGCGACGGTGGGCTCGGTCGCCATTCCCGAAATGAAGAAGGCCGGTTACGACCCCCGGCTCGCTGCCGGGTCGGTCGCGGCGGGCGGCGTGCTGGGCGTGCTGATTCCTCCTTCGGTCCTGCTGATCTTCTATGCGGCGATCACCGAGGTTTCGGCCGGGAAGATGCTGATCGCGGGCATCGTGCCGGGGATCCTGTCCACCCTCGTCTTCATGGCGGGCGTGGCGATCATCGGCCGCTCCGAACGCAATTCCGCCTCCCGCAGGGTAAAGGCGCCGATCGGCGAACGGCTGCGTTCGGCCGGTCAGGCCTGGCAGGTCGTGGTCCTTTTCGTCATCGTGCTGGGCGGGATCTATCTGGGGCTCGTCACGCCGACCGAGGCAGGGGCCATCGGGGCGGTGGCCGCGCTTTTGATGCTGCTTCTGGGGCGGGAAGGGCGCGCCAAGCTCAAGGAGAACCTGCTCGATAGCTTCCGCTCGACCACCACCACCACGGTGATGATCCTCTTCACCATGATCGGGGCGGGTATCTTCAGCTACTTCCTGACGCTGGTGCAGGTTCCACATATCGTCGCGGCTGCGATCACCGAAAGCGGCATCTCGCCCTATTTGATCGTGGGCGTCCTGCTGCTGCTCTACATCCCCCTCGGCATGTTCCTCGATGCCTTCTCGATGATGGTCATCACCTTGCCGATCATGTTCCCGACCGTGGTGGGGCTGGGTTTCGATCCGATCTGGTTCGGCATCCTTTGCGTCAAGATGTGCGAGATCGGCCTGATCACGCCGCCGGTCGGCCTGAACTGCTTCGTGATCGCCGGGATCGACAGGGACACCCCGCTGTCGGATGTGTTCCAGGGATCGTTCTGGTTCGTGCTGATGGAGCTTGTCACCGCCGTGCTGATCTTCGCCTTCCCGGCGATCGTGACCTGGCTTCCCGACAACATGATGGGACGATGACCATGGACAGAAGCGGATATGGCGCCGCTCTCGTCACGGGCGGCGGTTCCGGGATCGGTCGGCAATGCGCCCTGACGCTTGCCCACCGTGGCGCGAAGATACTGGTGACGGACCTGAACGCCGAGGCGGCGGATCGGGTTGCCGAGGAAATCCGTGGCCTGGGCGGGGCAGCCGAAGCCATGGCGATGGATGTGACCGATCCGTCCCAGGTCGAGGCCGCTTTTTCCCGGGCCGAGGCGCTGTGGGATGGCGTCGATATCCTGGTGAACAGTGCTGGCCTGATCATCGTCGAGCCGCTGCTGGATTTCCGCCTGGAGACCTTCGAGAAGGTCATGTCGGTGAACGTCGCCGGCAGCTTCCTGACGGGACAGCGCGCGGCGCGGACCATGGCGCGGCGCGGCTATGGCCGTATCGTCAACCTGTCCTCGGTCTCGGGCCAGCGCGCGGGGGTAGGGCGTGCCGCCTATGGCACCTCGAAGGCCGCGATCATCGGCCTGACGCGGCAATTCGCGCTGGAACTCGGCCCTTTGGGCATCACCGCCAATGCCGTCGCCCCCGGCGTCATCGAAACCCCCATGACGCTGAATGCCTATTCGCAAGAGACATGGGAAAAGGTGCTGGGCATGGTTCCAACCGGTCGCCGGGGACGGCCTGAGGACATCGCCGAGGCCGTGGCCTATCTCGCCAGCCCGCACGCCTCCTATGTCAACGGCGAGGTGCTGACCGTGGATGGCGGTTACATGGCTACCGGCATGACGCAGACGGGCTCGATCGCGCTGCGGCGCTGATCCTGCCGTCCAGCCGATAGGGGGAGAGAAGAAAGAGGAAAATTTTCGAAGAGGATGTCACACTCGCCGGAGCTATCTCGTCTTGAAGGGGTCAACTCTCTTCAAGAAGGACCTCCGAGCGATGCAGACACGCCTCGACTATTTCAAAGCCGCCCCGCAGATGATGCAGGCCATGCTCTCCTTCGAACAGGCGGTGCGCAACAGCGGGCTGGAAATGAGCCTGATCGAACTGGTCAAGACCAGGGCCTCGCAGATCAATGGCTGCGCCTATTGCCTGCATATGCATACGCGGGAGGCGCGCGCCGCTGGCGAAACCGAGGAACGGCTGTATCTTTTGTCGGCCTGGCGGGAATCCTCGCTCTATTCCGCACGCGAACGGGCCGCGCTGGAATGGACCGAGGCGCTGACGCTGATCGCCACCACGCCGGTGTCCGACGAGATGTATGCGCGTTTGCGGGCGCAATTCGCCGAAGATGAGATCGTGAAACTGACCCTGCTGATCGGCGCGATCAATGTCTGGAACCGGCTGGCCATCGGTTTCGGCAGCCAGCACCCGGTGGCGGCGGATGCGGCCTGAGGCCCAGGCGGATGAGCGCATGATGCGGTTCGAGGCCGAGCGCGGACGGCTGCTCGGCCTCGCCTATCGCATGCTCGGTTCCTACGGCGATGCCGAGGACGCGGTACAGGATGCCTGGCTGCGCTGGCAGGGCGTTGCCGAGATGCCGCGCAACATATCGGCCTATCTGTCCATGATCGTGACGCGGCTGTGCCTCGACCGGCTCAAGCAGGCCCAGCGGCATCGCGAGGTTTATGTCGGTCCCTGGCTGCCCGAACCGATCCTGGAAGATCCCGTCTTCACCGAACCCGGTGCGGCGGTCGCGCGTGACGTGTCCTTCGCCCTGATGCTGGCGCTCGAGCGGCTTTCGCCGCTCGAGCGGGCGGCCTTCGTCCTGCACGATGTCTTCGATGTCCCCTTCGCCGAGGTCGCCGTAGCGCTGGGCCGTTCCGAAGCATCCTGCCGCCAACTCGCCAGCCGTGCCCGCGAGCATGTGCGTGCCGGACGCCCGCGCTTCACGGTCCAGCCGGACGAAGCCGACGCGATTGCCGATGCGTTCTTTGCCGCCTCCAAATCGGGGGACACGGAAATGCTGGCGAGCCTGCTCGTCGAGACGGCCAGCCTGCATACCGACGGCGGCGGCAAGAAGCGGGCGGCGCGGAACGTGATCCAGGGGGCGGACCGGATCGCCAGATTCTATACCGGCCTCGCCGGAAAGCCGCATTTCGCACCGCCGGTCTGGAGGCGCAGGCTTGTCCTCGACGGCCTGCCCGCCTGCCTGACGGTGGAGGCGGACGGCACGCGGGAAGCCACGCTGCTTGATCTTCGCGCGGGCCGCGTCGCGGCAGTCTATGTCGTCCGCAATCCAGACAAGCTCGAGCGGCTGTGGCAGGCGATGGGCTCCTGTTCTTGACGGGCTCTCACTCACCAAGCGTCGGGTTCACGCACCATATGGACGATATTGGCGGGGTTCATGAACCATCCGCCCCGGAAGCCTTCGGGCAATTCCTCGACCCTATCGCAGCGGACCACGCCCGAGGCAGACAGAAGCCCGGCCGTATCGTCAAAATCGGGTGTGAAGAGTTCCAGCCAAACCTCTGCCTGGCTCATCTGCGGTGCCCTGTCGATCCATAATCGGTTCGGCCCGAGTTCGAACCCGATTGCGGGCCCCTTGCCGGACAATTCCTTCAGGCCGATCGTGTCCCGATAGAAGGCCACTGTCTGTTCATACTGATGCTCCGGGACCTTCATGGCGATGTTGATGCCGCCGGTGATCTTCTCAGCCATTCCGGGTCTCCTTCCCTGTCCATGCGATCTCGCGGGCCGGCTGTCCCTTCATTTCGCTGGGATAATAGCCTTCCCTCAGATTGATCCCGTATTCGAGCCAGCCCTTCATCGAGCACAGCATCTGCGTCCAGCCTTCGCAGTTGGTGAAGGCAGAGCGCTGTCCCGCAGCCGTTTCTTCCCATCCGCTTTCGGCGATGGTGACGAGCGTTCCCCCATCTTCAAGGCTCGTGAAGGTGATCTCCACGCGCGTCGAATATGGCTGGCCCTGTTCCGAAGTGCCGCCATTCCAGGACAGGACGATCCTCTCGTTGACGACGACGTCCTGGACGGAGACGACGGTTTCGCCCCACCAGAGCACATCGGTGCCTTTGACCAGGGGGGCGCTCGCACCGCCGACAGTGGTGAAATAGCTGCTCAGCTTCTTGGGCTCGGCAATGGCCGCGAATACCTCGTCCACCGGTCGTCCGATACGCCCCGACACCCTGAAATCCAAAGCCATTGGATGCTCCTGCCCTTGCATTGGGCTTCAGTATGTTATAAAAATATAACATGTCAACCAATGATGATTTCGACCCGATTTTCAAGGCGCTGGCGCATGCGCGCCGCCGCGCGATCCTTGATTGTCTGAAGAAGGAGCCGATGACCACGGGCGGGCTGTGCCAGCATTTCCACGATATGGACAGGTGCACCGTCATGCAGCACCTGAAGGTGCTGCATGACGCCGGGCTGGTCGTGGTGACCCGCGAAGGGCGCGAACGCTGGAACCACCTGAATGCCCTGCCGATCAAGGAAATAGCGGACAGGTGGATCGGCGATTATGCCCAGCATGCCGTCAGGATGCTGAGCAGCCTTGAGCGTGACCTGGGGCTACGAAACAAGAAGGAAACTACGTGACCTTGCCGCTCATACGGGCTCAGTCCTCCGGCACGTAGATCATGCGTCCGTCATCGAGGCGGTAGGTGACGCCTGCGCGTGAGCCCTGGCCCTGGCCGACTTCCCCGCTGGATTCATAGCGCGTCAATTCCTGTCCATCCTTGATGGTGATGCGCATGTCGGCCTCGCCCGGCTTCTCGATCACCACGACCTTGTCCTGCGAGAACGGATTCAGCGGGTTCTGGGCGATGACCACCATCAGCATGCCGATGATGACCAGGAACAGGTCGATCAGGTTGACGACCGAGAGCATGGGATCGTTGTCCTCGTCATCGAGGAAGCGCATCACGCTTGTCCCTCCCTCTCGCGCTGCCGTTCCAGCTCGCGCAGGTCCTGCAGCAGCCAGCGGCGGCGAATGGTCAGGATGAAAAAGCAGATGCTGGCGGCCAGCAGCGCCAGGATCACCGCCGAGAAGGCGGCAACCATGTTCCGGCCGACCGCCGCGCCGTCATTGTTGCCCAGTGCCAGCAATGCCGGTCCCATCGGGATCATGGTGGCGATCAGGCCGAGCATGGGCGTGGTGCGCGAGACGATGCGCAGCCATTCCAGCCGCTTCATGATCCACAATTCCAGATCGTCGCTGGCCATGAAGGGCTGGCCGCCCGCCGCGCCTTGCCGCGCATAGGCGAACAGCGCGCGGGGGTGCGAACCTTTCCGGCGCTGCCATGTCTCGACGGCGAAGATGCCCAGCATCACCAGGGAATAAGCCAAGGCGGCGGCGATCAGCAGCATCACCGGCGCCAGGAAAATGCGCGAGATGGCGTAGAGCAGGGTTTCGATTTCAGTGAAGACGGTCATGGGAAACTCGGACTAGAGAGGTCATTCGGTCATCCTCGGCATGCGGCGGCTGCTCATGGCCTGCCACAGGGCACCGCCGCCGATCAAAAGCAGCATCAGCGCCAGCACCCATTTCTGATGGATGTCTTCAGGTGAAGGCGGGGGCTCGACCGGCTCCAGCACCTGCCCCTGTACGGATTCCAGGGGGGTATCGGCGGTCTGCGGGGCTTCCGGCATGTCGGCAGAGGCGGGTGCGGCCTCCGTAGCGGGGGCGGGGGCCACGTCGAGTCCGAAACCCTGCGCCATCTCGGCGATGAAGCGGCGGGTCATCTCGGCGCCGGTCTTCACGCCGAATTGCTGCTCCAACTCCTGCCATCTTTGTGCCAGTTCCCGCCGGGTCTGTTCGGAGGCGTCCCAATAGCCCTTGCGGATAGCTTCGGCCATGCGTTCCAGCATTTGCGCCTGGGCCGTGGGGTTATGCTGCTCGAACCACTCGCGCGTGCCCAATTCGCGGCTATCCGTCACATAGGTGTCGAACAGCGATTGCCATTGATCGTCACGGACGGTAGAGGCATCCACCACCTGCCAGCCGAACAGGTTGTTGGTGGCGTTGAGGATCTGCAACGTGCCGGCATAGCCCTCCTGCTGCATTGCTTCGATCCATTGCGGATTGAGGTAACGCACGCGCAGTTCGTCGGCGAGGAAGCGGGCCAGCCCGGTGGTCTTGACGTCGCTGCGGCGCAGGTCGGAGATCAGCAATTGCGGCGCCTGGCCGTCCAGATGCCGGATGGCCGCCGACAAGCCGCCCAGGAATTCGAACGGATGGTCGGTGGACAGCACCCCATGCAGGTTCGACGAACGCGACATGACGGCCGCCTGCGTACCGCGCAATTGCTCGGCCAGCAGGTTGACCTGCTCGGGGCTTTCGCCCCAGTTCTGGCCGCCATAGGCGTGGCGGCTGCTGGCGAGGAATTGCTGCGCCAGTGCCGCATCGTCTTCCCATTCGGTCGAACGCAGCGCCAGCTCGGGCACGCCCGTACCGTATTCGCCCGGGGCATTGCTGAAGATGCGGTAGCGGGAAGCCGCAATGGCATCCTCGGCCGATAATCCCTTCTCTTGCAGCAAGGCGGCGATTCGCTGGTTGTTGGCGGCGATCGGGTTGCCGGGTTCGTCCAGTTCGGCCAGACGCGCCAGGGCATCGTCGAGCAGCCGCATGAAGCTGTCGAACTGGTCGCGGTACACACCCGTCACCTGCACCACCACGTCGTTGCGCGGACGGCCCAGTTCGGCGGAGGGAATGATCTCCAACGCGGTGACACGCCCGCCGGCGTCCCAGACCGGACGCAGGCCCAGGGCGTGCAGGATCTGCGCCTCGGTCACGCCCAGATGCCGGATCGCCTCCGACGCCCATAGGCTGAAAGCCAGTTTCTGCGGCCAGGCGCCGTCATGTTCAGCGCGGAAGGCCTCGACCAGCTGCGCATAGGCGGTGGCGGCCGAATCATAGGCGGCCCGTGCCGGGATCTTGTCGGCCTCGAAGGCATAGAGATTGCGGCCGCTCTCTACCTCGGGATTGCGGATCGGATCGCCGCCGGAACCGGGCCGCACGAACCGGCCCGCCAGCCCGGCCAGCAAGGCTTCGTTCTCCTGCGTGTCGCGCAGGCGCTGATCCAGCTCGCGGGCCCGTTCGGTGAAGGCCGCCAAAGCGGGGGGCAATGTCTGCGCGGCATCGGGGGCGAGCATCTGGCGCACCGCCCGAAAGGCTGGGTTGTCCTGCAAGGCGGCATAATCGGCCACGAACAGTTCTTCCGGATCGACGCCCAGCGCGGCATAGAAGGGCTCGCCCAGCTGCTGCATGATGGTGCTGACACGGTGTTCGGCACTGGCCGGCTGGCCGAAGGTATGCAGGCCCAGCGGCATGGCGCTGCGCGCCAGTTCGTGCAATTGGTCATGCAATGCTTGCAGGAAGCCGGGGAAATCCTCTTCGGCCTGCTCTGCCATCCAGCCCAGATCCTCGTGCAGATGGGCGGCGATGGCCGCCTCGCGGATCCGCGCGCTGACCCGCTCGCGCACCATGCCCTCGTCCAGTTGCTCGTACTCGTGAATCAATTCGTGCAGGTCGCGCAACTGATCGTACAGCCCGGCCGGGGCGAAGGGCGGGGTCTGGTGGCTGACGGTCACGGCCCGGCCGCGCCGCTTGGCCTGGATGGCTTCGCCGACATTGTCCTGGATATAAGGGTAGAAGACCGGAAGGTTGCCCACGGCCAGCCACGGATAATCGGTGGCGGCCAGTCCGCGGTCCTTGCCGGGCAGCCATTCCTGCGTGCCATGGGTGCCCAGGTGGATCAGGGCTTGGGCGGCGTAATGGTGTTGCAGGTACAGATAGGCCGCCATGTAGAGGTGGTCGGGGGCGCTGACGGTGTCGTGGTAATGGCCGTGCGGCTCGGCATGACGCGGCATCTGCGGCATCACTAGCAATTGCCCGAGCTTCCAGCGCGGAATGACGAAATAACGCTGGCCGTCGATCTCGCGCACCGCCCGATGCCATGCCGGTGGACCGTCGTGGCGCAGTTCGGCCCGGCGGTAACGCGGCAGGCTGAGCAGCCAGCGTTCATACTCGGCCAGCGGATAGAGTGCGGCCATGTCCTCTTCCAGCAGCGTCTCCAACGGTACGCTGCCATACAGGGCACCCAGCATGCGCTGGCCCGCCGCGATGACCTGCGCCTCGCTGACCGGCTCGCCGACCGCATAGCCTTGGGCCGCCAGCGCCGCCTGGATCGAGACGAGGCTGCGCGGGATGTTCAGGTTCGAGGCGCCGAGATTCTTCTCGCCGGCCGGATAGTTCCAGAACATCAGCGCCAGCTTCTTGTCGGCCGGAGGGGTATGGCGCAGCGCCACCAGGCTTTGCAGCTTGGCGATCAAGGCGTCGGCCTGCGCGGGCAGCAGGTCGTCCACGCCCGCCGTCGCCGCCGACAGCACCAGCGGGTCGCTGATGCCCCAGCCTTCCGGTCCGGCCAGGAAGACGGCGGCGGTGCGCGCCGACACGCCGCTGGGCGCGCGGGGCCAGTCGGCGGCCTCGCCCTCTCGGAAGCGCAGGGTCTGGATGACGGGAATGTCGAGCGCCAGGAAGTCCCGGCTGCGTGCCGCGCCGTCCTGCATGTGGGAGAGGTTGACCAGCACATCCACCTGCCCGGGGGCAAGGATGCCGGCCAGTCCCCCCGGCTCGGCCGCATCGGCCCAGAAGACGATGGGGTGCAGGCCCGCCGCCTCACTGCGCGCGATCAGTTCGTCCACCTCGCGGGTGAGCATGTTGGCCACCACGCCTTGATGGATCAGGAAGGCCACCCGCCCGCCGGGAGGCTGATCGGGCGTCGGATACCAGTCCAGATAGGCCGTCAGGCTCTCGAAGACCCGAGGCGCCTGCGGATGGTAGAAGCCGGTGGCGGGCAGGCGTTCAGGCGCGGCGAGCAGATGGGGCGGGGGCGCTTCCCCCTCATGCACCGCCCTGGCCAGCGCGAAGAAGCGGCGGAAATTGTCCTCGCCCCCGGCGGCGTAGAGCGCGGTCAGTGCCCCGCCATATTGCGGCGGCAGGTTCTCCCAGGCGGGGCGGCCTCCGCCGACCGTCAGGTGGGGGTGTTCGGCATGGCCGGGCACCTGTTCCAGATACCGGGTCACCATCGCGCGGTCATTCGGCCTCGGCACATCCAGCAGGATGAGCGTGGCGGAGGAGACGGCGTTTCTCAGCGCCTCCGCCGATTCCTTCTCGACGTTCAGATGCCGCAGCTCCACCCCTTCCTGCGTGGCGAAGTTCCGCAGGTGCTGGAACTTCTCGGCCGAGACGAAATCATTGTGCAGCACCTGCACCACCGGCATCTCTGCCGGATTCGCCCAGGCCGGTGCCAAGCCGATCAGCAGGCAGCAGAGCGCCAATCCCACGAGACGGAAGCCCGGCATCAGAACCTCCCTGTCAGCCCGGCGAAGTAGCGCCGCCCTTCATCCGCGCGGCCATAGACGCTGGCGTCGTCATTGGCGAGGCGTTCGTCGGTCAGGTTCTCGATCCCGAAATGCAGGCTGAAGCTGCGGTTCAGCGCGTAGTCCCCATACCAGTGCAACAAGGTGTAGTCGGGCCGTTCACGTTCGGTGGCCGAACGATATTGCGAGCCGCTGTATTCGACCCGCATGCGGGTGGTCAGTTGTTCGAGGGGAGCCCAGGCCAGCGTGGCATTGGCGCTGTGGCGGGAACGGTCGGGCAGACGCTCGTCCGTTGTCTGGTTGCGGGCTTCCAGATAGGTGTAGTTGGCATCCAGGCGCCACTGTTCGGTCAGGTCCAGTCCGGCGGTCAGTTCCAGCCCCTGCAGGCGGGCCTTGGCGACGTTTTCGTATTCCAGGCAGACACGGCCGGGCTCGAAACAGGTCGGCTGCCGCACGGTCTCGATCAGGTTCCGCACATCATTGTGGAAGAAGGTGGCGCCGCCCGACCAGGGGCCTCGGGCATAGGCCACCCCCAGCTCGAAGGACTGGTTCGTCTCGGGTTGCAGGTCGGGATTGCCGCGGATGATGCCCCGTCCCCCCATGGCCGCCCGGGATTCGAATTCCGGAGACAATTGCTTCAGCGTGGGGGCCTTGAAGCCTCGGCCCATGCCCGCCTTGAAGGTCAGTTCATCGGTGGGGTGGAACAGCAGATAGGCGCGGGGGCTGGTTTCCCAGCCGAAATCCTCGTGATGGTCGAAGCGGCTGCCCAGAACCAGCTCCCACTTTTCCCCCAGCACTATCTCATCCTGGGCGAAGAGGGCGTAGTGGGTCTGTTCCTTCTTGCCGGAGCGGTTGACGTTCGGGTCTTCCAGGCTTTCCCGCCGGGTCTCCGCGCCCAGAGTCAGCTTATGGGAATTCCCTGCGGCAAATCCCACCCGGCCGTCGAGCACGGTATCGGTGAAGCGGTTCGGTCCGCTCAGATCGGCGCCATCGCTGCGGCTGACTTTCCGCTCCAGCGTGGTCTGGTACAGCCTGACCTGGGTGTCGCCCCAGCCCCATTCGCCGGCATGGGAAACCGAATAACGGCGGCGCTGGACATCATTCTCGGCCTTGTAGATGGGGCCCGATGTACCGCCCCGGAAACCTTCCTGGTCTTCCTCGCCCGCAGTCACGGACAGGTCGATGCGCTGATAATCATCCGGCGTCCAGGTCAGCCCGAGATGCCCCGTCTTGACACGCTGCTCGTCAATGGCGGTCAGGGCGGTGTTGCCTGCGTCGCGCAAGGCGTCGCGGTGCCGGTATTCGCCCCAGACATTCAGGCCCAGCCGGCCCGGCACCAGCGGCCCGCCCAGATAGAAGCCGCCTTTGTACTGGTTGCCATCGAGGTCGTGTTCGTTGAGCAGCGCATAGCTGCTGACGGAGCCGTGCCAGCGATCGGTAGACGAGCGGGTGATGATGTTGACCACGCCGCCCAGGGCTTCCGAGCCATAGAGCGAGGACATCGGTCCCCGCACCACTTCCACCCGTTCGATGGCTTCGGTCGGCACCCAGCCCTGCTCGAAATCCGAATGGGCGATGGAAGACGCGGACGAGGTGATGCGCTGCCCATCGACCAGGATCAGCGTATGTTCGGAACTCATGCCGCGGATCGAAATTCCGCGCCGCCCCAGGCCGGTATTCTCCAGGCTGATGCCGACCGATCCCCTGACGGCGTCGGCCAAGTCGTTCACCGGCTGGCGCCGCAGGCTTTCCCCGTCGATGACGGAAATGCTGGCAGGCGCGGCGGCGGCATCTCGCTCGGAGGCCGTGGCCGTTACGACGATGCTCGGCAGCGTGATCGGGGAAGTGGGCGACGCATGGCGCTCCGGCACCGGTTCTTCAGCCCAGGCAGTGCCGCCCAATGCCGTCAATGCGACCAGACAGGTTGCGGCGACATCGCGTCTCGCATTCATCTTTCAGATCCTTGGTTCCGTTCCGACTTGTCGATTGCCCCGTCTTCAGACAGGTGGGGGAGGGGAAGGGACGAGCCTTCCTCCTCGCCTCCGGACCGCGTGAGGACCGGGCTCGACCGGGGAGATGCAAAGGGAAAAGGGAGTACACCGCTCCCTCGCCTCGATGAGGGTTATGCTATAACATAACGCTAATTGGGTACAAAAGACTTTCTCACGGCTGAGCGGCGGCCGGATATCGGCCATGAAAAAAGCCCGGCCTCTCGGGGAGGCCGGGCTTTGCTTGCCCTGCTTGGCAGAAGGGCCGGGTTCTACTGGATCTTGCGCTTGTTGAGCTTGACGGCCAGCCAGTCGCCGGTGGTTTGGACCGCCTGCACCAGGATGATCAGGATGACGATCACCGCCGCCATCACCTCGGGCTGGAAGCGCTGATAGCCGTAGCGGATGCCCAGGTCGCCCAGGCCGCCGCCGCCCACGGCACCGGCCATGGCGGAATAGTTGATCAGGCTGACCACGGTGATGGTCAGGCCGGCGATGATGCTGGGCATCGCCTCGGGCAGCAGGACCTTGACCACGATCTGGAAGGGCGTGGCGCCCATCGCCTGGGCCGCCTCGATCAGCCCGGCATCAACCTCGCGGATCGAGGATTCGACCAGGCGGCCGACGAAGGGAATGGCGATCAGCGACAGCGGCACGATGGCCGCCGGGGTGCCGATCGAGGTGCCAACCACGAAGCGGGTGAAGGGGATGATCGCCACCAGCAGAATGATGAACGGGGTCGAGCGGATGATGTTGGCCACCGTCCCGACGATCTTGTTCACCGCCTTGTTCGGCAGGATATGCTTCGGGCCGGTCGCTACCAGAAGAACGCCCAGCGGGATACCCAGCCCAGCCCCGATGACACCCGAGACGCCGACCATGATCAACGTCTCGATGAAGGCGTCAAGCAGCAGCTCGATCATCATCGGCGACATGGCCGAGAACCTCCACTTTCAGAAGTTTTGCACGGATATGGGCCAGGGCCTGTTCGATGGCGTCGGCGGGCCCGTCCAGTTCGGCGGCCAGGGTGCCGTAGGGCTGGCCCTGGATGTAGTCGATATGGCCGTGCAGGATGTTCACGCCCACGCCGACATCGCGGATCAACTCGGCGATGACCGGCGTGTTGGCCGAGGGGCCGGTGAAGGTGATGCGGATCACGGGATTGCCGGGCGCCGTGGGACGCAGGCGGCGCATCACTTCGCTGGGCAGGTCGTGATTGAGCACGTCGCGCACGAAGCTCTGGCTGACCTCCGCCTTGGGATCGGAGAAGACGTCGAAGACGCTGCCCAGTTCGACGAGATTGCCGTGATCGAGCACCGCGACGCGGTCGCAAATCTCCTTGATGACGTTCATCTCGTGCGTGATCAGCACGATGGTCAGGCCCAGCTTGGCATTGATGTCCTTGAGCAGGGCGAGGATCGACGTCGTGGTCTCGGGGTCGAGGGCGCTGGTGGCTTCGTCGCACAGCAGGACATTGGGCTTCAGCGACAGCGCGCGGGCGATGCCGACACGCTGCTTCTGGCCGCCGGAAAGCTGCGAGGGATATTGGTCACGCTTGCCCGACAGCCCGACCAGGTCGAGCAGGGGAAGGACGGTCTGCTCGATCTCGGCCTTGGGCTTGCCCGCCAGTTCGAGCGGCAGCGCCACATTATCGAAGACGGTGCGCGAGGACAGCAGGTTGAAGTGCTGGAAGATCATGCCGATGTCGCGGCGCGCGGCGCGCAGATCGGCGCCGGTCAGCTCGGACACGGTGACGCCATTGACCACCACGCGGCCGGAGGTCGGACGTTCAAGCGCATTGATGCAGCGGACCAGCGTGCTCTTCCCCGCCCCCGAACGACCGATGATGCCGAAGATCTCGCCGCGGCCGATGGAGAGGGAGATGCCCTTGAGAACGGTTGCTGGCCCTTTCGGGCCATCAAAGACTTTCGTGATGGACTGGATTTCGATCATACCCGTATCGCCAAGAGGGTTGCGGCGGCTCTGTGTGGGGAGCCGCCGCGCATGCTATTACCACGAAGTGACGATGGTACCCTCGAATTTCTCCATAATGAACTCTTTGACTTCCGGCGAGCGGTAGATCTCGATGTAGCGGCGGATCGCCGGGTCGTCCTTGTTGTCGCCGCGCGTGACGAACCACAGGCCCCATTCGCTGTCAGCGCCTTCGGACAGCAGCGAGGTATTGGGGTTCAGGCCGGACGACATGGCGTAGTTCAGCGTGCAGACGGCGATATCCACGTCGTCGAGCGAACGCGGCAGCTGGGCGGCGTCGACTTCCCTGATCCGCAGCTTCTTCGGGTTCTCGACGATATCCATGACGGTCGCGTTGGTGCCCGCCTTCGGATCCAGCTTGATCAGGCCAGCCTTTTCCAGTAGCTGCAAGCCGCGCGCACCGTTCGACGGATCGTTGGGGATGGTGACCTGCGCACCGTCCCGCAATTCGTCGAAGGAGGAAATCTTCTTGGAGTAGATGGCCATCGGCACGATGATCGACGGCGCCACCGGCACCAGATCCCAGCCGCGCTGCGCCACCTGGTTCTCGAGATAGGGCTTGTGCTGGAAATTGTTGAAGTCGATGTCTTTCTGCGCCAGGGCGGTGTTCGGCAGCGTGTAGTCCGAGAACTCGATCACCTGAACGTTGATGCCTTCCTTCGCGGCAAGGTCGCCAGCGAATTTCATGATATCACCGTAGGGACCGGCCGAGACACCGACCTTCAGGTCGGCGGCATGGGCGAACGGCGCCGAGACTAGCGCGGCGAAGCCGACCAGAGTAATGGCAGCCAGCTTGTTGCGAATCATTTCTTCCCCTCCAAATCCGTCAGCGCCTGGTTTCTTACCATCGCCATGGTCCTACATCTACTAATACACTAAACTTAACGTCAATAGGAAAATTAACACACTATCAAAGCGTGAAATATGCGGCTTGCGCTTGACATCTGTTTCGTGAACCGGGAAACCTCACCCGGAGTCCAGTAAAAGGGGATATCATGGTTCGTGCAATTTCGTCCGTCGCCGTCATCGGCGGCGGTACCATGGGTAACGGCATCGCCGCGGCTTCCGCTGCCGCCGGCTGCGAGGTTCTGCTGCTCGACATCGATCAGGCGCGCGTGGAGAAGGCTTTGGAAAAGGCCCTTTCGACCGCCCAGGACGACGCCGAGCGCGCCGCGCTGGCCGGAAAGATCCAGATCGGCACGATCGACGCCGACCTTTCCAAGATCGCCGATTATGACTGGGTCTGCGAAGCGATCATCGAGGACCTCGCGGCCAAGCGCGATCTCTTCGCCAAGATCGAGAAGCTGCGCCGCGACGGTTCGGTGGTGTCGACCAACACTTCGGGCATCCCGCTGCGCGCCATCACCGAAGGCTTCCCCGAGCGCCTGAAGCGCGACATGGTGGTGACGCACTTCTTCAACCCGGTGCGCGTCATGCGCCTGCTGGAAATCGTCCCGGGTGTCGAGACGACGCCGGACGTGCTCGAAGCCATGGCCGCCTTCGGCCGTGATAAGCTGGGCAAGGGCGTCGTTTATGCCAAGGACACGGTCAACTTCATCGGCAACCGTATCGGCTGCTTCTGGATGCTGTCGGGCCTGCACAAGGCCAAGCCCTATCTGAAGGACGGCCTGTCGATGGAAAGCATCGACGCGCTGATGGGCAAGCCGGTCGGGCTGCCCTCTACCGGCCTCTATGGCCTGATCGACCTGATCGGCCTGGACGTGATGGATTTCGTCGGCAAGAACCTGTCGGTCAATCTGCCCGAGGGAGATGTCGGCCATGCCTTCACCAGCTTCCCCGCCGACGAACAGGCGATGCTCGAGCGTAAGCAGCTGGGCCGCAAGACGGGCGGCGGCTTCTATCGCGTCACCAAGACGGAAGATGGCGGCAAGCTGAAGGAGACCTTCGACCTGACCACCGGCACCTGGCGTGAAGCCCAGGCCGTGACGCTGGCCGAGGGCCATACCGATGCCGCCTCGCTGTTCTTCGGCTCGGACGCCGAAAGCCGCTTCACCTGGGATCTGATGGGCGGCACGCTGCTTTATGCCGCCGATCTCGTGCCCGAGATCTCGGACGATGTGGTGAATGTCGACCGCGCCATGCGCTGGGGCTTCGCCTGGAAGAAGGGGCCGTTCGAACTGCTGGACGCCGTCGGCCCGGCCAAGGTGATCGCCAAGCTCAAGGCCGAGGGCAAGGCCCTGCCGAAGATGCTGGCGGTGCTGGAGAAGGCCGGAGCGGGCAGCTTCTACCGGAACGGCGGTGCCGAATATCTGGGAACCGACGGCCAGTGGCACGCCACGCCGGCCGAATGAGGTGAAGGGTTTCGCAGGGCTCTGCCCTGCACCCGGCAGGAGGCTCGGCCTCCTGCATCTCATTTCTTTCAATCGTCCTGCCCGCTCGTGCGAAAAGGGCGAATAAAATTAATGGGATCAAAGGGGCCGAGCCCCTTTGCGGGTCTGGGCAGAGCCCAGGAAATCCAGTGATATGAAAAGGGCTCGCGCCGTTTCCGGCGCGAGCCCTTCTTCATTGAGAAAGTGCTTAAGCGGTCTCGACCAGATCCGCTAAGCCGCTCAGGGCGTCGAGCACGGCATCGGGCTCTTCGGCCATCAGCATGTGCCCTGCGCCGTTCAGCACGGTGACCTTGGCCTTGGGCAGCGTCTCGGCCAGCGCACGGCCGGCTTTCAAGGGGGTCATCTTGTCGCGTTCGCCCAGGACCAGCACGGCGGGACATTCGACCTTGGCGGCGGAGGCAAGGCCGATCTTGTAAGTGTCGCAGGCCTTGAGATCGACCGCCAGGACGCCCGGGCGGTTGCGCTCCAGCACCCTCTGGGCGGTCCCGACCATCCACACGCCGGGGGCGCGGCTGCCGCCCAGTTCGGCATGGGCGCCATGGCCCCACAGATTGATCATGGCGAAGGCCGCCGGATCGTTGCGCTCGGCCGAGGCGATCAGATCGGGATGCACCGGAATGGCGGCCGCCGCGCCGACGAGGCCGAGGCCGCGCACCGGGGCGGGATGGCGGGCGGCGGTTTCGAGCGCCACCAGCGCGCCCATCGAATGGCCGACGATCACGACTTCCTTGGCCCCGGCCGCAGAGATGGCCGCGGCCACCCAATCGGCCATGGCCTCGATGGAGGGCAGGGGCTCGCCCGCCGACTTGCCGTGGCCCGGGAGGTCGAGGGCCAGGACGGAAAAGCCGTGGCTGACGAACCAGCGGGTGTGCAGGCCCCAGACCGAGGAATCGAGGCCCGAGCCATGCACGAAGACGATGGCGGGCTTGGCGGGGTCGAAGGGCTTGCCGCCGGTGGCGGCGAAGGCGGGAATGCCGTTGACGATCAGTTCCATGTTGCGGCTTCCCTCACTTCTGGCTGGCGCGCAGCGCCTGGTTGAGGTCGGCGATGATGTCGTCTGCGCTTTCCAGCCCGACCGACAGGCGGATCATGTCTTCGCCGATTCCGGCCTTGGCGAGCTGTTCGGCATCCATCTGCTGATGGGTGGTGCTGGCCGGATGGATGACCAGGGTCTTGGCGTCGCCGACATTCGCCAGATGCGAGGCAAGCTTGACGGCCTCGATGAACTTGCGGCCCGCGGGGCGGCCGCCCTTGATGCCGAAGCTGACGATCGACCCGGCGCCCTTGGGCAGCAGTTTCTGCGCCAAAGCGTGGTCGGGATGGTCGGGCAGGGTCGGATGGCTGACCCAGGCAACCGCCGGATTTTCCTGCAGGAAGGCCAGCACGCGGGCGGTGTTGGCGACATGGCGTTCCATGCGCAGGGGCAGCGTCTCGATGCCTTGCAGCAGGTAGAAGGCGTTCTGCGGCGACAGGCAGGCGCCGAAATCGCGCAGGCCTTCGGCGCGGGCGCGCTGGCTGAAGGCGCCGGGGCCGAATTGCTCGGTAAAGACGATGCCGTGATAACCGGCATAGGGCTCGGTCAGGGTGGGGAACTTGCCCGAGGCTTCCCAATCGAAGCCGCCGCCGTCGATCAGCGCGCCGCCGATGGCGATGCCGTGGCCACCCAGCCATTTGGTGACCGAATGCATGACGATGTCGGCGCCCTGCTTGATCGGGTTGGACAGATAGGGCGTGCCGAAGGTGTTGTCGATCATCAGCGGCAGGCCGGCATCATGGGCGATCTTCGCCAGGGCCGGGATGTCCAGCACCTCGAGACCCGGATTGCCCAACGTCTCGCCCAGGATCAGCCGCGTCTCGGGGCGGATGGCCGCCTTGAAGCCGTCGAGGTCGCGCGGCTTGACGAAGGTCGTGGTGATGCCGAAGCGCGGCAGCGTATGGGCCAGCATGTTGACCGTGCCGCCATAGATCGAGGCCGAGGCGACGATATGGCTGCCGGCGCCCATCAGCGTGGCGATGGCGAGATGCAGGGCGGCTTGGCCGCTGGCCGTGGCGATGGCGCCGACGCCGCCTTCCAGCGCGGCCAGGCGCTCTTCCAGCACCGCCACGGTGGGGTTCGAGATGCGGCTGTAGATGTGGCCGGCGCGTTCGAGATTGAACAGCGCCGCCGCATGGTCGGCATCGTCGAAGACATAGGAAGTCGTCTGGTAGATCGGCACCGCCCGCGAGCCATAGACCGGATCGGGATGCTGGCCCGCATGCAGGGCCATGGTGTCGAAGGCGAAGGTTTTCGGACCGGACATCAGTATCTCTCGTTGGGGCCGTTTATACTTCATCGTTTCCGCAGGGCTCTGCCCTGCACCCGCCAGGAGGCTCGGCCTCCTGGACCTCATGAATTCAATGGGAACAAAGGGCCCGAGGCCCTTTGCGGGTTTGGGCGGAGCCCAAGAAAACAGTTCTCCTCATAGCCTCTATGACCACACGCCCTGGCGGCGGTCTTCGACGCGCTTGGCCTTGTGGGTCGCGCGCGGCAGGGTATCGGCGGGATGGACGACGACCTTGGCCGAGACGCCGGTGACCGATTTCAGATGCTTGCCGAAACGGGCGGCCACTTCCTCGGTCGGGCCGTTATGGCCGTGCGCCACTTCGACCTCGACGGTCAGCTGGTCGAGATGGTTGATGCGCTCGACCACCAGCTTGTATTCCCCGGTCAGTGCGGGGTCCTGGCGGGCGATGGCTTCGACATCGGAGGGAAAGATGTTCACGCCCTTGATGATCAGCATGTCGTCGACGCGGCCGTTGACGCCCATCAGGCGCTGGCTGGTGCGGCCGCAGCTGCAGGGCTCGGAGGTGAAGGTGACGATGTCGCCGGTGCGGAAGCGGATCATCGGGCGGGCCGACTTCTTCAGCGTCGTCAGCACCATCTCGCCGCGCTCGCCCTCCTTGACCGGCTCGCCGGTTTCGAGATCGAGCACCTCGACCAGGATATGGTCCTCGGCCCAGTGCAGGCCGTTCTTGTGCTCGCACATCCCGGCGCAGGCGCCGAAGATGTCCGACAGGCCGTAATAATCATAGACCGAGGCCCCCCACAGCTTTTCGATGCGGTTGCGCGTCTCGGGGATCGAGCCGCCCGGCTCGCCGGCGACGAAGATGCGCTTGATCGCAAGGTCGCTCTTGAGGTCCAGCCCCTCCTTGATCGCCGTCTCGCCGAGATACCAGGCGTAAGAGGGCGTGGTCCACATGGCGGTGGCCTGGAACTGCTTGAGGATCGTCAACAGACGCTCGGAGGGCAGGGTACCGGCATGGATGGTCAGCGCGCCGAGCTTCTGCGCGCCCAGCACGCAGGGGCCGCCGACGAAGAGGGAGAAATTGAGGCTGTGGGCGTAGCGGTCCTCGGGGCGCATCCCCGACGCCCAGAACAGCCGAGCCTCGAAATCCATCCATTCGTCGAAATCGCGCTGGGTGAAGGGCGAGGCCGTCGGCACGCCGGTCGACCCCGAACTGGCCGAGATGTAGACGATGTCCCGCTCGGGCACGGCGACCAGATCGCCAAAGGGCGGCACCGCCATCTGACGGTCGCGCAGCACCTTCTTGTCGATGAAGGGGAAGCGGCGGATGTCGTCGAGGCTCTTGATCTGATCGGGATGGACCCCGGCCTCGTCGAAGCTCTTGCGGTAATAGGGCGAGCCCTCATAGGCGTGGCGCACATGCTCCTTGAGCAGCGCCAGCTTCATGGCATCCCACTCCGCGCGGGACTGAGTTTCCAGGTCAGCGTCCCAATAGGGGGCGTTGCTATCGATCTGCTTGGCCGCGGCCGTCATTGTGACTCACCTCTTTGACAAATGACCACCCTTCATAATGTCGATTCGAACGGATATCCATCGCTAATGGGTTATTAGCAGGGCTGAAGCCGATAGGGAGGCCTGATTTCGGCGGGACAGGTGCCATGTGCAAAGAGCGGCAGGAAGGAAGGGCCCGGTTACTTCCCCCTTTCGGCCTGCAACGTGCGCGGAATGTGGCTATTCCTCTCTCGCGAGTACATTGTCCTTGATTCGGGGGCGGGCACGGTCCAGATCGTCTTGTTGTCGACCAAGCGAGACGGACGTGCCTGAATAACACCCGCTGT
Source organism: Telmatospirillum sp. J64-1 (assembly GCF_006980715.1). Taxonomy (GTDB): domain Bacteria; phylum Pseudomonadota; class Alphaproteobacteria; order Rhodospirillales; family Magnetospirillaceae; genus Oleiliquidispirillum; species Oleiliquidispirillum nitrogeniifigens. The sequence goes on from NZ_SBHN01000001.1 coordinate 63,917, forward strand.
CGAGACGTTTCCGGCGTCGAGACCATGAAGGACAAAGGGGAAGGCGCTGCCATGCACGGTATCCACCATGTCACGGCGATAGCTGGCAACCCGAATGCCAATCTCAGGTTCTATGTCCGTGGGCTTGGCCTTCGTTTGGTCAAGAATACCGTCAATTTCGACGACCCGGAAACCTACCATTTCTATTTCGGTGACCAGCGGGGCAGTCCCGGCACGATCCTGACCTTTTTTCCCTGGGAACATGCCGCGCCCGGCCGTAATGGCATCGGGCTGGCCGAGACCACGGCTTTCCGCATTCCGCTTCGCTCGATCGGATACTGGATCCAGCGATTGGTGGAATTGGGCGTCACGCATGAGGCGCTTGGCGAACGTTTCGGCGAGAAGGTCCTGGCCTTCCGCGATCCCGACGGCACCAGCCTGGCGCTTGTCGGTGTCGCGGAGGCCGAGGAAGAGGAGGGCTGGAGCGGCGGCGGCGTTCCGGCGGAACATGCCATCCGTGGGCTTCATGGCGTCACCCTGATGCTCGACGATGCCGGGCCCACGGGCGCCATCCTTGCCGATATCCTTGGTTTCCGCGAGATCGGGCGCGATGCGCGGCATGTCCGCTTCAAGGCGGAAAGTCCGGTCGGCGGCATCGTCGACATCCGCGTGGCGAAGGGCTTCCTGCCGGGCCGCCTGGGCCGGGGTTCGGTCCATCATGTGGCGTTCCGTGCGGCGGACGAGGACGAGCAGGCGCGGATGGTGCGGAAGCTGGTGGAAAACGACCACCTCCTGACGACCGAGCAGAAGGACCGCAAATACTTCCGCTCGGTCTATTTCCACGAGCCGGGCGGCGTCCTCTTCGAGATCGCCACCGAGGCGCCGGGCTTCACGGTGGACGAGCCGCTGGACCGGCTGGGGTCCTCCCTGAAGCTCCCGGATTTCCTCGACTCACGCCGCCAGGAACTGGAGTCCGTCCTGCCGCCACTGGAGATGCCGGGATGAGCTCCGCCGCCCGGATGCCGATGGCCGGCGCGCCGCTGACCCGCGCCAAGGCCGCGATGATCCTTCTTCACGGCCGGGGGGCGTCGGCCGAAAGCATGTTCCCCCTGGCCGAGGTCTTCGCGCAGCCCGACATCGCCTATGTCGCCCCGCAGGCACCGGGCGGCACCTGGTATCCCCATTCTTTCCTGGCACCGCTCGAACAGAACGAACCCTTCCTGTCGCGTTCGCTCACTTTGGTCGGGGAACTGGTCGAGGACCTGGTAGGCCAGGGCTTCGGGCCGGAGCGCGTGGCTCTTCTCGGCTTCTCGCAAGGCGGATGCCTGGGGCTGGAATTCGCGGCGCGCAATGCGAAACGCTACGGCGCGGTGATTGGATTGAGCGCCGCCCTCATCGGCCCGGAAGGCAGGCCGCGCGAGGATGAAGACGGATTGGCCGGCACACCCGTCTTTCTGGGCTGCAGCGACATCGACCCTCATATCCCGCTCGCCCGCGTCCAGGACTCCGCGCGGGTGCTGGAGGAGCTTGGGGGCAAGGTGACGATGCGCCTCTATCCCGGCATGGGTCACAGCATCAACGAAGATGAAATCCGCCATGTGCGTATCGCACTGGCCGGCTTGCTTCATGAACAATGAGGAGACGAGCATGCCCAACTATCTCGAGGTGCTGACGCCGGATAATTGTCAGCTCATCTTCATCGACCACCAGCCGCAGATGGCTTTCGGCGTCCAGTCGGTCGACCGCCAGACGCTGAAGAACAACGTCGTCGGGCTCGCCAAGGCGGCCAAGGTGTTCAACATCCCCACGACGATCACCACGGTCGAGACCGAAAGCTTTTCCGGCCATACCTATCCCGAGCTGCTGGCGGTGTTCCCCGAGCACAAGATCCTCGAACGCACCTCGATGAATTCCTGGGACGACCAGAATGTCCGCGATGCGCTGGCCGCCGCCAATCGCAAGAAGGTCGTCGTCTCCGGCCTGTGGACCGAGGTCTGCAACACCACCTTCGCCCTCTGCGCGATGCTCGAAGGCGGGTACGAGATCTACATGGTCGCCGACGCCTCGGGCGCGACCTCGGCCGATGCGCAGAAATACGCCATGGATCGGATGGTGCAGGCCGGATGCGTGCCGATGACGTGGCAGCAGGTGATGCTCGAATGGCAGCGCGACTGGGCGCGCAAGGATACCTATGACGCGGTGATCAAGATCGTGCAGGAGCATTCCGGCGCCTACGGCATGGGCGTTGATTATGCCTATACCCTCGTCCACAAGGCGCCGGAACGCGTGCAGCACGGCGAACGCATCGGTCCCAATCCGGCCGGATGAGGACAGGCGACGATCGGAGGCGACGCATGAAGATCTATCTCCTGTCACTCGGCGCCGGCATCCTGGTTGGCATCATCTACAGCCTGCTCAACGTCCGCTCGCCGGCCCCTCCGATCGTCGCGCTGGTGGGCCTGTTCGGTATCCTTGTCGGGGAACAGGTGATCCCGGTGGGGCGGCAATTGCTGTCGGGGACGGCCTTCTCCTCCGCCTGCAGCAAGGCGCATGCGATCAGCCATATCTTCGGCCAGCTGCCCGGGCGGCAGGTGGCGGCGCAGGATGAGTCCGAGAAGGAGAAGCGCTCATGACCGAAGCCGCCGATACCGTCCTGCATCACGGGCTCGTCACCACGCTCGACCCGGCGAATCCGGCGGCGACGGCCATCGCCATCAAGGACGGCAGGTTTCTGGCGGTCGGCCAGGACCGCGAGGTCATGGCGCTGGCCGATGCCGCGACGAAGGTCGTCGATCTGAAGGGACGGCGGGTGCTGCCCGGGCTGATCGACAATCACACCCACGTCGTGCGGGGCGGACTCAACTTCAACATGGAACTGCGCTGGGACGGCCTGCGGTCGCTGGCCGACGCCATGGACATGCTGAAGCGGCAGGTCGCTATCACGCCGCCGCCGCAATGGGTGCGCGTCGTCGGCGGCTTCACCGAGCATCAATTCGAGGAAAAGCGCCTGCCGACCCTGGAGGAGATCAACCGCATCGCCCCCGATACGCCGGTCTTCCTGCTCCATCTCTATGACCGGGCGCTGCTGAACGGGGCGGCCCTGCGCGCCGTCGGCTATACCCGGGACACGCCCGAGCCGCCGGGCGGCGAGATCACGCGTGACGCGAACGGCGATCCGACGGGGCTGCTGCTGGCCAAGCCCAATGCGGCCATTCTCTATTCCACCCTTGCCCAGGGACCGAAGCTGCCTTTCGAATATCAGGTCAATTCCACCCGCCATTTCATGCGCGAGCTGAACCGGCTGGGCATCACCGGCGTCATCGATGCCGGTGGCGGCTTCCAGAATTATCCCGAGGATTACGCCGTCATCCAGAAACTGGCCGACGAGGGGCTGATGACCGTGCGGCTGGCCTATAACCTGTTCACGCAGAAGCCCAAGCAGGAGAAGGAGGACTTTCTCGCCTGGACCGCCTCGGTCAAGTACAAGCAGGGCAACGATTATTTCCGCCATAACGGCGCGGGCGAGATGCTCGTCTTCTCGGCGGCCGATTTCGAGGATTTCCGCCAGCCGCGGTCCGACATGGCGCCGGAAATGGAAGGCGAGCTGGAAGAGGTGGTGCGCATCCTGGCGCAGAACCGCTGGCCCTGGCGGCTGCACGCCACCTATGACGAGACGATCAGCCGGGCGCTCGATGTCTTCGAGAAGGTCGACCAGGACATCCCGCTCGCCGGGCTGAACTGGTTCTTCGATCATGCCGAGACGATCTCGGAGCAGTCCATCGACCGGATCGCCGCGTTGGGGGGCGGGGTGGCGGTGCAGCATCGCATGGCCTATCAGGGAGAATATTTCGTCGAACGCTACGGGCCGGGCGCCGCCGAGGCCACGCCGCCGATCGCGCGGATGCTCGAAAAAGGGATCAATCTTTCCGCCGGCACGGATGCCACGCGCGTCGCCTCCTATAATCCCTGGGTGTCCCTGTCCTGGATGATCACCGGCAAGACGGTCGGCGGCCTGCGGCTCTATCCGCAGCGCAACTGCCTGGACCGGGAAACGGCGCTGCGGATGTGGACCGAGAAGGTCGCCTGGTTTTCCAACGAAGAGGGAAAGCGCGGCCGCATCGAGAAAGGCCATTTCGCCGATCTGTTCATTCCGGACAAGGATTTCTTCTCCTGCGCCGAGGACGAGATTTCCTTCCTGACCTCGGACCTGACGATGGTCGGCGGGAAAGTCGTCTACGGCGCGGGCGACTTCTCGGATCTGGACGAGACGGAGCTGCCGCCCGCCATGCCCGATTGGTCGCCGGTCCGCCGCTACAAGGGCTATGCCGCCTGGGGCGAGCCGAAGGGGGCGGGGCGGAATTCGCTGCGCCGCGTGGCGGCGTCGGCCTGCGGCTGCGGCCATGCCTGCGGCGTCCATGGCCATGACCATGCGGGCGCCTGGTCGTCGAACCTGCCGGTTTCGGACCTGAAGGGCTTCTGGGGGGCGCTCGGCTGCTCCTGCTGGGCGGTCTGACGGCAATGCCGGTCATGGAGACGAAGCCGGAGATGAGCACGACGGAGACAGCGAAAGGGCCCCTGGCCTATCCGATATTCCGGGCGCTGTGGATCGCCACCATCGTCTCGAATATCGGCACCTGGATGCATGACGTCGGGGCGGGCTGGCTGATGACCTCGCTTTCGCCCAGCCCGTTCATGGTGGCCCTGGTGCAGACCGCCACCACGCTGCCGATGTTCCTGCTGGCTCTTCCGGCCGGGGCGATGGCCGATATCATCGACCGCCGCAAGATGCTGCTGACCGCCCAGATGCTGGGAATCGTCGCGGCGGTCCTGCTTGCCGTGCTGACTGCGCTCGGCCTGACGACGCCCATGGTGCTGCTGGGCCTGACTTTCGTGCTCGGCGTCTCCGCCGCCCTCAGCGCGCCGGTCTTCCAGGCCATCGTGCCGGAACTCGTCGCCAAGCCGGCGCTGCCCGATGCCGTGGCGCTCAACGGCATGGGCATCAACATCGCCCGCGCCATCGGTCCGGCCCTGGGCGGCGCGATCATCGCCCTTGCCGGCACGCCCGCCGTCTTCGCCCTCAACGCCCTGTCGGTCCTGGGCGTCCTGGTGGTGCTGTTCCGCTGGAAGCGCGACAAGGCCGAACAGACCCTGCCGCCCGAGCATTTCATCGGCGCGCTCAAGGCCGGTTATCGTTATGCCCGCCATTCCCCGGCGCTGCGCGTGGTGCTGATCCGCGCCGTCGGCTTCTTCATCTTCGGCAGCGTGCTTTGGGCCATGCTGCCGCTGGTCGCGCGGCAGGGGCTGGGCCTCGATGCCTCGGGCTATGGCATCCTGCTCGGCTGCATGGGGGCCGGGGCGATCAGCGGTGCCTTTATCCTGAAGCGGCTGCGCAAGCAGGTCGCCGCCAACACCATCTCGGTCGGCGCGACCTTGCTCTTTGCCTTCAGCAGCCTCTGCCTGGCCCTGGTCTCGAATGCCTGGATCGCTGGTATGGTGATGGTCGCCGCCGGGCTGGCCTGGATCGGCATGCTGACCTCGCTCAATGTCGCCGCCCAGATGGCCTCGCCCGGCTGGGTGAAGGCGCGGGCGCTGGCCGTCTATCTGCTGGTCTTCCAGGGGGCGATGACCGGCGGCAGCATCCTGTGGGGCGCCCTGGCCGCGCGGACCGATGTCGCCACCGCGCTGCTGGTGGCGGGGGGCGCGCAGGTCGTGGCGGTGCTGCTGGCGGTGAGATGGCGGCTGCCGCAGGACGAGGGCATCGACCTGACGCCGTCGCATCACTGGGCCGAGCCGGTGGTCTTCGTCCAGCCATCGGATGATCGCGGCCCCGTCCTGGTGCAGATCGAATACCGGGTCGCGCCCGCCGATCAGGCCAGATTCCTCGAAACCCTGCGCCGCTTCAAGACGGTCCGCCAGCGGGACGGGGCGATAATCTGGGACGTCTGGGAAGACATGGCCGAGCCGGGCAGGGTGATCGAAAGCTTCGTGGTGGAAAGCTGGCTCGAACATCAGCGCCAGCATGCCCGGGTGACGGAAGCGGACCGCGCGGACCAGGCCCTGCTGAACGCCTTCCATATCGGCGACAAGCCGCCCCTGGTGCGGCACCTGCTGCGGCCGCTGTGACATGATGCCTGCCGTTCAGGCGTAGCGTTTGGCACCGGCGACGCAGAGGACGACAAGGCCGGTGGCCGCGACCATCGTCCAGGCGATTGGTTCGCGCAGCAGCAGGCCGGCCAGCGTCAGCCCGAAGAAGGGCTGCAACAGTTGCAACTGCCCGACGCCCGCGATGCCGCCGAGGGCGAGGCCGCGATACCAGAAGACGAAGCCGATCAACATGCTGAAGATCGAGACATAGGCGAGGCCGAGCCAGGCCGGGACGCCGATCCGGCCCCAGGATTCCGGCAGCGTGGCCAGCGCGACCACGGCCATTATCGGCAGCGCCAGAAGCAGCGCCCATGAGATGACCTGCCATCCGCCCAGCCGGCGCGACAGCGTGGCGCCTTCGGCATAGCCGAGGCCGCAAAGCAGGATCGCGGCCACCATCAGCAGGTCGCCCGTCGGTGCGGCGGGAGCGCCGCCGGACAGGGCGTAGCCTGCGACCGCCATGGCGCCGAGGAGCGCGAACGGCCAGAAGGCCGGTTTCGGCCGCTCGCCCCCGCGCAGGACGGCGAAAAGGGCCGTCGCCAGCGGCAGGAGGCCGATGAAGACGAGGGCACGGGCCGAGGTGATGTGCTGCAGCGCCAGCGCCGTCAGCAACGGGAAGCCGATCACGACACCGAGGGCGACCATGACCAGCGCGCCGAGATCCTTGCGGGCGGGTTTCGCCTGCCGGAGAAGGGCGAGGAAGGCGGCGCCGAGGAGCGCGGCGATCGCTGCCCGGGCCGAAGTCAGGAAGAGGGGCGAGAAGTCGCCGACGGCGACCCGCGTGGCGGGCAGCGAACCGCTGAAGATGATGACGCCTAAAAGGCCGCTGCCCCATCCATCCAGTTTCCGATCCATGTAACCTCTCTTTCGGAGAGGCATCCTAGGACTCCGCCCCTGTACCGCACAGAGACAGTCCGATACAATTCCGCAAAACTGTATGGAAACATTTTCCCATACACCGGCGGGACAAGGCCGTTCATGTTCTGGTACGGCTATTTGAAGAGGCGGGCGTCCCAGTAGATGGGCGTTTCCAGGTCGGGCTTGATCCGGGGGAATTCCGGATGATTGGCGTTGAAGAGGAAGTTCCGTTCCATGCGCGCCACGACGGATGGCACGATCAGGATGGCGCTGCGCTGCTCGGTGTACCACTGGTGCCCGAACTGACGCGCCTCGTCGCCCGCAAGGCTGTGCCAGCCGGGCAGGAGATCAGGGTTGACGACCTCGTAGGAGATTCCGGCGGGTATGGCGATCTGGAGAAAGTGCTGGTTCGGCGGCATGAGGCCGTTGTAATGGACCAGCTTTTCCAGCATCGCCGTCGAATAGCGCTCGGATGCATAAATGACGGCGGCGCCGGTCTTGTGCCAGCGTCCCTGCATGCGCTTGGCGCCCTCGGGCGACCAGATCGGATAGGCGCCTTCCGGGTCGCCGATGCGGTAGGCCGTCAGGGGCTCGTTCAGCACCCGTATCGTCACACGGCCACTCCGGCTTCCGCGCGGGCCAGCAGGTTCAGGACGGCGTCCGCACCGGCCGCGCCGGTCACGGCCAAGTCGAGGGGCTTTTCCCCTTCGAGCAGTGGATGCGGGCGCAGCAGGAAGGCTTTGACACGGTCTTGATCGTCTCCATACACCCGCCCCACCGCGTCGATGACTTTCGTCAAATCATAGAGGCGTTCGGAATATTGGGGGGACAGGCGTTTCTGGTTTTTCCTGGCGCGGCGAAGCGTCGCTTCGGGCACGATCCGCTCGACAACCTGACGGCTTCCAAAGAATTCCACCAGCATGTCCGTCGCCTGGACAGGCAATCCACTCGCCACGCTGCGGGCGAGAGAGACCTCGGTGAAAGGCGGGTCCGGGGTCAGTGAGAGCCATTTGGCGATGCGCGCCGGCTCACTGATTTGTCGGTTGGTTTCCACGGCAGCCATCGGTCAATCCTTTCAGCATGGGCAGAAAACCGTCAACTGACGGAAATATAGGCGTCAAGTGACGGATCTGCAAGGCTTGGTCGTGTGCTTGCAATGGAAAGGGTGGCTTTGCCGCTGGCCCGGACGGAGACGGACCGATACAATCCTGCAGAATTGTATGGATGTATTTGGCATCTATTCGGGGAAGAGCGGATGACGGACGGCAAGGGAACACGCACGGGCGCGGTGATGGCGGCGATCCGCGCGAAGATGGCGGGGCGGGCGCTTGTCGCGGGCGACCGGCTGCCCTCGATCCGGCGTTTCGCCGCGACCATGGGTGTGTCGCCTTCCACGGTCGTCGAGGCCTATGACCGTCTCGCCGCCGAGGGGCTGATCCGCGCCCGACGCGGGTCCGGCTTCTATGTCGCGGGCAATGCCCTGCCGCCGCTGGCCCTGGCGGAGGCCGAGCCGCGACGCGACCGGGCGGTCGATCCCTTCTGGGTGTCGCGGCAATCGCTCGATGCCGATTCCTCGGTGATGAAGCCCGGCTGCGGTTGGCTGCCGGCGGAGTGGATGCCCAACGACGCGGTGCGCCGCGCCCTGCGCAATCTCGCCCGGGCCGAGGAGAGCGTGCTGTCCGATTATGGCGGCACGCGGGGATCGCCGCGCCTGCGGCGGCTGTTGCTGGGCCGCTTCGCCGAGGAGGGCCTTTCGGTCTCGCCCGATCAGGTCATGCTCACCGGTTCGGGAACCCAGGCCATCGACCTGATTTGCCGCTTCCTGCTGCGGCCCGGCGATGCGGTGCTGGTGGACGATCCCTGCTATTTCAATTTCCAGGCGCTGCTGCGCGCGCATCAGGTCCGTATCCAGGGCGTGCCCTACACGCCGTCAGGGCCAGATCTCGCGGCCTTCGAGTCGCTGCTGGCCTCGGAGCGGCCCCGGCTCTACATCACCAATTCCGCGCTCCACAACCCGACCGGGGCCAGCCTGTCGCCGCAGACCGCCCATAGGCTGCTGAAGGCGGCCTCGGCGCAGGACCTGACGATCGTCGAGGACGACATCTTTGCCGATTTCGAGCCGGAGCCGTCGCCGCGTCTTGCCGTGTTCGACGGGCTCGACCGTGTCATCCGGATCGGCAGTTTCTCGAAGACCCTGTCCGCCTCGATCCGCTGCGGCTATATCGCCGCCCGGGCGGATTGGATCGAGGCCCTGATCGACCTTCAGGTCGCCACCTGCTTCGGCGGCCCCAGCCCGATGGCGACCGAACTGATTGCCGCCGTCCTCGCCGGAGGTGGTTATCGCAAGCATATGGAGGAATTGCGCCAGCGCCTTTCGCGGGCCAGGCGCGATCTGGCGGCCCGGCTGGCACCCTTGGGCATCCGGCCCTGGCTGATGCCGCGCGGCGGCTTCTATCTCTGGTGCCAGTTGCCCGAAGGCCAGGATTCCGCCGTGCTGGCGCGTATGGCCTTGGCGGAAGACATCGTCCTGGCCCCCGGCAATGTGTTCAGCGTCTCGCAGACGGCCACGCGCTTTCTACGTTTCAACGTCGCCCAATCGGGCGACCCGCGTCTCGTGGCGGTCCTTGAGCGGGCGATGAATCTTCATCCTGCCGGATGAGGATTGCGTCGCCTCAGCGCGTGGAGGCCAGCGCCTTTTCGATCTTCTTGTCCGTCTTGTACTGGGACAGCGCATAGACCGACCAGATCGCCGCGGGCAGCCAGCCGATCAGCGTGATCTGCAGGAGCAGGCAGATGATGCCGGCGAAGGGGCGGCCGATCGTGAAGAACTGGAGCCACGGAAGCAGCAGGGCGAGGATCAGGCGCATGATAGTCTCCTGGTGATGCGAAGGCGAAAGCTCGTATCACGACCCGGCTTTACGGGCAATGACGAGGGGCGTCATCCGGGGCAGCCGTCCTTCGCTTCCTCCTTCAAGGGGATCGAGCGGCACATAGAGATCGGCTTGCTCCAGATCGTCGGCCGCCGAGAAAAGCATCATGACGCCCAAGAGAAACAGGCACAGAAGGGAAGCCAACCCGATGGTGCATGTGATCGACCCCATGATTTTTCCCTACCCCGCTACCCATCTCTCTTTACATACATTCACGAATGTATAGTGGCAACAGAAAGCGTGAAGCCGAGGCGAACGAAGAAAAAGCCCTTTCTTTTCCACCCGATGCCTAGTCCGCCCTGACCAGAGGCAGGAAGATCGAATCGACCCAGGCGACCCGCAATTCCGGCGGTGGTGGCGCGAAAGTCATGATGGCGTGGTGGCGGAAAAGGTCGCTGAGAAGCGTACTGACAGGGGGAACGAGTTTTTCTGGAGCGATCTCGCCGCGTTTCACGCCTCTTTCCAGGATGGCGGCAAGCGGCTGGGGGTTACCCGCCAACAAGGCGGTGCGCAAACTCTGCGGCGTTGACGACGTCTCGTGAAAGTATTCACTGAAGAACAGGGTGAAGACGGCGGCGATTCCTCTTACACGGTTGGAGGCGTGTTCCAGAAGTTCCAGCAATTCGGTGCGCAGGTCCCCGCGATCCGGCACCTCGAGGGGATGCTTCGCTATCTGCCGCCGGATTGCCGCGATCGCAAGATCGGCCTTCCCATCCCATCGGCGGGCAAGAACCGGTCGGCTGGTGCCGGCCCGTGTGGCGACGGCCTCCATCGTCAACCCCGCATAGCCACGCTCCGTCAGCTCCAGCCAGGCAGCGTCTAGGAGGGCCTCCTCGAGATCCGCGCCGCGTCGACGCCCCTTCATGTGATGACCTCCTCAATAAGATGCAAGAATGTATCTTGACGAGCGCGAATTTTGGCCGCACAAGATACGTCAATGCATCTTGTTAAGGGGGCGAAAGAATGACAAGGATTTTTGCGCGGCCGCAGACCATCGGCATGGGGGCTATTCTGGCGACGATGGTGCTCGGGACAGCGACCGCCGCCCAGGCGGAGCCGAACCGCTGGACGCTGGGCGCGGGTGTCGGCGTGGTTCCCCGTTTCCAGGGGGCGGACAAGTACAAGGCGCAGCCGCTGCCGCTGGTCGATATACAGGTCGGGCGCTTCTTCGCACGGGGTGTCGATGAAATTGGGGTCAATGTCGTCGATACCCCGCGATTCAAGGCCGGGGCCAGCGTCAGCTGGATGCATGGCTACGACAGTGACGATGTGCCCGAAGGTATCGACGGCGTCGATGATGCCTTGGGTGCACGTCTCTTTGTCTCGACCCAGTTCCGGGGGGCGGTGGCGAGGCTTACGGCGACCCAGGCCGTCACCGAAACCGATCGGGGGCTGCTCGTCAATGCCAGCTTGGCTTACCCGATCCGCACGAACGAGCGGCTGACGATCACGCCCAGCCTCGGGACCACCTGGGCGAATGCGAAATACATGGACAGCTATTTCGGCGTTGATGCGCCCGAAGCCGCAGCCTCGGGCTTGCGCCGCCACAACCCTTCATCGGGGTTCAAGGACATTTTCTTCCGTATCAGTGCCAGCTATCGCATCACGGACAGCATAAGCGCCCTCGGTTCCATCGGCGTGACCCATTTGCTTGGTGACGCAGCGGACAGTCCCTTCGTCGAGCAGAAGACACAGCCTTTGGCGCTGATGGGGCTGACCTATACGTTCTAGCCCTCAGAGAATGGGCGGTGCCGCCGGAGCCAGAGTTCGAGTTCGGCCGGCGGCAGCGGCTTGGTGTAGAGGTAGCCCTGTGCCACCTGGCATCCGAGGTCGATCAGGAACTGGCGCTGATCCTCGGTTTCCACCCCTTCGGCGATGACGGTCATGTCCAGGCTCTGGCCGATGCGGATCACGGCCATGGCGATTGCCCGCGCATTGGGATTGCGGTCGATGTCGCGCATGAAGCTGCGGTCGATCTTCAATTCCGTCACCGGCAGTTTGGCCAGGCGCGACAGGCTGGAAAATCCCGTGCCGAAATCGTCCATCGACAGGCCGACGCCGAGGGCACGGATGCGGTGCAGAGTCTCCAGGGTTTCGGCCTCGCCGTCCATCATGGCGTTCTCGGTGATTTCCACCTTCAGGCAATGTCCCGGCAAGCGGTATTCGCACAGCAACTCGGTGAGGAACAGGGGAAGCTGCTTGTTGCGGAAATGCAGGGGCGAAAGGTTGACGGCGACGGTGGGCAGGTCGATGCCCCTGGCGCGCCACTCCGCCATCTGGCGGCAGACCTCGCGCAGGGCCCAGTTGCCCAGGGCCTCGATCTGTCCCGTTTCCTCGGCCAGGGGGATGAAGCGGTCGGGCGGAATGATGCCCAGTTCGGGGTGGGTCCAGCGGGCCAGGGCTTCGACGCCGTGGATCTCGCCGGTGAGGGGACGGACCAGGGGATGGTATTCGAATCTGAGCTGTTCCTGTCGGATCGCCTCGCGCAGCGCCGCGCTGAGCCTCATCCGGTCCTGGGCGAAACGGGCCATGGCCGGGCTGTAGAAGCAGGGCCGCCCCCGCCCTTCGGTCCTTGCCCGCTGCATGGCGACATTGGCGTGGCAGAGAAGGTCTTCCCCATTGCCGCCATTCGCGGGGGAGAAGGCGATGCCGATGCTGGCCGAGCAGGTCACCGGCTGTCCGCCGATATCCAGCGGCGCAGCCAGTTCCGCGAGAATGCGTTCGGCAAGGCTGGAGGTTCTGGCGAGGCTGGTATTGTTCAATATCATCAGGAAGGCATCGCCGCCGAACCGTCCCAGGTAATTCTTCGGCTCCAACCGGGCGTGCATAAGATTACTGACCGCGATCAGCAGCGTGTCGCCTGCGGCATGGCCGAGCGTCTCGTTGATGTCCTGGAGATTGTCGACCCCGATGGACAGGAAGGCGATGTCCCCTGCGCCTTCGGGGCGAGTGGTGAGGGCGCGTGCCTTTTCCAGGAGCGCGGCGCGGTTGGGCAGGCCGGTCAGGCTATCGAAACGGGCCAATGCCATCAGGCGTTCCCGGCTCTCATGCCGCTCGATCGCCAGCAGGCAGAGATGGCGGCTGACCAACGCGATCTCTTCGTGCCAACGGCAGGAAGGCCGGCAGGCGGGGAAATAGAAGGTCAGGCTGCCCATGACTCTGCCATCGGCGCGCTTGATCGGCGAAGCCCAACAGGCCTGGATCCCGAAATGCCGGAGGCTTTCGCCGAGCTTCTGCCAGCGGGGATCGGACGGGACATCCTCGGACAGAAGCGGTCTGCCGAGGAAGGCCGCCAGGCCCGAGGTGGTGGCTTCCGGTCCGATGGGAACCCGGCGGATCGCCGCGCGATAATCTTCCGGCAGGCTGGGCCCCGCCGCCAGGGCCAGGGATTCTTCTGCGTCGCGCAGGAAGACGGCGGCGACGAGGCCCGGCGCGATGACTTCGATCCGCCGGCACAGGAAATCCAGCAGGCCGTCCAGCGACAGGTCGCTGGTCAGGGCGGCGAGCATCTCTTGCTGCAAGCTGCGTAACTGGCGGCTTTCCGTGATGTCGGAAAGGACAGCGACGACGTTGCGCATCTCGCCCTCGGGCCCGGCGATGGGATTGATCGAGGCCGACACCCACAGCTCGCGTCCGTCCTTGGCGGCGGCAAGGATTTCTTCCTGAAAGCCGGTATTGCCCCAGGCTCCTTGCTGGAGACGCTGCAGGTCGGCCGGGTCTGTGGCAGGGGAAGCCAGGAAGGAGCTCGGACGCCGCCCCATCACCTCCGTCGCCGTATAGCCGAACAGGTCGGTGAAGGCCTGGTTCACGTAAACGATGTCGCGGTTGTGGTCGAGGATCAGCACGGCCTTGCCGGTCTCGTCCACCGCCAGCGACAGCAGGCGCCGTTCCTCGCGCAGCAAGACCTCGCGGGTGATGTCCCGCAGGAAGCCGAGATAGTAGATCCCGTCATCCGTGGCCACCTTGGAAAGCGAGAACGAGACCCAGATCCGGCTCCCGTCCTTGCGTTCCACTTCCAGTTCGCGGCTGGTGCCGACGATCTTGTTCTGGCCGGTGCGCCGGTTGTCCTCGATGGATTGCCGGTGCGCCTGCCGCAATGGGGCGGGAACGAGCACGTCCACGCTGCGGCCGAGGACTTCCTGCCTGTCATAGCCCCACAGCCGTTCCGCGGCGGCGTTGAAGAAGATGACGGTGTTCCGGCTGTCGATCAGCACCGCGGCATGGATGGCCTGCTCCAGGGCCGGCCAGAGGAGATCGTGGCGACGCACCAGGTCAAGGCCGTTCGAAGTGTGATGGATGGTCATTGCCTGCCCCCATGCTGCCCGTTGAGGAAACGTGTCACCTGATCGCCGATCCCTTCGGCCCGGGCGGCAAGGGCGCCCGCGGCCTTCTGCACGACCTCGGCGGCCTGGCCGGTTTGGCGCGAGGCCTCGAGAACGCTGTCGATATGCCGGCTGATTTCGGAGGTCGCCGCGCTTTGCTGCTGGATGGCGGCGGCCACGTCGTTCTCGATCTCGTGCAGGGAGGTCATGGACTCGCCGATGCGGCGGATCGCCTCGACGGTGGCCGATGTCTGTTCCTGGATGCGTTCGATCAGCGTCTTGATCTCGCCGGTGGATTCTCCCGTCCGGCGGGCCAGCGCCTTGACCTCCGCCGCCACGACCGCGAATCCCGCTCCGGCCTGACCGGCGCGCGAGGCCTCGATGGTGGCGTTCAGCGCCAGCAGGTTGGTCTGGCTGGCGATAGCCTGGATGACCTCGGTGATGCGTCCGATATTCCGGGCGGTCTCCGCCAGTTCGGCGACCAAGGCGTTGGCCTGCCGGGTTTCCTGCGCGGTCTCCGCCGATGTCCGGGAGGTGACGTCGACCCGGGCGGCGATGTCGCGGATGGAGGCGGTCAGTTCCTCGGTGGCCGCCGCGACCGAAGAGGAGCGGTCGATGGCATCGCTCGACAGGTCGAGAAGAGAGCGTGCCGATTGCTCCATTTCCTCGGCGCTATGGCTGATGACTTCGGTGATCTCCGACACGATGCCGACGGTCTCGGTGGTTACCGACCAGGTCAGCATCGGCCCGAGATATTCGCCGTCGTCGCCGATGACGGCGGAAACGTGCAGGTTCAGGGTCTCCGGTCCCACCTTGATCGTCGCGCTGTGGGGCAGATTGGCCGGGTTGCTGAGGATGCGGTGCTGATGCGTCGGGGCCTTGTGGAAGACGTCGATGCTCGACCCCAGCAGTTCATCGGCCTTGATCGGCAGATATTTCTCGATGGATTTCAGGGTCTGGATGCTGGTCTGGTTGATGTAGTCGACCTTCCAGTTCTGCGGGTCGCAGGTCATGACGTTGATCGGCATCTTGTCGATCATCTGCAGCAGGCGCTTCGTCTCGCGTTCGGCCCGCACAACCGCGGTGACCACGTTCCAGGTCAGCGAGGCCCATTGTCCGCCATCCGGGCTGTCCAAGGCCGCGACATGCAGGTCCAGGACCTCGTCGCCGAACTGGATGCGGGCGCGGTGGGGCAGGTTCGCGGGGTCCGCCAGCAGACGGCGCTGGTGAAGCGGGTGCTTGTGGAAGACGTCGATGGACGTGCCGACGATGTCGTCCGGGTCCACCGGCAGCAGGGAGCGCAGGGAAGCCAGGAGTTCCCGCGACTTCCGATTGACGTATTCGATCCTGAAGGTCGTCAGGTCGCACAGCATCACCGCTTCGGGCAGGCTTTCCAGCGCCGCCAGGAACAGGTCGTTCCGTATCGCCTTCCGGCGCGGCCCGGGGGTCTGGGAGCGGGAATTGTCGACGGCAACGGAAAGAAATCTGTTGAACATTTGATCCTCTGACATCTGCTTGCCGCGCCGGGGCTCCCGCAGGAAATGGGAGCCGGTCTGCCGTCGCGGCAAAACCTGACTGGAATAGTGTGGATAACGGGCATGCTTGGCCCTCACCCGGACCGGGCGGCGAAGACGCCCGGTTCAGGAAGAAAGGGCGGAAAGGGAATGGACGATGTCGGCGGCGGCGACCGCGCAGCGTTCCATCTCGGTTACCGCCGGGCATTCATCGGCGGCGGCAGGCGGGAAGGCCGGGTCGAGCCCCCGTGGTTCCGGCGATGAATCCTGGGTGAAGAGCAGCAGGGCGACCCCAGGGCTGTCCCCGCGCAACGGCAGGGCGAGGCGGTCGAGGATGACACAGGGGCCGTCCGGCAGCATGACCCGGCGGCGGCTGAAGATGATCCGTTCGTGAAAGGTACTTTCCATGAAGGCGGCGCGGTCCAGCGGGCCGAAGGGCGAGGGATCGTCCTCGCTGCCGACCAGCCTTCCGGCCAGATCCTGGGGCGGCAGGCCCGGCATCTCCGCTCCGATGCGGTGGTAGCGGAACTCCCCGGTCTCGCGCAGGACGCTGACCCATCCGAGGCGTGCCTGGACCCGCGTGCCTTCCAGCACCGCAAGGTCGGTGCTGTGGGGAATGCGCGCCCATGTCGTCTTGGCCGCCCAATGCCGGTAGACCGTGCACAAGGTTCCGCCAGGTGTCATGCGCTGGCACAGAAGCGATGGATCGATCCGCAGAGAAGAGATGGGCTGGGACATGGGCTTGCAAGGGAAAGAAATGGAAGAACCGATGAGGGGAGATTAGCGGCCTCATGTCCCAGAGGTGTTCCAGCCTTGTCCTAGCCGTGAGATATTTTCCCTTTACTTGGACTGGGATAAACAGATGATGTGGGCTGACCCTGGCGGAGACCGGGGACGAGAGGGAACGGACGAGGACGCTAGGGGGCGAAGGACCAGGGGAGCAGACGGGCGGTGACAGGGGAAACGCGTTCAAAAGGCCGCATCCTGCTGGTGGAGGATGAAGAGACGGTGCGCGACCTGCACGGCGCCGTGCTGCTGAGTGCCGGGTTCGAGACGGAAAGCGCCGCAACCCTGGCCGAATTGCGGCGGCGGATCGGCAGCCGCCGCTTCGACCTCGTCCTGCTCGACCTGCGGCTGCCCGACGGGAATGCGCTCGATGCCGTCGCCGAAATCCGGCAGACCACCTCGGCGGGCATCATCATCGCGACCTCCAGCCAGGACCAGAAAGACCGGCTCGAGGGGTTGGAAAGCGGGGCCGACGAATATCTGGAAAAGCCGGTTCATCCTCGCGAATTGCTGGCCCGCGTGAACAATTTGCTGGGACGGCTGCGCGATGCCGGTGCCGTGCAGGGGCAGAGCATGGTCTACCGCTTCGAAGGCTGGACGGTGGACCTGCTGGCCCGCAAGGTCCAGTTCCATGCCGGTGGCGACGTCTCGTTAACCGAAAACGAGTTCCGTCTGCTCGAAGCGCTGATCCGAAATAACGGAAAGCCGGTTCACCGCGACCGCCTGCTCTCCTTGTGGGACGATAACGAAGACATCACGGCACGCGCGATCGACAAGGCCGTGTACCGGATGCGCCTCAAGCTTCATGCCGGTCTCGGTCAGGCGGCGCCCTTGATCGAGACGGTGCACGGCTATGGCTATTCATTCATCGCCCGTCCGCTTTGACGGGAGCCCCCGACGGCGCGGGTAAGGCTTCGCCGCCTGGACGAAGGAAGACATCGCGTGTTGGAATCGTCGTCACATCACGAACCCTTCGGCGTCCTGGGAGCGGATGGGTGCTTGCTCTATTGCAGCCCCGGCTTCGCGCGCCTGATCGGGGAGGGGGCCGCCCCGGCGGCGGGAACGGCGATCGGGACCTCGCTGGTCCTCGATCCGGACGGAAAAGGTGAGGACATCTCATTCCTCCATGGCGGCCCGCATGAAGGAAGCGCCTGGACCAGGGACGGGACCAGGCGGCTCCGCTACCGCCTCGAACCGATGGCGGAGCGGGAGAGTGCTTCCTCCGGTGCGGTCCTTTTTCTCTGGGAAGACGACCCCGCATCCGCTCTGGATCAGATCTATCACCGTGCCTTTCACCTGAATCCCGGCCTGTCCGCGATCTCGGTCATCGAGACCGGCCAGCATCTGGATGTGAATGACGCCTGGCTCAACGCCCTGGAATACCGGCGCGAAGAAGTCATCGGCCGGACGGCGGCGGAGCTGAACATCTGGGACAAGGGGGAAAGCGGCCGCGCCGAGATCGTCCGGCGCCTGCGCGAGTGCGGCCGGGTCGAGAACATGCTGGCCCGGATGCGGACCAAGAACGGCCATGCCCGCGATATCATCGTCAGCGCCGAAGTGGTCGAGCATCGCGGGCGCAAGCTGGCCTTCTTCGCCTCCCACGACATCACCGAACTTCGCCGCTTCCAGTCCGAACTCACCCGGCTCAACCGGGACCTGGAAGAACGGGTGGCGGCCCGGACCGCCGACATCGTGGCGAAGAACGCGGAACTCGCCGGCGCCATCTCGCGGGCGGAGGCGGCGAATGAGGCGAAGAGCCGCTTCCTGTCGATGATGAGCCATGAAATCCGCACGCCGCTGAACGCGGTGATCAACATGGTCGACCTGCTGCTGGAGACCGAGCGGAGCCAGTCCGACCGCAGCTATCTCGGCGCGATCGCGACGGCGTCGAAGGCGCTGCTGGCGATCGTCAACGACATTCTGGACGTGTCCCGCATCGAGGCCGGCCGGGTGGAATTGGCGCCGGTCCCGACCGATATCGAGGAAATCATGGAGGAGGTGGTGCAAAGCGTGGCGCCGCTTGCCCATCGCAAGGGCCTCGATATCGCCGCGACGCTCGGCCGCAATCTTCCCGCTACCGCGGTGGTCGATCCGGCGCGTCTGCGTCAGATTCTGCTCAATCTCGCCGGAAACGCGGTGAAGTTTACTCCTTCCGGCTGGGTCCATATCGAAGCCGACCGCATCCGCCGGAATGGCGGTGACGTGCTGGTCTTCGAGGTAGTGGATACCGGCATCGGCATCGATGCCGCCGATCACGACCAGATCTTCGAGCGCTTCACCCAGCTCGGGACCGTGGATGTCCAGAGCGGTACCGGGCTGGGCTTGAGCATTTCCCATGGCCTCGCCCAGGCAATGGGCGGAACGATCACCGTCAACAGCCAGCCCGGCCAGGGCAGTTCCTTCCGTCTTATCCTGCCGGTTTCCGGCTGCGGCGGGCCGAAGGATTCGCCTCCTCTTCCCCGGGTCGCCCTGCTGGGGCCGCCGACCAGGACCCAGCGCGCCGTCGCCGCGACGCTGGTCAGTCTCGGGGCCGAACTGCGCGTCATCGACCGGCTGGAAGCGCCGCCACCCCTGTCCCGGACCGGAGAGGAAGTCGCGCTCATTGTCCTGCCGGTCGGGCCGGAAGGCGCGGCGGAGGCCGGGGAATGGTGCCGTCTGGGCTGCAGGCTCGGTCTCCGCATGGTGCTGCTCGCCCCCGTCGGCCAAGCCTTGCCGGATGTGGAAGCCTATGCGGCGCAGGGAATCACGGTCGCCACCTATCCGCTCGGCCGGGCCTCCCTCATCGCCTGCCTTCAGGCGCGGCCTTCCGGAGTGGAGCGGGAAGAGGGGGAGGCTTCCCTCGCCGGTATCCGCATCCTGGTGGTCGACGATACCGAGGTGAACCGCCTCGTCGCCGAGAGGGGGCTGGCGGCCGTCGGCGCGGTGGTGACCGCCGTCGATTCCGGCGAGGCCGCCCTGGACCTGCTGGCCAAGGATAGCTTCGATCTGGTGCTCATGGACCTTCTCATGCCGGGGCTGGACGGCTATGCCACGGCGGCCCGCATCCGCACCTTGGGCGGGGCCTCCGCGACGGTACCGATCCTCGCCGTTTCCGCGACCGTCACGCCGGAGGTCATGGAGAAGATCCGCCAGGCCGGAATGAACGGACATCTCGCCAAGCCCTTCCGGCCGCGCGACTTGCGCGCAGCGGTCCAACGCATCCTCGCCGAAACCGGCCCCGTCGTCTGCGACGAGGATATCCTTGGCGAATACCGGGACCTCATCGGCCCGGATGCCCTGATCGACACCGCCACCCGTTTCCTGCAAAGGCTCGGCGACTATCGCGATGCCATCCGCGAGGCCGGGGACGCCGAAACCCGCGCCAATGCCTGCCATCGCTTCGCCGGTGCGGCAGGGGCGCTCGGCTTGGCCGAACTGGTCGATTTCTGCCGAACCGAGGAAGCCCGAGCACGCGCGCCGGGGGGCTTCCGCCGTGACGACGACCTGCTTCCCCTAGCCGCGGCGGTACAGCGGGCCGAACGCGCCCTCAGGGATGCGCTTTCCCGCTTGCCGTCATGAGGCCGACACCGGCCCATGTGAGGGATTGGAGGCGCTCACTTCTTCCCGCACCCAGCGGACGAAATTGCGGACCCGCGCATTGGCATAGCGGTTCCACATGATGAAATGCGCGAGATTGCGTTGTACCGGCGTGAAGATGGGGACGAGTGTGCCGGAGGCGATTTCGTCCTCCATGAGGAAGGGCTGGCCGATGGCGGCTCCCAATCCTTCGGCAGCAGCCTTGTAGGTGAGAAGAGAGCTTGGGAACTCGTTGCTTTCGAGCCTGCGGTCGCCTAATCCCACGCCGGCCATCCAGTCCTGCCAGTCAGAACGACGATAGTATGAGGCGAGCAATGGAACGGAGAAAAGATCGTCCGGTCTCTCCAGACGATGGCGATCGAGAAAAGCAGGACTGCAATAGGGCTGGATGACATCCCAAAACAGCAGGGCGGAAAATTCGGGGTCCATTTCCTCCACCGGACGGAGTTGGATGGCGACATCGAAGGGACTGATGTCGAAATTGACCGGCAGGATTGACGTCTTGAGCTTGACCTGAATGTTCTGGTGCGTCGCGTTGAAGCGCGCGAGGCGCGGAATAAGCCATTTTGCGGAAAAGGTGGGATAGGCGGCGACACGAATCGCATTGGTTTTGCGACGTGCGATCAGTGAGTCCGTGGCGCTGGCGATGCGGGCAAAAGCTGGGCTGATCTCTCTGAAATAGGCTTGGCCGTCTACGGTAAGAGCAATGCCTTTGTGCTCTCGCTTGAACAGCTTCATCCCCAGACTTTCTTCAAGCGTTGCGATCTGGCGGCTCACGGCGGATTGGGTCACGCCGAGTTCTTCGGCGGCCTTGGTGAAATTGCCGAGCCGCGCTGAGGTTTCGAAGACATGCAGCGGGTTTAGCGGCGGTATCGTTCGCATGACGAGGCTTCCTCAATAGACCGCAGATGCCCTTCCGAGTGAGAAAGAAGGCAATCTCCATCTAAGCCGAGAGCGGGTTCGATTGGCATGAGGAAAAGTCATGCCGGTCTGAGGACAGTGAAGTTGCCCGCATTCGCCTGCATGCCAAGACTAGGCCAACTCAAAGCCTAACGGATTGTCCATGCAAACTGTCCTTACCCAAGATCAAGTCGAACTTGCCCATGCCGTGCGCCGCTTTGCCAAGGACAAGCTGGCCGACGGTGCGCTCAAGCGCGCGCATTCGCGCGAATATCCCTTCGAGGTAGCCCAACTGCTCGCGGAAATGGGCATGCTCGGAATCACCATCAAGAAGGAAGACGGGGGTGTCGGCGGATCGCTGATGGATGCGGTGATCACGATCCAGGAACTGGCGATGGTCTGCCCCAAAAGCGCCGATGTGGTGCAGGCGGGTAATTTCGGCCCGATCCGCACCTTTGCCGAATATGCGACGCCGGAACAGAAGGAACGCTTCCTGCCCGACCTTCTTGCCGGTCGTGCCGTGATTTCGCTGGGCATGAGTGAACCCGATGCCGGTTCGGCGGTGACCGAGCTCAAGACCAGCGCGCGCGAGGATGGGGATCATTACATCATCAATGGCTCGAAAGTCTTTTCGACCCATAGCCCGGACGCCAACCTGTTCCTGATCTATGTCCGTTTCGGACCCGGCACGGGCGGAATCGGCTCGGTGCTCGTCGAGCGTGGAACGCCGGGCTTTACCATCGGCAACCGGTCGAGCTTCATGAGCGGCGAAGAATGGTGCCCGCTCTATTTCGAGGATTGCCGCATCCCGAAAGCCAATGTCCTGCTTGGGCCGGGCGGCTTCAAGAAGCAGATTTCGGGCTTCAATGTCGAACGGATCGGCAATGCGTCGCGTGCGCTGGCGCTTGGGCGCCATGCATTCGAGGTCGCGCGGCAGCATGCGGTCGACCGCAAGCAGTTCGGCAAGGCGCTGTGCGAATTCCAGGGCCTGCAATGGAAGTTTGCCGAGATGGCGGTCAAGCTCGAAGCCGCGCAGATGCTCCTCTACCGCGCCGCCAGTGGAGCCGATGACACATTGCCGTCCCCCTTCGATACCGCCATTGCCAAGCTTGCCTGCAACCAGGCCGGCTTCGAGGTCGCCAATGAAGCGCTGCAGGTGATGGGCGGCTATGGCTATAGCACTGAAAGCCTCGTCGAATACTGCGTCAAGCGCACGCGCGGCTGGATGATCGCCGGGGGCTCGATCGAGATGCTCAAGAACCGCATCGCGGAGCATGTTTTCGAGCGGCGTTTCGACCAGCGCGCGACGTGAGGGAGGCCTGGCCGCATGACATCCATGGATTGGGCGCGGGCGCTTCTCAAACCCGAACGTATCGCATTGATCGGCGTCTCGGATGATCCGAGGAAGACCTCGGGCCGGCCGCTGCAATTTCTGCGGCGGGCCGGTTATGAAGGAGAAATCCTCATCGTCAATCCTGCGCGCGAAACCGTGCAGGGCGAGAAGGCCTATCCTTCGCTGGAGGCCTTGCCGCGACGCCCCGAGCAGGCATTCATCCTGACGGGTCCCGACAAGGCGCTTGACAGCCTCGAAGAATGCGATCGCCTCGGCATTCCCGTTGTGACGATCCTTTCCGCCGGCTTTTCCGAGGCCGGCGAGAAGGGCATGGCCAATCAGGCGCGGTTGCTGGAGATCGTCTCGCGGGGGCGGGTGCGGGTACTGGGGCCGTCGAGCATCGGCGTCGTCAACCTCCATCACGGTCTAACGCTCACGGCAAACGCGGCCTTCGCCGAACCGGACCTGCCGCGTGGCGGTATCTTCGTTGGCTCCCATAGCGGCAGCCTCATCGGCGCGCTGGTCTCACGTGGAAAGCGCAAGGGGATCGGTTTCGCCGGGCTGGTCTCGGTGGGCGGCGAAAGCGATCTGTCGATCGGCCAGATCTGTGCCGCGACGCTCGATGACCCCCAGGTCACCAGCTACATGCTGTTCCTCGAAACCATGCGGCATGCTGATGACCTGCGCGCCTTTGCGCTGGAGGCGGCAAGGCGTGGGAAACCTGTCGCCGCTTACAAGCTGGGCCGTTCCGATGAGGCTGCCGAGCTTGCCGTATCTCATACCGGCTCGCTGGCCGGGGCGGACGAGGTCGCCGAGATTTTCCTGCGCGAATGCGGGATCGCGCGCGTGGAATCCTTCGAGGGCTTGCTGGAGGTGATGCCGCTGCTGCCCCGTATCGCGCCGTCCAGGACGGCAAGGCGCGGCAGGGTTGGTGTGGTCACGACGACAGGCGGCGGTGCCGCCATGGCTGTCGACCAGATGGCGCTGCGCGATGTCGACATCGTGCCGCCATCCGATGAGACCCGGGCAAGGTTGGAAGCCGCCGGCATCAATGCCGGTCATGGCCGGATCATCGATCTGACGCTGGCCGGCGTGAACTACAATGTGATGAAGACGGCGCTCGATATCCTGCGCACAGCGCCGGAATTCGATCTTGTCCTTGCCACGGTGGGATCGTCGTCCCGGTTCAATCCGGAACTGGCGGTAAAGCCTGCCATCGATGCACAGGGGGAACAGGGCAGTCCGCTTGCGGTCTTCCTGGTGCCCGATGCTCCTGACGCGACGCGGCTTCTGGCCGCGGCGGGTGTTCCGGCCTTTCAGGATCCCGAGACATGCGCCGATGCCATCGCCGCAGCCCTGCATCGCCGTGCGCCGGTGGAGCCTGCGGTTTCGCTGCCCATCGCCCGCGAAGGCGGGCAGGATAGGATGCTGGATGAGGCGCAGGCCTACGATCTTCTGGCAAAATCAGGGATCTCTTCGGCATCCGTCGTCATCCTCGATCCCGAGCGCCCCGTACCGGAGCTGCCCTTCGATTATCCGGTGGTCGCCAAGGTGCTCGATGCGGAAATCGCGCATAAAAGCGATGCGGGGGGTGTCGTCGTTGGTATCGGGAATGCCGAGGAACTGGCGCAGGCCATGCGGGAGATTTGCGCCTCGGTTGCCGCAAAACGTCCCGGCACGATGGTGTCACGCATTCTCGTCCAGAAAATGGTCAAGGGCGTCGGCGAGGTTCTGGTGGGGTTCCGCCGCGACCCGCAGATAGGGCCGATCGTGGTTTTGGCGGCGGGTGGCATTTTCACCGAGCTTTATCGCGACAGTGCCATGCGCATGGCGCCGACGGATATCTCCACGGCGCATGAAATGATCTCCGAAATCAAGGCGAGCCGCATCCTGTCCGGTTATCGCGGGCGCACCAAGGGTGATCTGGATACCCTGGCCAGGACGATCGTCGCGGTTTCCCGGCTGGCGCTCTCCGAAACGCCGTTCGTCCAGGAGGCCGAAATCAATCCGCTGCTGGTGCTGCCCGCAGGCGACGGCGTCGTAGCGATCGATGGACTTATCAGGGTGAGGGAACAATGAGCGGGACGGTCCACCTCGAACGCGACGGGGACGTCGCTTTCCTCGTCATCGACAATCCCCCGGTCAATGCCGGGTCGCGCCATATCCGCAAGGCCTTGCTGGAGGCCATCGAAGCGGTGGAGGCCGATGCCTCCATCCGTGCCGCCGTGCTGATCGGTGCAGGCCGGTCCTTCATCGCGGGATCGGACATCAAGGAGTTCGATCTTCCTCTCGATCCGCCGCAACTGCCAGCGGTCATCGCCGCCATCGAGACCTCCGCCAAGCCGTTTGTCGCGGCTTTGCATGGGGCTGCATTGGGAGGCGGGTATGAGCTTGCGCTCGGTTGCGATGCGCGCATCGCCGTGCCGGGCACAGTGGTGGGCCTGCCGGAAACCACGCTCGGGATCATTCCCGGCGCAGGCGGCACGCAGAAGCTTCCCCGGCTCGTCGGAACCGCGAAGGCCATCGCGCTGATCTGCCCCGGCCAGCGTGTGGCGGCCGAGCAGGCGCTTGAACTGGGCATGATCGATGCCCTTGCCGAAGGGGACTTGCGCGAAGACAGCAAGGCGCTTGCCGTGAGTCTCGTCGGCGGCAAGAAACGCATCATCGACCTGCCCGTGCCGCAGGATAGCCAGGAGGCCATCGCATCCGCCGAAAAGAAGGCGCTGACTTCCGGCCGCAATCGCCCGCATATCGCAGCGGCGATCAGTCATGTGAAGGCGGCAGGGCAGAAAGACGCCGCCGAGGGCTTGGCCGCAGAACGTGCGACATTCGAGAAACTGCGCGTCGGCGCGGAAGCGAAGGCTTTGCGCCATATCTTCTTCGCCGAACGCGAGGCGGCGCGCGGACGTCCCGAGCGCAGCGCCAAGCCGCTGCCCTTCAGAATCTTCGGGGTGGTCGGTGCTGGAACGATGGGGGCGGGCATCGCGACGGCCGTGCTTCAGGCCGGCTATCCGACGGTGCTGGTCGATTCCGACGAGGCGGCATTGTCGCGCGCCAAGGGACGCATCGATGCCGCGCTCGAGAAAGGCGTCTCGAGCGGCAAGCTGTCTGCGGCGGCAATGAAGGCGGCCCAGCATAATCTCACCCTTGGCTTCGATCTCTCGGCGCTTGCCGATTGCGATGTGATCGTTGAAGCGATCATCGAGGAGTTGGGGGCGAAGCAGAAAGTATTTGCCGAACTCGACAGGCTGGCCAAGCCGGGGGCAGTGCTTGCCACCAATACCTCTTATCTCGATATCGACCGGATTGCTGAGGCCACCGGCCGTCCGGAAAGCGTTATCGGACTGCATTTCTTCAGCCCGGCCCATATCATGAAGCTGCTGGAAGTGGTTGGAGGACGAAAGAGTTCGGAGGCCGCGATGGCGACCGGGCTTGCGGTCGCCAAGACGCTTGGCAAGCAGCCCGTCGAAGCCGGAAACGGCTTTGGCTTTATCGGCAACCGCATCTATGCCGCCTATCGGGCGAGTTGCGAATTCATGCTCGAAGACGGTGCGCTGCCTCATGAAGTCGATGCCGCGCTCGAAGCCTTCGGCTTCGCTATGGGGCCTTTTGCCGTGGCCGACATGTCCGGTCTCGATATCGCCTGGCGCATGCGGCAGCAGCAGGCGGCGACCCGCGATCCGGCCAGCCGTTATGTTCATATTCCCGACCTGCTCTGCCAAGCGGGCCGCTATGGTCGCAAGACCGGCGCCGGATATTACCGCTATGACGAAAAAGGGCGCGCCGAGCGCTCCGTCGAGGTCGAGGATCTCATCATTGCCGAATCCCGCGCCAAGGGGATCGAACGCAAGACGCTCTCGCGAGAAGAGATCCAGAGCAGGGCCCTGGCCACCATCGTCAATGAGGCGGGGCTGGTTCTGGAAGATGGAATCGCCCTGCGCCCGGGTGACATCGATGTCGTGCTGGTCAACGGCTACGGTTTTCCGCGCTGGACAGGTGGGCCGCTGCATTGGGCGGGGCAGCAGGATCCCGATCGATTGATGGCGGCTTGCGCAGCTTTTGCCGAGACTGCGGGCCTGGGCAAGCGGCGGGCGGACCTCCGGGCCTTGGGGATTCTGGGTCCAGCCGGCCAGCCGGCCTGACAAAGGGACGCTGGGGAAGAGGGGGGATCCGCGTCCTTGCCCAACCTGATATCGGGCAAGGGCGCGGCAAATGTCAGTTGTCGCCCAGGGAATGGGCCATCACAGTGCCGCGCAAAAGGAGGAACCGTCGCCAGTCGGCACTGGCGACCCGGATTTCTTCGAGAAATGTCGGCCAATAAGAGGAGAGCGTCATGACCATTCACGTCGTCGATCAGACTGCGGCGCTTAAGGCCCTGTTCGATCCGCAGAGCGTGGCAATCGTGGGGGCGTCGGCCGATCCCACCAAGACGGGTGGGCGGCCGGTCAACTATCTGGTCAAGCACGGCTATGCCGGACGGATCTATCCGATCAATCCCAAGGCCAAGGAAATTGCGGGGCTCGCCTGCTATGCCGGTATCGGCGACCTGCCCGACGCGCCCGATGCCGCCATCGTTCTGCTCGGTGCCGAACGTGCCCATCTCGCGGTGCGTGAGCTTGCGGAACGTGGCACCAAGCTCGCCATCGTGCTGGCCAGCGGATATGGCGAAACCGGCGCGGCCGGACAGGAGCGGCAGAGGCAATTGATCGAGGCCGCCGGGCAAATGCGCATCCTCGGCCCAAATACCATCGGTGCGATGGATCTCGACAAGGGCATCGTATTGTCGGCAAGCGGGGCGCTGGAAGCCGAGGATTTGCCGGTTGGCGGAATTTCCCTCGCCTCCCAGAGCGGTGGGATCCTCGGTGCGCTTCTGTCGCGCGGTGCCGCGCGCGGGATCGGTTTTTCCAAGCTCGCCTCGACGGGCAACGAGATCGATATCGATATCGCGGATCTCATCGAGCACTATGCCGGCGACAGCCAGACGCGCGTCATTGCGGCCTATATCGAGGGCATCCGCTCGGTGGAGAAATTCCGCCGTGCCGCAGAATGTGCGCGCGAGGCAGGCAAGCCGCTGGTGATCTACAAGGTCGGACGTTCGGAATCCGGTGCACGGGCGGCAGTGTCCCATACCGGGGCGATGGCGGGCGAGGACCGGGTATACGACGCCCTGTTCCGCCAGACCGGCGCCATCCGGGCCGAAACCTTCAGTGACCTGCTCGACTTGCCGGCGATGTTGGTGACGGGGCGTAAAATGCAGGGGCGGCGCGTGGCCGTCCTGACTTCCACGGGCGGTGCGGGGAGCCTCGTGGCCGATAGCTGCGGCGTGGAAGGCCTCGACGTGCCGGTGCTGGACGATAGGACGGCCAATGCGCTGGCGACCATTCTCAAGGCGGAAGAGGCGATGAGCGCCAACCCGGTCGACGTTACGCTGGCAGGTGTCAAACCGGAGATCATGACGGCTTCGACCGAAGCGTTGCTGGATTCGGAGAGCGTTGACGGTGTGGTTGTCATTGTCGGCTCGTCGGCCCTGGCCCAGCCCGAAATCGCTGTCGGCGCGATCAAGAACGGTGCCGCCAAAAGCGACAAGCCGTTGATCGCCTATGTCAGTCCCAACGCACCCGACATCGTGCGCGACCTCAATCTCAAGGGCATTCCCGCCTATACCGCGCCGGAAACCTGCGCCATTGCCTTCAAGGCGGCGATGCCGTCGGTGAAGGGCAGGGAAGCCGTTCAGGCCGTGCCCGACGAAGCGAAAGTCGATCTGGGGGATCTGCCGGCCGGCACGCTGAACGAGGCGGAATCGCGGGCCCTGTTCGAAAACTTCGGCCTTGCGGGCGCGGATCAGCATGTCGTTACCGATGCCGCGGGGGCAAGCGCGGCCGCCGCGCGGTTGGGCGGCCCTGTCGTGCTCAAGGTGCTTTCGCGCGAGATCGCGCACAAATCCGATGTCGGGGGCGTCCGGGTCTCGCTCGATGAAACCACTATCGGCCCCGCGCTTGACGAGATGGCTGCCAGGCTTGCCGCCCAGGGATTGCCTGCGCCTGAGGGTTATCTTGTCCAAAAGATGCTCAAAGGCGGGATCGAGGTCATTCTCGGCCTGCGGCATGATCCCCAACTCGGGCCCTTGATCCTGCTCGGGGCGGGCGGAACGCTTGCGGAATTGTCCGACGACTCGGCGATCCGCCTGCTGCCCATTACCCGACAGGACGCGGAAGAGATGGTCTCCGAACTGCGCATCTCGCGTTTGCTCAAGGGATATCGGGGCGATAAGCCCTATGACGTCGCGCAACTGGTGGAAGCGATCCTGGCGATGGCCGGTATGGGGGCAACCCTGGCCGATCGCCTCGAGGAGGCCGAGATCAATCCGCTTTTCGTGCTGCCGGAAGGGCAGGGCGTCGCCGCGGCGGACGGTCTCGTCGTCCTGCGATAGGGAAAGACATTCCAACACATGAAAGAGCCGCCAGGTCGGCGGCTCTTATTTTTCGCTTCGGCCGAAGAAGTCAGTCCGTAGTGGAACTGGCCAATCGCCAAACCCCTTGGGCGGAGGTCAGCACATCGTCCCCACAGATGACCGTTCCTTCCATGAAGGCCAGGCGTTTGGTGAGCTTGACGACCTTTGGGCGAAGCGTCGCGAAGCTGCCGATGCGCATGGGCATCATGAAACTGGTGTTCAGGTTGATGGTTGCGGCGCGCGGGGCTCCGCTGGCCAAGCGGGCCGTCTGGCCGAAGGCCCTGTCGATGAACGTCATCAGCATGCCGCCATGCACGACACCATTGCGGTTGGCATGCATCTCCTCGGCAAGAAAGCCGAATTCCGCCTGTCCATCGACGTTTCGTTCCCAGAGCCCGCCGACATGCGCCAGAAAGCCCTCCGAGGGTGTGTGGGTCCAGCCCTGTGTCATTAATTCCGTCTTCATGAGGACGTTATTGGAGGTTTGGCCCGCCTTGGCAAGCAAGGCGGAAGGGAGTGTGACCCTGACTTTTCGTTATGCTCGTTTACGGTATCGCAAGTTGAACCTCGCCGCGCTTGGCTGGAGAATCCTGCGGCACCGTAGACCATTCGTCGGTGCAAATCGGGAGGAAACCAAGATGATGAACCGCGACTACCGTGACATGGTAGCAGGCGGGCTGCTTATGGCACTCGGTGCCGGTGCGGCACTTTATGCATCAGCCAGCTATAACCTTGGCACGATCACCCGCATGGGCGCCGGCATGATGCCGACGGCGCTTGGTTGGATCCTGGCGGCGTTTGGCGCAGCCATCATGATCGGCGCGTATTTCCGGCCCGGGCCGAGGCCCGAGGTCCGGGTGGTGACGCCCATCTTCATCCTGGGCGGCGTGGCGGCCTTTGCGCTCGTCATCAAGCCGTTCGGTCTTCTGCCGGCCGTCGTTGCCTGCGTCGTGGTGTCATCGATGGCTGAACGGGCCTTCAAGCCTGTGCGCTGGATCCTGTTGAGTTCAGCATTGTGCGTGCTGGCCTATCTGATCTTCAGCGTTTCGCTCAGGCTTCCCATCCCTGTCGTGGCGTGGCCTTTCTGATGGATATGTTCGCAAACCTGGCGCTGGGATTGGAAACAGCGCTGTCGCCGACCAATCTTTTATATTGCTTCGTCGGCGTGACGCTGGGAACCATCATCGGTGTGATCCCCGGGATCGGAACGCTGGCTGCCATTTCGATGCTGTTTCCGATCACGTTCCACCTCGATCCGATCGCCGCGATCATCATGCTGGCGGGGATTTGGTATGGAACGACCTATGGCGGCAGCACGGCGGCCATCCTGCTCAATATTCCAGGGGCGCCGGCCAATGCCGTCACCGCGCTTGACGGCTATCCCATGGCACGGCAGGGCAGGGGCGGTTTGGCGCTTCTGATGACGACCGTTGCCTCCTTCATCGGCGGTTCTTTCGGCATCATCATCCTGACCCTCTTTTCGCCGGTCATCGCGGGCTATGCGTTGCAAGTCTCATCGGCGGAATATTTCGCCCTCATGCTACTCGGGCTGGTTGCCGCGTCTACGATCTCGGACAGTTCGGCCCTTAAAGGCCTTGCCATGGTGGTTCTCGGCTTGCTGCTTTCTACCGTGGGAATGGATGCCCAAAGCGGCGCGGCGCGTTTTACTTTCGGTAATCTTGCGCTCCTCGACGGCTTGAGCATCGTTGCCCTGGCCATGGGCATCTTCGGTGTCGCCGAAATCATTGCTTCGGTCCGCAAGATCAATGTCGGCGATATCGATCGCAAGACGATTTCCTGGAGTGCCATGTTGCCCTCGCGCGACGACGTGCGGCGGTCCTGGATGCCACTCGTGCGCGGATCGTCCGTCGGCTCCTTTTTCGGTGCATTGCCTGGGACCGGGCCGTCGGTTGCCGCATTCATGGCTTACGCTTTGGAGAAACGTTCTGCCAAGGAGCCCGAGCGCTTTGGCAACGGTGCCATCGAAGGCATCATGGCTCCAGAGTCCGCGAACAACGCAGCAGACCAGACTGCTTTCATCCCGACGCTTTCGCTTGGTATCCCGGGCAGTGCCACCATGGCCCTGATGCTGGGAGCGTTGATGATCCACGGGATCAATCCAGGTCCGAACCTCATCATTGAACAGCCTGCCTTGTTCTGGGGGCTGATCATGAGCTTCTGGATCGGCAACGTGCTGCTGGTCATCATGAACCTGCCGCTGATCGGCCTTTGGGTACGGCTGCTGACGGTGCCTTACCACCTCATGTACCCCTCCATCCTGATGTTCATCTGCATCGGCGCGTACAGCGTGCGTTACAACGCTTTCGACGTGTTCGTCGTGCTGGGATTCGGGTTGCTGGGATATCTCATGCGCGTTTTTGCGCTGCCCGCTGCGCCATTGCTGCTTGGTTTCGTGCTCGGTCCGCTGCTCGAACAGCATTTCCGCCGGGCAATGGTGCTGGCACGCGGCGACTTCACCGCAATGCTCGAGCGGCCGGTGACGGCAACCGTATTGTCGCTGACGGGCCTGCTGCTCGTTTGGAGTGTCTGGTCCGGTTGGAGGAAGTACCGCGCGAGAGTGCGGGCTCAGCAGGCCATAGAAGCCTGATATTTCACCAAAAATGGGGCTCACGGGAGGAAATCCATGAAGACTTTCGCATTCGCCGCTTTGGCCTTGGGGATGCTTGCCGGCGTGGCGCATGGGCAGGAGAATTTCCCTAATCGTCCGGTGACGCTGGTTATTCCCTATGGACCGGGCGGCTCCACCGACCTTCTCGGTCGCCAATTGGCTGCGGAGTTGCAAAAGATCTGGGGGCAGCCGGTTGTGGTGGAGAACCGCACCGGAGCGGGTTCGATGATCGGGACGGCATATTTGGCGCAGTCTCAGCCCGATGGATACACGCTTCTGTTCAATACCGCAGCGCATGTAACGGCGCCGGCGATCTATACCGATCTGCCTTTCGATCCCGAGACGGATATCACGCCCGTCGCGATGCTGTCCTACAGCCCGTTCCTGATGGTCGCCGGCAGCGGTGTCAAATCCGAAAGGCTGGAGGACCTACTCGTCGAGGCCGAAGACCGGCCGATGTTCGTGGCGACCGCCGGCCTGGGCAGCTCCAGCCATTTCGCAGCAGAACTTTTCGTCGGTCAGAGCGGGCTCGACATGGATATCGTCCACTATAGCGGCGGTGGGGAAGCGCTGACCGATCTGATGGGCGGTCATTCCGATCTTTATATCAGCTCGACCGCAAGCTCCATGGCTGCCGTCGCCGGCCAGCAGGTCAAACCGATCGGGATTCTTGGTATCGGGCGCTATGACAGCCTGCCCGAGACACAATCGACGGCGGAAGTGGGAATCGAAACGCCCGATATCCGCATCTGGCAGGGCATTTTCGGGCCGGGCGGGATGCCGCGGGAACTCGTCGAGAAGATCAATGCGGACATCACCAAGGTCCTCGAAAACGAGGAGTTTCTCGGGATGTTGAGCGCAAATTACACGATGGCTGCGACAGCCACACTGGATGAGTTTCAGGCGATGGTCGCAGAAGAGATGGACTTCTGGCGGAAACTCGCGAAAGAGCGCGAGATCACTAAGGACTGAGGGAAGCACCGCTCGTAATCCGGCAGTAAACCGGCAATCAAAATCCTAATGACATTCCAAGGAGGAAGCATATGAAAATCCTGGCAGCTACCGCACTGGCGGTCCTTGCGATGACCGGCACGGTGTCGGCACAGGACTTTCCCAGCAGGGGGGTGACCCTGATCATTCCCTACAGCCCCGGTGGATCGACCGATCTGCTCGGCCGACAGCTGGCCAATGAATTGCAGGCCAAATGGGGCCAGCCGGTTGTGGTGGAGAACCGCCCTGGCGCGGGTTCGATGATCGGGACGGCGCATCTCGCTCAGTCTGCCCCGGATGGTCATACATTGCTGCTCAATACTGCCGCACATTCGACCGCACCGGCCGTGCAGCTTAATCTGCCCTTCGATGCCGAAGCCGACCTCACGCCGATCACGATGGTGGCCACCAGCCCCTATGTGATGGTGGCCGGAGCAGGCGTCGAGGCTGAGAAGTTTTCCGACTTCCTTGCCGAAGCCAAAAATCGGCCGATGTTCTTCGCAACGGCAGGTGTCGGCAGTTCGAGCCACTTCGCTGCGGAACTTCTGATGCAACAGGGCGATCTGCCGGCAGATGTGGTGCATTATGCCGGTGGCGGCGAAGCCAATGTCGCCCTGATGGGTGGACATGCAGACATCTATATCAGCACCACGGCCAGCGTGATGCCCTATGTGAACAACGGTCAGGTGAAGGCCGTCGGAATCCTTGGGGGCGAGCGCTATGATCTATTGCCCGATGTCGAATCCAGCGCAGAAAACGGCATCGAAGGAATCGAGATCGACGGCTGGGTTGGCTTGATCGGACCGGGCGGGATGGATCCCGAACTCGTTGCGCGGATCAATGCGGATGTCAACGAAGCGATCCAGAGCGAGTCTTTCCAGGCTGTTCTCGAAGCCAACTTCGTACGTGCCGGCGACACGACGCCGGAGCAATTCCAGGAACTGGTCACAAGGGAAATGGCGCTGTGGCGCCAACTTGCCCAGGAACGCAATATCGTCGCCCAGTGATTTCCAGGAACGCTCTAGGGAACTGACGTCATGCAATCCGGAGCGGTCACGAGGCCGCTCCGGTTTTTTTGTCTTTCATCAGGGAAGGAATAAAGCCGTCACCGATGATCCGGCGACGGCAGTCGGCATGTTATGCTGAGGAATCAGGCGAGCTCGGCCTGTTCCCCATCCGGCAATTCCACGCCGAAGGCATTGATGGTCATGGAAATCAGGGTGTAGTAGCCGGCCAGCCCCACCAGGTCGACAAGGCGGTCCTTTCCCAGGATCCTCAATGCTTCGTCATAAAGCGTCGCGCCGAGTGTCCGGTCGTTGTTCAGTGTCGTGATGACGCGGTAGACGATTTCGGCTTCGGAATCGTCGAAGGACGGGACAGCGCCAATCCTCAGGGCCTCCACGATGGAAGGATCAAGCCCGGCTCTGAGGGCAATCGGCTTATGCGCCCACCATTCAAATTCCGACGACCACAGCCTCGCCATTGTCAGGATCGCCAGTTCAGACAGGCGCGGTTCGAGCGAGGAACCGTATCGGCAATAGGCCCCCAGCGCCTGGGCCGTCTCGGCCAGTTCGGGACGGTTCAGCCAGACGGCCAACGGCCCGCGCACGCGCCCGCGCGGTCCGGAGGCAATGATATCGTAGACGCGCTTCTGTTCGTCATTCATGTGGTCACGATCGAGCGGGGGAAGGCGCATTGCGGTCATCCCTCCCCGGTGGTCAGCAGGCGGCGCGGCTCGCCATTGAGCCAGCCATCGAGATTTTCGACGATTTCCGTATAGAAGCGCTCGAAGGTCTCGCGCACCGAATATCCCAGATGCGGCGTGATCAGCGCATTGGGCAGGCTTCGAATCGGATGGTCTTTTGCCAGCGGCTCGTGATCATAGACATCGATGCCGGCGGCCCGGATGGTCCGGTTCGCCAGCGCATCGAGAAGAGCCTTCTCGTCGACCAGCGGGCCCCGTGCGGTATTGATCAGAATGGCATCGGGTTGCATCAGGGCAAGATCGTCTTTTCCGATGATGCCGCGCGTCGTTTCTCCGAGAACGAGATGGAGGGAAACTACATCCGCAGTGCGGAGCAGAGTCGTTTTATCCACGAATACCGCCCCTTCCGCTTCGGCGCGTTCGCGCGTGAGATTGGGGCTCCAGGCGATGACGTTCATGCCGAAGGCCTTGGCGACGAAAGCCATGCGCGCTCCAAGGCGGCCGAGTCCGACAAGACCCAGCGTTTTGCCATAAAGGGCCGAGCCAAGGCGGCTTTGCCAGGCGCCTTCTCGCATTGCCGCACTCTCTTCCGGAATGTAACGGAGCAGGGAAATGATCAGCCCCCACGCCAATTCGACGGTTGCATAGACACCGTTGCCGCTGCCCGTGGTGGTCATGACGGCGATGCCCAGCTCAGACGCGGTCCGATGATCGAGCGTCCTGTTTTGCCGTCCGGTTGCGGCGATGGCCTTGAGATTGGGCAATTGCCGGAGAAAGTCTCCGGGCATGGCGGTGCGCTCGCGGAGAAGGCAGATCGCATCGAAGTCCTGGAGTTCGGCAGCCCCCGCTTGTCCGACCGCGATCGCCTTCTGGAGGAAGGTCACATCGGCCCGATCAGACAGAAGCGACCAATCGGCGAGCGATTCCGCGACGCCCATATAATCGTCGAGAACGGCAATCCTTGCTCGTCTGTCCGCAGGCAGAGGGCGAAAAGGGGTCATGATTTTCCTCCTTGCATCCGGGACCGCTTCTCATGGCGGCTGATGAGGGCGACGATCCAGGGAATGTTAGGCATGAAGATGAATATGCGGGTCAGGTGAAAGGCCGTGATCAACGCCACGTTCTGGCCGAGAAACTTGGCCGTGAGCGCCATTTCGACCACGCCGCCCGGTGCCGAGCCGAGAATGAGGATTCGCCAGTCGAGACCGGCCACGAAGGCGATCAGGATTGCTCCGGCGGAACAGGAAACGAGAACCAGCATGATCGAGATCGTGCAGGTCAGCGTCAGGCGGCCGGCCGAGGTGAGGATTTCGCGGCGGAAGGTCGAGCCGAGCCATGTGCCGAGTATGATCTGCGCCAGAGCCAGGATCATGGGCGGGAATGGTTCGAGGCCATATCCCGTCGCGGCCAGCGCGGCGGTGATGGTCAGGGGGCCGAGAAAGTTCGGATTGGGAATCCGTGCCAGCCGAAAAGCAAAGATGCTCAAGAAGCCGATCGCGGCAAGGAGCAGAAAGCCGGGAATGTCGATCGGCGTGAATGTGACGGGAACGCGGCCCGCTTCCGGCCAGCCGTCGATCGCATACATGGCAAAGGGCACGAGGATGACGACAGCCGACAGGCGCAATGTGTGCGAAAAGACGACGGGCATGGGATCGACACCCGCCTTGACTGCCATGCTGGCCGCTTCGACAGGGCTGGTCGGCACGCTGGCCAGGAAGGCCTGTGCCAAACTCATGGCACTGAAGCGGGAAAGGAGTGTCGCGATGCCGAAGATGCAAAGGCCGCTCATGAGCGCGCTGCCAACGATCACCGGCGCCAGTTCCAGCAATAGCGCAAGGGCGGCGGGTGAGAAGGTGAGCCCGACCTGACAAGCCACGACCATCTGCCCGAAAGGACGTATCCTGATTGGAACCGTGACCGGGAATCCGCCCCAGATGAAGATGAGCGCGGTGACGACCAGCGGGCCGATCATCCAGGGCAGAGGAGAGCCCAGACGCTCGAAAATCCACCCGGCTATGCCCGATATCGTGAAGAGCAGGAGCAGTCGCAGGAAATCCTGTAGGTTCGATGTCCGGCGTGTATGACGGTCCTGCCCCGCTGTGCCGGTTTCTTTAGTCACAACGAACCGACATGCCGCCATCGACGATCAGTTCGGTGCCGGTCACGAACCGTGCCTCGTCGGAGGCGAGAAACAATGCGGCGTTGGCGGTATCACGACCATCTCCCATGAAAGGCATGGGTATCCGGCTTTGGCGTTTTTCGAGAAGGGCGCGGACGTCGCCGCCTTCGCGCTGGTGGGCCAGCCTTGCTTCGACCATCGGCGTATGCATCTGGCCCGGTACAATAGTGTTTACCCTGACATTGAAAGAGGCATATTCCACTGCTGTGACACGGGAAAATTGGATCACGCCAGCCTTGGCGGCTGCATAGGCCACCTGTGCGGCTCCGGTCCAGCGGATGCCCGAGGTGGAGGCGGTATTGACGATCGATCCGGTACGCTGGGCCTTCATGATCGGCAGAACATGCTTGCAGGTCAGGAAGACGCTGGTGAGATTGTAATTGATCTGCTTGAGCCAGTCCTCCTCGCTCAATTCGACGGCTCCCCCCTTGGCGGAGCCTCCAACATTGTTGACGAGGATATCGATGCGACCGAAGCGTTCGAACGTTGAATTGACCATGGCCTTGATGGACGCGCTATCGGTCACGTCGCAGCGTTCCAGTGCGTAAGTCCCTCCAGACTCTGCCAAATGTTTCTCTGTTTCTTCCATGGCAGCGGGATTGATGTCGGTGGCGATGACAGTCGCACCTTCACGCGCGAACAGTACGGCGGCAGCGCGTCCGTTCCCCCATCCAGGTCCTACGCTTCCCGCACCCGTAACGATTGCGACCTTGCCTGCCAGACGGCCTCGCATATGCCTTATCCTCCCGGTAGGGCCGCACCAATTCCATTCGCGTTTCCCTGCCGGACGGGGCAATGAAAAGCGGGCGGCCAGTTTCAATTTTGTTGGCTTCTGGCAGAAGCTTAGCCTAACCTATGAGGAGTTTGACTGGTTTTTTGTTGTCCAAGGGAAACCTAAGGTTATGCAAGAGCGGCGTCTGAACCTTCCGCTGAATCCTTTGCGCGCCTTTGCCGTTGCGTCACGCCACAAAACATTCACGGCGGCTGCGAAGGAATTGGGAGTGAGCCAAGTTGCCATCAGCCGCCAGATCACGATTCTGGAAAACTATCTCGATGTCAGTCTCTTCGAGCGAGGAACCCGTTCGGCCAAATTGACGGATGTCGGACGGGCCTTCGGGCTCGAGATCGCAGGTCTGTTCGATGAACTTGAACGGGCGACGCATCGTATGATCAGCAGAGAAACCGAAAGCACCGTCAATCTGCGTGTGCATCCCACCATGGCGCATCATTGGCTGATGCCGAAACTCTCGGATTTCTCGCGGCGTTATCCCGATATCCGGGTTCGGTTCGATACGAGGGTCGAGCCCTTGGACTTTCGCGGCACTCATCTTGATGTTGCGGTGCAACTGGGATCGGGAAGCTGGCGTGACACGCGTAGCCGCAAGCTGTTCGATGAAGAAGTCGATGTCGTGTGCAGCGCGGGCTATTTGAGCAGCCTGAAGAAGCTGACCCAGCCTGAGGATGTCGCATCTGGGGAGCTTTTGCATGCCCGCTACCGTCGGCGCGCATGGGAGTTCTGGGCGAATGCGGTCGGAGTGCCGGTGGACTACAACAAAGGCATGGAGTTCGACACGTCGTTGCTGACCTTTTCGGCTGCGGAGCAGGGCTTCGGTCTGGCTATCGGGCAGCTTGGCATTCTCGACGACGTGATCGCCGCGGGCAGGCTCGTGCGTCCGCTCGACATGCGAATTCCCACCGGGGCCGCCTTCTATGTCGTCTGGCCGACGACGGTTTCGGTCAACGTCAAGACCAAACGCTTCATTGATTGGTTGCTTGAGCAGGTCAATGAGCCGCCGGAGTTCTTCACCAGTGCGGCCGCTACCAAAGGCTAATTACTGATCGTTTAGACTGCAGCTTGGTCAAACCTGATTTTCGCTCAGGCCAAAGCCGGGACCGACGATGGTAACGTTTCCTCCCATAAGAAACTGGAGGAGGAACGGCCATGCCAGGAAGACTGCAGGGCAAGATCGCGATCATCACGGGCGCCGGACAGCAGCCAGGCATGACGGCGGGGAACGGCCGGGCGACGGCGATACGGTTTGCCCAGGAAGGCGCGACATGTCTGCTTGTCGATAGGAATGTTTCCTGGGCCCAGGAGACCCTGGACATAATCGGAGACGATAGCGGCGCATCGGTTTTCGAAGCCGATGTGACGAGGGAGGCGGATTGCCGGGCTATCGTGGATGCGGCGCTGACCCGCTATGGCCGGATCGACATCCTTCACAACAATGTCGGCATGTCCAAGGGAGACAAGCCGACACCGGAGCTTGATGCCGAGGTCTGGGACGGCATCATGGCGCTCAATCTCAAAAGCATGTTCCTGCTTTGCAAGCACAGCTTGCCGCCGATGCGCGAAAAACGTTCGGGCTGCATCATCAACATCTCCTCGACCTCCTCGCTCTCCAAACGTCCGACCGTCGCCTACAAGACCTCGAAAGGTGCGATCAATACGCTGACGCAGCATGTGGCGGCTGAAAACGCGGCTTTCGGCATTCGTGCCAATGCGATCGTGCCCGGTCTGATTGATACGCCGATGGCGATCGAACGTCGCGCGCAGGAGACGGGGCGGTCCCGCGCGGAGATCCGTGCAGAGCGCGATGCGCTCGTTCCCATGGGCTATATGGGCGAAGCCTGGGATGTGGCCAATGCCGCCGTTTTCCTCGCATCAGACGAGGCCAAATACATCACCGGCGTTCTCTTGCCTGTCGATGGCGGCTTGCTGCTCAAGCGCGGCTGATGGGGATTTATCCTGAGCGCAGGTTCGGTATGGCTGCTTTGGCTTACTGTTCGGCAGCCTCACCACAACTAAACCTCAGTTGAAAGATAACGCCCAGGACCAACGATTGAAGGACAGGGCGCGGCTATGCGTGCCGTGCCTGCCCGATTGGGAAACGAGAGAAAAAATATGGATAACCCACTGATTGTATTGTCGGAGGCGGCGGCGGGCTGGCGCAGTTGCGCGTTATCCCCTGATGTGGAATGGGATGCGCGGCGTGCGGTGCTGGACTGGTTTGCTGCCATGTTGCCCGGCTGCGTGGACGGGCCAGCCCTCCCGCTCGCCAGGGCATTGACCGCCGCACGAGGCAGTGGGGCGGCGGTCAGCTATGTCGATGGCGCTTCCTGTGCCGCACGCCACGCGGCTCTTCTCAACGGGACGGCCAGCCACACGGCGGAATTCGACGATATCTTCCGCGATGGCGGCTACCATCCCGGAAGCCCGACCATTTCGGCGGCGCTTGCCGTCGCGCAGGATCAGGGGGCTTCTTTCGAGGACTTTCTCCGCGCTGTCATCGGGGGATATGAAGTAGGCTGCCGGATCGCCATGGCGCTTCAGCCCAGCCATTACCGGAACTGGCACATTACGGCGACCGTGGGCACCTTCGGTGCAGCGGTGTCGACGGCCATACTGATGCGTTGCGATGCCGAACAGATCGCATATGCCGTGGCGATCGCCACCAGTTTTGCAGGCGGCCATCAGGAGAATCTGCAGGGCAAGGGACTGACCAAAGCCCTTCATTGCGGCCATGCGGCCGATGCGGGGGTGCTGGCCGGAATGGCGGCGGCAGCCGGCGTCACCGGCTCGTTGGACAGTCTTCATGCACCGCATGGCTATGCCGCTGCGACCAGCGATTCCACGGGCAATTGGGCGGCCGGTCTCGACGGGCTGGGGGAATGGACCCCCATTTCGCGCATGACCTTCAAGAACCATGGCTGTTGCGGGCATATCTTCCCCACCCTCGACGGCCTCCGGGCCGTAAGGACCCAAACGCCCTTTGAGAAGGAAGACGTCCAGTTCATCGCAATCGCCGGTTATGGGCCGACCGTTGCCATCTGCGACCGCATGAATGTCGAGAGCGCCCGCGATGCGCGCTTCAGCGTGCAATATTGCGTTTCGGCGCTCATGCATCTTGGCAATGTGCGCATGGCGGCCTTCACGCCCGAGGCGCTGGAACGCGAGGACATCCGGGCCTTTATGCCAAAGATTACCGTTCGCGAGGATGCGGAACTGGTTGCCGCTTATCCGCGCAAGCGCATGGCGCGCCTGACCATCACCCTCAAGGATGGCCGCGTCATCGAGCATTTCCAGCGTACGCGGAAAGGCGATCCCGACGATCCGCTGACGGACGCCGAATTGTTCGAGAAGTTCCATGAACTGGCCTCCTCCGCCCTTGAGGCGGATATGTGCAACGCGCTCAAGGACCAGGTCATGCATGGAAACACTCTTCCAGGGGCAGTGCCGCTCGCGCTGCGCGGAAAGGACGCTGCCTGACGACCAGGCACATTTAAGAAAAAAGGAAATGCTGACAATGATCTATGCCTCGCCCGGCAGCGCAGTGCCGAATGCTGAGTTCATCCGGGTCTCGCTCACCAATGGCATCGCCACGATTGCGCTCAACAGGCCCGAACTGCGCAACGCAATCAACGACCAGATGCGTACGGAACTCATCGCCGCCTTCGAATGGGCCGATTCGGCGCAGGAGGTGCGGGCCGTCATCCTGACAGGGGAAGGGAAGGGCTTCTGCTCAGGCGGTGACATCGGCGGTATGAAGGAACGTCTCAAGGCGCCGTCCGGGGAAGTGGCGTTCAACGGCTGGCGCCGCCAGAAGCGCACCCATCGCGGGGTTGCTGCGATTCACGGCTTGTCGAAGCCGGTGATCGCAGCGGTCAATGGCGCCGCCTTCGGCCTGGGCCTCGACATGGCCCTGGCATGTGACTTCATCATCGCTGTTAAAGGCGCGAAGCTGTCGATGAGTTTCGTCAAGCGCGGGCTGGTCTCCGATGGCGGAGGCATGTATTTCCTGCCGCGCCGTGTCGGCCTTGCCAAGGCGAAGGAGTTGATCTTGTCCGGCCGGGTCGTCCTTGCGGAGGAGGGCGTGACCTTTGGCCTCGTCGATCGCGTGACGACGGCGGAAAATCTTCTCTCCGAGGCCCAGGCATGGGCGGAGGAACTGACCCAAGGATCGGCCGTGGCGATCGCGCTGACCAAAGCCATCATGGATCAGACTTTCGAATCCTCTGCCGATCAGGTTTTTGCCCTGGGCCGCGAAGCGCAAGCGATCTGCTATACGACTGAAGAACACCGCGCTTCGATCGAGGCTTTCCTGAACAAGACGGCCTCGTAGACGCAGGACGCGCGGACTCGGAGGGACATGCCGCATCACGGCATGTCCCTTTCCTATTGCGAAGGTTCTGCCGCTTTATCTGCGGGTGGTTCGCAGCGGAGAGGGAGGGTATGCTCCTGCCCCGAGTTGCTCCGGCGCAACTTTTCGCCGGTTGCCGATAAAGCCATAGGGAGAATCCGATGCATCCGCCATATCTTGCCGACGCGACACGTTACGAGCGCATGACCTACCGCCGTTGCGGCCGGAGCGGCCTCGACCTGCCGGCCATCTCTCTGGGGTTGTGGCAGAATTTCGGCGGTGTCGATGCGTTCGAGGCCGGGCGGGCGGTCCTGCGCCGCGCTTTCGACCGGGGTGTCACGCATTTCGACCTGGCCAACAATTACGGCCCGCCGACCGGTTCGGCCGAGGAGAATTTCGGCCGCATCCTGGCGACCGATTTCCGCCCCTATCGCGACCAGATCGTCGTCTCGACCAAGGCCGGCTACGAGATGTGGCCCGGCCCCTATGGCAATTGGGGATCGCGCAAATACTTGATCGCCAGCCTCGACCAGAGTCTCCGCCGCATGGGGCTGGACTATGTCGATATCTTCTATTCCCATCGCGTCGATCCGCGTACGCCTCTGGAAGAGACGATGGGGGCGCTTGACCAGGTCGTACGCCAGGGCAAGGCGCTTTATGTCGGTATCTCCTCCTACTCGCCCGAGATGACGCGCCGTGCCGCCGCCATCCTGAAGGATCTCGGCACGCCCTGCCTCATCCACCAGCCGTCCTATTCCATGCTGAACCGCTGGGTGGAGGGCGGATTGCTCGACACGTTGGAGGAATTGGGACTGGGCTGCATCGCCTTCTCGCCCCTGGCCCAGGGCATGCTGACTTCGAAATACCTGAACGGGAAGCCGGCCGATGCGCGCGCCGCCAAGGGCGGTTCCTTCAAGGCGGATTTCCTGACGCCCGAGACGCTGGAGCGTGTCCGCGCCCTCGATGCCATCGCCCAGCGGCGCGGGCAGACCCTGGCGCAGATGGCCATCGCCTGGGTACTCCGCGATCCCCGTGTGACCTCGGCCCTGATCGGCGCGCGGACGGTCGAACAGCTCGATAATTCCCTCGACGCCCTGGACAACCTTTCCTTCACGGCGGACGAACTAGCCGAGATCGACCGCCATGCCGTCGACAGCGGCATCAATCTGTGGCGGCTCTCCTCCACTTCGGAAGCCCCGTAAAAGCACCTCGGGCGGCGCTTCGGCGCCGCCCTTCGTTCTCTCGGTCAGGGCGTTTTCTGAAGCTTCTTCTGGCGCGCGAAATAGGGAGCCTGGCTCGCAATGGCATGGACCCTCTCGACATGCTCGCTCAGCAGGGCGCAGGCCTTGTCCGCATCCCGTTCCAAGGTCGCTTCCATGAGCCGCGTATGGTCGTCATGGACGCTGTCGGGCACGAAGGTGTCCTGCAGATAGAGATGACGATAGCGGTCGGCTTGGTCATAGAGCATCCGCTGCAGGCGCATCAGGACCGGTGAATTGGCGCCTTCGATCAGGGTCTGGTGGAACAGGCGGTGCAGCCTTTCCCATTCCTGCAAGGCGGCATGGTCGTCGGCCGAGCATTTGGCGGTGG
Source organism: Telmatospirillum sp. J64-1 (assembly GCF_006980715.1). Taxonomy (GTDB): domain Bacteria; phylum Pseudomonadota; class Alphaproteobacteria; order Rhodospirillales; family Magnetospirillaceae; genus Oleiliquidispirillum; species Oleiliquidispirillum nitrogeniifigens. The sequence goes on from NZ_SBHN01000001.1 coordinate 106,944, forward strand.
CGCGGGAAAGCCGGAAATGCGCGGCGACCACTTCGGCGTCATAGGCATCCGTCGCATTGGCGATGGCCGCGCGCATGGCGGCGCATTCCACCATTTTCCGCTGGTCGGTGATATCGCGCAATTCGGCCAGGGACACGTCGGGAATGCTGAAGCCGCGATGCTCCTCGCAGGAAACGATGCCGTCTGACAGAAGACGGAACAGCGCCTCGCGCAGCGGCGTCGGGCCGATGCCGTAGCGCTTCTTCAACACTTCGATCCTAAGCCGGCTGCCGGGCGCCAGGGCACCGCTCAGGATGTCGTGGCGCAGCAGATCATAGGCGCGGTGGGCCAGCGTCAGCGTGCCCGAATCCGCATTCCTTGCTTCGGCGGCAGCGAGAGCGGTCATGCAAAAATCCTGAGTTCGACAAGGGTTTTCGGGCAGATCCCGGTTCCGTCTCAATCTTGTTTTTTTTGGGAGAAAATGCAACCCCTCAAAAATCTTTCATTTTATCGATAAAAACTCTTTCCCTCGAAATGGGGCGGCGCTACCGTTATGCGCGAAAAGGGAGAGCCGGTCGAACGGCCGGTCTGCATAACGCTGTCCGAGAGGAAGGGTGCAGAGGAAATGAACAAGACAGTGGGAATAGAGAAAGGGCGCCTGGACTCGGCCCGCCGTGATGCGCTGCATTTCATCGACGGCGCGTTCACGACGGGGAGCACGGGGCGGAGCTGGCAGAACCGCAGCCCGATCGACAACAGCGTGATCGGGCTGGTGCACGAGGCGGGCGAGGCCGAGGTCGATGCCGCCGTGACGGCGGCGCGGCGGGCGCTGACGGGCGAGTGGGGGCGGATGAGCGTGGAGGCGCGCTGCACCCTGCTGGGCGCGGTGGCCGATGAGATCAACCGCCGCTTCGACGAGTTCCTCGCCGCCGAATGCCTCGATACCGGCAAGCCGGTCAGCCTGGCCAGCCATATCGACATCCCGCGCGGCGCGGCGAACTTCAAGATGTTCACCGACGTCATCAAGACCGTCTCGACCGAATTCTTCCCCACCCCCACCCCCGACGGCACCGGCGCGATCAACTACGCCTTGCGCAAGCCCAAGGGCGTGATCGGCGTGATCAGCCCGTGGAACCTGCCGCTTCTGCTGATGACCTGGAAGGTCGGCCCGGCCCTGGCCTGCGGCAATACCGTGGTGGTCAAGCCGTCGGAGGAGACGCCGCTGACCACTACCCTGCTGGGCGAGGTGATGAACGCGGTGGGGATGCCCAAGGGCGTGTTCAACGTCGTCCACGGCTTCGGCCCCAATTCGGCCGGCGAGTTCCTGACCCGCCACAAGGGCGTGGACGCCATCACCTTCACCGGCGAGACCCGCACCGGCGAGGCGATCATGAAGGCCGCTGCCGACGGCGTGCGCCCGGTCTCCTTCGAGCTGGGCGGCAAGAACGCCGCCATCGTCTTTGCCGATGCCGATCTCGACAAGGCCATCGAGGGCACCATGCGCTCGGCCTTCGCCAATTGCGGCCAGGTCTGCTTAGGGACTGAGCGGGTCTATGTCCAGCGCCCGGTCTTCGAGGACTTCGTCGCCCGCCTCAAGGCCGGGGCGGAGGGCTTGAAGCTCGGCCATCCCGAGGACAAGGGCGTCACTCTCGGCCCGCTGGTCAGCCAGGAGCATCGCGACAAGGTGCTGTCCTATTACCGCAAGGCGGTCGAGGAAGGCGCCATTGTGGTGACCGGCGGCGGCATCCCCGAGATGCCCGCCCATTTGGCCGAGGGCGCCTGGGTGCAGCCGACCATCTGGACCGGCCTGCCCGAAACGGCTGCGGTGGTGCGCGAGGAGATCTTCGGCCCCTGCTGCCATATCCAGCCCTTCGACACCGAGGAAGAGGCGATTCATCTCGCCAACGACACCCCTTACGGCCTGGCCTGCGCGGTCTGGACCGAGAATTTGTCGCGCGCCCATCGCGTCGCTGCGCGCATGGAGGTGGGGCTGTGCTGGGTCAATTCCTGGTTCCTGCGCGACCTGCGCACGCCCTTCGGCGGCTCGAAGGCTTCCGGTATCGGCCGCGAGGGCGGGCTCCACTCGCTGGAGTTCTACACCGAGCTGTCCAACGTCTGCATCAAGCTGTGAGGCCGTCCCATGTCTGAAGCGAATATCCAAGAAGCCGCCGACCGGCTGTGGCAGGCCGCGCAAAGCGGCCAGCCTTGCGCCCCGGTGCGCGACCTGATCGAGGGCGGCGACATCCAGGCCGCCTATGCGATCCAGGAGATCAACACCAGGCGAGGCCTGGAGGCCGGGCGGCGGCTGGTCGGGCGCAAGATCGGCCTGACCAGCAAGGCGGTGCAGGCCCAGCTCGGCGTCGACCAGCCCGATTACGGCATGCTGTTCGCCGACATGGCGGTGGCCGAGGGCGAGGACATTGCCTTGTCCTCGGTCAGCCAGCCCAAGGTCGAGGCGGAAATCGCCTTCATCCTGGGGAGCGATCTGGATGACGAGCGCGTCACGCCCACCGATGTGATGAATGCCGTGGATTATGCCGTCGCCGCCATCGAGGTGGTGGGCTCGCGCGTGGCCAATTGGGACATCCGCATCTTTGACACCATCGCCGACAACGCCTCCTCGGGTCTTTACGTGCTGGGCAGCGAGCCGAAGCGCCTGGGCGAATTCGACCCGCGCCTGTGCGGCATGGTGATGGAGCGCAAGGGCGAGCCGGTCTCGGTCGGTGCCGGGGCGGCCTGCCTGGGCAATCCCCTGACGGCGGCGTGGTGGCTGGCCCGGGTGATGGCCAAGGCCGGACGCCCGCTCAGGAAGGGCGACACCATCTTGAGCGGCGCCTTGGGGCCGATGGTCGCGGCGCAGCCGGGGGATGTCTTCGAGGCCCGCATCAACGGCCTGGGCGCGGTGCGCGCCTCGTTCGCAAAGGAGTGATGCATGAGCAGCAAGATCAAATGCGCGATCATCGGTTCGGGCAATATCGGCACCGATCTGATGATCAAGATCATGCGCACCTCGAAGAACCTGGAGATGGGCGCGATGGTCGGCATCGACCCCGCCTCCGACGGACTGGCGCGCGCCGCCCGGCTGGGCGTGGCGACCACCCATGAGGGCATCGAGGGCCTGACCCGCCTGCCGGATTACAAGGACATCCAGGTCGTCTTCGACGCCACCTCGGCCAAGGCCCACCTGACCAACGACGCCATCCTGCGCCGCGACGGCAAGAAGGTGATCGACCTGACGCCTGCGGCCGTCGGACCCTTCATCATCCCGGTGGTGAACCTCAAGGACAACCTGGACCAGCCCAACGTCAACATGGTCACCTGCGGCGGCCAGGCGACGATCCCCATCGTCCATGCCGTCCGGCGCGTCGCCAAAAGGCTGGTCTATGGCGAGATCGTCGCTTCGATCAGCTCGAAATCGGCCGGTCCCGGCACGCGCGCCAATATCGACGAATTCACCGAGACCACGTCCAAGGCCATCGAGACTGTCGGCGGGGCGGAAAAGGGCAAGGCGATCATCATCCTCAACCCCGCCGAGCCGCCGCTGATCATGCGCGACACCGTCTTCACCCTCTCGCAAGGTGCAAGCCCCGAAGAGATCGAGGCCTCGATCACCGAGATGGTTGCCGAGGTGCAGAAATACGTGCCCGGCTACCGCCTCAAGCAGAAGGTGCAGTTCGAGCATATCGGCGACAACGCCCCGGTCAACATCCCCGGCATCGGCGAGGTCTCGGGCTTAAAGACCTCGGTCTTCCTCGAGGTCGAGGGCGCGGCCCATTACCTGCCGGCCTATGCCGGCAATCTCGACATCATGACCTCGGCCGCCCTGGTCACCGCCGACCGCTGGGCCGAAAGCAAGCTCAAGATGGAGGCCGCATAACATGGCCCGCAAGACCAAGGACAAGCTCTACATCCAGGACGTCACGCTGCGTGACGGGATGCATGCCATCCGCCATCAATACACCATCCCCCAGGTGCGCGAGATCGCCCGCGCCCTGCAAAAGGCCCGCGTGGATTCCATCGAGGTCGCCCATGGCGACGGGCTGCAGGGCTCGTCCTTCAATTACGGCTTCGGCAAGACCACCGATCTCGCCTGGATCGAGGCCGTGGCCGGCGAGCTGACCGAGGCGGAAGTGGCGGTGCTGCTGCTGCCGGGCATCGGCACCGTCCATGATCTCAAGGAAGCCTATTCCGCCGGGGCGCGTTCCGTGCGCGTGGCCACCCATTGCACCGAGGCCGATGTCTCGCGCCAGCATATCGAGGCGGCGCGCGAGATGGGCATGGACACCATCGGCTTTTTGATGATGAGCCACATGATCCCGGCCAAGGAACTGGTCGCCCAGGCCAAGCTGATGGAAAGCTATGGTGCCGAATGCGTCTATGTCGTCGATTCCGCCGGCGCCCTGCTGCCCGACCAGGTGGCCGAGCGGGTGCGGGCCTTCCGCCAGGAGCTGAAGCCCGAAACCGAGATCGGCATCCATGCCCATCACAACCTTTCCATGGGGGGCGCCAATTCGGTGGCCGCCGTCCAGGAAGGGGCGGTGCGGGTCGATGCCTCGCTGGCGGGCATGGGGGCGGGGGCGGGCAATGCGCCGCTGGAAGTCTGCATCGCTGTCTTCGAGCGCATGGGGATCGAGACCGGCTGTGATCTGCACACGCTGATGGATGCCGCCGACGATCTGGTGCGCCCGCTTCAGGACCGCCCGGTGCGCGTCGACCGCGAAAGCCTGTCGCTGGGCTTCGCCGGGGTCTATTCCAGCTTCCTGCGCCATGCCGAGAATGCGTCGAAGACCTACGGCATCGATACCCGCCAGATCCTGGTGGAACTGGGCCGGCGCCGCATGGTCGGCGGCCAGGAGGACATGATCGTCGACGTGGCCCTGGATCTGGTGGCCCGGCAGAAGGAAGGAGCGGCACAATGAGCACGATGGAGATCAAGCGCGACATGGCGAGCCTGGCCGCCGTCGTCGACGAGGCGGCGCGCACCGCCACCGCGATCCCGCAATTGACCGAGCGGGTGCCCGACCTCACCGTCGAGGACGGCTATGCCATCCAGGCGCTGTCCCTGGCCCGGCGCCTGGGCCGGGGCGAGCGGCGGATCGGCGTCAAGATGGGCCTGACCAGCCGCGCCAAGATGGCCCAGGTGGGTGTGGACGAGGTGATCTGGGGCCGCCTGACCGATGCCATGCGCCTGGAAGAGGGCGGGGCGATGAGCCGGGCCAACTATGTCCATCCGCGCATCGAGCCCGAGATCGTCTTCCTGATGAAGAAGCCCCTCTCGGGCGAGGTCAGCCCGCTGGAGGCGCTGGCCGCCGTCGAGGCGATCGCGCCGGCGATGGAGGTGATCGACTCGCGCTACCAGAACTTCAAGTTCGCGCTGCCCGACGTGGTCGCCGACAATTCCTCCTCCTCGGGCTTCGTGCTGGGCAACTGGCACAAGCCCGACACCGCCATCGACAATCTCGGCATCATCCTCGAAGCCGACGGGCGGGCGGTGCAGGTGGGCTCGACGGCGGCCATCCTCGGCCATCCCCTGCGCTCGCTGGTCGCCGCCGCGCGCCTGGTCTCGCGCTGGGGCGAGCGTCTCAATCCCGGCGACATCGTGCTCGCCGGCGGGGCGACGGCCGCCCATGCCCTGGCACCGGGCATGCATGTCCGGGCCGTCTACCAGAATCTGGGCGCGGTGTCGCTCAACGTCACGGAGTAGCGATCATGCCTGTCGTCGACATCACCCTGATCGAGGGGCGGACGCCCGAGAAGAAGCTGGCCCTGATCCGCAAGGTCACCGAGGCCGTGGTCGAAGCCATCGACGCGCCGCGCGACTCGGTCCGCGTCATCCTGCGCGAGGTGCCCGGCGAGCATTTCGCCGCAGGCGGAAACCCCAAGAAAATGCCTCCCGGCCTGGAATAGTGGGAGACGGACAGGGATTTCCGTAAAATCGATACATGGCATAATTATCGATAAAGTCTGTAGACTCCGATCAAGGCCGGATATATCGTTTAAAAATAATAAAAAACGCTACAGGAGGAAAAGGTCATGGCTGGCGGGATCGTCGCAAGTCTGGTTGCCCCTCATACCCCGCGCATCGGCGTCGAGGCCAATGTGCCGGAATTCCAGAAGGGCCTGGTAGCAGGGTTGCGCGAGATGGGGGAGCGGGTCAGGGCATTGCAGCCCGACCTCTTCATCCTGCATTCCTCGCATTGGGTCTGTACCTTCAACTGGTATGTCACGGCCCATGCCCTTCATGAGGGCGTCTGCATCGCCGACGAGGCGGTGGATCTGATCCCCGGCATTCCCTATCGCCGCAACGGCGACCCGATTTTCGCCCAGGCCCTGTGCGCGGCGATGAAGAAGGATGGCATTCCTGCAGCCATCAATGACGTGCAGCCCTTCAAATGGGATTACGCCTCCTTCGTGCCGCTGCAATACATGGACCCGGACAGCACGGTTCCGGTCGTGCTGCTGCCTTCGGTCATTTGCTCCAGCCTCGAGGAGAACCGGCGGGTCGGTGAACTCGCCCATGCGGTGGCCGCAAGCCTGGGGCGGCGGGCGGTCTTCATCTCGAGCTGCGCCCTGTCCCATGCGGTGCTGCGCGGCCCCGATCTATGGCCGACGCCCGAACGCATCGAGCTGGACCGCCGCTTCATCGAGCTGATGGTCCGGGGCGATGTGGCGGAGCTGATCCGCTGGTCCCCCGATTACTGCCGCGCCGCCGTGGCCGAGATGGGCGGGCGCCCGCTGGCCGGAATGTTGGGCGCGGCCGGGGCCATGGCGGCCGCGCACGGGCATTTGCAGGGCCGCCAATACGGCACCTATGCCCAGAGTTCCGGCAGCGGCAATGCCAGTCTTTGCCTGATGCCCCGGGCGGCGGAAGAGCGTTCCGCCCTCTAACATCCACGTTTCTCACGAAAAGGAGGCTGTCTTGGCCACCAAGGAAGAGTATGAAGAAATCTATAACGAACTGATCGGTTTCGTTCCGCCGCGTATCCAGCATCGCATCAACGTGGGTCTCGAATGCGATCCGCAATTGCTCGACATGGTCGAGAAGATCCGCGAACACGCGATGTATCCCACCAGCATGGATACCAAGACCGCCCAGATGATCCTGTTCGGCATTCTGCTTTCGCATGTGGCGCCGGCCTCGGAATATCACGGGCGCGCGGCCATGCGGGCGGGGGCGACGAAGAAGGAACTGCACGACGTCGCCGGCCTGGCCTTCCTATTCCGGGGCCTGCCGGCCTTCAACTTGGCCGCCGAAATCCTGAACAAGATCTTCGACGAGAAGGATCCAAAGAAGGCCACGGAAGCCGCGTAATCTGACATATGATCTGGCCGGGGCGGTGGAGGAATGATCCTGCGCTCCGGCGGGCTCCTTGTTCTTGCAAATGATAACAATGACGAAATCGTCGATCGGGAGGAGACTATGAACAGGAACTGGTTCTCGAAATCCGTTGCCGCCCTGGCGGTGACCGCCGCCCTGTCCGTGGGCGGCACCGCCCAGGCCGCCGAATATACCTTGAAGTTCAGCCATTTCTGGCCAGCCACGTCGCCTCTGCATACCGATATCTTCCAGCGCTGGGCCGATACCATCGAGCAGGAATCGCAGGGGCGCATCAAGGTCCAGGTCTTTCCCGCCCAGACCCTGACCAGGGCGGCGGCCAGCTATGAAGGCGTGACCAAGCGCATCTCCGAAGTCGCCGCCACGGCGCAAGGCTATACCGCCAACCGCTTTCCTTTGTCGCAGGTGGTCGAACTGCCGGGCGTCAGCCAGAATGCCCTGCAGGGATCATGCATTCTCCAGACTCTCTATGACGAGGGCCTGATCCGCTCGGAATATGAAGACACGCATCCCCTGTTCATGTTCACCCATGGTCCGGGGCTGCTGCATACAAAGGGGATGGCCGTCCACAGCCCTGCCGATCTGGCAGGCAAGCGGCTGCGCCGTCCGACGGCGGTGGTCGGGATGCTGCTGGAGGAAGCCGGTGCCCAGCCGGTGGGCATGCCTGCGCCGGAAACCTATCCCTCGATCCAGCGCGGCGTCATCGATGGGCAAGTGATGCCCTGGGAAGGGAATTACGTCTTCCGCATCAACGAGCTGACCGAACATCACACCAAGGTCAATCTCTATACCCTGGCCTTCGTCGCCACCATGAACAAGGGCGTCTATGACGGGATGCCGGAAGACCTGAAGAAGGTGATCGACGACAATTCCGGCCAGAAATGGGCCCGGATCGCCGCCGAGGTCTTCGAGGACCTGGACAAGAAGGGCCTGGAGGACGCCGTCAGCCGCGGCCACCAGATCATCGAACTGACGGAGGACCAGCAGGCCCTTTGGCAGCCGGTGCTGGAACGCACCCGCCAGCGCTATGTCGAGGAACAGGAATCCGCAGGCCGTCCGGCGCGCCAGGTCTTCGAACGCGCCATGGCCCTGTCGTCCGGCGACTGCGCCCTGTAGCGCCATGAAAATAGTGGTGGAGGCCGCTCATCTGGTCGCACGGATCATGCACTGGATCAGCGGCGCCATCCTCATCGCAATGATGGGGACGGTAGTCGCCGACATCCTTGTCCGGTCGCTGTTCGCGGCGACCGGCGGGGCGGTCAAACTCTTCTTTCCCGGTGCCGTCGAGCTGGTCAGCTACGGCCTGTTGCTGATGGTGCTGTTCGCGCTGCCTTATTCCGTGACACGCGGCCAAGTGATCGTGGACATGTTCACCGAAGGCATGTCCCCGCGCCTGAAGAATGTCATCGACGGGGCCTATGTCCTGTGCTTCGGTCTGCTGGGGGCGATGATGTGCAGGCATTATCTGGTGGAATTCTCCAATGCCGGTTCCTTCAGCACCACCCAGGACCTGCATATCCCGATGACCGTCTTCTATGGCCTTGCCGCCCTAGCAACCGGCCTGTTGGCGCTGCGTGGGGTGCTCGGCGGGCTGCAGCAGGTCTTCCATGTGGAGGAAGTGCGATGAGCGGCGAGATCATCGGGCTTGTCTGCATCGCCGGGATGCTCGGCCTGATCGCCCTGCGCTGTCCCGTCGCCCTGGCGATGGCCGCGATGGGTTTCCTCGGCTTCGGCCTGATCGTCTCCTTCGAGCCCGCGATCTCGATCCTGGGCAGCGGTCCTTTCGAAGCCTTGAGCAATTACAGCTTCAGCCCTATTCCGCTGTTCATCCTGATGGGCGTCTTTGCGACTAAGGCGCGGATGTCGAGCGAGATGTTCTCGGCCGCAAGGACGTTATTCGGCGGCTGGCGCGGCGGCTCGGCCCTGGCCGCGGTGACCTCATGCGGTCTGTTCTCGGCCATTTCCGGCTCGTCTTTGGCGACGGCGGCGAGTATGAGCCGGGTTGCCATGCCCGAAATGCTCAAGAACGGCTATTCGCCGCAATTGGCCAGCGGCGCGCTGGCCGCCGGGGGCACATTGGGCATCATCATTCCGCCGAGCATCGCCCTGCTGCTTTACGCCCTGATCACCGAGCAATCGGTGGGCGACATGTTCATGGCCGGGCTAATTCCTGGCATTCTGGGTTTGGCCCTTTATTGCGCCGCGATTGCCGTGCAGGTCTGGCTGAAGCCCGACCTTGCCAGCCCGAGCGAGCCCACGAGCTGGGGACAGAAGATCCGGGGGCTGGCCGGGCTCGGCCCCTTCGCCGGGGTCTTCGCCTTCATCATCGGCGGCATCTATTGGGGCATCTTCACTCCAACCGAGGCGGCGGCGGTCGGGGCGGCGTTGACCATGGTGATCGCTTTTGCCCGCGGCATGAGTCTGCGCGACTTCTTCGCCTCGATCGAAGAGACGATCTTCACCAGCGCCATGATCTTCTTCATGATCATCGGCGCGGAAATCTTCGGCTATTTCCTGTCCGTCTCGATGCTTTCGCAAAGTCTGGCGGGTTTTGTCGTGGATATGGGCCTGCCACCTTTCGCGGTTCTGCTGTCGGTTCTGCTGCTTTACGTGCTGCTGGGCTGCGTCATGGACGGCATGGCGATGATGCTGCTGACCGTGCCGATTGTCTATCCGCTGATCGTCCAGGCCGGCTTCGACCCCGTCTGGTTCGGCGTGGTGACCGTGATTGCCGTCGAAATGGGCCTGATCACGCCGCCGGTCGGGATGAATGTCTTCGTGCTCAAGGCAATGTCGCCGGAGATCAATATCCGCGACATGTTCCGTGGCGTCATGCCTTTCGTGATGTCGGACGTGCTGCGCCTCGGATTGCTGATCGGCTTCCCAAGCCTTGCGCTAGCCTTGATCTGAAGGCACGGAACAGGCAGGCGGATCTCGTCAGCCTGTTCCGCTTTCTATGATGTGCCGATGCGCCGGTATTCGGCCGGGGTGAGGCCGGTATGCTTCTTGAAGAAGCGGGAGAAATAAGCAGGGTCCTCGAAGCCCAGCTCATAAGCCAGCAGCGAGACGGGGGCGGCGATATAGGTCAGCTTCCGCCGTGCCTCCAGCAACAGCCGGTCCTGGATCACTTTGAAGGCGGAGCGTCCGGCAAGGGCCTTGCATAGCCGGTTCAAACGGCTTTCCGTTACCCCCAATTCCCGGGCATAGCGGGCGACAGGCCAGTGATGCTGGTAATGCGCCTCGACGAGGATCTTGAAGCGCGAGAACAGGTCGGCCTGAAGCCGTTCCGGCAGGCTGTGTTCCGTCTGGAGCGCGACCTGCCGGACCAATAGCAGCAGGAAGGCCTGAAGCAGCCATTCCACCATCAGGCTGCGCCCTGTCATCGGCCATTGGAATTCGGTCATGATATGTTCCAGCGTCGAGACGACGCGCCGTGCATTCTGTGGCGTCTTCGACAGGTCGATGACCTGCGGCGCCTGGAACAATGGCTGGAACAGCGCTTGCGTGCGGGCATCGCGGAACAGGATGCTTTCCGCCATGGTGAGGACATACCCTTCCGTCTCCGGCCGGAAGCGGAAAGCGTGGACGGTGCTGGACGGGATGCCCACAAGCGAAAGCGGTCCCAGCGTGATGTTCTGATCGTCCAATCTCGTTTCCGCCTCGCCCTCGACGATCAGCACCGTCTGAAACAGGCCCTTATGGGTGTGCGGGTTGATGGCCCAGTCGTAGAGGCGGCTGCGGCTGCGGACATCCTCGACATGGAAGAAGTCGGCATCATCCTGGGTCGAGGGCTCGCCGTAGAGGGCGAAATGCGGCACTTGCCCCGGGATGGATGCTCCGACTGTCATGCCTTCCTCCGATAAAATGAAGAATTATCGATTTTGTAAGGATCGTACAATTTTTTGCTGCCTTCGTCCATTCAGGCAGGGCCCCGTCGCCCGTAAGCTCGGTACGACAACGAAGAGCAGGCAATGTCGCTGCCGAACAGGAGGAGGCTCCATGCTGGATACCGCTTTCCGCTTCGATCCCTATTCCCCCGAGATCGATGCCGACCCCTTTCCCGCCTACAAGATCCTGCGCGACCACCATCCTTGCTTCTGGAGCGAGGAGGCCAGGATGTGGGTGCTGTCGCGCCATGCCGATATCGTCGAGGCGCTGAACGACTGGCAGACCTATTCCTCGACCAAGGGGAACCTGATGGACGAGGTGCCCAACCGCGCCGGGGCGACTTTGGGTACCACCGACCCGCCGCGCCATGACCGTATGCGGGCGATCATCCAGTCGGCTTTCACCAAGCGCAATGTCGGCGCCCTGGCCGAGCCGCTGCGCCAGACCGCCCGTCATGCCTTGGCCGGGATCGGCGAAGCACGGGAGTTCGACTTCATCACCGGCTTTTCGGCCAAGGTCACGGTCGGGCTTCTGTTCAATATGTTGGGCATGCCGCTGGAGGACGAGGCGGAGATCCGCCGGAATGTCGTGCTGATGGTGCAGACCGACCCGGTGACGCGGGCCAAGGGGCCGGAGAATATCGCCGCCTTCGAATGGATGTCGGCTTATGCCGCCCGGCTGATGGAATTGCGCCGCCGCGATCCGGGCGAGGATCTGGTCAGCAGGCTGGTCCAGGCGGAAATCGACGGCGAGCGCCTGAGCGAGCGCGAGATCCAGATGACGGTGACGACGTTGATCATGGCCGGTGTCGAATCCTTGTCCAGCTTCCTGACCATGTTCGCCCTGAACCTGGCCGACCATCCCCAAGCGCGCGAGATGGTGGTGGCCGATCCGTCGCGCCTGCCCGATGCGGTCGAGGAAAGCCTGCGCTTCAACACCTCGGCCCAGCGCTTCCGCCGTGTGCTGATGCGCGATGTGGACCTGCACGGACAGGTGATGAAGAAGGGTGATTTCGTCTGCCTGGCCTATGGGTCGGGCAATCGCGACGAGCGCCAGTTCCCCAATCCCGACCTCTATGACATCGACCGGCGGCCCAAGAACCATCTGGGCTTCGGCGGCGGGGTCCATGTCTGCCTCGGCTCTTCCATCGCCCGCATGGCGACGGTCACCGTCTTCGAGGAATTTCACAAGGCTGTTCCGGTCTATCGACGCGTCGAGTCCGTGCTGCCCTGGCTGGCCTCGACCACCTTCCGGGCGCCGCGCCGCCTGCTGCTGGCTCGGGATTAAGCTGGATTAGACGGGAAAGGACGCGGACATGGTCAAGGTCATCTATGTGGAACAGGACGGCGCCCGCCACGACATCGACGTTCCCGAAGGCTGGACGGTGATGCAGGGGGCGCAACGTAACGGTTTGGACGGCATCGAGGCGGAATGCGGCGGGTCCTGCTGCTGCGCCACCTGTCATGTCTATGTGGCGGAAGACATGCTGGGCCTGATCCCGCCGCCGGGCGAGATGGAAGACGGGATGCTGGACAATGTGGTGGCGGAACGGCGGCCCAATAGCCGCCTGTCCTGCCAGATCACGCTGACAGCCGCCTTGGACGGGCTGGTGGTGCATCTGCCCGAGGCGCAAAGCTGATGGCCGCGCCCATCGTCATCGTCGGGGCGGGGCAGGCCGGGTTGCAGATCGCCGAAAGCCTGCGCGGCGGGAAATACGAGGGGGAAATCCTGCTGATCGGTGACGAGCCGGTGCCGCCTTATCACCGTCCGCCCTTGTCCAAGGATGTCCTGCTGGGCTTGGCTTTGGGCGAGCAGATCGAGATCCGCAGCCGCGAGACGCTGGCGCGCAAGAACATCACCTTGCTGACGGGGGTTCCGGTCCAGGCCATCAACCGCGAGCGGCGCCAAATAGCGATGGCCGATGGCACGCGCTACGACTATCGGGGCTTGGCCTTGGCCACCGGGGCGCGGCTGCGCCGCCTGACCGTGCCGGGAAGCGAGCTGCAAGGGGTGGTGGGGCTGCGCAGTCTTGCCGACAGCCATGTCATCCTGGCCGCGCTGAAGACTGCCCGTCATGTGGCGGTCGTCGGCGGGGGCTTCATCGGCCTGGAAGTGGCGGCGGCCGCACGCAAGGCCGGGGCGCAGGTGACGGTGTTCGAAGCCGGCGACCGCCTGATGGCGCGAGCTGTTGCCCCTGTTCTTTCCGATTTCTTCCTGGCTTTGCATGAAGCCCAGGGGGTGGAGGTGAGGCTGGGACGGACAGTGATGGAAATCGTTGGGAAAGAGGGCAGGGTAACCGGCCTTTACGGTGATGACGGAGGCTTCCGTCGGGCTGACCTAGTGGTCGTCGGCATCGGCATCGAGGCCAACGACCGCCTTGCCGCCGCTGCCGGACTGGATTGTGATCGGGGAATCGTGGTGGATGCGTGTTCCCGCACTTCCGATCCGCTGATCGTCGCTGCCGGCGATTGCACCGTTCTCCGCGATGCCGTCCACGGTGGAATGCGGCGGCTGGAATCGGTGCAGAATGCCGTCGAACAGGGCAAGAGCGCGGCGGCGGCCCTGCTGGGGCAGGAACGGCCCTTCTCACAGACGCCCTGGTTCTGGTCCACGCAATATGACGTCACGCTTCAGATGGCCGGGCTGAGCACGGGCTATGACAGCCTAGTGCTGCGTGGGAACCCGGCTACGGGTGCTTTCTCGGTTTTCTACTACCGGCAGGATCGACTGATCGCGGTGGAATCCGTCAACCGTCCGCAGGACCATATGTTGGCACGTAAACTGCTTGATGCCGGACAGTCGCCGTCTCCCGAGGTGGTGGCGGATGAGGGAAGCAAACTGGCCCTGGCCTAGAACACGTTTCGTTCTGACGAAACGTAGTGACTAAAGCCAGTTCCGTTTGAATGGAAACGGCTTTAGGAGAGCGTTCGCGCCGCCTGCTCCAGTTGCTCCCGCAGCCAGGAATGGCGGGGATCGTGCTGATTGCGGCCATGCCACACCATGAAGAAGGGAAGTTCGTAATCCTCCATCGGCATGGGGGCCATGGCGAAGCCCTGCATGATTCCCGAGGCCAGCAGTGAAGGCAGCGTGGCAAGGCGGGGGCTGCCGCGCAGGAAGGGCGGCACGCCGGCGAAGTTGGGGACGGTGATCGCCACGTCCCGGCGGATGCCGCGTTCCGTCAGCATCTGGTCGAATTCCAGCCCATGATCATTGTCATGGACAACGGTGACGTGGCGGGCGTGCAAGTAATCGGCGAGTGTTTCCGGCGGCGGGCGCATCTGTGCGTCATAGAAACAGACATAGCGGTCGGTCAGCAGGCGCTTCTGCATGATGTCCAGGCCGGCGGGCGGACGGGGCGTGATGACGAGGTCGCAGCGGTCATGGCGCAGCAGGTCCGCCCCCGGCATTCCCGAGGGAACGACGCGCAAGGATACCTCGGCACCCGCATCTTCCAACTGCCGCAAGAAAGGCGGCAGCATCAGGTCCCGTTGCAGGTCGTTGGCAGCAATCACCAAGCGCAGATGGGAGCCGGTGGGGTGGAAGTCCGCCCCGGTGGTGAAAGTCTTCATGCCGTCCAGGATTTTCCGCGCCCGGTCGGCCAGGGCCAAAGCATGAGCGGTGGCGGCGATGCCCCGGCCGGAGCGGACGAACAGCGCTTCGCCCGTGATCTCGCGCAGCTTCTCCAAGCTGTGACTGACGGCGGATTGGGTCAGGTTCAGGCGTTCGGCGGCGGCCGTCACCGAGCCCTCCTCTATGACCGTCAGAAACAGCCGCAGGGTCCGGCCGTTAAGGTCCAAATAATCGAAATTGCTCATGAATCACATGATAAAACATTACTAAAAATATGGGAATGTTTGTGTCACCATCTCCTTCCCCGCCGCCACGGAAGAGGGCAGGCCGGACAATCATCAAGGGAGACGGACGATGACGGTGAAGGAACCGATCCAGGATATCGCGCATCTGGGGGCGGTCGAGCTTTTCACGCCCAAGCCGGCGGAGAGCCTGTGGTATTTTCGGGATGTATTGGGGATGGAAGTGGTCCATCAGGCGGGCCAGTCCGTCTATCTGCGGGCCTATGGCGATTATGCGCTGAGCACGCTGAAACTGACCGAAGCCTCCCAGCCTGGCGTCGGCTGCATTTCCTGGCGCGCCTACAGCCCGCAGGCCATGGAGCGCCGTGTCGCCGCGCTGGAACAGGCCGGGCTGGGCTTGGGTTGGACCAATGGCGATTTCGGGCGGGGCCGGTCCTTCCGCTTCAATGACCCCGATGGCCATGTGATGGAAATCTATTACGAGGAGCAGGCTTATGAGGCAGGGGATGAGCAACGTTCGACGCTGAAGAACCTGCCGTCGAAATATCCCGGGCGCGGCGTCGGCGTGCGCCGCATCGACCATCTGGCGCTGCTTAGCCAGGATGTGCCGCGGAACCGTAAATTCGCCGAGGATATCCTGGGCTTCCGTCTGCGCGAACAGATCCTGTTCGAGAACGGTACCAAGGAAATCGGCTCATGGCTGAGCAATACCCCGGTGCATCACGAACTGGCCTATGTGGTCGATATCAAGGGCGCCCGGGGACGGCTGCATCATTTTTCGATGTGGGTGGATAATCGTGAGGATGTGCTGCGCGCGGCCGATATCCTGACCGAGAACGGCATCTTCATCGAAGCAGGACCGTCCAAGCACAACAATTCTCAGGCCTTCTATCTCTATTCCTATGAACCGGGCGGCAACCGTATCGAGATCTATTCCGGCAGCTTCCTGATCTTCGCTCCGGACTTCAAGCCCGTCACCTGGAACGAGGAAGAGCGAGCGGGCGGCGTCTATTGGGGTGGGGCCCTGCCGGAGAGCTTCATTCAATATGCGACACCGCCGGTCGAAACCGAAAAGGCCGATACCGTCGTTCCCGCTTTTGATCCCGCGTGATCGCGCAGGCAGCGAAGGGGCAGGGATGATGCGGGGATCCTCGCTGAAACGAGGTCGTCCGCCGCGTCATCTCGCCCCGGATCTTCCGCCCCCTTACTCTTTTGCCTCGATATGGGGAAGGACGGTGCTGACGATTGAGGAATCGAGGGCTTCGTAATCCGCCAGGCCGATCAGGTCGTAGAGTTCGGCCCGGCTTTGCATGCGGTCGAGCAGCGGTTCGGTCGTTCCGGTCTTCGCCAGCACCTCGTAAAGCTCGGCCTGGGCTTTGTTGGCGACGCGGAGGGAGGAAACCGGCCAGATCACCATCTTATAGCCGAACTCCTCGAACTGCTTGGCGGTGAAGAAGGGCGTGCGGCCGAATTCGGTCATGTTGGCGAGCAACGGCACGCCCGGCATGCGCCGCGCGAATTCGCGGAACATCTCTTCATTGGTCAGGGCTTCGGGAAAAATCGCATCGGCCCCGGCTTCCATGTAGAGCTTGGCGCGGGCCACGGCGCCGTCGATGCCTTCGCTGGCCGCCGCGTCGGTCCGGGCGATGATGTAGAGATGGCGGCGGGCCTTGCGGGCGGCCGACACCTTGGCCGCCATGTCCTGCGGCGTCGCCAGCTTCTTGTCGTTGAGATGGCCGCATTTCTTCGGCAGCAGCTGGTCCTCGATATGCACCGCCGCGGCGCCGGCATCCTCGAAGCTGCGCACCATATGCATGACGTTGAGCGCCTCTCCATAGCCGGTATCGCCGTCGACCAGGACCGGCAGACCGCTCGCCCGTGCCACCTGACGGATGTAGAAGGCGACCTCGTCGACCGTGATGATGCCCAGATCGGGAATGCCCATCTGGGCGGTCATCGCCGCCCCGCCGACATAGCAGGCCTTGAAGCCGGCCCGGTTGGCCTGGAGGCCGGCCATGCCGTTATGGGCGCTGGGAATACCCAGGATGCCGGGCTGTTCCAGCAGGGCACGGAAGCGCTCCCCGGCGGGAATGTCGGAGCAGGAGGCGGATTCGAGATATGGCATGATGTTTCTCCTGGGGGTGCCGTTTCTCTTGGGCTTGGTCGGAGACTTGTCCCTTAAAGGAAGAAAACGTTTTTCGGATTGACGCAGAGAATGATGGTCCGTGCGATTTCATCGGCGACCCAGCGAGAGAGGTCGTCGATACATTTCTGATAGCTCATTCCCTCTTCATGGGAGACCCACGGCCAGTCGCTCGCCCAGAGCAATTGCCCCGGCCCGCCTGTTGCCATCAAGGCATCGACATAAGGCTGGGGATCGCGCCCGCCCAGACGGTAGGGGGCCGAGAGCTTCACGAAGGCCTGGCCGAATCCGGCATATTTCAGGACTTGCTGGAAACCCGCGCATTCCACCCCTTGTTCGGGCTCGGGCGAGCCGAAATGGTCGATCACCAGGCGCACGCCGCTTTGGGCGAAAAGGGGCAGGATGCCGGCCATGCGCGCGCCTTCGAGATAGAGTTCCGCATGCAGGCCGGCGTCGCGGATGCGCCCGAGAAAAGCCTGGAAATCGGCAGCGCCGACATCGGGCAGGCTTTTCTTCTTGAACCAGTTGAAGCGGATGCCGGCGATACCGGCCTCCCGCAGCCTGGAAAGTTCTTCGGTGCCGGTTTCCGGCGAAACGATGGCCGTGCCGCGAAGACGCTCGGGATATTTCGCCAGCGCCGCCAGGATCAGCGAATTGTCCGTACCATAGAAGCTCGGCTGGGTCAGGACCCCGTGCGAGAGACCGTGCCGGTCGAGAAGGGCGATGTATTCCTCGGCATGAATGTCGCGCTGCGGCGCAGAATGGCGCTCGGCGGCAAGGGGCGCATCGACCAGCATGACATGCGCATGGCAGTCCACGCCGGTCACCGGCAAGGACTTCGCCTTCCTTTGGGTCGTTTCGTTCCGCGTTTCTGCCGTCATGCCGTGCGTCGCCCCTTCTTCATTGGTGATTTTTATATGAATTGAAATTACAGGCTGGGATGGGATAGGTCTAATGAGGATTCATCAGTGATGGCGATAGGAAAAACTTATGAGGCGTTATTCCCTCGCACAGCTGGAGGCCTTCGTCGCCATTGCCAAGACGGGTTCCTTCCGCTCGGCCGCCGACAAGCTCGGCCTGACCCAGCCGACGGTTTCCCTGCGGATCCGCGAATTGGAAGCGACGATCGGGAAGACCCTTTTCGAACGGCACGGCACCGGCGCCCGGCTCACCTCCGAAGGCCTGGTCGTCCTGACCTATGTCGAGCGCGGGCTCGGGCTTTTCGACGAGATGGAATACCGTCTCAAGACGGGCGACCCCTTGCGCGGCATCCTGCGGCTGGGGTCTTCCAACACCTTCGCCTTGAGCCCCCTGGCTTCCATCCTGGCGACGCTCGAACAATCCTATCCCCAGCTTCAGGTCGAGGTGACGATCGCCGACAGCAACTCGCTCGGCGCCATGCTCAATGACAACCTTCTCGACATCGCCTTCATGATGGCGACCAATGTGAAGCCGAGTGTCAGGGTCGAGCCCCTGGCCAGCTGCGAGATTGCCTGGCTGAGCGCCACGACGGCAAACGGCCGTCCGGCGACCCTTTCTCATGATCTCGCCGGCAAGAGGATCATGACGCTGCCGTCGACCTCGCCCCTTTACGCGATGATCACGGAATGGTTCCAGGCCACCGGGCTGCCCCAGCCGGCCTTCAGCACCTGCAACGACATGGCGACCATCCTGCGTCTGGTCAAAGCCGGTGTGGCGACGAGCGTCCTGCCGGTCTGCGTGGCCGAGATCGAACTGCAAGCCGGCCTGATCGTCGGCAGCAACCCAGGCGGGCTGCTCAAGCCGTTGCCCCTGTGCGCCGCTTATCAGGCCAATGCCCAGGGGCCGGGCATCGACGTGATCTTGCAGGTGGCCCGGCACACCATTTCCCGCATGGGCAGCAGCGTCAGGCTTCTGGAGCGCCCCTGAACGCGCGGGGCGCCCAGGGGCAGGAGCATGGAGAAGACCGGTCACGACAGGATCCTCCGATCCCTAGGCGGTCAGGCCCGTCAGTTGCGTGCCAGGCCGAGAGATCGCAGGACTTCCCCGAAGGCATCGAATTCGGCGCGGATGCGCTGGTCGAGTTCGTCACCTTTCAGGATTCGCGGCGATTCGCCGATCTTGGCGAGGAACTCCTGATGTTCCGGGGCCAGGGCCGCCTGTTCGATGGCATCGGCCAGGAAGGCACGCCGTTCTTCCGGCAGGTCCTTCGGGGCCATGATGAAGCGCCAGAGGACGGTTTCCAACTCGGGGTAGCCAAGCTGGCCGAAGCTGCTGGCATTGGGCAGGACGTCATTGGGCTCGGCCGAGGTGACGATCAGGCATTTGGCCTCGCCGCTTTCCACATAGGGCACGATGGGAGAAATGGTGCCGCCATAGATATCGACATGGCCGCCCAGGAAGTTCTGCAAGGTCTCGCCCGCGCCCCGGAAGGGAATGGGATGCAGGTCGATTCCGGTCGGACCGGCAAGGCGTTCCACGGCCAGCTGCATGACCCCGCCGACGCCGTCATTGCCGTAGGAATAATGGCCGGGCCTCTTCAGCACTTCCTCGATGAAGCCCTGGCCGTCATCGGCGGGGAAATCCGGCTTGACGCAAAGCGTATAGGGCGTCTGCGACGTACTGATGATGGGCGTGAAACTGTCCATGTCGTATTGCACCGGCTGGACATGCGGCACGCTGGTGATGGCGCCGTTCCAGGTCGCGAGCAGGGTATAGCCGTCGGGCTTGCTGCGCAGGAATTGCGTCACCCCGACGCCGCCGCCGCTGCCCGCGACATTGATCACGGCCACGGGCTTGTCGATGACCTGCGAAACTTGGGTCGCCAGCATGCGCGCCGCCGTGTCCGTGCCGCCACCGGCCGGGGCGGGGACGATCATCTCGATCGGGCGGGTGGGAAAGTCCTGTGCCATGGCAGGGGCGATGCCGGCCGCAGTACACAGGCTGGCCGCGAGAAGCGCTTTCTTCATTGTCTGTCCTCCCAGTACAGTACTTTTCAGGGAACCCTCGGACCTTCTCGTGATGGTCTTGAGGTTTCGGAAAAGAGGACGGCCAGTATTTCCTGGGCCTGTCTTGCCTGAAGCAGAGACGTCTCGGCTGAACCGTGCTAACCAGGCAGCCGCCATCAATGAAAAAGAACCGGGGAGGGAACGGGGTGGGACACAAAGCCCGCTTATCTGGCTCCTGGATGCCAGGCCTGCCCGAGACCATGCTGACCGGGCGGCACTTCCCTGCTAGGTCTTCCCACGACCACGATCCATCCCAGCGATAAGTTTTTTCTTAATTACGGAGAGTTTATCCCTGTCCCGTCCAGGCGTCTAATGAGGATTTCTCGCCATAGGCGATAGGATTCTCCTATGTCATAAGGGGGGTGAAGGGGCGTAAAAGAAGCTGCCATGTCCGGAAAACATGGCAGCCGCCTTGATGAACGCTACCTGATAACCCCTTTGTATGGGCGAAGGTGTTATTCCTTCTTCATTAAAGCGAAACGGTCTCTACATTGCCGTTTCTTGTCTGTTTTGGCGGATCTTCTTCATGAAATAGGGCACCACGGGCCAGACGAGGGCGAGGATGGCGAACCCGATCAGGCTGACGCTCAAGGCGCGCTCGAAGAAGATCCCGTGCGAACCCTGCGACATGATCAAGGCGCGGGCGTAGTTGGATTCGACGATGGCGCCCAGGACCATGGCCAGCACCAGCGGGGCCATGGGGAAGCGCAGTTTCTTCAGGAAATAGCCGCCGATGCCGAACCCGATCGCCAGCCAGACGTCGAACATCAGGTTGCGGAAGGAATAGGTGCCGACAAGAGACAGCAGGATGATGCCGACCGCCAGATAGGAATTCGGCAAGGCAAGGACCCGCCGCCACAGCGGCATCGCGGCAATCGCCAGGACGAAGAGCATCGGGAAGGCGACCAGCATGCCGACGAACAGTCCATAGACCACATCCGGATTCTGGCTGAACAGCCTGGGGCCGGGTTGCAGGCCATGGATGATGAGGGCGCCGATCAGGACCGCCGTCGTCGGGCTGCCGGGTAGGCCGAGGGTGAGAAGCGGCATCAGGGAGCCGCCGACTGAGGCGCTGTTCGCGGCTTCCGGCGCGGCTACCCCCCGGATCTGCCCTTGGCCGAAGGTCTCGGGTTCCTTGGACCAGCGGCGTTCCTGGACATAGGCGAGCCAGCCGGCGATATTCGCGCCCGCCCCCGGAATCGCGCCGACCACCGTGCCGATCACCGAACCCCGCAGGAAGGTCGGGAACATGGCAAGCGCGGGGCCGATCCCCAGCGATCCGGAAGACATGCTTTTTTCGGCCTTGTCGGAGGTGTTGTTGCCGCGTTCCGCGAGGGTGAAGGCCTCGGCAAGGGCGAAGACGCCGATCAGCACCACCAGGAACGGAATGCCTTCATAGAGCTCGAAGAACGGTCCCGTGAAGCGCGGCGATCCCGAGACGGGATCGACACCGACGACGGCCAGCAACAGGCCGATGAGGCCCGCGATCAGTCCCTTCAGGATCGTATCGCCGCTCAGGCTGGCGATCAGCGTCAATCCCAGCAGCCCGAGCGCGAAATATTCCGGGGCGCCGAATTTGAGGACGAAGGCGATGAGCGGTTGGGAAAACACGATCAGGGAGATCGCGCCGATGATGCCGCCGATGGTCGATGCCGTCAGCGAGGCCTGCAGGGCCATCGCGCCCTGGCCCTTGCGGTTCATGGGATAGCCGTCGACGACGGTGGCCGTCGCGGCGGCCGTGCCCGGCGTGCCGATGAGAATCGCCGAGATCGAGCCCCCGTATTCCGCCGCGATATAGAGGGAAACGAGAAGGTTGAAGCTGACGGACGGGGGCAGACTGAAGGTCGCCGGAATGAGCAGGGCGACCCCCAGCGAAGGTCCGAGGCCAGGCAGGGCGCCGACGAGAATGCCAAGAGCCGTGCCCACGAAGATTGCCAAGATCCCCTGCCAGGTGAAGACGGTCTCGATGCCAAGGAGAAGTTCTTGCATGGTTACGGGAACCTCTGGTCGTTAGGGGAAGGGGACGTCGAGCAAGAGGTGGAAGAGCCCGTAGACCGCGGCAGGCATGAGGGCGGCGGCGATGAAGGCACCGATCCATCCGGCTCCGAGCAGACGCACGCCGATCAGCGTCGCCGGAATGAACAGGACCAGAAAGTCGAGCATGCTCCACAGATAGACGCAGACGGCCGTGCCTGCCGTCAGCGCCATCGCGCGCCCGGACCCTTTGAGAGAGAGTCCCGGCTCCGGGGCGCCGAAGAGGCTCCGCAGGATCAACGCCCCTGCCAGGACGGCGAGCAGGGTGGCATAGATCGTGGGAAGCCGCGCCGGGCCCGGAGCGCCCAGCGTGCTCGGCGCGGGAAATCCCCCCGCGACGACGATCATGACGATTGCCACGATCCCCATGACCAGCGCGGCCAGGATGGTGCCGTATCGCATGAGCGCCATGGCACGGCGCTCATGCAATGTCGGGGTTGGCGTACTCAATTGAGGTTTCCGCTGTTCTCGAGGAAGGTGCGGCGGGACTCAACCTCCCGGCGGACCAGTTCCTGCATCTCGTCCTTGGTCAGGTCCAGGGAGGACTGCATGTTGTTTCGCATGAATTCCTGCCAGGATTCCGTCTGTTCGACCGCGGCGATCGCCTCGAGCAGCCGGTCGGTCGCTTCGTCGGGCGTGCCGCTACGCACCATGACGCCGCGCCAGATGGATTCCACGACGTCATAGCCCTGTTCCTTGAAGGTCGGGGTGTCGGGGAAGTATTCGTCGCGGCCATCGGTCGAGATGCCGAGCAGCCGGAACTCGCCGCTTTCGATCTGGGCCAGGGCGGAGCTGGGGGTCAGGACGGCCGCGTCGAGATGCCCGCCGAGCAGCGCCATTGCCGCCTCGTTCCCGCCATCGAAGGGAATCCAGGCCGCCTCGAAATCGGCTTCTTCCTGCAGGCGGTAGAAGACGAATTGATGGAAGCCGGCCGAGGCATAGCCGCCAACCCGCAATCCATTGGGGTTCTGCTGCAGGTATTCGACGAAGTCTTCCATGGTCTGGAAGTCGCTGTCCCCGCGCACAGCGACGGCGGAGGGTTCGGCCTGCAGGGCGCGCAGCACGGTGAAGTTGTCGGGGCTGAACGGAACCTGACCCTTGGCCATGGTGAAGGTCATGCTGGCGGTCGTCGAGAGGACGGTATAGCCGTCCGCCGGCTGCGTCATGACATAGGACATGGCGACGGCCCCGGAGCCGCCGGTACGGTTCTCGACCGGAACCTGAACGCCGAGTTCCGCACTGAGCTGGCGTGCAAGCTGGCGCATCATGCTATCGAGCGGAGAACCCGCCGCCGACCAGACCACGAAGCGGATGTCTTTTTCGGGATAGTCCGCCGCCTGTACGGGCGCTGTCAGGGTGAAGGCCAGGAGCGACAGCGATGCCGCAGCGGCCAAGGTCTTCAGAGTTTTCATGTCTTTCCTCCCTGGAGGCCGTTATCGGTCGGCCTCTTCGTCGGTTATCGAGGGATAGGGTTTTCGAGGGATAAGGGGCCTGGACTCAGAAGGAGTGTTTCGGCGCGTCCGAACGGGGGCCTTCGTTTTCCGGCAGCGGCAGGACGCGCTGGGGGAAGGGCTTGCCCGGCATGGAGCGGAGCACGTCTTCATTCACCTCGATCCCCAGGCCCGGCCCTTCCGGCAGTGTGATGTAGCCATCGACCGGCTTGAGGGGATTGCGGCAGAGCTTCGCGCCCAATTCCTCGAAGGGAATGAAGTATTCGGTGATGATGAAGTTCGGCATGCAGGCGGAAGCATGGACGGTCGCCGACAAGGCCAGGGTCGTGGAATTGTAGTTATGCGGCGAGCAGGCGATCATCTCGGCTTCGGCGGCGGCGGCGATATACATCAATTCGAGGATGCCGCCGCAATTCGCCACGTCCGGATTGATGATATCCACGGCGCGTTCACGCAGCACCGGGCGGAAACCGGCCCGGCCATAGAGCGCTTCACCGGTGACGGTCGGAATGGGGGACTTGGCGCGCACATCGGCAAGGGCCTGGACATTTTCCGACTGGCAGGGCTCCTCGAACCAGTAGGGCTCGAATTCGGCGAGGGCATTGGCCAGGTCGATGGCATGCATCGGGGCCAGTCTGCGGTGGATGTCGAGCAGGATGTCGACATCCGGGCCGATGGCGTCGCGGATGGCGCGGACGGTTTTCACTGCCTGGCGGATATGCTGCTTGGGAATATAGGTCCGCCAGGGGCGGGGAAGGGGATCGAGCTTGAGCGCCGTGAAGCCGTTTCGGACCACTTTCTCGGCGGCGCGGGCGTAATCCTCCGCGTCCTGCATCTTGTAGCTCCAGCCATTGGCATAGACGCGGATGCGCTCCCGGGTTTTGCCGCCCAGCAGATTGTAGACCGGCTGGTCCGTCGCCTTGCCCACGATATCCCACAGGGCTTGTTCGATCCCCGAAACGGCGCAGTGGAATTCGAGGGAGGCGCGGCGCTGGGCGTAATCGTCGAAGGCGACCTGGCAGATATGGCGGATCTGGAAGGGGTCGCGGCCGATGACATAGCGCCCCAATTCCTCGACCTGGGCCGCTATGGCGCGGTCGCGGTCATACTGGCTGTAGGCTTCCCCCCAGCCGACGATCCCGGCGTCGGTCTCGATCCTGACGAAGATCAGATTTTTGCGCCATCCCGGATGGACTGTCAGACATTCGAGTTTGGTTATCTTCATCTATCTCAGGCTTTCTTCTTTGTTTTCGATAAGTCGGAATAGAGCGCGTCGGACTGAAGCACGAGCTTGCCGGTCGCCGACATCGCATTGAGGAAGCGTTCCTTGCCGTTGCGGATGTGATTTTCGAGATGGACGCCGGCCATCTCGCAATCGCCACGGCCGATGGCATCGAGGATTTCCCGGTGTTCCTGGTTGGAGACGGCAAGGCCGCCCCCGAAGGCCAGGCCGTGTCGGCGATAGATGCGCAATTCCTTGCCCATCGCGCGGTCCAGTTCGGCTAGGCGTTCGTTGCGGCTGGCCCGGTAGAGCGTGTCGTGGAAATCGAGGTTCAGGGCGACATAGCGTTCCGAGTCGCGCTCGGCGGCCACTTGGTCCATTTCGCGGATGAGCATGCGCAGATGGTCCAGGATTTCCCCGTCGATCAGAAGCGCGGCCTGCCGCCCGGCGAGACGGCCCAGGCTCGCCCGGATATCGAAGAGCTGCGTGATTTCCGGCAAAGAGAGGTTCTTCACGAAGGCGCCCTGGTTGGGAACGATTTCCACCAACCCCACGCGGACCAGCGCATGAAGGGCTTCCCGGATCACCGCCCGGCTCAGGCCGAGACGCGCCGAAAGCGCGCTTTCGTTGATCCGTGATCCCAGCGAGAACTCACCGCTCATGATGAGTTCCTCGATCTTTTCTGCGGCGAGTTCGGATTGAACCGACAAGCTGAACCTCCTTGAATGCCGACAATCTCTGGCGCCGTTTCGCCAAATGTCGTCAGGAAGGCTATCTTGATTGGATAATTGTCGTCAATCTTTTATATTTGCCGAGTAATTGCCGGCAATCTTAGCGCCGAGTCACGCTTCCCCGGCCCGCGCTCACCACCAGCAGCACGCCCAGGCTGACGGGGATCACTCCCAGCATTTCGTTCCAGGCGGGAATTTCGCCGAGCACCAGCCAGGCGAGCAACAGGCCGAAGACGGGATTCAGGAAATGGATGGAACTCGCCTTGCCGGCGCCGACGAAACGGATCAACCAGAACCACAGCAGCATCGCGCCCACCGAGACGGCAAGGACGAGATGGCCGAGCGCCGCCGCCAGGGTCAGGTCCCAGGTCACGGCCGACAGGTCTTCCCATGCCAGTGTCAGGGGAAGCAGCACCAAGCCGCCGGCCAGGGTCGACCAGGCATTGACCCAGAGCAAAGGCAGGCCGGTGGCATAGCGCTTGTAGGCGATCGTGCCGAAGGCAAGCGACAGGGCGCTCAGCCCGACCAGCACGAGTCCCGGGATTTCCGGCGCTCCCCCGTCCCCGAGCCGGGTCTGCACGATCATCCAGACGCCGATGATGCCGAGGGCAAGGCCGGTGATCCTGCGCGCGTTCAGGGTCTCGCCGAGAAGGAAATGAGCGAGGATGGCGGTAAGGATGGGCGCGGTGCTGACGATGACGACGACGAAGCCCGCCGGCAGGCTCTGCAAGGCGGTGAAGCTCATCCCCAGATAGAGCGCGTTGTTGAGCAGGCCGAGAAGAAGAACGATCGCCCAGGCGTTCCTTCCGGCATTGCCCTGGGGTGGGCGTAGGCCCAGGAGGGAAACCGCCAGCACCATTAGCAGCCCCGCGATCAGGAAGCGCGCGGCCAGCAGCAAGAGCGGCGGTGCCGAGGCCAGGCCCGCCTTGCCGGCGATGAAGGCGGAACTCCACAACAGGCAGAAGAGCAAAGCGGGCGCAAGGAAGGCACGGAGAGATGTCGATGGACCGGCGGGAGAGGCCCGGAGGATGTGGTCGCGCTGCATCATTCTGCCTTTCCGGCCAAGGATGGGGGCTTGCCGGGGCTCACTCTAGGCGCGTGCACATCATGTCCAAAATGAGTTATGGTGGCGGCTATCATTGCTTTTGGAAATGATAGCCATGCGGAACCTGGACATCGACCTGCTGCGGGTCTTCGTGGCGATCGTGGAAGAGAACAGCCTGACCGGAGCCGGGCGCCGTCTCTTTCGCACCCAGTCTACGGTCAGCCTCCAGCTCAAGCGGCTGGAAAGCATGGTCAACGAACGCTTGGTGGAACGAAAACAGGGGCGCGTTCTCGGCCTGACGGCGGCGGGCGAGAGGCTGCTCGGCCATGCCCGGCGGATCGTGCGCGCCAATGACGATGCCACCGCCGAATTGGGCGCGCCCAAGCTGGAAGGCATTGTCCGCCTGGGCGTCCCGGATGAAACGGCGCATACGAGGCTGTCTCGGGGGCTGGCCGCGTTCCGGGCGCGTTATCCGAGGGTGCGGCTGGAAGTCATCTGCCGCCTGTCCGGTGAACTCGACGGGCTGCTCGATGCCGGGCAGATCGACCTCGCCCTCATCAACCGGCTGGGCCCCGACCCGAGAACCGAGCCGTTGCGGTCGGAACGCCTGACCTGGGTGGCGAGCACCACTTTGTCCTGGTCACCGGGCGAGCCGGTTCCCCTGGTCGGCTTCCCCCATGGCTGTGCCTTCCGGGCGCGCGCCTTGGAGAGCCTTGAGAAAGCCGGGCTGGAATGGTTCGAAGTCTATTCCAGCACCAGCTATTACGGCGTCTGGTCTGCCGTCTCCGCCGGTCTGGGACTGGCGGCGCTGGGTCCGGCACAGCCTTTCGCGTCTTCCACCGATAGCTTCTATACGCCCGCGCTTCCGGCGCCGGGGCGCATCGAGGTGGGACTCGTCACCGGGCCGAAAGGGGACACGGAGACGGTCGCCAGCCTGCGCGATCACATCCGCACTTGGTTCCAGGAACCGGCGGCCATGGGTCAGGGCATCCTCGCGCACTGAGGCTCTGCCTCTTTGAGGGCTAACGGCCCTTCCTGTCAATCCCGGGACAAGGCGCCGCGCAACCGCTCTGCGCTTTCCTGCAAGGCATCGAGCGCCCGCTTCTCCGCAGCTGAATCGAAGCGGTTGAGGAGGGCGGAGACGGAAAGGGCGCCGCGAAGGCGGCCCCGGTTATCCAGGACGGGAACGGCGGCGGCGGCGATTTCGGGGTCGCGGTCGCCCCGGGTAATGCCAAATCCTTGCCCCCTGATCGTCTGGCTGATCTCGTCCTGCGCGCCGTCGAAGGCGAGCAGCACCCGGCCGGCGGCGCCGGAATGGAGGGGCAGGCGGGCCCCTTCGTCGAGATGGTGGCGGACGGCTCGGGGAGAATTCAGGCGGTAGAGGCAGATGCGCTCCTCGCCTTCCCGGACATAGAAGGAGGCGGTTTCCTGCGTCGCCTCGACAAGGCGCCGAAGTTCGGGGCGGATCTGCTCTCCCAGGTCGAAGCTGCGGCGGTAGAGCGACCCCAGCCGCCATAAGGTCGGGCCCAGCCGGAAGCTGCCATTCTCGCCGCGACGAAGATAGCCGAAGCGTTCGAGCGAGGCGCAAAGACGCAGGATCGTGCTTTTGTAAAGGCCGGTCTTGAGGGCCAGGGTGGACAAGGGAAGCTCTTCTTCGCCTTCCTGGAAGGCCTCCAGAATCAGCAAGGCCCGTTCGACGGCCTCGACCTTTTGCTCAGTCATCCGATTATTCCATCAAAAAATATATGGCTATCCTGGCATCGCCCTATCGTTCTGTCAAGCAGAACGATGTTCTGTTTAATGAAATTCCTATGGACACATTTTGAATGTGCTGTTAAGCAGAATGCCATTCCGTCGGACAGAACAAGAAGCGGCGGCCTATATACCTGGAGGAGTTTCCAATGGGGCATTCAAAGATCGTTGCTGCCGCCTTCGCGGGCATACTTTTCGCGTCGGGCCAGGCGGCCGCCGAGAATCTCGTCTATAGCGGTGTCGCCACCACGTCCGACGATTATGCGCTGGGCGTGCTGTGGTCCAATGCGCTGGCCGAAGCCGGCAGCAAGACCCGCATGACCGTGGTCGAGAACGGCACGGTTTCCGGTATCCGCAAGGTCGCGCAGGGTGAAGTGGACATCGTTGGCATCGGCGCCCCCAATTACCTCGATGCGGTCGAGGGAACGGCGCAGTTCGAGAAGGATCCGCCGCGTTTGAGGGAAGCCTATAAGGACATGCGGGTGATTCTCTCGATTCCCACCGGCATGGCCCAATATGTCGCCCGCGCCGACAGCGGCATCCATACCTTCCGCGACCTGGACGGCAAGAGCGTCGGCATCGGCCGCCCCGGCGGCAATGCCGGCCGCGTTTCGGAAATCCTCTTCGACCTTCACGGCCTGGGCAAGGTGAACGCCCAGCGGCTGGAATATGGCGCCGCGCTCGATCAGATGGCGGCAGGGTCGATGGATGCGACGCTGGTCTGGGGCGGTATTCCCATGCCGGCCATCGACAACGCTTCGCGCGGCACGGCCCTGCGTTTCATTTCTCCCGATCCGAAGACCCAGCAAGCCTTCCGCGAGACGGTGACCAACGGCCAATACTACGTCTATCAGGAAGTCAGTGCGGATGTCCTGAAACAAGCCTATGACGGCCGCATCGCCGTGGATGGGCCGGTCTATTTCTGGACTTTCCCGTTCCAGATCATGGTGCGCGGCGATGTGGACGAGCAGACCGTCTATGACCTGACCAAGGCGCTGTGGACCAATATCGACCGCATCCGCGAACAGAGCATCGCCCTGTCCCTGATCAGCCTGGACACCGCGCTCGAAGGCCTCTCGGGGCAGATCCATCCCGGCGCCGAACGCTATTACCGCGAGATCGGCAAGCTCGACTGACCGTCACGCCCACCGTAATCCATGAATAACAGCGAGGGTCCGGTGCGGTGCATCGGATCCTCGGAGGAAACCCGCCCCATGAACTGGCTGATTGCGACAGCGCTCGGCGCCGATGCCGTTGAGCGCAGGCTGTTCCCGCGCCTGATGCAGGCATTGGGACTCCTGGCCGCCGGTGCCATTCCGCTTTTCATCGTTGCCACGGAATTCTTCGGCCGCTTCCCTTCGCCGGTTCAATACGGGGCCGTGCTGATGTTGGGCCTGGTGGCCGTCTTCGCCCTTCGGCCCGGAGCTCTGGGGCGGAGCCTGCCGGGCGTGCTGCTCGACCTGGCGCTGATCGCGGGCGCGATCTATGCCGGCAGCTATCTCATCCTCGAATACGATGATATCGCCAATTTCCGCGAAGGTCTGCCGTCCACGGCGGATCTGGTGGCCTATGCCATCGGCACCGTCATCGTCATCATGGGCGCCCATCGGGCGGAAGGTTGGCTGCTGACGACCGTGATACTGCTGGCCGTCGTCTACATGTTCTTCGGCCATGCGATGCCCGGCCTGCTGCAGCATCGTCCGATGTCGCTGGAGCGGATTCTGGAAATCTCCTACAGCTATCGCGGCATCTTCGGCGTCGCCTTGGCTTCGGTCATCGACATCGTGCTGGCCTTCGTCATCCTGGGGACCGTCCTGCGGGTCACCGGCGCGGGCGAGCTGTTCAATGACATCGCGGTGATGATGGCGCGCGGCCGGCGCTCCGGCCCGGCGCAATGCGCGATCATCGCCTCGGCCATGTTCGGCTCGATCAACGGCTCGGCACCGGCCAATGTGGCCTCGACCGGCGTTTTGACCATTCCCATGATGCGGCGGGCCGGTTTTTCGGGGCGTTTCGCTGGGGGTGTCGAATCCACGGCATCCTGTGTCGGCCAGATCATGCCGCCGGTGATGGGCGTCGGCGCCTTCATCATGGCCGACATCACCGGCATCCCCTATATCCAGATCATGCTGGCCGCCCTGGTGCCGGCGCTACTCTACCTGTTTTCCCTGTCCGTGACGGTGGCCTTGGAGGCCGGACGCCTGAACCTGGCGCCGCTTGACGAGGAAGCGCCGGCCTGGAACCGCTCGCGCCTGTCCCGGGCGGCCCTCCTGGTCATCGGCTTCGGCCTGCTGCTGACCCTGCTCTTTTCCGGCTATCCCGCCACCTTCTCGGGACTGGTCGCGACGGGCGTCATCCTGGCCTTGGCGATGATCCTGCCCGATACGCGCATCAATCTGGGCCAATGGCTGCGGCTGACGGTCGATAGCGGGCGGGACGGCCTGTCCGTTCTGCTGTCCTGCGCCGCCATCGGCATCGTCATCGCGGCGATCACCGCCACGGGCTTCGGTATCAAGCTGAACCAGGAGATCACCGCCCTGGGCAGCCATCACCTGTTCCTGGCCCTGATGCTGGCGGCGTTGTGCGCCGTCGTGCTCGGCATGGGGCTGCCGACCGCGGCTTCCTATTTGATGGTCATTTTCGTGGCCGGACCGGCGATCATGGAATTGGGCGTCGATCGCCTCAGCGCGCATATGTTCGTCTTCTACTACGCGGTACTGTCGGCCATCACTCCGCCCGTTGCCCTGGCCGTCTTCGCGGCGGCGGCCATCGCCAAGCAGAATCCGCTCGCCTTGGCCCTGACTTCGCTGCGCCTGGCCGTGGTCGGCTTCATCCTTCCGATTGCCTGGATCTACCATCCCGAAATCATGATCGGGACGGACGGCACCGGCATCATGGATGCGCTGGCCTATGGTCCCTTCCTGCTGGCCGGCATCGTCGCCTTCGCGGCCAGCCATGTCGGCTTCTTCCTTGTTCCGCTTTCGGTGGTCCAGCGTCTGGCCATGTTCAGCGGGGCAGCTCTTGTTCTCATGCCCGGCATGATCATGCCGGCCGCCGGCGCGGCCCTCGTGCTTGCTGTCGCCGCGAATTGTTTCTGGAGAAAGCGCAATGTCGCAGTTGCTTGAGGGCGTGCGCGTCCTTGATCTGACGAATGTGCTCGCCGGGCCGTTTTGCTGTTATCAACTCGCGCAGCTTGGCGCCGACGTCATCAAAGTGGAAACCCCCGGCTCGGGCGACCTGGCGCGCCAGTTGGGGGCGGATCGGGAGCTCAACCAGCAGCGCATGGGCGCGTCCTTCCTGGCCCAGAATGCCGGAAAGCGCTCGGTGACGCTGAACCTGAAGCATCCCAGCGGCAAGGAGGCCTTCCGGCGCCTTGTCGCCACTGCCGACGTGGTGGTGGAGAATTTCCGTCCCGGCGTCATGGACCGGCTGGGCCTGGGATACCAGGTCCTGCGCGAAGTGAAGCCCGATCTGATCTATTGCGCCATTTCCGGCTTCGGCCAGGACGGTCCGCTGCGGGGCAATCCCGCCTACGACCAGATCATCCAGGGCCTGTCCGGGGTGATGAGCGTGACCGGGGACCGGGACAGCGCGCCGATGCGGGTCGGCTATCCGATCTGCGATACCTTCGGCGGCATCACCGCTGCCTTCGCCATTTCGGCGGCCATGTTCCGCCGGACCAAGAGCGGCGAAGGCGAGTTCATCGACGTCTCCATGCTCGAGGCCACCCTGGTTTCCATGGGCTGGGCGGTGTCGAACTGGCTGATCGCCGGTGTCCGCCCCAAGCCGATGGGCAACGAGAACATGACGGCGGCCCCGTCCGGCACCTTCAAGACCGGCGACGGACTGCTCAATATCGCCGCCAACAAGCAGGAGCAATTCGAGGCCCTGTGCATGCTGCTGGGCCGCGAAGACCTGATCCAGGATCCGCGCTTCGCCGACCGCGAGGACCGCAAGGCCAACCGCTATGAATTGAAGGGCGAGATCGAGGCGGCGCTTGCTGCCCGCTCGGCGGCGGAATGGGCCCATCTGCTGAACCAGCGGGCCGTCCCGGCCGGCGAGGTGCTGAGCGTGCCCGAGGTCCTGGAACACGAACAGGTGGTCTCGCGCGAGATGATCAAGCATTTCCCCAAGGTCGCGGGCGAACGGGACGTGTCGGTCGTCCGTGCAGGCTTCCGCCTCGGCAAAGGCGATCCGGCCCCGAAGATGCCGCCGCCGCTTCTGGGGGCGGATACGGACGAGATCCTGGCTTCCATCGGATATTCCACCGCTGAAATCGCGGAATTGCGGCAGGAGCAAGCGGTATGAGTTGGTTCCCACCCCCAAAGCCCATCGAAACGAAGGTCTTCACCAGCATGCCCGAACACTTCCGGCGACCCCGCCGGAGTGCCTGGGCCGATGCCAACAAGGGCGGCGCGCCGATCGATTCCTTCCTTGAAGGTCCCGCCTTCGATCGTGACGGCAATCTCTACGTCACCGACATTCCCCATGGCCGCGTCTTCCGCATCGACCAGGGCGGGGAATGGTCTTTGGTTGCGGAATATGACGGCTGGCCCAACGGCCTGAAGATCGGCCGCGACGGGCGCATCCTGATCACCGATTACCGCAAGGGACTGATGGCCCTGGACCCTGCCACCGGCACCGTCACGCCGCATCTCGAAACGGTCGGCAGCGAGGGCTTCCGGGGGGTCAACGACCTGGCCTTTGCCGCCAATGGCGACATCTATTTCACCGATCAGGGCCAGACCGGCATGCAGGACCCCACCGGCCGGGTCTATCGCCTGACGGCGGATGGGCGGCTGGACCGCCTGCTCTCGACCTGCCCCAGCCCCAACGGCCTCGTGCTCAACAAGGCCGGAACCCATCTCTATGTGGCGCTGACCCGGTCCTGCCAGATCTGGCGCATGGCCGTCGGCCGCGACAGCATCGTGGGCAAGGCCAATGTCTTCGCGCAACTGCCTGGCGGCGTGAGCGGGCCGGACGGTCTGGCCATGGATGAAGAGGATGGCTTGGCGATCTGCGATCCCGGCCATGGCTGCGTCTGGATTCTCGACCGCTGGGGCGTGCCGACGCATATCGTTCAAAGCTGTGCGGGGCGGACCTTGACCAATCTCGCCTATGGCGGCCCCGGCCGCAGCCAGTTGTTCATCACAGATTCCGAAACCGGCCAGGTTCTGGTCGCCGAGGCTCCGGTTCCCGGGCGGGCCTTGGTCTCGCATGAGGAGACAGGCGCATGATCCCCAAGGATGCCGGCCGCCAATTGAGCGAGGATTGGTGGTCGACCGAGATCATCGAGATGAAACCCGGCATGATCCGCTATCGCGGCTATGCCATTGAAGATCTGATCGGGCGGATCAGCTTTCCGGCCATGATCTGGCTGATGCTGCGCGGTGAATTGCCCAGCGAGGCCCAGGCGGAATTGCTGGGTACGGCACTGGCCTCGGCGGTTGATCATGGTCCGCAAGCCCCGTCCATCGCCATCGCCCGCATGGCGGTGACCTGTGGCGTCGGCATCAACAATGCCATGGCCTCGGCGATCAATGTCCTGGGGGATGTCCATGGCGGTGCCGGCGAGCAATGCGTCGCCTTTTATAACGCTATTGCGGCCAGAATGGATGAGGGGCTGCCGCTCGAAGACGCGGTCGCCGCGCAGGCAAAGGAACTGGCGGCCAGCGGCGTGCGCTATGTGCCGGGTTTCGGGCATCGTTTCCATCCCATCGATCCGCGCGCCCCGCGCCTGCTCGAGATCGTCGATCAGGCGGCTGCGAAGGGCACCGTATCGGGGCGTTATGCGGCCATCGGGCGGGCGGTGGAGAAGCACATCGCCACGGCCAAGGGCAAAGTCGTGCCGATGAATATCGATGGCGCGACCGCCGTGATCTATGCCGAACTCGGCTTCCCACCGCCCCTATGCCGGGGCTTGTTCGTCTTGTCCCGCTCGGTCGGCGCCCTGGCCCATGCCTGGGAACAGATGGAGCAGGGCGGGCGGAACAAGGGGCCGATCCCGCGTCAATATCTGTGGACCTATACGGGAGAGGCCGCGCGGGCCTATGACGGAGAGGGCGAAGGGGGCTGATCCGAGGCCTCTCTTTTCCCTTCCTGCTGTCCGGCCCCTTCAGGCTATGATCCATTGTCACCATGGATCATAGCCTTTGCTGAAGTCTCGCCCGGGCATGCCCAATCCTCTCCAGCCGCCGGAACTGACGCCGCGCCATTTGCGCTATTTCGTGGCGACAGCGGAATGTGGCAGCACGGCCGCCGCCGGGCGTGCGCTCAATGTGTCGCAGCCTTCCGTCTCGGCGGGCATCCTTGCCCTGGAAGCCGCCTGGGGCCGCCCGCTATTCGCGCGTCATGCGGGGAGGGGGCTGCAATTGACGGCTTTTGGCCGGGATATGCTGGCCGAGGCACGGGCCGCCTTGGCGGCTTTTGCGGCATTGGGCATGCCCGACGGGGGACAATCGGGGGCGGGACGTCTGACGGCGGGCTTCTTCACGACCCTGGCTCCGGCCCATATGCCGGGGGTGCTGCGGCATCTTCGGCTTGCCCATCCCGCGCTGCAGGTGGAGGCCGCGGAGGCCGATCTCGAGGAGCTGGAAACCCGGCTGCTGGACGGCATCCTGGAAATCGCGCTGCTCTACGATGTCGGCCTTCGAGGCGGACTCGTCCTCACACCTGTCGCGGAACTGCGGCCTTATGCCTTGGTCGCCGCAGACAATCCTTTGGCCGATTGTGCCAAGGTCTCTCTCGCCGAGCTGGCGCAATTTCCCCTTGTCACGCTGGACCTGCCTCTCAGCCGCGACACGCTTCTTGGCCCCTTCCTGTCGAGAGGCCTGTCGCCGAGCATCGCCTATGTCAGCCGGTCCCTGGATGTGGTGCGCGGCATGGTGGCCCATGGACATGGGGTGACCCTGCTCTACACGCGCGCGGCTGCCGATTGCAGTTATGACGGCCGTCCCTTGCGTGCCTTGGCCCTTGCGGACGATGTGGCCCCGCAGCGCCTCGTCGTGGCCCATCCGCGCCGCAGCCCCGAGACGCCCCTGATGCAGGCTTTCACCGAAGCGGTGCGGGCCCATTTGAAGGAGGCTGGGCTATAGGTTCATCCTATAGCTTTTATCGGGATGTATTTTTTCTTCCTGTGGCCGGGCCTCTGTAGGCTGGGGATATCTGCAGTGAAGAGGATGCCCCGATGCCTGTCGCCGCGCCGCTTTCCGATATCCGGATTCTCGATTTTTCACGGGTCCTCGCCGGACCGTATTGCACTGCTCTTCTGGCCGATCTGGGGGCGGAAGTCATCAAGGTGGAACCCCCGGGCGGGGACGATTACCGCCATGTCGGCCCCTTCAAGGAGGGGGAAAGTGCGCTCTTCCTGCTGGTCAACCGGGGAAAGCGCAGCATCCGGTTGGACCTGAAGACTCCGGATGGTTTGCGGATCGCGCAGGACCTTGCCGCGAAGGCCGATGTGGTCGTGGAAAATTTCCGGCCCGGCGTCGCGCAACGGCTGGGCATCGATTATCCCACCCTGGCCGCGCGGAACCCTTCCCTCGTCTATGCCAGCATCTCGGGCTTCGGCCAGGACGGCCCCATGAGCCGCGCGCCGGCCTATGACATCATCGCCCAGGCCCTGTCCGGCATCATGTCGGTCACGGGTGACCCGGAGGGACCGCCGACCTTGATCGGCGAGCCGGTGGCGGATCTGGCCGCTGGGCTTTTTGCCAGTTGGGGCATTCTTGCCGCCTTGGTGGAGCGGGGGAAGACCGGGCGCGGCCGTCATCTGGACATCGCCTTGCTGGACAGCCTGTTCAGCCTGCTGCCGACTGCTTTGTGCCAAAGCCTCTACACGGACCGCGCGCCGCAACGTGTCGGAAACCGCCATCCCTTGTCGGCGCCTTTCGGCGTTTTCGCGACGGCGGACGGCCATGTCGCGATCGCCGTGCTGAATGACCGTCTCTTCGCAGCCTTGGCCCATGTGGTAGAGCAGCCGGATCTGGTGACGGATCCGCGTTACGGCAGCGATAGCGACCGCGTCGCTCATGAAGCCGATTTGCGGGCTTCCATTGAGACATGGACGCGCCGGCGCAGCAGTGAAGCGGTGGTGGATGCATTAGGGAAGGCGGGCGTTCCCGTGGCACCCCTTTGGACCGTTCCGCAAGCCTTGGATTCCCAGCATGTCCGGCATCGGGGCCTGATCCATCCTGTCCAGCATCATGGCTTGGGCGAGATACCGGTTCCCCGGCAGCCGGTGCGGTTCGACGATGCCCCGACCGCCTGCGTCACCACCGGTGCTCCGGGCCTGGGAGCCGATACCCGGGACATTCTTCACCGCGATCTCGGCCTGGACGAGAAGACGCTGGACGATCTCGCGGCCCGCGACGTGATCTGATCGAGCTTCAGGAGGATGAGCATGGACTTCAGTTTCAGCGAGGACGACGTCCTTCTTCATGATTCGGTTCGCCGTTTCGCCCAGGCGGAACTCAAGCCCGTGGCGGCGGAGATCGATGCCTCGGGACGGTCGGCGACACGGCATCGTGCGGGTTTGGCGGAACTCGGCATTTTCGGACTGAACATTCCTGAAGAGGAAGGCGGCCCGGGCGTGTCGGCCATCGGCCTGTTCCGCGCCGTCGAGGCCATTGCCGAGGCCTGTGCCTCGACGGCGTCAATGGTGACGGCCCATTACCTTGCGACCGACAGCATTCTGCTCGGTGCCGATCCTGATCTCAGACGGACGATCCTGCCCCGGGCAATCACGGGTGAAGCCCTCGGCGCCTTTGCCCTGACCGAGCCTCGCGCAGGTTCCAATCCCGCCGATATGCGTACACGCGCGATCCGTGAAGGAGACGGATACCGGCTGACCGGGGTGAAGCATTTCATCTCGAATGCCGGAGAAGCCGATTTCATCGTCGTCTATGCCATCACCGATCCGAGCGCCGGTCATCGGGGGATCAGCGCCTTCGTCCTCGACAAGTCGACGCCGGGCATCGAAGTCGGTCCTCCGGAAAACACCATGGGCATTCGGGGCGGCCATGTCTTCGAAGTGGCTTTGGATTGCTTCGTGCCCGCCGCCCGGCGCATCGGTGCAGAAGGGACGGGCTTTCGCACGGCCATGAAGGTGCTCGACAATGGCCGTGTCGAAGTGGCGGCACAATGCATCGGCATTGCACAGGCCGCCCTTGACGCCGCCGTGGACTGGGCCAAACAGCGCGAGGTCGGGGGGCATCCCATCGCTGAATTCCAGGGGCTGCAATGGATGATCGCGGATATGGCGACCGAGCTGGATGCGGCGCGTCTCCTCGGCTACCGCGCCGCCTGGAAGCGCCATAAGGGGGAAAGGTTCAGCCGGGATTCCTCGATGGCCAAGCTGTTCGCTTCCGAGGCGGCCTCGCGTATCGCCGATGCGGCGCTGCAAATCCATGGCGGCTATGGATATACGAGAGACATGCCGCTGGAACGCTATGTCCGCGATGCCCGCATCATGCGCATCTACGAAGGCTCCTCGGAAATCCAGCGGAACATCATTGCGAGAATGGTTCTCGAGGAGAGATAACGCGAGGGGTAAAGAGGCTAAACCTCGGGGATGTTTTCCTTGAAGACCGCCTGGACGCGGATTGAAGCGGCCCGCCAACCCTCGCCCTTCACGCTTCGGATCAGTTGCGCGAGAACCTCCCGGGCCTGGACCCGGGGGTTCTGGTCGATGACCACGTCCATCGTGCCATTCAGCAGATAGGCCTTGGTGTATTCGGTCAGGTCGTGACCGACGAAAACGATCGTTTCCGCTTTTCCGGATTCTTCGAGGGCGCGGGCAATGCCGCGATTGCCCGCGCCGATATTGTAGATGGCGCCGATATCGTCGTGGCGTTCGAGCATCGCCTTGGCCGCCGCATAGGCGCGGCTCTCTTCGTCGCGGACTTCCGTCGATTCGAGGATCCTGATCTCGGGGAATTCTTCCGTCAGCACATGGCGGAAGCCCATTTCCCGTTCTTCGTGGCCGCGATAGGAGAACGACCCCGCGAACATCGCCACGTGATGGCGTCCGGGGCCGAGCAGGCGGCCCACCAGATAGCCCGCCAGCCGTCCGGCCGAACGGTTGTCGATCCCGATATAGCCGACACGGGGGACATGGTGGATATCCGACACCAGGGTCAGAACGGGGCTGCCGCGCTGGCTGAGCGCGCGCACCGCCTCGCGCACCGTCGGATGATCGATGGCGACGATAGCCACGCCTTGATCCGGGGCCCCGAATTCGGCCAGCTTGGCGGCCAGGGAATCGGGATTGAAGCCTTCGATGGAATGCACCCGGACCGTTGCTCCGGAAAGAAGGGCCGCGCTCGTTTCGATATGGTGGCGCAATTCGCGGATGAAGCTGTTGGTTCCGGCAGGCAGGACGATCTCGATCCGCACCTCCGCGCGGACGGGCAGGGCCGGTTCCGTTTCACCGAAATAGCCCAGCCGCGCCGCGGCGGCACGGACCGCGGCCTGGGTCTTGGCACGCACGCCGGGGCGGTTGTTGAGAACCCGGTCCACCGTCGCACTCGAAACGCCTGCTTCCCGCGCGATATCGGTCAGTCGTGCCCGCACCATATGCCTTCTGCCCCTGATGTAAATTGATGTCTTCTTAGCATCCTTTTTGCGATGCGGGAAGGCCGCAATGGCAGAGGCAGCAGGAGGTGGGAAAGGGGTGATGAGAAGGCTATCCGCCTGAATTTTCCGGAAAGATGGGGCGCAAGCCAAGGGTGTAAGCCGATTCTTCTTTCGCTTGTGGCTGTGAAAATCGGAAAGGTCCTGGAATCGGGCGTCCCCGCAGTCTTTCCGGCCGAGCCAGATCTCGGAATGATGTGTTTTGACGTCTTTATGCCCTTTTATCTGCCGATAGTGATGTTGATTGACGTATTTTGATGATGTATAAGGAGGAAAATGATGAGGCCGGGGAATGGAGCCATTGGCATCCGCAAAAACAAAGCCGGCCCTCTCACGGAGGAGGAAACATGGCAACCGGACGTTTTGCGCCCGATGTGGAGATAAGGTGCCGCGATTACGCCATCGGCTGCATCGGCGCGGGCATGATCATGGCCGAGGTTCACCTGGAGGCTTACCGCCAGGCCGGGTTCCCGGTCGCCGCGATCGCCTCGCGGACCCGGTCCAAGGCTGCGGAAGTCGCCCGCCGCTATGATATCGGGACCGTCCACGTGACGCCCGAAGACCTCTTGCAAGACCCCGCCATCGCCATTGTCGATATCGCCTATCCGCCGGATCTGCAGCCGGACCTCATTCGCAAGGCCCTGGCGCAGCCGCATGTCAAGGCGGTCCTGGCCCAGAAGCCCCTGGCCCTGACGCTGGATGAAGCGATCGCCTTGCGGGAGGAGGCGAAACGGGCGGGCAAGCTTCTCTCGGTCAACCAGAACATGCGCTACGACCAATCTATGCGCGTGCTCAAGCAGATCATCGAGGGCGGTGAGTTGGGCGAGATCGTGGTTGCCCAGATCGACATGCATGCCATCCCGCACTGGCAGAGCTTCCTCGAGAAATATGACCGCCTCACGCTCGCCAATATGAGCGTCCATCACCTCGACATCCTGCGCTTCCTGTTCGGCGACCCGACCGAGATCACGACGGTGGCCCGGCCCGATCCGCGCACGAAATTCCCGCATACCGACGGCATCACCGTTTCCACGCTGTCCTTTCCATCCGGCGTGATGGCGCTGTCCTTCGAGGACGTCTGGAGCGGCCCCCGCGAAGAGGGCTACGACGATGACATCCACATCCGCTGGCGCGTCGAAGGCACCAAGGGCGTGGCGAAGGGAACCATCGGCTGGCCCCACGGTGCGCCCTCGACCCTCACCTATGCCTCGACCCTTTCGACCAACGGCAAATGGGTGACGCCGGAATGGCAGACGATGTGGTTTCCCCATGCCTTCGTCGGTGTGATGGAGCAGCTGCAATACGCGCTGAAAACAGGCACCCCGCCGGTGCTGTCGGTCGAGGACAATATCAAGACGATGGCCCTGGTCGAGGCCGGATACAAATCGATGGCCGAGAAAAGAACGGTCACCCTTTCCGAGATATCGATAAATAAAAACTGATATCTCTTCACAATAAAAACGAGGAGGATAACGCGCCATGATGCAGGTCGGCATCTTTTCGGGATACTTTCCCTATGCGCTGGAAGAGACGGCGCAGAAGATCCGGGGGCTGGGATTCAACACGGTGCAGCTGGACCTGCACTTCAAGGACATCGATCTTTCCGCCGGACAAATCACCAAGGAGAAAGCCAAAAGGGTCCGCGAGACATTCCGCGACCACGACCTGCCGATCTCCTGCATCTCGGGCTATACCAACATCATCCATCCCGATCCCGGCGAGCGTGCGCGCCGCGTCGGCTATCTCAAGGAAATCATCCGGAATGCCCGGGATTTCGGCTCGCCTTACGTGATCTCGGAAACCGGAACCTACAACACCGAAAGCGATTGGATGCACGACCATCGCAACAAGACCGAGGAAGGCTTCGAGGAATGCCGCAAGGTCATCGCCGATCTTGCGCAGGAAGCGTATGACCATGGCGCGGTGTTCCTGATCGAGACCTATGTCAACAACGTGGTCGGTTCCGTCGAGGAGACGGTCAAGATGTTTGCCCAGGTCGACCATCCCGGCCTCGGTCTTCTGATGGACCCCACCAATTACTTCGAAGCCCATAACATCGATGCGATGGACAAGGTACTGAACCAGGTCTTCGATACCTTGTCCGACAAGATCAAGATCGCGCACGCCAAGGACGTCAAACGTTCCGGCGAGGACAAGAGCGAGAAGCACGCCGATATCGGCGATGACAGCGCCAGCGAATCCCATACCTTCCGGGGCGTTGGCGAGATCGAATTGCCGGCGCCGGGCCTGGGCGAGCTCAACTACGACCTTTACCTGCGGCGGCTTGCCGAGAAGCACCCGAACATTCCCATCATCATCGAGCATCTCGACGAGAGCGATGTGCCGCGGGCCAAGAAGTTCCTCGACGGCAAGCTGCGCGCGCAGGGCCTGTGATGCGCCCGGGCTGCCGCCGCCTGCGGCAGCCCCTGGAAAGGCAAAGGGATAAAGCATGCCTCAGCTTTATGGAAAGATGATGTCCCGCCGCGCGCTGGCGGAACGGTCGGGGGCGCTCAGCCAATTCGCCGGTGTGAGGCTGATGGAATTGTCGGATGGGGTCGAACGCGGCATCCGCATGCTCGAATTCCGTTCCGGCACCGGCCTGCGCTTTACCCTGCTGGTCGACCGCGCCATGGATATCGCCGATTGCGACTATCGCGGACAGGCCATCGGTTGGCATTCCCCGGCCGGGTTCCGCCATCCCGGATTGCATGAATATGAAGGCGAGGGCGGCCTGGCCTGGGCCCGTTCCTTCTCGGGCCTCATGGTGACCTGCGGACTGGATCACATCCTCTTCATGAATGATGTGCCGGCCGACAATTATGTCTACTCGCCGAAGAAAAGCGTCAGTCATTCCCTGCATGGGCGGATCGGCACCATACCCGCGAAACTGACCGGCTATGGCGAGCGCTGGGACGGCGACCGGTGCTTCCTCTGGGCCGAAGGAATCGTGCAGCAGGCAGCGGTTTTCGGCGAGGATCTGCATCTCATCCGCCGCGTCGAGATCGAGGTCGGGACCAACGACATCCGTCTCAGCGACAGGGTGGTCAATCACGGCTTCTACAGAACCCCCCATATGTTCTGTTACCACATCAACCTGTCCTACCCGGTGCTCGACGAGGGTGCGCGTTATCTTGCGCCCATCCGGGATGTCGTCTGGGCCGCGCATGCGGGTGAGGCCTACACGGCCCAAGGCGTCGGTTATCGCACCATGCCGCCGCCCCGCCTCGATTTCCACGAACAGGTCTGGCAGCACGAACTCGCCGCCACCGACGCGGGCGAGGTGCCCGTGGCCCTGGTCAATGACCGGATCGGCCTGGGTTTCGAGGTCGTGACCCGGAAAGACCAGTTCCCCTGCCAGTTCCAATGGCAGAACTTCCAGGCCGGGCATTACGCCTTCGGCATCGAACCCGCGACCCATCACGTGCTGGGCAATCTTGCCGCACGGGAACGTGGGGAAATGATCTGGCTCGACCATGGGGAAGAGCGCAGATACGACACGGTCCTGCGCGTCCTGCCGGATGCCGGGGCCATCGCCGAGGCCGAGGCGCGCATCCGCGCGGTCTCGGACCAGCCCCGCGAGGATTATCCCGCGCCGTCCGGCAATCATCTGCCGATCAAGGGACGGGGATAGGCCATGCAAGACAGTTTCGCTTCCCTCTCGGGAAAGACCATCCTCTATACCGGCGCTGCGGGCGGGCTTGGGCGGCCGA
The DNA here is from genome assembly GCF_006980715.1 of Telmatospirillum sp. J64-1. Taxonomy (GTDB): domain Bacteria; phylum Pseudomonadota; class Alphaproteobacteria; order Rhodospirillales; family Magnetospirillaceae; genus Oleiliquidispirillum; species Oleiliquidispirillum nitrogeniifigens. The sequence continues at coordinate 149,666 of NZ_SBHN01000001.1, forward strand.
CCGTGCTGAAGATGCTTGCCCAAGGCAGCAAGGTCGTCGTGCTGGATAACGATCCGGACAAGATCGCCGCCCTCACGGCCGCCGCCGAGGAAAGAGGGCTGGAAGGCTTGGTCATCGAGAAGCGGGATCTTTCCGATCTCTCCGGCCTTGTCGAGGCGCTGGGGGAGCTTTCGGGGCGGGTCGGCGGCTTCGATGTCGTCATCAACAATGCCGCTATCTACCCGGCCAAGCCCTTCGAGGATTTCACCCTCGAGGAAATACAGCATGTCCAGCGCGTGAATGTCGATGCCGGTATCCTGTGCGTCAAGGCGGCGCTTCCGCACATGAAGCAGAAGCGCTGGGGACGGATCATCAATATTTCCTCGATCACCTTTTCCGGCGGATGGTCCAACCTGACACCCTATGTGCAGTCGAAGGGTGCGCTGATCGCACTGGCCCGGTCCTGGGCGCGGGAATTCGGCCCCCATGGCATCACGGCCAATGCCGTTTCCCCCGGCGCCTTTCCGACCGATGCCGAAAAGATCCATCCCGATCCCGAGGGCTATACGCGCTTCGTCCTCGAACACCAATCCATCAAGCGCCGTGGCACGCCCGACGATATCGCCGGCGTCCTGATGTTCCTCGCATCCGATGCGGCAGCCTTCGTCACCGGCCAGACGATCAATGTCGATGGCGGCTGGGTGATGACCTGAGCGTGACCTGAATATTTTGTACCGTGCCGACTGGAGGCATTAGAAAAATGGGCATCTTGTCCGGATACCGCGTTCTCGATTGTTCGATCGCCATGGCCGGGCCCTTCGCGGCCCAGCGCCTGGGCGACCTGGGGGCGGACGTCATCAAGGTCGAACCCACCACCGGCGAGTGGCAGCGCCACAACTCCGCCGGTGGGGCGGAAGGAAACAGGATCAACGTCTCCTTCCTTTCCCTCAACCGCAACAAGCGGTCCTTGGCCGTCGACCTCAAAGCCGAAGAGGGCAAGAAGGTCCTGTTCGATCTGGTCAAATCCGCCGACATCTTCCTGCAGAACTACCGGCCCGGCGTGGCGAAGCGCCTGGGCGTCGATTACGAGGCTTTGGCGGCCATCAACCCCAAGCTCATCTATGTTTCGATGTCGGGATATGGCGAGGACGGGCCTTATGCCCTGCGGCCCGGCCAGGATCTTCTGCTCCAGGCGATGTCGGGCGCCATGCTGTCGACCGGCCGGGCAGGGGAGCCGCCCACCGCCGCCGGGCAGTATCTCGTCGATGCCGTGGCCGCCTATACCGCCTTCGAAGGCGCCCTGGCCGCCTTGCTGCATCGCGAGCGGACGGGGGAAGGGCAGTTGGTCAAGGTCAACATGCTGGATGCGATCACGACCCTGCAGATGCAGGAATTGTCGATCTTCACGGTCGGCAAGAAGCCCCAGCAGCGTTCCGCCGAGCCCCATGCGCATGTCTATATCCGCGCGCCCTATGGCGCCTTCGCCACCAGCGACGGCTTCATCGCCATCGCCATGCCCAGCCTGAAGACCTTCGGCGAGGTGATCGGAGAGGAAAGCTTCCTCGGCATGAACGACACCACCGATCCCTGGATCCATCGCGATGCGATCTATGCACGCACGGCCGAACGGCTGAAGACCAGGAGTTCGGCCGAATGGCTCGAACGGCTGGAGGCGGCGGGCATCTGGTGCGGCCCGGTCTACGGCTATGAGGAGTTGGTGGCCGATCCGCAGATCGCCAATAACGGCACCTTCGTAGAATATGAGCACCCGACCGAAGGCAGGATCAAGACCCCCGGCTTTCCCATCTCCTTTTCCAAAAGCCCTGCCCAGATCCGCTTCGGTGCGCCGGTTACCGGCCAGCACAGCCGCGAGGTCCTGAAGGAACTGGGCTATGGCGAAGACCAGATTGCCGCGCTCGAAGCATCGGGCACCGTCGTGGCCGGGGAAGTCTGAGAATGGAGAGGCTCAAGGGACTGACCTGGGATCATCCCCGTGGCCGCAACGCCCTGATGGCCGCCGCCCGCCGCCCCGAATTGGCGGAATCCGGTCTTGAGATCACCTGGGACACGCAGCCGCTCGAAGGTTTCGAATCCCATCCGATCGCCGATCTCTGTGCCCGCTATGATCTGGTGGTCCTGGACCATCCCCATGTCGGCGAGGCGGTGGCCGCAGGCTGCCTTCTTCCGCTGGAAGAGATCTTCGCTGCCGAAACGCTTGCCGCCCTGGGGGATGCGGCGATCGGGCCGTCCATGTCCAGCTATGCCTATGCGGGCCGTCATTGGGCCTTGCCGCTCGATGCCGCGACGCAGGTGCTCGCCTGCCGGGCGGACCTCCTCGGGGCGCCACCGCCGCAAAACTGGAATGACGTGGTCACCCTGTCGCGGGAAACCGGGAGCGTCGCCATGTCGCTGGCGGGGCCCCATGCGGTGCTGAGCTTCTTTTCGATCTGTGCGGCCCTGGGCGAGCCTCCGGCGCAGGAGGACCCTGGAAGGCTGGTCTCCCGTCCGGTTGGCGAGGCGGCCTTTGATCTTCTCGCGCAGCTCGGGCGTCTCAGCCCCGCCTCGGTCGCCGGCAAGAATCCCATCGGCATCCTGGACCATATGTCCATTCAGGACGATGTCCTGCTCTGCCCGCTGGTCTACGGCTATGTCAATTACGCCGCGCCCAAGGACGGCAAGGCCGTGTCCTTCTTCGATGCGCCGCGATGGCGGCCAGAGGGACGGCCGGGATCGACGCTCGGGGGAACCGGCATCGGCGTGTCGAAACGCTGCCCGCTCAGCCCTCAGCTCAAGGCGCATCTCTTGTGGCTCATGGACGCGGAAACGCAGTCGCGCTTCATCCCTGCTCATGACGGACAGCCTTCGCGCCGCGATGCCTGGGCGGATGCCGAGGTCAACCGCGCCTGGGGTAATTTCTACCGCAATACGACGGCGACGCTCGAGGCGGCTTATGTGCGCCCTCGCTTCGACGGCTACATCGCCTTCCAGACGAAAGCCTCGGCGCTTTTGCGCGAAGCCATCGCCGAAAATCGCAGCGCAGCGGCCGCCGTCGAGGACCTGGCCGTACTCTACGCCGCCCATCACGCAACGGGCGCCGCCATTTAGGAGCGGATGATGACTGAAGATATTCTGTTCGAGGTCGAGGGCGCGATTGCCACCATCACGCTCAACCGGCCGCAAAAGCTCAACGCCGTCACGCCGGAGATGGCCGAGGCCATAGAAGCGGCCATCGCTGAATGTAACCGCAGCGACACCATCCGTTGCGTCATCCTGACCGGGGCGGGCGAGCGGGCTTTCTGCGCGGGCTCCGACATCAAGGAACTCGACAGCTACGACACGCCCTGGCAGTTCCGCAATCGCGGGGATTACTGCGACGCCGTGCGCGCCCTGTCCAAGCCCTCGATCGCGGCGGTCAACGGCTACGCTTTCGGCGGCGGGCTGGAAACGGCGATGTCCTGCGACATCCGCATCGCCTCGGAGAACGCGCAATTCGCTGCGCCGGAAATCAAGCTCGGCTGGATCGGCGGCGGCGGGATGGCCGCCCATCTGCAGCATTCCATCGGCGCGTCGAATGCGGCGCTGATGCTGATGACGGGAGACCCGATTTCCGCGCAGCAGGCCGAACGCTGGGGGCTGGTGAGCGAGGTGGTGGAACAGGGGCGGCTATTGGCGCGGGCCCGCGAGATCGCCTCGGCGATTGCCGCGCGTGCGCCGATCGCGGCGGAAACCGCCAAGACCAATCTCAAGGCCGCCGTCTCGATGCCCTTCGAGAAGGCCGTACAATACGAGCGCGATCTGCAAACGATCTGCTTCGCCACGGAAGACGCCGCCGAAGGCCGTGCGGCCTTCAAGGAAAAACGCCAGCCTTGCTTCAAGCGGCGCTGACCCCGGATGCTCAGGGACAAGACGATGACCGACAACTTCTCCTTCCAGCAGGGCCTCTTCCTTGGCCGCGTCCAGTTGCCGGACGTCGGATATCCGCGGGTGGTGACGATCCGCGACGGTGTCCTTTTCGACATCACCTCCCGCCAGGCGCCGACCGTCCGCGACATCTGCGAGATGGCCGATCCCGCCGCCTTCGTCCGTTCGGCGGAGGGGAGGAAAATCGGCGCCCTGGCGGAGGTCATGGACAATAGCCATGCCGGGCGGCGGGACCCGCGAAAGCCCTGGCTGCTTTCGCCCGTGGACCTGCAGGCGGTCAAGGCATCGGGCGTGACCTTCGTCGTCAGCCTGCTCGAACGTGTGATCGAGGAACAGGCCAAGGGCGATCCGTCCATGGCCGATGCGCTGCGCAGCGAGATCCTGGACCTGATCGGAGCGGACCTGTCGCAGTTGGTTCCCGGTTCGGAAGCGGCGATGGCGGTCAAGGCCAAGCTGATCGAGAAAGGGGTCTGGTCGCAATATCTCGAGGTGGGCATCGGGCCCGATGCCGAGATTTTCACGAAATGCCAGCCGATGGGCAGTGTCGGTTATGGTGCGCAGATCGGCCTGCATCCCATCTCGACCTGGAACAATCCGGAACCCGAAGTCGCCCTGATCGTCAGTTCCGAGGGCAGGATCGTCGGCGCGACGCTGGGGAACGACGTCAATCTGCGCGATGTCGAGGGGCGGTCGGCGTTGCTGCTGGGCAAGGCGAAGGACAACAACGCTTCCGCCGCTCTGGGGCCGTTCATCCGTCTGTTCGACGAGACGTTCACCCTGGAGACCGTCAAGACCCTGGACGTGACGCTGACGGTCACGGGCGAGGACGGCTTCCTGCTGGAAGGCAGCAGTTCGATGAGCCAGATTTCCCGAAGCCCGGAAACCTTGGTCGAGGCGGCCATCGGCCCCCATCATCAATATCCCGACGGGCTGGTCCTCTATCTCGGGACGATGTTCGCGCCGGTGCAGGACCGCGACGGGAAAGGCAAGGGCTTCACCCACAAGCTTGGGGATGTGGTGAAGATTTCCACTCCGGCCCTGGGCGTGCTCGAGAATAGTGTGCAGCTTTCGACCCATTGCCCGCCCTGGACCTATGGCGCCAGCCACCTCCTGCGCGATCTGGCAAAGGCCGGCTTGCTCTAGCCGAAGGCCCTGCTTTCGGCAGGGCCAGACTGCTGACGAAACATTTTTCTCGTCACTCCCGCGGAAGCGGGAGTCCAAGGGGCCGCTTCATCCACATCTGGCGGCTCACATCTTCATGAGACCCGCCATGGACCCCCGCTTTCGCGGGGGTGACGATGTGTTGCGGGTGGAACCGGCTGTGTCAGCAGCCCAGCCCTCAATGAAGGATGGAGAGCGGGTAGAGGACGATCTGCGGAAACAGGATCAGCAACAGAAGCAGGAAGAGTTGGGAAAGAAGGAAGGGCCAGATACCGGCGAATGCCGCCGGAATGGAGATCTTCCCGACACTGCTGATGGCGGCCAGGACGGTGCCGACGGGTGGGGTCAGCAGGCCGATGCTCAGGTTGAGGACGAAGACGATTCCGAAATAGACCGGGTCGATGCCCGCTTTCTGGATGACCGGCAGCAAGACCGGGGTGAGGATCAGGATCACCGGCGCCAGGTCCATCACCATCCCGATGACCAGGACCAGCAGGCTGACGATCAGCAGCAGCAGGGTCGGGTTGCTGGTCAGTGTCGACAGCAGGCCGGACACGGCACCCGGAATGTCGGCCATGACGATCATCCAGGCCGTGACGGACGAAGCCGCGACCAGGAACATGATGATGCTGGTCATCTTCGCCGAGGACACCAGCACCTCGTAAAGCGCCGCCAGGGTCAATTCACGATAGACCACCACGCTGACGAACAAGGCATAGAACGCGGCGACGACACCGGCTTCGGTGGCGGTGAAGATGCCGAAGCGCAGGCCGAAGACGATGATCACGGGCAGGAACAAAGCCCAGACGGAGTCGCGCAGGGCCTTCAAGACCGCGTGGCGGTCCTGTTTCGGCAGCAGTTCCACATGCTCGTTGCGCGAAACCAGCCACCATGTGAGGGCGAGAAGCACCCCCATGATGATGCCGGGAACGATCCCGGCCATGAACAGCTTGGAAATCGAGACGCCGCTGGTGACGCCGAAGAGGATCAGGGGAATGCTCGGCGGCAGGATGGGGGCGATGATGCCGCCGGTGGCGATCAGCCCGCTGGAGCGGTTCAGGTCGTATCCCGCCTTGACCATCATCGGGATCATCACCAGCCCCAGCGCCACGGTATCGGCCACCGCCGAACCGGAAAGCGATGCGAAGAGAACGGCGGCGGTGATGGCGACATAGCCCATTCCGCCTTGCTTGTGGCCGAGCAGCGACAGGCCGAGATTGATGATCCGCCGGGTTATCCCGCCCGCATTCATCAATTCCCCCGCCAGGATGAAGAAGGGAATTGCCATCAGCGAGAAGTTGTTGGCGCCGCTGACAAGGTTCTCGGCCACCAGCTGGCTTTCGAACATGTCGAGTTGCAGCATCAAGGCGATGCCGGTGATCAGCAGGGCGAAGGCGATCGGCATGCCCAGCGCGATAGCGCCGAACAGAACCAGCACGAAGAGGAAGAGTTCCATGCCCCTATTCCTCGCGCGCGGGGCGGCTGCGCCATTGACGCAGCAGCTCGGCCAGCAGATAGGCGGTCATCACCCCGGCCATGGCGATGCAGCCCGCATAGAGCGCCCAGAGCGGAAAGCCGGTGGCGGGGCCTTTACTGTTCTGGTTGATCCACATCAGCTGCCACGAGCCGTCGATCATCAGGCCCAGGGCAAGCAGCATCAGCAAGGAACAGAGCGTGACGAAAAGCCTTCGCAGCCAAGGCGGCAGAAGCTCCGACAAAAGGTCCGCCGCCAGATGCTGCTTCTCGATGAAGGCCAGTGCGGCGCCGAAGAAGATCATGAAGACGAAGACGTAGCGCGACATCTCCTCCGACCAGGTGATGCCGGAATCGAAAAGGTAGCGCAGGACGACGTTGAGAAAGACCAGAACGGCCATGACCGACAGGCTCAATGCCATGCACAGGCCCAATACACGTTTGATCGAAGTAGTCACAGCTTCATGCATGGCGATTACCCGGCTGCAAGATGGCAATCATCGCCGGTCCGGCAGGAAACCGGACCGGCGATACCCGTTCAGCGCTCAGCGCTGTTCGGCGCGGATCTGCTCGACGATCTCGCGCGCGCTGGGGCGCTTGCTGTAGAAGCTCTCGTAGGATGCGCTGACGGCGTCCACCAATTGCTGCTTGAAGGCGTCGTCGGGAACGACGATCTCGACTCCGGCATCGGCCAGGACCTTCTTGTCGCGTGCCTCGGACTCGATCAGCAGCTTCCATTCGTGGTCGCTGGCGTTCCGGGCCGCGGTGCGGACGATTTCCTGTTGTTCCGGTGTCAGGCTGTTCCAGAACTTGTCGCTGACGAGATACATGTTGGGCGTGAAGACGTGATTGCTTTCCAGCACATGCTTCACGACTTCGTACCATTTCGACGCGACGATGTTCGGATAGGGATTTTCCACGCCATCGACCACTTTCTGCTCCAATGCGCCGAAGACCTCGGTGATGGGCAAGGGCGTGACATTGGCACCCAGGGACTGGCCGATGGCGACCATGTTCTCGATGCCGGGGAAGCGTAGGCGCAGGCCCTTGAAATCCTCCATCGAGGCGATGGTGCGATTGCTGGCGATGACGCGGAAGCCCTGGACCCCATAAGCAAGCGGCTGCAAACCGGTCTTGGTGCTCATGTCGGCGACCAGCTTTTCCCCGATCGGGCCATTCAGGATCGCCTGGGCATGCGCATAATCCTTGAACAGGAAGGGCAGCTGGATGATGCCGACGTGATCGACCTCATTCTCCATGATATTGCCGAGGATGGCCATCTCGATGGTGCCGCCGCGCACGGCGTTGTACAGCTTCTCCTCGCCGCCCAGCATGCTGTTGGGGAACAGGCGCACCTTGATTTCGCCGTTGGACCGCTCCTCGACTTCCTTCTTGAAGGTGTCGCGAAGGGCGATGTTGACGGGGTGGTTATCGGGAAAGAAGTTGCCGATCTTCATCGTCTTGCTGTTTGCAAGGGCATCGCCATGCGCAGCAAGCGAACAAAGAGCAGCCAGGCCGAGAGCAGCAAACCATTTGGATCCGAACATTTTTTGTCCTCCCAACGGACGTTTATTCTTGGGTTTCATGAAGGTCAAAGAGACAGGGAACAGTGATCGACCATACCGGCGCGCATGACCTCCGGGTCGGGCTGGAAGCCCAGGCCGGACCGGTCCGGCAGGGTCATGCGCGGCTTGAAATCGAGCCAGTCATGCAGCTTGCGCTCGAAATGGATGAAAGGAACCTCCAGCGGGACTTTCCCGGGCAGGGTTGCCGCCAGATGCCCGGCGGCCAGCAGACCCGGGCCGTAATAGAAGCAATGCGGCACGACCTGGACGTCATGATCGCGCGCCATCTCGAAGATTTCGAGCATGCCGCTGATGCCGCCGATCTTGGCGACGCTGGGCTGGGCGACATCGACGGCACCGGCGGCGAGGAGCTGGCGGAAGCCCTCGACCCCCGATGCGTTCTCTCCGGCGGCGAGAGGCACGCCGACCTTGCGCACCGCCGCCAGGCCAGCGAAATCGTCCGGCGGCCAGACCGGTTCTTCCAGCCAGGCCAACCCCAGGTCACGCAGACCCTTGGCAATTCGGACGGCTTCTTCCGCTGACCACGGGCAGTTGGTATCGACCATCAGCTGCGCGCCTTCGGGCAGGGCGTGACGCGCCGCCGCGATCGCCGAGGGAGCGGTTTCATGCAGTTTGATGCGGCGGAAGCCGAGCCCGCCGACGCGGCGGACCTGACACGCGACTTCTTCAGGGTCATTGCCGTAGCTGACGAGGCTGGCATAGACCTCCAGCTCCGGCGAGGGCGCGCCGAGAAAGGCATGGAGCGGCTGGCCCGCTTGCTGGGCGGCGAGATCCCAAAGGGCAATGTCGATGGCCGACAGGGCATAGAGAACGGCGCCGGTCCGGCCGAAGCCGTGGAAGGCGCGCTGGGCACTGGCAAGCGTTTCCTTATGATCCTCAAGGGCGGTACCCAGGAAGAAGGGGCCGACCAGTTCCTTCAGCGCGGTGAAGGTTACGGGATTGAGGCCATGGCCGAAGGCTTCCCCCCAGCCGCAGAGTCCGGTGTCGGTTTCGACGCGCACCAGCAGGCTTTCCATCTGGCTGATATTCGGCGAAGCGGCGTTGAACGCATCCTCGTCCGCAACCTGGGCGGAGGCGCGCTCGCCGGCGCTGAAGGGCAGGCGGACGCGGATCACGTCAATCTTGGCAATTCTCATTGCTTCTTCTCGAACCCTGCTTGACGAAGCCCAATAGGATGAAGGTCAACCGATGTATGCGGTCTTTACGGTCGTGTAGAATTCCTGGGCGTAGCGTCCCTGTTCGCGGGGCCCATAGGACGAGCCTTTGCGGCCGCCAAAGGGAACGTGATAATCGACGCCCGCCGTCGGCAGGTTGACCATCACCATGCCGGCCTGCGCGTGGCGCTTGAAATGATTGGCGTATTTCAGCGACGTTGTGGCGATGCCTGCGGACAAGCCGAAATCCGTGTCATTGGCCACGGCCAGCGCCGCCTCGTAATTCGGCACGCGGATGATCGAGGCCACGGGGCCGAAGATTTCCTCGCGGTTGATGCGCATGTCGGGCGTGCTTTCCGCGAACAATGCCGGGGCCAGGAAATAGCCCTCGGTGTCGCCTTTCACCACATCGCCCCCGGTCACCAGCTGCGCGCCTTCGTTGCGGCCGATCTCGATATATCGCAGGTCCTGCTCCAGCTGCGCCTGCGACACGACCGGACCGATATCGACGCCCTCCCCGAGCGCGGGGCCAACTTTCAGCGACTTCATGCGTTCGGCCAGGGCGGTGACGAAGCGGTCATGGATGCCGTCGGTGACGATCAGGCGCGACGAGGCGGTGCAGCGCTGGCCGGTGGAGAAGAAGGCGCTCTGCGCCGCCAGTTCGACGGCGACCCTGAGGTCCGCGTCGTCGAGGATGACTTGCGGATTCTTTCCGCCCATCTCCAACTGGACCTTGGCGCCCCGGGCGATGCAATCGGCGGCGATACGGCGGCCGACGCCGACCGAGCCGGTGAAGCTGATGCCGTCGACCTGTTCATGCCGGACCATGGCCGCGCCGACGACGCTGCCGCTGCCCATGACGAGGTTGAAGACGCCCGGGGGGAAGCCCGCGCGCGAGATGATCTCGGCCAGGGCCCAGGCGCTGCCCGGAACCAGGTCCGCCGGCTTGAACACCACGCAATTGCCATAGGCCAAAGCCGGGGCGATCTTCCAGGCGGGGATGGCGATGGGGAAATTCCACGGGGTGATCAGGCCGATCACGCCAAGCGGCTCGCGGGTCACTTCGACGGAGATGCCGGGCCGCACGGAGGGAAGGACCTCGCCGGCCAGGCGCAGGCATTCGCCGGCGAAGAACTTGAAGATGTTTCCGGCGCGGGTCACTTCGCCGATGGCTTCGGGCAGGACCTTGCCTTCCTCCCGGGCCAGCAATCGGCCCAGTTCCTGGCGGCGGGCCAGGATTTCGTTGCCGACCTTGTCCAGGGCATCGCTGCGCGCCTGGATGCCCGACACCGACCAGGCCGGAAAAGCGGCGCGGGCCGCCGCGATGGCTTCGGCGACCTGGGCGGGCTCGGCCTGGGCGTATTCGCCCAGGCAGTCGGAGAGATCCGAGGGATTGATGTTGCGCGTATATTGTGCGCCAGCCACCCATTGGCCGTTTATGAAGTTGTCGTAACGCTGCATGGGGCGGCTCTCTTTCTAGGAACGCTGCGCTTCGATCAAGGCGGCGAGCTGATCGTATTCCTCGGGCAGCAGGTCGGTCAGCGGCGTACGGACGGGACCGGCGTCATGTCCGACGATCTTCGCCCCGGCCTTGATGATGCTGACCGCATAGCCGGGACGGCGGTTGCGGATATCGAGGAAGGGCAGGAAGAACTCGTCGATCAGGCGGTTGACGGTGGCGCTGTCATCGGACGAGACGGCGCGATAGAAGGCCATGGCCGTCTGCGGGATGAAGTTGAAGACGGCGGAGGAATAGACGGGCACGCCCAACGCCTTGTAGGCGGCGGCATAGACTTCCGCCGTCGGCAGGCCGCCGAGATAGCTGAACCGGTCGCCGAGGCGGCGGCGGATCGACACCATCAATTCGATATCGCCCAGGCCGTCCTTGTAGCCGATCAGGTTCGGGCAGCGTTCGGCCAGTTGCTCGAGCAGGGGCGCGGTCAGGCGGCAGACGTTGCGGTTATAGACCACCACGCCGATCTTCACCGACTTGCACACGGCCTCGACATGGGCGGCGACGCCGTCCTGGCTGGCTTCCGTGAGGTAATGCGGCAGCAGCAGCAGCCCCTTAGCGCCCAGGCGTTCCGCCTCTTGGGCATATTGGATGGCTAGGCGGGTCGGCCCGCCGACGCCGGCGAGAATCGGCACGCTGCCGGCGCAGGTATCGACGGCGGTCTTGACCACCGCGCTGTAATCATCGGGGGCGAGGGAGAAGAATTCGCCCGTGCCGCCGGCGGCAAACAGCGCCGAGGCGCCATAGGGCGCCAGCCATTCCAGGCGCCGCGCATAGGTGTCGGCGCGGAAATTGCCCTCAGCATCGAAATCCGTCACGGGGAAGGACAGCAGGCCGGAGGAGAGGAGGGACTTCAAGTCTTGAGGAGTCATCGTGCAGGTATCCTGCGGAACAAGTTGCGGTGGGGGTGAGGGGCCGGGCTACAGAGGTACGTTATCGTACAACTTAATGTGCCGCTACCCCCTTTTTTCTTCCGACGACGCTTTTTGTGACGCTCCGGTGACGGAGGCCGGGAGGGAGGGCAATTCCTTGGAGCAAGAGGCGCAGAGCGTCACTTGACAGCCGCAGGGATATGTAACATATGAAGTTACATGAAACGTGATAGCCGCCTTTCCTCCGTCTTGCATGCTCTGCTGCACATGGCCGAGCATGATGGTCCCATGACGTCCGAAGCCTTGAGCAAATGCCTCGGCACCAACCCGGTTGTCGTGCGGCGAACCATGGGGCTTCTCCGGGAAGCGGGGCTCGTTGCCTCGGATCGCGGTCATGCGGGCGGATGGCGCATCGCTGTTGATCTTGCGAACGTGACTCTCCGCCAGCTTCATGACGCGCTTGGCGAACCCGCCGTCTTCGCCATCGGCAATCGCCACGAGACTCCCGATTGCCTGGTCGAGCAAGCCGTGAACGCGGCGCTCGACACCGCTTTCGCCGAGGCCGAGGCATTGCTGCTGGAGCGTTTCGCCGAAATCACCCTCGCCGATCTGGCCGCCGATTTTGCGCGGCGGCACGCAGCACGGCGAGCGCAGAGGGGATAGAGACATGCAGCATGACGTCATCGTCGTCGGGGGCAGTTACGCAGGGATGGCGGCCGCCCTCCAGCTTCTGCGCGCGCGCAAGAAGGTATTGGTGATCGATGCAGGGATGCGGCGCAATCGCTTCGCCAGCCATTCGCACGGTTTTCTAGGGCAGGACGGTGTCGACCCCGCCGAGATCGCGCGGACGGCCCGGAAGCAGCTGGAGGCTTATCCGGCCCTGACCTGGGTTGAGGGAACGGCCTCCACGGCATCCGGCAGGAAGGACGATTTCTCCGTGACCGTGGAGACTGGCGGGACGTATCGCGGGCGCCGTCTGCTGTTTGCGACCGGTGTCTCGGACCAGCTTCCTCCAATCGACGGCTTGGCCGAGCGCTGGGGAAAGTCCGTCTTTCATTGTCCTTATTGCCATGGCTACGAGCTGGATCAGGGCCGCGTCGGAGTGATCGCGACGGGGGCAATGTCGGTCCACCAAGCGCAATTGTTGCCGGAATGGGGTGAGGTGACATTCCTGACGAACGGCGCCGTTGCCCTCGATCCGGAAGCCAGGCAGGACTTGATGCAGCGCGGCGTGTCAATCGAGGAGACGACCATCGAACGGCTTGTGAACAATGCGGATGTGCTGCTGAGCGATGGACGGCAATTGTCCTTTGCCGGTCTGTTTACCGCCTCGCGCTGCATCCCTGCGACGCCACTTGCCGAAGCGATGGGATGCGCGTTGATGGAGACTCCGATGGGCCTGCATATCCGCACGAACGAGGCCAAGGAGACCACTATCCCCGGCGTTTTCGCCTGCGGCGATGCGGCGCGCGTTCCGCATTCCGTCTCTCTCGCCGTCGGTGATGGGGCATGGGCTGGCGCCCAGCTGCACCGCTCGCTCGTCTTTCCCGAGGGCTGAAGCCGCGCACGGGATGGAAAGTTCATCCTGCGACGGCATGCCGTTCACGCCGGATGATCCCTCCGACAGATTTTCGTCGCAGGATGAGGCCGGGATTCCTGCGTCCTCAGCCTTCCAGGGCCTTGGCCTCGGCGGCTTCGCAGGCTTGGCGAAGGCGTTCGCGGCTGTTGGTAAGATGCAGGCGCATCGCGGCACGGGCGGCATCCGCATCCTGGCGGGCGATGGCTTCATAGATCTGTTCGTGTTCCCGTTCCAGCCGCGCCGTGTATTGCTGCTGGTCGTCATGGGCCAGACTGGCCGAATTGAGACGGGTCCGCGGAATGATGCTGGTGCCCAGATGGCTTAGGATATCGGTGAAATAGCGGTTGTTGGTGGCTTCGCCAATCCTCTGATGGAACTGGAAATCCGCCGCCACGCTGTCGCCGGTGCCGCCATTGGCGGTGTCCAGCGCCTCCCGGATGCCTGCCAATTGCGCCGGATTGCGGCGCTGCGCGGCAAGACCGGCGGCTTCCACCTCCAGCGTGATCCGCAATTCGAGAATGGCCAGCACATCCCGCAGGGTGACGATGGTTGCCGGATCGATGCGGAAGCCGCTGGGGCCGGGATTATCCAGCACGAAGGTACCAATGCCGTGGCGGGTTTCCACCAGTCCCGCGGCTTGCAGCCGTGACAAGGCCTCGCGCACGACCGTCCGGCTGACGCCTTGTTCCTCCATGATCGCCGATTCGGTCGGCAGTTTCTCGCCCGGCTTGATTTCCCCGTCGCGGATCTGACGCGAAAGCTCGGTGACCAGTTCCTGCGTAAGGCTGCGATGCCTGCGGCGGGGGCGGGGCTGGGCGTTCTGAATGTCCATGTCGGCGGATGGCCTCGGCTGGCGGCGTATGTGTCACGATAAGAGAGGTGTTGTACGACGACATGACGATTCAGCGCAAGTCTCGTTCGGCATCGCGCCGTACTCCTCTTTCCCGCCCGGAAGAGGAGGATCCGTACACGGACCGTCCCTGCCGTCCTCTGCCGAAAGTCCTGCTCGAAAGATGGACTTGAGATAGACCTTATAATCACACGCATGAGTTTACAAAAATCATATAGTATGATTTTTTCGAAGCCAGGGTTCAAAACCTGCATAAATAAAAACCGGGAGGAAATAGAATGCAGTGCAGCAAGACATGGATCGGGCTGGGAGCGTTGCTCATGGCGGCGCTGGCCGCGCCCGCGGCGATGGCGCAGACGGTCGGCTTCTCGCAGATCGGGTCCGAATCCGGCTGGCGTGCCGCTGAGACGACCCTGACCCGCATGCAGGCGGAAGAGCGGGGAATCACCCTGAAATTCGCCGATGCCCAGCAGAAGCAGGAAAACCAGATCAAGGCTCTCCGCTCCTTCATTGCCCAGGACGTTGATGCGATCCTGCTCGCCCCGGTCGTCGCGACGGGATGGGACAGCGTGCTGAGAGAGGCCAAGGAGGCCGATATTCCGGTCATCCTGCTCGACCGCATGGTCGACGCGCCGGAAGACCTCTACCTGACCGCCGTCGGCTCTGACCTCGTGCATGAAGGTCGGGTGGCCGGACAATGGCTGGTCGAGACCGTGGGCGACAAGCCCTGCAATATCGTCGAGCTTCAGGGCACCACCGGTTCTTCACCCGCCATCGACCGCAAGGCCGGTTTCGAACAGGCCATCGCCGGTCACGAGAACCTGAAGATCATCCGCAGCCAGACCGGCGACTTCACCCGTGCCAAGGGCAAGGAAGTGATGGAAAGCTTCCTCAAGGCCGAGAATGGCGGGCGGAATATCTGCGCCCTCTATGCGCATAACGACGACATGGCCGTGGGGGCCATCCAGGCCATCAAGGAAGCCGGTCTGAAGCCCGGTCAGGACATCCTGATCGTTTCCATCGACGCAGTGCCGGATATCTTCCTGGCGATGGCCGCCGGCGAAGCCAACGCCACGGTGGAACTGACGCCGAACATGGCCGGCCCGGCCTTCGACGCGCTGGAAGCCTATCTCAAGAATGGCACGGTTCCGCCCAAGTTCATCCAGACGGAGTCCAAGCTCTATACTCAGAACGACGACCCGGCGGCCGTCTACGAGCAGAAAAAGAACCTGGGTTATTAAGCCCCTTGCCCGACCCGCTCCGGTTTTTCCCGTCGGGAAGGTCCGGAGCGGGAAGGCGGAGCGCCGAACGCGGCGCTCCCGAAGTCCTTGAATGAAATGCAAGGGAGCTTCCCGTGCTGGAATCCCAACCCCTGCTTTGCGCCCGGGCCGTCACGAAGGTGTTTCCGGGAACCGTCGCCCTTGATGGCGTGGACTTCACCCTGCGCGCAGGAGAGGTCCATGCGCTTCTGGGCGAGAATGGCGCCGGCAAATCGACCTTGATCAAATGCCTCAGCGGCGCCCTGCGCCGGGATGATGGCGACATTCTCCTGGAAGGGAAAGCCATCGATCCCAGAAGCACCCTGGAAGCCCAGGATCTGGGCATCGGGTGCGTCTATCAGGAAGTCAATCTCCTGCCCAACCTGACGGTGGCGGAAAACCTGTTCCTGGGCCACCAGCCAACCCGTTTCGGCATGGTCCGGACGCGCGTCATGAACGAGAAGGCGCGGGCTTGCCTTGCCCAATACGACCTGGACATCGACGTGACGCGCAACCTGGACAGCTATTCGGTGGCCATCCGCCAGGTCATCGCCATCGCCCGGGCCGTTTCCCTGTCCGGCAAGGTTCTGATCCTCGACGAACCGACGGCCAGCCTCGACGCCCATGAAGTGGCGATGCTGTTCAAGGTGGTGCGGTCGCTGCGCGATCGTGGTCTGGGCATCGTCTTCATCTCGCATTTCCTGGACCAGGTCTTCGAAATTTCGGACAGCCTGACGATCCTGCGCAACGGGCAACTGGTCGGAAGCGAGCGGGCGGCGAATATCGACCGCGTCCAGCTCGTCAACATGATGCTGGGGCGCGAACTTCAGCAGGAAACCCGCAGCACGGGCCGCACTGATGTCCGCACGGGTTCCCCTGCCATCCGTTTCCGCTCTTTCGGCCGGGCCAGACGGGTCGCGCCCTTCGATCTCGACATCAGGGAGGGAGAGGTGATCGGCATGGCCGGGTTGCTGGGATCTGGCCGCACGGAAACAGCCGAGCTGCTGTTCGGCATCGCCCCCCATGATTCCGGAAGCGCCGAAGACGGGGAGGGGCGGCTGCGCCTCGATTCTCCCCGTGCGGCCATCGCCCATGGCTTCGGCTTCTGCCCCGAGGACCGCAAGAGCGACGGCATCATCGGCGACCTGTCGGTCAGGGAAAACATCATCCTGGCCTTGCAGGCCCGCCTGGGCTGGATGCGCGCCCTTCCGGCACGGGAGCAGGCGGCCATGGTCAAGGATTTCATCCGCAAGCTCGATATCCGAACCTCGGACATGGAAAAGCCGGTCGGGCAATTGTCGGGTGGCAACCAGCAGAAGGTCATCCTGGCCCGCTGGCTGGCGACGAATCCGCGCTTCCTCATTCTCGACGAGCCGACGCGCGGCATCGATGTCGGGGCGCATGCCGAGATCATCCGTCTGATCGAGGACCTTTGCGAGAAGGGCATGTCGCTTCTGGTCATTTCTTCGGAATTCGACGAGTTGGTGACCTATAGCCACCGGGTGATCGTCGTGCGTGACCGCAGGCATGTCGCCGAACTGACCGGCGCGGAGATCACCACAGAAAGCATGGTCGCGTCGATCGCCGCGACCGGCAGCCAGGGAGACGCGGCATGAACGCCGGTATCCGGGCCCTCGGGCGGATCGCGCCGCAGCTTGCGACCCTGGCCGCCATACTGATCCTCGTCGCCGCCGTCTTTCCCGGCTTCTTCGACATCAGCCTCGCCAACGGCCGTCTCTACGGCAGCCCCATCGACATTCTCAATCGCGGCGCCCCGGTTGCCCTTCTCGCCATCGGCATGACCCTGGTCATCGCGACGCGCGGCATCGACCTGTCGGTCGGTGCGGTCATGGCCATATCCGGGGCGGTCGCGGCCTCGGCCATCGCCCAGGGGCTGGGACTCGCGGCCACGCTGGCCCTCGCGCTCGGGGCCGGTCTTCTCTGCGGCATATGGAATGGCATCCTGGTGGCCGTCCTGGGTATCCAGCCCATCGTCGCCACCCTGATCCTGATGGTGGCGGGGCGGGGAATCGCCCAGCTGATCACCGAAGGGGCGATCCTCACCTTCAGCCATCCGGGCCTGCTTTTCATTGGGGGCGGGACCATCGCCGGCCTGCCCATGCCGGTCTTTATCTGGATCATCACCGGCCTGCTCGTCGGCCTGATCGTGCGGCGCACGGCGCTCGGCTTGCTGATAGAATCCATCGGCGTCAACCTTCGGGCCAGCAGGCTGGCCGGGATCAACACCAAGATATTGCTCGTGGCCGTCTACATGGCCTCGGGCCTCTGCGCCGCCATGGCGGGCGTCATCGCGGCGGCGGACATCCGCGGCGCGGATGCCAACAATGCCGGTCTGTGGCTGGAACTGGACGCCATCCTCGCAGTGGTGATCGGCGGCACGTCCTTGCTCGGCGGGCGCTTCTCCATCCTCGCCTCGCTCATCGGCGCCATGATCATTCAGTCGGTCAATACGGGCATCCTGCTGTCCGGCTTCCCGCCGGAATTCAACCTGCTGATCAAGGCGACGATCATCCTGATCATTCTCGTTCTGCAATCGCCCCGTATGGTCGCCGCCTTCCGTGCCGGGCGGCGCGTCCGGAAGACAGCGGAAGCGAAAGAGGAGTCAGCTTTCTCATGAATGCGCGCTTGCTTCCCCTGCTGGCGACCGTCGCCATCTTCCTTGCCGCCTATGCGATCTGCTATGCGCAATTCCCGGCCATGCTGTCCACGCGGGTGATCGGCAACCTGCTGACCGACAATGCCTTTCTCGGCATCGTCGCGGTCGGCATGACCTTCGTCATCCTGTCGGGCGGCATCGACCTTTCCGTCGGCGCGGTCATCGCCTTTTCAGGCGTCTTCATCGCCGTCGTCCTGCGCGAGACCAACCTACCGCCGCCGCTGGTCTTCCTTCTGCTCCTGGCCATCACCACGTCCTTCGGGGCCTTCATGGGGGCGGTGATCCATTATCTCGAAATGCCGCCCTTCATCGTGACCCTGGCGGGCATGTTCCTGGCGCGTGGCGCGGCCTATCTGCTGACGCTCGATTCCGTGCCCATCACCCATCCCGTCTTCAGCCAGATCCAGGACCTCTACTACCTGATGCCGGGAGGAGGGCGGCTCACGCTGATCGGCGGCCTGATGCTGGCGGTCGTTCTTGGGGGCATGCTGCTGGCGCACCGCACCCGTTTCGGAACCAATGTCTATGCCCTCGGCGGCGGCGTCCAGGCCGCCCGCCTGATGGGGGTGCCCGTTGGCCGCACCACGATAGCCATTTATGCGCTTTCCGGCATGCTGGCGGGATTGTCGGGGATCGTCTTCGCCATTTACACCTCGGCAGGCTATCCTTTGGCGACCGTGGGGGTCGAACTGGACGCCATCGCCGCCGTGGTCATCGGCGGGACGCTGCTCACGGGGGGCAGCGGCTATATCTTCGGCACCTTTATCGGTGTCATGATCATGGGGCTGATCCAGACCTACATCATCTTCGATGGTACCTTGTCGAGCTGGTGGACCAAGATCGTGATCGGCATCCTTCTCTTTTCCTTTATTGTCCTGCAGAAGGGGCTGGTCTGGATTTCCAGCCGCGAAAGGGTCCGACCGGCAGGGGCGAAATAGTCATGGCATTGCTGAAATCCGCGATCTCCGGCCCGGTTACCCGGAACAGCCACGCCTTCGTGGTCAACGAATTGGGAACGGCCATCGTCGGCGGGGAATTTCCCCCCGGCAGCCTGCTGCCCGCCGATGCCGAATTCGAAGAAAGGTTCGGCGTCTCCCGCACGGTCCTGCGCGAGGCGATGAAGACGCTGGCGGCCAAAGGATTGATCTTCCCCCGCGCCCGGATCGGCACGCGGGTCAATGACAGCACCAAGTGGAACCTCTTCGATGCCGATGTGCTGGGCTGGTATTTCGCCGCCGGTATCACGGACGACTTCCTGCGCCATCTCTGCGAAATGCGCCTGTCCTTCGAGCCCTTCGCGGCGCGGCTGGCCGCCGCCAATGCCAAGAGCGAGGAAATCGTCCGCCTCAAGGAGCTTGCCCACCAGATGGGCGAATCCCGCTCCAACGAAGCCTTCGCCCTGGCCGACCTCGATTTTCACCTGACGCTTCTCGCCGCTTCGGGAAATCCTTTCATGTATTCCGTCGGCAATCTGATCGAGGCGGCCCTGGCCCTTGCCTTCAAGCTGAGTTCCCCGGCCGAGGACCCGGACCGCCGGGCCGAAGTGGCGCATTCCCATCACCTGGTGGTCGAGGCGCTCGAGGCGCGGGACGGAGACGCCGCAACCAAGGCCATGGAAGCGGTCATCATGAAGGGCAGCGAGCGCGTGACCGCCAGCATCGATGCCAAGGGAGAGGGGAAGAAGTAAGAGGAATTCTATTCCTTCTCCTGGTCCAGCACGAGGTCGAGCCTTTCGTTGATCATACCGTACAGCGTTTGCGCCGCCGGGGACAAAGGCTGGTCGCGCAGCCGGATCAGGGAATAGGCGGTGACCCGCAGATCGGGGGCCACCGGCAGCGTGACCACCCGGCCGCCGAGACGGGAGGGGTCCGAATAGAAGCGTGCCGCCGCCGTGGAGATGGCGGCGATGGAATTGGTGCTGCCCACCAGCGCCAGGGTTAGCAGCAGTGAGGACGTGCTGAGGACGCGGTCGGGCAGAGGATAGCCCTTCTGCACCAGATAGGATTCCACCGTACTGCGCAGCAAGCCGCCGATGGCCTGCAGGATCCAATCATAGCCGATGCAATCCTCGAGCGTGATCGAGGCGCGGCGGGTCAGGGGATGGTCTTCCCGCACCACCAGGCTCAGCGGTTCCTCGCCCACCACTCGGGCGGTGAAGGAGCGGGGATCGATGGCGGCGGGAATGCGGCCCAGATAGAAATCCAGCTTGCCTGCCAGTAATTCGTCCGTCAGCCGGTCGGTGACATCCACGGTGACGTTGATCTGGATGTCGGGATGGGCGATGCGCGATTGCCGGATCACCGGCAGGACGATTTCCAGGGCCGGGCCGGATACCGAGCCGATGGCCACCGTCCCGCGCTGTCCCGCCCCCATTTCCTCGATTTCCCGTCCGACCTGGTCGAGGTCGCGCAGCATCCGCGCGGCGCGCTCGGCCAGGACGCGGCCATAGGCATTGAGCCGGATACCCCGGGGATGACGGTCGTAGAGCTTGACGCGGATGATCGTCTCCAGCTCGGCCAGCAGGCGGGAGGCTGCGGGCTGGGTCATGTTCAGGCGTGCCGCCGCGGAACTGACGCTTCCCGTCTCCTCCAACGCCACGATCAGGCTGAGGTGGCGCAGCTTTATCCCTCGGCCCAGCAGGCGCCCGAATGCGACCTGGACGGGTGTGTTCTGGCTCATCGGCTTCTCCTGCCCCTCTCCGATATATCAATAATAGCATATCAATCATCAATCTAGTTATTTGACTGACATAACGGCTGGATCTACCAAGGATAGGTCCGGTCATTCGTCAACAGAACGCTTAAGCGAGAACCGGCAGAAACGGTCCGTGCCGGAGAGCGCGGCCGTATTCCAAACGAAAAGCAAGGGTGGCGGGCGGCGGAACAGGCCGCAGGTCACGGGAGGAACACATGAAGGGTTTCATGAAAGCCGCCTTGGCGGCTTCGGTTTCGGCCGTCATCGTCGGGTCTTCGGGCTTTGCCCTGGCCGCGGAAGGTTTCGTCGGAATCTCCATGCCGACCAAGTCCTCGGCCCGCTGGATCTCCGATGGCGAATCCATGGTCCAGCAATTCAATGCCGCCGGCTACAGGACCGACCTGCAATATGCCGAGGACGACATCCCCAACCAGTTGGCCCAGATCGAGAACATGATCACCAAGGGCGTGGACGTGCTGGTCATCGCCGCCATCGACGGCACCACCCTGTCCACCGCGCTGGCCAATGCCGATGCCGCCGGGATCAAGATCATCGCCTATGACCGGCTGATCCGCGATAGCGATGCCGTCGACTATTACGCCACCTTCGACAATTTCCAGGTGGGGGTCCAGCAGGCGAATACCCTGGTCGAGGGCCTGAAGGAGCGTTTTCCCGACACTAAGCCCTGGAATGTCGAATTGTTCGGCGGCTCGCCGGACGACAACAACGCCTATTTCTTCTACAACGGCGCCATGTCGGTGCTGCAGCCCTTGATCGATTCCGGTGATATCCGGATCGTCTCCGGCCAGATGGGCATGGATACCGTCGGCACCCTGCGCTGGGACGGCGCCGTGGCCCAGGCGCGCATGGACAACCTGCTGTCTGCGCATTACACGAACGAGCGCGTCCATGGTGTGCTCGCCCCTTATGACGGCCTGTCCATCGGCATCATCTCGTCGCTGAAGGGCGTGGGCTATGGTTCCGGCGACCTGAAAATGCCGATCATCACCGGCCAGGATGCCGAAATTCCCTCCATCAAGGCCATCCTGCGCGGCGAGCAATATTCGACGATTTTCAAGGATACCCGCGAGCTTGCCCGCGTGACCGTGGGGATGGTCGATGCCGTGCTCGGCGGCGGCGAGCCCGAGATCAACGACACCGAGACCTACGACAACGGCGTCATGGTCGTCCCGGCCTACCTGCTGGAACCCGTCCCGGTTACGGAAGCCAACTGGGAAGAGATCCTCGTCAATTCCGGCTACTACCAGAAGTCGGCGATCCAGTGACGAAGCGGCGCCGGGCGCACGAGGTCGCGCCCGGCCCGACGGGAGGACCATCATGGACAACATCCTCGAGATGCGGGGCATCACGAAGGAGTTCCCCGGCGTCAAGGCGCTCGACAATGTCAACATGACCGTCCGCCGTGGCGAGATCCGCGCGCTGGTGGGCGAGAACGGAGCCGGAAAATCGACCCTGATGAAGGTGCTGAGCGGTGTCTACCCGCACGGTTCCTATGACGGCGAAATCATCTATGAAGGCCGCCCGATGGCCTTCAGGACCATCGCCGACAGCGAGCGGGAAGGCATCATCATCATCCATCAGGAACTCGCCCTGGTGCCCGGTCTTTCCATCGCCGAGAACATCTTTCTCGGCAACGAGATCGCCCGGCGCGGCATCATCGACTGGCGCGAGACTCATCAGCGGACCGCCGCCCTGCTGGAAAAAGTGGGCCTGCGCGAAAATCCGGAAACGCGGGTCGACGAATTGGGCCTGGGCAAGCAGCAGCTTGTGGAGATCGCCAAGGCCCTGTCGAAGGAGGTGAAGCTCCTCATCCTCGACGAGCCGACCTCTTCCCTGAACGAGAAGGACAGCGACGCGCTTCTCGAACTGCTGCACGATTTCCGCGCCCAAGGCATCTCGGCCATCCTGATCTCCCACAAGCTCAATGAAGTCTCGAAGGTCGCCGACAGCATCACCGTCCTGCGCGACGGCGCGACGGTTTCACACAAGGATTGCGCCGGGGGCAGCTATAGCGAGGCCGACATCATCCGCGACATGGTAGGGCGGTCGCTGTCGAACCGCTATCCGCCCCGGCATCCGAAGATCGGCGAGACGGTGATGGAGGTCCGCAACTGGACCGTCCGGCATCCCACCCATTCCGAGCGCCTGGCCGTCGACAATGTGAGCTTCCATGTGCGCAGGGGCGAGGTCCTGGGCATCGCCGGTCTGATGGGCGCGGGGCGCACCGAACTGGCCATGAGCCTGTTCGGCGGCAGCTACGGGACGGTGGTCGGCGGCGAGGTCCTGCTGCACGGCAAGCCGGTGGACGTCTCCTCGATCCCCAAGGCGATCAAGGCCGGGCTGGCCTATGTGACCGAGGACCGCAAGGGCTGCGGCCTGGTTCTCGGTGATACCATCCGCCGCAACGTGCCGCTCGCCAATCTGGAGGCCATCGCCGTCAACACCGTCATTGATTCCAGCCGCGAGGCGGGCGTGGCGGTCGATTACCGCGGCATGCTCAACATCAAATGCGCCTCCATCGAGCAGGAGACGGTGAACCTGTCCGGCGGCAACCAGCAGAAGGTGGTGCTGGCGAAGTGGCTGTTCTCAGACCCCGAGATCCTGATCCTCGACGAACCGACCCGCGGCATCGATGTCGGCGCAAAGTTCGAGATCTACGTCATCATCGACAAGCTGGCGGCGCAGGGGAAATCCGTCATCGTCATCTCGTCGGAAATGCCGGAATTGCTGGGGATCACCGACCGCCTCTACGTGATGAACGAAGGCCGTTTCGTGGGCGAGATGCCGACGCCGGAGGCCACGCAAGAAAAGATCATGTCCATGATCATCAATTCCGGGGAGTGACAAATGGACCAGGCTCAAATCTTGGCTCCGCCGGCGGCCGAACGGCCCAAGGCGTCGAAGGGCTTCATACGGAAGCATCTGCGCGAATATGGCATCCTTTTCGCGCTGATCGTGATCATGGCGTTCTTCCAGATTGCCACCGGCGGCATCCTGCTGCGCCCGGTGAACCTGACCAATCTCGTGCTGCAGAACAGCTATATCGTGATCATGGCCATCGGCATGCTGCTGGTCATCGTCTCGGGCCATATCGATCTCTCGGTGGGATCGGTGCTGGGCTTCATCGGCGCCCTGGCGGCGGTCATGATCGTCCACTGGAACATGCATTATGTCCTCGTCGCCATTCTCTGCCTGGGCATGGGGGCGCTGATCGGGGCGGTGCAGGGCTTCTGGGTGGCCTATTACAAGATCCCGTCCTTCATCGTGACATTGGCCGGCATGCTGGTCTTCAAGGGCCTGACCCTGTGGCTTCTGGCTGGCCAGTCCATCGGCCCGTTCCCGCAGGATTTCCGGCTGATCGCTTCGGGCTTCGTGCCCGACATCTTCGGGATGGAAGGTTTCAATCTCTTGTCGCTGGTCGCCGGGCTGACGGTGTCGGCGGTGCTGCTGGGCTTTGCCGTCCATAACCGGCGGCGCCAGGCGAAAAGCGGGCTGGTGGACGAGCCGCTGGCCTTCTTCATCGGCAAATATGCCCTGATCATCTTCGCCCTGATCGGCGGTTCCTATCTGTTGGCGACCTTCCGGGGCCTGCCCAACGTCCTGATCATCATGGCGCTGTTGATCGCCATCTATTCCTTCATCGCCAACCGCACCACCATCGGCCGCCGCATCTATGCCGTGGGCGGGAACGAGAAGGCGGCCAAGCTTTCGGGCATCCGGTCAGAGCGGCTGGTCTTCCTGACCTTCGCCAATATGGGGATGCTCGCCGCCCTGGCCGGGCTGGTTTTCGCCGCGCGCCTCAACACCGCCACCCCCAAGGCCGGCCTGGCCTTCGAACTGGACGTCATCGCCGCCGTCTTCATCGGCGGGGCCTCGATGTCGGGCGGTGTGGGCACCATCATCGGCGCGGTCGTCGGCGCCTTCATCATGGGGGTGATGAACAACGGCATGTCGATCCTGGGCGTGGGCATCGACTGGCAGCAGGTCATCAAGGGCCTGGTGCTGCTCGCCGCCGTCGTCTTCGACATCTACAACAAGAACAAAGGATGACATCCATGCTGCTCTCTCAGATCAAACGGCCGGACGGATCGGTTGCCGTGGTCGTGCGTGACGGTACCGAGGCCCATGAGCTGGACGGCGTGGAAAGCACCTACGCCCTGGCCATGGAATGCATCGCCACGGGAACCCGTTTCGCCGACCGCCTCGCCCAGGCCACGCCCGGCCGTGCGGTGGACCTGGAACAGGCCTATCAGGAAGGACGGATCCTGCCGCCCCTGACCCATCCCGATCCCGCGCATCTCTATGTCACTGGGACCGGCCTGACGCATCTGGGCTCGGCCGCCACCCGCGACGCCATGCATGTCTCGGCGGAGGTCGAGGCCAAGCAGACGGATTCCATGAAGATGTTCCGCATGGGCCTGGAAGGCGGCAAGCCCGCGAACGGCGCGGCGGGCGTCCAGCCCGAATGGTTCTACAAGGGCAGCGGTGCGGCGCTCACGGCACCCGGCGGCGATCTGGTCTCGCCCGATTTCGCCGAGGATGCGGGCGAGGAACCGGAGATCGCGGGCCTCTACGTGATCGGCCCGGACGGCACGCCCTTCCGCCTCGGCTTCGTGCTCGCGAACGAATTGTCCGACCATGTCACGGAACGCACCAATTATCTGTATCTGGCGCATTCGAAGCTGAGGCCGACTTCTTTCGGTCCCGAACTGCGCGTCGGCGAGCTGCCTGACAGCATTCGCGGAACTTCGCGCATCCTGCGGGACGGCAGGGTCATCTTCGAGGCGTCCTTCCTGTCGGGCGAGGCGAACATGTCGCATTCCATCGCCAATCTCGAACACCACCACTTCAAATACGACATCTTCCGCGTTCCCGGCGACGTTCATGTGCACATGTTCGGCACCGCCACCCTGTCCTTCGCGCAAGGGATCCGGACGCAGCCGGGCGATGTTTTCGAAATCGAGGCCGCGGAATTCGGCCTGCCCCTGCGCAACCGGCTTGCCGTCGCGGCCCGGCCGGAAGGGCAGGCCCTGCGGCGCGTCGCCGCGCTCTGATCCGGAAGGGGAACCGACATGACTTTCAAGAAGGCGGAATGGCCCCGGAAACTGCGCTCGCAGGCGTGGTATGGCGGCGACAGCCGCGACACCATCTATCATCGCGGCTGGATGCGGAACCAGGGGCTTCCGGCCGATCTCTTCGACGGCCGCCCGGTGATCGGCATCTGCAACACCTGGTCGGAACTGACGCCCTGCAACGCCCATCTGCGCGACTTGGCGGAACGGGTGAAGCACGGCATCTACGAGGCGGGCGGCCTGCCGGTCGAATTCCCGGTCTTCTCGGCGGGCGAGAGCAGCCTGCGGCCGACGGCGATGATGTACCGCAACCTCGCCTCCATGGATGTGGAAGAGGCGCTACGCGCCCAGCCCATCGACGGTGTGGTGCTGATGGTCGGCTGCGACAAGACCACGCCGTCGCTTCTGATGGGGGCGTGCAGCGTCGATATTCCGGCCATCGTGGTCAGCGGTGGCCCCATGCTCAACGGCTGGTTCCGGGGCGAGCGTGTCGGCTCGGGCACCGCGCTGTGGCAGATGTCGGAGGATGTGAAGGCGGGCAAACTGACCCGTGAGGATTTCCTGGAGGCGGAACAATCCATGTCCCGCAGCCCCGGATCGTGCAACACCATGGGCACGGCCAGTTCGATGGCCAGCATGGCCGAGGCGCTGGGGATGGCGCTGTCCGGCAATGCGGCGATTCCCGCCGTGGACAGCCGCCGCCGCGTCATGGCGCAGCTGACCGGACGGCGCATCGTCCAGATGGTGAAGGACGACCTCAAGCCGTCGGATGTGCTGACCCGTAAGGCCTTCGAGAACGCCATCCGCGTCAATGGCGCCATCGGCGGCTCGACCAATGCCGTCATCCACCTGCTGGCGATAGCGGGACGGGTCGGCGTCGACCTGACGCTGGACGATTGGGACCGGCTGGGGCGCGAGGTTCCCACCATCGTCAACCTGATGCCGTCGGGCAAATATCTGATGGAGGAATTCTTCTATGCCGGTGGCCTGCCCGTGGTCATCAAGAGCCTGGGCGAGGCCGCCTTGCTCCACAAGGATGCGCTCACGGTTTCCGGGCGGGAGATCTGGGAAGAGGTCAAGAATGTCCGTAACTGGAACAGCGATGTCATCCGCCCGATCAGCGATCCGCTGACGCCCCAGGGCGGCATCGCCGTCCTGCGCGGCAATCTCGCCCCCAAGGGCGCGGTGCTGAAGCCTTCGGCGGCCAGCCCGCATCTGATGCGGCACCGGGGCGGGCGGTGGTCTTCGAGGATATCGACGATTACAAGGCGCGCATCAACGACGAGGCTTTGGATATCGACGAGACCTGCGTGATGGTTCTCAAGAATTGCGGTCCGCGCGGCTATCCCGGCATGTCCGAGGTGGGCAATATGGGCCTGCCGCCCAAGATATTGCGTAAGGGCATCACCGACATGGTCCGCATTTCCGACGCCCGCATGTCGGGGACGGCCTATGGAACCGTGGTCCTGCACACCTCGCCGGAAGCGGCGGTCGGCGGGCCGCTGGCCATCGTCCGCGACGGCGACATGATCGAACTCGACGTCGAGGCGCGCCGTCTCCATCTGGACGTTCCGGAAGACGAGATCGCCCGCCGCCTGGCGGCCTGGACCCCGTCCGTCAAACCGCCCGAGGGTGGATATGCCTGGCTGTTCCACACCCATGTCCAAGGGGCCGATACCGGGGCCGATTTCGATTTCCTGAAGGGTGCGCGCGGCAAGGAGATTCCCCGTGACAGCCACTGATATCCCCATTGCCATCGTCGGCCTGGGCAAGATCGGCCGTGACCAGCATGTGCCCTCCATCGCGGCCCATCCGCGATTCCGCTTGGCCGCCACGGTTAGCCGTCATGCAACGATGGAGGAGGTGCCGGCCTATACCGATCTCTCGGCCATGCAGGCGGCCCATCCGGAAATTACCGCCGTCGCCCTCTGCACGCCGCCCCAGGTCCGTTACGATCTGGCGCGGGAAGCCCTGGAGGCGGGATTGGACGTGCTCCTGGAAAAGCCGCCCGGCGCCACCGTGGCCGAAGTCGAAGCCCTGGCCCGCTTGGCCCGGGAACGGGGGCGGGTGCTGTTCGCCACCTGGCATTCCCGCTTCGCCCAAGGGGTTCCGGCGGCCAGGGACTGGCTTGCGGGCCGGGAAATCCTGAGCGGCAGGATCACCTGGCGCGAGGATGTGCGCCGCTGGCATCCCGGCCAGACCTGGATCTGGCAGCCCGGCGGGCTGGGCGTCTTCGATCCCGGCATCAATGCTTTGTCCATCCTCACCGAAATCCTGCCCTTGCCGGTGCGCCTGACGGGGGCGGAGCTGGAATTCCCTGAAAACCAGCAGGCGCCCATCGCCGCGCGTCTGTCCCTGCGGGCGGGGGCGGCGGCCATCGAGGCGGATTTCGATTTCCGCCAGACCGGGCCGCAGACCTGGGACATCCTGCTGGAGACCGATGAAGGCCGTCTGCACCTGTCCGGCGGCGGCGCGACGGTCACGGCGGCGGGCCGCGACCTGGCGAAAGGGGATGCGCTGGACTCGGAATATGACGGGGTCTATGCGCGCTTTGCGGACCTCCTTGCGCGCCGGGAAAGCGAGGTCGATGTCACGCCCCTTATGCATGTGGCCGATGCCTTCATGCTCGGGCGGCGGCTGACCACCGATCCCTTCGTCGAATAGGACGCGGCCGGGTGCGGCAGGAGACGATCATGACCGTAGAGGTTTTCGACCATCGGGTCTGCATTCTGGGGGAGGGGGCACTTTGGCATCCCCAGCGCAATCAGCTTTTCTGGTTCGACATCCTGGGGCGGCGTCTTCTGACCCGGGACGGGCAGGGCGTGCCTCATGCCTGGGACTTCGCCGAGCATGTCTCGGCGGCGGGCTGGGTCGATCCGGACCGGCTGCTCGTCGCCTCGGAAAGCGCCCTGCTGCTGTTCGACCTGCGCGAGGGATCGTCGGAGATCGTGGCCGCGCTGGAGGCCGACCGTCCGCATACCCGCTCCAACGACGGCAGGGCGGACCCCTGGGGCGGCTTCTGGATCGGCACCATGGGCAAGTCCGCCGAACCGGGGGAGGGGGCCCTCTATCGCTGGTACAAGGGCAGGCTGCGCCGCTTGCGGGCAGGCCTGACCATTCCCAACGCCATTTCCTTCAGTCCCGACGGCCATGTCTATTTCGCCGATACGGCGACGGGCAGTCTCTACCGTCAAGCCCTGAATGCCGAAGGCTGGCCGGAGGGCGAGGCCGCTCTTTTCCTCGATCTCGCCGCCGAAGGCATCAATCCCGACGGTGCGGTGGTCGATGCGGAGGGCTGCCTGTGGAATGCGCAATGGGGGGCCGGGCGCGTTGCCCGTTATGCCCCTGACGGGACCTTCCTGGCGGCTTACGAGGTTCCGGCGGCGCAGACCTCCTGTCCGGCCTTCGGCGGGGCTTCCTGCGACACCCTCTTCGTCACCTCGGCGGCGGAAAACGACGAGACGGAGGGTGCCGGCCGTACCTGGCGGATCGACGGCCTGACTGTGTGCGGGCGGCCCGAGCCACGAGTCGTTCTGGCAGGTGATGCGTGACCGACCTGTTCGGAAGACTGCCGGGCGGCGAAGGCGTGGAAGCCGTGAAGATCGCGGGGCACGGACTGTCGGCGCGCTTTCTCACCTATGGCGCAACGCTCCAGGACTTGCGGTTGGACGGTTTCGACCATTCCCTGGTGCTGGGCTTCGACGATCTGGAGGGCTATCTGGCCCATCCCGATCTTTACTTCGGCGCCATGGTCGGCCGCTACGCCAACCGGATCGGCGAGGGTAGGGCGGCCATCGGCGGGCGGGAGTGCCAGCTCGACCGCAATTTCCTTGAGCGGCATCTGCTTCATGGCGGAAGCGAGGGTAGCTCGCGCCGCAATTGGCGAATCGCCGCGCATTCGGGGGAAGAGGTGACCTTCATCGACACGCTGCCGGACGGACATATGGGATTTCCGGGACGGTTAAATGTGCGTGTGACCTTCGCCGTCCAGCCCGGCCCCGCGCTTTCCATTCGGGTCGAGGCCGAGACGGATGCGGAAACCCTCTGCAATTTCGCCCATCATTCTTATTTCAACCTGGGTGGCGGCCCCACGGTCGAAGGCCACCTGTTGCAGATTGCCGCCGACCATTACCTGCCCGTGACCGATACCCTCATCCCCACGGGGGAAGTCGCCCCGGTGGACGGCATGCCCTTCGACTTCCGCATTCCCGTCCGCTTGACTGCCGATCGGCTGGCAACCGGATACGACCACAATTTCTGCCTTTCCCCCCGGCGTTCGGACCTGCGGGCCGTCGCCTGGCTGGCATCGCCCGACGGCGCTCTCTCCATGACCATCAAGACCTCGGAGCCCGGCCTGCAATTCTATGGTGGCGCGGCCATCTCCACCCGCCATCACGGCCCCCATGCCGGGCTGGCCCTGGAGCCCCAGATCTGGCCGGATGCCCCGAACCATCCCCACTTCCCCTCCGCCCTTCTCCGACCAGGTGAAATCTACGCGCAGCACACGCTTTTCGCCTTCGCGGGTGAAAGGAAACAGGATTGGTGACAGCGCATATCCTCTATGCCTTCTTTTCATGAGGGAAGAGATTGATACCGACAAGGAAAGCAGTTTATAGCCATCTTCCTTGAGACGGCGGCAGAACCGCATGCCGCATCGTGCTCTACCGGAGAAAGTGGATGGCGCAAGATTTGAAACCGGTGACGGCCCCTGTCGGAATAGTGCTTTTTGCTCTGGCGATGGGTGGTTTCGCGATCGGAACTACTGAATTCGCGGCAATGAGTCTTTTACCTTATTTTTCCGAGGGACTTGGCATCGATGCGCCGACCGCCGGTCATGTGATCAGCGCCTATGCCCTGGGCGTCGTCGTTGGGGCCCCGGCCATTGCCGTTCTGGCCGCCAAGCTGCCTCGGCGCGCCTTGCTGATCGGTCTGATGGCCGTTTTCGCCATCGGCAACGCCCTGAGCGCGCTCGCTCCGTCCTATGGCTGGATGCTGGCCTTCCGTTTCCTCAGCGGCTTGCCGCACGGCGCCTATTTCGGCGTTGCCGCACTGGTGGCCGTCTCCATGGTGCCGGCGACGCGCCGCGCCCAGGCCGTGGCCGGGGTGATGACCGGGTTGACCGTCGCCACCATCATCGGTGTTCCGCTGGCCAGCATGATCGGCCAGATGATCGGTTGGCGCTGGGGCTTCGGCCTGGTGGCCGCCCTGGCGGTCCTGACCATGGCGCTGATCTGGATATTCGCGCCCCAGGGCGGCGTCCATCCCGGGGCCAGCCCGTGGCGGGAGCTGGGGGCGCTGAAGCGCCGTCAGGTCTGGCTGACCCTGGGCACCGGGGCCATCGGTTTCGGCGGCATGTTCGCGGTCTACAGCTATCTGACCTCCACCCTGCTTGCCGTGACCAAGGCGCCCGAGCACCTGATCCCCATCGTGCTGGCGGTGTTCGGGATCGGCATGACGCTGGGCAACATCATCGGGGCGAAGGCCGCCGACAAGGCCTTGATGCCGTCGATCGGCGGCATCCTGTTGTGGAGCTGCATCGCCCTGGTGCTATTCGTGTTCAGTGTCGGCAATATCTGGACGATAACCATCGCCGTCTTCCTGATCGGGTGCGGCGGGGGGCTCGGTACCATGCTCCAGACGCGCCTGATGGATGTGGCGGGCGATGCCCAGATGCTGGCGGCCGCCCTCAACCACAGCGCCTTCAACACGGCGAATGCCCTGGGTCCCTTCCTCGGTGGCCTGGCGATCGCCGGGGGCTATGGCTGGGCGTCCACCGGCCTGGTGGGCAGCATGCTGGCCCTGGGCGGCCTCATGTTCTGGGGTTTGTCGGTGATGAGCGACAGAAACAAGCCCCTCTGCGAGGGTCAGGCCTCCTGACCCTGACACTTTTTCCCTGAAAAGGCGGTGACGGCAGGAGCTTGCTGTTGCCGCCTTTTTTGTATCCGCTCCGTTTTCTCTCCCACGCTGGTCATACTGCCGAAGAATTTCGCCCGGGCTGCCAGCCCCATTGACAAAGGCCGACGCCGCAGAAATATTAATCTATCTAGTCTATAGATTAATAGGAGTATGTGATGTCCCAATGGCTTTCCGGCCCCAGAACCCTCGCGGCGGCGGTGGGGGTCGCCTCCGTCCTGATGTCCGGCACGGCTTCGGCGGAAGTCTCGGAAGTGCGTTTGGCGCAGCAATTCGGTCTCAGCTATCTGCCCCTGATCATCGCCAAGCACGAGAACCTGATCGAGAAGCATGCGCGGGAAGCCGGCCTGGGCGAGATCAAGGTCACCTGGGCGCAGCTCAGCGGCGGGGCCGCGACCAATGATGCCTTGCTTTCGGGCGGGATCGACTTCGCGGCTGCGGGCATCGGCCCCGTTCTGACGATCTGGGACAAGACGCGCGGGAATTACGATGTCCGGGGCGTGGTCGCCCTGGATGCGACTCCGCTCTTCCTCAACACCAACAATCCCAATGTCCAGTCCCTGGCCGATTTCACCGACCGGGACCGCATCGCGGTGCCTGCGGTCAAGGTCTCGATCCAGTCGGTGGTCTTGCAGATCGCCGCCGAGCAGGCCTTCGGGGAAGGCAGGCACGAACAGCTCGACAACCTGACCGTCTCGCTGCGCCATCCCGACGCCACGGCGGCCCTGCTGTCGGGCGGCACCGAGATTACGGCGCATTTCGCGACGCCGCCCTTCAGCTTCCAGCAATTGGAGGACCCGAACATCCACCGGGTGCTGTCGAGCTACGACGTCCTGGGCGGCCCGGCGACGCTGAACGTGCTCTACACCACCGCCAAGTTCCGCAACGACAATCCCGGGGTCTACCGGGCGGTCATCGCCGCCATAGAGGAGGCCAACGAGATCATCGCTTCCGACAAGGCGAGGGCGGCGGAAATCTATGTGACGGCGGAACAGTCCAACCTGACGCCCGAATTCGTCCGGCGAATTATCAGCGACGAGGACATCTCCTACCGCACGACGCCGCTCAACACCCAGGTCATCGCCGATTTCCTGTATCGCACGGGCAGCATCAAGACCAAGCCGGAGTCGTGGAAAGACTACTTCTTTCCGGAGGTACACGGCGATGCAGGGAGCTGAACGCATGGCGGCACCCGCCGTCCATCCCGCCGAGACGCTTCTCGACGTGCGCAACGTCACCCTGACCTACCGGACCGGCAGGCAGATCGTGACCGCGGTGCGGGGGCTCGACCTCGGCGTGGCACAAGGCGAGCGCCTGGTGGTGATCGGCCCTTCGGGCTGCGGCAAGTCCAGCCTGCTGAAGGCCGTGGGCGGGTTCATCCGCCCGACGGCGGGGACGATCCTGCTGGAGGACCGCAAGGTGGAGCGGCCCGGCCCGGACCGGATGATGGTCTTCCAGGAATTCGACCAGTTGCTGCCGTGGAAGACGGTGCTGGGCAATGTGGTGTTTCCGCTTGTCGCCAGCCGACGTTTTCCCCGCGCGGCGGCCAAGGAACAGGCTCTGCGGGTCCTCACCCTGGTGGGGCTGGAGAAATTCATGCACGCCTTCCCGCACACGCTGTCGGGCGGCATGAAGCAGCGTGTCGCCATCGCCCGCGCCTTGGCGATGGAGCCGCGCCTTCTGCTGATGGACGAGCCTTTCGCCGCCCTGGACGCGCTGAACCGGCGGCGCATGCAGGACGAGGTGCTGCGCCTGTGGCAGGAACTGCACTTCACCTTGCTGTTCATCACCCATTCCATCGAGGAAGCGATCCTGCTGGGCAGCCGCATCGTGGTGATGTCGCCTCATCCCGGCCGGATCATTGCCGATATCAGCCATGACGGCAGTCCTTCCCCGGCCCTGACGCGCCGGCTGCACCATCTGCTGACGGAAGGAGGCGAGGATGCTCGCGCCACAGCCTCTTGATCCCACGGCCGAGCTTCGTCCTGCCCCGGTGCGGGACGACCCGGATGCCCAGGATTTGCCGCTTTGGCGGCGTGTGCTGGAGGTGCCGCTGGTCCGCCGGCTGGCCATCCTGGCCGTGCTGGCCTCGCTCTGGCAGGCCTATGCGATGTTCAAGGGCAACGCGCTGATCCTGCCCAGTTTCCTGGATGTCGCCGACGCCTTCTTCACGGCCCTGGGCGACGGGCGCATCCCGGCGGCGGTCGCGACCTCCTTGCAGGTCCTGGTGATCGGCTATGCGCTGGGCGTCGCCGCGGCGCTGGTGCTGACGACCCTTGCCATCACCACCCGCCTGGGACGCGACTTGCTGGCGACGCTGACGGCGATGTTCAATCCCCTGCCGGCCGTGGCCCTGCTGCCGCTGGCCTTCCTGTGGTTCGGCCTGGGCCAGCCCAGCCTGATCTTCGTCATCATCCATTCCGTCCTCTGGCCCGTCGCCCTGTCCACCCTGACCGGCTTCACCACGGTCGGCGAGACCATGCGCATGGCGGCGGTCAATGTGGACCTGCGCGGCCCCCGCCTCGTGGTGCTGGTCCTGATCCCGGCGGCTTTCCCGCAGATCCTGAGCGGCCTGCGCATCGGCTGGGCCTTTGCCTGGCGGACCCTGATCGCGGCGGAACTGGTCTTCGGCGTCACCTCCTCATCCGGCGGGTTGGGCTGGTTCATCTTCGAGAACCGCAACCGGCTGGAGACCGATCTGGTCTTCGCCGGGCTGGTGACGGTGATCCTGATCGGCCTCGTGGTGGACGCGATCCTGTTCCGCCTGATCGAACGTGCCACCGTCCAGAAATGGGGAATGCAGCGATGACCTCTTCCTCCTTTGCCTCCCGAGACAATGACAGCAACAGAAGGAATTACGAGATGACCGCGATCGCCAATGCCGTGGCCGAGCAATTCGGCCTGACCACCCGCCAGCTCGGTCCGGGGTTCTTCGCCGAGATCGGCGGGGTGGACCTGTCGCAGCATCTTTCCGCTGCGACCATCAGCGAGATCCGCGAAGCCTTGAACCGGCACGGCGTGCTGCTGTTCCGTGGCCAGCGCCTGTCCGAGGCCGATCAGGTCCGCTTTTCCCGCCAGTTCGGCGAACTGATGGGGCATGTCCTGACGCAATACCTCCATCCCCGGCATCCGGAAATCCTGGTGGTTTCCAACATCCAGGAGAATGGACGGAATATCGGCCTCGCCGATGCCGGTCATCACTGGCATGCCGACCTCACCTATCTGGCGGAGCCGAGCCTGGGCTCGCTGCTCTATGCGCGCGAGGTGCCGGAGACGGGTGGCGATACCCTTTTCGCCGATTTGGCGGGCGCTTACGATGCCTTGCCGCAAGAGGTGAAGGACCGGATCGAATCCTTGCAGGCGGTGCATCTCTATCTCGACACCTACGAGCGCCTGCGCAAGGAAAACAGCCAGCGGCCCGAACTGACCGAGGAGCAATGGGCCAGCCTGCCCGACGTGCTCCATCCGGTGGTCGCCATCCATCCCGAAAGCGGACGCCGGACCCTCTATGTCTCCGAAGGCTTCACCTCCCACATCCCGGGCATCCCGCGGGAGGAAAGCGACGAATTGCTGAGCTATCTTTTCGCCCATTCCACCAGCGACGCCTTCCTCTACCGTCACCGCTGGGAGAAGGGGGACCTGCTGTTCTGGGACAATCGCCGGACCGTGCATAAGGCCGCCGGGGGCTATGCCCTGCCGCAACGGCGCCTGATGCACCGGACCACCATCAAGGGAACGAGGCCCACCGGTCCGTAAAAACCACCTGCCGCGCCGGCTGGTCCCGGCGCGGCAGGCCCCTATCAGGCCGGAGCCTCTTCGCGGCCTTCCGGTATCTCGATATCCAGGATCATCGGCCCCAGGCATTTGCCATGGGCATCCAGGGCCAGGGAACGGGTAACGCCGCCCGCCAGGGCCCCGCGCAGGACGAAGTTCAGCGCGCCCAGCTTGGGTAGCTCGTAGCGCAGGACCTCTCCCTTCGTCAGATCGGCGAAATGTTCGCGCACCCGGTCTGCGGTCAGCCAGCGTTCCAGACAGGGATAATCTGCCATGTCGTAGACGATGACGGAGATATTGGAGGTGTCGCCCTTATCGCCGGCACGGGAATGTGCGATCTCTCTCAGCCGCATCTCAGCTCTCCATCATTTCGACGGAAGTCCGCGCCACGTCTTCCGGGATCAGGGTGGAAACGATGCCGATGATTTCCCGGGCCGACTTGCTCACGCCGCCACCGCCGGCCGGGCCGTTGAGATAGAGGGCATCCACTTCCTGTGCGATCCTTTGCGCGTCTTCCAGGCTTTCCGTCCGTCCGGCGATGCGCGCGCGCACTTCGGCTGGCATCGGGGCGGCGGAGGACAGGTGCCCGCCCAGGATGGAATCCACGCCGATCAACTCGCTGCGCATCTCCTTGCAGCGCAGGCCGGTCAGGCGCAGGCGCTCCTCGATGATCCTCAGGGCCAGCTTGCCCCGTTCGACGGCCCCGGGACCGGCATAGCTGATCTGCCCCTCGCCGACATAGCTGTCCACATATCCCAGAGAGACCTTGAGAAGCTTGGTCTTGGGGGAACCGTCGGCGCCGCTGATCCGCACCCGGTCCGGCCCAATCTCTTCCATGGTCACATTCGAGAAATCGGCCACCACATCGGGCTGGAAATAGCGCCGGGGGTCGTGGATCTCGTAGAGCAGCTGCTCCTTGCAGGTTGCCGCCGAAACCTTGCCGCCCGATCCCGGGGTCTTGGTGATGACCACGGTGCCGTCTTCGGAAACCTCGCCGATGGGCATGCCGAGACGGGCGAGGTCCGGTACGTCCTTGTAGTGAGGATCGGCGAAATAGCCGCCGGTGATCTGGCCCGCGCATTCCAACAGATGCCCGACCAGGATGCCGCGCCCCAGCCGGGTCCAGTCTTCCTTTCCCCAGCCGAATTCATGGATCAGGGGGGCGAGGAACAGCGCGGGGTCTGACGCCCGCCCGGTGATCACCACATCAGCCCCTTCCTGCAAGGCCCGCAGGATCGGTCCTGCTCCCAGATAGGCATTGGCCGAAATCAGCCTGTCGCGGAAAGCCTGGACCGGCTCGTCCGTTTCCATCACCGAATAATCGCCGGCCATGACCTGATCCAGGACATCGTCGCCCATCACGGCGGCGATCTTCAGCCCGGCAAGGCCCAACTGGCGAGCCACCGCGCGCACCTTCTGCGCGGCGGCTAGGGGATTGGCCGCTCCCATATTGGTGATGATGCGGATGCCCTTGCGGCGGCAGTCGGGCAGGACGGCCAGCATGCGTTCCGCCAACAGGGGGTCGTATCCCTGGGAAGGGTCCCGCATTTTCGCCTGCTGGGCCAGGGCGATGGTGCGCTCGGCCAGGCATTCGAAGATCAGGTAATCGATCTCCCCATTCCTCGCCAGATCGACGGCAGGATCGATGCGGTCACCGGAAAAACCGGCACCGGCGCCCAGGCGGATCGTCCTCATGCCTTTTCTCCCTGCTCGTTGCGGAGAGCGGTCAGGCCGGCGGACTGGGAACGGCGCCAGGCCATGCCGCCGCCCAGGACGGCGAAAGCGAGGAACGGTCCCACCCAATGGGGGAAGATCGCCAGGCCGATCGCCAGGCAATAGACGGCGATATCGATGGCCCTGTTGCCGAAGAGCGGCTGACCGCTGAGCAAGGACGGGATCGCGAAGACGAGGACGAGGCCGGACAGGGCCGCTTCCGTCACCGCCCAAACGCCGCCCTGGCCGATCATGCCGGGATAGAGAAGCAGCAGGAAGGGAACCAGATAGGTGATCGCGCCCAGGCGCACGGCCTCGCCGGCCGTCGGCAGCCAATGGGTCTGGGCGATGCCCGCCGCCACGAAGACCGCGATGCAGACGGGTGGGGTGATTACGGAAATCGTGGCGAAGTAGAAGACGAAGAGATGGGCCGCCAGCGGTTCCACCCCGACTGCCGTCATGGCCGGGGCCAGAACGGCGGCGACCAGCACATAAGCTGCCGTGGTGGGCAGGCCCATGCCCATGATCAGGCAGACGAGGCCGACGATCAGGGAGACGAGGAAGAGGGAATCCCCGGCCAGGCCGACGATCATCGATGACAGGACCACGCCGATGCCGGTCAGGTTGATCATCGCGACCAGGATCTGGGCTCCGGCCAGCATCACGCCGATGATCACCAGGCCTTTCCCGGCATCGATCAGGCCGTCGAGGATACGCTTGGCCATGTCCAGGGGCGGCATCCGGCCTGCCTGGGTCACCACGAAGGCGATCAGCAGGCCCACCAGCCCGTAGAAGGCTGCCGTCGCGACGGACCGGCCGAGGAAGATGCCTATCGCCAGCCCGCCCAGCGCGGCAAGGATCGGCAGGATGCGGCCCGGGGACAGAATATCCCGCCACAGCGGAAGCTCGTCCTCCGGTACCGTTCCCAGTCCCCGGCGCAGGGCCACCACATGCACGGTGACCATGACCGAAAGGTAGAAGAGGACCGCCGGAAGGATGGCCGCAACCATGACGGTGACATAGCTGATGCCCAGGATCTCAGCCATCACGAAGGCGGCCGCCCCCATGATCGGCGGGGCGATCTGGCCGCCGGTGGAGGCGACGGCTTCTACCCCTCCGGCAAAGGGGGCGGGATATTTGAGCCGCTTCATCATCGGGATGGTCAGGTTGCCGGTGGTGGCCACATTGGCGACCGCGCTGCCGCTGACCATGCCGAACAGACCCGAGGCGATGGTCGCGATCTTGGCCGCGCCACCGGGGCTTTTGCCCCCCAGGCGCATGGCGAGATCCATGAAGGCCTGGCCGCCTCCGGTATGCAGCAGCATTGCCCCGAACAGGACGAAGGCGGCGATTACGGTAGAGGCCACGCCAAGCAGCATGCCCCAGACGCCCAGGTCGCCCAGGAACAGGGTTTCGGTGACGAAATCCACATCGAAACCCCGATGCCCCAGCGCGCCGGGAAGAAGATGGCCGAACAGGGCATAGGCCAGGCCCAAGGCGACCAGCAGCGGAAAGAAGAAGCCGACCGCACGGCGGCCCAGTTCCAGGATGACCAGGATCAGCCCGGCCGTCAGCGCCATGTCCAGCCCGGTCGCCCAGGGCAGGCTGGTCATGATGGCTTCGTAATTGACGACGATATAGCCGCAGGCGGCGAGCGTCACCGCCGCCGCGGCAAGATCGAGGATGATCCCGAGGGGGCGCCAGCTTTTCCCTTGTCCCAGCGGATAAAGCGTCAGGCCGAGACAGACGACCAGGGCGAGAAAGATGGCCCGCTGGATCAGGCTTTCAAAGGGGCCGGTGGCGGTGGTGTAGAACACGAAGCCGCCGACGACCAGTGCCAAGCAGGTTGACAAGGATTTCAGCATTGGACGGACCTCCCTCGGGGAACGGCTGCGGGCTTACTGGGACGGCGGCAGCAGGCGTTCGGGGATGTCCACACCCTGTTCACGGAAGTAGCGGACGGCACCGGGATGGAGCGGAATGGTGCCATAGGTCATGGTATGCTCGGTCAGGCTGATCTCGCCGATGCTGGCCATGGCGGCGGCCTGGACGCTTTTGTCTTCCATCGCCGCCTTCACGATCTGATAGGCCGTTTCTTCGCTCAGCGCCGAGGTGGTGCCGACGCCGACCCCGAAGCTCCAGGTCGCATAGGCGGGAATGCCCGCGCTCGCCGCCCCTTCGGGAACTTGGACGATGGAGATGTCGGGCATCTCGGCCTTCAGCTTTTCCTGCTGCTCGGGCGTCAGCGACAGCACCTTGATATTGGTGAAGGTGGCGATATCGATGGTCGAGGAATCCAGGCGGGTTTCAGCCCCCGACTTCGCATAGCCGATCACCCGGTTGTCCTTGATCATGTCCACGACATCCGAGGTCGAGCCGCGGACGTAATTAGGCTCGATGCCCAGGACCGAGAAGACGGCTTCCGTGGTGTTTTCCGTGGCCGATCCACGGATGCCGGGATTGAAGCGCTTGCCCTCCAGCTCGGACAGGGCCGAGACATTGGCATCGGCGCGCACGACGACATTCTGCGGCGCGCCGGAATAGACCCAGAGCAGGCGCACATCAATGGGACGGCCGTCGAAGTCGCCGGTGCCGGCATAGGCATGATGGGCGACATTGGTGGTCACGAGGCCGAGATCGATCTGGTCGCGTTGCAGGCGGCGCAGATTGTCGAGCGTGGCGCCGGTCTCGACGACCGAGGCCTCGACGCCGGGGACCGTGTCGTTAATCAGTTTGCCGACGGCGACGAAATAGCCGTAATGGCTGGAAGAGGCTGAGGTCGAGCCGACCAGCAGCTTTTCAGAAGCCGCGGCAGGGGCGGCCAGGGCCATGGCGATGGCGCCGCTCATCAGGACGGTACGGAGAGACATTGGACATTCCTTTCCCTGTTCGTGGACCTTGCGCCGCTTTTACGGCATGGGCCGGGAAGGAATGAGCCATCATTCCGATCATGCTGTTCCTCCCAGGCCGGTCTTGTTTTGTTTTTTCAGGCTTGTCGCCCTTATAGGACATCATGGCGCGCCGTGACTTGTGCATGAAGTGCATTTATTGCATTATTTGATGCATGAAGCGCATCAATCTCGACCTGTTCGAGCTTCAGGTCTTCACCCGTCTCGCCGAACTCCAGAGTTTCAGCGCGGCAGCGAAGGAGGTGGGACTGTCCGGTCCGGCGCTCAGCCGGATGATCGGCAGGGTGGAGACCCGTGTGGGCGCCCGCCTTTTCGACCGCGATACCCGCAATGTCCGGCTGACCCCGCAAGGGGAAGCCCTGCGCGATCTGGCAATCCGCATCCTGGGGGAAACCGAGAATGCCTTGAACGAATTCAACGGCTATCTGGCGGCGCGGCGTGGACGGGTGATCCTGGCGGGACTGCCTTCCGTCACGGCGGGCCTGCTGCCGCCGGTCGTTGCCCGCTTCATGGCCCAGCGTCCGGATGTGGAGATCCGCATCAATGACGCCTTGTCCGACGATGTCATCGCGGCGGTGCTGGACGGCCGTGCCGATATCGGCTTCACCGCCGGCCTGATTGAAAGCACCGACCGGCTGCGCTTCCGCCCATTGCTGGAAGACAGATTCGTCGCCATCGGCACGCCCGGCTATCTGGCCGAGGACCGTGCCTATACATGGGCGGAAATGGTCGAGCAGCCGTTTATCGCCATGGCGCGCGGCACCAGCGTCAGGGCTTTGTCCGAAGCGGCCATCGTACAATCCGGGCTGCTGCTCCGCCCGTGCTTCGAGGTCTCGCACCTTGCCACTTGCGGTGCCCTGGTCGCGGAGGGGCTGGGAGTCAGCGCTCTTCCCAGCCTGACCCTGCCGGTGCTGGGCCGTCACGCGCTGATCGTCCGTCCCCTCGTCGAGCCCAGCATGATCCGCCTGATCGGCCTCGTCACCGCCGCCGATCGCACCTTGTCACCGGCGGCCCAGGCCTTTCACGACCTGATTTGCGACCTGAACCTGCAACAGGCTTCCGGCTGAAGCCGGGAAGTCTGTCAGGCGGGGGTCAGGGCCGCCAGGCGCGATGCCAGGAACTCGCATTGGCGGCGGATATCGGGGACGGCGGTAATTTCCCAGAAACGTCCCTTGGTGACCGGCCCCACCGCATAGAGACGTTCGGCCGCCAGCCCGTCCCGCCCGATCAGGCGCAGGTCCGCCGTCACCTCCAGCCCCAGCCGCGCGGTATCGGCACGGGCCACCCCTTGTTCAAGCAGACCGCGGATCAGCGGCTGGCGGATGCGGTTGAAGTCGCAGGCCGGGCCGGAGCAATTGACGACATGGCCGACCTCCAGCCTGCGGAGCCCCTGTCCGCCCCGGGGCGTGAATTCGATCTGCACAGCGGTTTCCGTCTCGGTCATCGTCCGCAGGCGCCCGGCATGGAGGCAGAGCTTTTCCTCGCGCAGGGCGTTCTCGATGCGGTCGGCGACACGCGGCGCCAGGCGGTGGCGGTGGATGTCCCACCAGGGGCGCAGATGGCGCAGGAATTTCCGCCGTTCGCGCGTATCGAGGCTCTGCCAGATCTGCTGGGTGAAGGGACGCAGGGCATCGATGACCGCCCGCCAGTCCTGGTCCGTCCGCTCCACCGTCTGCCGGATCAGGCGTAGCAGGCCCAGGGCCGAGGGCGGGAAATCCTCGGCCTTGAACGGCGTGATCGCGGGCAGGGGCAGGACATGCCGGTGCGGGCGCAGCCCCCGGCGCGAAATGGCGTGAATCCGTCCGGCATGGCCGCGATCCCACAGCGAGATCGCCGTATCCACCATGGTCAGGCCGGTGCCGATCAGCAGCACCGGATCCAGCGGGTCGATCGTATCGAGCGTGCCGAGGCGCCAGGGATCGCCATGATAGCGCGGCGACGTCTCGATGAAGGTCCTATCCGCCAGGGGCGGCGCCTCGGGCGGGAAATTGCCGATGGCCAAAACGGCGATATCGGTCCGGATCGGGCGGCCGCAGGCCAGGGTGATGGTCAGGCCGTTATCCTCGGACCGGATGTCCGCCGCTTCGTCGGGCACCAGGTAAAGCCGCTGCGGCCCCTCGTGCTGCCACATATGCTGGCCGAGCAGGTCCTGGATGTAAGAGCCGAAGGTGCCCCGGGGAACGAAGTCGCTGGCCCCGGCGGGGCGGCGGCTGGGGCCCTGTGCGTCGCCATGGCTGGCGAGCCAGTCCAAGAAATGATCCGGCTGGTCCTGAAAGGCGCTCATCTTGCCGGCGGGAACGTTCAGGAGATGAGCGGGATTGCCGGTGGAATAGGCGAGCCCCCGGCCGAAGCGCTCGTTGCGCTCGATCAGATAGATGCGCGTCGACGGGTGCGTGCTGTGCAAGAGATGAACGGCCAGCAACGAGCCCGAGAATCCGCCGCCGATGACCGCAATGGCCGAGGTCATGTTTTGCATGGCGTTCCCCCTGCTTTTCATTTTCTGACGTGGGAGGTGCCAGAAAATCGTCAAGTATTACCCTGACGAAGATCGGGCCTCCGTGGTGTTTTTAGTTGAGGAGCGGAGGAGTTTTCATGAAATCCCGCCGATCATGTCCTGCATCGCCTCCGCCGCCTCGCGCAGTCCCTGGCGGGCGCGGGGGACGAGGCGGGAGAATTGCAGGAAGGAATGGGGCAGGGCGGAATAAACGCTCAGCTTCACTTCGACCCCGGCGGCCCGCAGGCGCTTTTCCAGCAGGACGGTGTCGTCGCGCAGGCAGTCGAATTCCGCCGCCAACAGGAAGCAGGGCGGCAG
Organism: Telmatospirillum sp. J64-1; assembly: GCF_006980715.1. Classification (GTDB taxonomy): domain Bacteria; phylum Pseudomonadota; class Alphaproteobacteria; order Rhodospirillales; family Magnetospirillaceae; genus Oleiliquidispirillum; species Oleiliquidispirillum nitrogeniifigens. Next base: position 192,598 of record NZ_SBHN01000001.1, read on the forward strand.
CTTGCGCAGATCGGCGATCAGCGGGGCGGCCAGCGGATTGAAGCGGTCATGCGCATCGGGCAGGAACTGGTCCCAGAACCATTCCATGCGCTTGGTCGTCAGCCCGCAGGCGCCATCCCCGAAGAGCTTGTGGGAAGCCGTCTCGAATTCGGCCCAGTACATGCCATAGAAGAGCAGCAGGCCGGCGGGCATCGGCCCCGGCTGGTCCCGCATCTTGAGGGCCGTGGACAAAGCGATGTTGGCGCCCGCCGAATCGCCCGCAAGCACGAGCTTTCCGGGATGGAGGCCAAGTTCGTCGGCCTGGGACAGCAGCCAGGAAATGGCCAGTTCGGCCTCGATCAACTGCCCCGGAAAGGGCGTTTCCGGGGCCAGGGAATACTCCACCGCGCAGAGTGTCGCACCGGCATAGATGGCCAGGGTCCGGCATAGCCTGTCATGGGTTTCCAGGTCGTTCATGACGAAGCCGCCGCCATGGAAATAGACGATGACCGGGCAGGGCTTTCGCAGATGGTCCGGGCGGTAGAGGCGCAGCCGCAGCGTAACGCCCGGGGTGGAGACGGTTTCGTCGCGGCTGGTGCAGCCCTGCACCACGGGGCCATTGACGGCGGCATAGAAGCGTTGATTGGTCAGCCGGGCGAGATCCAGCGGCATGTCCTCGGGCCGGGCCGGGCGGATGCCTTGCTGACGCAACCGCGCAAGTGCCGCGGCATAATCCCGGTCGAGGATGGGCAGGGGGCGGTCATTCGACATCACGATCACCTGCTATGCTGTCTCAAGGACTGTGGAGCGGAGCGGCTGTCAGCGAAATGGAAAGGACCTCCGCCTGACCGGCCGCGCTTCCGCCATGGGCGAAAGGGGCAACGATGGCGGCGACCAGGCCGACAAGCAGGACGAGGGCGAAGGCGTCGATCTTCATATCCGCCTCTTTCTTCTGTCAGGGGATTCTGGGGGAGAGACCGGCCTTGCGCTCGAGGTAAGCCTTAATTGACCTCGAAGCGCGGGAAACGGCTGGCGATGTCATCGCCGGTGAAGCTGGCAATCCATCCGTCGGGATTGCTGAAGAAACGCAAGGCGGCGAAGAACGGGTCCGGCCCCATGTCGAACCAATGGGGAATGCCTGCCGGAATGCTGATCATGTCGCCGCGTTCGCAGACCAGTTGGAAGACCCGGTCGTCCACATGGACGGAGAAGGCCCCGGCACCGTCGATGATCAGCCGGGCCTCGTCTTCGACATGGGTATGTTCCTCCAGGTATTTGGCCCGCAGGATTTCGGCATTGGGCACGCCCTTGGGGACGCGGGCGACATCGGCGGACTGATAGCCGTAGAGGTCGCACTGCCGGGCGATGAAGCCGTCCATCCGCCGCAGGATGGCCGGAACCGACAGCTCCGCCGTCAGGTCGTAGGGCAAGGGCAGGCGCTCGTAGCGGAGACCCGCCTCAGCCAGATATCGGGCCACCAGCGCAGGCTCGCGGCTTTCCAAGATGGCGGCTGCGGGATTGGCGGCGTCGTAAATGGCAAGCCATGTCATGGCGCCTGATCCTCCCTGTCGTCATCAAATCTATTTATCTATCGTATTTGCAGATTAAATGAATGCAACACAAAAATTTAGTGTAATAAATGGGCGCGCCAAAAGGGAAAGGGCTATCCAAGCGGATTAGATATCGTAGATCAGAAGAGGTTCCACCTGATGACGGCGATGACGCAAGTCATCCACCGAGGTATGGTCCAAGACTGCGGCGATGGCGTCTCGTACTTCCAGCATCACCGCGCGGACTTCGCAGAGATCGACACTGGTGCAATCGTCGCAGGGACGAAAGGCGTTGCGGCTGGCACAGGCGATCGGCGCAAGAGGCCCGTCCAGCGCCCGCACGATCTGACCGATCGTGATTTTTCGGGCGGGCAAGGCCAAGGTGTAACCGCCGCCCTTGCCCTTTTTGCTGCGCAAGATACCGGCATTGCGCAGCTCCAGAAGAATGGCGTCGAGAAACTTCTTCGGCATGTTTTGGGTTTCGGCGATTGCCGCGATTTGGACCGGTTCCCCTTCAAACTGTGCAAGGTAGAGGACTGCCTTGATGCCGTATTTCGCCTTATTGGAGAGCATTACACCACTGCCTAGATCGATTAAGGGGATGTAGGCCGGAAGTCCTTGTAAGTCAAGGATTTCCCTTAGCGGTGAAGGCTCTCTTATGGGGATTGCGCAGCCGATGGCCTGCGGAGGGGGAAATTTTGTCTACCAAATCTATAGATTATATGGTGAAATCTTCCGGATAACCAGTGGGAGGTCCCTTATGAAACGGTATCTGTCGTTGATTTCCGCCGCCCTGGCCGTTGCCCTGACCAACGCGGCCCCTGCCGCCGCCAATCAGACCCTGCTGAACGTTTCCTACGACCCCACGCGGGAGTTCTACCAGGAATTCAACCGCGCCTTCGCCGAACACTGGCAGGCCGAGAACGGGGAGACGGTGTCCTTTCAGATGTCGCATGGCGGGTCGGGGCGCCAGGCCCGTTCCGTTATCGACGGGTTGGAGGCCGATGTGGTGACGCTGGCCCTGGGCTATGACGTGGACGTCATCGCCGAGCGGGCCGGTCTGTTTCCCACCGACTGGCAGGCTCGCCTGCCGCATAATTCCTCGCCCTATACCTCGACCATCGTCTTCCTGGTACGCAAGGGCAATCCCAAGAACATCCAGGACTGGGACGATCTGGTGAAGCCGGGCGTCTCCATCATCACCCCCAATCCCAAGACGTCCGGCGGCGCGCGCTGGAACTATCTGGCGGCCTGGGCCTATGTCACGGCCAATGGTGGCGATCAGGCCGCGGCCGAGGCCTTCGTCGGCGACCTGTTCCGCAATGTGGCGGTCATGGACACGGGCGCGCGCGGTTCCACCACTACCTTCGCCCAGCGCGGCATCGGCGACGTTCTGCTGGCCTGGGAGAACGAGGCCTTCCTGTCCATGGCCGAAATCGGCGATGCCTTCGAGATCGTCGTGCCCTCGATTTCCATCCTGGCCGAACCGCCGGTGACGGTTGTGGACAGGGTGGTCGAGAAGAAAGGCACGCGCGAAGTCGCCGAGGCCTATCTGAACTATCTTTACTCGCCGGTCGGCCAGGAACTGGCGGCCAAGCATTACTACCGTCCCCGTGATCCGGAGATTCTGGCCAAGTATTCCGATCGCTTCCCCGAGCTGAGGCTCGTCACCATCGCCGATTTCGGTGGCTGGCAGCAGGCCCAGAAGGAGCATTTCGACGACGGCGGCATCTTCGACCGCATCTATACCGTGCGCTGAGGACAAGCCCATGGCCGCTTCCGGATTGCTTCTGACCCGTCCCACGGTCTTGCCTGGTTTCGGGCCGGCCTTGGGCTTCACCATCTTCTATCTGTCGCTGATCGTGCTGATCCCGCTTTCGGCGGTCTTCCTGATGACCGCAGGCATGGGATGGGACGCCTTCGTCGCGGCGGCCTTCAGCCCCCGCGTCCTGGCGTCCTATCGCCTCAGTTTCGGCGGGTCGCTGATTGCCGCGCTGATCAATGCGGTCTTCGGCCTGCTGGTGGCCTGGGTGCTGGTGCGCTACCGCTTTCCCGGCCGCAAGATCGTCGATGCCATGGTCGATCTGCCCTTTGCCTTGCCCACCGCCGTTGCAGGCATCGCCCTGACCGCAATCTATGCCCGCAACGGTCTGCTCGGCCAGTATCTGGAACCGATGGGACTCAAGGTCGCCTTCTCGCCCGTCGGCGTCATCGTCGCCATGGTCTTCATCGGCCTGCCCTTCGTCGTGCGCACCGTCCAGCCGGTACTGCAGGACCTGGACAAGGAGGTCGAGGAAGCGGCCACCAGCCTGGGGGCGACGCGGGTGCAGACCTTCCTGCGGGTCATTCTGCCGACCATCCTGCCCGCCTTGCTGACGGGCTTCGCCCTGGCCTTTGCCCGTGCCGTCGGCGAATACGGCTCGATCATCTTCATCGCCGGCAATATCCCGATGGTGAGCGAGATCGCGCCGCTGCTGATTGTCGTGAAGCTCGAGCAATACGATTACGCCGGGGCCACGGCCATCGCCACGGTCATGCTTGCGGTGTCCTTCCTGATGCTGCTCGCCATCAATCTGCTCCAGCGCTGGAACCGCCGGCGCCTGTCGGGCGAGTGACGGAGACAAGCCCATGACGTCTTACGCATCCTCCGCCGCAGTTCCGTTGCAGTCGGCCGTTACCCGGCTTCCCTGGCTGCGCTGGACCCTCATCGCCATCGCCCTGGCTTTCCTGTCCCTGTTCTTGGCCTTGCCGCTTTTCGCGGTCTTCGCGGAAGCCTTGCGCCATGGCTTTACCGCCTATCTTCAGGCCCTGACCGAACCGGACGCGCAGGCGGCCATTCGCTTGACCTTGCTGGTGGCGGCCATCGCCGTGCCCTGCAACCTGGTCTTCGGCGTCATCGCCGCCTGGGCCATCGCCAAGTTCGAATTCCGCGGGCGGTCCCTGCTGGTCACCTTGATCGATTTGCCGTTCTCCGTCTCGCCGGTTATCGCGGGCCTGATCTACATCATGGTCTTCGGGTTGCAGGGCTGGCTCGGCCCCTGGTTGGCGAGCCATGACATCAAGATCATCTTCGCCGTGCCGGGCATCGTGTTGGCGACGATCTTCGTCACCTTTCCCTTCGTCGCCCGCGAATTGATCCCGCTGATGGAGGAACAGGGCACCGAGGAAGAGGAAGCCGCCCTGGTGCTGGGCGCCAACGGTTTCCAGACCTTCTGGCGCGTGACCCTGCCCAATGTCAAATGGGGCCTGCTCTACGGCGTGCTGCTCTGCAATGCCCGGGCGATGGGGGAATTCGGCGCCGTCGCCGTGGTGTCAGGCCATATCCGCGGCATGACCAACACCATGCCCCTGCATGTGGAGATTCTCTACAACGAGTACATGTTCGTCGCGGCCTTCGCCGTCGCCTCGCTGCTGGCCTTGCTGGCCCTTGTCACCCTGGTGGCCAAGAGCCTGCTGGAATGGCATTTCCGTGCCGAACTCGCCGCCACGGGCGGACATTAGGAGCCTGTCATGATCGATATTCGTAACATCACCAAGGCTTATGGCGATTTCGTCGCCCTGCGCGACGTCTCGCTGGATATCCATGACGGCGAACTGGTCGCCCTGCTGGGGCCGTCGGGTTCGGGCAAGACGACGCTGCTGCGCATTATCGCCGGGCTCGATTTCGCCAATGCCGGCACCATCCGGCTGGCGGGCGAGAACGCCGCCGGCCTGTCGGTGGGCGAGCGGCGCGTCGGCTTCGTCTTCCAGCATTTCGCCCTGTTCCGCCACATGACGGTCTTCGACAATGTCGCCTTCGGCCTGACCGTGCGCAGCCGCGATACCCGTCCGCCCAAGGCGGAAATCCGCGAGAAGGTCGAGCATCTGCTGCGCATGGTGCAGCTGGAGGGATTGGCGAAGCGCTATCCCTCGCAGCTTTCCGGCGGCCAGCGCCAGCGCGTCGCCTTGGCCCGGGCGCTCGCCATCGAGCCGCGCGTGCTGCTGCTCGACGAACCCTTCGGGGCACTGGACGCCAAGGTGCGCAAGGAATTGCGCCGTTGGCTGCGCCATCTGCACGACGAGCTGAAGATCACCGGCGTCTTCGTCACCCACGACCAGGAGGAAGCCCTGGAAGTGGCCGATCGTGTGGTGGTGATGGACAAGGGGAAGATCGAACAGGTGGGAACGCCGACGGAAATCTATGACAATCCGGCATCGCCCTTCGTCTACCGCTTCCTCGGCAACGTCAATTCGCTGGCCTGCAACATCGATGCGGGCCATGTCTGGATCGGCGGGCAGAAGCTGTCGCTGCCCCAGGCCGACCGCCATGTCAGTGGTGCGGGGACGGCCTTCGTCCGGCCCCATGAACTGGACGTGGTGCGGCCCGGCCAGGGCCAGGGTCTGAGCGCACTCGTACGGCATATGGTGGTGCTGGGGCCGGTGGTCCGCGTCGAGTTGGAGGTCAATCCCGGCGAGATGATCGAAGCGGAACTGACTCGCCAGCGCCATGCCGAACTGGCCTTGCAGAGCGGCGAGCGCGTGGTCCTGGTTCCCCGCCAGGCGCAGGTCTTCCTGACCGACGACCGCCAGTACCGCGCCATCGACCCCAACCTCAACCGCCCGCATGTCATCCGCGAGACCGGGGCCAACGGGGGATGAGCCGGGTTTCCTGATCACGCTTCGACCTGCGCAATCCGGCGGAGCAGCCGTCCCAGCAGGTCGGAGCCGGTGATGATGCGGCGTTCGTCATCGCTCCAGACCAGCATGACGTCCGAGTCGATCACGTCGTCCTCGTGGCTTTCCGGCCTTACGGTCAGGCGGGTCAGAAGGCGTTCCAGGGGGATGGCGGGATCGCGGACGATCAGCGGATAGTGGCAGAGCGCCCCCGGTGTCCAGTCCGCGCCGCCGAACAGGGCGCCGGACAGGAAGGCCGGGGCGCTGAACACGCAGCGGGGCTGCCCTGCTTGATCGATGACGATGATCCATTTCTTGCCGGATCGGACGACGCGCTGCAGGAACGGGTCCTCTGGTTTCCGCGAGAAATCGGGAAAGATCGGTTCCCCTTTTACAAAGGGAAGCTGCAGGATGCTGTCCGGCGCGATGGGCTCGCCCTCCTGGGCGACGGCGATGTCGTCGAGGGCCAGGAAATTCATCGCTCCCTCGGCTTCCACGGGACCGACCTCACTTTCTCCCTTGGCGTGATGGGCGATCAGCGCGGCCAGTTCCTCTTCGCGGAACCAGGTGATGGCTTCCCGCCCGATCATCCTGTCGAGCAGGACGCCGACCGGCTTGGCCACCGGCCAGAAAAGGATGCGATAGACCTTCAGAAGGGGGGCGAACAAGGCGGCGACGCGTAGCGCGTGCTGCGAGAAATAGGCCTGGGGCAGGATTTCCGCCAGCAGGGTGATCCCGACGGTGGAAAAGAAGAAGGCGCCGATCCCGGCCAGAACGGTTTCCGTCAATAGGGTCAGCAGGACATTGACCGAGACATTGCCCCAAAGGATGGTGGCAAGCGTGTAATTGGCATCCTGCCGCAAGGCCAGGACGGTTCGCGCCTCGGCATGTCCTCTCTCGGCATCGGTTTCCAGTTGCAGGCGGCTCAGCCTGAAGATCGCCAGGTTCAGCCCCGACAGCATCGCCGACTGGCTGAGACAGAAGGCGATCCCTACCCATATCCAGATATCCGCCATGCCCGAACCCGTGTTGCTGCATTTCCTCTTCGAGGAACATCGGCAGGACGGCCCTGTTCACGGGAAAGGGACACCCTCCCGGCCTGCCCACCAACACTTTCGGAGGCACCGATGGCGCAAGAGAATGCTCGGCGCGGCTCATTCTGGGATGTCGGGACGGTTCCGGCAGTCTATCCCCGTCTGGACGGCGACCGGACCGCCGATGTGGTGGTCGTCGGCGGCGGCATCGCCGGCCTGACGGCGGCTTGGCATCTGGCCGAGGCCGGGCAGCGCGTATTGCTGCTCGAGGCGCAGCGGATCGGGCGGCAGGTCACCGGCCATTCCACCGCCAAGGTCACCACGCAGCACGGCTTGATCTATACCGACCTGATCGAGAGATTCGGAACGGAAGGGGCCTATGCCTATGCCGAGGCCAATCGTTGGGCGCTGGAGGAAATCGCCGAGACGGTCGCCCAACTCGGCATCGATTGCGCTTTCGAAAGAAAGGATGCCTATCTCTACACGGACGACGAAAGCCGCCGTCCGGAACTGGAGGCGGAAGTCGTGGCGGCCCAGCGGTTCAGGCTGCCGGCCTGCCTGGTCGAGGACCTGCCGGTTCCGGTGCCGCACAAGCTGGGCATCCGCTTTTCCGACCAAGCGCAGTTCAATCCCGTGGCCTATGCCGACGGCCTGGCGCGGGCGGTTGTCCAGGCAGGCGGGAACATCTTCGAACAGACCCGAGTGACTTCGGTCGAGGAGGGGAATCCATGCGGCGTCGTCACGGAAGGAGGCAGGATCGAGGCCGGGGCAGTGGTGCTTGCCACCAACATTCCCTTCGGTAAGACGGGCGAATTCCACAAGAAGGCGCGGCCGCGCTGCCATGTCGGCCTCGCCGCCCGCATCGCGGAGCCCTTTCCCGAAGGGATGTTCCTCAGCCTGGATTCGCCGACCCATTCCCTGCGCATGGCGCCCACCGACCAGGGGCCGGTGCTGGTCGCCATTGGCGACGGCTTCAAGCCGGGCAGCGCCGATCCTGGCGCGAAGCTACGCGCGCTGGAAACGTTCGTGAGGGAGGCCTTTTCCCTTCAGGACATCACTCATGTCTGGTGGAACGAGGATTTCGACAGCATCGACCGCGTGCCCTTCATCGGCCGCGCCTCTCGCGAGTCGGAGAATCTCTATGTCTGTACCGGCTTCTCGTCCTGGGGCTTCACCAACGGCACAGCGGCCGGCCGGATCATCTGCGACCTGATCCTGGGGCGGGAGAATGCCTGGTCCTTCCTTTTCGACGCCACCCGCGAACCCCATGGCGAGCGCCAGCGCGGCCATGACGAACCGGCGGTCCAGAAGGACCGGGACCCGAATACGCTGGCCAAAGAAGAAGCGGCCCTGATCGAGAAAGGAGAGCAGATTCTGGCCGCCTACCGGGACGAGGCGGGCGAACTGCATATCCGATCTGCTGCTTGCACCCATCTGGGCTGCACATTGGCCTGGAACGGCGTGAACAGGACCTGGAATTGTCCCTGCCACGGTTCGGCCTTTGATTATCGCGGCAAATTGGTTCACGGACCGGCGGTCAAGGACCTGGAACCGGTCGATGCTGGTCAAGGTCGTGGCGGCGCATGATTTTCATCTGGCCGTCGGAAGGCGCCGGAAATCCGGGCCGCCTTAGGAAACACTCACCTTTGACCGGCTTGTCATCTGCCGGAGAGTCATCCGGAGATGACTCCCTTAGGCAGCGATGTCCGTGCGGGTGGACGGCTTGTCGTCATTGGCGGTGGCGTAGCCGGCCTTGTCGTCTTCGCGCTTGCTGCCGTTGAAGTGGCTGTTGACCACCGAACCGATGTCATCGCGGCTCAGGCCCATATCGGCCAGTTCGCGGTCGGACAGGCTCATGAGGCGGTTGGTCATGGCGCGCATTTCGAGGGCTTCGTTGATCACGCCGAAAATGGCGGCGAAGAAAGCCCCGGTCTTGACGACGCCGGTCTTGACCATCTTGGCGAAAAAGGCAGCCCGCATGTGATGGGCTTTCCGCAAGGTGGCTTCGATTTCCTCGTAGGAGGGATGAACGAAAGTCGACATAAGTGGAACTCCATGAATTGTCTTTGCACAGAAGAAATAGTCATTTCGTGCAGAATGAGCAGCTGCATTGCTGCAACGCAGCAATGCATATCCTTCATGCCCCCGCCTCCGGGTGCTTCTGATGCCCGATGACCGGCCCTCCGCGCCCCTGGTCCCGTCTCTTGACCGAACCGCCCCGGGACGGGCAAGCCTTCTGGATCTGCCCGATGCCGCTCTTGCCGTGGTGCTGGCCGATTGGGCGCGGAAATCCTCGAAAGGCCTGTGTTTCGTCACTGCGTCGGAAGAGCGGAGCGAGCAGCTTGCCCGCATGATTAGGGGCCTTGTTCCCTCGCTGAAGACCTTGTTCCTGCCCGGCTGGGATTCCCTGCCTTACGACCGCGTGCGACCGTCGCCCGCAATCATCGGGCAGCGCATGGTCACGCTGGCGGAACTGGCCGAGGCTCCCGCCTCCGGCGGATGGCTGCTGACGACCACCATCGGCGGATTGCTGCGCAGGGTCCCGGCGAGGGCGGTCCTGGCGCAGCAGCAGATAAGGCTGCAGGTGGGGGAGAAGCTGGAGCAGGAGGCATTGCGGGGCGCGTTTGAAGCCTTCGGATATGTCCTGGATGACCGGGTCGATCTTTGCGGCGAGGCGGCCTTTCGCGGGAATGTCATCGACATCTTTCCCGCCGGTTCCGGACAGCCCTTTCGCATCGATGTGGCGGAGGACAGGATTGCCGCCTTACGCCGATATGACGCGCTCAGCCAAAGAACGGAGCGGGAGGTGGCGGAGGTGACCATCCGGCCCGTCAAGGAAAGGCTGGAACAGGACGGAGAGGCCGCCTCGCCCGAGACAGTGTTCGATTACATCCCAGAGGCGGTCTTCGTCTGCGACAGGGATATGGAAGAGCATCTGGCCGTTTTCCGGGGGCTCGTCCAGGACGCCTATCAGACGCGGCTGACGCTGCGCGCGGCGGGGCAGGCGCGTCGGGCACCCAAGAAACCCGAGACGGTTTTCCTGACGGAAGACGAAATCGCGGATGCCTTATCCGGGACGGTCAGGATCGACGTGCTGGAAGAAGGTGAGGCCGAGCATCGCGTCGCGACGGAGCCGCTTCCGTCTTTCCGGTCCCAGCCACGCCCGCTCGCGGCGGCCTTCGAGCATATCCGCCAGGTTCTGGATGCGGGGGACAAGGTCGTGCTGGCGGCGGCAAATCGCCGGGGCCTGGAGCAATTGGCGCGGCAGGCGGAGCGTTCCCTCGATAGGGAGGTGGTCCGTCCGGAAGATATCTTCGCCGTCCTCGAAATGCCGGGGCCGGTCGTGGCGGCCCTGCGGGCCGACATGCCGCAAGGCGTGAAGCTGCCGGGGGTGTGCCTCGTTTCGTCGGTGGACATCGTCCCCCGTACCGGCCGCAGACCCCAACATGTCTTCCATCCCGATGTTCTGGAGACCGGGGATATCGTGGTTCACACCGAACACGGCCTGGGACGGCTGACTGGATTGCAGACCGTCGAGGGAGGAATGGTCGCTGAAGATGCGTTCGAGCTGGAATTCGCCGGGGAGGACAAGCTTCTTGTGCCGATCCAGGAGATCCATAAGCTGTGGCGTTATGGCTCCGCGCTGACGGATGTCCCGCTCGACCGTCTGGGCAGTTCCCGTTGGCAGGAACGGAAAGCGCAGGTGGAGGCGGAACTGGCGCAATCCGCCAAGGCCCTGGCCGAGCTTGTGCGCGAGCGCCAGTCGAAGAAGGTCGCACCCATCGCCGTGCCGCAGCAAGCCTATGCGCGCTTCGCCGGGCGGTTCCGCTATCCCCTGACCGCCGATCAGGCAAACGCCATCGAGGCGGTGCTGGACGACCTGCGTTCCGGCCACCTGATGAACCGCCTGGTCTGCGGCGATGTGGGCTTCGGCAAGACGGAAGTGGCCCTGCGGGCGGCGGCGGCCGTCGCCCTGAGCGGCCAGCAGGTGGCGCTGATTGCCCCCACCACGTTGCTGGCCCGCCAGCATTTCGAGACCTTCCGTCGGCGCTTTTCAGGTCTGGGCATTCGTGTCGGCCTGTTGTCCGGCACGGTTTCCGCAGCGGAGGCGAGCGAGGTGCGGGCGGGGCTGAAGGACGGTACCATCCAGGTGGCGGTGGGGACCCATGCCCTGCTCTCGCGGCAGGTCGCCTTCAAGTCCCTGGGTTTGCTGGTCATCGACGAGGAACAGCGCTTCGGGACGCAGCAGAAGGAAAAGCTGAAGCAGCATGGCCAGAAGCTGCATGTGCTGACCCTGACGGCAACGCCCATCCCCAGAACCTTGCAGGGGGCGCTGTCGGGCCTGCAGGATCTGAGCGTGATCGCGACCCCGCCCGTCCGCCGCCTTCCCGTACGGACGGTGGTGATGCCGTTCGACCCCTTGGTCTTGCGTCAGGCTTTGATGCGCGAACACAGCCGGGGCGGACAGAGCTTCGTCGTCTGTCCGCGCATCGCGGATATCCCGGCGCTCGAAGCGCGGCTACACGAACTGGTCCCGGAACTGGACCTGGGGATCGTCCATGGCAGGATGGCGGCCGTCGCGCTCGAAGAGGTGATGATCGCCTTTGCCGAGGGGGCGCTCGACATCCTGCTCTCGACGAATGTGGTCGAAACGGGACTCGACGTTCCTTGCGCGAATACCATGATCATCTGGCGACCGGACCATTTCGGCCTGGCGCAGTTGCACCAGTTGCGCGGCCGTGTCGGGCGCGGCCACGTCCGGGCATCGGTCTATCTTTTCCATGATCCGGAGCATCCACCCCCCGAGGCCAGCCTCAAGCGGCTGCATATGCTGGAGGAGATGGAGGCTCTCGGTTCCGGTTTCGCCATCAGTGCCCAGGACCTCGACCAGCGGGGAGCGGGCGAGCTTCTGGGCGCCGAGCAGGCGGGGCATGTCTCCGTCCTGGGGACGGAATTGTACCAGCATCTGCTGCGGCAGGCGTTGCGCAGCGTCAAGGGGGAGAGCGGGCACCCACCGGCGGATGCCGTCCTGCATGTCCCGGTCGAGGCGAGGTTGCCGCAGGACTATGTCCCCGACGACGTGGTGCGGCTGCGGCTCTACCGGCGCCTGATGCGCCTTGAGCATGAGGAGGAGGTTGCGGATTTCCTGGAAGAGATGGAGGACCGCTTCGGTCCCGTTCCGCCGCAACTGGAAGCCCTGGGCCGGTTGAAACGCCTGAAGCTGCGCTGCGGCAGGGCAGGGATCGCGCGGGTGGAAATCGGCCCCCAGGCCATCGCCGTGACGCTGGACGAAAACAGTCCGGCGGCCCGCCGCTTCGAAACACGGGCCGCCGGAGAGGATTTCGCGAAGAAGAATGGCCGCCTGATCAAGCCTTTGGAAGGCCGGGACGGCCTGGAGGTGCTGGAAGAAATGGTGGGGCGGCTGCCGGAATAGCGGCCGCCCCTTCTTCCCCTACTCTTCAGGCTGCCCTGTCAGTCATAGGTCAGGTCGCGCGCCTTCCCCCGGAAGACCCAATAGGAGAAGGCGGTGTAACCGGCGATGACCGGGAAGACGATCATGGCGCCGACGAACAGGATCATCAGGCTTTCGGGGGCGCTTGCTGCCTCATAGAGCGTCAGCTGGTTGGGCACGACATAGGGATAGAAGGAATAGGCCAGCCCGATGAATGCCAGGGTGAACAAGCCCATTCCGGCGACAAAGGGAATCCACTGCGGAATCTGCGAATCGTGGGGCATCCGCCGCAGAAGATAGACCAGGGCGCCGAACACCAGCCCGGCGAGCAGGGGCAGCGGTGCCAGCAGGATGATCTGCGGCATGGCGAACCACTTCTCGTAGATGCGCGCGCTGACCAGCGGCGAGGCGATGGAGATGGCGATGAAGCCGATCGCCAGCATGATGACCGCGCCCTTGGCGAGATGCAGGGCCCTTTGCTGCAACGCCCCTTCCGTCTTGATGATCAGCCAGCAGGCGCCGATGAATGCATAGCCGCCGACGACGCAGACGGAAATCAGCGCGGCGAAGGCCATGGTCGCCGGGCTTTGTTCCAGCCCCATGACGTAGAGGCCCAGCATGTAGCCCTGGGTCAGGGCGGTCAGCAGTGAACCGGCGAAGAAGGCCCGGTTCCAGTACTGCTTGTGGGCGCTCTTGACCTTGGCCCGGAATTCGAAGGCGACCCCTCTGAGGATCAGGCCGACCAGCATCAGGGCGACCGGCAGGTAGAGGGCCGAGAGGATCACGCCATGGGCCAGGGGGAAGGCGACGAGCAGCAATCCGGCGGCCATCACCAGCCAGGTTTCGTTGGCATCCCAGAAGGGGCCGATGGAGGCGATCATGCGGTCCTTGTCCTGGTCGGACGCACCGGCGAACAGGATGCCGATCCCCAGGTCGTAGCCGTCAAGGATGACATAGACGAGGATCGACAGGCCCATCAGGATCGCGAAGGCCAAAGGCAGCCATTGGGCGGAATCAGCAAAGATGGTCATGATCAACGCTCCGCCTGCAATGCAACGACACCGGCTGCCGGTTCCGCCGCCTGGGGTGTCTCGGTCCCCGACGAGGTTCCCTTCCTGGCGAGATAGAAGATCACGCTGATATAGGCCAGGAGCAGCAGCGCATAGGTCACGAGATAAAGCGTCAGGGTGGTGGAAATCATCGAGGCCGGGACCGCGCTTGCGGCATCGGCGGTCTTCAGGACACCGCTGACCAGCCAGGGCTGGCGGCCGATCTCGGTGACATACCAGCCTGCCAGGGTGGCGATCCAGCCCGAGAAGGTCATGGCGACGAAGCCGCGCGCCATCCAGGGCGTGATCTCCTTCTTGCGCCACAGCGTCAGCGTCGCCAGCCAGGACAGGCACAACATCGCCATGCCGACGCCCACCATGATGCGGAAGGCGAAGAAGACCGGCGCGACGGGCGGATGGGCACCCTCGAAATCGTTCAGGCCCGGCACCACGCCGTCGGCGCTGTGACGCAGGATCAGGCTGGCGCCATTGGGCACGGCCAGTTCGAAGCGGTTCTCCCGCGCCGTCTCGTCGGGCAGGGCGAACAGGACCAGGGGGACATGGCCGCCCGTCTCCCAATTGGCCTCGATGGCCGCGACCTTCTGCGGCTGGTGTTCCAGGGTGTTCAGCCCGTGCAGGTCTCCGACCACGACTTGGACCGGCGTCAGCACCGCCGCCGTCAGGATGCCGCTCACCAGGGCGGCGCGGACCGCCGGGCTGCGGTCGCCGCGCAGCCAGCGATAGGCCGACACGCCCGCGATCAGGAAAGCCGCGGTCAGGCCCGAGGCGATTAGCATATGGGTGAAGCGGTAGGGGAAGGAGGGGTTGAAGATGATCGCCAGCCAATCCATGGCATGGGCGACGCCGTCGCGCATTTCAAATCCGGCTGGCGTGTGCATCCAGGAACTCAGCACCAGGATCCAGAAGGCGGACATCAAAGTGCCGATGGCGACCAGGAAGGTGGCCAGGGTATGGATCCGGTTCGAGACCCGGCGGAAGCCGAACAGCATGATCCCCAGGAAGGATGCCTCCAGGAAGAAGGCCGTCATGATCTCGTAGCCGAGCAGGGGACCGGCGATGTTGCCGACCGTCTTCATGAAGCCGGGCCAGTTCGTGCCGAACTGGAAGCTCATGACGATCCCCGACACCACCCCCATCGCGAAGGACAGGGCGAAGATCTTCACCCAGAACCGGTAGACATCCATCCATTTCATGTCGCCGGTGCGGTTGTAGAGCAGCTTGAAGCCCAACAACATCCAGCTGAGCGCGATGGTGATGGTGGGGAAAAGGATGTGGAACGAAATATTCGCAGCGAACTGGCTGCGGGCGAGCATGAGAGCGTCCATGACTAGCCATTCTCCTCCGCGTCCTTGCGGGCGCGGCCGCCCGGCAAGGTGAACAGGCGGTCCTTGACCTCGAGGACCTTCTGGACCTTCGACCCCAGGGTCAGCAATTGGATCAGGCGCTCAGTTTCGAGACGGCGCACATCCGCATACCAGTTGTCCAAGGTCTCGATCAGGTCATGCATCTCGCGCATGCGCTCTTGCGCGTGGCGCTCCTCCTCGCTTCCCGGCGATTGCATGAGGAGCTCGCGCAGCATGGACAAGGTGGGGTCGATCTCGCGCTTCTTCCGCTCTTCGGCGAGGATGCGGACGATCGCCCAGACGTCGCCGGGAGTGGTGAAGTGGTCCCGGCGGTCGCCGGGCATGTGTTTCATCAGGGCGAGGTTCCAGGACTGAAGCTCCTTCAGCCCCATGCTGACATTGGAGCGGGAGAAGCCAAGCGTCTCGGAGATTTCTTCCGCATTCAGCGGGCGCGGGGCCACGAAGAGCAGCGCGTAAATCTGCCCCACTGTCCGATTGATACCCCATCGGCTGCCCATTTCACCGAAATGCAGGACAAAAGACTGGATGAGCGGCGGCATATCCATAAGTTTATTCCGGTTATTTCAGTATTTTCTGAAATATACGAACTTGCAGAACAAGGCGCAAGCTCTCCTCCGGACAACTCGTTCCGGAGGAAATGACACCGGCAACTTATGCGTTTCTTTCGGCGACCTTCGGAAACGAGAGGGGGATGGCGCCGCGACGGCATGGGGAGGAGGGAATACTGTCAGACATTGCCGCAGCGCCGCAGGAATTACCTTTGTAAAAGTAGGGCCTTCTGGCTGTTCAGGATCCGCAGGGCGGCGCAGGCGGCTCCATAGCCGTTGTCGATATTCACCACGACGACGCCTGGGGCGCAGCTGGACAAGGCGGCGTCCAGGGCTGCGCGGCCGCCCTCGGCGACGCCATAGCCCACCGATGTCGGCACGGCGATGACGGACCCGGGCACCAATCCCGCCACGACGCTGGGCAGGGCGGCATCCATGCCCGCGAAGACCAGCAGCACCGACATCTTCCGCAGCCCCTCCACTTCCTCCAGCAGGCGCCATAGGCCGGCCACGCCGACATCCGCCACGACCGCCGCCGGAATGCCGGAATAGGCCAATGTCCGCCGGGCCTCGGCGGCGACGCGGGCATCGGAGGTGCCGGCGGTGACGAGCGCGATTTCCGGAGGCGAGTCGGGAAGGCTCAGCTCGCCCAGGATGGCGGTTTGGGACAGCGGATCGTAATCCAGCAGGGCGCGGACATGTTCCGGCTGTTCGGCCATCATCTGCGGCGTCAGCCTTGTAAGCAGAAGGCGCCGTCCCTCCGCCGCCGCGTCCTCGACGATGGCCGCGACGCGCTCGGCGGTCTTGGATTGCGCGAAGACGGCCTCTTCGAGACCGATACGGCCGATGCGTGCCTTGTCGAAGCGTACTCCTTGCTCATCCAGCATGATTGAACGCGCTCCCTTGTTGATAGGCTTCCAGGCGTAGCGATGCGGCATGGGCGCCATGAGTTTCCGCGAGACGGCGGGCTTCCGTTTCCAGCGCCCGCCTCTGTTCGTCCGACATGCGCGCCAGCAGGGTGCTGTCCACTTCCAGCGCGAGGCCCCCAGCGCGGACGCGGCAACGCAGGGTCACGGGGCCGAGGCGGTCCCGCATCCTCCGTTCGACGGCTTCGATCATCCGCAGGATTTGCGGATCGATCCGCAGCCCGGTCTCGACGCGGCTGGCGAGGCAGGGGCTGGAGGGCAGTTCGGCGATATCCGGCAGGCCGAGTTGCCGGGCCAGACTGCGCACGGCGGCCTTGTCCATTCCGGCCTCGACATAGGGATGGACCACGCCATGGTCCTTCGCCGCCGCCAGGCCCGGCCGGAAATCGCCGAGGTCGTCCCGATTGGTTCCGGACATGATGACGGCACCCCTGCCGTCCAGTTGGCGGGCGATCGCACCATAAAGATTGGTCTTGCAGTGAAAGCAGCGGTGCAGGGGATTGCGCAGGTAGTCGGGATCGGAGAATTCTCCGGCATCGATGATGTGCAGCATTATGCCTTCCTTGTCGGCATGGTGCTGCACGCGCTCGGTCGCCTCGCGGGGCACGGCGGGGGAAACGGCGTGGTAGGCCGCCACGCCGCCTTTTCCCGCCCGCAGCCTTTGGGCGGTGACGGCGAGGGTGAGGCTGTCGACGCCGCCGCTGACGGCGATGGCCAGCCGGTCGGGACGGGTGAGGATCGAAGCAAGAGTCTCCATCATTCCGCCCCCTCCCTTTCGGCCTGGGCGCGGACCCGCTGGCGCGTCCGATGGGTGGTCGCCAGGGCGGCCAGATCATCCGCCTCGGCCTTGACGGTTTCGCCCTGGGGGCGCTGCGCCGTCTTGATCCTCACCGTTCCGGCCTCCGTCTCCGCCGATCCGTGACGGCGGGGAAGGGTGGAGCGCAGCACTTCGTGGCAGCGCACCCCCAGAGTCGTCGTCTGGGCGAAGAAAGCCGACAGCAGGTTCTCATAGGCGCCGGGCCGGCTCAGGACCTCGACCCGGATCACGAAGCGCCCCTTCTTGCCCTGGACGGTGGAGGTCGTGACATCGACCACGCCCGGCAGGCCGCGCAGGACATCGACGGCGATGGCGATGTCTTCAGGAGTCTGGTCGTCGAGGTCGACCGCCGCGCATAGCAGCCTTTCCCATTGTGCTTCCGGCGCCGGGGCAGGGGCCTCCAGCACCGTCAGGCGCAGGGCGTTGAGGGTACGGGGCAGGTTCCGCATGCCAAGGCCGGTGCCGGTTCCCTTCAAACGCCCGGCCAGGCCGCCGCCGAAGGTGCAACCGAGATGCCGCAGGATCGCCGCCCCGGTGGGCGTCACCCGCTCGCCGCTCAGGCCGTCGTCATGGACGGGCATCCCGCGCAGGAGGAGGGCGGTCGCCGGGGCTGGAACCGGGACGATGCCATGATCCGTCCGCACGCTGCCGCTTCCCATGGGCAAGGACCCGCAGAACCAGGAGACCTCGCCCAGGCTGTCGATGAGGACGGCCGCCGCCACGACATCGATCAGGGAATCCCAGGCGCCGACCTCATGGAAGACGACATGTTCGGTGCTGGTGCCATGCACCTCCGCCTCGGCCTCGGCCAGCAGGCGGTAGATGTCCAATGCCCGCCGCCGCGCGCCTTCGCCGATGGTAGACTCTTCGATGCGGCCGCAGATCTCGCGATAGGAAGAATGGGAATGATGGCCGTGCCCGGGCGTTTCGACGTGGAAGCGTTTGCCCTGGAAGCCGGACACCACTGTCTGCTCGATGCGCCACGAAACATGCGGCGGCAGGGCGAGGGAGGCGAGGGCGCGAGTCAGTGCTTCCTCGCGTTCGGGGAAGGCGTCGAGCAATGCCGCCACCATCATGTCTCCCGCGACTCCACCCAGCGGGTCGAGTCGAATGGCCAGATTATCCTTCATAAGCGGACTCCTGCAAAGCGATGAACCGCCGGGCAGTGCTGCCTCGGCTACAGCCGGAGAGGAGCGCGGGATGCTGCGGCCTGGACCCTGCCGCATGGACCCGAAGCGACGTTCCCTGTTAGGTCGAGATGGCTTGCTTGTCTGCTTTTGTTGCCATATTGTCAGATTAACATACAAATTCACGCCACGCGCGTTCTTTCTGTCGGAGGTGGCGGAAAATTAATGCAGCGATCAAGCTGCGGGAGGGAACAAGATGGCCATAAGCACGACATTCCCAGTTGTTAATTTTCCTCACCTCTCCGAGGTGCAGCTTCCCCTGGTGGCGCCGGTCAGGCTGTATCACCGGGAAGGACAGCCCATCACCGATATCGCCGGGCGCACCCGGCAGATCGTCCGCTCGGCGGCCCGGCTCCAGGCTCTCGCCCCCGGCGCCAGTGTGGCGATCGGCGTGGGCAGCCGCGGCATTTCCGCCGTTTCCGAGATCGTCGCGGCCGTCGTGGCCGAATTGAAGGCTATGGGGCTTCAGCCTTTCATCGTCCCGGCGATGGGCAGCCATGGGGGCGGAACGGCGGAAGGCCAGGAAGCCGTACTGGCGAAGCTGGGCGTGCGGGAGGAAACCGTCGGGGCGCCGGTGCGGGCCACCATGGAGGTGGTGGATTACGGCAAGACGCGCGACGGCATCGACTGCAAGTTCGACGGCAATGCCGCCGGGGCCGATGGCATCATCGTCATCAACCGCGTGAAATCGCACACTACCTTCGACCGCCCGATCGAAAGCGGCCTGACCAAGATGGTCGCCGTCGGTTTCGGCAAGGCGGAAGGCGCGCGGCGGGTCCACAAGCTGGGGCCGCGCGGCCTGCGCGACGTCCTGCCGGAACTGGCGTCGATCGCCCTGCGCAATGCGCCGATCGCACTCGGCATCGCCCTGGTCGAGGATTCCCACAAGCGCATCGTCTGCCTGGAAGGGGCGGCGCCGGAGGAGTTCCATACCACAGACGAACGCCTTCTCGTCGAGGCCAAATCCTATCTTGCCCGCTTGCCCTTCGAGCAGCTGGATGTCCTGATCGTCGAGCGGATCGGCAAGGAGATCAGCGGAACGGGGATGGATTATGCCGTTTCGGGACGCACCGATATCCGGGGCGTGCCCAATCCGCCCGCACCCTTCATCCACAAGATCGGCGTCCTGAACCTGACAAAGGAGACGGGCGGGAATTCCATCGGCCTGGGCGTGGCGGATTTCACCACGAAGGCCGCCGCCGATGCCGTCGACTTCCGTTCCACCTATATGAACGCCCTGACGGCGGCGCTGGTCGAGAAGTCGCGGATTCCCGTCGTCCTGCCCACCGAGCGCGACGTCATCGCCGCCGCCGTGACGACCTCCTGGGTACTCAACGACAGCGATGCCAGGTTCTGCCTGATCGCCTCGACCATGCATCTGGACGAGATCCTGGTTTCCCCCGCGGTGCTTCGGGACCTGCCGATCGCCGGAAAGGCCGAACAGATCGGGGATCTTCGCCCCCTGGCCTTCGACGATGCGGGCCGGCTGCGCGACTCCTTGTGGGCGAGGTTCACGGGAAAAGAGTGAGGGCTGCCGCTGCAGCCTTGCCGTCCTCTCGCCTCTGTGGGCCGAAGCTGCCATACTCCGGCACGGATGCAGCTTCGGCCCGTTGGAAAGGATGCCGCCATGGAAACGCAGGAAATCTACCGGGGACGCCTGATCGATCACATCCAGCTCGTGGTGCGGGACCTGGCGGCCAGCCGCCGCTTCTACGAGGCGGTCCTGGCCGAACTCGGCATTCCCCTGGGCGGTGCCGCGGAGGATTACTTCTGGGTGGACGAGCTGTTCGTCTCGACCGCCGATAGCCCGGCGGCGCAAGGGGCACTGACCGGCCGCCACCATCTCGCCTTCCAGGCCAAGGACCGCGCGATGGTCGATGCCTTCTACAAGGCCGGTCTCCAGAATGGCGGCCGGGATAACGGCAAGCCGGGCCAGCGCCCCTATCATCCCGGCTATTACGGGGCCTTCCTGCTCGACCCGGATGGTAACAACATCGAGGCCGTCTATCATGGCGAGGCAAATCGCAGCGCCGAGGCGATAAAGGTCACCTTCTGAACCGCCCTTGGGCGGAGGGCGCCCAAGGGCGGCCGAACTTGTCAAACATATTTGGCATCCGGGAGGCCCCACAAGGCGCGCGGATTTTCGAGATGTATTCTCAAATCTCGCGCGCCCCTACCCGATGGCACCCTAGCCTATTGTAATGTTGCCTGACTTATATAAGACGTGTACCCTGCGCTTTCCCACTGGCGGTTGCAGGGAGGGCGTCCATGAAAAAAGAGAGCATTGCCCAAGCCGACCTCACCCGGTCGGTCATTTCAGTACCCCCGCTGGCTCTGAATGCCGATTTCAGCCTGAACGAGGCCGAGAACCGCCGCCTGATCGAATGGATGCATGCGGGCGGTGTCACCACCTATCTCTACGGCGGCAACGCCAATCTCTATAATTACGGCGCGGCGGATTTTCCGGCATTGCTGGACATGCTGGAACGCATCTGCCCCGAGGACGGGTGGATGATCCCATCCGTGGGGGCGGATTACGGCAAGGCCCTGGATCAACTCAGGCTTCTGCGCGACCGGGATTTCCCCACTGCGATGGTCCTGCCGCTGACCTTTCCGTCCACCAGCCAAGGATTGGCGACCGGCCTGCGGCGCTTGGCCGATGCCTATGGGCGCCAGTTGATTGCCTATATCAAGACCGAGGATTTCCTGGCTCCGAAAGACCTGGCCGCCCTTTTCGCGGACGGAGTGCTGTGCTCCGTCAAATATGCGGTCGTCCGCGAGCAGCCCTCCCATGACCCTTATCTCGCCGCC
This sequence comes from Telmatospirillum sp. J64-1, assembly GCF_006980715.1. Lineage (GTDB taxonomy): Bacteria > Pseudomonadota > Alphaproteobacteria > Rhodospirillales > Magnetospirillaceae > Oleiliquidispirillum > Oleiliquidispirillum nitrogeniifigens. The sequence goes on from NZ_SBHN01000001.1 coordinate 213,989, forward strand.
CTGGTCGATGCCGCCGGCAGCGACCGCATCGTCAGCGGCATCGGCGAACGCCCGGTGATCGACCATGTGCAGGGCTTCGGCCTGACCGGCTTCACCTCCGGTTCGGTCTGCCTGGCGCCGCGCCTGTCCACCGCAATCCTGCATGCCCTGCGGGACGGAGAGGTGGAGAAAGCTGCGCAGCTGCGCGAGATGTTCCTGCCGCTGGAAGACCTGCGCGACGCCCATTCGCCGATCCGCGTCCTGCATGCGGCGGTGCGTCTGGGCGGTGTCGCCGATACCGGGCCGATGATGCCCTTCCTGTCGGAATTGGACGATCCGGCGGTGCTGGACCGCATTGCGGCGGCGGCCACGGCACTGCGGCAGGCCGACCAATCCCCTGCCGGGGCCGCGCTGCCGGTATGACCCGGCCTCTCTTCGTCCTGCAAGCGGAGTTTCCGATCCCCGGTCCCTGAGAAGAACAATCGAACGATCCGGGGCGGGATGCCGCCGACCCCGGACAACGCGTCGGAGGAAGCCTGTATGTCCACAAGGAAGAGACTGGAAGAGTTGCGGAGCCAGCGTTGGTTCGCGGCCAACGATCTGCGGTCCTTCGGCCACCGCTCGCGCGCCTTGCAGATGGGCTACGGCCGCGAGGAATTTCTCGGCAAGCCCGTCGTCGCGATCATCAATACCTGGAGCGACATCAATCCCTGCCATGTCCATCTGCGCGACCGCACCGAGGCGGTGAAAAGGGGCGTCTGGCAGGCCGGGGGATTCCCCATCGAACTGCCCGCTTTGTCGCTCGCGGAAACCTATGTCAAGCCGACGACCATGCTGTATCGCAACTTCCTCGCCATGGAGGTCGAGGAACTCCTGCGCTCCCATCCGGTGGACGGGGTGGTGCTGCTGGGCGGATGCGACAAAACGACGCCCGGCCTGCTGATGGGGGCCATCAGCATGAATCTTCCGGCCATCTTCCTGCCGGCCGGTCCCATGCTGCGCGGCAATTACCGGGGCAGCTATCTGGGTTCGGGGACCGATGTCTGGAAATACTGGGCCGATCGTCAGGCCGGTGAAATCACGGAAGGCCAATGGCAGGAGATGGAGGAGGGGATCGCCCGCTCCTTCGGCACCTGCATGACCATGGGCACGGCCTCGACCATGACGGCCCTGGCCGAGACCCTGGGATTCTGCCTGCCGGGCGCGTCGTCGATTCCGGCCGCCGATTCCAATCACACGCGCATGGCCGCCGCCTGCGGCCGCCAGATCCTGCGCATGATCTGGGAGGATGTGAAGCCCTCGGACATTCTCAGCCGCGCGGCCTTCGAGAACGCCATGACGGTGCTTTTCGCCATGGCCGGGTCCACCAATGCCATGATCCATCTCATCGCGCTCGCCCGCCGCAGCGGCGTTCCGCTGACGCTGAGGGACCTCGACGAGACCGCCGCCCGGGTTCCGGTGCTGGTGAACTGCCGCCCCGCCGGGGCCTATCTGATGGAGGACTTCTACTATGCGGGCGGCCTTCCCGCCCTGTGGTCGGAGCTGAGGGAGCTGTTGCGCGGCGAGGCCAGGACGGTGGCCGGTCCCAGCATCGGCGAGATCGCCGCCGGGGCGCAGGTCTGCAACGCGGACGTCATCCGCAGCCTGGACAATCCGGTTTCCGGCGCGGACGGCCTGGCGGTGCTTTACGGCAATCTGGCCCCCGACGGCTGCGTCATGAAGCCCGCCGCCGCCGATCCGCGCCTGCGGCGCCATACCGGTCCGGCCCTGGTCTTCGACGACTACCAGCACATGAAGGACGAGATCGACCGCGAGGATCTGGAGGTCACCCCGGACCACGTCCTCGTCCTGCGCAATGTCGGACCCCTGGGCGGGCCGGGCATGCCGGAATGGGGCATGTTGCCGATTCCGAAGAAGCTGCTCAAGCGGGGGGTGCGGGACATGCTGCGCATCTCCGACGCGCGGATGTCGGGCACCAGCTATGGCGCCTGCATTCTGCATGTGGCCCCCGAAGCCTTCGTCGGCGGCCCGCTGGCGCTGGTGCGGACCGGCGACATCATCTCGGTCGATGTCGAGGCCCGGACGCTGTCGGTCGATCTGACCGAGGCCGAGTTGGAACGGCGGCGGGCCGAATGGACCTCGCCGAAGAAACGCTACCAGCGCGGCTATGGCTGGCTGGCCGCGCGGCACATGCTGCAGGCCGACCAGGGCTGCGACTTCGACTTCCTTGAAACCGCCTTCGGCGACCCGGTGGACGAGCCCGCGATCTTCTAGGATACGTACGGCCTGGCAAGGGACTGAGCCATGACATATCAGGAGAGACAGAAAACGGCGGAGGACGGTGCGGTCACGGACCGGCCACCGGTCCTTCTTTTCCAGCGCATCGCCGAGCCCGGCATGCTTCTGCTGGAGAAGCATTTCCACGTCCATCATTTGTGGAGCAGCGACGATCCCGACGGCCTTCTGCAGCAATGCGCCCCGGACATCCGGGCGGTGCTGACGGGGGCGCAACGGGGGATTTCCACCCCCTTGATCGACCGGCTGCCGAAGCTCGAGATCGTCTCGATTCATGGCGTCGGCCTGGACAAGATCGACCTCGACCATGCCCGCCGACGCGGGTTGCGGATCACCAATACGCCTTACGTCCTGACGGAAGATGTGGCCGACATGGCCTTGGCGCTGATGCTGGCGGTCTTCCGCCGGGTGGCGGAGGGCGACCGCTTCGTCCGGCAGGGTTCCTGGCAGGCCGGACAGGTTCTGCCCCTGGGGCGCCGCATGAGCGGGAAACGCCTGGGCATCCTCGGCATGGGGCGGATCGGCGGGGCGGCGGCGGCCCGTGCCGCGGCCTTCGGCATGGAAATCGCCTATACCAACCGGCGCCGCCGCGAGGACAGCCTCTATCGTTACGAGCCCAGCCTGCTGGCGTTGGCCGAATGGGCCGACGTGCTGCTGATCGCGGCCTCGGCCGAGGCCGGTGCTCCGCCCTTAGTGGATGCACGCATCCTGGATGCCCTGGGACCGGAAGGCTTCCTGATCAATGTGGGGCGCGGGGCGCTGGTGGACGAGACGGCTCTTGTCGCGGCCCTGCAGGACGGGCGCATCGCGGGCGCGGGTTTGGACGTCTTCGTCAATGAACCCCATCCGGCCGAGGCCCTGCTGACGCTGGACAATGTCGTCCTGGCACCGCACCAGGCCAGCTCGACCAGCGAAACACGGGCGGCCATGGCGGAGGAGGCCGTGGGCAACCTGATCGACCACTTTGCGGGAAGATCCCCAGCCCGTGTAGTTGTCTGACGGATTAGGGGAAGGCAAAAAGATATATGCGGCCAATTCTCTTGATTTACATAAGAGTCATAGTATCCGCCGACGCATTATTTTGTAAACTAAGTTGACAAGAAGCGCGAATCGGTTGTCATATGAATTCGCGAAAGAGCCCGGCAGGAAGACCGGGCCGCTAGCGAACAGGCAGGCTTAACAGCAGGGCCGGCTGGGCCATAGCGACGATAACCAGAACACCAGCCGACACGCGCCCTCTGACGTCATCAAACGGGAGGAACAAATCTATGCGCATCCGGACTCGTTTTCTCAGGACCACCCTTCTCGCGGCTGCGGCCTGCGTCGGCATTTCCGCCACCGCCCAGGCCGAACAATTCGTCTTCGCTACCGGCTCGCAAGGGGGCTCGTGGTATCCCTTGGCGGGTGCCATCAAGGCGATCGTCGAGAAGGAGCATCCGGACGTCACCATCACGGTGACGCCGGGCGGCGGCATGGCCAATATCGTCGGCGTCGCCACTGGCCGCTTCCCGCTGGCCTTCGCCAACTCGATTTCCACCGTCGACGGCCTGGAAGGACGCCCGCCCTTCCGCGAGCCCATCCAGAATGTCTGCAATCTGGGCGTCCTGTATCCGCAATGGTTCCAAATCCTCGCCCTGGACAGCGCCAATGTGAATTCGGTCGAGGACTTCCGGGGCAAGCGGCTGACCACCCAGCAGAACGGCCATACCGGCGAGATCCTGACCCGCTCTCTGCTTAGCGCGGCGGGCATGAGCTATTCCGATCTGCGCAGCGTCAGCCATGTCTCGTACCAGGATTCCGTCAACGAGATGAAGGACGGGCAGGCCGACATCTTCACCCTGGGCACCGCCCTGCCGGCCGGATCGGTGATGGACCTGGCGTCCAGCCGCGATATCGAATTCGTCCCGGTCAGCGAAGAGGTGTTCCAGAAGTTCAAGGAAGAAAACGCGGCCTTCCAGCTGCGCACCGCCCCCGCCGGCTCCTATCCGGGAGTCGACAAGGACGCCCCGGCCATCACCTATGACACCCATCTGATCGCCGCCTGCGACTTCAGCCCCCGCATCGTCAAGGCTGTCCTCAGCGCCATTCTCGACAATCTGGACACCATGGCCACCATCACCAACACGATGGCGGACCTGACGGCTGCGGAAATGGCCACCGATATCGGCGTTCCGATGCACCCCGCGGCCGAGGAATTCTACCGCGAACGCGGCGCCAGCTGACCTCCCGTCCCTGTCGGCGGAACGGCCCGGACTCGCCCAGGATCTGATTCCGGGCCGTTCCCCCTGTCCTGACAGGCTTTGGTTCCGCAGGAGATCATCCTCACGTGGGAGGTTCCGGTGCGCTTGATTACTCTACCCGCCGATCAATCGGTCTTTACCTTGCTGGTGCGCGCCGCCCTGATCGGCATGGCCGTTTATCACCTCCAGGTCGCCCTTTTCGGTTCCCCAGGGCCCTACATCCTTCGCGGCCTTCATGTCGGCATTACCCTCTGTCTGGTTTTCCTGACGGTGAATTGGAAGGGGAAGGCGGCGGAGCGCCCGGCTCTCCACGACATCGTCTTTGCCGTCGCCGTGCTGGCCACTGCGCTCTATCCGACGCTGAACCTGGAATACATCCAGACCCGGTTCATCTATGTCGATCCGCTCGACACGATGGATATCGTCGCCGGGTCGGTGCTCGTCCTGCTGGTGCTCGAGGGCACCCGGCGCCTGTTGGGACCGGCGCTACCGGTGACGGCCATCGGCTTCCTGATCTATGCCTTCTTCGCCACCAGCACCCTGCCGTCGGTCGTCCTCGAACAATTGTTCATGACGACGGAAGGCATCTTCGGCATCCCCATCGCCGTTTCGGCGACCTACATGGTGCTGTTCATCATCTTCGGTGCCCTGGTCGAGCGGATGGGCATCGGCCAGCTTTTCATGGATTTCGCCATCGCCCTGACCGGCCGCCAAGCGGGCGGGCCGGCCAAGGTCGCCTGCATCACCAGCGGGATGTTCGGGTCGGTCTCCGGTTCCGCCGTGGCGAATGTGATGACGACCGGCACCTTCTCCATTCCCTTGATGAAGCGCATGGGCTTCCGCGCGCCCTTCGCCGGGGCCGTCGAGGCGGTGGCCTCGACCGGCGGACAGATCATGCCGCCGGTGATGGGGGCGGCGGCTTTCGTCATGGCCGAATATCTGGGCGTCAGCTATCTGACGGTGGCCGTCTTCGCCATCATGCCGGCGCTGCTTTACTATCTCGCTTTGTTCGCGGCGGTGCATTTCGAGGCCAAGCGGCTGAATATCGGCAGCATCCCGAAGGACCAGCAGGTGCCCCTGCGCAAGGTCCTGCTGGAACGCGGCCATCTGTTCCTGCCGCTTGTGGCCATCGTCGGCGCCCTGCTGCTGGGCTATAGCGCACCCTTCGCCGCCCTGTGCGGCATCGCCTCGGTCATCCCGTCGGCATTGCTGCGCAAATCCACGCGGGGTTACGTCACGATTGGGAACATCCTCCGCGCCCTGGAGGACGGTGCGCGCAACGTGCTGTCCATCGCCGCCGCCTGCGCCTGCGCAGGCATCGTGGTCGGGGTAATCGACATCACCGGGATCGGCCTTTCCTTCTCGAATTTCGTCATCTCGGCCGCCCAGGATACGCTGGTCATCGCGCTGCTGCTGAGCATGGTCGCGGGCATCATTCTCGGCATGGGGATGCCCACCACGCCCGCCTATATCGTCCAGGTCGCGCTGCTCGTCCCGGCGCTGGTGAAGCTGGGCGTCCAGGTCCAGGCGGCCCATCTCTTCGTCTTCTACTTCGCCATTCTCTCGGCCATCACGCCGCCGGTGGCGATGGCGGTCTATGCCGCCAACACCTTGTCGAAGGCGCGGATCTGGCCGTCGAGCGTGGCCGCGATCAAGCTGGGCGCCACCGGCTTCATCGTGCCCTTCATGTTCGTCTACGAGCCGAGCATCCTGCTGCAGGGCGAACCCTTGCGGATCGTCTTCGTGATCCTCCAGGCGGCGGTGGGCGTGACCATCCTGGCGGCGTCCCTGCATGGATATCTGGCCGGGCCCATGACCCGCTGGCAACAGGTCCTGCTGTTCGCCGCCTCCCTGTGTTTCATCTATCCGGATTGGCGTGTCACCGCTGCCGGACTGACCGGCTTGGCCGTGGTCCTGGGGGCCCAGATGCTCGACCGGCGCAGCCGTCGGCGCCCGGTGATGGAGCAGCAGGCCGCCGTTCCGCCGTCGGAATAGGCCCCGGCGGTGCGGGCAGGGAAGGGACGCTCCTTGGCCTTCCCTGCCCATTTTCCCAATTGAACCGGTTGTGCGCGCCGATGCGCCAAGATGCAGCCCGAAGCGACTCTCAGCAGGAACAGCAGGAACAGCAGGACATGTCTCAACCCAGACTCAGTTCACGCAGCGGAGGCCGGATTCTCGTCGATCAGCTTCTGATCCATGGCGCGGAGATGGCCTTCTGCGTTCCCGGTGAAAGCTATCTCGAGGTGCTGGACGCCCTTCACGACTGCCAGGATTCGATCCGGCTGATAAACGCCCGGCACGAGGGTGGGGCGGCCAACATGGCCGAGGCCTATGGCAAGCTTACCGGCCGACCCGGCCTCTGCCTCGTCACCCGTGGGCCGGGGGCCTGCCATGCCGCCGTCGGCGTCCATACCGCCTTCCAGGATTCGACGCCGATGATCCTGCTGATCGGCCAGGTCGGGCGGCAGGCGCTCGACCGCGAGGCCTTCCAGGAGATCGACTACCGCAGCATGTTCGGCGGCATCGCGAAATGGGTGGCGCAGATCGAGCGGACGGACCGTATCCCCGAATACATGGCCCGCGCCTTCCGGGTCGCCACCTCCGGCCGCCCTGGTCCGGTCGTGCTGGCCCTGCCCGAGGACATGCTGAGCGAAAGTGCCGAAGTGCCCGATTCCGCACCCTATGCCGCCGCGCGGCCCTCGGCCTCCGCCGGGGATGTCGAGCGCATCGCCGCCATTCTCGCCCAGGCGGAAAGGCCGCTGATGATCGTCGGCGGCGGCGGATGGAGCGACCAGGCCTGCCGCGACATCCTGGCCTTCGCGGAAGCGAACGGCCTGCCGACGGCCTGCTCGTTCCGCCGTCAGGACGTCGTGGACAACCGTTCGGACATCTATGTCGGCGACCTCGGGACCTCGACCTCGCCCGCGCTGATCAAGCGCCTGGGCGAGGCCGATCTGCTGTTCGTCATCGGCGCCCGCCTCGGCGAGATGACCACCCGCAACTATACCACGCTGGACTCTCCCCGGCCGCGTCAGCGCCTCGTCCATGTGCATGCGGATGCCGACGAGATCGGGCGGGTCTATGGCCCCGATCTCGGCGTGGTGGCGGCACCCGAGCCGATGGCGGCGGCATTGGCGGGGCAGAGATGGGGCAGGGCGGATCGCTGGCGGGCATGGTGCGAGGAGGCGCGGCGGGACTATCTGGCCGATATCGAGCCGCCGCCTTATGACGGGCGGCTGGATTTGGGCCGCATCTTCGCCGAATTGCGCGAAAGCCTGCCCGAGGATGCCATCGTCACTCTGGATGCGGGCAACCATACCGGCTGGCCGCAGCGTTTCCTGTCCTACCGGCGTCCGCGGCGAGAATTGGGGCCGACCAATGGTTCCATGGGATATTCCGTTCCGGCCGCCGTCGCGGCTTCGCTGCTGCATCCCGACCGGCTGGTGATCGGTTGCGTGGGGGATGGCGGCTTCATGATGAGCGGTCAGGAACTGGCGACGGCCGCGCAATACGGCGCCAAGCCCATCATCCTGCTGTTCAACAACGGCACCTACGGCACCATCCGCATGCATCAGGAACGCGAGCATCCGGAACGGGTGATCGGCACGGATCTGGTGAACCCGGATTTCGCAGGCCTAGCGCGCGCCATGCAGGCCCATGCCGAGGTGGTCACCGATACCGAGTCCTTCCTTCCCGCCTTCGAGCGGGCCCGGAAATCGGGGCTGGCCGCCGTGATCGAATTGCGCACGGAGGCGGAGCAGATTTCCACCCGCACCACCATCACGTCGCTGCGCGAGGCCGCGCGGGCCCATCGCCATCAGGCCTCGCTTGCATGAGCGGCAGGCGGTTTGACCGAAAGGAGAGAGCCCGATGAACCCGCTCGATGCCCTTCCTTCCGTCATGACCGGGGAGGCCGATCCCGGAGACCTGCTCGAGACGCTGGCGGCGCGGCTGGGAGCCGGCCATGTGGTGACCGATCCGGACGACATGGCACCGCATCTGGTCGAGGACCGGGGGCTGTTCAAAGGTCAGGCCCTGGCGGTGGTCCGGCCCGCCACGGTCGAGGAGGTCGCCTTCGTCGTGAGCGAATGCCGTGCGCGGCAGGTTCCCATCGTTCCCCAGGGCGGGAATACCGGATTGGTCGGCGGCGGCGTCCCGCAAGGGGGCATCGTCCTGACCTTGGGCCGGCTCAACCGGATCCGCGCCGTGGATGCCATGAATTCGACGATGACCGTCGAAGCCGGATGCATCCTGAAGACGATCCAGGACAAGGCGGACGAGGTGGACCGGCTGTTCCCCCTGTCTCTTGCCTCGGAAGGCTCCTGCCAGATCGGCGGCAATCTTTCCACCAATGCCGGCGGTACCAATGTTCTCCGCTACGGCAATGCCCGCGATCTGGTGCTGGGGATCGAGGCGGTCCTGCCGGACGGGCGCGTCCTCGATGCCCTGTCCAGCCTGCGGAAGGACAATACCGGCTATGATTTGAAGAACCTGTTCATCGGCGCGGAAGGAACGCTGGGCATCATCACGGCGGCCGTGCTGAAGCTGTTTCCGAAGCCGCGCCGACGGGTCACGGCCTTTATCGGCTGCGCCTCGCCCCATGCGGCGCTGGAATTGTTCAGCCGCCTGCGCGGCACGGCCGGCGAGACTCTCTCGGCCTTCGAATACATGCCCCGCTTCGCACTGGAGATGGTCCTGAAGCATGCACCCGGCGCCCAGCGCCCCTTGCAGGGCGACCATCCGTCCTACGCACTTCTGGAGCTTTCCTCGCCCGATCCGGAGCTGGACCTTCAGGCGCGGCTCGTATCTGTGCTCGCCCGGGCGCTCGAGGAAGGCGTGATCGAGGACGCGGCGATCGGGGCCAGCGAAGCCCAGAACGGGGCCTTGTGGCTGCTGCGTGAAAGCATCTCGGAATGCCAGAAGCAGGAAGGCGGCTCGATCAAGCACGACGTGTCGGTGCCGGTCTCGCGCGTGGCCGACTTCATCCAGCGCGCGCAGCAGGCCTGCGAGAGGGAGATGCCGGACATCCGTGTCTGCGCCTTCGGCCATTTCGGCGACGGCAACATCCATTTCAACCTGAACCAACCCCTCGGTATGGACAAGGCGGCCTTCCTCGGCCATTGGAGCCGGTTCAACCGCATCGTGCACGACATTGTCGCCGAGATGGGCGGCTCGATCTCGGCCGAGCATGGGGTGGGGTTGGTCAAGCTCGCGGAATTGCCGCGCTACAAGGACCCGGTCGCCCTGGACCTGATGCGCATGATCAAGCGGAGTATCGACCCGTTGAACCTGATGAATCCGGGGAAAGTGGTGCCGCCGGCCCCGAAGCTGCCGGATGCCTAGGCTCTGGGCAGGCTGCGGAAGGCAGGGCGCCTTCCGCAAGGCCGCATTCTTCCGGCCAGGGTCAGCCCCGGCCCAGGAAGGGCATCTTCGTCGCCATGATGGTCATGAACTGGATATTGGCCTCCAGCGGCAGGTTGGCCATCTGGACCACCGCATCGGCCACATGCCGCACATCCATTCTCGGTTCCACCATCATCCTGCCGTCGGGCTGGGGAACGCCGCGTTCCATGCGCTCCGTCATCTCGGTCGCGGCATTGCCGATATCGATCTGGCCGCAGGCGATGTCGTAGCGCCGCCCATCCAGCGCCAACGAGCGGGTCAGGCCGGTGATGGCATGTTTGGTGGCGGTATAGGGCGCCGAGAAGAGGCGCGGCACATGGGCCGAGAGCGAGCCGTTGTTGATGATGCGTCCGCCCTTCGGCGACTGGCTTTTCATCACCCGGAAGGCCTGGCGCGCGCACAGGAAGGCGCCGGTCAGGTTCACCGCCACGACGGCATTCCAATCCTCGACGGAAAGCTCGTCGATGGGGACGGCGGGCGCACCGCGTCCGGCATTGTTGAACAGGACGTCCAGACGGCCGAAGACCGCCACCGTCCTGTCGAAGGCCGCTTCCACGGCCGCCGGATCGCTGATGTCCAGCGGCAGGACCAGGCATTCGGTCCCCTCCGCAGCGGCGGCGGTCCGTTCCAGTTCCTCTTTCCGCCGACCGACCAGGACAAGCCCGAAGCCTGCTTTCCCCAATGCCAGCGCGGCGGCACGGCCGATGCCGCTTCCCGCGCCCGTCACCATGGCAATTTTGGACATTTCTCTTTCTCCCTGTGAACTTAATTAATATTAAAATATAAGCATAGATTATCTAAGTAATGAATAAAATATTTACTTATTGTATAAATAAAGCGGAGGTGCGGTCATGCCCATGAATCTTCCCCGGAACGCCTTCAAGCATGCGATCGCCCGTGGTGAACGGCAGATTGGTCTGTGGAGCACCCTGTGTTCGAACATCGTGGCGGAAATCATCGGCGATTCCGGTTTCGACTGGATTCTTCTCGACATGGAACATTCGCCCAACGAGGTGCCGAATATCCTGTCGCAATTGCAGGCCCTCACCGCCGCGACGGCCACCCCCATCGTCCGCCCGGCCTGGAACGACCCGGTCCTGATCAAACGGCTGCTCGATATCGGGGCGCAGACCCTGCTGGTGCCTTTCGTGGAGAATGCGGAAGAAGCGGCGCGGGCCGTTGCCGCCGTGCGCTATCCCCATGCCGGATTGCGCGGCATGTCGGCCTTGCAGCGGGCGAACCGCTATGGCCGCATCAGTGATTACCATGCCACGGCGGAGCGCGAGATCTGCCTCCTGGTGCAGATCGAGACCTCCGCCGCCCTGAACAATCTGGAAGATATCGTCACTGTCGAAGGCATCGACGGCATCTTCGTCGGCCCATCGGACCTTGCGGCCAATCTGGGGCATATCGGCAATCCCGGCCATCCCGACGTCCAGGACGCCATCGCCCAGGCCCTGGCGATCTGCCAGGAAGCCGCAATCCCCGCCGGTATCCTGGCGCCGGTGGAAAGCCAGGCGCGGAAATGGCTGGACGCCGGATACACCTTCGTCGCCGTCGGCAGCGACGTCAGCCTCCTCGCCCGAGGCGCGGACGCCCTGGCCTTGCAATACAAGAAGGCGTTCGAGGTGTCGTGATGAAGGTCCCCAAAGCTAGGGGCGGGGGAAGTTCGGAAATGGCAGCCGCAAGCACCCGTTCCCCGCAGTCGCCGGTACCTTTCTGTCAGGTCGAGAGGGTTTTCGTTGATCTCTCATAGAGGACGTACTGACCTGATCCTCCTTCGCCAGGGCGCTCTTGCCTGTCTTCTAACCCCTCATAGGGGACGTAAACCATGGCGCCGAGCGTGGCGGCGTGCGCCCGGTGCATCTTCTAACCCCTCATAGGGGACGTAAACACCGCACGATCGTTCGGCGTGCCACCGCCGAGTCGCTTCTAACCCCTCATAGGGGACGTAAACGAACCGCTCCAAGCCATCGCGGTGCATCACCTCCTGCTTCTAACCCCTCATAGGGGACGTAAACCTGGGCGTCGGTCAGGTCAGGGCGGTAGGCCAGCAGCTTCTAACCCCTCATAGGGGACGTAAACCCAAGCGGTGAGCAAGTCCAACGTCATCCCGAAGCAACTTCTAACCCCTCATAGGGGACGTAAACGGCCGATTAGAGACCATCACAGTCTCTTCCTGAGAGCCTTCTAACCCCTCATAGGGGACGTAAACCCTGGCTTTGGCTCGATTTTTCCGCTTCCGCCTTTTGCGGGCTGGTGGAAAAGGGGGCTGAACGCCAGGAAAAGGATGTTCGCTCCCCGGGGAATTTTGCAAGATATCTCATCGAACATCGTTCTGCTTGCTCTCCGGGACCATATCGGGCCGAGCTTATCCGGCTTCCTGCTGGCTGGCAATCTGGTCGCATAGGCTTTGCGTCGTCTCGTCGGCGGGCAGCCAGCGGCGGGGGCCGAGGGAGGTTTGCTCGGTCATCCGGCGCACGACATAGCGTGACAGGGCCTTGCGGCACCGGCATTCGCGGATGCCGTCCTTTGTCAGCTCCCATTCCTGGGCCAGCGCCGCGCGCAGGGCGGCGGGCAGGGCCGGGTTCACCTTGAAGCGCAGCAGGATGAATGCCGCCCAGTCCGGGTCGTGGGGATAGGTGAAGCATTCGGACGCAGGCTCCGTCTCGGTGATCCGCGAGAGGACGAAATCCTTGTGTTTCCGCGCAGTGTGATCCCAGGCGCGGAGATGATAGCGGCTTTGCACATGCACCAGATGGGCGGGCGAGATGATGCGCTCGCTGACGCCCTTGCGCCCGGTATAGGCGATCAGGACGGCTCGGCGTTTTTGCAGCGCGGGGAGAAGGACGCGCAGGATATGGGCCTGCACCCGCCTTTCCGTCAGCAGGTCGGCGTCTTCGACGGAGACGCGGAAATCCAGCCCCAGGTCCTTCCAGGCGTGGTTCGACAGGGATTGCGCCCGCAGATGGGCCAGCATCATGTCGGCCGAGCCGGCCCCTTCTTCGGAAAGCGGCGTGTTCATCGCTGCCAGGCAGCGATAGGCTTGGGCCTGCGACAGGCCGAAAGCCTGCTGGATGTCGGCCGCCTTCACCTCGCCGAACCAATGGGCCATCAACTGGATGAAGGCGCGTCGCCGCAGAATCTCGCCCGTCACTCCAGGGTCATCCGTCACCGTTGGTTACGTTCCTCTCATTTTGAGAAAATTAATGGTTGTGGGAGGATTTCTTCTGGTTCAAGCTCAGATTGTCATCTTGTGGTTGATAAAAGCAACCTTTAGGTAATGCGGGGAGGCGGTCATGTTCAGAATTCGCCTGCGTTGCGCCGGAAACCGGCGCATCACCTTCAGCAATGTGGACGTCATCAAGGATGCCGCCGGGGCCATGCTGGAAGCGGCGGGATGCCCGCCACGGATGCTGTACGGGCCGGAAGCGAGGTCCTGGGGGGCCGGGCCGGTGATGCCGCGCCGTATCGCCCCGCTGGTGCGGCAGGCGAAGGAGGTTTTCGTCTCCACCCCCGATCCCGACATCGCCGCCTTTCTGATGAAGGCCGACCCCGCCACCATGCGCAAGCAGCAGCCCGCGACGGGCGAGGTTCTCGACATGACCGGGGCGGCCATCCGCGCCGACCTCGACCCGGTGGTTCCTGGCTGCACCTTCATCGAGGCCGTGGCACTGACCCCGATCGCCATCTCCCGCCAGGGCGGTGCCGAGGGCCGCAAGACCGGCAAATGGCATGACGATATCCGCCACTGCGATATCTCGGCGGCGGTGAACAGCCGCCTGTCGCGGCTGGCGGGGCGCCCGGTGGGGCTGACGCTGGTGCCCGACGATCTTTATCTCGCCGGGCGGGGCAAGGGTCATGCCGTGCGGGTGGACGTCAAGCGCAGCGGCGACAAGGCCGGTGTGGTGGTCGGCCTGCTGTTCCCCTTCGTCCTGTGCGGACCACCGGAAGACCTGCGCCTGGCCTGGTATGCCGGACTGGGCGAGAAGAACCGCATGGGCTTCGGCTTCTTCGGCCTCGCCGCCTGATAAAGGACAGGATCATGAACGAGATCTCCATGCTGGGGCTGCGCCGCCAGGCGCGGGCGCTTGTCCAAGAGGCGCAAGAGGCGCTGGACGAGATCGTCCTGCCCGCCATCCTTTGCGACCGCCTGGGGGATGCGTCGGAGCAGAGCCTGAAGGAAATCGCCGCCGGCAAGCGCACCGATCTGCGTCTTCCCCGCTTCCTCGCCATCAGCGGCAAGGGCGGCCCCGGCCATGAGGAATGGTCGAACGTCACCTTGTTCGATCACGCCACCTCGGTCGGCATGGCGGCGGCCCATTTCGTCGCCCTCGATCTGCTCGCCGCCGAGGTCGAGACGGAGACGCTGCGCGCCTCTGTCGCCACGGCCCTTGCCGTCGGCCTGCTGCACGATATCGACAAGCTGCTGGAAAAGGACTGGAAGGAGGTCACGGCCGAGGAAGCCTGCGCCATCTTCCACCGCTATCGGATCGGTCCCTTCCTGGACCGTTTCGGCGTGACCCTGACGCCCGAGCAATTCACCGCCCTGATCAGCTATGACGAGGTGCGCACCACCTTCCGCCTGCCGGCCCCCCGCATTCCCGATTATCTGGCGAATATCGTGCGGCGCCATGTGCGCCTGGCCGACAAGCTGGATTCCCTGTGGCTGCACGGCCTGCCGTCCGAAACGGCCAAGACGGTCTTGGAGGCCTGGGCGAAGGCGCTGCGCAAGGATGCCAGTTTCTTTCATCCGGAAGCCTTCAGCGATTACGCGCCGATGGTGATTTTCGATCCCCACCATCCCTTCATCCTCGCGAAACTTGCCGATGCCTTGGAACATACCTGCGAGACGATGACGGGGATGCGTCCGCTCTTCCATGCGGTGCGGGACGAAACCCTGGTCTCGTTGCTTCCCGCCGAACAGGCCGAGGCGATCAAGGCCGCCGCCATCGAGGAGGTGGCGCAGGCCATTCCCTTCGACAGTGAGATCCTGTTCAGTGCGGTCGGCATTCCCAAGATCAGCGGCGCGCGGCCCGACTGGGCGATTCTTCAGGCTTTGGTGAGAAAGGGCATTCCAACCGGCGATGTCCGGCGTCTGCTGGCGGTGAACATGGCTGATCTGGAGGCGCATGAAGCGGAATTGCGGCGGCTGGCGGTCGCGGCGGGCTGTCCCGTCGTCAGCACCGAAAAGCTGCCGGGCGGCAAGACCCTGCCGCTTATCCGCATGCCGCAAGAAGACGAGGCGGAATTCGCAGCGGTGCGGCAGGCCTGCCTGGTTTCGCTGGCGGTCGGCGTCGAGGAGGCGACACCGGACAAGGCCTTGAGCCGCAAGGCCCGAGAAGAGAGCTTGGCGCGGCTGCTGGGGGATCTTCCTGAAACACTGGCTTCTTTCGGCGACCTGACCCGGCGCACCTCCCTGACCCTGCTCGCCACCGCGCGGATGGAACAGGACTCCGCTTTCGCGGCGGAACTGGAGGCCCTGATGGAAACCTGGTTCGGCGAACAGGGTGTCTTCGCCACCCTGCCGGACAAGACCACTCCCGTACGTCAGGCCGTCCGGCAGCGTCTCCAGGCCATGGCCGCCGGAGAGGTGGTGGAAGCCCCGGCGGCATCCCAGCATTGCCTGATCACCGGCGAACCGGTTCTGGGGCATCCGGTCGAGGGCAAGGATGGGCTGTACGGCATCAAGTCCAGCGCCCTGTCCTATCGTGAGGGGCGGGCGGAACAGAAGTTCCGCGAACAGGCCGAGGTCTATCTCTCTCCCATCTCCTATGCCGAATACCGCATGCGGGCCGCCAGCTTCGCCAGAATCAAGGGCGGTGAGGACGGCATTCCCCTGCGCCTGTCCTCGCCTACGGCCGGCGGCATCTTCAGCCTGACGGTCAAGGAGATGAACGACCGGGATTTCGGGCTGTTCGACATGGTGCGGGCCGACCGCACCCGGCTGACCTATGACGGGCTGGAAAGCTATTACGGGCGGACACAGCTTGGCCGCTTCGAGCAGATGCCCAATCGTTTCGCCGACCGTATCACCTTCCTGCGCATCGCGATGGAAGCCGCACAGCGCTATGGCCGCCCGCTGCATCTGTTTTCCGGCCTGCCTTATCCGCGCCGGGATTTCTTTCATTGCGACTGCATCGATCCCGAATTGCGCGCCCTTCTGGGCGGCGACAGTTTTCGTCTGGAAGAATTGCCGAAAGCAATCGGCCTGCTGAAGCTGGTCGGGCTGATTGCCGGGGTGCGCAAAGAGGGCGGGCTGGGACTGGTCGATGCCGCCAAGTCCTTCTGCCTGCCGCACAGCCGCTTCGCCGCCGCTTGCCTGGCCTGGGCCACGGCCCGGGACCGGGCGCCCGAGGCCGGAAAGCCGGGGCGGATGGATGTCTCTTCCCAGACGCTCGTCACCCTCAACGACCATATCGCAAACGAGGTTGCCAGGATGGACCAGGACAAAAGCATTGCTCCGCCCGTGGAACTGGGGCGGAAAGCCTGCCGCATTCAACGCCGTCCCGGCTGGGACGCCAGCGCCAATGACGAAAGCTTTCTGCTGCGCACGGCCATCGAGGCGGCGACCGACGCCTATCGGCAGGGATGGCGCGACCGCGAGGGACTGATTGCAGCCGTGGCCGGACGCATTGCCGTGGATGGCGAGAACCGCAAGAAGGGCGAGTTCTATTCCTCGGCGGCTCACCGCGAGCCGGGGCAGAGGATCGATGATGCCATCCAGGATTTCGCCGAAACCTTCGTGGACAGGGCCTGGAACGGCGCGTTCAAGGGCCGCCCGCCGTCTTCGGGCGAGTTGCGCACCTTCCAGGCCGCCTATCGCTGGGCCTTCACGCGCTCCGCCGTGAAGGACGCCAAAGCCGACCTTCCCGCCGCCTGACGCCATTCTTGAACAAGGACAGTGCCATGTCTGTCATTCCCCAATTGAAAAAATATCTCGGTTCCCTCGATCACCTGACCGACGAGAGCAGCGACGGCAAGAAAGACTACACCCATCCCAAGCTGCGCAATCTGGGCGTCGTCTCGCTGGTGCTGGTGCGGGAAATCGTCGCCCCGGCGGTGTTCCGCAACCAGGAGGCCGAGATCACCGACATCACCGTCGGCGGCAAGCGCTTCGTCCGCGCGGTCCCGAACAAGTTCAAGCATCGCGAGCGGGCCAACGGGTTGAAGCTGCTGCGCCATTTCGGCACGGGCGGGGCCTATCCGCAGAACCGTCATGCCATGCCCGAAAAGGCCAAGCCCTCGGCGGCCTTCGACCTCAACAGCCTGGTCTTCGGCGACAGCGTCAACCAGGGCAACAAGGTCCTGCCGGTCAAGGCCGCCGCCCTGTATTCGGACGGGCTGAGCCTGATGCCCTACGAATATTGCGTGGACAAGACCTTCCACAACCGCGCCGCCGAGGACGGGTCGCTGTTCGACGCTGCCAAGAAGGAAAATTCGAACAATCTGTTCGAGCGCCATTTTGTCAAGCCGGGCACGCTGATGGTGCAGGTGATTTCCTGTCCCGGCCGCATCATGCCGGTGGAAGCCTTCGAGCATCTGGTCCTGAGCCTGGGCCTGTCGGGTGCCTATGGCGGCCAGACCTCCGTCACCGGGGTCAATGTGCGGACCCATATTGCGGGCATCTATGCCTCGCTGATCGAACGCCCCGAAACCTCGCCCTATGTCATCGCCGATCAGGTGGAGGGGACGGAGCTTGCCTCGGTGATCGAGAAGATTCATGCCCTGGTGGCGCCTCATCACGAAGTCGCCATCCCGGCGACGGAAGCGGAAAGCTACCGCGCCGCCCTGTCGGAGGACCTGCTCGGCGGCAGCGGCCGCCTGCGCGAGGCCTATGGCCAGGCCCATGGCGCGGTCGCTCATCTGTTCGATGCCTGGTTCAGCGGCCAGGCCTCTTGATCCAGCCTTGCCGGGAGAGTGTGCCATGACCGTGACCCCTATCCGGGCCACCACCCTGACGCCGTTCAATTACGGTCATCTGGCCGTGCAGGGCGGGGTGGCGACCATTCCTCATCTCATCGGCGACCGCGCCATCGCCTTCGCCCTGGCGGCGGCCTTGGGGATCATGAGCACCTCTCCCGTTCCGCCGCCCAAGAATTACCGTGCCCATCTGGCGGCGATGCCCTGGCGGAGTTCGGTGTTGGAAACCGACGATCCGCAGCTTCTGCCGCCGCTGGCCCGCCGTTCGGACCTGGGGGTGGAAGGCGGCTATCCCGACAAGGTCCGCCGTGCCGCGGCCAGCGGCAATTTCAAGGAATTCTTCACCATCCAGGAAGTCCCGGCGGGGCAGGTCTTTCGCGGCGCCGTCTTCGGGCAGGACCCGTTCCGCTTCCGCGATCTCGGCCCCGTCCTGGTGGTGCGCATCGGCTCCAACCGCACCGGCATGCTCAAGATCGAGCGGGACGAGACGGTACAGGATGTCCGCCTCAACGCCTCCACTGCCTTGCTGTTCGGCCGGAAGCTGAAAGTCGAACGCTACATCCTGCACGAGACGCAGCTGACCGCCCCCATGTCCCTGACCGAGGCTGAGGAGGAAGCCCTGAAATGGACCTGATGGCCCGCATGACCATCGCCCGCCATGGCGTGGCGCAGGACGAAGCGGGGCTGTCGCCGATGCAGGCGGGCCTGCTGACCACCGAGCGCCCGGTGACGCTGGCGAGCGCCCCCACCGGTGCGGGCAAGAGCTATGTCTATCGGCGGGCGGTGGAGATGGGGCGGCGGGTGCTGTTCGTGGTGCCGACCCGCCGTCTCGCCCAGAACCAAGCGACGGCCCTGCGCGAGGATTTGCGCAAGGCGGGCTGGCCGGAGCGGGATTGCATCGAGAAGATCGCCGTCTGGACGGGGGACAGCGCCGCCGAGATGCGCGAAAGCGGCCAGGATGTCGGCGCGCACCGCCGGGGGCGGTTCGTGTCGTTGCGGCCCGGCGAGCGCGGCGAGATCATCTTCATCACTCCGGAAAGCCTGTCGCGCCTGCTGCTCGATCCCACCCATGCCGAGGGCCAGGGGGATATCGGCCCGGCGGCGCTGATGACCCATTTCGATCATATCGTCTTCGATGAATTCCACCTCACCCAGGCGCGCGGCTTCGGGCTGATCGCGCTTTGTGCCGGGCTGGCTACCCAGGGGCCCTGGGGACGCGAGACGGCGGACGGCCCGGTGCGCGCCAAGGTCTCGCTGCTTTCGGCCACCCCCATCGACATCCTGCCGGTCATGACGCGGCTGGGCATTCCCATGACGGCGCGGGACGTGATCGGCGAAACCATCATCCCCGAGGGCGGGCGTGCCTTGCATGGCGACGTGACGGTCGATTTCGTCGAGGCGGAATCGCCGCTCGACGTCCTGCGCGGGTTTCGGAACGAGATCGACGCCCTGCCGCAGGGGCAATGCGCCGTGGCGATCTATGATGCCCTGAAGGACCTGCAGCGCGACGTGCCCGAACTGCTGTCCCTGGCCGAGACTCTGGGGCTGATGGAGAATGAGCGCTTTCTGATCGACAGCAGCATCGACGGCCAGCGCGACGCCCCCTGGTGCGGCCGGGGCAAGAGCCTGGAGGGCCGCCGCCTGATCGCCGCCACCTCGACCATCGAGGTCGGCGTCACCCTGCCGGGCCTGACCCTGCTGGTGATGGACCCGGGCTTCACGCCCTTATCCTTCATGCAGCGCCTGGGCCGCGTGGCGCGGGGCAGCCTGAACGGGCGGGTCGTCGTCCGCCTGGGCCGCAAGACGGCCTCCGAACGTCCCTGGCTGCAACGGCTGATCGACTGGGTATCGGCGCGGCCGGGACAGGTCTCCATTCAGGAGCTGTCGGCTTTCCTGGCCGATCTCGCCCGCATCGCCGACCGGTTCCACCTGCCGGAGGAAGCCGGACAGGTGCTGGAGACGGGAGAAGGCGGCGTGGATTTCTTCGCTGCCATGCCGCTCCGCGCTGCTTTCGCCGCCGGTGTCTATTGGGTGCTGCTGGAAGATCGCCTGCGCGAACAGGACATGAAGGACAAGGCCTTCCAGATCGGCAAGGCGGCCCCGCCCACCGCCCGTTGCGTGCGGGCTTGGCTGGACCGGATCGCGGGGATCAAGGGCGGCCGGGCTTGGCGTCGGACATTCGAGAAACAGGCCTGCATCCTGCGCGATTTCTCTCCCACCGTGACGGTCATCGGCGCGGGCGGCGAGAAATTCAAGATTTCCGCCGCCTGGCTGACCACGCACACCTCCGTCCTCGACCACTTTCCGGTCAGCCTCGATGCCGCCGGCAATACGGTGGTCGTCGTGCCCGATGTCATCGAATGGGGCAAATTGCTGCGCCGGGATGGTGACCGGCGGCTTTATCAGCGCCATGCCTTGTTGCCCTTCCCGGGCGACATCAAAGCCCCGCTGGACCGTGCGCCGTTCCAGCAATATGCGGCGGCGGTCGAGCGGCATATGGGGCGCGGCCGCGATGACGAGGGTGTCCGGCTGGCCGTGCAACTGGTCAATGCCACGGGGATCATACCCTATGACGAAGACGGATTGGGATCGGTCGGCGCGGCTACAGGCATTCTGTGAACGAGCCGACAGGCTGGATGCGCAAGGCTTGCATATCCAGCATGCGGCGATCTGCGCCCGGCGCTGCTGGCTGCATCTGCACCGGGCCAGCATGAATGAATGGAGCGAGAATATCCGCCTCGGTTTCCAGCGCCATGCCGACAGCCATGGCCGCGACCGCTCCACCGCCGGTTTGCTGGGACTGCATCCCGACCGGCTGGACTGGGAGGCGGGCATCGTCATCGAGGAGAAGACATCCGCCTCCTATCTCGAAGCCTCGATGGACCAGGCGGCCTTCTATGCGGCGCTGATGAGCCGCGCGACCGGACGGATCTGGTCGGCCCGCCTCTATGTCATGGGTTCGAAACGCTACCACGAGGTGAGCCTCGATCCTGGCAGGGTGGAACGGCTGGAAAGGGCGCTGGACCTGATCGAGACGCTGAAACGCGCCACCGCCGTTCCCGCCGCCCGACCCATTTCCGCCTGCCGGGGATGTTCCAACAACGAATTCTGCGGCTTCGCGGAGTAAGCATGGAAACCCTCTATATCTGCGGCGATGCCGATATCGCTCGCGACGAGAACACCATCCTGGTCCGCATCGACGGCCGCAAGAAGCGCCTTCCCATCGAGACGGTGCGCCATATCGTCATGACCGCCGATGGAACGGTAACGACGAAATTCCTGGCGCTGTGCGGCAGGGCCGGCGTGCGCGTTTCCTTCTTCGACCATTACGGCTGGTTCAAGGGCGCCTTCGAGCCGGCGGTGAATGTGGGCGCGGGCGAGGTGACCATCCGCCAGGCCGCCTTGTTCCTGGAACCGGAAAGACGGATGGCCCTGGCGCGCGAGATCGTCCGCGCCGCCCTCCACAATATCGTCGTCGGGCTGCGCTACTACGCCTATCGCGGCCAGGACGGGCTCAGGCAGCCAATCCGGGAAATCCTCCGTTGCCAAGGGCGGCTAGAAAAAGCCCCGGACCCGGAAAGCCTGATGGGGCTGGAAGGCATGGCGCGGCGTTTCTATTACGAGGCCTGGGGCCTTGTCGACGAACGGCTGGCCTTTGCCCCGCGCGTCAAGCGGCCGCCCAATAACCGCATCAATTGCCTGATCTCCTTCCTCAACGGCCTGACCTATACCGCCATCCGCCACGAGATCGCCAAGACCCATCTCGACGAGACCTTGTCCGTCCTGCACGCGCCCTCGGCGGGCCGTTCCTCGCTGTCGCTGGATCTGGCCGAGCCTTTCAAGCCCGTGGTGGTCGACCGGCAGATCTTCGCCATGGTGCGCAAGGCCATGCCGCGTGACGAGTGGTTCGACGAACATGACGGCATCTGCCTGCTCACCGAAGCCGGGCGGCGGGCCGTGGTGGAACGCTTCACCACCGCCGTGGACAGTGTGACCGGCGAATACAGCCTGCGCACCCTGATGCGCAAGGAGGCGCTCAAACTGCAACGGCATGTCCTGGGGATCGAGGATTATGCCGCCTTCCGGCGGGGGAGCTGAAGATGTTCGTCATCGTCACCTATGACGTCAATGCGAAGCGGACGCAGAAATACCGGAAACTGCTGATCAAGTATCTGGGGCACGAGCAATTCTCGGTCTTCTTCGGCGACATCACCAAATCCCAGCTCGACAAGCTGCGGCGGGAGATGAACAAGCTGGTCGTGGAGGGTGACCGGGTGCTGGAGTTCCTGGTCGAGAACAGGCATAACATCGATATCAGCCTCTGGTCCAAGACCGGCCATTCCACCGGCCTGCCCAGCAAGGAGGCCGATGACCGGCATAAACGCGATTCCCGGATTCTGTAGACGGCAAAGGGGCGATGTTCGATGGCATATCCTGCAAAACTCCCCGGGGATCGAACATCGCTTTCCTGGCGTTCCAGCCCATTTTCCGCCGTCGTCGTCAGGGGGAGGAGCAAAAAATCTTTGTGAGGGCAGGGTTTACGTTCCCCATGAGGGGTTAGAAGTTCCCCCAGGCCAGCCACAGGCTGCTCGGCTTACCATGTTTACGTTCCCCATGAGGGGTTAGAAGACCGGTATCATGGTCGCGACTACCGAAGCCGAGCCTTGTTTACGTTCCCCATGAGGGGTTAGAAGTTGAACAATAAGCCCCGCCGCAAATCCTCCCCTTTGGTTTACGTTCCCCATGAGGGGTTAGAAGAAGGCCAACGCCGTCGAACTCGTTACGCTCCGCATAAGTTTACGTTCCCCATGAGGGGTTAGAAGGAAGTTATCGGCGTCGATCTCAGCCAGTATGAGCCCGTTTACGTTCCCCATGAGGGGTTAGAAGATTGAGGCTCTGGAGAATGGTGGCAGCAGCATGTTTGTTTACGTTCCCCATGAGGGGTTAGAAGACCAAGCTGTATCAGGACCTCGCCGAATGGGCGAGGAGTTTACGTTCCCCATGAGGGGTTAGAAGTTCATGAAGCCGAAAACCTCCCTTTCCCAGACTGCCAGTTTACGTTCCCCATGAGGGGTTAGAAGAGGGTTGAAGACGCCCAGCGGCTACGAGGTTCGTCGTTTACGTTCCCCATGAGGGGTTAGAAGGGTAACGAAAGCCCTGTCGCGGCCTCGGTCAGCACCAGTTTACGTTCCCCATGAGGGGTTAGAAGGACGCGGAGATGGGCTTTGGCTTCGTCCAGGGTGATGTTTACGTTCCCCATGAGGGGTTAGAAGGTGCAACTTTCCATGTTTGAGCCACGCGGCCCGGGCGTTTACGTTCCCCATGAGGGGTTGGAAGGTCAGCCAGTCCGGAGCGGCTTCGGCGCGAACGATCAGTTTACGTTCCCCATGAGGGGTTAGAAGTCTGATGTGCGTGGCGTGCTTCACTCCCGCGCCGAACGTTTACGTTCCCCATGAGGGGTTAGAAGTGGCTGTTCTATGCCGGGACTGCCAGCATCAATGATAGTTTACGTTCCCCATGAGGGGTTAGAAGCCGTTTGATGATGAGGCTGCCGTCTATGACCGCGAGTTTACGTTCCCCATGAGGGGTTAGAAGTTCGATGCTGGCGAACTGGCGGGCGGTGATGTTCTGGTTTACGTTCCCCATGAGGGGTTAGAAGATGCTCTCCAGTCAGGCGGAAATCGGTCTGCGTTACAAGTTTACGTTCCCCATGAGGGGTTAGAAGACAAGTTCGCAGGGGATGACCGTGATGTTTCGAAGCGTTTACGTTCCCCATGAGGGGTTAGAAGAATCACATTGACGCGGAAACCCTGCACATTCGCGGGGGTTTACGTTCCCCATGAG
The DNA here is from genome assembly GCF_006980715.1 of Telmatospirillum sp. J64-1. Classification (GTDB taxonomy): domain Bacteria; phylum Pseudomonadota; class Alphaproteobacteria; order Rhodospirillales; family Magnetospirillaceae; genus Oleiliquidispirillum; species Oleiliquidispirillum nitrogeniifigens. The sequence goes on from NZ_SBHN01000001.1 coordinate 237,673, forward strand.
GGGTTAGAAGGCGTTCCAGAGCAGCGGCGCAATCACCCGCGCCACTGGTTTACGTTCCCCATGAGGGGTTAGAAGAGGCCGTTGCCGGCAGTGATGGTGCGTCCGGCCGGCGGTTTACGTTCCCCATGAGGGGTTAGAAGGGCGTCTTCCTCATCCTGGCCGCCGGTCAGAGCGAAGGTTTACGTTCCCCATGAGGGGTTAGAAGATGTCGGTGCTGGCCGAGGCGGCGCCCGCCACCGAGGGTTTACGTTCCCTATGAGGGGAATAAAGCACTCCCTTGGTAAGGGAGAGGTCGACAGTTCTATCCTGCGGGATGGACGTCCCGGCGACGTATGACAGCGGCTGCGGCGTGAGCGTCTTGTTCAGCCGTCGCCGAACGTCTCGGTGTAGATCGCTTCGATCCGCTGCGCCTCCTGGTCGGTCAGGTCCTTGAATTCGCGGTCGCGGGCGCGGTGCGAGAGTTTGCCATCGTTCTGGTTCAGGAAGCGGAACAGCAGGTCGAGGCTGCGGTCCGGCATGTCGACGAGGGTTTCGACGCGGCGGCGGAATGCGTCGTAGCGGCGCAGGAAGGCGGTTTCGCTCGGCAGGTCCTGCTCGATCGTCCGTTCGACGCAGGCATAGAGGAATTCGGCATGGGGGGTGGCGTCGAAGAAGCGGTAGAAATCCCCCGTGTCGTTCAGGACGCGCAGGTTGAACTGCTCGGTCGGTTCCCAGTCGATCAGCGGCAGCAGGCGCTGCGAATAGCTTTCCAGCGTGTTCCGATAGCCGTCGATCCGTTCCAGGATGGCGGCGGAGACGGGGAAGACCATGCCGGGGGGATTGAAGCCGCGCTGGGCCAGGATGTGATGGATCAGATAGCGGTGCAGGCGGCCGTTGCCGTCCTCGAAGGGGTGGATATAGACGAAGCCGAAGGCAAGGACGGCGGCGGCGATCACGGCATCCATGCCCTGCGCCGGGCCGCCGGCGAAGGCGATCATGCCGTCGAGGAGGGCGGGCAGGTCCTCGGGACGGGCGCTGATATGGCTGGGCAGCGGCATCCTGGTTTCGCGGTCATGTTCGCCGACGAAGCCGCCTTCCTCGCGGAAGCCCAGCCTCACGAAGCGGCTGTCGCCGATGACGATCCGCTGCAGGCGCAGCAATTCCTCGCGGTCCAGCGGCTGGCGGCCCGCCTCGCCGATGGCCCGGCCCCAGCGCTGGATGCGGTCTTGCGGCGGGCGCTCCCCTTCGATGGCGTAGCTCGACCTGGAATCCTTGAGAAGCAGGAAGGCCGCCGTGCGGGCAAGGATATCGCGCGGCACGTCGGCGATGATGGCCTGGGCCCGCCGCGGCAGGTCGAGGGCGATGAAACGTTCCAGCGCTTGGCTGCGGAAGACCAGGGGACAGAAATCCGGCGTGCCCGGCAGGTTGTTCCTGAGGCGCTGGCGCGGCGCAGGCACGCCCTCGCTGCCCCATTGCAGCTCGGGATCGAGTACCGGCACATAGCGCCCGGCCTGGGCGTCCGGCAGGTCGAGCGCCGTTCCGGTCAGCCATTCATAGAGAAACCAGATGCGCCGCGCATAGCTGCCGGTCGGCTTATCGCGCACCAGCGCTTCGATGGGAGCGGGGCCGGTCGCCATGAACAGCCGCTTGAGGACCGCCAGATCGAGCCCTTCGTATTTGAGGGCGAAGGTCAGGTGACCGTCCAGGGTGGGATGCGGCGCATGGCGCGGCGTCATGATCCGCCAATTCCGGTCCTCGACGATGCGGTGGCGCGCGCCGATGGCGCAGAGGATGCGCGGCAGCGGAACGGCAAGGCCATAGGCGTCGATCAAGGCGGCATAGCCCGCCGGAACCGCCGTCTCGGGCAGGCGCCTTTCCTGAAAGACGGTTACCGGGCCTGAAAAACGGGGCTGCCGCGCGGAATCCATGAAAAAGGATCTGTCCTGCTGAAATCATGGTCTTGGCCGCATCACGCGGTGAAAAGTGAATCTAGCATCTGAAAAACGATCCCGCAATGACAGCTTCCCTGAAAATTGAGTCCCGTCACAAGGCGGGTTCGATGCGGCCGCTGACCTTGCCGAAGCCGATGCGGTAGCCCTCGCCCTGGCACCAGCCGGTCATGATCACCTCGTCTCCGTCCTGCAAGAAGGACCGTTCCTCGCCGCCTTCCAGGACCAGGGGGGTCTTGCCGTTCCAGGTCAGTTCCAGCAGGCTGCCCAGGGAATCAGGCGTCGGACCGCTGATGGTGCCCGATCCCATCAAATCGCCGATGCGGGTGTTGCAGCCCGAGATGGTGTGATGGACCAGCTGCTGGGCCATGCTCCAATACATATGCCGGAAATTGGTGCGCGAGATCACCGTTTCGCTCTTGGCCCCCGCCGGGCGCAAGGCCACTTCCAGATGCAGGTCGAAGCCCTGCGGCCCGGTCTGGCGCAGATAGGGCAAAGGCTGCGGGTCCTGGACCGGGCCGGCGACGCGGAAGGGTTCCAGCGCTTCCATGGTCACCACCCAGGGCGAGATGGAGGTGGCGAAGGTCTTGCTGTTGAAGGGGCCGAGCGGCACGTATTCCCATTGCTGGATGTCGCGCGCGCTCCAGTCGTTCATCACCACCATGCCGAAGATGTGCTCCTCGGCTTCCGCCATAGGGATCGGCCTGCCCAGCTCGTTGCCCCGGCCGAGGATGAAGGCGGTTTCCAGCTCGAAATCGAGCTTGCGGGAGGGGCCGAAGCTGGGGAATTCGGCGTCGGGGGCCTTGGTTTGGCCGTTGGGGCGGCGGACCGGCGTGCCGCTGACGACGACGGAACTGGCCCGGCCGTTATAGCCGATGGGGATGTGCAGCCAGTTCGGCATCAGGGCGTTCTTCGGGTCGCGGAACATGCTGCCGACATTGGTGGCGTGCTCGCGCGAGGAATAGAAATCGGTATAGCCGCCGATCTCGACCGGCAGATGCATCCTGGCCTGGGCCTGGGGTACCAGGGCGCGGCTGCGCAGGGACAGGTCGTCGCGCAAGGCGGGATTGTCGTGGCGCAGCAATTCGCTGATCCGTGCCCTCGTTTCGCGCCAGGCCGGGCGGCCCAGGGCGATGAAGGGGTTCAGGCTGGGCCGGGCGAAGATGCCCTCGGGCGCGGTTTTCACCAATCCGGCCTCGGCCAGGACGGCAAGGTCCAGCACCTGTCCACCGATGGCGATTCCGACACGCGGCGCAGGGTCGGCGGCGGTCGAGAAGATGCCGAAAGGCAGGTTCTGGATCGGAAAATGGCAGTCCGGCGAAACGTCGATGAAGGACGTCAGACGGGGATCGTTGGGAGTCATGGCGAAGTCTCTTCTTAACGTACAGCCGGATCGAAATTCTTCTTCAAGCCCTGCCAGCAGCGGTAATAATCCGGCTGCAATTGCGCCGTCTCCAGCGCATGGCGGGTGGGGTGGAGGACGGCGCGGGTCTCGAACATGAAGGCCATGGTGTCGCCGATGCGCTGGGGCGTGCTGGTATCGGCCTTCGAGGCCTTCTCGAAGGTGTCGGCATCGGGGCCGTGGCCGCTCATGCAATTGTGCAGGCTGGCCCCGCCCGGCAGGAAGCCGTCCTCCTTGGCGTCATAGCGGCCGTGGATCAGCCCCATGAACTCGCTGGCGAAGTTGCGGTGATACCAGGGCGGGCGGAAGCTGTTCTCCATCGCCAGCCAGCGCGGCGGGAAGATGACGAAGTCGATATTGTCCACGCCGGGCGTGTCGCTGGGCGATTGCAGCACCAGGAAGATCGACGGATCGGGATGGTCGTAGCTGATCGAGCCGATGGTGTTGAAGCGGCGCAGGTCGTATTTATAGGGCGCGTAATTGCCGTGCCAGGCCACCACGTCCAGCGGTGAATGACCGATCTCGGTGGACCACAGATTGCCCATGAACTTGGCGACCAGCTCGAAGCGGCCTTCCCGGTCCTCATAGGCGGCGACGGGGGTCAGGAAGTCGCGCGGATTGGCAAGGCCGTTGGCGCCGATGGGGCCGAGATCGGGCAGGCGGAACAGGGCGCCGTAATTCTCGCAGACATAGCCGCGCGACGGGCCGTCCGGCAATTCGACGCGGAAACGCATCCCGCGCGGAATGACGGCGATTTCCTGGGGCTCGACCTCCAGGACGCCCAGTTCGGTCGCCAGGCGCAGGCGGCCCTGCTGGGGCAGGATCACCATCTCGCCATCGGCGCTATAGAAGAAACGGTTCGTCATCGAGGCATTGGCGGCATAGAGATGCAGGCCGCAGCCGGTCTGGGCGGCGGGGTCGCCGTTGCCCGCCATGGTGACCAGCCCGTCGAGGAAGTCCGTGGGATGGTCCGGCAGGGGCAGCGGGTCCCAGCGCAGTTGGTCGGGCGGCGTCGGGCCGTCGCCGAAACGGCTGACCAGGCGGCCGTTGCCGATGCGGCGGAAGGGCGGATGCATCGCCGCCGGGCGGATGCGGTAGAGCCAGGAGCGGCGGTTGGCATGGCGCGGCGCGGTGAAGGCCGTGCCGGACAGCTGTTCGGCATAAAGGCCGTAAGGGGCGCGCTGGGGCGAGTTCTGGCCGACGGGCAGGGCGCCGGGCAGGGCTTCGGTGGCGAATTCGTTGCCGAAGCCCGATTGATAGTCCAGGACCGGCGCCGTTTCGGCGCGGGAATGGGCGGATGAAATCTTCACCATGTCAGGATTCCCGATTTCCTTGGCCCTGCGTCACATCAGCGATGGCAGCAGCAGGGTCAGCGTTGGAAAGGCGATCAGCAGTCCCAGCCGGAAGAAGTCCGAGATCAGGAAGGGCATCACGCCACGGAAGATGGTCCCCAGGGACACGTCGGGCAGGACGCCGCGCAGGACGAAGACGTTCATGCCGACGGGGGGCGATATCAGGCTGATTTCGGTGACGACCACGACGATCACGGCGAACCAGATCAGCACCATGTCCGGGTCGCCGATGCCGAAATCCAGCCCCATGATGACGGGATAGAAGACCGGCACGGTCAGCAGGATCATCGACAGGCTTTCCAGCACGCAGCCCAGAACCAGATAGACGCCGACGATGATCAGCAGAACCAGCCAGGGCGAGACCTCCAGGTCTTCGACCCAATAGCGTAGCTCGTCGGCCAGCCCGGCGAAGTTGACGAAATTCGCGAAAAGCAGGGCGCCGATGATGACCATGAACAGCATCGCCGTGGTGCGGGCGCTGTCGATCAGCAGGCGGAAGAAGATCGACAGGGTCAGGCGGCCGCGCAGCAGCGCCATCAGGAAGGCGGCGAAGGCGCCGATGCCAGCGGCTTCGGTCGGTGTGAAGAAGCCGCCATAGATGCCGCCCATGATCAGGCCGAGCAGGCCCAGCATTCCCGCGACGCCGCGCAAGGCGCGCAGGCGTTCCGGCCAGGGCATGCGCTCGCCCGCCGGTCCCGTCTCGGGCTTCAGCCAGGTGGTAACGGCGACGGCCAGGCCATAGAGGAGGATGCCCAGCAGGCCGGGAATGATGCCGGCGATGAACAGCTTGCCGATATCCGACTGAGTCAGCAGGCCGTAGATGACCATGATCACCGAGGGCGGAATCAGGATGCCCAGCGTGCCGCCCGCGGCGATGGAACCGGCGGCCAGGCTGTCGGAATAGCCGAACTTGCGCATGGGCGGCATGGCGACCTTGGTCATGGTCGCCGCCGTCGCCAGGGACGAGCCGCAGACCGCCGAAAAGCCGCCGCAGGCCGCGACCGAGGCCATGGCGAGCCCGCCCCGGCGATGGCCGAGAAAGGCATAGGCGGCCTTGTAGAGTTCGCCCGAGACGCCGGCCTGGGTGACGAAATTCCCCATCAGGATGAACAGCGGCAGCACCGACAGGGTGTAGGAGAATCCGGCGTCGAAGGTGTTCTGCGCCAACATCGCCAGGGCCGGTCCCCAATCCACCAGCAGGGCGAAGCCCACGGTTCCGACCAGTGCCATGGCGAAACCGATAGGCATGCGCAGCAGAATCAGGCTGAACAGGGCGCCGAAGCCGATCATGGACTCAGTCATAGGCCGGTCCTTTCAGCATGACGACGCATTTCCAGGCCAGGATCAGGGCGGACAGGAAACAGCAAAAGGCGGCGATATAGCCCACCGGCGCGATGGGGATCCGCAGCTGATCGGTATAGGCGCCATCGGCCACCAGCTTGCCCGCCCGCAGCCAAAGCTGCCAGGACAGCACCCCCAGCACGAGGCTGCTCAGCAGGGTCATCAGGGCTGAGCTGACCCGCAGGACCGAAGGCGGCAGCAGATGGTCGAGGATGTCCACCACCACATGCTCATCCCGCTCGGTGGTCAGCGGCAGGCCGATGAAGATCAGCGCCGCCAGCATCAGCGAGGTCAGTTCGTAGGATCCGGGCACGGGCAGGCCGAGGAAACGGCGGCCGATCACATCGGCGGTGGTCATGGCCGACATTCCGAACAGCAGCAGGGCGGCGGACCCTCCGAGGACGTGGTTGATGATCCGGTGGGAGGCGGGCAGGACCCACCTCCCCTTGGCGGTCGGCGCCCGGCGCTGCCCCAGGTCCACGGTCATGACGGCAGGATGACGCCGGTGGCGGCGCGCAATTCGCGCAGGGCGGCAAGGCCGTCCACGCCGCGCTGCTTGGCCTGTTCCGCCCATTCCGCTTCCAGCGCGTTGGTATGGACGGTCAGTTCCTGCACGAAGGACGGATCGGCCTCGATGATCTCGATGCCCGCCTTCCTGATCTGGTCGAGCGCCACGTCGTCGGCGTCCATCCAGGCCTTGCCCACCCGCCGGGCGAAGGCCTCGCCCGACAATTCGGTGATGGCCTCGCGGTCGGCATCGGAGAGGGCTTCCCATTTCCACGGATTCATCACGAAGAACCAGGAGGTATTGTAGATGCCGCCCGGCACGGTGGTTGTATGCTTCAGGTGGTCGGTCAGCTTGAAGGCGGTCAGGGCTTCCTGGGTGAAGGTGACCCCCTGGATCACGCGGTTGGACAGCATCTCGTAGACTTCGCCCGAAGGCGCCTGGCGCGGCACGGTTCCCAGGCGCGCCATCAACTGGCTGACATAGCCGCCCGGTACGCGCAGGGTCAGGCCCTGGAGGTCTGCGGCGGTACGGATCGGGCGCACATTGTTGTGGATGGCGCCGGGGCCATGGGCGAAGACGCCCAGGGTATGCACCCCGTCATGCTCGTTCGCCTGGGCCAGGCGGTCCTGGTAGAGCTTCCAATAAGCCACCGACAGGTCGGCGGCATTATCGCCCAGGAAGGAGAATTCGGCGGCGCGGCTGAGCAGGAAGCGGTCGCCGGGCGTGAAGCTGTGCAGGCCGTAGGTGATGTCGGCGATGCCGTCGCGGGCCATGTCGAAATGTGCAGGCGCGCCGCCCAGCGGCTTGGGCAGGATGCGGATGCGCACCCGCCGGTCGGTGGCCTTGGCCACATCCTCGGCCCAGGGCTCGAAGGCGTTGACCACGATGGGATGGCGCGGCGGCAGCCAGGACGAGAAGGTCAGAGTGGTCGCGGCCTCGGCGCGGCGGGGCAGGATGGTGGCGCCGAAACCGGCAAGGACGGCACCAGCCGCGGCACCCTTCAACAGCGAACGGCGGGACAAATGGGTCATGACGTTGAACCTCCGTGGGATTTTCCGGACGGTGTTTTTGTTGAGCCCGTCCTTTACCGGCATCATATAGTTTCGAGTGAAACCATGCAACGCATTAGATAATGTCAAATGGCATAGGCCGGGTGTCGGCTTTTGCCTCTTCCGGGTCTCTGCCGAACGCTTGGAAAATCTCTCGAACGGATTCGCTCATGATGAATTTCTGCGCTACCTTCTTGGGGCCGACAGAATGGAAAGGCAGCGGACGCGGATGGAAGAAGACAGGCAGAAGGACCGGCGGGGCATTCAGTCCATCGAGGTGGGCGGGCGGATCCTGCAGGCCCTGGCGCGGTCGGGCCTGCCCATGATGCTGAAGGATCTGGCGCGCGAGGCGGGGATGAGCGCGGCCAAGGCCCATCCCTATCTGGTGAGTTTCGGCAAGATCGGGCTGATCGAGCAGGACCCGCTGACGGGCCGCTATGAGGTCGGGCCCCTGGCCCTGCAATTGGGGTTGGTCAGCCTTCAGCGCCTCGATCCGGTGCGCATCGCCTCGGGCGCCATCGCCGCCCTGTCCAGCCGCATCGGCCATTCCGTCGCCATCGCCGTCTGGGGCAGTCTCGGCCCGACCATCGTGCGGGTCGAGGAATCGAGCCATCCGCTGCATGTCAATCTGCGCACCGGCAGCGTCATGTCGCTGCTGAACACGGCCACGGGCCGGGTCTTCGCCGCCTATATGCCGCGCAAGCTGATCGAGAGCCTGCTTCTGTCGGGGCCCCGTCTGCTGGGCGACGAGAGAGCCGCGGTGGAGTCACCGGACTGGAACGAGATCGAGCCGGTCCTGACCGAAGTCCGCCGCCAGGGATTGTCCCGCGCATTGGGCAATCCCATCCCCGGCATCAACGCCTTCAGCGCCCCCGTCTTCGATCACAGCCGGAACATCGTCCTGGCCGTCACCGCCATGGGACCGTCGGGCATTTTCGATGCCGACTGGAATAGCTCGCTTGCCCAGGATATCCGCGCCTGCGCCGCCGATATCTCCCATCGTCTGGGATATGTCGGCGAGACAAGGGCGGCGGGGTAGGAGGCGAAGCTCTCCTCACACCGCGTCCGGCTGGTTGTCGGGATGGGCGGCCTGGAAGGCGGGCAGGGCGGCGCAGGCTTCGTCGATGCGGGTCAGGGTGGGATAGGGCGCCAGGTCGATCTGGAATCGCCGCGCATTGAAAAGCTGGGGCACCAGGACGCAATCGGCCAGTCCGGGCGTGTCGCCATGGCAGAAGCGGCCGGTGGCGGGATGGCCCGCCAGCATGCTTTCCAAAGCGGGCAGGCCGGTTTCGATCCAATGCCGGTACCAGGCGTTCTTCTGTTCCTCCGAAACGCCCAGCGTCCTGACCAGATAGCGCAGCACCCGCAGATTGTTCAGCGGATGGATGTCGCAGGCCACCGCCTGGGCCAGGGCGCGCACCCTTGCCCTTTCCACCGGATCGGAGGGCAGCAGCGCCGGGGCGGGATGCGTCTCTTCCAGATATTCGATGATGGCCAGGGATTGGGTCAGCACCCGCCCGTCCTCTTCCAGGACCGGCACCAATCCTTGCGGATTGAGGGCGAGATAGGCGTCCCGGTGCTGTTCCCCGCCATCGCGCAGCAGATGGACGGGCAGCGAGTCGTATCCCACCCCCTTCAGCCCCAGGGCGATGCGGACGCGATAGGCCGCCGAACTGCGGAAATAGGTATACAGCTTCATATTCGGCTCCGGATCGGGATTGGGCGGAGAAGAGGCCTCCGCCCAGTTTCCCTCATTTAGACTTTCGCGGCCAGCGCCGGTTCGGTCTTGTAGCGGTCTTCCAGGGCGGCGGCGGGAAGGGAAGGCGAGGCGGCCGGGAGCTGGCCGCCGACCGGCGCGCCGATGCCCTGGCGCGCCATGTTCATGGCTTCGCGCAAGACGTCCAGATCGCCGATATGGTTGGACAGCAGCAGGATCAGCCGGGCATTGACCTGGGCGCTTTCCTCCTCGCTCAGGTCCTGGTGCATAGCGATCAGGGCTTCGTAGAAATCGTCGCCGGGGCTGAAGTCGCGGAGGAAGCGCCGGCCCTGCTGGTGGAAATTGGGTTGGGTGTTGAGCGTCATGATCGTCTCCCCAAGGCTCAGGCGTTGCAGGTGGCGCGGGCGACTGCGTCGCGGATGGCGGTGGCGTCGAAGCGGCGCCAGCGTGCCGTCACATGCTGGTCGGGACGGATCAGATAGACCGTGCCGGGCTGGGCGTCGTAGCGTTCGGCAAAGCGGCCCTTGATGTCCTCGAACACGGTCATGCCCGCCGGGGCGGCGGCGCCCTTGGGCATGACGGCGACTGTAGTGACGGGAATGGCGCCTTCGCCCAGGGCGATCACCTGTCCGGCGGGAATGTCGTAGGAAGGCGCATAGACCAGCGCCATGAAGCGATTGCCGACATGGTCGAGCAGCCAGCCTTCCTCTCCCTCGACGGCGATGGGGGCATCGGCCATGGGCGCCCCGGGAAGCATGTCGCCGCCGAAGGTGTCCTGGTCGGGCGTGTTCAGCCGCGATCCGGTCAGGACGCTGGGCACCGACAGCCGCCCGGAATTGACCAGCGCGCGGGCGAAGGGATAGTCCCGCGCCAGGGTCAGGACGGCATTGCGGAAGGTCAGCGAGGCCATGGTCTTGGGCGTGATGAAATCGGTCGAACGGGTCGAATTCATGATGTTTTCGTCGGCGGCGAAGACCCGTTCCTCGCTATAGGTGTCGAGTAGGCTTTCCGGCGCCTTGCCGTCCATCACCAGCTTCAGCTTCCAGATCAGGTTGTCGGTGTCCTGGATGCCCGAATTGGCGCCGCGTGCGCCGAAGGGCGAGACCTGATGGGCCGAATCGCCGACGAACAGCACCCGGCCCTTGCGGAAGTCCTTCATGCGGCGGCATTGGAAGGTATAGACGCTGACCCATTCCAGCTCGAATTCCTTGTCCTCGCCCAGCATGGCCTGGATGCGGGGGATGACCTTCTCCGGCTTGCGCTCCTCTTCGGGGTCGGCCTGCCAGCCGAGCTGGAAGTCGATGCGCCAGACATTGTCCGACTGGCGGTGCAGCAGGACGGACTGGTTGGGATGGAAGGGAGGGTCGAACCAGAACCAGCGCTCGGCCGGGAAATCGGCATGCATGACGATATCGGCGATCAGGAAGCGGTCCATGAAGACCTTGCCGTCGATATCCAGCCCCATCATGGTGCGAATCGAGCTGCGCGCGCCGTCGGCGACCACCAGCCAGCCGGTTTCCAGCGTATAGAAGCCGTCCGGCGTCTGCACATCCAGCGTGGTCTTGTCCGTTCCGGCCTCGACCGCCACCACGCGGTTCTTCCAGCGCAGGTCGATATTGGGCAGTTCCGCGCAGCGCTTCACCAGGAATTCTTCCAGGTAGTATTGCTGCAGGTTGATCATTCCCGGACGCTTGTGGTCGGGTTGGGGGCAGAGATTGAAGCTGTAGACCTCTTCCTCGCGGAAGAAGGTGCGGCCGACATTCCAGCTGACGCCCTTGGTGCAGCAGGCATCGCCGACGCCCAGGCGGTCGAGGACCTCCAGCGCCCGCTTGGCATAGCAGACCCCGCGCGAACCGACCGAGACGGTGTTGTCGTCATCGAGCACGACGACCGGGATGCCCTGCTGCGCCAGGTCGATGGCCGCCGTCAGCCCCACTGGACCGGCACCGACGACGATGGCGGGATGGCGCCCGGCCTGTCCGGCCTTCTGTTCGGACGGCTGGACATAATCGAATTTCGGGTATGTGTAAGTGCTGAGCAACGCTTCCTCCCTTATGCTTTTTTTAGCTTTGTTGGACGTTGTCGCTTCGAGGCTCAATCCGCCTGTAAACCGTGCCACATTTCCTTGTCGCGTTCTGCCGTCCAGATGCGCGGATGCGCTATGCCCTTGGCTTCGTCCACCGCGCGGGTGACATCGAAGGGCAGGCAATGCTCGTAGATGAAGACATGGCCGAATTTCGGGTCCATGACCTTGCGGGTATGGGCCATGGCCTGCTTCAGGGTCATGTCGGCGGCGACGGCTTCCTGGGCGCAGCGGAACAGGGTGGTGACGAAATCCTGGGTGTAGTCCAGGCCGGCGGCCACTTCGCGGGGTGACATCAGCGCCGGGCCACGCCCGGGGACCAGCTTTTCAGGGGCCAGGGCGCGCAGGCGGTCCAGCGTCGCGGGCCATTCCGCCAGATGGGCGTCGCCGGTGTAGCAGGCCGCTTCGCATTCCACCAGATCGCCCGAGAACAGCACCTTCTCGGCGGGCAGCCAGACAATTGTGTCGCCCTTGGTATGGCCTGCGCCCGGATGCATGATCCGGATTTCGACACCGCCCATGAACAGCGTCATCTCTTCCTTGAAGACCAGGGTCGGCCAGGTCAGGCCGGGGACGGATTCGAAATTTTGAAACAGGCGCGGAAAGCGTTCGTATTCGGACTGCATGTCCTGCGCGCCACGTTCGACGATCAGGTCATAGGTGCCCTGGCTGGCGATGATTTCCTGGCAGCCTTCGGGCCCATAGGCCGAGGCGCCCAGCACGCGCACGGCGTGATAATGGCTGAGCACCAGATACTTGATCGGCTTGTCGGTGACCTTGCGGATTTCGTCGATCAGGCGCCGGGCCATCACCGGTGTCGCCAGGGCATCGACGATCAGCACCCCTTCGTCGGTGATGACCACTCCCGTATTGGGATCGCCTTCCGCCGTATAGCCCCAGGCATGGTCGGACAACTGGGTGAAGCTGGCCTTCTTTTCCTCCAGGTCGGCAACCGAGGCGAATTGCTTTGTCATTGTTATGTCCTCAAGGCTCGAATTCCGGTGCGGGGGCATGACGCGGACGTCCTTCGGCACCCCCGATTTTCCAAATTGCGACACAAGTTATGAAATTCAGAATCTATTCCGTCAATCGGAAAGAGGGTGCGGTCTCGCCTCCTGGTCGTAAGGGGTGGGGCTATTTCTTTCGTGGGAATGGGGCGGAAGGGCCATTTTTCCGCTTGGAATATGTTTCAAATGAAACTAATTTTGCATGGGAAAGTTTCAAATGAAACGTTGTGCCGGAAAAACCGGCAGGCCAGACAGGGAGAAGAGGATGAAGAACTGGATTTCGTTTCCGCGCATCGAAGGCAACGCGACGCGCCAAGCCCATTGCAGGCTGCCCGAAGGCACCTACGAGCGGGAAGTGGGCCGCGAAGGCTTCTTCGGTCCGGCCAGCCAACTGCATCACAAGCATCCGCCGACCGGCTGGACCAGCTTTGACGGCGATCTGCGCCCGCGCGCCTTCGACACCACCCGCATCCGGGCGGTCAGCGACAATCCCTGGGATGCCGTGGCGCTGATGGGCAATGCCGCCACCCAGGTCCGCCTGTGGCGCACCGAGGGCAAGAGCCTGCTGGTTCGCAATGCCGACGGCGACGACGCCCTGTTCTTTCACCAGGGGGCGGGGGACCTATACTGCGATTACGGCCACATGACCTTCCGCGAAGGCGATTACGTCATCCTGCCGCGCGGCACCGCCTGGCGCATCGAATGCGCCGAACCCGCCACCGTGCTGATGATCGAAGCCACCGGCGATTCCTACAAGCTGCCGGAAAAAGGCATCGTCGGACGCCATGCCCTGTTCGATGCCGCCGTGCTGGACGTGCCCGCGATCGACGAAGCCTTCCTGGCCCAGCAGGACGAAGCCGAGTGGACCATCCACATCAAGCGCGGCAACCACCTGTCCCGTCAGACCTTCCCCTTCAATCCGCTGGATGCCCAGGGCTGGCATGGCGACCTGGCCCCGGTGAAGCTGAACTGGCGCGACATCCGCCCGCTGATGAGCGCGCGCTACCACTTGCCGCCTTCGGCCCATGCCACCTTCCTGGCCGGTGGGGTGATCATCTGCACCTTCGTTCCGCGCCCCATCGAATCCGATCCGGACGCGCTGAAGCTGCCCTATTACCATTCCAACGAGGATTTCGACGAAGTGCTGTTCTACCACAAGGGGCAGTTCTTCTCGCGCGACAACATCCATCCCGGCATGATCACCTATCATCCCAACGGCTTCGTCCATGGCCCCCATCCCAAGGCCTATGAGACGGCGATGCGATACGGCCGTAAGGAGACCGACGAGGTGGCGGTGATGATCGACACCCGCCAGCCGCTGGAGGTCTACCCCCTGCCGCCGGAGGTCGAGTGGGAAGGCTATGTCCATTCCTGGAAGCAGCCGGAAAACGCAGCGGCTGAATAAGTCTTTATCCTGACGCCATTCCCGTGGCTAGAATGCCTCCTGTCCCCGGCTCGCGGGGACAGGTAAGGAGACGAGCCCGGTGAGTGACAACGGAGAAGGCAAGCACGGCGTCCAGTCCATCGAGATCGGCATGCATGTCCTGCGTGCCGTGGCCAGCGGCGACCGGCCGATGATGCTGAAGGAAATCGCCGCCGTCGCGGGGATGCCGGCCTCGAAGGCCCATCGCTATCTGGTCAGCCTGATCCGCTCGGGGATGGTCGAGCAATTGCCCAGTACCTCGCGCTACGAACTGGGCCCGGCCGCCCTGACCATCGGTTTGGCGGCCATCGACCGGCTGGACCGCATCCAGCTCGGCCTGAACGCCATCGCGGAATTGCGCGACGAGATCAACGAGACCACCGCCCTGGCGGTGTGGAGCGAGAACGGCCCGGTCATCATCCGGGGGGAAAGCCCGCGCCGTCCCATCACCGTCAATCTCATGACCGGCACAGCGCTGGACATGCTGACCTCGGCCAGCGGGCGCATCTTCGGCGCCTATCTGCCGCCCGAGACCTATCGCTCCCTGGTGGAGCGTGAACTGGCCGAGGGCCGCGCCCCCGGCGGCATCGAGTCCTGGGAAAAGGCGCTGGAGATGTTCGGCGAAATCCGCAAGGCGGGCATCGCCAGCGTTTCGGGCTATCACCTCGTCCCCGGTGTCGAGGCGGTCGGCGCACCCGTTTTCAACTTCAAGAACGAAATCACCCTGGCCATGCTGGCCGTGGGCATCCACGGCATGTTCGACATGGACCCCGACGGCCCCATCGTCGCCGCCTTGCGCCGCAGCGCCGCGCGGCTATCGGCCCGGCTGGGCTATTCCCAAGGGGCGGAGGCTTAAGTCCAGCGGCCCTGTCCGCCGCCTTCATTCACGGCAACCTATCCGGAGAAGATCATGAAAATCGCTTTCCTTGGACTTGGAGTCATGGGGGCTCCGATGGCCCGCCATCTGGCCGCGAAGGGCCACGAGGTGACCGTCTACAACCGGACGGCCGCGAAGGCGGAACAATGGGTCGCGGAGCATGGCGGCCGTGCCGCCGCGACACCGCGCGAGGCAGCGGCCGGGCAGGACATCGTGATGAGCTGCGTCGGCAATGACGACGACCTGCGCTCGGTGACGATGGGGCCGGACGGGGCGCTTGCGGGCATGACGCGCGGTGCCGTTCTCGTCGATCACACCACGGCGTCGGCCGATATCGCGCGCGAGCTTTATGCCGCCGCCGGAGAAACCGGCATCGGCTTCATCGACGCCCCCGTCTCGGGCGGCCAGGCGGGCGCCGAGAACGGCGTGCTGACGGTGATGTGCGGCGGCGATGCCGAGGTCTTCGCCAAGGTCGAGCCGGCGATCATGAGCTTCGCCCGCTCGGTACGCCTGCTCGGCCCTGCCGGTTCGGGGCAGCTGGCGAAGATGGTCAACCAGATCTGCATCGCCGGTCTCGTCCAGGGCCTGGCGGAAGGCATCCATTTCGCCCAGGCCGCCGGTCTCGATGTCGAGGCGGTGCTCGACGTCATCTCGAAAGGCGCCGCCGGTTCCTGGCAGATGGAGAATCGCGGCAAGACCATGAATGAAGGCAAGTTCGATTTCGGCTTCGCCGTCGACTGGATGCGCAAGGATCTTGGCATCTGCCTCGCAGAGGCGCGCCGGAACAAGGCCTCCCTGCCGGTGGCGGCCCTGGTCGACCAGTTCTATGCCGACATCCAGAAGGCCGGCGGCGGGCGCTGGGATACGTCGAGCCTGATCACCCGTCTCCGCCTGCCGCAGTAACGGGGGCGAGACATGAGCGAGACGAACAAGCCGGAGATTCTGCTCACCGGGGGAATCCCGTCCTTCGCGGCTGGGGATTTCGAAAGCCGTTTTTCCCTTCACCGCCTCGGGGAGGCCACGGACGAGGAAGGCTTCCTGAAGGAGATCGGTCCGCGTATCCGCGGCGTGGTGGCGAACGGCAAGGTCGATGCCGGGCTGATCGCCCGTCTTCCGGCGCTTGAGATCGTCGCCAATTTCGGCGTCGGCTACGACCGCGTGGATGTCGCCGCCGCTGCCGCGCGGAACATTGTCGTGACCAACACGCCGGATGTCCTGACGGAGGAAGTGGCCGATTTCACGCTCGGCCTGATGCTCGCCACCGTCCGGCGGATCCCCCAGGCGGATCGCTACCTGCGGGCCGGGCGCTGGCTGGAGGGAGCCTTTCCGCTGTCTGCCTCGCTGCGCGGGCGGAAGATAGGCATCGTCGGCCTGGGGCGCATCGGCAAGGCCATCGCCAAGCGCTGCGCCGCCTTCGACTTGGAGATCGCCTATTACGGGCGGCGCCGGCAGGATGTGCCCTACCGCTACTATTCCTCCCTGACGGAGATGGCGCGGGACAGCGATATCCTGATCGTCATCCTGCCCGCCTCCGACGAGACCCTGGGGCTGATCGATGCCGAGGTCCTGACGGCGCTGGGACCGCAGGGCATCCTCGTCAATGTGGCGCGGGGCACGGTGGTCGATCAGCCCGCACTCGTCGCGGCCCTGCAGGAAGGGCGCATCCTGGCCGCCGGTCTCGACGTCTTCGCCGAGGAACCGCATGTCCCGCAAGAGCTTGTGGCGCTCGACAACGTGGTCCTGACACCGCATGTCGGCTCTGCGACCCTCCATACCCGGCAAGGGATGTGGCGGCTGGTCCTGGATAATCTCGACTCATGGTTCCGGGGACAGGGGCCGCTGACCCCGGTGGCGGAAACGCCCTGGCCCAGGCGGTGACGCCGCCTTCTTTGGTCCTTTTTCATAAATCCTACGGCATAGTCCGCCAGTCTTGCACAAACAGGGCGATCCTCAGGGATCGCCCTGCAAGTTATGACGTTTCCGTGTTTTCCCTGCGATGAAAGATGGATGAAAGAGTCCGCTGATATAATGCGTTCTATAGGGGTAGAGCCTGCGGTATGTCGGGCACGGCCCTATAGGTGGAAACGTTGAGCGATTCAGTGGGCGCAGAAAAACAACAGAGCGTGCTGAAGCGGTCCAAGGAGACGGAATGCGCGGGAACATGGCGCAGATTTCCCGGTTGCCGCACTACGCGGGGTTGACGCTGCTGCTTCTGGCCTTCACGCCGGGGGCAGTCCATGCCGCCTCGGCCGAGGACGACTGGAAGGTCGAGTGGGTCGTTCCCTTCCAGCCGGGCGGGGGAACCGACATCTGGGCGCGTTATCTGGCCGCACGTCTGCAGGACGAGCTGCGAGATACGGCCTCGATCCATATCCGCAATATTCCTGGCGGCGGCTCGACCAAGGGCGCCAACTACTTTCACGGCCGCGCGCAATCCGACGGTTCCATGCTGTTCAGCGCGACCGCTTCGACCCAGATCGCGCATCTGCTCGGCGACCGGCGCGTCCAGTACGATTATTCGGACTGGCAGGTGCTGGCGGCGTCCGGCAGCGGCGGGGTTGTCTATGTATCCAGCGAAACCGGCATTTTGGGCCCCGAGGAGATCGCCAAGCTGAAGGGGCGCTCCCTGAAATTCGGCAGCATCGGTGCAGCCACCCTGGACATGGTGCCGCTGCTCGCCTTCGAGATGCTGGGGCTGGACGTCAAGGTCGTCTTCGGCATGTCGAGCCGGGGCGCGGCCCGGCTGGGGCTGGAGCGCGGCGAGTTCGAGATCGATTACCAGACCTCTTCGGCCTATCTGACCGAGGTTCTGCCGCTGATCAAGGCGGGCAAGGCCGTCCCGCTGATGTCCTGGGGCGTGCTCGACAAGACGGGAAAGGTGGTGCGCGATCCCTCCTTCCCGGAATTGCCGACATTCGTCGAAGTCTACGAGCAGGTCCATGGCCAGCCGCCTTCGGGGGCGATGTGGGAGGCCTGGTCGGCCGCCTTCAAGATCGGCTATTCGGCCCACAAGATGCTGTTCATGCCGAAGGGAACCTCCGAGGAGGTGGCCGAAATCTACAAGGCGGCGCTGTCGCGCATCGCCATGGACGAAGCCTTCCAGGAAAAGTCCCGCGATGCCACCGGTGCCTATTCCCTGGTCGTCGGGAAAGAGGCAGAAGCCCTGCTGAAACTGGGCACGACGATGGATCGCCCGATCAGGGAATGGTTCCTGAGCTGGCTGAAGAAACGTTTCGAGGTCACGCCATGACGGCAATGCCTTGAGACCCGTTCAAGCCTGACCGCCCCCTATCAGGCCTTCAACAACAAGAAGTAATGCGACGCTGCGGAGCATAGTTCCGCAGAAGGGGGACCTTTTGCCTGGATGAAGCGGTTTCCGCTCTTCCGGATCTTCGAGTTAGCAAATTTTTCTCTTGGAGGATTTCAATGAAGATTACCCGCCGGACCTTCGGGCGCACCGTAGCCACCCTTCTGGTCTCCGCCATGGCGTCCGGGGCGGTGCTTTCCAGCCCGGCCCATGCTGATAACTGGCCGAACCAGCCGATCAGCTTCGTCGTCGGCTTCGGCGTCGGCGGCGGCGCCGACCGCTTCGCCCGCGCCGTGGCTCAGTTCGTCGCCCCTGAACTGGGCGTTCCGGTCACGGTCATGAACCGTCCCGGCGCCGGTGGCCAGCTCGCGGCCTCTTATGTCCTGAGCCGCCCGGCCGACGGCAACACCTTGCTGGTCAGCTCGCTGTCGCCCTATCTGGCCAACAGCATCCTGCACACCAATGCCAATTACAGCCTGGACGATTTCGCCTTCGTCAACGGCCAGTGGCCCGACTGGGATCTGATCGCCGCCCGTACCGACGCCGGCTTCTCGTCGCTGTCCGAGCTGCTGACCTCGATCAAGGAAAATCCGGGCAAGCACAGCGCCGCCGTGGTGCAGGGTTCGGCCGGTCACCTGATCCTCTACATGATCCTGGATGCCGCCGGCGTGCCGGCTGAGAACCTGAACATCGTCACCTATGACAATGGCGGCCAGTGCCGTGCCGCCGTGGCCGGTGGTCAGGTGGACTTCTTCATCATCGGCGGCCTGGGCAGCGACGGCGTCGTCGACCAGATCAAGCCGCTGGCCGTGATGCTGGACAAGCGTTCCGACCTTTTCGACGCCCCCACGGTGAACGAAGCCCTGGAACCGCTGGGCGTGACCGTCCCGGTGGTCAGCCGGGCGACCCTGCGCGGCATGGCCGCTCCGGCCGCCTTCCGCACCCAGTATCCCGAGCGCTGGGCCAAGCTGGTCGCCGCCTATGAGCGCGCGCTGAAGAACCCCGAATTCCTGGCCTATCTGGAGCGCAACCAGATCGGCGCCGACTGGATCGGCCCGGACGAGACGGAGCGCCAGCTGAAGGAGTTCTACACCATCGCCGAGCGCTACAAGGACCTCATGGGGAAGTAAGAGGGGCCGAATCTCTGGCCGAGATTTAAGAAACCGATCCGCACCACGCGGCGCAAGCCGCGTGGTGCGTCCGAGGGAAGAAACAGATGGAAAAGACCCAGCAGAAAAGCCGCCTCCCTTGGGGGGATATCGGCTTCGCTTCGGCCATGGCGGCATTTACTCTGTGGTATCTGTTCGACAGCTACCACGCATCGTCCCGGACGACGAATCTCGTTCTCATTCTGCCGGTCGGCATTCTCGTGCTCGCTTTGGCCGTCGGGATCGCCCTGCGTCCTTTCCTCGTCGGGCGGAAGACGGCGGTGGAAGCCGCGCCGGCCCCGACGGAGGAAACGGTAGCCGATCCGGCACCGGTGACGGAACAGGCGCAAGATAAGCCCTGGGCGAGCATAGGCGTCATGATCCTGTTCGCCGCCTATATCTGCGCCATTCCCTTTGCCGGTTTTGACGTCAGTTCCGCCGTCTTCCTGGCGATCTCGCTGTTCCAGGACGGTGAGCGCCGTCCGCTCGTCCTGCTGGTGGGACCGATCCTGTTCGCCGCGGCAGCGACGCTGGCCTTCAAGATGATCATTCCCTTTCCGCTCCCGACTTTGCTGCTCTGAGGTACCTTGATGGTCGACTTGAATGCTCTCATGGGAGCCATGGACCTCATGGCTTCCTCTTCGAATGCGTGGCTTCTGATTATTCCGGGCCTTTTGATCGGCTTGATCTTCGGCTGCATTCCGGGCCTCCAGACCAGCCTCGCCATGGCGCTTGTCCTGCCGGCGACGATGACGATGGACCTGATGTCGGCGATCTTCCTGCTGACGGCGGTGTTCACGGGCAGCATGTTCGGTGGCGGCATTTCCGCCATCCTGATGAATATTCCAGGCACGTCCTCGGCCGTCGCGACGGCCTTCGACGGCTATCCGATGACCCGCCGGGGCGAGCATGGCGAGGCCCTGGGCCTAGCGCTGGCCGCCTCGGCCATCGGCACGATGCTCGGCTATCTGGTCCTGCTGATCGTCATCGCGCCTTTGGCCGGTTTCGTGCTCAAACTCGGCCCGACGGAGATGTTCATCGTCGTGCTGTGGGGCCTGACGCTGATCGCTGGCCTCGACAGCGGATCGGTGGCCCGGGGCATCCTGGCCGGGGCCTTCGGCCTGCTGATCGGCACGGTGGGCATGAGCTCCAACGGCGTGATCCGTGGGACGCTGGGCGTGCCCGAACTGCTTGACGGCATCGCCATCGTGCCGGCGATGATCGGTATGTTCGCCGCCTCGGAACTGTTCTCGCTGAAAGGCAACAGCTATATCGTGGCCGAGGGCAGCGCCCGCCGCGTCTCCATCGGTAGCATCGCCAAAGGGGCCCTGCAGGTGCTCCGCTATCCCGGCGTGATCCTGCGCGGCGGTCTGCTGGGTGTGCTGGTCGGTGCCGTTCCCGGCGTCGGTTCCTCCATTTCCAACCTCGTCTCCTATAAATGGGAAAAGGGCCGCAAGGCCGTGCCCGGCGAGCGGAAGTTCGGCGAGGGCAATCCGCGTGGGCTGGTGGCCTCCGAATCGGCCAACAGCAGTTCGGAAGGCGGATCGATGGTCAGCCTGTTCGCCCTCGGCATTCCCGGCGGCGCCGGGACGGCGATCCTGCTGGCCGCCTTCAACATGCATAACATCACCGGCGGGCCGCGCTTCCTGCGCGACCATGGCGATATCGTCTATGCCGTGATCGCCGCCAACATCGTCCAGGCCATCGCCCTGTTCTTCGTCGGCTTCCTGGCCTTGCAGCTTCTGGGTGCGGTGGTGCGCCTGCGCATGTCGTGGATCCGCCCGTCGGTCCTGATCCTGGCGGCCCTGGGCTCCTATGGCATCATCGGTACCATGCAGGGACCGCTGACGCTGCTGGCCTTCGCGCTGCTGGGCTGGCTGATGAAGCGGTATGGTTATTCGGTTCCGGCGATGGTGATCGGCCTTCTGCTGGCCCGCATGGCCGAAGGCGAGCTTCTCCGCTCCTACCAGATCAGCGGCGGGAACTTCTCCTATGTGCTGGATCGTCCGATCACCCTGGTCATGGCAGCTCTCCTGTTGCTGTCGTTGATGGTGCCCTTCCTGCGCAAACGCCTGACGGCCAGCAAGGCGGCGGCCTAGGCTAGCGGGAAAGACCAAGCATCCGTCATGATCGGAAAGCGCGCCGAAAGGTTCCTCCTGGAACCCGGCGCGCTTTCTTTATGAATCGTTAAATCCCTTTACCAATAGAGGGGATAACACTCCTTGGTTGTGTTGTCGTTTTTTGTTGAAGAGGAGACAGATCGTTTCGGATAATGCTTCGGGGGGAGGCTTATTGTGAACGAAAGTTTCCATGCGGACATTGCTGGTCGAAGACAATAGGAGTCTGGCGGAAAGCCTTGAGCAATCGCTGACGGGACTGGGGCTTGCCGTCGATCATGTCTCGGCGGTTTCCGATGCCATAGAATTGCTTGAAGCGGTCGAATTCGACCTGGCGGTCCTCGACCTGAACCTCACAGATGGGGACGGGCTCGATATCCTGCGCCATGTCCGTCAGCGGAACATGCGCGTCGCGGTGCTGATCCTGACCGCCCGGTCCGGCATCAAGGACCGGGTGCTGGGGCTCGATCTCGGCGCCGACGACTATCTCGCCAAGCCGTTCGACCTGGATGAGTTCGAGGCCCGCATCCGGGCCTTGTCCCGCCGCCTGCAAAGCAATCCTTCGCCGGTCATCGAGCTGGGGCGGCTGCGTTTCGACACGGTGACCCGCGATATCGTGATCGAGGGGGCGCAGCTCGACCTGCCGGCGCGGGAGCGGGCCTTGTTCGCCGCCCTCATCCGCCGGCCGGGGAAAGTGGTGCTGAAAGAGCAACTGGTGCAGCAATTATCCAGCTATAAGGACGAGCTTGCCCCCAGCGTGGTGGAGCTTTACGTCCATCGCCTGCGGCGGCGCCTGGCCGGCAGCGGCGTGACGTTGAAGACCATTCGCGGCCTCGGCTATATCCTCGAAGCCTGACCGTGACGCCGCGTTCGCTGACCCGCAACCTGCTGTTCTGGCTGTTGGCGCCGCTCACCCTGCTGAGCGCGGCCCTGGTTGGGGAAGCCTATGTCAGTTCGCGCGCGACCACGGAACTGCTTTACGACCAGCTTCTCGTCTCCGCCTCGATCAGTATTTCCGAGGCCGTGGACCTGACCTATGGCGATGTCGTCGAGGAAGAGGTCATCACCCTGCTGCGCAACACCACCAGCGAGCGCATCTATTATAAGATCGTCGGTCCCGACCGGTCCTATGTCACCGGATACGAGGACTTTCCCCATACGGTGCCGGACGACCAACTGGAGCCCGGCACGCCGCTGCTGATGGACGCGGTCTACCAGGGGCAGGAGATCCGGGCCCTGTCGCTCCGCTTCTTCCATGGCGATTCGCTGGTGGAAGGCTGGATCACCATCCATGTCGGCATGACCAAGGAAAGCCAGCGTCAGATCATCCGGGACGCCGTGCTGCGTTCCATCCTGCGCCTGTTCGGCGTGGTGGCGGTCGTGGCCCTGCTGGCCTGGATCGCGGTGCAGCGGGGCCTCCGGCCCTTGCAGAATTTCGAGGCGGCGATGACGCAGCGCTCGATCACCGATCTGCGCCCCATCCACCATCCGCTGCCGCGCGAATTGCAGAATATCGGCGTGGGGGTGAACAAGCTTCTGCAGCGCCTGGACGAGAGCATCGCGGCGGAAAAGGAATTCCTGGCCAATGCCTCGCACCAGCTCCGCTCGCCGCTGGCGGCGCTGCAATTGCGGACCCAGTTGACCCTGCGCTTGGCTCCCGACGAGGCGACACGCAAGGCCCTGGCGAAGATACTGGAGGATACCCGTCACACCACCCGCCTGGCGGATCAGATCCTCGCCTTCAGCCGCGCCGACAGCAGCCCGCCCGATTTGACTCATGCCGGGCAGGTCGATCTCGGCGTGTTGGTCCAGTCGGTGGTGGCCGATCACGTTCCCGCCGCCCTGGAACGGGGGATCGATCTCGGCTTCTCGATGCCCAATACGCCCCTCATGCTGGGCGGCAGCAGCACCTTGCTGCGCGAGGCCGTGGTGAATCTGGTCGACAATGCCTGCAAATATGTCGGCGAGGGCGGGCGGATCGACGTGGGCCTGTCACGGACGGCGGAGGGGAGTATCCGCCTCGATGTCGAGGACAACGGGCCGGGCATTCCGCCGCATCAGCGCGAGGCCGTCTTCCGCCGCTTCTTCCGGGCCAACGATGCGGCCGCGCTGGGCTGCGGCCTGGGGCTGGCGATCGCCAAGCGCATCATCGAAAGCCATCACGGCAGCATCGAACTCCATTCCCGCCCGGATTATCCCGGAACCCGCTTCCGGGTAGTTTTTCCGCTGCAATCGGCCTGATCCCGGAAATCCCCGGTCAGGGATGAAGCTGTTTCGTCAGCATCTCCGCCGCAGCCTGCTGCACCGTTTCCATGAACAGCCGGATGCTGCCGGTCGTTTCGGTCGCGGCGCTGGTGGTGAGGCCGACGGGGCCGCTGGTATCGCGCGTATCCACCGGCAATTCGGCAAGCGCACCTTCCGACAGGTCGGGTTCGGCGACGCTGCGCGAGATGATCCAGACGGCATCGGTCGAGCGCGTGAAACTGCGGCCGAAGGAGGTCGAGACGGTTTCGATGCGGTCGGGCAGGTCGCCGATGCCGTGGGCCACCAGGATATTCTCGACCACGGGGCGGATCACCGCCTCCTTGTCCGGGATCAGGACCGTGAAGCCGGCGATGGCGGAAAGATGGAACGGAGTCTCTTGCCGGAGAAGGGGATGGCCCCGCCGCACGATGAAGGCGACGCGTTCCGAATAGAGATGGATGAAGGAAAAGCCCCGCATCTCGTCCGGCGGGCCTAGCCGCCCGATCACCACATCCAGCGCGCCGAGGCGCAGGCGGTCGAGCAGATAGGCATTGGGTCCGCTGACCAGGCTGACGATGGCGCCGGGGACGAGACGCTTGTAGCGCTGCACCGCTTCCGGAGCCAGCAGCGAGGCGACGGTGGGCAGAACGCCGACGCGGATGGAGGGGCGTGCGCCCATGCGCACATGGGCGATGCTGTCCAGGCCCTGCTGCAGGGCCGAGACGCTGGCTCCGGCATGGCGCAGGAAGACCCGGCCCATTTCCGTCAAGACGATCCCCCGCTTGCCGCGTTCCATCAGCGGGACGTCGAGGATCTCTTCCAACTCCTTCAGCGTCTTGGACACGGCGGGCTGCGTCAGCGACAGGGCCGCCGCGGCCTTGCTGATGCTGCGTTGCCGGGCGACTTCGAGGAAGCATTGGATATGGCGGTGCTTGAGACGGCTGAGCATCCCTCATCCATAACAGATGGGAATGTTTCGGGCAAAGAATGTCATTTCTCATAACGAAATGGAGAGGGATAAACTGGCGAAAATTTCTGGAAGGTGGAACAGGAATGAAAGCGGCAAGGAACGGTGCGGTGACGATCCGTTACCGCGAGGACGGCAATCCCGGCGGCAGGGCCATGGTTTTCGCCAATTCCCTGGGGACGGACATGCAAGTCTGGGAAGCGGTGCTGCCGGCCTTCACCGATACGTTCCGCGTCATCCGCTATGACGAGCGCGGCCACGGCCTGTCCGACGCGCCGCCGGCGCCCTACAGCCTGCAGGACCATGTCCTCGACATCGCGGCGGTGATGGAAGCCGCCGGGGCGAAGGATTCCATTGTCGTCGGCCTGTCCGTCGGCGGCATGATCGCCCAGGGGCTGGCGATCGAACGGCCCGATCTGGTGGCGGCCCTGGTGCTGTGCGACACCGCCCATAAGATCGGCACGCCCGAGATGTGGGAACAGCGGATCGGCCTGATCCGCAAGGGCGGGATCGCGGCGCTGGCCGAACCGATCCTGGAACGCTGGTTCTCCGCCTCCTTCCGCGAGACGAAGGCGGTGGAGCTGGGCCTGTGGCGCAACATGCTGACCCGCACCCCGCTCGAAGGCTATCTCGGCACCTGTTGTTCCATCCGCGATGCCGACCTGACCGACCGCGTCGGCGCCATCCGCGTTCCGACGCTGTGTCTGTGCGGTACCGAGGACGGCGCCACGCCGCCGGAGCTGGTGCGCAGCATGGCCGATTTGATTCCTGGGGCGGGCTTCATGCTGATCCCCGAAGCCGGACATCTGCCCTGCGTGGAGAATCCCGCCGCTTTCGTTTCGGCCGTGACCCGTTTCCTGGAGGAGAATGATCTTGTCTGAAGAAATGACCATCAAGGAGCGCCGCGCGCTCGGCATGGCGACCCGCCGCTCCGTTCTGGGCGATGCCCATGTGGACCGGGCCGAGGCGCGCAAGACGCCCTTCGACGTGGATTTCCAGAACTTCATCACCGAAGGTGCCTGGGGCTCGGTCTGGAGCCGCCCCGGCCTGACCAAGCGCGAGCGCAGCCTCATCACCATCGCCCTGCTGGCGGCGCTGGGGCACCATGACGAAGTTGCCATGCATATCCGCGCCACCCTGAATACCGGCGCCACCCCGGAAGACGTGAAGGAAGCCTTGCTGCATGTCGCCGTCTATGCCGGCGTTCCGGCGGCGAACAATGCCTTCGGCGTCGCGAAGAAGGCCTATGCGGAAATGGACGCCGCGAAGGAAAAGGAATAAGGCAGCCTGCCTATCGAGCGGAGGATCGTTGATGTCGTTGAACGCCTTTGGCCCCGGAATGTACGGGCTGCTGTTTTCCGATCCGGATGTGGCGCCGCTGCTGGACGAGGATGCGCAGATCCAGGCGATGCTGCGGGTCGAGGCGGCGTTGGCCCGGGCCGAGGGACTTTGCGGCGTCATCCCCGCTGAGGCGGCGGAGAAGATCGCCGCCGTGGCCGAGACCTTGACGCTCGACCCCCGGGACTTGGCCGTCGGCACTGCCCGCGACGGCGTGCCGGTACCGGCGCTGGTGGAACGGCTGCGTCAGGCCGTGGGCGGCGAGGCGGCGCGATACGTCCATTGGGGTGCGACCAGCCAGGACATCGTCGATACCGCCCTGGTCCTGAACCTGCGGGACAGCGTGGCAATCATTGACGGGCGGCTGGAAGACCTGGCCCAGCGCCTGGCCGGACTGGTCGCGGAGCATCGCGCCACGCCGCTGGCGGCGCGGACCCGCATGCAGCAGGCCACGCCCACCAGTTTCGGTCTTAAGCTGGCGGGATGGCTGGCGCCGCTGCTGCGGCATCGCGACCGTCTGGGGGAATTGCGCGGGCGCGTCTTCACCCTTTCCTTCGGTGGGGCCAGCGGCAATCTGGCGGCCCTGGGCGGGGATGCCCTGGCCGTCGAGGCGGCCCTGGCCGAGGAACTGGGCTTGGCAACCGCTCTCCTGCCCTGGCACGTCCAGCGCGACGGCATCATGGAGCTGGCGGGATGGCTGGCCCTGGTGACCGGCAGCCTGGGCAAGATCGGCACCGACATGGTGCTGCTGAGCCAGTCCGAGGTCGGAGAGGTCCGGCTTGCGGCGGCGGGCGGGTCCTCGACCATGCCCAACAAGACCAATCCGGTAGGCCCCGAGGCCCTGATCGCCCTGGCGCGTCACAACGCCACGCAGATCGGGGCGATCCATCAGGCAGCGCTTCAGGAACATGAACGCGGGGGTCCAGGCTGGCAGCTGGAATGGATGGTGCTCCCATCCATGGCCGTCGCGGCGGCGGCCTCCCTGCGGCATGGACAGACGCTGTTCGAGGGCCTGTCGGTCGAGGCGGAGCGGATGCGGGCGAATATCGCCGCCTCGCAAGGCCTGCTCCTGGCCGAGGCGGCAAGCTTCGCCCTAGCCCAGCACATGCCGCGCCCCGAGGCCCAGAAACTGGTCAAGGAAGCCTGCCGCAAGGTGGTGGCGGGCGAGGGCAGGCTGAGCGAGGTCCTGCCGCGCCTGACCGATGCGCCCGTGGATTGGCGGAAGCTGGACGATCCGTCCCTTCACCTCGGTGCTTCCGAGCCCTTGATCGACCGCTTCCTGGCGGCGCTTCGACCGCGCCTGCGTCCCGGCTCGACTTAAGGAAGGCAGGGCGGCAAGATAGCGGCCCCACCAGCCGAGAAGCCCTGTGAATGTCTGACGCCTATTACCTGCAGCTTACCGAACATCTGCGCGAATTGATCCGTGACCCCGAGCGGCTGACGGATGGGCGTCTGCCGCCCGAGCGCTTGCTGGCGGAACGTTTCCGTACGACCCGGATGACCTTGCGCCAAGCGCTTGCGCAGCTGGAAGGGGAAGGACGCATCCATCGCAGCAACCGGCGCGGCTGGTTCGTGTCGCCCGAACGGCTTCTCTACGATCCCACCCGGGATGCGGGCTTCAACGATTATGTGCGCGCCCAGGAGCGGGTGCCGCGCACCGAGGTGCTGGCCGTCGAGACCCGGCCGCATCCGCCCGCCGCCCAGGCCCTCGGCTTGCCGGCGAGCCATGCCTTCTACCACATCCGCCGCCGCCGCTTCGTGGATGACCGCGCCGTGCTGGCAGAATCCCTGTGGGTGGTGCCGGAACGCGCCCCGGGGCTGCTGGAGCATCGCTTCGACCATTCCCTGTGGGGATTGCTGCGCAAGCATTGGCAGATCGAGCTCGCCCACCGTTCCATCCGCATGATGTCAGAAGCATTGTCCCGCCAGGATGCGAAGGACCTGGGGGTGACGCCGGGGACTGCCGGGCTGGGCATCAACCGCGCCATCTTCGACGGCGAACGTCGGCCCGTCGAATATGACGAGGAACACTGGCTTCACGACGCCATCTGCGTGACCGTGGACATCTGATCCTTCCGCCTTGGGCGGTCTTCATCTTCCGAAAGGGTAAAAACAGGCTTCGGGCAATTTTCACGGAGCTGTCATCCGAATAGCTGGCAATCTGGTCTATACCAAGGATGGTTTTGCGTTGCATCGACCGACATCACCACCCTTCGGAGAGAGCCATGACCCGTTTGACCTCTTGCCTGATGGCGGCTGCCATCGGCCTGCCGTTCCTTGGCACGGCTGCGAGCGCCACCCAGTTGACCGTCTATACCGCCGTCGAATCCGATGACCTGCAGAAATACGCCCAGCGTTTCAACGAGGCGCATCCGGAGATCGAAATCCGTTGGGTGCGTGATTCCACCGGCGTCATCACGGCCCGCCTGCTGGCCGAGAAGGACAATCCCCAGGCCGACGTGATCTGGGGCCTGGCGGCGACCAGCCTGCTCATCCTGGAAGAGGAAGGCCTGCTGGAGCGCTATGCCCCGGCCGGTGTCGAAAAACTGGATACTAAATTCGTCGACCCCGCCTATAGCCGCGACGGGAAGGACCCATCCTGGGTGGGCATGGACGCCTGGGTGGCGGCCATCTGCTACAACACGGTGGAAGGCGCCCGCCAGGGCGTGCCGCAGCCGACTTCCTGGGAAGACCTTACCAAGCCGGAATATCGTGGCCATGTGATCATGCCCAATCCCAGCTCCTCGGGCACCGGCTATCTCGACGTTGCCGGCTGGGTGCGTCTGTGGGGCGAGGAGAAGGCCTGGGACTACATGGACCGCCTGCACGCCAACATTTCCCGCTACACCCATTCCGGATCGGCCCCCTGCAACCTGGCCGCTTCCGGCGAAACGGTCGTCGGGGTGTCCTTCGCGTTCCGCGCCGCCCGCCTGAAGTCCCAGGGGGCGCCTATCGAGATCGTCTTCCCCGAGGAAGGCCTTGGCTGGGACATGGAGGCCGCGGCCATCGTCACCGGCACGGGCAAGGCCGAGGCCGCCCGCACCCTGATGGACTGGGCGGTCACCCGCGAGGCCAACGAGCTTTATAACGAGGGCTATGCGGTCGTCGCCTATCCCGGCGTGGCCAAGCCGATCGAGAATTATCCGACCGACATCGTCGAGCGCATGATCGATGCCGACTTCCAGTGGGCCGCCCTCAACCGCGAGCGCGTCCTCGAGGAGTGGCAGAAGCGTTACGACGGCAAGACCGAGTAATCCCGGTGACGTGCCCCGGTACCTGCGGGTGCCGGGGCCAGAGGAGGCATCATGCTCCATTCATCTGCCACTCTCGCGGCCAAAAGCCGCTCGGTCGCACCGCCCTCGGCCCAGCCCCACCTCCAGATCTCGGGCCTGACCAAGCGTTTCGGGGATTTCACCGCCCTGCGCGATATCGCCCTGGAGGTCCATGAAGGCGAGTTCGTGTGTTTCCTCGGCCCGTCCGGCTGCGGCAAGACCACGCTGCTGCGGGCCATTGCCGGACTGGCGCCGCAGAGCGAGGGCCGCATCGTCCAGCGCGGCCGGGACATTTCGCGCTTGCCGCCCCAGGCCCGCGATTTCGGCATCGTCTTCCAGTCCTATGCCCTTTTCCCCAACCTGACCGTCTTCGACAACATCGCCTACGGCCTGCGCAACCAGCGCGCCGACCGCCAGCGGATACGCCAGCGGGTGGCCGAATTGCTGGAACTGGTCAATCTGAGGGGAAGCGAGGACAAATATCCCGCCGCCCTTTCCGGCGGCCAGCAGCAGCGCGTCGCCCTGGCGCGGGCGCTCGCCACGGAACCGGCGCTGCTCCTGCTCGATGAACCGCTTTCGGCCCTGGACGCCCAGGTGCGCGTGCATTTGCGCGGGCAGATCAAGGGGCTGCAGCACCGCCTGGGGGTGACCACCATCATGGTGACCCACGACCAGGAGGAAGCATTGGCGATGGCCGACCGCATCGTGGTGATGAATCACGGTGTGATCGCACAGGTCGGCACCCCCGCCGAGATCTATCGCGAACCCGCCAGCGCTTTCGTCGCCGCCTTCATCGGCAACATGAACTTTTTCGACGTCACGTCCGAGGGCAGGGAAGGCCTGCGCCTGGGGCACCGGCGCCTGGAAGGGGTGCCGCACGATCTGACCCCCGGCGTCGCCGCCCGTTTGGCGATCCGGCCGGAAGCGGTGCGGCTTTGCACCGAGGCGGAGGGGCTGGCCGCCCAGGTCGAAGATGTGGAATTCCTAGGGGCCTTCCTGCGCGTCACCCTGCGCCTGGAGGAATGCGAGCAATTCGTGGTCGCCGACATCGCGGATCGTGAGGTCGTCTCGCTGGATGTGAAGCCCGGACAGCGCCTCGGCATCCGCCTGCCAAATGAATCCGTCCGCCTCTATCCCGCGGCGGAGGCCGGGGTATGAGGGCAATACACCAGTCCCTGCTTGTCCCCTCCGTCTCGGCCGAGGGCGTGCTCCGTCTCGTGGCGCTGCTGCTGGGCGTCGCCTTCCTGGCCCTGGGGCTGTTGTTGCCTTTGGCGACGATGCTCCTCAAGAGCCTGCAGGATCGTTCCGGCGATTTCGTCGGGCTCGCCAATTTCGCCCGCTATTTCCAGACCCCCGCGCTCGCCGGATCGATTGCCAATTCGCTGACAGTGGCACTCATCACCACGGTGATCGTGGTGGGCCTCGCCTTCCTCTGCGCCTATGGCATCACCCGAACCCGCATGCCGGGCAAGCGTTTCTTCCGTATGCTTGCCATCCTGCCCATCCTCGCGCCCTCGCTGCTGCCCGCGATCAGCATGGTCTATCTCTTCGGCAATCAGGGATGGTTCCGGGACTGGCTCATGGGGCAGAGCATCTACGGTCCCATCGGCATCGTCATGGGCATGAGCTTCTGGATCTTTCCCCATGCCTTGATGATCCTGACCACGGCGCTGTCCAACAGCGATGCCCGGCTCTACGAAGCGGCCGAGGCGCTGGGTACGCCGAAATGGCGCAGCTTCTTCACCATCACGCTTCCCGCCGCCCGCTACGGTTTGATCTCCTGTGCCTTCGTGGTCTTCACCCTGGCCATCACCGATTTCGGCGTGCCCAAGATCATCGGCGGGCAGTACAACGTGCTGGCAACCGATGTCTACCGCCAGGTGGTCGGGCAGCAGAACTTCCAGATGGGCGCGGTGGTGAGCGTGATCCTGCTCATCCCGGCGGTGATTTCCTTTATCGTCGACCGGCTGGTCCAGCGTCGGCAGGTCGCCCAGCTTTCCGCCCGGGCGGTGCCCTGGCAGCCGGCCCCGAATCCGGTGCGCGACTGGACCTTCACCATCCTGTGCTATGGCGTGGGGGGCATCATCCTGGTGGTGATCGGCACCGCGATCTATGCCTCGCTGGTGCGGTTCTGGCCCTACAACCTGTCCCTGACCTTGACCCATTACGCCTTCCAGGGCCTGGCCGGCAGCGGTTGGGAGGCCTGGACCAACTCGCTGCGGATGGCGGCGGCGGTTGCGCTGGTCGGCACCTTGGTCGTTTTCGTCAATGCTTGGCTGATCGAGAAGAGCGGGGGATATCGTCCCTTGCGCCAGGGCCTGCATTTCATGGCGATGCTGCCCATGGCGGTGCCGGGCATGGTGCTGGGGCTGGCTTATATCTTCTACTTCAACCAGCCCGGCAATCCTTTGAACTGGCTCTACGGTACCCTGGCGATCCTGGTGCTCAACACGCTGGTTCACTATTACACCGTCTGCCACCTCACCTCGATCACCGCCCTCAAGCAGCTGGACCCCGAATTCGAATCGGTCGGGGCCTCGCTCAAGGTGCCGTTCTGGACCACCTTCCGGCGGGTGACGCTGCCCGTGTCGCTTCCGGCGGTGCTGGATATCTCGGTCTATTTGTTCGTCAATGCCATGACGACCGTCTCGGGCGTTGTTTTCCTCTACAGCACGGATACGAGGCTCGCCTCGGTCGCGATCATGCATCTGGACGAGGCGGGCTATTTCGCCAGTGCCGCCGCCATGGCCGTGCTGATTTTCTTCACTTCGCTGGTGGTCAAGCTGCTGCATGCGGCGCTGACCTACGCGCTGCTGACCAAGGCACAACGCTGGCGCAACGCCGGTTAGCGCCAACTTCAAGGAGACCCATAATGGCCTTATTCCCCCAGGATTTGGGCTTGCCGTCACCCGAGGCAGGCGTCATGGCGGTGGTGCAAGCGCTGGAGTCCCTCTATGCGGCCCGGGGCGATGTCCTGTATGGCGAATCGGTGACGCAGAAGGAACATGCCGTGCAATGCGCCGCCCTGGCGCGGCGGGCGGGGGCCGGCAGCGAATTGGTCGCGGCCGCCTTGCTGCACGACATCGGCCATCTGGCGGGGCCTGATGATTGGCGCGCGGCGAACCGCCATGACGCGGATGGCGCCGACCTGCTGGGCGTCTACTTCTCCGCCCGGGTCTGCGAGCCCGTGCGCCAGCATGCCGAGGCCAAGCGCTATCTCTGCGCCACCCGCGAGGGCTATTTCGAGACCCTGTCGGCGGCCTCCCGCCATTCCCTGACGTATCAGGGCGGCGTCATGACCCCGGAAGAATGCCGCGCCTTCGAGGCCCTGCCGCATTTCGAGGCTGCCATCCACCTGCGCCTGTGGGATGATACCGGCAAGGATACCGACCTTAGCGGTTTGGCTTTCGCCGACTTCCGTCCCGAACTGATTGCCGCCCTGCAGGCGCGGTAATTTTTTTGCCTCGTTCGACTGGTATAGACCAATGAAGAAAACGATCCAGCCTTCCCCCTCTCCCTACCTGCTGACGCCCGGCCCGCTGACCACCAGCGCCACCGTGAAGGAAGCGATGCTGCGGGATTGGGGGTCTTGGGACAGCGACTTCAACCGCATGACCGCCGAGATCTGCGCGCGCCTGCTGGCCCATGCCAATGTGACGGAAAGCCATGTCTGCGTGCCGGTCCAGGGCAGCGGAACCTTTGCCGTCGAGGCGGCCCTGGGGACCTTGATCGAGCCGTCGCGCAAGACCCTGGTGCTGGCCAATGGCGCCTATGGCAAGCGCCTCGCCAGCCTGCTGGCCCGCATGGGGCGGCCTTTCGAGCTGCTCGACAAGGGGGATTACGAACCGCCGATGCCCGAGGAAGTGGCGGCGATCCTGGCGCGCGATCCCGCCATCGCCTATGTGGCCGTCATCCATTGCGAGACGAGTTCAGGCATCCTCAACCCGCTGGAAGGCATCGCGGAGGTGGTGGCCCGGCATGGCCGTCGCTTGATCATCGACGCCATGAGCAGCTTCGGTGCCGTGCCCGTGGACGGTCGCCGCATTCCTTTCCTGGCGCTCATCTCCTCGGCCAATAAATGCTTCGAGGGCGTTCCCGGCTTCGGCTTCGCCCTGGTGGAGCGCGAGGCCCTGGCCGCCGCCGCAGGACGCTGCCATTCCCTCTCGCTCGATCTTCATGACCAGTGGCGCTACATGCAGCATACCGGCCAGTGGCGCTATACGCCGCCGACCCATGTGGTGGCGGCCTTCCTGCAGGCCCTGCAGGAGCACGAGGCCGAAGGCGGCGTTCCCGGCCGCCTGGCGCGCTATACCCGCAACCGCGACCGCCTGGTAGCGGGAATGCGCGGGATGGGCTTCCGCACCCTGCTCGACGATGCTTGGCTCTCGCCGATCATCGTGACCTTCCTGTCCCCGGAGGGGCTGAACTTTTCCGCCTTCTACGAAGAAGTGAAGCGGCGCGGCTTCCTGCTCTATCCCGGCAAATTGACCGAGGTCGAAAGCTTCCGTGTGGGATGCATCGGCCAGCTTCATGACGCCCAGATCGATGCCGTGCTGGCCGCCATCGGCGACACCTGCCGGAATCTCGGCGTCCGACCCGCCGCCATTCCCCATTCCGCTGCCTGAGGAGGCTGTCATGTATCACTACCAGCGCACTTATCGCGGCCCCATCCGTGCCCTGATCATGGACATGGCCGGGACCTGCGTCGATTTCGGCTCGACCGCGCCGATCCACGCCTTCCGCCGCCTGTTCGCCGATCAGGGCGTGCCGATCAGTGTGGAAGAGGCTCGCACCCCCATGGGCAGCGAAAAGCGCGAGCATATCCGCGCCCTGCTGGCCATGCCCCGCATCGCCGAGGCTTGGCGGGTGGCGCATGGAAGTACGGCTGGAGACGGGGACGTCGATCGTCTCTATGGTGATTTCGTGCCGGTGCAGATCTCGGCCATTGCCGAACGGGCCCGCGCCATTCCCGGCCTGCGTGAATTGCTGGAACATTGCCGGTCAGCGGATATCCGCGTGGGCGTCAATACCGGCTATGGGCGCGAGATGATCGGCGGCTTGCTGGCTGCCCTGGCCGAGCAGGGCTTCCTTCCCGAATCCGTGGTCTGCGCCACCGATGTGCTTGCGGGACGCCCCGCGCCGCAGATGGCCTTGAAGGGAGCCATCGAGCTAGATGCCCCCTGCGTGCAGGCCTGCGTCAAGGTGGACGATACTGCCGTGGGTATCGAGGAAGGGCTGAACGCAGGCATGTGGAGCATCGGCGTCGCCGTTACGGGCAACGCCGTGGGGCTGGACCTGGAGACCTGGCGCAGCTTGCCCGAGGCGGAGCAGGGAAGGCTGCGCGAGCGCGCTCATCAGGCCTTGCTGGCAGCCGGGGCCCATGCGGTGGTGGATTCCATCGCCGACCTGCCGGAATTGCTGACGTCGCTCAACGCCCGCCTGGCACGGGGCGAACGTCCTTAGCAGGCGGTGGAAAAGGCGTCTCTGTCTGTACCGCCTCGTCACCCCCGCGAAAGCGGGGGTCCATGTGGGACTTGTTGCGGTGCGAAGCGCTCAATATTAATGTTGCGACAACATGGATTCCCGCATTCGCGGGAATGACGATGAAAACAGGCTGTCACCCCTCGAGACGCCCTTGCGGCGTCTCGAGGGGTGAGGCGGGCCCGGCAAGGGCAAATATGTGCTTTACGCGTGCAGCGTGACGCCCGACAGCCTTTCCAGTTCCTCCAGCGACAGCCCCTCGACCATCTCGACCACGCTGAAGCCCTGGGGCGTGACGTCGAGGACGGCCAGGTCGGTATAGACGCGGGTGACGCAGCCCAGCCCCGTCAGCGGGTAGCTGCACTGGGAGACGATCTTGGATTGGCCGTTCTTCGTCAGATGCTCCATCATCACGAAGACGCGCTTGGCGCCCACCGCCAGGTCCATGGCGCCGCCGACGGCGGGAATGGCATCGGGCTTGCCGGTGGACCAATTGGCGATGTCGCCGTTTTCCGCCACCTGGAAGGCGCCCAGGATGGCGATGTCGATATGGCCGCCGCGCATCATCGAGAAGGAGGTGCTGTGATCGAAGAAGCAGCCGCCTTGCAGCAAGGTCACCGGCTGCTTGCCGGCATTGATCAGGTCGCCGTCTTCCTGGCCCGGCTCGGGACGTGGGCCCATGCCCAGGATGCCGTTCTCGCTATGCAGCAGGATTTCCTTTTCCGGCGGCAGGCAATTGGCGACCATTTCGGGCATGCCGATGCCGATATTGACCACGGCGCCGTCGGGAATGTCGTCGGCGATCCGCTGCGCCATCTGCTGGCGCGTCCACTTGGTATAGCTCATCGGCCTGCTCCGTCCTGTCCCTCGATCTTGACCACGCGGTCCACGAAAATCCCCGGCGTGACGACGTTTTCCGGATTCAGCGCGCCCAGCGGCAGCACCTCGGCGACCTGCGCCACGGTGGTCTTGGCGGCCGAGGCCATGATGGGACCGAAATTCCGGGCGGTCATGCGATAGGTCAGGTTGCCCCAGCGGTCGCTCTGTTCTGCCTTGATCAGGGCGAAATCGCCGCGGATGGGATATTCCAGCACATAGTTGCGCCCGTCGATCTCGCGGGTTTCCTTGCCTTCGGCCAGGGCGGTGCCGTAGCCGGTCGGGGTGAAGAAGGCCCCGATCCCCGCGCCCCCGGCCCGGATGCGTTCCACCAGATTGCCCTGGGGCACCAGTTCCAGCTCGATCTTCTTGCTGCGGTACAGTTCGTCGAAGACGAAGGAATCCGCCTGGCGGGGGAAGGAGCAGACGATCTTCCGCACCCGTCCGGCGGCCAGCAGGGCGGCTAGGCCGGTGGTGCCGTTGCCGGCATTGTTGCTGACCACGGTCAGGTCGCGGGCGCCCTGGGCGATCAGGGCGTCGATCAGGGTATGGGGCATCCCGGCGCCGCCGAAGCCCCCGATCAGGATGGTCGCGCCGTCCTGAACGTCCTGAAGGGACGCCAAGGCATCTGAATAAATCTTGTCAATCATGGAAGTCTGTTCCTGCGGTCGCTTTGTTCCGTCAGACGCGTTCGATCACGGCGGCGATGCCCTGGCCGACGCCGACGCACATGGTGCAGAGAGCGTAGCGGCCGCCGCTGCGCTGCAACTGGTGGGTCGCGGTGGTCAGAAGGCGGGCGCCCGACATGCCGAGGGGATGGCCGAAGGCGATGGCCCCGCCATAGGGATTCACATGCGCGGCATCGTCGGGCAGGCCGAGGTCGCGCAGAACCGCCAGGGCCTGCGAGGCGAAGGCCTCGTTCAGCTCGATCAGGTCCATCTGGTCGAGGGAAAGGCTCAGGCGGTCGAGCAGGCGGCGCACCGCCGGGGCCGGGCCGACCCCCATCACGCGCGGCGGCACACCGGCCGAGGCCATGCCCAGGACGCGGGCCTTCGGGGTCAGGGCATGGCGCTTGGCCGCCTGTTCCGAGGCCAGAAGCAGGGCGCAGGCCCCGTCATTGACGCCCGAGGCATTGCCCGCCGTGACGGTGCCGTCCGGGGCGACCACGCCCTTCAGCTTCGCCAGGCTTTCCAGGGAGGTGTCGGGGCGGGGATGCTCGTCGCGCTCGACGAGGCGGGGATCGCCTTTGCGCTGGGGAACGGAGACCGGCACGATCTCGGGCACCAGCAGGCCTTCCTGCTGGGCGCGGGCGGCGCGCTGCTGGCTGCGCAGGGCGAAGGCATCCTGGTCCTCGCGGGAAATCCCATAGTCGCGGGCCACGTTCTCGGCGGTTTCCGGCATGGAATCGACGCCATAGAGGCTGCGCATCTTCGGGTTCACGAAACGCCAGCCGATGGTGGTGTCGTGGATTTCCGCCTGGCGGCTGAAAGCCGTCTCGGCCTTGCCCATGACGAAGGGCGCGCGGCTCATGCTCTCGACACCGCCCGCGATCATCAGTTGCGCATCGCCCGAGCGGATGGCGCGGGCGGCGCTGCCCACGGCATCCAGTCCCGAACCGCAGAGGCGGTTGACGGTGGAGCCCGGCACGGCAATCGGCATCTCGGCCAGCAGGGCGGCCATGCGGGCGACATTGCGGTTGTCCTCGCCGGCCTGGTTGGCGCAGCCCATGACCACATCGTCCAGCTCTTCCCAGGCCACGCCCTGATTGCGCTGCATCAGCGCCTTCAGCGTGAGGGCCGCCAGGTCGTCGGGGCGCATGGAGGACAGGGAGCCGGCATAGCGGCCGATGGGGGTGCGGATGGCGTCACAGATAAACGCGTCTGTCATGGCTTCCTCTCTCGCCTTGCCCGGTCGGAGAAGGCGTTGTTCGTATTGTGAACAGATGTCCGTTATGCGGACGGTAGCGCGGCCGCTTTCCTGCTGTCAATGGAATGTTCGTATTGCGAATTAGTGTTCGCTGTGCGAACTTTGCGGCGAGAGAGAGGGAAGAAGATGGAAGAAAAAGACAGCCCGGAATTCGTGACCGCCCTGGCGCGCGGTCTTTCCGTCATCCGTGCCTTCGGCGAAAGCCGCACCCGCATGACGCTGGCGGACATGGCCAAGGCGACGGGTCTGTCGCGGGCGACGGTCCGCCGTTTCCTGCTGACCTTGAAGGCGCTGGATTACGTCGATTCCGATGGGCGGCAATTCTGGCTGACGCCCAAGATCCTTACCCTGGGCTATGCCTATCTGACCTCGTCGCCGCTGCCCCAGAAGATCCAGCCCTTTCTGGAACAGGTCAGCGAGACGACCGGGCAATCCTGCTCGGCCTCGATCCTGCACGGCGACGAGATCATCTATATCGCCCGCAGCGCCACCAAACGGATCATGTCGGTGGGCCTGAATGTCGGTACCCGTCTGCCCGCCTACAGCACGGCGATGGGGCGCGTGCTACTGGCGGAATTACCTCCGGCGGCGCTGGACGAGTATTTCTCGCGCGTCACGCTCGAACGCCATACCGAG
The DNA here is from genome assembly GCF_006980715.1 of Telmatospirillum sp. J64-1. Lineage (GTDB taxonomy): Bacteria > Pseudomonadota > Alphaproteobacteria > Rhodospirillales > Magnetospirillaceae > Oleiliquidispirillum > Oleiliquidispirillum nitrogeniifigens. The sequence goes on from NZ_SBHN01000001.1 coordinate 275,672, forward strand.
AAAACGGTGACGGATGCGCGGGAATTGCGGCACATCCTGGCCGCGATCAGGCAGCAGGGCTGGGCCCTGGTGGACGAGGAACTGGAGATGGGGCTGCGGGCGCTGGCCGTGCCGGTGCGCGATTCCTCGGGCCGGGTCGTGGCGGCCATGAATATCGGAGCCGATGCCGGCCGCATCACGAGCGAGGAAATGACGGAAACTTTCCTGCCGTCCCTTCAGGCCGCGGCGGAAAATCTCCGTCCCCTCCTGGGGAGCTGAGGATTCCGGACGCTTTTATGTTTTCGCCTTTTCCCCGCCGCCATCGGCATCCTCGTCATGGCTGTGTCCATGATGGTGGCCATGATGATGGATCGCGGCCCCGTCGGCGCGCACGGTGACCACCTGCCCGTAACGGACGCCCCGTTCCGAAATCACCTGGGTTGCCATGTCGCGGATCTCCGACGCCTCGCCGCGCAGAACCGAGACTTCCATGCAGCTGGACTCGTCCAGATGGACATGCAGCGAGGAGAGGGACAGGTGGTGGTGGCTGTGGAAGGTGCGGGTCAGGCGCTTCGATAGCTCGCGCGCGGCATGGTCGTAGACATAGACCAGAGCGGCAATACAGGGACCTTCCCCGGTCGCGGCCTGGGCTTCCTTGAGGCCGCCGCGCAGTAGGTCACGGATCGCTTCCGAGCGCCCGCTATACTGCCGCTCGGCCGCCAATTGGTCTATTTCCGCAAGCAGGTCGTCGTCCAGCGTGATTGTGATCCGTTGCATGCCGTGTCTCTCCCGATAATCCGGCGGTTGCGTTGCGCGATTCTCCGTCGCCGCTGCGTCGGTATGATGTTTTCCAATAGACATCATACCGACGCAGCAGTAATAGGAGAGTCATAAGGGCGGCCGCTATGCGGAACGGACGCGAATCATTGCATAAAGGGGAGTGCGATGCGGCTCAAGAACGGAATTGCGGCGGCGCTGGCGGCCGGGATGATGCTGGGGGGCATCGCGGCGGTACCCGTGGCGGCCGGGGCCGAGTCCACCTTGACCTATTCCTGGCCGCGCAATAGCGGCGTTCTCAACCCGCATCTCTATTCGCCGCACGAGATGGTGTCCCAGGCCTTCGTCTACGAACCACTGGTGAAATACCGCGCCGACGGCAGCATCGTGCCGTGGCTGGCGAGTGCCTGGGAGATTTCGCCCGACGGTCGCGTCTACACCTTCACCCTGCGCGAGGATGTCCGGTTCAGCGACGGCACGCCCTTCGACGCCGCGGCGGTGAAGGCCAATTTCGACGCGGTGCTGGCCAATTTCGATCGTCACCGCTGGCTGGAACTGATCTCCCAGATCGAAGCGACCGAGGTGGTGGACGAGTACACCTTCCGCCTCACCTTGAAGGGCGCCTATTACCCGACGCTCTACGATCTCGCCCTGGTGCGGCCCTTGCGTTTCCTCTCGCCCGCCGCCATTCCGGCCAACGGCAATACTGCCGACGGCATCGAGGTGGCGGTCGGCACCGGCCCCTGGAAGCAGGTGGAGACGCGCCTCGGCGAATATGATCTTTATGCCCGCAACGAGATGTACTGGGGCACCCAGCCTTCCTTCGACCGCTTGCTGGTCAAGGTCATCCCCGACGCCAATTCCCGCGCCATCGCCTTCGAGACCGGCGCGATCGACCTGATCTATGGCGGCGAGAACCAGGTCAGCGCCAACACCTTCGCCCGTCTTCAGGCCAACAAATCCATCTGGACCGGCATTTCGGCGCCCCAGGCGACGCGGGTGCTGGCGGTCAATTCCGGACGCGCGCCGACCGACGACCTGGCGGTGCGCCGGGCCATCAACCATGCCGTCAACAAGCAGGCCATCATCGACGCCATCCTTTACGGGCTGGAGCCGGTGGCCCACACCCTGTTCGCGCCCAATGTGCCCTATGCCGATCAGGGGCTCGAACCCTATGCCTACGACCCGGCCAAGGCGGCGGCCCTGCTGGATGAAGCGGGCTGGGTGCAGCCCCCCGGCGGCGGCATCCGCACCCGAAACGGCCAGCCCCTGCGCCTGGAATTGTGCTTCGTTGGCAACGAGGCGCAGGAAAAAGCGATCGCCGAGGTGATCCAGGCCGATTTGCGGGCGGTCGGCATCGATGCCGTGCTGGTCGGCGAGGAAAAAAGCGCCTTCCTGTCGCGTCAGCGGGACGGCCGCTTCGGCATGATCTTCAACAACACCTGGGGCGCCCCCTACGAGCCCCATTCCTTCGTCGCCTCGATGCGCCAGCCGTCGCATGCCGATTACCAGGCGCAGAAGGGCCTGCCCATGAAGGCGGAGCTGGATGCCTGGATCAGCGATGTGCTGGTTTCGGTGGACGAGGAGGCGCGGCGCGATCTCTACCGCGACATCCTGACGACCCTGCACGAGCAGGCGGTCTACCTGCCGCTGTCCTATTTGACCAGCGTTGCGGCCGCTCGCCCGAACATCGAGAACGTCACCTTCGGCGCCACGAAGAACGAGATTCCCCTGGAAACCGTGCGTCCGGCGACCGCGCGCTGAGGCAAGGCCATGTTGCGATACATCCTCGGGCGTCTGCTCGCTTTGCCGCCGATCCTGCTCGGCGTCTCCCTGATGGTCTTCCTGCTGCTGCGGCTGGGGCGCAACGATCCGGCCTTGGATTACCTGCGTCTGTCGCAGATCCCGCCGACCGACGAAGCGGTGGCGGCGGCGCGGCTGGAACTGGGCCTGGACCGGCCCTTGCCCGAGCAATTCCTGACTTGGCTGTGGAATGCGCTGCATCTCGATTTCGGCCATTCCTTCGTCACCCGTAAGCCGGTGCTGGACGAGTTGCTCTATTACCTGCCGGCGACGCTGCAACTGGGCGGGATGGCGCTGCTGCTGACCTTGGCGATCAGCATCCCGCTGGGCATCTGGGCGGCGCGCCATCGCGACGGGCTGCCCGACCAGATCGTCCGAGGCATTGCCTTCGTCGGCGTGTCGGCGCCCAATTTCTGGCTGGGCTTTCTGCTGGTTCTGGCCTTTTCGGTATGGCTCGGCTGGCTGCCGCCGATGGGGCGGAGCGGCGTCGAAAGCATGGTCATGCCGGCCTTCGCCGCAGCCTTCATGTCCTTGTCCATCAATGCCCGGATGCTGCGCGCCAGCATGCTCGAGGCCTCGGGCCAGCGCTACGTCCTCTATGCCCGGCTGCGCGGCCTCAGCGAGCGCCGGGTGGTCGGCGGCCATGTCTTCCGCACGGCGCTTCTGCCCATCGTCACCGCCGTCGGCATGCATATCGGCGAATTGATCGGCGGCACGCTGGTGATCGAGAACATCTTCGGCTGGCCGGGGGTGGGGCGCTATGCCGTCTCGGCCATCTATAACCGCGATTATCCGGTCATCCAGTGCTTCACCCTGCTGATGACGCTGATCTTCGTGCTCTGCAATCTCGCCGTGGACATTCTTTACGCCGTGCTCGATCCCCGCATCCGCCAGGGCCAGGAGGGCAGGCTATGAACGCGCTGTCCGATCTCGACCTGTCGGCCCGGCACTTGCCGCCGAAGCGTCGCCGCAAGCGTTGGGCGACAATGGTCGGCGCGGTGCTCGCCGTGGCACTGATCCTGGTCGCCCTGCTGGCGCCGGTGCTGACGCCGCATGACCCCAACGCCGTCGATCTCGCTCAGCGCCTGCAAGGCCCCAGCCTGTCCCACTGGCTCGGCACTGATCATCTCGGCCGCGATATCCTGACCCGGCTGATGCACGGCGCCACCGTCTCCCTGGGCGCGGTGGCGGTGATCCTGGCCTTGATCGTCACCCTGGGGATCGGCGTCGGCGGGTTGTCGGGACTGATAGGCGGGCGGGTCGACCAGGTGATCATGCGCATTTGCGACATGTTCCTGACTGTGCCGACCTTCGTCCTGTCCATGTTCATGGTCGGCGTGCTGGGCACCGGCCTGACCAATGTGATCCTCGCCATCGCCCTGTCGCATTGGGCTTGGTATGCGCGCCTCGTGCGCGGGCTGGTGCTGTCGCTGCGCGAGAGGGAGTTCGTGCTGGCCGCCCGCGTCGCCGGGGCCTCGCGCCTGCGCATCTTCGTCGAGCATATCCTGCCCGGCGTCATGGCGCAGCTGATCGTGCTGGTGACGCTGGATATCGGCCATATGATCCTGCATATCGCCGGTCTGTCCTTCCTCGGCCTCGGCGTGACGCCGCCGACGGCGGAATGGGGCGTCATGATCGGCGATGCCCGCGACTTCATCTGGACCCATCCGATGCTGATCGTCTATCCGGGGCTGGCGATCTTCCTGACGGTGATGGCCTTCAACCTGCTGGGCGATGCCCTGCGCGACCATCTCGACCCCAATCTGCGGGCGGAGGAGGGGGCATGAGCGCCGCCGCCGGCCATCTGCGTGTGGAGGGCTTGCGGATCGCCACCCGCCGCCATGGCCAGCCCCTCGAACTGGTGCGGGGGATCGACCTCGACATCCGGCGCGGACAGGTCACCGCCCTGGTCGGTGCCAGCGGTTCGGGCAAGTCGTTGACCTGCCTAGCGCTGCAAGGGCTGATGCCGCCGGGGGTGGAATGCCTGGACGGCCGGGTGCTGCTGGACGGACGGGAGGTCGCTCCGGCTACCTTGCGCGGTCGTCAGGTGGCGACGGTGATGCAGGCCCCGCGCAGCGCCTTCAACCCGGTCCTGACCATGGCCGCCCATGCCCGCGAGACGCTGGCGGCGCGGGGCATCACCGGCAGCGACGCCGAGCGCCGCATTCTTGCCGCCCTGGCCGAGACCGGGCTGGCCGAGCCCGAGAGGGTGCTGCGCCTCCATGCCTTCCAGATGAGCGGCGGCATGCTCCAGCGCATGATGCTGGCCCTCGCCTTGATGAGCGAGGCACCGTTCCTGCTGGCCGACGAGCCGACCACCGATCTCGATCTGGTTCTGCAGGCCCAGGTGCTGGCCCTGATCGAGAGGCTGGCGGTGTCGCGCGACCTCGGCGTGCTGCTGGTGACCCACGACATGGGTGTTGTCGCACGGCTGGCCGATCACGTGGCCGTCATGGACCACGGGCGCATCGTCGAAACGGGGACGGCGGCGGATATCTTCGCGTCCCCCCGCGCCGCACCGACCCGGGCGCTGGTGGCCGCCCATCTGGCCCTTTATCCCGAGGAAGAGGTGGCGCCATGACCTTGCTTGCCGCCGAGAAAGTCGGCAGGACCTATCGCAATGGCGGCCTGCTGGGCCGGGGCGGCGACTACAAGACGGTGCTTTCCGAAGTCTCGCTGAGTCTGGCGGCGGGGGAAAGCCTGGCGCTGCTGGGCCCCAGCGGATCGGGCAAGAGCACCCTGGCCCGCCTGCTGCTCGGCCTGGAAAGCCCCTCCAGCGGCCGCATCACCTTCCGAAACCAGCCGCTGCAAGGCTTGCGCGGCGAAGATTGGCAGGCTTTCCGCCGGGCGGTGCAGGTGGTCTTCCAGGATTCCCTGAGCGCGGTCAATCCGCGTCACCGGGTCGGGCGCATCGTCGCCGAGCCCCTGCGCCACCTGACCAAGCTGAATCCGGCGCAGCAGGCCGCACGGGTGGCGGAAGTCCTGGAACTGGTCGGCCTGTCGCCGGAGGATGCGGACAAGCTGCCCGGCCAGATGAGCGGCGGGCAGGTGCAACGCGTCTGCATCGCCCGCGCCCTGGCCCCCGAACCGGCCGTCATCATCCTGGACGAGGCCGTCTCCAACCTCGACCTGGTCATGCAGATCCAGGTTCTCGACCTGCTGGCTTCGCTACGGCGCCTGGGCACCGCCTTCGTCTTCATCACCCACGATCTGCGGCTGGTGCCGCGCCTTTGCGACCGCGTGGCGGTGCTGGAGGAAGGCCGAATCGTCGAGGAGCAGGCGGTGACGCGCGGTTTCCGTCTTTCTTCCGATGCGGGGCGGCGGCTCCAGGAGGCCGTGCTGCCGGCACGGCCCCGGGGCTAGAACCGCCTGCGTCACGATCTAGGCCCCGTCAAAAAGCCATGGAGAGGGACAGCTCGACCGAACGCGGGCGGCCAAGGAGCCAGCTTGTAGAATTCCCTGACACGGCATAGACCTCGTCGAACAGGTTGAAGGCGCGCAGGCTGAGTTTGGTGTTGTCCGTCGGCCGGTGGTCGAGGCCCAGGTTGAACACCGTATAGGACGGGCGGGAGTAGAGATTGGCGTCGTCCGAATAGGTGCGGCCGACATATTGCATCCCGGCCATGGCCTCCCAGGCGGGGGCGAAGGCCCAGCTCGCCCAGACATTGGCGACCCGTTCCGGAATGTTCCGGGGCACGTTTCCGGCATAGGACACGGCCGTGCCGCCGACCGACTGGACGAATTCGTCATAGCGGGCGTCGAGGATCGTGCCGTTGGCATCCAGGCGCACGCCTTCCCACAAGCCCAGCGACAGCGAGGCTTCGATCCCGCGCGAGGATTGTTCGCCGACCTGCACCGTGACCGCCGGATTGTCGGGGTCCCGGGTCAGCAGGTTGTCCTTGACGATGTGGAAACCGGCCAGCGTCCATTCGCCGCGTCCGCCCAGGAAGGAATGCTTGATCCCGACTTCCACCTGCCGCCCCGTCGACAATTCCCAATCTATCTGGGTCGGGTTCATGCTGATCAGGTTGCCGACGGGATCGACGGCGGTGGCATATTGTCCATAGAGCGCCAAGCCGGGCAGGGCTTCATAGACCGCACCGGCCCGCCAGCTCGTCGTGTGGAAGGTCTTGGAATAGCGGGTGCCGCCGATCAGATCGTCGCGCTGTACCTTCGGCGCGTCGTAGCGCAGGCCGCCCACAACCGACAGTTTGTCCGTCAGGGACAGCCGGTTGTCGAGGAACAGGGCATGCTGGTCGGTCCTGGATTTGTAGCGCGGCATGGTCCCGGCGACATTGATGAAGCGGCCGGGGTCGGGGTTGTACGGGTCGACCGAGCTGGAACCGCCATAGGGGCTGTTGTTGCTATGCTCGAAGTCGATCCGGTTGATCTCGAAGCCTGTCGTGACCTCGTTCTTCATCCCCAGGACGGTGCCGCGCAAAGTGGCGTCGAAGCGGTTGCCCACCTGCTGCTGGTCGTGGCGGATCTCGATATAGTCGCTGCGGTCGATCAGCCCGGTCGTGGCATTCCATTGATAGCTTTCGGCATTGCGCCAATGCCGGTCGCTGTTCAGCAGATAGGTGGTGTTGCGCAAGGTCAGGGCCTCGGTGACGGCCCATTCGCCCTTCACCTGGGTCCAGTGGTCGCGATAGACGATGCGGCTGTCCTCGACATTGTAATTCTTGCGCCTCAGGCCCTTGTCCAGGGCGCCGTTGATCAGCGGCGTGCCGAAATAGCGTTGCGGCTCCTGATACCCGTAATCATGGGAAATGGTCAGGCTGGCATCGGGCGTCACCTGCCATTGGACCGCCGCCGAGAGAGCGAGGCTGCGCGTGTCGTCGCGATCCACCCAGCCATCGGAACGGCTGCCGCTGACATCCAGCCTGTAGGACAGTTTCTCGTTCACCGGCCCGGCGCTGCCGGCGGCGGCGCGGACGGTGCCATGGCTGCCGCCGGCGAGCATGGCTTCGTTGCGCTTCTCACGCATGCTGCGCGGGACCACATTGACCACGCCGCCGATGGCGCCCTCGCCGTACAGGACCGAGGCCGGGCCGCGCAGCACTTCCACCCGGTCCACGGCCCAGGTGTCGAAGGGGAAGGTGACCGTGCCCGCGCCGACATAGAACCTGCTGCCGTCATAGAGCCGCATCACCGAGCCATGCCCGGCGAAACCGCGTGTGGTCAGTGCCGTTCCGCCATTGCCCGGTGTACCGATGGAGGTGAAGCCGGTGGCGTTCTGGGTGACGGCCTCGCTGATCGTGCTCTGGCCGCGATTGCGGATCGTCTCGCCCGAGATGATCTCGACGCTAGCCGGGGTCTCCAGCGGCGTCAGGGTGAGGCGGCTGCCGGCAGTACCGGGTTGGTCGAGGTTGAGGCCCCCGCCAGCGGCGGGCTCCTGTCCGGTGACGGTGACCGGGGAAAGCTGGAGGACCTCCTCTCCGGCGGGCTCGGCCTCGCTGTCCGCGGCGAAGACCGGGGCAGCGCTGGCCAGCAGCAGGGTCGCAAGGGAAACGGAGCGGCGGAAGGACATGGCTTCTCTCCCGGAGATAGGTTAGGCGGAGTGGGGGGAGGGGCTGAGGGAGTGCAGGATCTCGTCGCTGGCGGGGCTGTCGTTCAGCAGATGCTCGCGGATGACACGCTCGATCCGTTCCGGCGTCAGGTCGCCGTACCAGATGCCGTCGGGATGGACGACCATCAGCGGCCCGCGATTGCAGGGATAGAGACAGGAGCTGCGGGCGCACATCACCTTCTGCGGCCCGGCATTCAGGCTGCGGTGGCCTTTCATGACCTTGCGCAGATGCTGGTACAGGGGCTCGGCGCCACGATGCAGGCAGCGGGCGCCGACGCAAAAGAAGATCTGCCGCCGATGCCGGGGGATCTCGGACCAGCCCGGCTTGCCGAGGCTGGGCGCGACCTCGGCCAAGGTCTCGGCCGGGCCTTGCGCGATCCTATCCAGCGCGGTGGCCAGATCGAGGGCGCTTTCCAGAGGAGGGGCGAGACGGACCGTCATCTCCGTCCCGCTCGTCGAGCACCAATGGCTGAGAGCCCCCGGAAGCCAGGCGGCCAGGGTGGGATCGGCAGGCAGCATGCAGGGAATGACCAGGACGTCGCTCGCCCCTTCCTGCCGCAAGTCTTCCAGAACGGTGGGAAGAGAGGGACCGGCGAGATCGGCATGGGCTTGGCGGACCGTCATGCTTTCGCCCCGTCCGGTATGGGCTTCGGTCAAGGCCTTCGCCAGGGCGGCAAGGCTATGGGCGGTATCGAAGGCGGCGCGGCCATAGAGGATGATGGCGCGGCTTCCGGCTTCGGGCGGAAGGGGAGACGTCGTCATGGGTAAGACTCTCGTTCGGGCTATGACGCCGACCGGCGCCGCATCAGCCACAGGAAGAAGAAGCCGCCGACCAGGGCGGTGACGACGCCGACGGGGATTTCGCGGGGGGCGAAGACGACGCGGGCGATCACGTCCACCCAGACCATGAACAGGGCGCCGCCCAGGATGGCGACGGGCAGCATGACCCGCAGATTGCCCCCCACCAGCAGGCGCGCGACATGGGGCAGGACCAAGCCGACGAAGCCGATGCCGCCGCAGACCGAGACGATGGCGCCGGTGATGAGGGCGGTGATAAGGAACAATTCGAGGCGCAGGCGGGCCGGATCGATCCCCAGTGAGCGGGCTGTGTCGTCGCCCAGCGCCAGGGTATTGATCCGGCTGGCCCGCAGGCACAGCCAGCCCAGCCCCAGGAAGATCAGCAGCGCGGGCAGGGGCAGCATGCTCCAGCGCGCCGTGCCGAAACCGCCCATCATCCAGAACAGGGCGGAATCCGCGCCCCGGTCCATGGCGCTGACGATCAGCGCATTGGTCACGGCGTGAAGGATGAAGGCGACGGCCACGCCGGTCAGCACCAGCCTTTCGCTGGTGATGGTGCCGTCGCGGCCACGTGCGGCGGCGAAGACGAAGATCATCGCCGCCAGCGCCCCCAGGAAGGCCGCCAGGGGCAGGGTCAGCGTGCCGACGGACCCGGCGAACAGGATGACGCTGACCGCGCCGACCGACGCACCGGCCGAGACGCCGAAGAGATAGGGATCGGCCAGCGGGTTGCGGGTCAGCACCTGCAACACGGCGCCCACTCCGGCCAGTCCCGCCCCCGCCAGGGCACTCAACAGGACGCGCGGCAGCCGCAATTCCCAGACGATATTGCGCTGCGCCCGGCTCCACTCGACCGGGGCCGTGAGAGAGGGCCAAAGCTCCTGTCCGATGATGCCCCAGACCGTGGACAGGGGAATCCGGGCGGCACCGAAGCCGACGGCGATCACGCAGGACAGCCCCAGCAGCAGGAAAAGCCCGCCAGCCAGACGTCTCGCGTCAAGGCGCGGGGACAGGGCGACGGTCATGGCGCAAACCGGTCGGGATGAAGGGCGCGGGCAATGCGTTCCAGCGCGTCGACATTGCGGGTGGAGGGAGTCTGTTCGGCATAGGTGATGAACAGGAAGCGCCGCTCACGGATGGCCTCGACATGGGCCAGTTGCGGGTCGCTCGTCAGGTGGCGGATGATGGCTTCCGGCGGAATGCGATGATTGCTGATCAGGATCCATTGCGGGTCCCGCTCCGCCACGTCCTCCCAACTGACGCGGACATAGCTGTTGGGAATGTCGTCGAAGATGTTGACGCCGCCCGCCAGATTGGCGAGCAGGCTGGTCATGCCTTCGCGTCCGACCGAAACCGGCGGGCTTTCGGTATTGCAGTCGCTGCAATACATCACCCGCGGCCGTTCCGTGATATCGCCCACCCGTTCGGTCACGGCGGCCACGCGGCGGCGGAAATCGGCGACCATGGCCTCGGCTCGCGCCGGGATGCCGAAGATCCGGCCCAGGGCCAGGATATCGGCATAGAGGGTGTCCATGCTGATGGGTTCGCGCGGGCCGATGCGGATGCAGCTTTCGCGCAAGGTATAGGAGGGGATGCCGAACTCGGCCAGCCGGGCCGGCGTCAGTCCCCGGGCTTCGCTGAAGCCGTAATTCCAGCCGGCGAACATGAAATCGGGATCGGCCGCCAGGATCGCTTCCAGCGAGGGATATTGGTCGGCCAGTTGCGGCAGGGCGTCCACCACGCCCGGCGCGGCGATCAGGTGATGCTCGACCCCGGCGATGCCGGTAACGGCGACGATCCGGTCTTCCAGCCCCAGGTCGAGCATGGTCTGGACCATGTTCGTGTCATTGACCACGGCCCGGCGCGGAATCTGGTCGAATTGGACGGTCTCGAAGCAATTGGCGACCTGGACGGGCTGCTGCCCATGGGCCGAGGAAGCGGCGGCCAGGACGGCCGCGAGCAGGGGAAACAATGCGATCATGCCGTTTCCTTCGCGCTCAGGGGCGAAAGATCGATACGCATGGTGCCGTCGTCGGGATGATGCCGGATCACCGCCTCGACACGGTAGACATCCCGCAGATTCTCGGGCGTCAGGGCCTGTTCGGGCGAGGCATCGGCATGGATGGCGCCGTCCTTCATCAGCAGGATGCGGTCGCACCAGCGTGCCGCGAGGTCGATCTCGTGCAGGGTCGTGACCACGGTGATGCCCAGCGCGCGCAGCAGGTCCAGCACGGCGAAACGATGCTGGACGTCCAGGTGGTTGGTCGGTTCGTCCAGCAGCAGGATGGAGGTTTCCTGGGCCAAGGCGCGGGCGATCATGACGCGCTGGCGCTCGCCGCCCGACAAGGCTTCGACTGGCCGGTCCGCCAGTGCCGTCAGGTCCAGGCGGCGGATCTCGCGTTCCACCACCGCGCGATCCTGCGCCGAGACGCCGCCGAAGGGCGAGGCGGAATGGACGAGGCGGCCCATGCCGATGACGTCGCGGACGGTAAAGCCGAGCGCTGCCGTGGCGTCCTGGGCTTGCAGCGCCAGAAGCCGGGCCAGCTTGGCGGGCCGCAGCGTCAGCGGATCGTTACCGGCAATCCGCACATGACCGCTGCTCGGGGCCAGCAAGCCCGCCAGGCAGCGCAGCAACGTGGTCTTGCCGCAACCATTCGGCCCCAGGATGCCGACGACGGACCCGGCCGGGATGGCGAAGCTCACCGACTTCAGGATCTCTCGGCCGCCCAGGCGGCAGCAGAGATCCTGAACCGCGATGGCCGGGTCGGTGCCCGGTTCCTGCAAGCGCGTCGAATATGCCACAACCAATCCTGTCTCCTCCCTGGACCGGTGGTCCAAGGCATGACTCGGCTGCAAGCAGACAGGCGGCGAAGCCCGTTGCCTTGGCCGAAACGAATCCAGTCGGAGAGGTGAGTAAGACTCAGCTCCGCATGGAACGACGATGTGTCGTCACCATAATCGGAAGAGACTTCCGTACCGCCGATACACCCCGATCGGACAGTTAGGCGACGGCGTCGGCAGGTCTCCTGGCTTGCGGGTCGATGCCGCCGTCCTGCCTTCCCGGAAATCATCCAGTGGCGTGGGTGGACGCAGCTCACCGCTCACAGTTGCGGGGGCAGCCACGGATTCGGCCCCGATTGGGTCGTCCTCACCGTGTTCCCTTTTAATCCTCTGGGCTTTGCCCTTGAGGAACCGTTACGCGAGATTAGGAATGAAACCTGCCTGCTGAATTGTCAATGTCCTTTGTCTCGTCGACACATGGCGAGGCCTTTTTAATGAAACGTTATAACATAACAATAACCAAAAATCGCTCGCGTGCCAAGGGGGAAGCGCAGGGCCTTCCTTTCTGGCGGGTTGCCATTATCCGGCATGATCTGTGACAGTGGATCAAAAGACAGGGAAGACTTACCCGGGCAGGACAGGGGGAGGCGATGCGGCGCACCGATTGGAAATCCGCCTTCAGGCTGCGTAACAGGCGGGACGGGCTGCTGATCGGGGCGGCAATCGGCGTCGGCATGACGGCCCAGGCGGCCGAGCGGGGCGGGGCGGATTTCCTGCTGGCGCTGAATGCCGGACGGCTTCGGGTGATGGGGGCAGCGTCGCTGGCAGCAATGCTGCCGATCCAGGACTCCAACGATTTCACCGACAGCTTCGCCCGGCGGGAAATCCTTGACCGGGTGGGTATTCCGGTACTGTTCGGCGCCTTCGCCCTGGACCATCGCCTCGACCCGGCGGCTTTCGTCGACCGCTTGGCCGAGACGGGCTATGCCGGTATCGCCAACTTTCCCACCATCATTCATTACGACGGCCGCTTCCGCCAGGCCCTGGAAGATGCCGGGCTGGGCTATGCCCGTGAGGTCGCTTTGCTGCGTCAGGCCAAGGAGCGCGGACTGCTGACCCTGGGCTATGCCAAGTCGCGGGCCGAGGTGGATATGCTGCTGGAGGCGGAGATCGATATCGTTTGCCTGAATTTCGGCTGGAATGCCGGGGGCAGCCGGGGCGTGCTGCAAGGGCTGGAACTGGACGAGGTGGCGGACCGGGCGCGGCGGGTATTTCTGCATATCCGGGGGCAGTCGCCGGAAACGCTGTGCGTCGTCGAGGGCGGGCCCATCGTCAGCCCCGACCAGATGTACCGCGTCTGCCATGACGCGCGGGCCGACGGCTATCTGGGCGGCTCGACCCTGGATCGCGTGCCGCTGGAATTGTCGGTGGCCGAGACCACCTCGGCCTTCAAGACCGTCAGCCTGCTGCGCGGCAGCCTGGATGCCCAGACCCGCGACGAATTGCGCCTGAGCCGCATGTCGGGCTTGGTCGGCCAGTCGGAGGCGATGCACAAGGTCATCCTGCGGCTGGGTCGGCTGGCGGCGGGGGACCTGCCGGTGCTGGTCATCGGCGAGGCCGGGGCGGGCAAGACCCAGGTCGCCCGGGCGGTCAGGGCGACCAGCCGTCGCCGTTACGGCCCCTTGATCGTCTATGATGCGGCCAGCACGCCGGCGGCGATCGAGGCGGAATTGTTCGGCGCCCGCGACCGGCTACAGCCGGGAACCCTGGAAAAGGCCGATGCCACGATCCTGATCGAGAATATCGACCGGCTGCCGGCGCCGACCCAGTTGCGGTTGGTCGATTGGCTGGACGAGGCGATGTTCGAACGCCGCAACGGCATGGCCGAGTCGCCCCGGGCCCGCATCGTCTGTACCACCACCCGCGACTTGACGGCGCTGGCGGGCGAGGGGACGTTCCGCGAGGACCTGCGGGTGCGCCTGCTGCCCGGCCTGATCGAGGTGCCCCCCTTGCGCGAGCGGCCCGAGGACGTGCCCCTGCTGGCGCGCAGCATCCTGGAAGCCTTGCGCACGCCCGAAAGGCCGGGCTTCGAACTGGATGCCGAAGGCTATCGGATCCTGCTCAGCCATGACTGGCCGGAAAATGTCCGGGAATTGCGCTCGGTCCTGGAAAGCGCGACGGTGACGGCCGACGGCAGCCGTATCCGGCTGGCCGACCTGCATGCGCTGATCGCCGGGGAGGGGCCGTCCCGCCACATCACCCCCGTGGGCGAGCGGGAATGGATCCTCGACGCCTTGCGCCGCAACCGTTTTCGCAGGGCGGAAACGGCGGTTTTCCTGGGGATATCGCGCAAGACACTCTACAACAAGATGAAATATTACGACCTGCTGCCGTGATGCCCCAAGGATGGCGGCAGGGACTCAAGGCCGGGGTTATTCATGATGACATCTGAACCGCAGTTGCGTCCCTTGGAACCGGGCGACCTGCCCAGGCTCCAGCAGATACGGAAAACCGCCTTCGCGCCGGTCTTCCAATCGTTCCGCGATATCGTCGGCCAGGAAATCGCTGCGATTGCCTTCACCCATGCCGATGCCGAACAGGCAAAGCTGCTGGACGATCTCTGCGCCCCCGGGTCCGGCCATCATGTGCTGGTCCTGACTATCGGCGGGGCGGTGGCCGGTTTCGTGTCCTTCACCGTCGATACCGCCCAACGGATCGGAGAGATTGGCCTGAATGCCGTGCATCCGGATTATTCGGGCAAGGGGTTCGGCACTTGGATGTATGAACAGGTCCTGGCGCGCATGAAGGACCAGGGCGTGATACTCGCCACGGTCAGCACGGGGGGAGATGCCGCCCATGCCCCCGCCAGACGGGCCTACGAGAAGGCAGGTTTCGGGCCGGTCATTCCGTCCCTCAGTTTATACAGGCTGCTCTGATTCCTGGCGCGGAACAGCCAGATGGACGCAGCCATGGCTGCGGGCGGCGGCATGGTCGAGCAGCGCGCCGAAGCCTTGGGCCCGGTAGAGCAGCAGGGTAGCGCCCATGGCCTCGGCCTCGGGACGCAGGGCCTCGGCCGCCTGGGCCAGGACCGAGGCGGCGGCGGCGCATTTGCGCCAATCCTTCACCGCCACGCCGGGATGCAGGACGATCCGCCGGGCCCCCGCGGACAGCATCGCCCGCGCGGTATCGGTGGCCGTGGCGAAGGCCGTGACCTCGTAGCCATGGGCCGCCATCTCGGAAACGAAATCCATCTCCATCGACAGGCCGCAATGCAGGGCATCCAGGGCACGGGCCATCTCGCCGTCATAGACCTGCACGCTGGGCAGATTGGTCACGCGCGTGATGCCGTGACCGCGCAGCCAGAACCGCAGATCGGCCAGGCGCAGGAAGGGATCGGCGGCGAAGACCGCCGCCATGGGACCCGCCGGGGCCTCCTCTCCATGCGGCCTTTCGGCCTTCAGGCATGTCATCAGCAGGCCGTTCGCATCGAGCAGGGGCAGGGCCGTCATGACGTCGGGCGGGCCGTCGCCGACGGCACCGAAGGCAGGAGCCAGGATGGTCCGCTCCAGATCGTCCGGAGACAATCCGGCAAGCTTAGCCCGAATGAACAGATCCTTGGTCATGCATCCCCATCCATAGGGCTAATTACCCGATTTTACCCAAAGTCACCGGAAAAAACTCTGGCAAGCGGAACTTCGGCTGGCAAGATGTTTGTGCGAAAAGCATTGCATCGGACAGCCGTTATGCTGCGATGCAAATATAAAAAATATAGAGGCGGCGACATTGATTTGCCGCCATGGGAGGTTTCGGTGACATTCGAGATGTTTGTCACTGTCATGATGAATGGGCTGACGTTGGGCGCCCTTTATTTCATCGTGGCGAGTGGTTTTTCCTTGATCTTCGGTCTGATGCGCACGGTCAACATGGCGCATGGCACGCTCTACCTGATCGGCGCCTATCTGGGCTACTCGGTCTACGATCTCACGGAAAACTGGTACTACGCCATTGCCGCGGGGATGACGGCGGCGGCCGTTTTCGGGGCCATCATGCAGGTGACACTGCTGGGCTGGATGCAGGGCCAGGAATTGCGCCAGGCGCTGGTCACCATCGGCCTGTCGATCATCGTGGCCGACCAGTTGCTGGCCCATTACGGCGGCCTGTCGCTTCAGTTCTTTCCGCCGGATGCCCTGTTCGGTGCCACGGCCTTCCCCATTATCGAACGCTATCCGACCTTCCGCCTGTTCCAGATCGGCGCGGCGGTGGCGGTCGGGGTCGCCCTGTGGCTGATCCTGAACCGCACCAAGCTGGGGCTGATGATCCGCGCCGGTGTCGATGACCGCGAGATGCTGGCGGCCATGGGGGTGCGGGTGTCGCTGGTTGCCGTGGTGGTCTTCGCCCTGGGCGCCGCCCTGGCGGGGCTGGGCGGGGTTATCGGCGGATCGGCTCAGCCGTTCTCGCAAGGCACGGATGTCCGCTTCCTGTTGACCTCGCTGGTCGTGGTCATCGTCGGCGGCATGGGCTCGATCGGCGGCACCGCCATCGGCGCCATCATCGTCGGCATGGCCGAGCAATGGGGCCAGGCGCTGTTCCCCACCTATTCGGTGATCGTGACCTTCGTCATCATGGCCGCCGTGCTGGCCGTGCGTCCGCAAGGCATCATGGGCCGCCCGTCATGACCGGCATGATCCGTTCCTGGCCCCTGGCGCTGACCGCTGCGGTCATTGCCGTGCTGGTGATCCTGCCGCTGCTGCTGCCCAATTTCTGGATCGCCAATATCCTGGGGCGCAGCATCGCCTATGGCATCATCGCCCTCAGCCTGACCTTCCTGGCGACCTATGGCGGCTTCGTCTCGCTGGCCCAGACCATGATCGCCGGGGTGGCGGGTTATACTATCGCTATCCTGGCGCCGACCGCCATCCCCGCCGGGGCCGGATGGTCCTATGGCCTTGCCATTCCCTTCGCCATTCTGATGGCGACGTTGGCGGGGCTGATCGTCGGTGCCATCGCCGTCAGGACGCGCGGCATCTACCTGCTGATGATCACCCTGGCCCTGGCCGTCGGCTTCAGCCTGTTCGTGCAGAGCAATGTCGAGCTGTTCAACGGCTATGAAGGCATCCGCAACGTGGTCGGGCCGGATGTCTTCGGCATGCCCTTCCGCACGCCGCTGGTCTTCTATTACGTTTCCCTGGCGACGGCGGTGCTGCTCTATCTGGGCGTGATGTATCTGGTGCGCACGCCCTTCGGGCTGGTCCTGCAAGCCTTGCGCGACAATTCCCGCCGCGCCGCCGCCCTGGGCTACAACACCGCCCTGCACCGGATCGCGGCCTTCGGTGCCGCCGGCTTCATCGCCGGCTGCGGCGGGGTGCTGACCTGCTTCTACAATATCGGCATCTCGCCCGGCTCGGTGGGCATGGGGGCGACGGTCAATATTCTGATCATGAGCGTGATCGGCGGCCTCGGCCATCCCATCGGGGCCTTCATCGGGGCGCTGATCTTCACCCTGATCGATACCTTCGCGGCCTCCATCTACGACCGCGACCGCTTCAACACGCTGATCGGATTGCTGTTCCTGGTGATCGTGCTGGCCTCGCCCGACGGCGTGCTGGGGATCGGCAAGAAGCTGGCCGGGCTGTTCCGCCGCAAGGAGCGCAGCGCCGAGGCCGCGCCGGTTTCCCCGGCCCAGGCCAGTCCGGCCCAATCAGAACACTGACAAGCGCCGCAGCCTCGTCCCTGCCTGCGGCAAACAAGAACGGGACCAAACGGGAGGACTTCATGTCGAAGAGAAATAGGAAAGTAGCGGCCATCGTCACCGTCGCGGCTGCCGCCGTCTTTGCCGGCCCGGCCCATGCACAGGAGGAAATCCGCCTGGGCTCCATCGCCACGCTGGAAGGCCCCTTCGCCTCGGGCGGGCAGGACGGCCATCGCGGCATCACCCTGGCGCTGGAAGAGGTGAATTACGAAATCAACGGCAAGAAGATCGTCTGGACGGCGGAATCATCCAATGCCCAGGCCGATGTGGCGCTGGCCCGCGCGCGCAAGCTGATCGAACAGGACCAGGTGGACATCATCGTCGGTCCGCTGTCCGGCGCCGAGGGCATCGCCCTGCGCGACTATTCGCGCACCCTGACCGGCAAGACCATCGTCAATGGCTCCTCGGCGGCGTCGGATACCACCCTGCGTGATCCCTCGCCCAATTTCTTCCGCTTCAGCACCGAGGGTGCACAATGGATGGCGGGGCTGGGCAATTACGTCTTCCAGGAAATGGGCGTCGAGCATGTGGCGGTGATCGCCAACGACTATGCCTTCCCCTATGCCCAGGTCTTCGGCTTCATGGTCGATTACTGCCGCGCCGGCGGCAAGGTGACCAAGCTGTGGTCGCCCTTGGGCACCACCGATTACAGCTCGGTCATCACCCGTATCCCACGCGACGCAGGGGCCCTGCTGGTCATCAAGGGCGGCACCGACGCCCTGGCCTTCCTGACCCAATATGCCCAGACCGGCGGCGAACTGCCGATCATCGGCGGCTCGATCATGGCCGACCAGACGCTGATGAGCGCCCGTGGCCCGCATCAGCGCCTGATGGAAGGCATGATCTCAGCCGGTCCCATCGCCGATATCCATGACGATCCGATGTGGCAGGAATGGGTGGAACGTTATCGCGAACGTTTCCCCGACGGCCTGCAATCGCCGTCGATCCACGGCTTCAACTACTACACCAACACCAAGGCCATCCTGCTGGCCCTGCAGGAGGTCGGTGGCGACCTGTCGGACAATCAGCAGAAATTCCAGCAGGCCCTGGCCAATCTGGAATTCAAGAACCCGATGGGCGCGACCGTGAAGCTGGACGAGAACCGCCAAGCCATCTCGGACATCTTCTTCACCCGCATCGTCAAGACCGATGACGGGCTGCGCACCGAAAGCTTCGGCCGCGCCGATGGCGTGGACCAGCGCCTGGGCCTGTCGCCGGAAGAGTTCGAAAAGCTGGGTTCGCCCTCCCGCGACAACCCCAGCTGCCCGCCGGTGTCGTGACCAGCCCAACCGTTTCCGGCACGCAAGCCCCCGCCCTCAGCCTGAAGGGCGTGGGCCGCCGGTTTGGCGCCCTTCAGGCCGTGCGCGACGTCACTTTCGACGTCGCGCAGGGCGAACGGCGCGCCATCCTCGGCCCCAACGGCGCCGGCAAGACCACCTTGTTCAACACCATCTGCGGCGATTTCCCGCCGACTTCGGGCAGCATCCTTCTGTTCGGCGAGGATATCTCGGCCCTGAAAGCCTATCAGCGGGCACGGCTGGGCATCGGACGGACCTATCAAAGCTCGCTGCTCTTCGACGGGCTGAGCGTGATCGACAATCTCTACCTCGCCATCCGTGGCGCGCGGCCGGGCCGCTTCAGCATGGTCAAGCCGGGGCGGGACAATCCCGAACTGGCCCGCGCCCGGGAACTGGCCGAAATGGTCCGCCTGGGGCATGTGCAGGATCGTTTGGTGACGGAGCTGTCCTATGGGCAGCGCCGCCAGCTCGAAGTCGGCATGGCGATGGGCCTGTCGCCGCGCCTTTTAATGCTAGACGAACCCGCCGCCGGGCTGTCGCCCATCGAACGGCCGGAACTGTCGCGGCTGCTGCGGGAATTGCCCCGCAGCCTGACCGTGGTGCTGATCGAGCACGACATGGACATCGCCCTGCCCATGGCCGACCGCGTGACGGTGATGAAGGACGGCGCGGTGGTGGTCGAGAATACCCCCGACAACATCCAGACGGACCCGATGGTTCACGAGATCTATCTGGGCCACCGGCGGCAAGGTCATGCTTGAGATCAAGGACGTCCATTTCCATTACGGTCAAGCCCATGTCCTGCAAGGCGTGGACCTGGCGATCGGCGACGAGCCCCTGGCCCTGATCGGGCGCAACGGCATGGGCAAGACCACGCTGTGCCATTCCATCATGGGCATGGCGAGGATCAGCCGTGGCAGCATCCGCTTCCAGGGCACCGAGATCCAGGGAAGGCGGCCGGATCATATCGCCCGCTCGGGCATTGCCTTGGTCCCCCAGGGGCGGCGGGTCTTTCCTTCGCTGACGGTCGACGAGCATCTGCGGCTGGTCGCGAAGGGGCGTAACCGGCCCTGGACCATCGAGCGGGTCTACGAGACTTTCCCGCGCCTGGCCGAACGCAAGCGCAACGGCGGCGCCCAGCTTTCGGGCGGCGAGCAGCAGATGCTGGCCATTGCCCGCGCCCTGCTGACCAATCCCCGGCTGGTGATCATGGACGAGCCCTCGGAAGGGCTGGCGCCGGTGATCGTCGATCATCTGTGCATTGTGCTGCGCGACCTGGCGAAAAGCGGCATGGGCATCCTGCTGGTCGAGCAGAATCTCGGCGTCGCCACCACGGTCTGCGACCGCGTCGCCGTGATGGTCACAGGCCGCATCGCCGCTACCATGCCGTCCCAGGACCTGCTGGAGGATGAAACCGCCCAGCGCCGCTGGCTGGGCGTCAGCGCCCATGCCTGAAGCTCATCGAGAAAAGAAAACGAACCCCGTCGCTAAACGCAGGGAGGAAAGAATGGGCAAAGTCTATGTGGTTGGAACCTGTGACACGAAGGAAGCCGAATTGCTCTATGCTCGCGACATGGTGCGGGCGGCGGGCGTGGAGGCCATCGTCGTCGATGTCGGCACCCGCGAGGCCTGCGACAGCGCTGATGTGCCGGCAGTGGAGGTGGCGGACTTCCATCCCCAGGGGCGGAAGGCGGTGCTGGGTTTCGATGATCGCGGCGCGGCGGTCACCGCCATGAGCGAGGCCCTGGCCGCCTATCTGGAAAGCCGCGAGGATATCGGCTGCGTGCTGGGCATGGGCGGGTCGGGCAATACAGCCTTGGTGACGGCCGCCATGCGGCGCCTGCCCATCGGCCTGCCCAAGCTGATGGTCTCGACCGTCGCCTCGGGCAATGTCTCGGCCTATGTCGGGCCGAACGACATCGCCATGATGTATTCCGTCACCGATATCGCCGGGATCAACAGCATCAGCCGCAAGGTCATCGGCAATGCCGCCCATGCCGCCGCCGGCATGGCGAAGTGGCAGGTGCCGGCCCTGGCCAACGACAGGCGCGGCATCGGCATGACCATGTTCGGCGTCACCACTGATTGCGTCAATCAGCTGCGCGCCCAGTTGGAGGACGAATACGACTGCTTCGTCTTCCACGCCACCGGCACCGGCGGCCAATCGATGGAAAAGCTGGCCGACAGCCGCCTCGTGGACGGGCTGATCGACACCACGACCACCGAAGTCTGCGACTTCTTCGTCGGCGGGGTCTTCCCCTGCACCGAGGACCGCTTCGGCGCCGTCGCCCGCACGAAGCTGCCCTATGTGGGTTCGGCGGGAGCGCTGGACATGGTGAATTTCGGCGCCTTGGAGACGGTGCCCGAGAAATTCCGGCAGCGGAACCTCTATGTCCACAATCCGCAGGTCACGCTGATGCGCACCACGCCCGAGGAAAATCGCAAGATGGGCGAATGGATCGCCGCCCGCCTGAATGCCTGCGACGGGCCGGTCCGCTTCCTTCTGCCGCTGGGCGGAGTGTCGGCGCTGGACGCGCCCGGCAAGCCCTTCCACGACCCCGAGGCCAACGAGGCCCTGTTCAGCGCCATTTCCGAGACTTTCCAGGAGACGCCGGACCGGCGCCTGATCAAGCTTCCCCATCACATCAACGATCCGGAATTCGCCGCGGCCCTGGCCCGTAATTTCCGGGAGATCGCGGCATAGGCGCCCGATCTGTCTACCGAGGAGTGTTTCCGATGAAACTTATCGAGCGCCAAGTCATTCTCGCTCGTTTCCGCGACATGATCGCCAAGCGCCAGCCGATCATCGGCGGGGGGGCGGGCACCGGCCTGTCGGCCAAATGCGAGGAAGCCGGCGGCATCGATTTGATCGTGATCTACAATTCCGGCCGCTACCGCATGGCCGGGCGCGGCTCGCTGGCCGGGCTGCTGGCCTATGGCAACGCCAACCAGATCGTCAAGGAAATGGCCTGCGAAGTCCTGCCGGTGGTCAAGCACACTCCGGTCCTGGCGGGGGTTAACGGCACCGATCCCTTCGTGCTGATGGGCCCCTTCCTCGACGAGTTGAAGGCCATGGGCTTCGCCGGGGTGCAGAACTTCCCCACCGTCGGGCTGATCGACGGCGTGTTCCGCGCTAATCTTGAAGAAACCGGCATGAGCTATGGGCTGGAAGTCGACATGATCCGGCTGGCCCATGAAAAGAACATGCTGACCACGCCTTACGTCTTCAGCGCCGAGGAAGCGGTCGCCATGACCCGGGCCGGGGCGGATATCATCGTCTGCCATCTGGGCCTGACCACCGGCGGGTCGATCGGCGCCGAAACGGCCCGCACCTTGGCCGATTGCGTGCGCGATATCGATGCCTGGGCCGAGGCGGCCCGCCGCGTGCGCGACGACGTCATCGTGCTGTGCCATGGCGGCCCCATCTCGGGACCGGAAGATGCCGAATACGTGCTGAAGAACACCCAGCTCTGCCACGGCTTCTACGGCGCCAGTTCGATGGAGCGCCTGCCCACCGAACAGGCCCTGACCGAACAGACCCGGAAATTCAAGACGATCAATTTCTAAGGGAGGAGAGAATGCCCAAGGCCTATGCCAGTGCGATCATTCCCGCGCCCGTCGAATCGGTCTGGGCGGTGGTCCGCGACTTCAATGCCTTGCCGTCCTGGCATCCCGGCATCGCCCGCAGCGAGATTGAGGAGGGTCGCGCCCCCGACAGCGTCGGCTGCGTGCGCAGCTTTCATCTCCAGGACGGCAGCCATATCCGAGAAAAGCTGCTCTCCCTGTCCGATGCCCGCTATAGCGTCACCTACGACTTCCAGACCTCGCCCATTCCGGCGCGGAACTATCAGGCGACCATCCGCCTGACGCCGGTCACGGCGGGTGACGCTACCTTCGCCGAATGGTGGGCGACCTATGACTGCGACCAGGGCGAGGAAGCCGGGTTACAGAACCTCTTCGCCAATGGCGTCTTCAAGACGGGCTGGGATGCGCTGAAGGGCAGGGATTTTCCCGCCGTCAGCGCCGAACGCTGGCAGGGCGACCGCCCGGCCAAGGTCTTCTGCAGTTCGGTCATCGACGCCCCCGTCGCCAAGGTCTGGGAGATCATGCGCGATTTCGGCGGCATGGCCGGCTGGCATTCCGATATCCACGACATGACCATCGAGGGCGGGCGGCGTTCCGACGAAGTGGGCTGTGTGCGGAGCTTCCATTTCGGCGAGGACCATCTGCGCGAGGAATTGCTGTGGCTGTCCGACCTGGACCACCGGTTCGGCTACCGCATCCTCAAGAGCGCCATGCCCTTGAGCAATTACGTCGCCGAAGCCAGCCTGTTCCCCGTCACCGACGGCGACCGGACCTTCGCCGTCTGGACCGCCGATTTCCGCTGCGCCCCCGAGGTCGAGGCGGAGTTGGTGGAAAAGGTTCATCACAACGTTTTCCAGAAGGCCTTCGATACGGTCGGTTCCCGCCTAAAGCGTGACGCAGGAAATCTGCATCATGCTTTAGGTTTATAAATTTGCCCTTGCCGGGCGCGCGCCTCCGCGCGCTTGGCCGCGGCCTCAACGGCCGCAGGTCGCAGCTTGCGTCAGATATAACGCAAGCTGCTCTAGCTGCCCTGGTCTAAGCGCTCCCCCCTCCGCCTGTTCCCCTTCTATCGGGGGGCAGGCGGGTGATAAACCCCGTCGCTCTGCGGCGGGGTTTTCATTTTGTCTCGCTCAAGCGGGGAGGGCAGCTTGGGCCTTGCAAGGGGGGCGAGCTTTGACTAATGTGAGTGAGCGTTCACTATAAATAAGGAACAGGGATGCCCAGGAAAGCAAAGGATGCGAGCGCGACCCGCGAGCTGATCCAGGGGACGGCGCTGCGCCTCTTCGTGGAGAAGGGGGTGACGGAAACGACGATCCGCGATCTTGCCTCGGCGGCGGGCATCGCCGAGGGAACGCTCTATCGCCATTACGTCTCGAAGGACGAATTGGTCCACGACCTGTTCCAGACCAATTACGGCGCTTTCGGACGCAAATTACGGGATGTGCAGCAGGCGCACGGCGCTTTTCCCGACAAATTGGCGGCGATGATCGAAACGATCTGCCAATTCTACGACAGCGATCCGATCTGCTTCCGCTTCCTGCTGCTGGCCCAGCACCAAGCCCTGCCGCGCATCGATACGGGGGCGGATAATCCGGTGCAGGTCTTACACAATGTCATCGCCGAGGCCATGGAACGGGGCGAGATCACAGCCCGCGATCCCGATCTGGCGACAGGATTCGTGCTTGGGCTGTTGCTTCAGCCTGCCGTGCTGATGGTCTATGGCCGCCTGACTCCGCCATTCGCCGCCTTGGCACCGGAGATCACGGCGGCCTGCTGGCGGGTGCTCAATCCGTAACCCCTGATCCTTCCGCCCGCCCTTTCCAATGCGCTGACACCTCTTTCGGGAGTCGAACATGGCTTCTTCCTTTTCCTTGCTCGCCAAGCGCCGCTTCCTGCCGCTTTTCGTGGCCCAGTTCCTGGGGGCCATGAACGACAATTTCTTCAAGAATGCCCTGGTCATTCTGGTGTTGTTCGGATTGGGCGACCAGGCGGGATTGTCGGCTCCCATCCTGGTGACGGCGGCTGCGGGATTGTTCATCCTGCCCTTCTTCCTGTTCTCGGCGACGGCCGGCCAGCTCGCCGACCGGATGCAGAAGACCAAGCTGGTCAAGCTGGTCAAGCTGGCCGAGATCGGTATCGCCGTGGTGGCGGCCTGGGGCCTGCTGGCCGCCGATATCTGGATCATGCTGGCCGCCCTGTTCCTGCTGGGCGTGCAATCGGCCTTCTTCGGCCCGCTGAAATATTCGATTCTGCCCGAACAATTGCGCGAGGACGAACTGATCAGCGGCAATGCCCTGGTGGAAAGCGGCACCTTCCTGGCCATCCTGATCGGCACCATCGGGGGCGGCATCCTGGTGATGCTGGACAGCGGGCCGCAAATCGTGTCGGCGATCCTGCTGGTCATGGCGGTGGCCGGCTTCGCCGCCAGCCTGTTCCTGCCCGCCGGTCCGCCCGGCAATCCCCAACTGGTCGTTCACGCCAATATCCTGCGCGAAACGGGGCGCGTCATCGGGCTGGTGCGCAAGCGCCGCGACCTGTTCCTGTCGGTGCTGGGGATTTCCTGGTTCTGGCTGATGGGGGCGACCTTCCTGTCCCAATTCCCCGCTTTCGCGCGTGATATTCTGCGCGCCGACCAATATGCGGTGACGGTGATGCTGACGGTGTTTTCCGTCGGCATCGGCCTGGGGTCGATGCTGTGCGGGCGGGTGCTGAAGGGCGAGATTTCCGCCCGTTTCGTGCCCTTCGCCGCCATCGGCATCACCCTGTTCTCCCTCGACCTCTATCTCGGCGGAGTGAGTGCCGCGGGCGGGGAAGGTGAGCTGGCGGGGCTGGGGCAGTTCCTGTCCTCCTGGGCCAATC
This sequence comes from Telmatospirillum sp. J64-1, assembly GCF_006980715.1. GTDB lineage: Bacteria > Pseudomonadota > Alphaproteobacteria > Rhodospirillales > Magnetospirillaceae > Oleiliquidispirillum > Oleiliquidispirillum nitrogeniifigens. Next base: position 300,870 of record NZ_SBHN01000001.1, read on the forward strand.
TGCGCGTGCTGGCCGACCTGCTGCTGATCGCCGTCTGCGGCGGCCTCTATATCGTTCCCCTCTACGCCATCCTGCAAAGCCATGCGGAACAGGACGAGCGGGCGCGGGTGATCGCCGCCAACAACATCGTCAATGCCGCCTTCATGGTCGTCTCGGCCCTGGTCACCATGGCCCTGCTGGGGATGGGCTGGCAGGTGACGGACATCTTCCTGCTGGTGGCCGCCGCCAATGCGGTGGTGGCCGTCTATATCTGCGGCCTGCTGCCCGACGCGGTGATCAAGGGCGTGCTGTCCTGGCTGCTGCGCCGCCTCTACAAGGTCGAGCTTTCCGGCTTCGAGCACCTGAAGAATGCGGGAGAGCGGGTGGTGATCGCGGTCAACCACGTCTCGCTGCTTGATGCCGTGCTGATGGCGACCTTCCTGCCGCAGAAGCCGACTTTCGCGATCAACAGCTTCGTCGCCCGGCGCTGGTGGGTGAAGCCTTTCCTGACCCTGGTCGATGCCTTTCCGCTCGATCCCACCAATCCGCTGTCCACCAAGGCGCTGATCCGTGCGGTGCAGGCGGGGCGGACGGTCGTGATCTTCCCCGAGGGCCGCATCACCGTGACCGGTGCGCTGATGAAGGTCTATGAAGGCCCGGGCATGATCGCCGACCGTGCCGGGGCCACCCTCGTGCCGGTGCGCATCGACGGCGCCCAATACACGCCCTTCTCCTATCTGAAGGGCAAGGTCCGCCGCCGCCTCTTTCCGCGCATCCGCATCTTCATGCAGCCCCCCCAGCGCTTCGACCTGCCGCCGGAACTGAAGGGCCGCGCCCGCCGCCAGCGCATCGGCCAAGCGCTCTACGACGTCATGTCGCGCATGATGTACGAGACCGCTCCCAAGGACCGGACCTTGTTCGAGGCCCTGCTCGACGCCCGCGCCATCCATGGCGGCAAGGCGGTGATCCTGGACGACATTAACCGCAAGCCGGTCAGCTATGGCCGCGTGATCATCGGCAGCCTGGCCCTGGGCCGCAAGCTGATCCGCCAGACCCGGCCGGGCGAGACGGTTGGCCTGCTGCTGCCCAATGCCACGGCCACCGCCTTGTCCTTCTGCGGCTTGCAGGCTTTCGGGCGGGTGGCCGCCATGCTCAATTTCACCGCCGGTCCGGCCAATATCCTCTCGGCCTGCGAAGCGGCGCGGATCGGCACCGTCGTCACCTCCCGCCGCTTCATCGAGCAGGCCCGGCTGCAATCGCTGGCCGAGGCGCTGGACAAGCAGGTGCGGATCGTCTGGCTGGAGGACATCCGTGACGAGATCGGCCTGTTTTCCCGCCTGCGTGCCTTTGCCGAAGCCCCCTTCGCCGGATACATCCACCGCCGTTTCGGGCGCAAGGCCGGGGATGCGGCGGCGGTGCTGTTCACCTCGGGCTCGGAAGGCAAGCCCAAGGGCGTGGTGTTGAGCCATGCCAATATCCTGGCCAATTGCCAGCAGCTTGCCGCGCGGGTGGATTTTTCTCCTTCCGACCTGGTGTTCAACGCGCTGCCCGTCTTCCATTCCTTCGGCCTGACCGGCGGGTTGCTGCTGCCGCTGCTGTCGGGGGTGCGCAGCTTCCTTTATCCCTCGCCGCTGCATTACCGCATCGTGCCCGAGATGGTCTATGACACCAACGCCACGATCATGTTCGGCACCGACACCTTCCTGAGCGGCTATGCCCGCGTCGCCAATCCTTATGATTTCTACAGCCTGCGCTATATCTTCGCCGGGGCGGAAAAGGTGAGGGACGAGACCCGCAAGGCCTGGATGGAGAAATTCGGCCTGCGCATCCTGGAAGGCTATGGCGCCACCGAGACCGCCCCGGTCATCGCCGTCAACACGCCCATGCATTACAAGGCGGGCAGCGTGGGCCGCCTGCTGCCAGCCATCGAATGCCGCCTGGAAAAGGTGCCGGGCATCGAAGAGGGCGGACGGCTGCATGTGCGCGGCCCCAATGTGATGCTGGGCTATCTGCGCGCCGAGCGTCCCGGCGAATTGGAGCCGCCGGCCGAGGGCTGGTACGATACCGGCGATATCGTCGCCATCGACGACCAGGGCTTCCTGCGCATCCTGGGCCGTGCCAAGCGCTTCGCCAAGGTCGCCGGGGAAATGGTCTCGCTGACCCGCGTGGAAGCCGAACTGGCCCTGCTGTGGCCCGATGCCCAGCATGCCGTGATCGCGCTGCCCGACCCGCGCAAGGGTGAGCAACTGGTCCTGCTGACCACCCATGCCCAAGCCAGCCGGGCGGAGATCCAGAACCATTTCCGCAAGGCCGGCCTTGCCGAACTCTGGGTGCCCCGCCAGGTGCAGGTCATCGACCGCATGCCGGTGCTGGGCACGGGCAAGACGGATTACGTCGCCGCAAAGGCCATGGTCGAGACCACTCGCCCGGATACGGAAGAATCCCATGCCGAGGAGGAGGATGCTCCCGGCGGCTTGCAGCCTTAAGTTCCAGCCCCCTGTCTTGCGACGCTCAGTCTCCTAAGGCAGGAAAGGCGGCGGCGTGGGCGGGTTGTCTGGCAAGGCCTCCGGGACGTCGTCCTTCAGGGCGACGCCGGACAGCTTCAGGCGACGGGCCTCGTTCATCAGCCAAGCGATCTTCGCGGCGGCGGCTTCCGGCAGCAGGCCTTCCGGGCGGATGTTCGAGACGCAGTTGCGGGCTGAATTCTGCAGGCCGGGCCGTGGCCCCCAGGTCAGGTAGGCGCCCAGGCTGTCGGCGCTGGACAGGCCGGGCCGTTCGCCGATCAGCATCACCGTCATCGCCGCGCCCATGGCCGCCCCGATGCCGTCGGCCAAGGCCACGCGGGCCTGCCGGGCCAGGATCACCGGGCCGATATGCCAGCCAGCCAGGCGGACCTGGAGAGCCCGCAAGGTGGCGGCGGCATGGTCCTTGACGGCGCGGGAGGACAGGCCGTCGCCGATGACGAACACCACCTCATAGGGGCCGGGGGGCAGTTTTGCAGCTTCTCCCTCCGCCAGTTGCCGGCCGAGATCGGGGCGTTGCAGATAGAGGGCGCGGTCCGGCGCGGCGCTGCGCAGGGTCCGCACCGCAAGGCCGGTCGCCTGTGCGATTTCCCGTTCGAGGGCCGCGAAGTCGAGCGGCATATGCACCGAATCGCGGGCACGGGCATGGGCCATCTGGAAGTCCAGCAGATGGGCCAGCGGCAGGCCGTCGCCGACCCGGCCCAAAGCGATGCGGGCGGCGGTATGGCGACGCAGGATATGCCAGGGATCGGCGGGCCGGTCGCTCATGCGGCACCTCCGGCGGCCAGCAGGAGCCGGGCGCCGCTTTCCCCGGTCAGGCGGGGGCGGATGCGTCCGGCGGCATCGGCGATTTCCATCCGCTCCAGCCAGGCCTCGAATTCCGGGGCGGGTTTCAGGCCGAGGGTGGCGCGAAGATAGAGGGCGTCATGGAAGGAGGTGCTCTGGTAATTCAGCATGATGTCGTCGGCCCCCGGCACGCCCATGATGAAATTGACCCCGGCGGTTCCCAGCAGGGTCAGCAGTGTGTCCATGTCGTCCTGGTCGGCCTCGGCATGGTTGGTGTAGCAGATGTCGCATCCCATCGGGATGCCCAGCAGCTTGCCGCAGAAATGGTCTTCCAGTCCGGCACGGATGATCTGCTTGCCGTTATAGAGATATTCCGGCCCGATGAAGCCGACCACGGTATTGACCAGCAGCGGCGAGAAGGCCCGCGCCACGGCATAGGCCCGGGCCTCCACCGTCTGCTGGTCCAGGCCGTGATGGGCGTCGGCGGACAGGGCGCTGCCCTGGCCGGTCTCGAAATACATCACATTCCGCCCCACCGTGCCGCGCTTCAGCGCCAGGGCCTGCTCGCGCGCCTCGGCCAGCATGGCTAAGGTGATGCCGAAGCTGTCATTGGTGGCCTGCGTACCGGCGATGGACTGGAAGACCAGATCGACCGGTGCGCCCTGGTCCATCACCGCCATGGCGGTGGTCACATGCGCCAGCACGCAGGATTGCGTCGGAATGTCGTGGCGCAGGCGGATCTCGTCGATCAGGTGCAGCAGGCGCGTCATGGCCGCCGGGCTGTCGGTCGCCGGATTGATGCCGATCACCGCATCGCCGCAGCCATACATCAGCCCGTCCAGGATGGAGGCGGCGATCCCGGCCGGATCGTCGGTGGGATGGTTCGGCTGCAACCGCACCGACAGCCTTCCCGGCAGGCCGATGGTGGAGCGAAAGGCCGTGACGACGCGGCATTTGCGGCCGACGGCAATCAGGTCCTGGTTGCGCATCAGCTTGCAGACGGCGGCAGCTATTTCCGGCGTCAGGCCGGGGGCGAGGGCGGTCAGTTCCTCAGTCCCGGCGGCGTCGGACAGCAGCCAGTCGCGCAGTGCTCCGACCGTCATCGAGGAGACGGGGGCGAAGGCGGCCTGATCGTGGCTGTCGCAGATGAGGCGGGTCACCTCGTCGGTTTCGTAGGGGATCAGCGGTTCATCGAGAAACCGGCGCAGCGGCAGATCCGCCAGAGCCATGCGGGCGGCCACGCGTTCCTCGTCGCTGGCGGCGGCGATCCCGGCCAAGACATCGCCCGAACGTGCCGGGCTGGCCTTGGCCAGCAGGGCGGCCAGGGAGTCGAAGCGATAGGTGGTTCCGCCGACGGAATGGGTGATGGTCATGTCTCACCTGTTTCGATGCATCCATAATCCCGCAGATGGGCCAGGGCCTCGGCATAAAGTTCGGGCGTGGCCGCGGCGATCACGCGCCCGTCGGACTCCAGGTCGAGGGGGCGTCCGGCCCAATCGGTGATGATGCCGCCGGCGCCTTCGACCACCGGGATCAGCGCGCAATAATCGAAGGGCTCGAGCCGCGCCTCCACGACCAGATCCACATGCCCGGCCGCCAGCATGGCATAGCTGTAGCAATCGCCGCCGAAGCGCGGGGTATGGGTGCGCGCCAGCAGGGCTTCAACCGCAAGCCGATCGCGGGACGTGAAATAGAAAGGAGACGTGGTGTAGCACCGCGCTTCCGCCAAGAGGCGGCATGGGCTGGTCTTGCAGAGCATTTCCTGCCCATTGCCGTTGCGGAAGCGGGTAGCGCGGCCGCGCGCGCCGATCCAGCGTTCGCGCAGGGCAGGGATTTCGATGATGCCCAATTGCGGTGCACCGTCCTCCAGCAAGGCGATCAGCGTCCCCCATAGCGGCCAGCCGGAAATGAAGCTGCGGGTGCCGTCGATCGGGTCGATGACCCATAGCTTGTGCGCCTCCAGCCCGACGCAGCCATGTTCTTCGCCGAACAGGCCGTGATCGGGATAGCGCGCCGCGATGCGTTTCCTCAAGGCCGCCTCGATGGTGCGGTCGGCAATCGTCACCGGGCTTTCGTCGCGTTTCTTCTCGATGTCCAAAGGCTTCCGGAACCATTGCGCGGCCAAGCCGCCCGCCTCTCCCGCCAAGGCTTCGGCAAAGTCCAGGAATTCCCCCAAATCGACCGGCGAAAGGCCGGTGGCGGGCGCTGCGGTCATCCTGCACTCCTTGTCTGTTTATTAATCATAAAATGATGATGGCTAGATAATATGCAAAAGGCGTAGACAGAGAAACACAATTTTGCAAAACTGCACAAACTTACACACGGCACGGCGCCCCAGGCGCCCGCCTTCATCAGTCAGGCACCTGCGCGTGCCGATGTGACGGAGAAGTCCCATGCTGAAGATGTTCTCGCGCCCCCTCTTGGCCTCGGCCGCCGCATTCGGGCTGCTGGCCTTGTCCACGGCCGCCCAGGCCTCTTCCATCACCGTCTATTCGGCGCTCGAGGAAGACGAGATCGCCGAATATCTGGCGGCCGCACGGAAGTCGCTGCCGGACATCCAGATCGATGTCCTGCGCCTGTCCACCGGCGATCTGGGCGCCCGGCTGATCGCGGAAGCGGGTAATCCCCGGGCCGATGTGATCTGGGGACTTGCGGTCACCAACATCCTGGACCCCTCCATCAAGCAGATGCTCGAAGAGGTCGAGATCCCCGGCGTGGAGACACTGCCCGAGCCCTATCGCGCCGAGGACGGCAGTTGGTTTGCCGCCACCGGCTATCTGGGCGCCTTCTGCGTCAACACGGCGGTGCTCGAGGCGAAGAACCTGCCCAAGCCGACCTCCTGGGAGGACCTGACCGATCCCGTCTACAAGGGCGAGATCGTGATGCCCAATCCTGCCTCGTCGGGGACCGGCTATCTGCAGATCGCCGCTATCCTGCAAGGTATGGGCGAGGAAAAGGGCTGGGACCTTCTCGAGCGCCTGGACCAGAACATCGCCCAATATCCACCCTCCGGCTCGCGTCCCTGCACCATGGCCCGCAGCGGCGAATATGCCATCGGCGCCTCGCTGTCCTTCGTCGCTATGAAGTCGATCGAGGCCGGATTCCCGGTGGAAATGGTCATTCCCGCCGATCTGGCGGGCTATGAGTTGGAGGCTTCCGGCCTCGTCAAGGGATCGAAGAACCGCGAGGCGGCACTGCGTTTCCTGGAATGGACCGTCTCGCCCGAGGCCGCCGAGGTTTACAGCAAGTACAAGGACATGATCACCATTCCCGGCGTGCCGCGCTCGGAGATGGCCGACAAGGCCGGCCTGCCCGAGAACCTGACGGAAGTCCTCTATCCCATGGATTTCGCCAAATCCGCCGTGGAACGGCCGGAAATCCTGGCCAAGTGGCGCTCCACCATCAACCGCTGACCCTCTTTTCCGGCGGGCGGCCGGATGTCGCATGACAGCGATTTCCGGCCGCCCCGGCCATCCGCACCGACAGGCAGGGCCCCATGCATCTCAGCATCAAGAATCTGTACAAGACCTTCGACGATTTCGTCGCCCTGGACCGCATCACCTTGGATGTCGGGCCCCGTGACTTCGTCTGTCTTTTGGGGCCGAGCGGGTGCGGCAAGACCACCTTGCTGCGGATCATCGCCGGATTGCTGCCCTTCGACGGCGGCATGCTGACATTGGGGGAAAAGGATCTGGCGACGCTGCCGGCCAAGGAACGGGGCTTCGGCATCGTCTTCCAGTCCTATTCCCTGTTCCCGAACATGACGGTGGCCGAGAATGTCGGCTACGGCCTGCGGGTGCGCAAGGAACCGGCCGCGCGCATCGCCGCGCGGGTGGCCGAACTGCTGGAATTGATCAAGCTGCCGCATCTGGCCGAGCGTTATCCCCATCAATTGTCCGGCGGTCAGCAGCAGCGCGTGGCGATCGCCCGCGCCCTGGCTGTCGATCCCTCGCTGCTGCTGCTCGACGAACCCTTGTCGGCCCTGGATGCCCGGGTGCGCGTCGCCATGCGCAGCGAAATCCGCCAAGTCCAACGCCGCTTGGGAATTCCGACAATCATGGTCACCCACGACCAGGAAGAGGCGTTGACCCTGGCCGACAAGGTGGTGTGCATGAATCACGGCAGGATCGAGCAGATCGGCACGCCGCAGGAAATCTATGCACGCCCGCGCACGCGCTTCGTCGCCGATTTCGTCGGCATCAGCAATCTGCTGCCCGCCGATTGGGTGCGCGACGTCCTGCCCGAACTGGCCGGGCAATGTCCCGAGGGCGATACCAAGGCACGCGAACTCTGCCTGCGCCCCGAAGACATCAAGGTCACGGCGGACGGGGCAGGGGAGGGGCGCGTGACAGAGGTGAATTTCCTCGGCAACCTGACGCGCCTGAACGTTCAGTGGAAGGGACGGGAATTGGTGGCGGAATATAACGGTTTCGGTGCCCCCGAGGTGGGCGAGAGCGTTTCCCTATCGGTCACGCCCTCGGCCGGCGCCTGGGTGCGGGCATGAGCACGGCAATGGCCCCGGCAGCCGGATTTGCCGGAAAAAGCGGCCATAAGCCCAAGATGGCCTCCGCCGACCGGCTGCTGCTGGCGGTCTCGCTGGTCGTGCCGGTGCTCGGCCTGTCGCTGTTCTTCCTCTATCCGCTGGGGCTGGTCGCCTGGCGCAGCCTGGTCGGGCTGGACGGCAGCATCGGTCTGGGCAATTACGCCTCCGTCCTGGCTTCCCCGGGCATCCGCACGGCCACGATCAACAGCCTGTGGATCAGCGCCCTGACGACCGCCGTCTGCGTCGTGCTGGGCTTCATCCTGGCCTATGCGCTGCAACGTTCCTCCATCTCCGGCAAGGGATTGGTGCGGGCTTCGCTGGCCCTGCCTTTGCTGGCCCCCTCGCTGGTCCAGGCCCTGGGGCTCATCTTCCTGCTGGGACGCAACGGCGTCGTATCGCAGTGGACCGGCTGGACCATCGACATCTACGGCCCCGTCGGGCTGCTGATCGCCAATGTACTCTATGGCCTGCCGCAGGCGGTGCTGATCATCGAGGCCTCGCTGCGCCATTCGGATGCGCGCTATTACGACGCGGCCGAAGTCATGGGCGCGTCGCACTGGCAGCAATTCCGCGACATCACCCTGCCCAATGCGAAATTCGGCATGCTCAGCGCCGGCTTCGTCGTCTTCACCGTCACCATCACGGATTTCGGCAATGCCGCCGTGATCGGGGGCGATTACCGAGTTCTGGCGACCGAGATCTATCGCCAGGTGGTCGGGCAGATGAATTTCGGCATGGGCGCCGTGGTCGGCATCCTGCTGCTGATCCCCACGCTGGTGGCGGTCTACATCCAGCGTGTCGCCTCGCAGCGCCAGTTCGGGGGCGGGTCGGAAAGCGCCATTCCCGTCCAGCCGAGCTGGCTGCCGGCCCGCGACCTACCGCTGGGCATGGCCGTCTTCGCCATCAGCCTGTGCATGATCGTCGTCGTGGCGACGGTGGTGCTGGCCAGCTTCATGTTCCTGTGGCCTTACCGCATGGAATTCACCCTGCGCAATTACGTCATCACGCTGAGCGGCGGCTATACTCCGCTTTGGACATCGCTGCTGATTTCCCTGATGGCGGCGGGCTTCGGCGTCGTTCTGCTGTTCCTGATGGCCTTCGCGCAGAAGCGCCTGCCGCCGGCCCTGGCGCGGCTGCTGTATTTCGGTGCCATCCTGCCGGTCGGCGTGCCGGGCCTGGTGCTGGGGCTGGCCTATGTGCTGGCGTTCAACGTCAGCGATTCCGTCCTCGGCCTGCTCTACGGCACCACGGTGATCATCGCTTTGTGCAATTTCTATCACTACCATTCCCAGGGTTTCCTGACGATGGTCACCGGCATGCGCTCGGTCCCGCCGGCTTTGGAGGAAAGCGTGACCTGCCTGGGCGGCGGGCTGCGCTGCGTGCTGCGCGATGCCATCCTGCCCTTCCTCACGGCGACCACCGTTTCGGTCTTCTTCTTCCTGTTCATGCGTTCGATGGTGACGCTGTCGGCCGTGATCTTCCTGTTCACGCCGCAGGTGATGCCGGCATCGGTCACGGTCATGCGTCTTGACGAGGCCGGCTTCACCTTGCAGGCTGCGGCTTTCTCGACCTGCATCATGATCACCGTGGCCCTGGCGATGCTGTTGATGCGCGTCGCCATGACCTATCTCGGCCGGAAGAAAGCGGGGGCATGATGTGGCAGGCTGAACGGCATCAGCGGATTCTGTCGTTACTGGCTTCATTCAACCAGGTCAGCACGGACCGTCTCGCCGCCGAACTGGGGGTCTCGCGCGAGACCGTCCGGCGCGATCTGGTCGAGCTGGAAGCGCTGGGCGACCTCAAGCGGGTGCATGGTGGTGCCATCCGCCTGCAGGAGGATGCCGAACCTCCCATCGCCATCCGCGCCAGCGTCCGCGTCAAGGAAAAGCGCGCCATTGCCAGGGCGGCGACACGGCTCGTCGCCGCCGGGCAGACGCTTTTCCTGGATGCCGGCAGCACGACCGCCATCCTGGCGGAGGAACTGGCCGGATTGAGCGGCCTGACGGTCATCACCAATTCGGTCGATGTCGCCATGAAGCTGTCCGAACCGCCCAGCCGGCAACGCTCCAACACCGCGATCCTGATCGGCGGGCGGATGGGCACCGACGTCACGGCCACTTTCGGAGCTACGGCCATCGCCGAAATCCGCCGCTATCGCGCGACGATGGCCCTGCTCTCGCCCGTGGGACTCGATGCCCGATACGGTGCCACCGATTACCATCTGGACGAGGCCGAGGTCGCACGCGCCATGGCGGAAAGCGCGGAACGGACGGTCATCCTGGCCGATCATTCCAAGCTGGGCCTGGTCAGCCGGGTCAGCTATTGCGCCACGGACAGCATCCATTGCCTGATCACCGATGGCGGGGCGGTAGAGGCGAAAGGCTTTCAGGCGCTGAAGGACAGCGTGAACGAGATCATCCTCGCCTAAGCCGGCGGAAGAGTTACGCCCCCCGAGTGACCGGCTTGCGTCCGCTGGCGGCCCACATCCGTTCGGCCACCTTCTGGCCTTCGGCGACGATGGCATCGCCGTCGAAACCGACCGGCCTGCCGTGGCGCAGACGGATCTCGCCGTCGATCAGCACGGTGTCGACGGCAAGGGCCGAGGCGCTGCGGACGACGATGCCGTGGCCGTCGATGACGGGCGCCAGGCAGGGCTGGCGGGGATCGAGCAGGATCAGGTCGGCCTTGCGGCCCGGCGCCACCGCGCCGATCTCACCCGCCAGCCCCATGGCCTTGGCGCCATTGGTGGTGGCCCAGCGCAGCAGGCGTCTGGCGTCGGGCTGGAATTGCGCCCCTTGGATCCGCGCCAGGGCCGAGGCCATGCGCATCGATTCGAACAGATCGGCGGTCATGGTGTCGCCGGCCAGGGTGATCGTGGCGCCCGCCTCTTCGAGGGCCAGGATGGGGGCGACCATGCCGCTGGTCACATTGCCGATAGGGGCATGGGCGACAACCATCCCGGCCTGCCCGGCGAGGCGGATCGAGTCGTCATCGAGAAAGACGCAATGGGCAGCGATCAGGCGGCTGTCGAGCAGCCCGGCTTCGGCGAAGACCTCGACCGGGCGCAGGCCGTCGCGGGCCCGGACGCAGTCGATCTCCTTGCGGCTTTGCGCCAGATGGGTATGCACCGGGCCGCCCCGGCGCGCGGCCTCGGCGGCGACGAGGCGCAGTAGGCCGAGCGAGCAGGTGTCGGCGGCATGGGGGGCGAGGCCGCAGCGGATGCGCCCCCCGGCGGCGCCGTCGAAGCGTTCGATCGCCTCCAGGTTCTCGGCCAGCAGCTTCTCCCCCAGGGCACGGTCATAGGCCCAGCGCCCCTCGGCCAGGGCCTGGGGATCGGCATCCATGATGCGCCCGCCGATGATGGCGCGCAGACCGATCTCCTCGGCCGCCTGGGCCAGGACGGCGGGGCGGCGGTAGAAATCCACCACCGAGGTGGCGCCGGCGCGCAGCATCTCGTATTGCCCCAGCCGCGCCAGGGCCAGCATTTCCTCGTCGCTGACGCTGGCGGTCTGGGGGATACCCGGCGTATAGGCCGGCGCGAAGCCCAGATCTTCGATCATGCCGCGCACGGCCATCAGGGGCGAATGGTTGTGGGTGTTGACCAGCCCCGGCAGCAGGAGGGCGCCACCGGCATCGATCACCTCGGCCGCGTCATAAGTGGCGGCGATCTCCTCCTGCGGCCCGACGGCGAGGATGCGGTCCTTGCCGATGGCCACCGCCCCGCCGCCGATCACGGCATCGTCTTCGTCCATCGTCAGGATCACCGCATTGCGGATCATAAGCCTGCATGGCTGGGGCATCGGCTGGGTCACGTCTCACCACCTTTCCTCGAAACAGGGATGGGACGTCTTCAGCAAGGGGAATGCCAACCGGACAAAGGGCCGCACCCTGCGGCTTTCGCCGTCAGACCTTCCACCCGCCTTACAGATTATGCATAATTTATTTTCATTTTGTGCACAGCTTTTCGGCAGAGGGAGGATCGTACGAGAGATCCCGCCGGGAAAAGGCCGCTCGTCAGTCTGGCATGGGGGATGCAGAACACAAGGCTGCCCTTGCGGAGGAGTTGAGCAGTGGAAGGGAATTCAGGAATCCTGGCCGAGAATGGCGCGCAGGTCGATCTTGCGGGAGACGCTGGTCTGGACCTCCAGCCGGCTTTCCACGGCGCTCAGATGTTGCGTCGCCAGGCGGATGGCTTCGGCGGTGTCCCCTGCGCACAGGGCTTCGCACAGCGCCCGGTGTTCGCCCACCTCGCAGCCATGGCGCCAGACCGGCTGGTAGATATGGACCATGACCGAGGTGCGGGTGATCAGCGATTGCAGGATCGCCTCGACTTCCGGATTGCCCAGCAGGCGCGCCAGCAGCAGGTGGAAGTCGCCGGCCAGCCGGATGGCGGCCGGGCGGTCGCCCTGGGCCTCGGCGGCTTCTTGCTTGGCGATATGGTCGCGGATTGCGGCCTTGGCCTCGGGCGTCATCTTCTGCGCCAGTTCGGCGACGATGCCGGTTTCGAGCACGCGGCGGGCCTGATAGACGGCACCGATTTCCGCGAGGCTCAGTTCGGGGACGAAGGCGCCGCGATTGGGCTCCAAGGTCAGTTTCCGCTCGTGGCCGAGCTTGTGCAGGACCTTGCGGATGCGTTCATGGCTGACGCCGAAGATCTCGGCCAGTTCGGCCTGGCGCAGTGGCGTGCCGGGCAGCAGGCGGCCCGAGGCGATGGCCGACCAGATGGCGTCGTAGATCTTGCTTTCGATGGCGGCGGCACGGGGGCGGCGCGGAGAGGCGGGTTTCTCCTGCATGTTGATGTCGTCCGGCTTCCGCAACACGGCCTCTCCTTTCACGCCGCCCGCCGGAAATTTGGCGGGCAAGGTTTTTTCATGTGCCGCAATCGGCCGTCCGAAGCAACACCGGCGGCTGAAGGCGAGCTTTTCTTTTCTACGGAGAACAGAGTGACGGGACAATCAGACAGACGTGACTTTCGCGGCCATGCCGGCCAGACCCTCGATTTTTCCTGGCCCGGAAAGGCGCGCGTGGCGGTTTCGGTGGTGGTGAATTTCGAGGAAGGCGCGGAACTCTCCATCGCCGACGGCGACGAGCGCAACGAAGCCGTCTACGAGGTGGCCGATCTGGTGCGCGACCGTCACGACCCCTGCATGGAATCCCATTTCGAATACGGCACCCGCGCCGGCTATGGCCGTATCGCCGCGCTGCTCGGGGAATACGGCGTCCCGGCAACCTTCAGCACCTGCGGGCGGGCGGCGGAGCGTTCGCCCTGGCTGGTCCAGGACGCCGCCCGGCGCGGCCATGAAATCTCCTGCCATGGCTGGCGCTGGGAAAGCCATGCCTTGATGGAGGAGGAAGAGGAACGCCGCGTCATCGCCCGTACCGTCTCGACCCTCACGCAACTGACCGGCACCCGCCCGGTCGGCTGGCACACCCGTTCGGCCCCGTCGGCCAATACGCGGCGCCTGTTGCTGGAACATGGCGGCTTTCTCTACGACAGCGACGCCTATAACGACGACCTGCCCTATTACGACAGGAGCCAGGGACGGCCCCATCTGGTGTTGCCTTACAGCTTCGACACGAACGACATGCATTTCCACCAGGGCAACCAGCGTTTCACCTCGGCGGCGGATTTCGCCAATTATGTGAATGACGCCGCCGACTGGCTGTGGCGCGAGGGGGCCGAGACGCCCAAGATGCTGTCCATCGGCCTGCATCTGCGCATGATCGGCCGCCCTGGACGCATGGCGGGGCTGGAAGCGGTGTTGCGGCATCTGCGCGACAAGGGCGGTTTCTGGTTCGCACGGCGCGCGGATATCGCCCGCTTCTGGCTGCAGGCCTGCCCGCCCGAAAGGCAGATGGAGCTCAGCGCCTGATGCGCCTGCTCATGCTCAATCCCAATTCTTCCGCCGCAATGACGGAATTCATCGCCGAGCAGGCAAGGCGGCATGCCTCTCCGGGCACGGAAATCGCCGCCCTGACCACCGAAAAGGGGCCGCCCGTGGTGACGGGCGAGGGTGAATATGCCCTGGCCTCCTCCTTGATGCCCGGAATGGTGCGGCGCCATGGCGGCACGGTGGATGTCGTCGCCCTCAGCTGCTTCGGCGATCCAGGCCTGCGCGCCTCCCGCGAGGTTTCTCCCTGTCCGGTGATCGGCTTGGCCGAGGCCTCCTTCCGCGCCGCGCGGGCGAAGGGATGGCGCTGCGGCATCGTCACCGGCGGCCAGGCCTGGGTCGGGCTGCTGGAAAATTTCAGCCGCGACATGGGCTTCGCGGACAGCCTTGCCCGTGTGCGCGCCTTGCCGGCGACGGGGGCCGAGCTGTTCGCCGATCCCGAGCGCGCCCTAGCTCTCGTCCAGGATGTGGCGCGGCTGTGCCGGGACGAAGATGGTGCCGATTGCCTCATCCTCGGCGGCTCCGTCCTGGCCGGGATGGGTGCGGCGGTGGAAAAGTCCCTCGGCCTGCCCGTCATCGACCCGATCGAGGCGGCGGTCCGTCTGGCCGAGAGCATTTGATTCCCGCCAAAAGCAAAGGCCCTGGCCGATGTGGCCAGGGCCTAGACTGCCGACACATCCTTTTCCTCTCGTCACTCCCGCGGAAGCGGGAGTCCATGGAGACGCAGCACCCATATCTGGCGGCTTACATCTCCATGAGCCCCCAATAATGGCCCCCCGCTTTCGCGGGGGTGACGGGCTCTAACGATAGAGATTCTGTCAGCAAGTTGGGCCCTGGCCGATGTGGCCAGGGCCTGGTTTCACATACTCTCTGCCGGCGTCACATATCGACCATGCGGCGCAGGCCGACGGCCTTGCTGGTGACGACCAGGACGATGATCGCCAGCAGGATCAGGCCGCTGGAGATGGCCGCGATCGTGGGATCGGGTGATTCCTCGATATATTGCAGCATCTGGATCGGCAGGGTCTTGTTCCGGGCATCGGTGAGGAACATCGAGATCGGGTAATTGTCCATCGACGCCAGGAAGGCGAACAGGCCCGAGGTCAGGAAGGCCGGCGCCAGGACCGGGATCATCACCGACACCACCGCCCGCGGAAAGGACATGCCCAGGGTCTGGGCGGCATCCAGCAGCGAGAAGTTGAAGGCCGAGAGGCTGGCCATCAGCGTGCGCACGACGAAGGGCATGGTGATGACCACATGGGCGATCAGCAGGCTCCACCAGGCATCGCGCAAGCCGACGTCGCGCAGGAACTGAAGCATCGCCACCCCCAGCACCAGGCCCGGCATCATCAGCGGCGAGACCATGAAATTGGCGATGGCGTCGCGGCCCGGCAGATGGCCGCGCACCAGCCCCAGCGCGCAGAGCGTGCCCAGCACCAGGGACAGGGCGGTGGAGATGGCGGCGATCTGCACCGACAGGGCCAGGGCGTCCCACAGGCCGCGCAGCCCCCAGGCGCGCTCATACCAGCGGAAGGACCATTCCGGCGGCGGCAGGGCGAAGAAGGAGGAAGAGGAGAAGGAGACCAGGACGATCACCACCAGCGGGGCCATCAGATAGATCGCCGCCGCCAGGCCGATCGTCCACTTGAGAAAGGCGAAGAAGCGTTCCATGGCGGGTTCCTTACTGGACGGTCCGCAGGCGGCGGACGAGCCGGTCGCTGGCCACCACCACGCTTACGGCGATCAGAAGCAGGATGACCGAGACGGTGGAGCCCAGGCTTTCATTGCGCAGCAGCAGGTAGGACCGGCCGATGACCTGTGCGAGGGTCTGGAAACGGTCGCCCATCAGCAGGCCGGGAATGACATACATCGCCACGGACATGGAGAAGACGAAGGCCACGCCGACCACCACGCCCGGCATGGACAGGGGCAGGGTGACGCGCAGGAACTGGGTCAGCGGCCCGGCCCCCAGACAGGCGGCGGCGGAGGTCAGGTCGCGGTCGATCAGCCGGATGACCGAATAGATGGGCAGCACCATGAAGGGCAGGAAGACGTTGACTGCCCCCAGGACCAGCCCGGTCTCGGTGAAGATCAGGCGGATGGGGCCATCCGTGATGTGCAGGGCCTGAAGGGTCAGGTTCACGATACCGTTGCTGCTGAGCAGGATCTGCCAGCTGAAGGCCTTAATCACCACGCCCACCGAAAGGGGCAGGATCAGCGAGATGAGAAGCAGGCCCAGCACCCAGCCCTTGGCGCTGTTGAGTGCGAAGGCCATCGGATAGCCCAGGATCAGCGCCACCGCCGTGGTTATCAGGGCGATGCGCAGGGTGTTCCAGATGATGCTCCAGTTGAAGGGGTCGGACAGGAAATCGACGAAGGGCATGATGCTGATGCCCCCCGGCGTCCTGACGCTTGCGATCAGCAACAGCAGCAGGGGAATCGCATAGGCGAACAGCATGAAGGCCGAGGCCGGGATGACCAGGGCGGCGGACCGTTCCGGGGGCGGGCGCCGGGCTGCCGGGCGGGCAGGGGCCGCGCCGGCCTGAATGACTGTGGTGCTTGCCATCGGGTTCAGTCCTCCGTGACCGGGAAGATCAGGGTGTCGTCCAGCGTCCAGGAGAAGGTGACGTCTTGTCCCGGCGCATGGGCGGCGGCGACGGCGGGGGGCACCTCGGCCATCAGGCGGTCGGAGGACTCGCTGGCCGCCAGCAGATGCGCCTTGGCCCCCAGATAGACGATGTCGCTGAGATGCACGCTGATGGCGTTGTCGTCCGGATCGGCCACCGTTTCCCCGACGCGGACGTTTTCCGGGCGGATGCCGATGATGACGCGGGACCCCCGAACGTAATTGGCGCGCGCCCGCACCCGCCCGGCGGCGGTGTCGACCTCCGCCAGGCCGTTATGGGACGAGACCACGATACCGGCCAGACGCGTGGACTGGCCGACGAAATCCAGGGTGAAGGCGGTGGCGGGCTTCTGATAGATGCTGGCGGGATCGGCGAATTGCTCGATGCGGCCATGATTCATCACGGCGATGCGGTCCGACATGACCAGCGCTTCGTCCTGGTCGTGGGTCACGAAGATGGCGGTGATGTTCAGGCGGCGCAGTAGCTTGCGCAGGTCGATCTGCATGCGCTCGCGCAGTTTGCGGTCCAGCGCGCTGAAGGGCTCGTCGAGCAGCAGCAGCCGGGGACGTACGGCCAGGGCGCGGGCCACGGCGACGCGCTGCTGCTGCCCGCCCGACAGGGCGGTGATCGGACGGTCTCGATGCTCGGCTAGTTGCACCATCTCCAGGCTTTCCTCGACCGTCTGCTTGATCTCGGCGGCGGAAGCGCGGCGGGTCTTGAGGCCGAAGGCCACGTTCTCGGCAACGGTCAGATGGGGAAACAGGGCGTAGCTCTGGAACACGACGCCGATATTGCGCTTATAGGCCGGCAGCCGGGTCAGGTCTTCCCCATCGATGCGGATTTCCCCGCCATCGGCCTTCATGAGGCCCGAGATGAGTCGCAGAAGGGTCGTCTTGCCGCATCCGGAGGGGCCGAGCAGCGACACGAACTCGGCTGGTGCGACACGGAAGTCAAGATTGTCGAGGACCGTCGTCGCGCCGAAGCGCTTGGTCATGTTCGTGACGGTGAGGTAATCGGAATTCATCGCTGGAGCTCTCTCTTTCTCCTGCACCCCTGGGAAGGCCGCCGGCCGGGACGGGCCCGGCCGGCACCCCCGATGCCGGAGCATCGGTCACGCTTGCGGAATGGCGGGCCTTAGACCCCCATTTCGCGGTCCCAGCGGTCGATCCAGGCGGCACGGTTCTCGGAAACGAATTTCCAGTCGGGCGCGAAGGGCGCGACATCCGGCATGCCGGCCGGCCTGGAGGCAGTGGTGTTGGTGGGAAGGGAATAGGTTGCTTCGGCCAGAACTTCCTGCCAGGCGCCCAGCATCAGCTCGATATAGGCGTCGGCCAGGTCGGGGGCGGGGCAGTTCTTGACCTTGCAGATGCCAGACGGCATGGCGAAGACGCCTTCGGCGGGGGCCGACAGATTGACCGGCACGTCCTTGGCCGCCTGCGGCATGATGAAGGCCGAGAAGCTGCCGCCGAGAAGCGTCGCCTCGCCCTGTGCCGTCAGGTTGAAGGCCTGGGTCAGCTGGGTATAGATGCTGAGCAGGTTGGGCTTCAATTCCTGCAGCTTCTTGAAGGCGGCGTCGATCTCGTATTGCGCCTCGCCCAGCGGTTTACCGGTTTCCAGATGCGCGGCCATCAGCAGGGTCCACATGCCTTCGGTATTCTGCAGGGACGGGATGATGACGCGGCCCTTGTTCTCGGCATCCCACAGGGCGTTCCAGGACGCCACGCCGTCCGGCTTGGCGGCGGTGTTGTAGGCGACGCCCGCCCAGGGCTGCTGATAGTTGACCCACATGCCGTCCATGTGGATGGCGCTGTCACGCAGATTGCTCATGGACGGGATCTTGCCGGGATCCAGCTTTTCCAGCAGGTCTTCCTCGACCGCCTGGATCATGACCGGGTCGTCCATCTGCACGACGGACAGGTAGGGGCGGTCCTTGTTGGACTGCATCTTCTGCAGGTTGACGGTCGAGCGCGTGCCCTCGAACAGCAGCTTCACGCCGGTTTCCTGTTCGAAACGGGGAGCGACGATGCTTTCCATCCAGCCGGCATGGCTGGCGGCGCCGCCGACCACGATCTCCTTGGTCGCCGCGCGGACGATATTGGGAAAGCCCGTCACGGCGACGACACCGGCGGCTGCCGCACCACGCAGGAAGGAACGGCGGCTGACAGGAAGAAGGGAGGTGGTTTCGAGGAGCTTGGTATCGGACATGGAGGGCTTTCCCTTTCCGGAGCATCAGTAAGTACCCATACTGACGCAACCTCCGTGCCACTCCCGACAGATCGCTGTAAAATCTGAATTTTTAATGCAAAATGCCCTTATCTGCGGGATTTCGCCGGAAATGGGCCCCAACGCAATGAACAATTGCGCGTCATCATGCCACATCGATGATCACAAATTATGCATAATTTTGGTTCGAGAGCATAGTGCCAAGGGAATGGGCTGGGGCTGAAGCCTGTGGATCTGGCGGCAATGACGTTTCCGCCGTAGCGTTTTCTGCGATATTCAAGGTCATGCCAGCGGGAGGAGAGCGCAGGTTGGACTGGATCGATGCATTGCTGGACGGCCGAGGTTCCGGCTGGAGTCCCGTCAGGAGGGGGGAATCGGGCGATTTCGTCTATCGGCGCAACGATGGTCTTGCCTATGCGAAGATCGCACGGACGGCACGGGCTGCCGAGCTTGCCGCGGAACGTGACCGGCTCGCTTGGCTCCAGGGGCGTGGGATTGCCTGCCCGGAGATCATCGAATGGGGGGAAACAGGCGAAGGCGCCTGTCTGGTGATGACGGCCATACCCGGCGTGCCGGCGGCCGACCTGCCGGCAGGGGATTTGCTCAAGGCTTGGCCGTCGATGGCACAGCAGATCGGGAAGCTTCACGATCTGCCGACCGGGCATTGCCCCTTCGAGCGCAGCTTGTCGCAGATGTTCGAACGTGCCGCGGATGTGGTCGCCCGCAATGCAGTGAACCCCGACTTCCTGCCTGATGAGGATAAGGGCACGCCCCCCAGTGAATTACTGGCACGCGTCGAACGCGAGTTGCCGGTCCGGCTTGACCAGGAGGGCGTCGATAGAGTCGTCTGTCACGGCGATGCTTGCATGCCGAATTTCATGGTCGACCCGAAGAGCCTCCAATGCACCGGCTTGATCGATCTTGGACGCCTGGGGACGGCGGACGCGTATGTCGATCTGGCCTTGATGCTGGCGAATGCGCGTGAAAGCTGGACGACGCAGGAACAAGAAGCCCAAGCTTTCGCTATCCTGTTCAATTCGCTCGGGATCGAAGCGCCGGACCGGGAGCGACTGGTCTTCTATCTTCGGCTCGACCCGCTGACTTGGGGGTGACCTTCTCGCAGTGGCAGCTTTGGGCCCCGGCCGTGGCAACGCCCCGGCCGGGACGGCGCCGTCACGAAGGCTGGTTCAGCTTCTCGGCGAGCGACAGGAAATTGTCCATATAGGCCTGCAGGAAGTCCCGCGTCGCGGCGACGGTGATGTCGCCATTTCCGTCGATGAGGTCCGGCTTGAACGAGATATAGGCTTCGCCGCCCATCACCAGGCTGCCGAGAACGCCCAGGATCTGGCGCAGGTGCTGCTGGCCGACAGCGGTGCCGATCGCCCCCGGCGAGGTGCCGGTGATCGCCGCGACCTTGCCCTTCCAGACATTCTGGTCCATCGGCTTCGAGCCCCAATCGATGGCGTTCTTGAGGACGGCCGGGATGGAGCGGTTGAATTCGGGGGTGACGAATAGGAAGGCACCATTGGCCGCCACGGCCTCGGTGAAGCGCCTCACCGCCGCCGGACGGTCTGCTTCCAGGTCCAGGTTGTACATGGGCAGGTCGTCGATCGGGATGAAACGGGCCTCGATGCGGTTGCCGGCCAGCCGCACCATTGCTTCCGCAAGTTTGCGGTTGATGGATTCGCGGCGATTGCTGCCGACGATGACGGCGACCTTCAGCTTGTTCATTCTCTTACCTTCTTCGTGTTTCAGCTCAGGCGAGCGTGACGCTCGGCCAAAAATACGTCCGGGACAAAGGGGCCGGAAGCTGGCAATCTTGCGTCTCACTGTCCCATTTGTGGAACAGTGACGGAGGGATGGATGCAGGACCTCAACGATCTCTATTACTTCGCGCAGGTCGTCGAGCATGGCGGATTCGCGGCGGCGAGCCGGGCGACGGGGCTGCCGAAATCGAAGCTCAGCCGCCGCATCGCCCAGTTGGAGGAACGCCTCGGCGTCCGTTTGCTGCAACGCTCGACGCGCCGTTTCTCCGTCACGGAAATCGGGCAGCTTTACTACCGTCATTGCCAGGCCCTGGTCGCGGAGGCCGATGCGGCGCAGGAGGCCGTGGACCGGACCCAGACCGAACCCCGGGGGACGGTGCGGGTCAGTTGTCCGGTGATGCTGGCGCGGGGGCCGGTGGCCGCCGTGGTCTCGCGTTTCCTCGCCGATCATCCGCAGGCGCGTGTCCATCTCGAAGCCACCAACCGGCGGGTGGACGTCATCGAGGAAGGCTTCGACATCGCCATCCGGGTGCGCCAGCCTCCGCTGGAGGAAAGCCATCTCGTCATCAAGATGCTGGCGCGGAACAGCACGCTCCTGGTCGCCAGTCCCCATCTGCTCGATCGGCTGGGCCGTCCCCGGCGGCCCGAGGAGCTGGAGCGTTTCGATGGTCTCGACATGTCCCGTTCCGGTGGAGAACATGTCTGGCGCCTGACTGATCCCGAGGGCGTGGTCTTCAAGGCGCCGTTCCAGCCGCGCCTCGTCACCGACGAAATGATGATGCTGCGCCAAGCAGCCCTTGAGGGATTGGGCTTGGTGCAACTGCCGGGCTTCGTGGTCGGGGAGGATATCCGCAGGGGAAGGCTGGAACCGGTCCTGCGCGGTTGGACGCTGCAGGAAGGGTTGGTCCATGCCGTCTTTCCCTCGCGGCGCGGCCTTGTTCCCGCCGTGCGGCTCTTCCTCGACGCCCTGGCTGCTTTCTTCAAGCATCGCCATGACGAGGTGCTTCTGTCGGCGGAAGACTGGGGTACCCCGGAACGGGCGGAGGCGAGGGAACCATGAGCCCTTCCGCATCCCATCATGTCGTCGCCCTGGCCACGACGCTGTCGGGTATCGAAGCGGTCTGCGCCGAGACGGCCCGTTCTTTTACGCGCCACACCCATGACCGGTTCGGGATCGGCCTGATCCATCGCGGCGCGCAATCATCGGCCAGCGGCCGGGGTTTGGTGGAGGCGGTTGCGGGAGATCTCATCACCGTCAATCCGGGGGAGGTTCACGACGGCCATCCTCTCGGCGGCCAGGGCCGCGCTTGGCGGATGCTCTATCTGGAGCCGGAGCTTATTGGCGCCAGCTTGGCCGAGATGGGTGCCAATCCGGGACGGGAATTTCCGCTCCCCGTTCTGCAGGACAGGACCGCCGTTCGTCATTTCCGGACCCTTTTCGCCAGCCTGCTCCGGCCAGACGCTCCGCTCGCCCGGGAGGGTGCCTTGCTCGGCCTGATCGCCGCCGTGATGACGGAACCGGGCCCGGCCCGCAGGCGGCAGGCTCCGCCGCCGATCAGCCGCGCCCGTGCCATAATGGATGACGATCCGGCGCGGCCCCATACTCTGGCCGATCTGGCGGCGGCGAGCGGACTGAGCCGCTTCCAGGTCTTGCGCGGCTTCGAGCAGGCCACCGGCCTGACGCCGCATGCCTATCTCATGCAAAGGCGTCTTGCCATGGCACGACGCCTGATTGCTGCCGGCATGCCTCTGGCGGCAGCGGCAGCGGCCAGCGGCTTCGCCGATCAGAGTCACATGACCCGCCTGTTCGCCCGCGCCTATGGCCTGACCCCTGGAGCCTATGCGGCGGCCATGCGGCCATAGAAGCTGCAATTCCGTTCAAGACGAGGGATTTACCCGGACGACAAAGTGCCCCCTGGGCTGTCACGGCTGCCGGAGGGGCGGATGGACATGGAGTACTTCGTCACGTCTTTGATCGTGGTCGTGTCGCCAGGCACGGGCGTGATCTTTACCGTCGCCACCGGGCTTTCCCAGGGCGCGCGCAGCGGCATCGCCGCAGCCTTCGGCTGCACCCTCGGCATCCTTCCCCATATGGCGGCGGCACTTCTGGGGCTCGCGGCCCTGCTCCAGAGCAATCCCCGGGCATTCCTGGCGCTCAAGCTTCTGGGCGGGGCCTATCTACTTTACATGGCCTGGAGCATCCTCCGCCGTCACGGCCCGCTGGCGATGGAAGAGAGGAGTGCGGCGTCTTCGGTTCGACAGGTGGTTCTTTCGGCCATCCTGCTGAACCTGCTCAATCCCAAACTGCCTCTTTTCTTTTTCGCCTTCCTGCCTCAATTCGTCGATCCGCAACAGCCGTCGCCCTTGGGGAGCCTGCTTGTCCTGAGCCTGATCTTCATGCTGCTGACCTTTGCCGTCTTCGCCGTCTACGGCGCGGCAGCGGCCTGGATGCGGCGCCATGTCCTGGCTAGGCCCGCAGTGATGGCAGGGATGAGGGGAATATTCGCGCTGGCTTTCCTGCTTCTCGCCCTCCGTCTTCTGACCGCGATGCCGTGAGGGCATAAGAAAAGCCCGGCCCCTGGGAAAGGGGCCGGGCCTTGAGGCAGGCGGTTATTCCGCCGGGGCCGCCTCGATGGCGGCGGGTGCCGGCTCTTCCTTTCTCTTCGTGCCGAACAGACGGTAGACGGCGACGAAGAAGGCGGGGACGAAGAAGATGGCCAGGACCGTGGCCGAGATCATGCCGCCCATCACGCCGATGCCGATGGCGTTCTGGCTTTCCGCACCGGCCCCGGAACTGAGGACGAGCGGCAGCACGCCGAGCGTGAAGGCGAGGGAGGTCATGATGATCGGACGCAGGCGCTGGCGGGATGCCTCGATGGCGGCTTCCTTCAGCCCCATCCCCTGTTCGTAGAGCGTCTTCGCGAATTCCACGATCAGGATGGCGTTCTTCGCTGACAGGCCGATCGTCGTCAGCAGGGCTACCTGGAAGTAGATGTCGCTGGGCAGACCGGCGATGGTGGCGCCGATGACCGAGCCGAGGACGCCCAGGGGCACCACCAGCATGACCGAGACCGGCACCGTCCAGCTTTCGTAGAGCGCGGCCAGGGAGAGGAAGACCACCAGCATCGAGATGGCGTAAAGGATGGGAGCCTGTGATCCCGTCATCCGTTCCTCATAGGACAGGCCGGTCCATTCATAGCCGATCCCCGGCGGCAATTGCCGGATCATCTCTTCCATGGCGGCCATGGCCTCGCCCGAACTGACGCCCGGAGCCGGAGCCCCCTGAATGTTCAGGGACGGAGCGCCGTTATAGCGTTCCAGCTTGGGCGAGCCGAAGGTCCAATGCGCCGTGGTAAAGGCCGAGAAGGGGACCATCTCGCCAAGATTGTTGCGCACATACCAGCGGTCGATGTCCTCGGGCAGCATGCGGAAGGGCGCATCCGCCTGAAGATAGACCTTCTTCACGCGGCCCTTCTCGATGAAGTCGTTGACATAGGCCGAGCCCCAGGCCGCCGAGAGGGTGTTGTTGATGTCGTTGAGGGACAGGCCCAGGGCCTGCGCCTTCTCGCGGTCCACGACGACTCGGTATTGCGGCGTGTCCTCCAGCCCGTTGGGGCGGACGCCCACCAGCAGGGGATTCTGTGCCGCCATGCCGAGCAGCTGGTTGCGCGCGGCCATCAGCTTCTCGTGACCGAGGCCGCCACGGTCGAGCAATTGCAGGTCGAAGCCGGTAGCATTGCCCAGGCCGGGAACGGAAGGCGGCATGAAGGTGAAGACCATCGCATCCTTGATGCGGGAAAGCGCCCCCATGGCCCGCGCCGCGATGGCCGCGGGTTTCTGTTCCGGTTCCTGACGGACGGACCAGTCCTTCAGCCGCACGAAGGCCATGCCGGAATTCTGGCCGCGACCGGCGAAGCTGAAGCCCGCGATGGTGAACAGGCCCTCGACATTGTCCTTCTCGGTTTCAAGGAAATACTTCTCGACGGCCTTGTTGGTTTCCATCGTGCGTTCGAGGGTGGCGCCCGGCGGGGCCGACCACAGGACGAAGAGCTGGCCCCGGTCCTCGTTGGGCAGGAAGGCGGTCGGCATCTGCATGAACAGATAGCCCAGGCCGCCCAGGATCAGCAGATAGGCGATGCCGTAGCGGCCGAGCCGGGACACGGCTGTGCCGACGCCCCGCTGGTAGGAGCGGCTGCTGGCGTCGAAGGCGCGGTTGAACCAGCCGAAGGGGCCGCGCTTCTCGAAGGCGTGATGGCCTTTCTGGATGGGTTTCAGGATGGTCGCGCAAAGGGCCGGGGTCAGCACCATCGCCACCACGACCGACAGGACCATGGCCGAAACGATGGTGATGGAGAACTGGCGGTAGATGGCACCGGCCGAACCGCCGAAGAAGGCCATGGGCACGAAGACCGCCGACAGCACGAGCGCGATGCCGATCAGCGCGCCGGTGATCTGGCCCATGGATTTGCGCGTGGCTTCGCGGGGCGGCAAGCCGTCCTCGTCCATCACGCGCTCGACATTCTCGACCACCACGATGGCGTCGTCCACCAGCAGGCCGATCGCCAGCACCATGCCGAACATGGTCAGCACGTTGATGGAGAAGCCGAAGGCCGCCAGCACCCCGAAGGTTCCCAGCAGCACGACCGGCACCGCCAGCGTGGGAATAAGCGTCGCCCGGAAGTTCTGCAGGAACAGATACATGACCAGGAAGACGAGGATGATCGCCTCGATCAGGGTCTTGACCACCGCCTTGATGGACAGCGAGACGAAGGGCGTGGTGTCGTAGGGATAGATGGCTTCCAGCCCCTCGGGGAAGAAGGGCTCGAGTTCGCTGATGCGCTGCCGCACCGCTTCGGCCGTATCCAAGGCATTGGCGCCGGTGGCGAGCTTGATCCCCAGGCCGGCGGCGGGATTGCCGTTGTAGCGCGCCTCGATTTCATAGGTCTCGGAACCGATCTCGACCCGGGCGACATCGCGCAGGCGCACCTGGGCGCCGTCGGGATGGACACGCAGCAGGATGTTCTGGAATTCCTCGGGCGTCTGCATGCGCGTCTGCGCCGTGATCGTGGCGTTCAACTGCTGGCCGGGCACTGCCGGCGCGCCGCCCAATTGACCGGCCGAGACCTGTGCGTTCTCGGCGGCGATGGCGTTGCTGACATCCAGGACGGTGAGCTGATGGCTGTTCAGCTTGTCCGGATCGAGCCAGATCCGCATGGCGTTCTGCGGCCCGAAGACGGTGACTTCGCCCACTCCGTTGACGCGGCTGATGATGTCCTGGATGTTGGACGCCACATAGTCGGCGATATCGCCGTTGCTGAGCCGTCCATCGGACACGAAGCCCACCACCATCAGGAAGTCGCTGGTAGCCTTGGACACCTGCAGACCGCGCTGCTGCACTTCCTGCGGCAGCAAGGGGGTGGCCAGCTGCAGCTTGTTCTGGACCTGGACCTGGGCGATGTCCGGATCGGCCTCGGGCTCGAAGGTCAACGTGATGGTGACGTTGCCCGAGGAATCGCTGGTTGAGGACATGTAACGGAAATGGTCAAGCCCGGTCATTTTCTGTTCGATGACCTGGGTGACCGTGTCCTCCAGCGTCTGCGCCGAGGCGCCGGGATAGCTGGCGCTGATGGAAACGGCTGGCGGAGCGATCTTTGGATATTGCTCCACGGGCAGGCCCAGGATCGCCAGGATCCCCGCCAGCATGATCGAGATGGCGATGACCCAGGCGAAGACCGGGCGGTCGATGAAGAATTTAGCCATGTCTGTTGATCCTGCCTCAGCGCGTCGGCTGCACTGCGGCGGCCAAGGCCGGACTGGCCTCGACGGGTTTCACCTCGGCGCCGGGGCTGATCTTCTGCAGGCCTTCCACGACGATCCTCTCGCCCGGCTGGAGGCCTTCCGTGACCAGCCATTTGTTGCCGATGGCCCGGTCCGTCTTGATGGGACGGATGTTCACCTTGTTGTCGTTGCCGACCACCCAGACCATGGCGCTGCCGTCGGCATTACGGGTGACGGCGGGCTGCGGCACGACCAGGGCGTCCGCGGCGATGCCCTGATCGACTTTCGCGCGGACGAACAGGCCCGGCAGCAGCTCGAGATTGGGATTGGGGAAGACGGCGCGCATCTGCACCGAGCTGGTGCTCTGGTCGACGGTGACGTCGGAGAATTGCAACTCGCCCTGCAAGGGATAGGGCTCGCCGCCCGAATGCAGGAACAGGGTGACGGGAACCTTGCCCTGCTCGTTGGGGCGGATGCGGCCCGAGGCAATGTCCTTGCGCATTTCCATCAACTGCGACGCCGATTGCGTGACGTCCACATAGAGCGGGTCGAGCTGCTGGATGGTGGCCAGCGCCGTCGCCTGATTGGCGGAAACCAGCGCGCCTTCCGTCACGGTCGACTTGCCGATGCGTCCGGAGATCGGCGCGAAGACCTTGGTGTAGTCGAGATTGATGCGGGCCAGGTCGAGCGCGGCCTTGGCGGCGGCGACTTCCGCCTCGTTCTGCTTGAGGAGGGCGCGCACGTCGTCGTAGTCCTGCTTGCTGACCACGCCGCGCTTGATCAGTTCCTCGTAGCGATTCGCCTTATTGCGCGACGCCTGGAGATTGGCTTCGGCCTTCTGCAATTCCGCCTTGGCGCTGTCGAAGCTTGCCTGATAGATCGCCGGGTCGATCTGGTAGAGCTGCTCGCCCGCCTTGACGTCGCTGCCTTCGCGGAAGAAGCGCTTGAGCACGATGCCGCTGACCTGCGGCCGCACTTCGGCGACGCGATAGGCGGCGGTGCGGCCGGGCAGTTCGGCGGAGACGGAAAGGTTCTGCGGCATCACCGTGACGACGCCGACCTCGACCGCCTGCTGCGGCGCCGGATTGCTCGCCTGGGCCGCCGGATCCTTGCAGGCGGCAAGGGAAAGAGAGAGAACGGAAAGTGCTGCAAAAGCGAGTAACGTATGAGCTTTACGCATGATGATCCTTGTCAGGGGCCCTTGGCCCCCTCTGCTTCTCTTTTCGGTCGAGAGAGCATCACAGCAGCCATGGCACCGAAAACCGACGCTCCGTCGCGAGACACGTGGAAATGCTTGTTTGCAATAAACGGTACCGTCCAGTACACTGTACCAGACGATACACTGGTGTCGGTGGCTCGGCAAGAGGCTTGTGAATGATCGATAAAGAACAGAAGAAAGCCCCCATCCTGGGGCAGCGTGGACGGGCGCGCTGCCGGGCGTTGCTCGATGCTGCGGCGAAGTTGTTCGCGGAAAAGGGCTTCGAGAAGACCACCTTGAAGGAAATCCTGGACCAGGCCGGCGGGTCCCGGACCACCCTTTATGAACAATTCGGCGACAAGGAAGGCCTGTTCCGGGCCATGATGGAAGAGCATTGCTGTCATCTGCAATCGCAATTAACGGAAGTCCTGCCGAATGAAACCGAGGACCCGGAAGAAGGATTGATCCGCTTCGGGCAGCATTTCGTCCAGACCCTGACCCGCCCGAGTTCTGCCGCGATCGTCCGCAGGCTTGTTTCGGAAGGCGGACGAATCCCCGATATCGCCGAGAATTTCCTGAATATCGGCCCGCGAAAGACGGAAAAACGTCTGTCGAGCTATCTGAAGCATATGACCGAAGCGGGGAAACTGGCGATCGAGGATCCGGACAAGGCCGCCAAGGGACTGGCCGGGATGATGGTCTGCAACCTGCTGGTTCAGCGCCTGATCATTCCCGATCAGCCGGTCGATCGGGAATGCGTGAATGCGCATATCCGCTATGTCGTCAGGCTTTTCCTGACAGGCGCCCGGGCAAGACGGGAAGGGGTCGCCTGATCCTCGTCACGCGGAAGGGTGGGAATGATTGCGATAAAAACTTTCGAGCAGGGACAATGGGACGCCCTCTGGAGCATTCTCCAGCCGGTCTTCAGGGCGGGCGAAACCTATGCCTTCTCCCCCGATATTTCCGAGCAGGAGGCCTATACGGCCTGGATCGAATATCCGGCGGCCACTTATGTCGCCGCCGATGAACAGGGCAGGGTTCTCGGCACCTATTACATCAAACCGAACCAGCCGGGCCTTGGCTCCCATGTCTGCAATTGCGGCTATGTCGTCGCCGAGCAGGCGCGGGGCAAAGGCGTCGCCTCGCTGATGTGCGAGCATTCCCAGCGCGAGGCCGTGGCCCAGGGCTTCCGCGCCATGCAGTTCAATCTGGTGGTGTCGACCAACGACGTCGCCGTCCGCCTGTGGCAGAAACACGGCTTCGACGTCGTCGGCAGGCTGCCCGGCGCGTTCCGTCATCCCCGGCTCGGCTTCGTCGATGCCTTCGTCATGTACAAGTCCCTGACCGGCTGAGGCCCGTTCCTCAAGAAATGGCCGTGGCCAGGGCGCGCAGTTTCTCATCCCCGTCGATCACGCGCGTCACTTCGTGGACCAGGGCGAGGCGGTCGTTCAAGAGACGCCCGAAAAGATAGACCTCGAGGCGGCTTTCCCGTCCGTCGACATGCGTCACCTCGACAAGATGGCGGTCGGCGAGAACGTCTTCGCGCAAGACGGCATCCAGGACGGTGAAGCGAATGGACGAAACCGATGCCGCGACATGCCGGATATGGGCTTCGAAGGTGCCGCGGTCGCTGAGCTTGCCGTCGGTGATCTGCCTGTAGTCATCGGTGAAGAATTCGCCGATGCAGCCGGGATCTCGGAAGATCTTCTGGAACATCTGCGCGAGGGCTTCCCGCAGGGAGGGCTCGTCCTGGAAGGACGCGAAGGGATAGGGGCTCATCCTCTGTATCTCCTGGTGAATCCGCTGAGGCCAGGATAGAAGAAGAGCCTTTGGCCCGCTTTCGAGAAAAGGCCAACAAATGTCCCGTTCCGGCCAAAAGGATTCCATGCCCATGCTGGATGGCTGCACCGCCTTGCGGATCCGTCATGACCCCGGTCACCGCACGCTGGAACATGCCCACCGGGAGGGGCAGGTCTTCCTGGTGAAGAAAGGCGCGCTGCTGGTGAATTCCTCGCAGGGGGCATGGTCGATGCCGCAGGGATATGTCGCCTGGATCCCGCCCGGTCACCAGCATTTCGCGGTTCATTATGGCCGGGTCGAAGTCAGCGGCCTCTATCTTCCGCCTTCCCTTTGTGCCGGGCTTCCGGAACGTCCTGCGGTCCTCAGGCGGACGGAGGTGCTGTGCGCGGTGCTGGAAAGATTGGCCGTCGGCTTACCGGAATTGGGCCAGGAAACACGCGGGGCGCATCTCCTGGCCGTTCTGCTGGACGAATTGGCCGAGGCGGAGGAGGAGCCTTTGGCCCTGCCGTCGCCGCGCGAGGCCCGGCTTGCGAGAATAGCGAAGGCCTTGATGGACGATCCCGCGGAGCATCGTTCCCTGGAGGAACTGGCGCGGGAATTCGCGCTGTCGCGGCGCACGCTGTCACGGCTTTTCCGCCAGGAAACGGGCCTGTCCGTCGGGCAATGGCGGCTGAGACGGCGGATGATCGCGGCCATGGGCCTGCTTGCGGAGGGGAATTCGGTGACGGAGACCGCCTTCCTGCTCGGCTATGAAAGCAGCAGCGCCTTCATCCAGGCCTTCCGCCGCGTGTTCGGCGTCACGCCATCCCTTTACTGGACGAAAACCAAGCCATAGGGGGCCTGTCGGTTTCAATCGGGTGAGGCTTGCCGCACGCCTTGCATATTGGCAGGCTGGCTGACCCGCGAGAGGGTCAGGTCGTAGGAATACCGTCCGGAGGGAAGATAGCTGATCGCGATCAGCTCGCATGTCAGGGACGCATTGCGGTAGCGCCGGGTCAGTTCCAAGGCATGGGAATCGGCCGGTGCCTGCAGGATTTCCGAATATTCTTCGGGAAGGCCGACGGCGCGCAGGCTCTGGTCGATCCGGGAAATCACGATGCCGTAGCGTTCCTCGATCAGGGTATAGACCAAGCCGGGATAGGTCTTGATGCTGTCACGGATGTCGCTGTAGGCGTGATCGACATAGACATCCGTCCAGCAGACCGGCACGTCGCTGTTCTCGACATGCCGTGTCTGGCCGATCCGCAGCCAGCGGCGCCCCGGGCGGTTGTCGAGCCGGCAGGCCAAGCTTTCGTCGGCGACGATATCTTCAAGCAATTGGACCTCGCGGCGCGTCGGCCCGGCGAACTGCAACTGGTCGCCGCTGGCCACCATGCTGTGCACGTAGATCGGCGCCGGTTCGGAGGCTTCGATGCGTGTGCCGGAACCGCGCCGCCTGCTGATGATGCCGAGCCCTTGCAGATGTGACAAGGCCGCCCGCACCGTCGAGCGGCTGACGCCGTATTTCTTCGCCAGCATCAATTCACTGGGCAGAAAGGATCCAACCGGATCATGTCCGGCCTTGATCTCCGCCATGATCACCTCGGCGACATCAAGGTAACGCAGGCTCATAAGTCGTTTTCCTGTAGCTCTCCCGGCCATGCGCCCGGCACCGGTCGGGGAACGGTCTTCCATCATTGGCAACCCGGTATAGGAGGAGCGCATGGGCTTGACAAGCGTAACAGATCGTGAAAAGTACGTACCAATTAAAAAGTACGAACAACTTGGCGCTGGAAAAAGCGCCGACGCTTAACCGAGGGAGGGGCGTGATGCCGGACCGGGGAAGTGTAGGGAGTGTGACGGAGACGCAGCCTGTGCCCGCAGTGGACCAGGCGGCGGTCGAAAAGGCAGAGGAATACGAGTACGAAGGCGATAAGCGCCTCCTGGGCCCGTGGCTCGGGCGCATGGTCTACGTGCTGTGCATCGGCTATTCCCTCTTTCACCTCGCTATCCTCAATTACATCGCCATCGACGAGTGGGTCTATCGCGTCCTGCATGTCAATATCGGCGCAGTGATCGCCTTCGCCCTGCTGAGGGGATGGCGGAAAGAACGCAAGGACCGCATCCCGGTCTGGGATTGGCTGCTTGCCTTTGCCGCCATCGGGTGCAGCGCCTATATCGTCTTCGAATACGAATCCCTGATCATGCGGACCGGCGTCATCACGACGACGGCCGATGTCGTGACCGGCCTGGTCGGGACCTTGCTGGTGGTCGAGTTCGCCCGCCGGGTGTCCGGGCTGATCCTGCCCATCATCGCCGCCGTCTTCGTGGCCTATGTCTTCGTCGGTCAGTATCTGCCGGGGGTCCTGCACCATAGCGGCTTCGAATTCGGCAATTTCTTCTCCTTCATCTATAGCCAGGAAGGCATCTTCGGCATCACCGCCGCGGCCTCGTCCCGCTATATCATCCTGTTCGTCGCCTTCGCCGTGTTCCTGCAAGCCTGCGGGGCGGGCGAATACTTCATGCGCTTGGCGATGGCGCTGTTCGGCTGGACGCGCGGCGGGCCGGGGAAGGTCGCGGTGGTGTCGGGGCTGCTGTTCGGGACGGTGAGCGGATCGGCGGTCGCCAATGTCGTG
Organism: Telmatospirillum sp. J64-1; assembly: GCF_006980715.1. Taxonomy (GTDB): domain Bacteria; phylum Pseudomonadota; class Alphaproteobacteria; order Rhodospirillales; family Magnetospirillaceae; genus Oleiliquidispirillum; species Oleiliquidispirillum nitrogeniifigens. Next base: position 332,598 of record NZ_SBHN01000001.1, read on the forward strand.
GCCTCGGGCACCTTCACGATCCCGATGATGCGTCGCGCGGGTTATCCGCGCGCGACGGCCGGGGCGATCGAGGCGACGTCCTCGACCGGCGGGCAGTTGGCGCCACCGGTCATGGGGGCGGGCGCCTTTATCATGGCCGAGATCACCGGCATTCCCTATTCCGATATCGTCGTCGCGGCGATCCTGCCCTGCCTGCTGTTCTACATCGCCGTCTTCGCGAGCGTCGACTTGCAGGCGATCCGGCATGGCGTGCACGGCCTGCCGCGTTCCGAGCTGCCGCCCTTGAAGTCGCTGGGCCGCGACGTCCTGCTGCTGCTGCCGCTGATCGTGCTGCTCTACATCCTTTTGTCCGGCTACTCGATCATCGCGGCCGGAACCTGGGGCGTGGCCTCGACCCTGCTGGTCCTGCTGGCGACGCGGATGAACCTGCCTTCCGTCGTGCTCGCCGGGCCGCTGCTGCTGTACATCTTCCTGCCGCTGAGCGGCCTCGCCATCAATCAGGCCGGGCTTTATGCCTCACTTTTGGGTGCAGCCTTCGTGCTTGCAGCGGGCCTGTGGATGCGCGGCTTCGGCGGGGCGCTCACCGCCCTGCGCGAGATGTCGCGGATCGTGGCCGACGGCTTGGCCGATACGGCGCAGCGCAGCCTCCAGCTCATCGCGGTGATGGCCTGCGCGGGGATCGTTGTCGGCGTGCTGGGCCTGACCGGCCTGGGCGGACGCTTCTCTTCGCTGCTGATCTCGGTGGCGGGGAACAGCCAGTTCATCGCTTTCGGCTTGGCGATGTTCATTTCCATCCTGCTCGGCATGGGCATGCCGACCACCGCGGCTTATGCCATCGCCGCCTCGGTCGTCGCCCCGGCCCTGCAATTGCTGGGGGTGGAGCCGCTGCCCGCGCATATGTTCGTGTTCTATTGCGCGGTGATCTCGGCCGTGACGCCGCCCGTCGCCATCGCCGCCTTTGCCGCCTCGGCCATTGCTGAAAGCAAGCCCTTCGATACGGCGCTCCAGGCCATGCGCTTCGGCATCGGTGCCTTCGTTGTGCCCTTCCTCTTCTACTCCAGCCCGGAAATCCTGGTCGGCGGTGATCCCTTGGTGGTGACGCGGATCTTCCTGACCGCGACGGCGGGCGTGGTGCTGCTGGCAATGGCAGGGGAGGGTCGGCTGTTCGGCGAGATCGGCTGGCCGACGCGGATCGTCCTGGCGATCGCGGCGGGCCTGCTGATCCTGGGCGGCTCGACCACCGATCTGTTCGGTGCGGGTCTGGCCGGCCTGCTGGCACTGTGGCGCTTCCAGGTCAAGCGGCGTGCAGCCGCAGCCTGAAGCGCAGAACAGAATTATTCAAAAAAGGGAGAAAACACTATGACCAAGTCCAAATGGGTCCTTGCCGCCGCCTTGGTGGCCGCGACCTTCACCGCTCCGGCCCAGGCCCAGGAGCGCCCCCGTTCGCTCACCATCGCAACGGCCTCGGCCGGTGGGGTCTACGCCGTCTATGGCGAGGGCATGGCATCGCTGATCAGTGACGTGGTCGGCATCGCCACCTCGACCCGCCAGACCCAAGGGCCGAACCAGAACCTGGTCCTCATGCAGACCGGCCAGGTCCAGTTGGGCATGGTCACCACCGGCCCGGCTTTCGAGGCCTGGACCGGCGACCTCGAACTCAATCCCGGGGTCGAGCATCGGAACGTGCGGGCGCTGTTCACCATGTATCCGACGCCGTTCCAGATGATCACGCTGAAGGGAACGGGCATCCAGTCGATGAACGATTTCCAGGGCAAGCGCATCGGGGCCGGTCCCCGGGCCGGTACGGGCGGAACCTATTGGCCGCGCTGGATCAACGATCTGGGGATTTCGGCCAATTACCAATACGGCCCGATCGGCGACCAGGCCTCGCAGCTGGCCGACGGCCGTCTCGACGCCATCGTGACCGCCGGCGGCATCCCGCATCCCTCCTTCTCGGAACTGGAGACGACGCAGGACGTCACCATCCTGGGTCTTTCCGACGCGGACATCCAGGGGATCGCCGCGAAGAATCCCTATGCCGTCGAATTCACCATTCCCCAGGACACCTATCGGTCCCTGCAAGGCGACCTGAAGAGCGTGGCGATGTGGAACGTGATGGCGTCTAGCAAGGACCTGCCCGAGGAAGTGGCCTACGAGATCGTCAAGGCGGTCTTCGAGAACCATGACCGCTTGGTCAAGACCCATGCCTCGGCCCGCGACACGGTTCCGGAAAACATCGTCCACAACACCGTGCTGCCGCTCCATCCCGGTGCGGTCCGCTATTACCGGGAAGCGGGCATCGAAATCCCCGAGGGCCTGCTTCCCCCTGAAATGAAGGAGTAAGAGGGCCTATGGCACTCGATCCTATGGAATTCGGCATCCTCTCGGCGACGGAGAGCTATCGTCAGGCAAGGGCGATGTTCTCCGAGCAGACGACGGTGGCGGCCCATTTGCGATTTGAAGCCGCGCTGGCCCGGGCGGAAGCCCGGGCGGGCGTCATTCCCCAGGACGCTGCGGAAAGGATCGAGGCGGCATGCCGCCTCGATCTCATCGACCTCGACCTGCTGCGCAAGGAAGCCGGGATCGTCGGCTATCCCATCGTCCCCCTGGTCCGCCAGCTGGCGCGGCTGAGCGGGGAGGCCGGGGGCTGGGTCCATTGGGGGGCGACGACCCAGGATGTCATGGATTCCGGATTGATGCTGCAGGCCCGCGATGGCCTGGACCTCGTTCTTGAACGCCTCGAATCCGTCTGCGCCAATCTGCGTGACCTCGTCCTCCGTCACCGGGATACGGTGATGGTGGGCCGCTCCAAGATCCAGCACGCGGCCCCGATCACCTTCGGCTACAAGGCGGCCGTCTGGCTGTCGCAGATCGAACGGAGCCGCGACAAGCTGGCCCATCTGCGCCGACACGGCCTGATGCTGCAATTCGGCGGAGCGGTCGGCACCCTGGCCGCCCTGGGCGAGAGCGGACTGAAGGTCCGCAGCCTCCTGGCGGAGGAATTGGGGCTGACCGAACCGCCGATCACCTGGCATGTGGCGCGGGATGCGTTGTCGGACCTCGTCTATGCCCTGGCCATGGTCAACGGCTCCCTGGCGAAGATGGGAATCGACGTCGCCCTGATGATGGCGACCGAGACCGACGAGGTGCGCGAACCCTTCGTCCCCGGACGGGGCACCAGCAGCACCATGCCGCAGAAGCGCAACCCGGTCTTGAGCGAGGCTCTGATCTCCTCGGCCAAGGCGTCGCGGGAAGGCGTTTCCCTGATGCTCGATGCCATGGTGCAGGATCACGAGCGGGCCTCGATGATCGCCCATCTCGAACTCCGCGCCGTGGCCCAGGGCGTGATGCTGGCTGCCGGCGCGGCGGATATCGCCGCGATGCTGACCGGCGGGCTGGAAGTGAATGTCGAGAAGATGCGTACCAATTTCGATGTCACCAAGGGCTTGGTGATGGCGGAAGCGGCCATGATGGGACTGGCGCGCGAGGTCGGGCGCGACAAGGCGCATGAGCTTGTCCATCACGCCTGCCACGAAGCCAGCCGGAACAATGCCCCGCTGCCCGAAACCTTGGCAAAAACCCTGGCGGAATGCCCCGGGATTCCCGCCGCGAGCCTGCGCGACGTCTGGCAACCGGAAAGCTATCTGGGGGTCGGGCGGCAGATGGCCGACCGGGTGCTGGACCGCCAGAAGTAAGGAGCCGCAAGCAGATGAAAACCATCCTCGCCTTCGGAGACAGCCTGACCTGGGGCACCGATCCCGTGGCGGGCGGCCGCCATCGGTTCGAGGACCGCTGGCCCAGCGTGCTGGAAGCCGAACTGGGCGGCGGCTATCGCGTGATTCCCGAAGGACTCAGCGGCCGGACGACCGCCTTCGACGACCTGACGGTCGCCTTCGAGCGCAACGGGGCGAAGGCGTTGCCGATGCTGCTTGCCTCTCACGCGCCGCTGGACCTGATCATCATCATGCTGGGGTCGAACGACCTGAAGGCCTATATCAGCCCGACGGTCCACGGCGCGGCGGCGGGGATGGGGCGGTTGGTCGAGATCGTCCGCAGCTTCCCCTATGCCTGGGGTATGACCGCCCCACGGATCATGATCGTCTCGCCCCCGCATTTCTGTTACCGCGACGGCGGCGAGGGCCCACCGGCGGGCCGTCTGGTTCCCGAATCTCACAAGCTGGCCGCGGCCTACCGCGCGCTCGCCGAGACACGCGGCTGCACATTCTTTGACGCGGCGACGGTCGCAGCGGCTTGTCCCATCGACGGCGTGCATCTCGACGCGGCCAATACGCGGGCCATCGGAAAGGCGCTGGCCGCCCCTGTCCGGGCCCTGCTGGGAGAAACGGCCTGAACCGTGATACGGGCAACCGGCATCACGGTTCAGGTTCATCCATAAGCCTCTTGCCCGGACTCAGTCGATCAGTTGGCCCGATTCCGTGAAGAACGGATGAGGGCCGTCAAAGGCGCCAATATAGGACAGGTGGCTGATCAGCCCTCCGTCCTGTCCCAGGCGGAAGAGCCGGACGGCCGGGGGCTCCATGACGAAGCTGGGGGGCGCTTCGGGGTCGAGGGCCAGGGTGACGGCATGGGCGCCGCTGGGGGCGATGCTGCACGGCACGCCGTTGACAGCGGTCTCGATGGCCCGGTGGACATGGCCGCAGGCGATATGCCGGACCTGTCCATGCCGCCGGCAGATCGCCGTCAGCAGGTCGCCGTCCCTCAGATTCTGCACATCCATGTGGCGGATGCCGGTCAGGAAGGGCGGATGGTGGAGGAAGACCAGCGTCGGGCTTTCCGGCCGCGCCGCCAGGATGTCCTCCAGCCAGCGGCATTGTTCCTGCCCCAGTTCGCCATGGGAGGCGCCGGGCACCGAACTGTCCAACCCCACCAGCCGCAAGGGATGATCCTCGATGGCATAGGCGATGAAGGTCCCACCCTGTCCTTGCAGATAGGCGTGGTCGGGGAAGACCTTGCGCATGCCCTCCCGGCTGTCGTGGTTGCCGGGAACCAGATAATAGGGGCAGCGCAATTCGTCGAGCAGGGGCCGCAGGACCCGGAAATCCTCTTCGCTGCCGCTGTCGGTCAGGTCTCCGCTGCAAATCACGGCATCGATGCGCGGCAGGAACGCATTGATATGGGCCACGGTGCGGCGCAGATAGGAGACGGTATCGACACGGCCATAGGCCAGCCGTCCGCCGGACTTGATATGCGTATCGGTGATTTGGGCCAGGATCATGCCGCCGACTCCTCCGCATTCCCGGAAAGATGGACCATCCCCTCGGGGCGGACGGCGATGCCGCTCCGCTGGCCGGGCGCGACGCGGCGCCGGGACCCGATCTCGACGATCACGGCCTCGCCGTCATCGGTGTGAAGATGCACCCGCTGCCGGTCGCCCAGGAAATGCACCACCTGGATGATTCCCTGTGCCATGCCCTCGCCGGGGGGCACCAGATCGGCATCTTCGGGACGGAAGACCAGGGTGGCATCCTTGTGGCGCAGCCGGTTGGTGGTGCCGATGAAATCGGCCACGAAGGCATTGGCCGGGGCGTGATAGATGTCGCGCGGCGTGCCGATCTGGGCGATGCGCCCGGCGGACATCACCACGATGCGGTCGCCCAGCACCATGGCTTCGGCCTGATCGTGGGTGACATAGACCGCCGTGATGCCGAGGCTGCGCAGCAGGGCGTCGATCTCGCCGCGCAGGCGGTCGCGCAGTCCGGCATCCAGGGCCGTCAGCGGTTCGTCGAGCAGCAGGACGCGCGGCCGGGCGGCGATGGCGCGGGCGAGGGCCACGCGCTGGCGCTGGCCGCCCGACAATTGGTCGATGCGCCGGTCGGCGAGGGCATCGATATGCATCATCGCCAGCATCTCTTCGACCCGCTGCTTCATCGCGGCCTTGTCCATGCGGCGGACCTTCAGCCCATAGGCGACGTTGTCCCAGACCGTCATGTTGGGGAACAGGGCATAGGATTGGAAGACCATGCCGACATTGCGCCGCTCGATGGGCAGATGGGTGACGTCTTCCTCGCCGAACAGTACGCGCCCGCCGCGATCAGGAGCCTCCAGCCCGGCGATGATGCGCAGCAAGGTGGTCTTGCCGCAGCCCGACGGGCCGAGCAGGACGAGGGTTTCCCCCGCCTGGATCGACAGGTCGAGAGGCTCCAGCGCGCGGGTGCCGTCGGCGAAGGTCTTGGCGCAGGAGGTGATGGTGATGGAAGTGGTGGTCGAAGAAGTCATGACGTCATGTCCTTGGCAATCCGGCGCCGGGGGCGGCGGTCGCGTGCGGCCATCTGCATGGCGATCAGCAGCGGCACGATCATCACAAAGAAGACCAGGGTGTAGGCGCTGGCGATCTCCAGCCGCATCGAGGCGTAGGAATCCGCAAGGCCCACCGGCAGGGTCTTGGTCAAAGGCGTGTGCAGCATCCAGGTCAGGTTGAACTCGCCGATGGACAGCGTGACCACCATCAGCGCACCCGCCAGGATGCCGGGCCGGCAATTGGGCACCACCACCGTCAGGAAACGCCGGGAGAAGGACGCGCCCAGGCTGGCGGCGCCTTCCTCCAGCTGACGGATATTGATGCTCAGCATCACCGCCAGCACGGAACGGACCATGAAGGGCAGGGTGAAGAGCACATGGCCGACCAGGATGAACAGCCAGCTCATGCGGAATTCGCGCAGGCCGCCCCAGGTGAGGATCAGGGCCAGGGCGATGGCGAGGCCGGGAATGGCGATGGGCAGGGTGATGGTTTCCTCGATCAGCCGCGCCATCCGACCGCCCCGCATCGCCAGCACATAGGCCGCCGGAATACCGATCAGCGTGGTGACGGCGAGGCAGGCCATGGCGATGCCGAGCGAGCGCCAGATGGTGTCCTGGTACAAGCGCCAGACCTCTTCCACCCAGCGCAGGGTCAGGCCGCTGGAAAGACCGACGAAGAAATTGGCGGTCAGCCCGGCCATCACCGACAGGATCACCGGCACCATCAGGAAAAGGCAGACGGCAAGGGTGAAGCAGAGCTGCAGGAGGAAGAGCGGTTTGCGGGTCATGGCTCTTCTCCTTTACGCCGCTGCGGCCGTGGTCGCGCCGGACAGGCTGCGGGCGATGAACAGGGCGATCCAGGTGACCAGCCCCAGGACCAGCGACAGAGAGGCGGCGCCCGCCACATTCGCGTTCAGGGTGAATTCCGTATAGATGGTCATGGGCAGGACATCGATATTGGTCGCCAGCGCGAAAGCCGTGCCGAAAGCGCCCATGGCGGTGGCGAAGCAGATGGCGCCCGAGGCGATGAGGCCGGGACGCAAGGCGGGCAGGATGATGTCCCGCGTTACCTGCCAGGTGGAGGCGCCGAGCGAACGGGCGGCTTCCAGCAACGCCCCGTCCAGCTTTTCGGCGGCCGCCATGATGGTGAGGATGACGCGGGGAATGCTGAAATACAGATAGCCGACGAACAATCCGGCCAGCGAATAGGCGAAGACCAGCTTCTCGCCCGTGAGCATGCGGGATACATCGCCGACCACGCCCTGGCGTCCGGCCAGCAGGATGATCAGGAAACCGACGACGACACCGGGAAAGGCGAGGGGAAAGGTCAGCAGCGCCAGCAGGACGGAACGGCCCGGGAAGCGGTGGCGGGCCAGGAACAGCCCGGCGATGGTCGAGACGATCAGGGCCGTGGCCGTCACCGAAACCGCCAGCAGCAGGGTCGCGATCATGCTTTGCGTGTGCCGGGGCGTCGTGAGGATGCTGGCATAAGCCGCCAAGCCTTGCGGGCCGGAAGCACCGGCCAGGGCCAACTGGACCATGGGGATCAGGAAGAAGGCGCCGAAAAGGATCATCACCGGCAGAAGCAGGATGAAAAGGCGGGGATAGGGACTGGGCATGAAAAACTCCGGGTGGCCGGGAGGGCGGGGCGCCATGCAAGGCGCCCCGCCGCCGGTACGGCTCACCGCACCTCGTTCAGGTAACGGTCGGAGAAGTCCTGCTGGCCGACGGCCATGGCCGCGTAATCGACCGGCCGGGCGCGTTCATAATCGCTGGCCGGCAGGAAGCGGGCCTGGGCTTCGGGCGACATGGCGCTGGCGCGCACCGGCCGCAGGAAGGCCTCGGCCCACAGCGCCTGTCCCTTGTCCGACAGCACATAGTCGAGAACCTTCTGGCCGTTCTCGGCATTGGGCGCGTTGGCGACCAGGCTCATGACATAGGGCACGACGATCGAGCCTTCCTGGGGAATGACGAAGGCGATGTTGGCGCCGTCCTTGTACTTGGCGCGATAGGCGTTGAAGTCGTAGTCGATCAGGATCGGAATTTCGCCCGACAGGACGCGGGCATAGGAGGTCTGCTTGGGCACGATGGGGTCGTTCCCGGCCAGCCTCTTGAAATAATCGATGGCGGGCGTCCAGTCCTCGAAGCTGCCGCCAAGGGCGGTGTTCACGGCGGTGGCGCCGGCATAGCCGACAAAGGCGCTGGTCGGGTCGAGATAGCCCACCATGCCCCGGTATTCGGGCTTCAGCAGGTCGCCCCAGGACTGGGGAACCGGGCGGCCTTCCAGGGCATCGACATTGACGAAGAAGCCGATCGTGCCGGAATGGATGGTGAACCAGCGGCCTTCGGGATCCTTCAGGCCCTCGGGGATTTCCTCCCAGCCGGCCGGCTTGTAGGGGGCGACGACGCCCTGATCCACCGCCTGGATGCCGAAGGACACGCCGTAATAGACGACATCGGCGACGGGATTGTTGCGCTCGGCGATGAGCTGCGACAGCGACTGGCCGGAATTCTTGTTGTCATGCGGGACGGTCAGGCCGAGATCGGACTTGATGGCCGCCAGTTGGGATGCCCAATCGGCCCATTCGGGGGGGCAATTGTAGCAGATCGCGTCGGCGGCTTGCGCCGTCGTGGCCGCGGCGGTTACCATGAGGGTTGCCCCGGCGACAGCCATTTTCAAAGCGTTCCGAATCATGGTGCATGTTTTCCTTGCTGCACGGAGTGATCGGGCGCCCGGGAGACGGTGGGGGAGGGCTGGCAGGCGTTCCCCACCGTCTCTCCCGAACGCAGGGTGTAAGGCAGAATGACCGGCCCGGCCGGCAAACCGCCGTTCAAGCGGCCGACGAGCTGCCGGGCCGCTTCACGTCCCATCTCGCGGGATGGCTGAACCACCGTCGCCAGCGTGGGATGCATGTGGGCTCCGACGGCGATGCCGTCGAAGCCGAATACGCTGACATCTTCCGGCACCCGCAGGCCCAGGCGTCCCAGGCCGCCGATGACGGAAATCGCCAACATGTCGTTCGAACAGAAAACCGCGCTGGGTGCCCCGGCCTCCGGCGCGAAGAGGGAGGCCAGCGCCCCTTCCAGGTCGTGGGAATCGAAATCGACCTCCAGGACCACAGGGTCCGCCAGCCCCCTTGCCCGGGCACCTGCCAGGAAGCCGTCCCGGCGGGCGGAGGCCCGGTCCGAGGCCGAGAAACGCCCGGAGATCATGGCGAGGCGGTGATGGCCGAAGGAAGCGAAACTCTCCGCCACCATCCTGCCGGCCGTTTCGTTGTCGACGGTCACCGTGGTGGTGCCGGGGCGGCTGGGCTGGTTGTAGACCAGGGCGTAGGGCACGCCGCTGGCATCGAGCAGGTCCAGCGCGGCATTGCGTTCCGGATTGACCACCGTCAGCACCAGCCCGTCCACCCGATAGCGCAGAAGCGCCTCGACCGCCCGGATCTCGTCGTCGGCGTCATAGCCGGAGACGCCGAACAGCAGGGTATAGCCTTCCTGCCGCGTCTCGGTCTCGATCCCTGACACGGTGTCGGCGAAAACGGGATTGGCCAGCGAGGGAATGACCACGCCCAGCATCATGGTCCGCGAGGTCTTGAGGCTGCGGCCGACGATGTTGGGCCTAAAGCCCAGGATCTCGATCGCCTGATGGATACGCTCGGCCGTTTCCGTCCGGACGGCCTTGCTGCCGTTGAGCAGGCGGGAGACCGTCGCGACCGAAACATCGGCATAGGCGGCGACATCACGAATGGTAACCGACATGGCATCCTCAGGCCGTTGATGCCGCCGATCATCGATTCACCGAGGGCCAGTGTAAACGTTTACCTTGTGAATTTTTCAAGACAGGGGCCGCCCCCTTCCTTCCGATGCGGAAGGGTCCTTCCCCGGATGGGATTCAGGCTTCCCTTTGTTTCTGTTACTCTCCTGGCCCAGGATCGGTACGTGGAGGAGTGATGCAGCTGGAAAGATTTTCGACGGTCGGTTTGCTGCTGGGAATCCTGTTCTACGCTTTCTCGCTCACCCCCAGTCTGGTGCCGCGCAACTTCCTCATCCAGGGATATGTCTCGGGGCTTTCGCTGAGCGCGGGCTATGGCCTCGGAGTCGTCGCGGGCTGGCTGTGGTCCTATCTGCAGCTTCCGGTTCCCAACGGGCGCATCGAGCGCATCGCGACGCTGCTGGGACTGGCGGTTTGCACGCTCATCGCCGGTATCTTCCTGTGGCAGGCAAGCGAATGGCAGAATTCGGTGCGGGCGCTGATGGACATGGAGCCGGTGGACGGGGCGCAGCCGCTTTTCGTCGCCCTGGTCGCCCTGCTGGTCTTCGGTGTCTTGCTGACCGTGGGCAAGCTGTTCCGCTGGACCTTCAGGCTGCTCGCGCACCGGCTGCGGCGCTTCATTCCCGAGCGGACCTCGAATGTGATCAGCGTGCTGGCGGCGGCGGCGCTATTCTGGGCGGCCATCGACGGCATCCTGTTCAGCTTCGCCCTGCGCATGGCCGATTCCTCCTACCAGCAGATCAATGCCCGGATCGAGGACAACCTGGCGCGGCCGGAAAATCCCCTGAAGACAGGCAGCCCGGCCTCGCTGGTCGCTTGGCAGAAATTGGGACGGCAGGGACGGGAATTCGTTTCCTCCGGACCGAGCGCGGACGATCTCGCGGCCTTCCTCGGCGAGGAGGCGATGGAGCCGATCCGCGTCTATGTCGGCCTGAATTCGGCCGAGACTCCCCAGGCGCGCGCGCGGTTGGCCCTCGAAGAGCTGCAGCGGGTAGGGGCCTTCGAGCGTTCCGTCCTGGTCCTGGTCACCCCCACCGGCACCGGATGGGTCGATCCGGCCGCCCTGGATACGGTCGAATATCTCCATCGCGGCGATATCGCCAGCGTCGCCGTTCAGTATTCCTATCTGCCCAGCCCGCTATCGCTGCTGATCGAGGCGGAATACGGCGCAGAAACGGCGCGTGCCGTCTTCAGCGCCATCTACGGCTATTGGAGCAGCCTCGCGCCAGAGGCACGCCCCGCTCTCTATCTGCATGGCCTGAGCCTGGGCGCGCTGAACTCGGACCTATCCTTTCACATCTTCGATATCATCGACGACATGCCCCAGGGTGCCCTATGGAGCGGCCCGCCTTTCCGCAGCGAGCTCTGGCGCTCGGCGACGCAGGGCCGCGATCCCGGCTCTCCGGCCTGGCTGCCGCTCTATCGAGGGGGGACGGTCGTCCGCTTCGCCAACCAGGAGACGAGCGCGGCGGATATCGGCGCCCCCTGGGGGCCGTTCCGCATCGTCTATCTGCAATATGCCAGCGACCCCGTGACCTTCTTTGACGCTCTTGCCTTCTACCGAGAGCCCGAATGGATGCGGGAACCGCGCGGACCGGACGTGTCACCGGAATTGCGGTGGTATCCGGTGGTCACCATGCTGCAATTGGCCGTGGACATGATGGCGGGGTCGACGCCCCCGGGCTACGGGCATGATTATGCGGCGGAACATTACATCGATGCCTGGCTTGCCCTGATGGAGCCCGAGGGCTGGACGGAAGAGGATATCAGGCGCCTGAAAGCCCTGTTCGCCTCTGCAAGGGAGAGGTGAGGGGAGGGCTGTTACCAGCCGCTCCCCACTCCCATCAGCGCCATGGCGCCGATGATCGCAAAGGCGGCTGCCGCCAAGCCGTGCACCAGCCTGAGCGGCACTTTCTTGGCGGCGACTTCGCCCAGCAGGACGGCGGGTACGTTGGCAAGCATCATCCCAAGCGTGGTGCCGAGCGTGACCAGCAGGAGATTGTCGAAGCGGGCCGCGAGCGCGACCGTTGCCACCTGGGTCTTGTCGCCGATCTCGACGAAGAAGAAGGCGACGAGGGTGGCGAGGAAGGGGCCGAGATTGCCGAGGAGCCGCGGTTCCTCCTCGATCTTGTCGGGAATCATCATCCAGACGGCCATCGCCAGGAAGGACAGTCCCAGCAGCCAGCGCAGGATCTCACCGCCGAGCCAGGAAGCGATGATCACCCCCAGCCAAGCCGCAAGGGCATGATTGGCGAGCGTGGCGACAAGAATGCCGAGGATGATGGGAACCGGCCTGCGGAAGCGGGCAGCGAGAATGAGCGCAAGTAATTGCGTCTTGTCCCCGATTTCGGCAACTGCCACGACCGGGGTTGAAATCAATAAAGCTTCCATTGAAAAACCATGGGGGCGGGCGGAATGACCATTGGCTCGACGTCCCGCCCAGCCCCCTGGGAAGACGATCGAAGCCAAAGGTCTCGCCAAGCAATTGCCGGAAGCGCCATAGGCCAAGGGCCCAAGTCTGTTGACGCATCCCCCTTTCCAATGAAGGGCGGCTACTCCCCAATGACGGCGCCACCATAGTATCCGTCGAGGGCAATCGCAACCCCTTAAATGGAATTACCTTTTTCTACACGATAGGAAGACATCGGTGCGATTGAGGCGTATGCCCAGGCGATAACCCAGCCAAACCGCCGCCAGCCAGAACAGGACCGACAGGCCGGCATTGAGCCCGGCGAGGGCGAGATCGCCCCGTTCTATGAACAGCAGCGTCTCCAGGCTGAAGAAGGAGAAGGTGGTGAAGCCGCCGCAGAAGCCGGTCATGACGAAATGCCGCGCGGCCGGGCTCGCCGTGATGCAGTCCTCCGGTTCGGTCATGGCGGCATAGAGGCCGATGAGCAGCGAACCGAGAATGTTCACGCCCAGGGTACCCCAGGCGAAGCCGAGGCCGAAGAGCTGGATCATCCCCACCGACGCCAGGCTGCGGGCGACGGAACCGAGCGCCGCGCCCAGGCCGACGGCAAGGAAGAGAGAGGCTTGCTTGGCCATTGCCTAATTCCGCCCGGACAGCGCAAGGGTGATCGCATGGGCCGCGCCCGCTGCCAGCAGGCAGAGCGTCAGCGAAGCGATGACGTTGAGCGCCGCCCGCGAGGATCGACCGGCCCGCAGCAAGGCCAGCGTCTGCAAGGAAAAGGAGGAGACGGTGGTATAGCTGCCGAGGATGCCGACCACCAATCCGACCCACAGCCGGGGATGTTCGATGTGGTGGATTGTCGGGCCGAGAAGCAGCGCCGCCACGATGCCGATCAGCGCCGCGCCGGTGACGTTGACGGTCAGCGTGCCCCAGGGAAAGTCTTCGCCATAACGCCGCGCGATGAGGCCGGAGACCCAGAACCGGGCCATGCCGCCGAGCGCACCGCCGAGTGCGATGAGCGTTATGTCGATCAGCCAGGAAGTCATCCAATGCCGCTGCGCTGCCTTTTTGCCGCCGAATCCGTCCAGGATTGGGGGGTTTCAATAAACTACCGATAAGTGATTGTTATCGGTTATAAAATGGGAAAGAACGCCGAAACGACGGTCTTAGAGACCGGCCGCCTTGGTCAGGTTAACCCGGAAGCGTTCCCGCTGCCGCTGGTATTTCCGCGTCATTTCCGCCGAGGCATGGCCAAGCTGCTTCTGCACATGGCGCTCGTCGGCTTCGGCCGCGGTGGCGAGACCCGCGCGCAAGGAATGGCCGGAGAAGCGGCGCCGCCGCTCTTCCTCCGGCAGGTCGGCGCGGACACCGGCGGCCAAGGCGGTCTTCTTGACCAGGCGCGCGACATGGCGGTCACTGAGCCGATCGAGTCCAATCCGCCTGCCGTCGCGGGAGGTGCGCCGGAACAGCGGGCCATGCTCGATCCGCGCCAGGCGCAGATAGGTGGTCAGCGCCACCACCGGGCAGGTAAGGTCGGAAGAGCCGCGCCCGATTTCCACTTCGCGCCAGCCGGTCTTGCCCTGGATATGCAGCAACAGGCCTTGTTCCAGGATTTCCACCCATCCCCTGCCCTCTTCCGTCTGCTTCGGACCTTGGTCGAGGCCGACGATCTCGCTGCGGCGCAGGCCGCCGGCGAAGCCCAGCAGCAGGATGGCGCGGTCACGCAAGCCGGACAAAGTGTCGCGGTCGAGCTGATCGACCATGCGGATGATATCCTCGCCCAGCACCGCTTCCTTCCGCGACGGCGGACGGCCATGCTTGCGGCGGATGCCGGCCAGCACTTCCTGGATGTGACGATCACTCCGATCGAGCGGCTGGCCGCGCTGGTTGAACCCCCAGACCAGACCAGAAAGACGGCGTTCGATGGTCTTGACGCTGGCCGGTTCCGTCCGCCCTGCCGACGGAGTTGAGGCGCAATGGGCGAGATAAAGGCCGATCGCCTGGGGATCCGGCGGCAAGGGCTCGACCCCGAAACGCGCACACCAGCCAAGATAATGCCGCCAATCCGCCGCATAGGCGCGATTGGTGTTGTCGGCCTTGGCCCCCCGCGCATAGGCCCGCGCCGTTTCGGCCATTTCCTCCAGAGGAGCCAGAACGTCAAAAGGCTCCGCCCGTTCCGGATAGAACCCTTCCCCCATAGCTCTCCCCTCCCCTGCAGGACCGTCATTGCGGGAGAATTTGTAGCACCCCGAGGGCCGTTTAGCTATGTCCGATAATTTATCTCGATGGGCACAATTCAGAAGGGGTGAGGGCGAAACGAACTCTTTCCTTCCCGCCTAGCGCCCATACCGGTCGTCGAGACGGACGATATCGTCCTCGTCGAGATAGCTGCCCGACTGCACCTCGATCAGGCGCAGCGGGATCTTTCCGGGGTTTTCCAGGCGATGGTGGATACCGGCGGGAATGAAGGTCGATTCGTTTTCGTGCAGCAGGAAGGTCTTGTCGCCACAGGTCACACGTGCCGTTCCCTCCACCACCACCCAATGTTCAGCCCGGTGATGGTGATATTGCAGTGATAGGCTGGCGCCGGCCTTGACCAGGATCTGCTTGACCTTGAACCTTTCGCCGACATCGATCTCGGTATAGCTGCCCCAGGGGCGACGCACGAGGGGATGGCGGTCGTGTTCGGCACGCCCGCGCGCCCGCAATTCCTCGACCACCTCCTTGGCCTGGTCGACATGTTCGCGGGCGCTGACCAAGACGGCATCATCGGTGCTGACCACCACCACATCCCGGAGCCCGACCACGGCGACGAAGGGCCCGCCCTCGGACCGTACATAGGAGCCGGAGGTATCGCGCAGCAGGACGTCTCCCACGGCCACATTGCCCGCTTCATCCTTCGCCGAGACGTCCCACAGCGCCTGCCACGATCCAACGTCGCTCCAGCCCATGTCAACCGGCAGCATCGCGCCCTTGTCGGTCCGCTCCATCACCGCCACGTCCACCGACAGGCTGGGCGCCTGGATGAAGTCTCGTTCTCCCAGAGCAAGGAAAACACCACTACCTTGCGCCGCCGTGAAGGCGGACTGGCAGCTTTGCAGGAGCGCTGGGCAGAGATTCTGAAGTTCCGAGAGAAAGAGACGCGCAGGGAAGAGGAAGATCCCGCTGTTCCAGAAATGGCCGCCCTCGGCGAGCAATCTCTTGCTTGTTTCGAGATCGGGCTTCTCGGTGAAACCGTCCATGATGCGGGCGGTGCCTTCATGATCGAGGGGAGCGCCCGCCCGGATATAGCCATAGCCCGTATGTGGTCCTTGGGGAGTGCAGCCGAAAGCGACCAGTCGGCCGGCGGCAGCCACGCGCCGCCCCTTGTCGATGGCCTCCAGGAAAGCCGAACGGTCCGCCACCAGATGATCCGACGGCATGACCAGAAGCAGCGCATCCTCGTCCTCTTCCAATGCCGCCAGGGCGGCGACGGCCACGGCGGGGGCGGTATTGCGTCCCTGCGGCTCCAGGAGGATGCGGCAGGGAGAGATGCCTTCCGAGTCCAGCATCTCGGCGATAGCGGGACCATGGTCCCGGGCGCAGACCACCAGCGGTGCCGCGAAGGTCGCGCCCCGGCTACGTTCGGCGGTCTCGACCAGCATGGCCCGGCCGGAAGCCAAAGGCAGGAATTGCTTGGGCCACATGGCGCGGGACAGCGGCCAGAGCCGGCTGCCGATCCCGCCGGACAGGATCACCGGGCGGATGGGCGGCAAGGGATTGGTCGCCATGGCTATTTCTCACTTTCATCTGGCAGGGAGGGCGAGCGCATGCGCCAAGCGGTCACCACTTCGCCGGTCTCGGTGCGGCCTTGGGCGACCTTCTCGACCCAATCCCCGTCATAGCGGCCATCGAACAGGACCAGACGTACCAGGAAAGAGCGCGCGATGCCGGGGGAAGCGACAAAAACCCGGCCGGCCTCGCCGTCGACGACGACCGCCACATTCGCGCCGTCCGCCTCGGGCGCGAAATCAAGCAGGCGGTCGCGGAGGGCGAGACGGATCAGGCCGGGCCGCAAGCCCAGTGGCTGGCCGTTGCCCGCCCGGGCGTCAAAGACCATGTCTTGCGGCGTGGCCAAATCGAAGGTGAGGGAGCGGAGATGGATACCTTCGGCACTCCGCAGCCCCAGCGGGCAGGTCATTTTCCGCTCGTCGAGGAACGTGCAATCGTGCCAGCCGGTGGACCAGATGACGGCATCGGGGGCGGCGAAGACAGCCTTGGCGAAGTCGCTGTCCGCCTCCCGCGCCTGGGCCAGCAAGGTTTCGAATTGCGGACCCGGCAGGGAGAGACGCGCGGCGATTTGCTCCAGCAGAACCTCATTGCCG
This sequence comes from Telmatospirillum sp. J64-1, assembly GCF_006980715.1. GTDB lineage: Bacteria > Pseudomonadota > Alphaproteobacteria > Rhodospirillales > Magnetospirillaceae > Oleiliquidispirillum > Oleiliquidispirillum nitrogeniifigens. Next base: position 349,402 of record NZ_SBHN01000001.1, read on the forward strand.
CGCAGCACCGCTTCGTTCAGCCAGGCCAGTTCCGGATTCCACAGGCCCGACACCGCCCAGGCCGGTGTTTCCAGCAACTTGTTGGTGGTTACCAGGAGATGTTCGGGCGGCTGGCAATGAAGGCTGTGCAGGATCGCCTCCTGCCGGTCAGGAGACAGCGCCGTCCGTGCCAGACGCGCCTTGCTGGCCGCTTCGTCGTCACGCGCGGCGGAGGTGACGATGGTGAAGGCATCGGCGCGATCCACCCCCGCCGCGACCAGCGCCTCGAAGGGGCGCTGTCCCTCGGGCGATCCGCCGCAGGCCAGAATCCGCAACATGCCTGCGGCCTCGGCCGGATCGGGTGCCGCCAAGGCGCGCCCGACCCAATGAATGCTGCGATAGCGCAGACTGGCCCCGTCCAGGGTCACCTTCCGTTCGGCGAGAAAACTCGCCCAATGACCGTAATCCCACCAGGTGGTGATGATCGCATCGGGCGCGCTGTCCTGGCGGATATGATCCAGCACCCCCGCCCAGGCGGCATTCAGCCTGGGCACCTGGAACTTGGCTTCGTTGATGCTGGGCGCGAGCAGCGGTAGCAGCAAGGCGAGACCGGCGCCAAGCGAGGCCGCGCCCAGCACGGCAGCCTTGTAGCCCCGGCGCAAGGACGCCCCGATGGCTCCCTCGGTGTCCTTCATAAGCGCGGCGAAAGACATGGCGACACCCAGACCCAAAGGCGGCCCCAGCAGCAGGATGTAGCGCTGCCCGTCTTGCGACAGCATCAGGCCGACGAACAGCCAGATCGCTCCGAACAAGGCAAAAGCCGGTGGTGCCGCATTGGCGAAAGCGCGCCAAAGCAGCAGGGCGCAGCTCGTCACCGCCACCATCAGGGCCAGGAGGCGATAGCCCTGCCCCAGTCCCGCATACATCACCACCGCCACGATGAGTGCGAGGACGGCGGCGATGGCGAGACGGCGATAGGGCCGTCCCCGCTCCGGGGTCAGGGCGAGCAGCGGTCCGATCACGCCCAGGATGAAGGCGAGCGGCCCGAAATAATGCACCATCTGGCGGATCGGCACGTTCTGCAATTCGCCGACGAAAGCGAAGGGATTGGGATCCGGCGCATTGTCCAGGACCACGCTCCGAGCACCGAGGCCCAGCGCATTGGTGATATCGGTCAGGGTCTCGCCCCAGTCGATGCCCGCCTGCAACAGGGTGGCGACCGCCAGAAGCCCCAGGACCAGTGCCGCCAAGGCCCGCCCGGAACGGGCCGTAAGGTACTGGCTCTGGCCGGAGGCGAGACGGGCGATCACGCTCCACGCCAGCAGGCCGATCAATCCGGAAAGGAAGATGGCGGCGAAGAGATGCCAACCGCCCCAACCGGCCGCGAGCAACCCCAGCAGCCCCCCGGCGCCCAGGGCTGCCGCCACCTGTCCGGCGGGCGTGGCCCGATCGAGCGCAAAACTCAGCAGGAAAAGGGTGAACAGGGGAAGCAGCACCACCCAGACGTCGTTGTCGCCGCCCAGGCTGCGGCCCAGCACCGGCAGGCAGAGCAGGATCGCGGCCGTTCCAAGCATCGCGGCGAAGCCCGCCGTCAGGCTGCCGCCGCCCTGGTGACGCATGATCAGGCGCTGAAGCGACAGGAACACCAGCGGCACCGCCAGCAGCATCATGAGCGTCGGCAGCAATTCGGCCGTCACCATCAAGGGAAGGTCGGGCCAGAAAGGAGTGAGCAGCCGATGCAGGCCCGCGATGGCATAAGGATGGGGCGAGAAGGGCTTTTCCATCACCCGGCCCAAGGGCGCATCGACCAAGTGATCGAGGCATTGCCCGTTGACGACGGAGGGACAGGCCGAACCATGCTGGAGGATGTTGCGCGCCTGGCGCAGGAAATAATAATCGTCGTCGCCGCCCAGGAAGAGGTGACGCTTGCCGTCGGGCGTGGCGAAGGAAACGTCCTGATGGAACAGCCTCCGCAGGTCGGCCCGCACTTCGTCGACCACCTGGCGGTTGTCGTTCAACAATGCCTGCAGCACTGCTTCGCGCTGCGCCGGCGGCAGTCGCGGATCGATCTGTGCATCCACCTGGGCACGCGCGCTGGCCTCGGCCCATTGATCGGCGGCCACCAGATCCTGGGGCAACAACCGGATCCACAGCATCAGCGCGGCCAGCAGTAAGATTGCCGTGAAGGTGAATACTCGACCCAAGGTCGCGCTTCGATGGTCGTTCATCTTTTCCTGGAAGCCGACGGCATTGATCCTGTATCACGCTCTTCGCGGCCGAGGACACTCTTGCCACATCCCGCCGCGTTATCCAACTACGGAAGCAGTCAAGGCGGGAATCAGATGACAGTGCCGCAGAACGACCAGCCCCTGCGCCGGATCGGCCGGGAACCGCCGGGGCTGGCCGGGCAGATCAAGGAGGCAATGACGGCAGGCGGCGTGCTGCGCGGCTTGGTCGAGCGGGATTTCCGGCTACGCTACAAGCAGGCCATTCTGGGACCGGCCTGGGTGGTATTGCAGCCCCTGCTCGGCGCTCTGGTCTTTACCCTCGTCTTCTCCGCCGTAACCCGCCCCCATCTCGCCGGGGAGACCCCCTATGTCCTTTTCGCCTTCTGCGGCCTGCTGCTCTGGCAATATCTCGCGCGCGTGGTCACCGATGGCGCCGCCAGCCTGGTGGTTAATGCCGACCTTGTCGCCCGTCTCTATATTCCGCGCCTGCTGATCCCGCTGACCGTCACGCTGTCGGCCTCGCTGGATCTGCTGGCCGGACTGGTGGTCCTGTTGGCCTATTGCCTGCTCCTGGGGCAGCCCATCGGCTTGAACATCCTCGCGCTGCCGCTCGCCATCCTGATGGCCGGGCTTCTGGCTTTCGGGCTGTCCTTGTGGATGGCGCCGCTCGAGGCGCTGTACCGCGATGTCTCGCGCGTCATTCCGGTGGCCGTGCAATTGCTGATGTTCCTCGCCCCCGTCGTCTATCCGTTGTCCATGGTGCCGGAGGAATGGCAATGGCTGGTGGCCCTCAATCCGGCGACGGCGATCCTCGACCTAGGCCGGCATGCCGTGCTCGGCCTGCCGGGGCCGGATCCCCTCGGCCTCGTCAGCTGGGCCGTCGTTACGTCGATCCTGGTCTTCGGCGGGCTATGGCTCTTTCGTCGGCTCGAGGATCTGGTGGTCGAATGGGTGTGATCACCATCCAGGCGCATGGCCTGGGCAAGCGCTTCCAGCGCAGCGCCTCGCCCGGCGCCGGATCGCTCAAGGAAGCCCTGCACCGCCGCCTCAATCCTCGTGCGACCAGGGAGGATGCAGGATTCTGGGGACTGCGGGAGCTGAGCGTCGAAATCAGACAGGGCGAGGTGGTGGGACTGATCGGCGCCAATGGCGCGGGCAAGTCCACCTTCCTGAAGATGATCGCCGGCATCATGCGGCCCAACGAGGGTGCGTTGTCCGTACGCGGCCGCGTCGGGCCGCTGCTGCAGGAAGGAACCGGCTTCCACCACGACCTGACGGCGCGGGAGAATCTGTTCCTGCGTGGCGCGCTGCTGGGCATGACCCGACGCCAGACGGCCGAGCGGATGGACCGGATCGTTGCCTTCGCCGACGGGCAGGACATGCTGGACCAGCCGGTCAAGCGCCTGTCCACAGGGGCGCGGATGCGTCTCGCCTGGTCGGTGGCGGTTCATGCCGCCCCCGACATCTATCTGGTGGACGAAGTCCTGGCCGTGGTCGATGCCGCCTTCCGCAATCGTTGCGTCGACCATATCCGCCGCCAGCAGGACCGGCCGCATACGGCGCTCATCGTCTCGCACGATCTGTCGATCCTTGAGGAAGCCTGTAACCGCATCCTGTGGCTTGATAAGGGGCGTCTGCGGGGGGACAGCCGCGACGTCGCAGGCATGCTGCGGGAATACCGCGCGTTATCCTAAGCCGAGACGGCGGGCACAGGCATCGACGATGGCTTCGGCGGCGGCATCCCCTTGCGGGACTGTCTTCCCGTCCCGGCCCCTGCCGTCCAGCATGCCGGCAAGCCGCCGTGCCTCGCGGTCCTCGTCCCAGTCGGCCTCCCTCACCCAGGGATGGCCGGTCGCCGCCGAGAAGGCGGCGGCATTGAAATCCTGATGACCATCGGCGACCGCCGCGACCGGCACCACCATCACCGGCAGGCCTCTGGCCTGGACTTCGGCCAAGGTGCTGGCTCCGGCGGCGCAGATAGCGGCATCGGCCCAGGCCCAGGCGGCGGGCATGTCGTCGAGGAAGGCCTCGACACGGGCGGCGATGCCCCGGGCCGCATAGGCGGCGGCGACGGCGCCTTCCTGGCCCCGGCCTGCCTGATGCAGAATGTCCAGAGCCATACCACCGCTCTTTAGCCTGGCCGCGAGCGGTGGCAGGACGCGATTGAGGAAAGCGCTGCCCAACGAGCCGCCGGTAACCAGCAGCCGCCATGTCGGATGATTGCCGATCCGCCGCGCCGCCGCCGCCTCGATGACGCCCCGCCGGACCGGAAGGCCCACCGCCAAGGCATCTTCCCAGCCCTTCTGTCCGCAGGTCTCGGCCCAGTTGACGAAACGGAGGTCGACATGACGGGCCAGCCGGCGGTTGGTCAGTCCGGGCAGGACATTCGCCTCGTAGATGGCGGTGGGCAGGCCGAGGCTGCGGCCGCCGAGCAGAATGCCGGCCGTGGCATAGGCACCGAATCCCAGGACCAGCGCGGCTTTCTCCCGCCGCAAGACGCGCCGTGCGGCGATCATGCCGCCCAGGACGGCGCCATAGCTTGCCAGCCGACCGAAGACCCCGGTCACGCCATGAAGGGGGCGTCCCGGAACGCCGTGCAAGACATGGCCGAGGCGGTCCAGCAAATCCGCTTCGAATCCCCCCTTCTCGCCCAGGAACAGCGGCACCGATCCAGGGAAACGGCGCTCCCAGGCTTCGGCCACCGCCAGCATCGGCATGACATGACCGGCCGTATATCCCCCGGCCAGCGCGATCTTGGGGAAACCGGTTTTTGAGCTTGTCACGGGGAAACGGCCTGCTAAACCTGCTTATACCAAAGGGGATAGTAGCGATGGCGGCGGGGCGAATGGAAGGCAAAAGGGTGGTGGTCGTGGTGCTGGGGGATCTGGCCCAAAGCCCCCGCATGGTGGCCCATGTCCGCTCGCTCTGCCAAGCGGGCGCCAGTGTCAGCCTAGTCGGCTATATCGCCGATGCGGCCCTGCCCGACCTGCCCGCGACAGTCGACCTGAATGCTATCGGCGGCCCGGGAACCTCGCGTTGGCGCGACCTGCCGCGCCTGGCCTATCTGCCGCTGGCCGGGCTGCGGGCCGGCATAATGACCCTGCGCCTGCGCAGGGTGCTGCGCCGGGCCTTCCACAATGCCGACATGGCGCTGATCCAGGTGCCGCCGGCGGTGCCGGCGCTGCCGCTTGCGCTGGCCGAGGCGCGGCGGGCCGGCATCGGCGTCGTGATCGATTGGCACAACCTGTCCCATGCCATGCTCGCCCTGCGCTTGGGGCGGGACCATCGCCTGGTTGGGTTGCTGCGTCGCCTCGAAGGACATTTCGGACGTCAAGCCGCCGGCCATCTGGCGGTCACGCCGGTCCTTGCCAGCAGGCTGGAAGAGCTTTGGCAGATCGAGGGGGCGGCAATGCTTCCCGACCGGCCGGCGCGGGTCGAGGCACCGCTGGAAGGAAGCGAACGGACGGCCGCGCTGGCCCGCCTGCTGGCCGTCCTGGGCGGCGATCCCGCTTTCCGGCCCCACCGGGTCCTGGTCAGCCCGACAAGCTGGAGCCTGGATGAAGAGATGGACATGCTGCTCGATGCCCTGGGCCGACTCGGAGCGGACGGCAAACCGATCCTGTTGATCGCTACCGGCCGGGGACCGGGGCGCGAGGCCTTCCTGCGGCGGGCGGCGGTATTGCAGGGTGCCCATCTGCATATCGTGACGGGATGGCTGAGCGAGGAGGATTTCAGGCTTTCGCTGCGCGCCGCCGATCTCGGCATCTCGTTGCACCGCTCCGCCTCCCAAGCTGATTTCCCGATGAAGATCAGCGACATGGTCGGGGCTGGCCTGCCGGTCCTGGCTCTCGACTACGGACCGGGATTGCGCGCCGGCCTGCCGCCTGCCCCGGCGGCCGAGACCTTCACCGATGCCGAAGGGCTGGCTGCCCATCTGCGGGTCCTGGGCACGGATGCCGCCCTGGCCGAGGCCCGGTCCGCCGCGAGACTTCTGGGCGGCCCCTGGAACGAGACTTGGGACCAAGCCTGGACGCGCCAGGCCCGTCCGGTCTTCACCTCCGTCATGGAGAAAGGATGACGATGAAACAGGCCTTGCTGATCGCTCCCTCCTTCGACGGACCCGGCGGCGGAACCTGTGTCGCCGCCTGGGCCTTGCAGGGCCTGCGGGCGGAGTATCAGGTAACCTTGCTGGCGTGGGAGAAGCCGGATTTCGCCCTGATGAACGACCGTTTCGGCACCAATGTCCCCCCGGACGGTGCCGGAGTGGTGCTGGTGCCGCGCTGGCTGGGCCGCCTGCTGGATCTCATCCCGTTCCGTCTGGCCCTGCTGCGCCGGTCCATCCTGCAGAGCTTCGCCCGCCGGCTGTTGCGCGAGCGCGACTTCGATGTGGTGGCGAGCGCGGAGAACGAGATGGATGTGGGACGGCGCATGGTACAATACGTCCACTTCCCTTGGGCCGCCTATCCGCGCCCTGGACACGATCTGCGATGGTATCACCCCAAACCCTTGGTCTGGCTCTATCGCAGCATCGTCATTGCCTTGTTCGGCGATGCGCGCAAGTCGATCCGTACCAATCTGACGCTGGTCAATTCCGCCTGGACGGGGCGGTATTATCAGGAATGGTATGATGGCGCGCCCTGCCAAGTGCTCTATCCGCCGGCACCGGTTGCCCCCTCCAACCAGGATTGGGAGGAACGGCGCGACAGCTTCATCTGCCTGGGACGTTTCGCCCCCGAGAAACGCATTCTCGAAATGATCGCGGTGCTGCGCCAGGTCCGCCGGCGCGGTTTCGACATCACCATGGATATCTGCGGCCAGATCGGTGACGCGGCTTATTACCGCAAGGTTTGCGCGGCGGCCGAGGCCGAAGGGGAATGGGTCAGGGTTCATCTCGATCTGCCCCGCTCCGCGCTGATCGAACTGATCACCAAATGCCGTTACGGCATCCACGGCATGGTCGGCGAACATTTCGGCATCGCCATCGCCGAAATCATCCGGCGCGGCTGCCTGTGCTTCGCCAACCGGGACGGCGGGCCGGCGGAAATCCTCGGCGACGGCCGGCTGCTGTTTGATGACGACGCCATGGCGATTGAGCGCATCTGTGCCGTATTGGCTGACCAGAATCTGCAGGACGATCTGCGCGAGAAGGTAGAACAGCAATCGAGACTATTCTCGCCAAAGAGTTTCATGTCGGGATTTTTAACCAGTTGTAAGTTTATTTCAGAAGAAAAGTAGTTTCGTCACAATCCGTCACAATTACTCCCGTTGCGCTTGGTCGAGCACCCAAATATCATCTTTCCACTTGCCGACAGAAGGTCGGTTCGTAAGGGGGAAGTTTTATGAGATTTGGATTGAGGGGGGGAGCGCCCGTCAAATACGGCGTGGCGTTCGGTGGCGCCGTGGTGTTGGCCGCAGCGATGGCGCCGGATACGGCCATGTCCCAGGCATCGCAGCCTGCCGTGTGCACGCCCTCAGGCAGCCAACTTCACTGCACTGACGGCACCTTCGAAGGCTCTGCCAACATTGTGCGGATGCAAGGCAATGGCAGCCTGATCATGCTAGGGAATGCCAGCGTCAATAGATTGTTGATTGATACTGGCAATGCCATCGCCACCTCCGACTTCATGGCGTCATATGTAGCAGTCTCTGCCGGGACCAACATTACCTTCGACCAGGACACGGACGGGACGTTCTCCGGCACCGTGATGAGTGGCGGAAAGCTGGTGAAGGATGGCAGCGGCGCCCTCACCCTCAGCGGGAACAACAGCTATTCCGGCGGCACCGACATCCTGAACGGGCGCCTGATCGGCAGCACCTTCAGCCTCAAGAACGATTTCGCCATCAGCGGTGGAGCCGAACTCGAATTCCACCAAAACGACGACGGCACCCATGCAGGCCAGATCACGGGCGACGGCACGCTGATCAAGAGCGGCATTGGACGCCTGCTGCTGACCGGCAACAACAGCTATTCCGGTGGAACGGCGGTTCATGAAGGCATCCTGGCTGGCGATACCAACGCGCTGAGAGGCGCTATCGCCGTCAATTCCGGCGCTGCCGTCGAATTCCACCAAAACGACGACGGTACCCATGCAGGCCAGATCACGGGCGACGGCACGCTGATCAAGAGCGGCATTGGACGCCTGCTGCTGACCGGCAACAACAGCTATTCCGGTGGAACGCAGATTCAACAAGGGATCTTGGTTGGCGATACCAACGCGCTGCAAGGCGCGATCGCCATCAATTCTGGCGCTGCCGTCGAATTCCACCAAAACGACGGCGGCACCCATACAGGCCAGATCACGGGCGACGGCACGCTGATCAAGAGCGGCACCGGGCGCCTGCTGCTCACCGGCAACAACAGCTATTCCGGCAGCACCCAAGTGGAACAGGGCACGCTCGCCGGCGACTCCACCTCGCTGCAAGGAGTCATCGACGTTGCTTCTGGCGCCAATGTTGAATTCGCCCAGACGCAGGACGGAACGTTCAACGGCAGCCTTATGGGCAACGGCAGTCTCCTCAAGACCGGGGATGGGCTGTTGACCCTGGCCGGTAACGTCTCGTTGCTTGGCAATGTCAGCATCATGGGCGGTGAGTTGCTGACTGCCGGCCCCATGATGGCTCCCCTCAACGCCCAAATCGCCGCGGGTGCCCGATTGTCAGGTCAAGGGCAATTCGGTCAGTTGATGATCGCCGGCACCTTCGCCCCACGCGACTTTGGCGGCGTCACCGCACACAGTCTTGCGTTCATGCCTGGAGGCTTCTACGAAATCCGCGTAGACGAGACTGGGGCCAGGGATCACGTGACGGTGGCTGGCGCGGCGATTCTGAACAATGCCACGCTTCGCGTCCTTCCCCTGCCCGGCCAATACGCCAATGGCAGTGTCACGACGACGATCCTCAGTGCCAATCAGGTGGTCGGAACCTTCGGCAACACCAGCATCGACAGCGCTACCTTCCGCGGCTCGCTCGCCTATAGCGGCCATGACGTCACCCTGACTCTCGAACAAATCCGTGCTCTTCGTGAAGCAGTGACGCGGCACTCGAACCGGGGTCCGGCGGCTGCCCTCGACGACATGTCCGAAACGGCAACGGGGGAAATGGCGGCCTTGCTCCAGGAATTGTATGCGCTTGACCAGAAGGACCTGGACCAGGCGATGCATGTCCTGTCCGGCGCCGATAGCAGCAGCACCGCCGCCATGAGCAGTGCCTCGACGGCGGCTCTGACCGGCGGCATCGCTCAGCGCATGGCCGATCTCCGCTTTGGTTCCGCTGGCGGCGGCAGCGGTAATTCGTTGCTGACCCAGTTGGCCTTCTCCGGTGGCAATAGTGCTGCGGCCCTCGACAGGCTGATGGCTCTGGGCCAGGACGGCGAGGACATCCAGCAGCAGTCATTCCTCGGTTTGGGTTCAGGCCCTTCACAGGGCGCAAGGCCCGGACTTTGGGTGCGTGGCGTGGCGGGCTGGGGCTCGCGGGATGCCGATTCCCAATTCAGCCGCCAGACCTACGACATGCAGGGCCTGATCGTCGGCACCGATACGCAATGGAACGAAAACCTGACCCTCGGTGTGGCGTTCGGTCTGGCCAATGGCGACAGCAAGACCTCCGACGGCTCGCTCAAGGGTTCCAATACCACCGTCTTCGCCTCGGGCTATGGTGGTTGGAGCCAGGGTGACTGGCGGATCGACGGGTCGCTCGGCCTTGCCCGTCACGATCTGGAGAGCACGCGACACATTCAGGCCGGCGGCCTCGCCCTGACGGCAAAGGGCGACCACCTGGGCTATGAAGTGATCGGCGATATCGGCACCTCCTATCGCATTGCCCTCGATCATTTCACGCTCGAACCCTTGGCCGGCCTGTCGCTGAGCCATCTGTGGGAAGAAGGCTGGACGGAACGAGGCGCCGGGGCGGCCAACCTGCGGATGGACAGCACGACTCGCTTCAGTGCCACCAGCCGTCTTGGCGCCGGCCTGTGGCGGAGCTTCGATATCGGCTCGGGCTATACCTTTATTCCTCATGCCGAAGCCATGTGGCTGCGAGCTCTGGCAGACAGAGACGTCGACCTAGTGGCGGGCTTCGCTCAGGCGGGGAGTTCGACTTGGCAGGTCGCAGGTCGTCGCGATCCCCTCGACACGGCCATGTTTGGCCTCTCGGCAACGCTCGAAGGCAGGGACATGTCTTTCTCTGCCGGCTGGGCAGGCCGCTTCGGCGAAGACAGCACCGATCATGCGATCCGGCTGCGTGCCGGCCTGACCTGGTAAAACCATCTTGATCAGGTCGAGAGTCCCGGAGATGCCAGCCGCCCTTGCGGTTGCCTCTCCGGGGCAGCACGAGGCGAATGGGTGGGGCAATCGGGGTGTGGCCTTGGTTGCCCTGCTCTTCCTCGCCTTGCCGCTGTTGGTGCTGGCACTGGCGATCCGTCTGGACAGCCCGGGTTCTCCCCTGTTCCTGCAGACCCGGCTGGGGCGTCACGGGCGGCCATTCCGTATTTTCAAATTGCGAACCATGTACCGGACGGCGCAAGGCGACGTCAGGATCAGCCGGCTTGGCCGGCTGATCCGTCGCCTCGGCATCGATGAACTGCCGCAACTGATTAATGTGTTGATGGGGGATATGGCGCTCATCGGCCCCCGTCCTCTGACCCTTGAGGACAGCCGCGACTACTTGACGCATGCTTCCGAACGTTTCGCTGTGCTGCCTGGCATCACCGGCTTGGCTCAAGCCACAGGGCGCCACCTCAGTTCGCGGCAGCGCGAACGGTTAGACTGCTTCTATGTGCGCAAAAGCGGCGTCGGGATGACGCGCGTGGTTCTCTTGAGAACGCTGCGTTCCGTCCTGCGGCGCCCTGTTCACCATCCCAAGGCCGTTCTCCTAGCTGAAATGCCAGCCCACTCGGTATCGGCGGAGTAACAGGGAACTAGGGATCACCTACCTGAACATCTCCTGGAACGCCTCAAATTTAGTAAGTCCAACTGATCCCGGGAGGGTTCTCGGGAATTTAAGAACACACAAGAAATACCGTGTGCCTTACGGATATTGCCGCGTAAACCCACCAGGGCTCGCGGAACTGCGTGGAAGCAAGAAGATCGAAAGGTGGCCCGTGTTGATGTTCTGCCTGATGTCTTCGCTCGCCCAGAAAAACTTGGTTTCAGAACATGGACAAATGCCAGGAATGCCCCCTGTGTCGTCCATCCGATCCTTGTCCCGTGGATTTGTCGACAGATGCGGTTCAAAGCTGCGTTGAAATCTGAGGTGGAATAATAATCGGAATAATAAATATATTTAAAATCCGGATGGTAAAAATATACAGCAGGTATTATGCAGCTTGAAAATTTTTGAGGCGTTGGGGTATTTCCTGCAGGCCGGCCGCAATCACGTCCAGGTGCGGTTAAACCTTTTTGATTCATAGGCTGTTGATGTCCTCTGTCCCAGCTAGCGAAGATCGCACCCGAAATGGTGGAGCCCTTGAGGTGATATCAGCCATTTTTTCTGGCTTTCGTCATCCTGTCATCGTGAAGGATGAGCACTCACGGTTTGTGCATGTAAATAGTCCGGCCTGTGCCCTGATCGGGTGTTCTGCGTCGGAAGTCATTGGACGAACAGACCATGATTTCCTGCCGCACGACCAAGCGGATCGCATCGTCGCCATTGATCGCGAGATACTTGCAACTGGCAAAGAACGTATTTTCGAGGAAGTGATCACACCTCCTGAAGGAGGAAGCAAAACGCTCGTCACACATAAGCATTGTGTTGCTCTTCCTGGTCCTGACGGCAGCCAGAAATTTTTGATTGTGGTGATCACCGACGTAACAGAGATGAGGGAGACCGAGCGTGTCCTGCGCGAGAGTGAGGAGCATTACCGGTCGCTGATAGAACTTCATCCGCAAGTTCCATGGGTGGCTGACGCTGCTGGGGAAGTGATCGAGGTTGGTCCAACATGGTTTCATCTTACTGGATTGGAGGCCGCGGCTGCCTATGGTTCGGGATGGAAGGCGTGTATCCACCCGGATGACCTGCCAGTTGTCTGCGAGCGGTGGCAGGAGGCCGTCGCCACCGGAAAAGCATTTGACGTGGAATGCCGCCTTCGTGACGCCGAGGACAGCTATCGGTGGGTCAGAACTCGCGCCGCTGCTCGCAGGGATGAACGCGGTCGTGTTTCCAGATGGTATGGCCTGCTTGAGGATATTCACGAGCGAAGAAATGCCGAAGAGGCTTTGCGAGAAAGCGAACAACGTTTTCGCCTGATCGCAGACAGCGTTCCCGTCATGATTTGGCTCACCGATGGAAATGGCTCTACCACCTATCTTAATCGTAGTTGGTATGAGATGACGGGGCAAAGCGAACAGCAAGCGCTAGGCCATGGGTGGCTTGAGGCCGTGCATCCGGATGACCAAGAGACGGTACTATCCAGCTTCGCTGAGGCTAGTGAATCCTGTACTGCATTGCAATTCGAGTACCGGATGCGCCGCAAGGATGGAAGTTGGGCATGGGTGATCGATGTAGGAGAACCGCGCCTGGCGTCCGACGGCACTTTGTTAGGCTTCGCAGGTTCCGTTCTGGATATCTCTGAGCGAAGAGCCTCCGAAATGGCGCTTGAGGAAAGCGAGGCTTTTATCCGCAGTATATTCGATAGCAGCCCGGACTGCATTCGGCTCCTCGACTTGGAGGGTGAACCGCTCCTTATGAACAGGACCGGACGCGAAATGTTCGGCTTGTCGGACGAGGCAGAATTGAGTGATCTGCGATGGAATACCGTAATGGCGCCTGATGACTCCGCTAAGGCAGAGTTGGCCATTTCGCAAGTACGATCCGGACAAACAGCGCGTTTTGAGGCGGCGGTCGTGACATATGACCGCGAGACCCGTTACATGGATGTAATAGCCGCGCCGATTATCGGCAAAGATGGAAAGCCGGTACGAATCCTCACGATGTGGCGCGATATTACGGATGCCAAGTCAGCTCGTGATGCAACGGAAGAAGCCCGCCGCGACGCCGAGAAGGCCGCAAATAAACTTGCCTCCGTTCTCGAAAGCACGATGGACTGTGTCGTCGCAGTCAATCATGATTGGCATTTGACTTATATAAATTCCAATGCAAAGAGATTGCTTGGTCTTGGAGATGACGCAATAGGCAAAGAGCTCTGGTCGATATATCCGGAAGAAGAGAACGGTGTATTTGGTGCGCAATACAAGAAAGCGCTAACATCGAAAGCGCCGGTGACGTTCGAGGAATATCTTTCAATACATGAATTATGGCTAGAGGTGCATGCATCTCCCACTGAGGAGGGATTGTCGATATTTTTCCGGGATACGTCCGAGCGCCGACGAGCGGAGCAAGAGCGTTCCCAGGCACAAACCCAAATCTTCCATATGTCTCGTCACGACGCTTTAACAAATCTGCCGAACCGCTTGCTGTTTCATGAGCGGCTCGAGCGCGACTTGGCGAAGCTCGGACTCGGTGCGCGCGTTGCGGTGTTGACCTTGGATCTTGATGGTTTCAAACCTGTCAACGATACATACGGACATCCGACCGGAGATGCGCTGTTGCGCCAGGTTGCGGATCGGCTGCGATCTTCTGTCCGCGAGGGAGATACCGTTGCGCGGATCGGTGGTGACGAGTTCGTTGTCATTCAGTCGATGGTCCGGCGAATGGATGATGCCGATGAACTTGCTAAGCGCATCATCGAGAATTTGCGGGAACCCTTCGATGTGGAGGGATTGTCCATCAGCATCGGAACCAGTGTCGGAATCGCATTTGCACCAGAAGCCGGGACCACTGTAGAGAATTTGGTTCGGGCGTCTGACGTCGCTCTTTACCGCGCCAAAGCGGATGGTGGGGGAACCTTCCGACGATTTGCATCTGGAATGGATGCCCACTTGCAGGCCCGACAGGAGCTTAAGATTGCGCTGAGGAGCGCAATCACCCACAACGAGCTGGAACTGTTCTTTCAGCCGCTTGTTGAACTGTCCTCCAATAAGGTAAGGACATGCGAGGCCCTGGTACGCTGGCGCCATTCAAAAAAGGGCATGATATCGCCCGCCGACTTTATCCCATTGGCAGAAGAAAGCGGGCTCATCATTCCGATTGGCGAATGGGTTTTGCAGAAAGCCTGCAAAGAGGCCTCCGCTTGGCCTGATGATGTTGCTGTTGCTGTCAATCTTTCGCCATTGCAGTTCAAAGACGGCAATCTTGTGCAAATAGTAGCTGATGCACTCGAAGCGTCGGACTTTTCTCCTTCCCGCCTTCAGCTTGAGATCACGGAATCTGTCATGCTGGACGAGAATGACGCAAATTTGTGGATTCTGCAGGAACTCCGGGCCTTAGGTGTGAAGATCGCCATGGATGACTTTGGTACCGGCTATTCCTCACTTGGCTATCTGCGGAGCTTTCCCTTTGACAAGATTAAGGTAGACCGCGGTTTCATAAACGATCTGCCTGACGGACGTGAATCCCTGGCCATTGTCCGGGCGGTTGCCAACATCGGGCGCAGTCTCGGAATAACTACAACGGTCGAAGGCGTTGAGACTCAGGAACAACTTGATGCGGTCAACGCCGAAGGATTTGATGAAGCTCAAGGATATCTCTTTTCTCGACCGCTTCCGGCTGCAGAGATGTCAAAGTTGCTGTGGGAATGTGATACATGATAAGTGACCTGTTCCCTTGACTGTGCCGGGTTAGAGGTGGGGCTTCGTCACCTATGTCGTCGCAGTCGAACATGACTAGTGGTTGACCTACGTAAATTCTAGGGGAAGGGCTCATAACACGGATACTTTAACCGATGCCATGTTCTGCCGTAGCATTGGCAGCAGCATTCTGGGGCTGCCGCCGCGGGCAACGGTCCCAATCGTGGTTGCCGAATTTCTCCACCAGAATGTCGGTCAGTAACCTGACCTTGTTCGGGACCGGTTCGGCGGGTGGCGGGCGCACGATATAGAGTCCGACCTCGGGGATCTCATAGTCGTCGAGCACGGTCACGACTTCGCCCCTCTTGATCGCCGGTCCCGCCAGGAATGTTGGCATCATCGCGATGCCGAGTCCCGCGATCACAGCGGCGAGTTCGGCCGGCCCGCTGTCGGCGATGAAGCGGCCGCGCGGCCGGTGCGTAAAGGTCCGGCCCTTATGCCGGAATTGCCAAGTCGCTTCCCCATGCGGGATCGCATCGTGATTCGCGAGATCTGCGGGCGTCGCAGGTTTGCCGTTTCTTGCCAAATAGGCCGGGCTTGCCACCAGGACAGCACTAATTGGCGCGATCCTGCGTGCAATCAGCGTGGAGTCGGCAAGAGCGCCTATCCGCACAGCCGCGTCGAAGCCTTCCCTGATCAGGTCGACCAGCCGATCACTATAGGCGCAGTTGATCTCGAGGCGCGGATGGCGCAAGGCCAGTTCCGCCAGGACCGGTGCGAGATGTGAATTTCCGAAGGATGTCGGCGCAGCGATACGCAGTCGGCCCGTGGCCTCGCCCTGCCGGCTCAGGGCGTCGCGCGCCGCCTGAAGATCCGCGATCATCCGTTCGGCAAAGGGACGAAAGTCGACACCCGCCTCGGTGAGAGACAGGCCGCGCGTCGTGCGTGCCAGCAGCGGCGTACCAAGATCCGCCTCCAGCTTGGCGAGCCGGCGACTGACCACTGACTTCGACATGCCGAGCCGTGTGGCGGCCTGGGTCAGGCTGCCGCTTTCGACCACTGCGTTGAAGATCTGGATATCCTCGAGATCGGGCACTTAATGTTCCTGATTCTGCAAAAGTGATGTGCTTAAAGTGGCGCTATCGTTGCTGTTACCGCAACCGTATCTTGGCTCCAGCAAAAGAACCATGCATTGAGAGCCGTTCCATGAACAATATCCTCGTCATCGATAGCGCCGTCACGGGGGAGTCTTCGATCTCGAAGAGCCTGGTCCGAGAAGCCGTCGAGGCCCTGACCGCTTCCCGTCCCGCCCAAGTCGTTCACCGCGACCTGGGCCGGGAGCCGATCCCCCATCTTACGGAAGCCACGCTCGCGGGCGTGCGGGGCGAGCCCGGGACGGACGCGGAGCGCGCGGCGCGGGCCCTCTCCGATACGTTGATCGCGGAATTGCGTGCCGCTGACACAATCATTCTTGGCGCGCCCATGTATAATTTCAGTGTGCCAACGACGCTGCGTGCCTGGTTCGACTATGTCCTGCGCGCCGGTGAGACCTTCCGCTATACGGAGGAAGGGCCGAAGGGCCTGCTGGAGAGCAAGCGGGTCATCGTCATCGAGAGCCGTGGTGGCCTCTATAGCGAAGGCCGCGTTCCTTCGGGCTCGTCACTTCGGTAGGGATTCGCGGCGCGATCACTTCCAAGGCCGGAAAGCCTGACAATACTATTGTGTCCGATAAATCAACGTTATCGGACACTTCTAGAACAAGACGACTACGGCGCTTTAAGGCTGTGATTACGTGCGTAAAGCGCCGTCATGTGATAGGGTGAGATATCTTTCTAATCCTCGGCACCCTTCCCGGCTGGACACAGATTTTCCCATGTTTATGCGGTATCCCCTCTGGGCACGCACCGACCTGCCGGATGACAATGCCGATGAAGAGACGGCCTTCTTTCGGGCGGGGGCAGCCCTGGCGAGTCTGGACCGCCTGCTCGTCCACCCCCTTCCCTGCCAGGGCGCCTGGCTCGACCGTCTGGCCTTGGGCGCGGCGGCGGCGACGGCGGCTTGGGCGGGACGGCCAGAGCAGGAGGAGGATATCCGCGACGCCTATCGTCATCGTCAGATGGGCGCCGAGATCGGACCGGCCGGGCGGCATTACCTGTTCTGGCGCCGCCTCGTCCATCCTGTCGGTCTTTCCGTGGAAGCGGTCAGGGCCGCCGCTGTCGAGATCGGCCAGAAGCCGGAGGATCGCCTGGAAAGTCTGGCCGAGGCGGCCATCGCCCTGGCGGAAGGGAGCTTGTCCCCGGTAAGGGCGGCGGCGGCGATCGCCGAGGAAGCCATCCGGGCCTGCCCCACGTCACTCCCTTTGGCCCTATGGCTGGCCGATGCCGTGCTGGCCCGGCGTCTCCGCTGGCCGGTGGCGGTGCCGTTGCTGGCGCGTCCGCTCCTCGGCCGCCGTTTCACGGCAGGAAAAATCGGAGGCATGGCTTGGCGGAAGGAATGCGCCTTGGCCTATGCCGAAGCTGCCGCCCGGGCCTATGCCTCGGCCGAGCAGATGGCCGCCCGCGCCGACATGCTGCTGATGGTGCAGCACCAGATCCGGGCGAAGGAGACCTCGGCCATGGTGGCGCTGCTGCTGGAAAACGACGCCGTGGCGCCTTCGGCCGGACCCTCGGCCATGTCGGACCGGGCGCGGCGCCGCCTTCTGGAACGGCTGGTCGGATTGGATGCGGTGCGCGAACTGACGGGGCGGCCCAGCTTCCGCCTCTATGGATTGTGACCATGGCCGAAACCAAGCCCTCACCGCCGCCTCTAGATATCGAACTCGCCGATTTGCCGCCGGCGGAACGGTGGCGCATCTGGATGGGCCGGGTCGAGGCCATCATCTTCGCCGCCGCGCAACCGGTCCCACGGGAAGTCCTTTCCAAGGTGGTGGGGCGGCGCTGCGTCATCGACCAACTGATCGCCGATATCCGGCACGAGCTACGCGACCGTCCCTACGAGATCGTGTCCGTCGCCGGGGGCTACCGCTTCCAGACCCGCCGGGACTTCGCCGCCGCCATCGCCGCTGCGCAAGTCGCGCCTTCTTCCGCCGGAGGGGATCTGTCGCGGAAGGAAAGCCTGGCGCTGATGACGATCGCCTATTTCCAGCCGATCACACGGAACCAGATGAAACGGGCCATCGGTATCGAGATCAGCCGAGACCTGATCGCCCGCCTGAAGGCGCGGGACTTCATCACGGCGGGACCGCGCAGCCCCGAGCCCGGGGCCCCCTATACCTATGTCACCACGCCCGCCTTTCTGGCCCATTTCGGGCTGGAAAGCCTGTCCGATCTGCCCGACATGGCAGAGCTGGAGGAAGCGGGCCTGCTGTCCAAGGATCGGCTGGGACCCTTCGCCGGGCTGCCGTCGGCCGAGGACGACCTTCTGCCGGAGCCGCCCGAGGAAGACGAGGCTTCGGCCCCTCTTCAGGAATGAGGCATTCTTCCTTATCCTATCAGGGAGAAGGTTTCAGGAAGGACGCACAGGCATGTTCAGCCATATCACACTCGGCAGCAACGATCTGAAGCGCTCGCGGGATTTCTATGATGCCGTGCTGCCGATCCTCGGTCTCTCCCGGCGTTTCTACGATGAGGAGAGCGGATGGGTCATCTATGCTCCCCCGGGCGAAACATCGGGCGGTTTCTTCGTCTGCCGTCCCATAGACGGCAAGCCCGCCAGTGTCGGCAACGGCACGACAATCGGTCTTCTCGCCCCTGATCCGGAAACGGTCAATCGCTTCTTCGATGCCGCAATCTCGGCAGGCGGCAAGGCGGAAGGTGCGCCGGGAACGCGCCCTAACTACTCCCCCGATTTCTATGGCGCCTATGTGCGGGATCCCGAAGGGCACAAGATCTGCTGCATGTGCCTTCTGGAACAAGAGGCGTGATCGCAGCCGGTTCTCCGCTCAATCCCGGGGAGGCAGGCTTTTTCCCAGGCGCAGCAGGATCTCGCATCCGCCCCTCTCCGGGGTGAGAACTTCGATGCTTCCGCCCAAGGACTCAGTGACGAGGTTGTAGACGATATTCAGCCCCAGTCCGACCGAGCCCCGGGCCCGCGCCGTAGTGAAGAAGGGCGCGAAGATTTTCGGCCGGATTTCCGCCGGGATACCGCGTCCGTCATCGGCAAAGCGGAGAAGCACCTCGCCTTCCCCTGCCTCTTCGACGGTCAGGGAAAGACGGCCGCTTTCCCCAGGCGCATAGGCATGGTCCAGGGCATTGGCCAGCAATTGCTCGATCACCGCCACCAGCACCGCGGGATAGCTTTCCAGCACCAGATTGTTGGGGCAAGACAGACGCAGGCTGTGCCCGGCCGCGGCCCAGCGCGGCTTCAAGGCCTCCATGGTTTCCTGAAGGAAGGCGCCGAGATTGAACGCGCCGTTGCTGCCACCGGATTCTGCGGCGACCTGCTTGAAATATTGCACCAGATGCCCGGCCCGTCGGACATTCTCGGTCACGAGATCGGCAAGGTCCTTGGCGTTTTGCAGGAAGGCCTCGAGGTCGGCGCGACGTAGATGATTTCCGTTGATCTTGTCGGAAAGCCTGCTGATCTGGTCCGTCAGGCTGGACACGCTGCCCAGCGCGACTCCGATGGGAGTGTTGATCTGGTGCGCGACGCCGGCAACCATCTGCCGCAGGGCCTCCATCTTCTCGCGCTGGGCCTCGGCCAGTTTCCGGCTACGCTCCTCGACCAGGGCCTCAAGGATCTGGTTCTTGTTGCGCAGGAATTCGTTGGCCCGGCGCAGGGACAGATGCGTCGCCACGCGCGCCTGCACGATGGCCGGGCTGAAGGGTTTGGTGACGTAGTCCACCGCCCCTAATTCCAGGCCCCGCGCCTCTTCCTCGGGGCTGGAGAGGGACGTGATGAAAATGACGGGGATGTCCCGGGTGGCCGGATCGGCCTTCAGCCGGGCGCAGACCTGATAGCCGTCCATTTCCGGCATCAGGACGTCGAGCAGGATCAGGCTGGGCGGAAAGCTCCGTGCCAGCTCCAGCCCTTGGGAACCCGAGGTGGCGAAGCGGATATGCTCGTAATCCAACACATTGGTCAGAGCGCGGATGCTGGTTACGTCGTCATCGATGATCAGAAGGGAATCGCCGTCGCTCATGCGTTCGTCGCTGCCGCTAGTCCCAGGTCATGCGTCAGTGTGGCAAGCGCCCGGCGTGCCGCCTTGTAATCCAGTGCCTCGATATGCCGCCCGATATCCTGCAAGGCGGGAAGCGCGGCGCCGCCCAAAGCCTCGCCCAGGGCTTGGTGATATTGTTGCGCCCGCAGGCTGTTGCCGGCAAGGGCTTCATCAAGGCGGCACAGCAGCGGCCGCAACTGGGCCGCATCTATCGTTCCCTCCGCCAGGGAAGGTGTTGCCGGCGACGGGGCGGGACGCAGCTGGGCCGTCGCTTCCAGAACGACGGGCAGGACCCCGGCCAGTACGGCGAAACTGTGCTCGGCCTGTTCCGGGTCCTTCGCGTGCAGGGCCTGTTCCAGCTCGGTCGCGGCCTGCCAGACCTCCTGCGCCCCCAAAGTTCCGGCCGTTCCCCGCAGTAGATGGACGTAATGTTCCGCTTCCACCCAGGCGTTCCGGTCCAAGGCGGACCGCAGCTTCGGCACCGCCTCGGCGAAGGTATCGTGAAAGATCAGCAGCGAACGGCGCAGCAGATGGACATTGCCGTTCATGCGCCACAAGGCGGTGGCGAGGTCGAAGCCCGGCAGGTCCGGCGGCAGGAGCTTTTCCGCCTCCGTCGATTTCCGCCGTGCCTCGAAGGGCTGCAGCCAGCGCCCCAGCATGTCCACCAGGGCCGCCGGGTCGACCGGCTTGGAGATGTGGTCGTCCATCCCGGCTTCGAGGCAGCGGCGGCGCTCCTGTTCCATGGCATGGGCGGTCATGGCGATGATCGGCAGGCGTTCGGGCCCCACGCTCTGGCGGATGAGGCGGGCGGCCTGCAATCCGTCCATACCGGGCATCTGCACGTCCAGCAGCAGCGCCGCGAAATCATTGGCCGGGTCCAGCGCCATCCTGACCGCGTCCTCGCCATTTTCCACCAACGTCACGGATAGTCCGGCATCCTCCAGGATTTCGCGTGCGACTTGGCGATTGATTTCGTTGTCGTCGGCGACGAGGACCCGCAGACCCGAAACAGGGGGCAGAACACCGGCGGGAGCGGGCCGGTCGAGGGAAAGGTCCTCCTCGTCCGGAAGGGTGAACGGCAGGATGACGGTGAAGAGGGTCCCCTGCCCCGGCCGGCTGTCCACCGCGATCTCGCCGCCCATCAGGGTCATCAGGCGCTTGCAGATCGCTAGGCCGAGGCCGGTGCCGCCATAGCGCCGGGTGGTCGAGCTGTCGGCTTGGCTGAAGGGCTGGAACAGGCGCTCCATCTGTTCGGGCGTCATGCCGATGCCGGTATCGCGGATATGGAAGCGGAGGAAAACCGCCCCTCCCTCCTGCCCGGCATTGTCGGTCGAGACGGTAATTGCACCTTTTTCGGTAAACTTGACGGCGTTGCCGGCGAGATTGAGCAGGATCTGTCCCAGCCGCAGCGGGTCGCCCACCAGCAGATCGGGTATATCCGGCGAAAGGACGAAATCCAGTTTCAGCCCCTTTTCCTCGGCCTGCAGAGAGAGGACATTGGAGACATGTTCCATCACCGCGGCGACACGGAAAGGCACATGCTCGACGTCGAGCATGTCCGCCTCGATCTTGGAGAAGTCGAGGATATCGTTGATGAGTCCCAGCAGGGTCTTGGCGGAAGACTGGATCTTGGTCAGGTAATCCCGCTGCCGGGGCAACAGGTCGGTCCGCAGCGCCAGATGGCTGAGGCCGATGATCGCATTCATCGGGGTCCGGATTTCGTGGCTCATATTGGCCAGGAACTGGCCCTTGGCCTCGGAAGCTTCGACGGCCTTTTCCCGTGCGTCCTCCAGTGCCTGTTCCGCCAGGACGTTCTGGGTGACGTCGATCATCGTCACCTGCCGCACCGGCCGCCCCTGCCAGACAATGGGGGAAACGGCGATGTCGAGCCACATCCCGGTGCCGTCATCACGCGGCACGGGCACGCGCCGGGCGAGGATGGGGATGTTCCCTTGGGAAGAAAGATCAGCCTGCGCCTTCAGGGCGGCGGGCAGTTCCTGCGGTGACGGCAGATCCCCGAACAGGCGGCGGAAGGCTTCGTTGCAGAAGAGAAGGCGTCCGCCCTCGGTGATCGCCACCGCCTGCACCGATCCTTCGACCACGTCGCGGAATTGCTTCTCGCTGGCCCGGACCTGTTGCTGGCGGCGGTTGATCTCGTCCAGGAAATACTGGATGGAGCGGGAAATGGTCGAAATCTCGTCGCTGCCCTTGCCGGGCAGTTCCGTCTCGCGCCCGGCGACCCGGTCCAGCACGGCGGCGTTGAGCCGCGCCAGGCGCGATGTGACGAAGCGGCGCAGATAGAGATGAACGCCTAACGCCACCAGCAGGCCCAGCCCGGCCAGTCCGGCCAGGAGGCGGTTCTGCCGCGCCACGTCGCTGGACAGCGACTGTGCGGTGGCGGTGGCTTCGGTATTGATCCCCTCGAACATCGATTGGGCGAGCTTGCCCACTTCCTCGACCATTACCAGGACTTGATGGGTAAGCGCCATGCTGCGTGCGCTGGCAGCCTGTCTTTGTTCGAGACTGGGATAGAGGCCGCCGGCATCGATCAGGATATCCGCCAGATTCCTTTCCAGCGGCGCCAAGGCCCCCTGCCCTTCCGGCGGCAGGTCCCGGCGCAGGAAAGGCAGGCCGTCGAGCAGGGTCCGACTGGTGTCCTCCGCCCCCTTGATGTCCTTCAGATACCGCATTCCCGTGGAATAGGTCGCCAGGCTCAGCACCCTATTGACCTGGGCTGACCACAGGCCGAGGTCGCGATGATACTCGGCGGGCAGTTCCTGGAGCAGAGAGGCGACCAGGGCCCCCTGCCCTTCCGAGAAGCGGTGAAGTTCCGCCAGGGCGTCATCGACGCGGGCCGCGCTGTCGATCCTTTCCACCACCAGGGCATCCAGGTCCGGAAGCGTCCGTTCCAGCGTATGCAGGACGCTGGACACCGTTTCGCCGCCGGGGATCTCCTCCAGCGCCCGCGAGGCGCGGAACACGCCGCTCAAGGTGGCGTCGATATCGCCGAGGGTGACACGCCGTTCCGGATGGCTTTGTGCCATCCCGAGGCGGGAGGCATGGGTCAGCAGAAGCTGAAGATCACCCGTCAGTTCGGCGCCGGAAGTCACTTTCGGCAAGGAAGAGGCCGAGAGGACCGAAAGCGCTTGGCCGAAGCGTTCCTGGTTCAGATAGGCCGATCCGGAAATACCGGCCAGGACGAGGGTCATCGCCAGCAGGCCCAGATTGATCTGGCGGCTGACGCCCCCGCGCAACAGGCGTCGCCGTGGTGCCGCCGGGGGCTGAAGATCCTTGCCCGGCATCAGCGGAGAACGATCCGGCCGTCAATACCCGGGGCGATGACGCCTTGTTCCGAGATGTAATGGGCCATGATTTCCCAAAGCAGTTTGCCGTCATCGCGCGGGATGTCGTCCTTCGCCGCCAGCATGGCATAGCCATCGCCGCCCTTCGCCAGATATCCCGTCATCGCCACTTTGTAGACGGCGGCCGGGTCCAGGGGCTTGCCCGCGATCTCGACCCGTTCGACCCGTGATCCTGCCGGGCGTGACAGATCGTAGACGACTTTCATGTTGGACGGGTGCAGGAAGCTACCCTTCAGCGTCTCCACGCCCGAGGCACTGAGTTCCAGCGCCTCCCGCAAGGCCGCGCCCGTAACGGGAACGGTGGTGATGAAGTCGCGGAACGGCAATTCCCGCTGGATGTCGCGCCGGGTCAGCGGGGTACCGGCCTCGTAGAGGCGATTACCGCGGATGGAGCCGCCATTGATGAGTGCGATATCCGCGTTCAGCAGGCTGCGCATGGCATCGGCGACCAACGAGGCGAAGGGCGTCTCTTCGGCGCGGATGACTTCGCGGCGGGTATCAAGCGCCGTCCGAGTGGTCCCGACCTGGATGTCCAGCAGTTCCGACAGCCGGTCCAGATAGGCCGAAACCCGCCCGGCCATCTGGGTTTCGGCGGGCATTCCCGCCAGCTGGGCCACCTCCCCCGCCATCGTCAGGCTGTCCTCCGCCTCGTCGTGGCGCAGCCGCAGCACGACCGCCGTTCCCTTGACGTTGCTATGCACGATGAAGGCGCCGGACGCATCCGTTTCCACGCTGTCCCTGCCTGTGGCCGCGACCTGGACCAGCACATCGACCACGCCGTTGCGCCGCAACTCGGCCACATCCTCGTCGGCATTGTCGACGATGGCGACCACCGCTTGCGCGCCCGCCTCCCGCAAGGCCTGCGCGCGGTCTGTTACCGTCTGGGCCGGAGGCTGAACTTCGATCCGGGGAACGATGTATTGGATGGTCAATTCGGGCGAGGTCGCGGCCACGACGCCGATCTTCACCCCTCCCCTTTCCAGCAGCAGGTCCTGTTCCAGACCTTCCAGGACCTTGCCGGTTTCGCGGTCGATCGCATTGGCGCTGAGGAAGGGGAAACGCGCCTCGTAGCTGCGCAAGGTCAGCTCATCTTCACCGAAGGCGAGATCGCGCTTGGTCACGGCCATGGCATCGGGTTGCAGATCGTTCAGCAGGTCGATCATGTGCGAGCCCTTGTCGAAGCTCGACAACACCCCCGCCGCCAGGGAGGCACCGCCATGCAAGAAAAGGGTCGGACCGACCTCGCGCTCCTTATGCAGGAGCGTCGCCAGCTGCGGCAGGCTGCCCTCATCCGCGACCGGTTCGATATCGGCCATGGTCGAGGTGAAAACCAGGGTGACTTCACCAGCCCAGGCCGGACTGAGGCTGAAAGCGCCGATCAGTAGAGACGTGCAAGTCAAACGGCGGCATAACGAAAGCATCCAATGATCTCCGCAGGAACGCCGGGGCGCTTTCGGCGTGTTCCCGCAGAGTAGAGGCATCCTCCTTCCTCGGTCAATTTCTACGACACCCCAGACTGGCACGAAGCTTGCCCTTTCCGCGCTGGAGGCAGCGATGGGGCCGCTTGGGTAACCGGTCCGGCGAGGCCGATTCCCTCAGCCGGGGCATGGAAGGAGCGCTTTGTGAAAACTTCGTATCAACTGAGCGGTTTAAAAATTTTTCCCGCTGGGTTGACGAGTGAATCCAAATAAGACACCCTTCCATCGAAAAACGTAAAAAAAACTCTCTGAACCTAAAACATCACCCAAACGTCACCGACAAATGCTCTCCACCACAAGGAACCCGCGGGAGGTTGGAACAGAAAATGAACAAGAGCCGCCCTGCCCGCACGATCGGAGAGAAAGAGGTCAGACAGCTGCTGGCCCAATGTGCCGATACCCGCTATCCACGGCGCAATCGGCTGATCGTGCTGCTGACCTATGATGCCGGCCTGAAAGTGGGCGAGATCTCCCAGGCCCGGCGCAGCCATATGATGCGCAACGGCGAACTGGTGCCTGAGCTACAGGTCTTCCGGCACCGCAAGGCACGGATTGTCCCCATGACCGACCGTCTGTTTGCCGCCTGTCTGGATATGCTGCGCGGTCTGCCGGGCCTGCCCGAGATGCCTTTGATCCTGTCGGAACGCAGCACCGACCTGCTGACTCCCATGCGGCCGGATTCCATCGCCTATCTGCTCTATCGCCTGTTCGAGAAAGCCGGGATCGAGGGGGCCTCGTCCCATAGCGGGCGGCGTGCCTTTCTGCAACGGGCGATGATCGCGACGAAACATGTCGAGGGCGCGACGCTCAAGGACGTGCAGATGATCGGCGGATTCAGCCATCTTGAAGCCCTGCGGCCCTATGAGGTTTCCTCTGGCGATCCCGAAGCGCAGCGTCGCCTGATACAGTCGCTGGTCAAACGACCGGAAAACGGAACCGCCTGAACGGCAAGAGGAAAAGACAACGCAGGATGGACCAGCCCCTTCTTACCTCCTCGACCTCCGGCTTGCTGGGCCAGCTCTCGGCCGACGAGCAGCAGACCCTGAAGGACCTGCTGCGGGCCGGAACGCCCGAGAATACCTTGCGCGCTTATGCGAAAGACCTGGTCTATCTGGAACGTTGGGCCGAAGCGGCGACAGGACGCTCCCTGCCCTGGCCCGCGCCGGCGGAATTGGTCATCCGCTATCTGACCCATCACCTCTACCGCGCCGATCTACGCAGCCAGGCGGGATATGAGCACGGCATGCCGCGCAAGGTCAGGGAGATCATGGCCGCGCATGGCTACAAGGTGGAAGATGGCCCCCACGCCCCCAGCACAGTGACCCGGCGCCTAGCGACCTGGAGCAAGATGCATCAGATCCGGGGGCTGGACTCCCCTACCCTCCAGCCCGAGGTTCGCGCCCTTCTGCGCACGCTCAAGCGGGCCTCGACCCATGTTCCGGCGAAAAAAAGCCGTCAGGCCATCACGGCTGAAATGGTCCAGCAGATGATCGACGTCTGCCCCGAGACTCTCCAGGGAATCCGCGACCGTGCCCTGATCGCCTTTGCCTTCGCTTCAGGCGGGCGGCGAAGGTCGGAAATCGGCCGGATCCAGGTGGCCGATCTTCAGCGCGCTCCGGACCAGCTTGCCGATCCGGCCGATCCGTCCTCTGCCCGCTTGCCGGTCTATGCCGTGGCCATGACCAAGACCAAGACGACCGACGCCAATCTGCAAGGAGGCAGCCGAAAGGTCTGGTTGGTCGGGCAGCCGGCGGAACTGCTGCAGCAATGGCTGAGGGTTTCCCAGATCGACAAGGGACCGGTCTTTCGCCGCGTCTGGCATACGGGCAGCCGGCCCGAGACGCTGGACAAGAAGAATGGCGAGAAAGGCTGGGTGATCGAACGCCTTCAGAAAGGCCTATCGGGTGAAGCCGTGGCCGAGATCATCAAGACAAGGCTGGCCGAAGCCGGATACGACCCTGAGCAATTCTCGGCCCATGGCCTGAGATCGGGCTTCATGACCGAATGCGCCAACAACAACGTGCCCCTGCAACAGGCCATGTCCATGTCGCTGCATGCTTCGGTGCAGGTGGCCGCCGGCTATTACCAGGAGGCCGAGGGCGCCAGAAGCGCGGCCGCCCGCCTGCTCGCCACCAAGAAAAGGGAAAGCGTGGATGGATAGGCTTCCATCCACGGCAGGGATCAGGCTTTGTCCTTCCCCCCTTTGACGACCCGCAATCCCCGCTTTTCGGATTCGTGGGCCAACTGGTTCTGGTGATAGTTCACCGCCTTCTGCTCCTGGGAGAATTCCAGGGACGGCATCAGGGTGAAGATGATGTCCTCGAGACGGCCGTTCGAGCCCTTGATGTCCTCGGACCGGTAGCTCAGAAGGACGCCCTTGGTCTTCAATTCCTCGACGGCTTCACGGACCTTGCGCATCGTGTCGCGCCATTGCTTGTACTGCGTCATCCCGCTGTCGCGGACGATCGTCGTCGCCTTGATGGTATAGCCGCGATCGGTGATGCTGGCCTGGCAGTAGCGATGGCTGAGCCGCTTGTGCAGCCACTTCGAGACATAGCCCTTGAACTTGACGTTGGTCTCGTAATTGAGCAGCCGGTATTCCATCCGCATCAGCGCCGCGGCCACCAGCGGGTGGAAAGTGACATAGGAAATGGTGTCGCCATCCTCGAGCCGCTTGGCCAGGGCCCGGCTGGGGAAGATCGGGGCCGAGAAATCCGGCTCTTTCTCGCCGATGCGGCGGATGCCGATGCTGCATTTATGGCAAATCTCGATGGCGCGCTTGATCTCCTGCAGCGACATCGTCGAGCCGATGGCCTTCAGCTCGGCGCGCAGCTCGTAGAAGGTGAATTTCACGCCCGGCTCGGAATTGATCATCGTCGTCCGGCGCTTCGTGATGGCGAGGCGGCGCAGGACGTCTTCGAGGACCTGTTCCTGATGGGACGGGAAGGCTTCCACCTGGGCCCCGTTCTCATCGGTGAAACGGGCCGGGGTGATGACGATCTCGTAGGCGATGCCTTCATGTTCGAACTGGCGGCTCTTGATCGCCAGAACACCTTCGACCGCCTTGCCTTCGCGCTTCAGGTAATCGTCCGAGGTGACCGTCCATACATATTTCGGCGCCAGGTCGAAAAGGGCGAAGCTGTTGATATAGGGATGGGGCTTGTTTGTCGGCAGCAAACTGTCGAACATGTCGAGCTGCGGAATGCGCCCGAGATCGAGCTTGCCCGTTTCGCCAACCGCGATCAGATCCTGACCGGGGATGTCCGCCTCTGGAGTCAATCCATCCACGGGAGTGTTCTCGGCTTCTTTCCCGGTCCGCACCTTCGCCATCTTTCTACTCCCTGACGAACCTGCTGCTGAATGCATCAAAAGCTATCATAGAAAGCGGGGGAGTCACGCGATTGGACACGAATCCGGCTAAAAAGGGCCAGAAAACGGGGGATTCTCGGTAGGTCTGCGTCGCACCCCGCCCAAGGTGGCGGTAGGTTCATGTCGCACCTCGGTAGGTCTGTGTCGCGCCCCAGCGGTGGAAGCGGTAGGTTGGCGTCGCGTCCCTCCTCGGAAGAGCTCGGAGTGCGCATTCACGAGGGATTTGCGGCCCTTGCAGGGGGGACAGAGCGGTAGGTTCGTGTCGCAGCCACCTTTCCTCCCCGCCTTCCGGCCCTGCCGGACAGCTCTCGCGGCCGGTAGGTTGACGTCGCATCCGGGATACAGAAATATTCATAAGTTATTGATATATAACAAATTTATAGGTCCTGAGGTCCCGCTTCCCTGGCGGCCTACGGTAGGAATAAGTCGCGCCCTGTTTCATCCAGGACCGGGCCGTTCCTGACCTGCCATCTTCGGTAGGTAGGTGTCGCGCCTCACTTAACTTATTGATACTAAATGATATTTCTTCCTAGAGGCGTAACAGGAAGGGAAAAAAGCCCGGATCGATCCCCTTTCGGGCAGCGAATGGCACCGGCTTACGGCGGTGATGCGGTAGGTTGGCGTCGCCGTAAGAAGGGTTTTTCGGTAGGTCTGTGTCGCACCGGCTTGTCTATGGCCCGGCAGGACCGGTAGGTTCATGTCGCAGGGGCCCAGGAGGCCAGTAGGTTAGTATCGCACCCTCAGTAGGTCCATGTCGCACCCTCCCCTTTCCGCAGTAGGTCTGCGTCGCGCCCCTTCTTTTGCCCGGTAGGTTCGTGTCGCGCTTGCCCCTCGCCGGTAGGATGACGTCGCGGAAACCGGTAGGTCTAGGACGCGCAGATCCGCCCTTTACGGTAGGTGAACGTCGCACCCTTTCAGGCAAGGCCGGGCGGCCAACCGGAGGAATACCGCGGCTTATCGATCTCCCGACGAAAGACTTATCCACAGCCAACCTTCTCATATCCTTTACTAACCTTGAATCTCTCTATAGTCAGAGTCTTATAGGCGTTTGCGCTCCATACAAACCACACAGGTTCGTGCGAAATCTCCCCCACCAAAGCCTGTCCCCCTCCCCTCTCACCGTGGTTCTTCCCTGTGACAATCCCTATGTGTACAACCTGCGGATTCCGCCCACACGCATAAGATTTCGAAACCCAAGCGGAAAACCACTGCTTTAAGAATTACTTAAACAATAAATAAGAACTAGAAAGTATGAATCATTCCATAACAGAAATGATCTCACGCCTGCACACCACGTGTGCCGCATCAAAAACACGAAATTTCAACTATAGGCTGTAATCGGAAACAGCATAAAAGGCCGAACCAAAAATGCTTGGCAAAGGGACCTGTTTAAAATGAACAACACTTCTCCGGCCTCACACACAAAAGAAGCTGGAGCAGCGCTATAACTTCATTGAACGGCGAAATCTGCCGAGCTGGAGCCCGTCTCATGTATGAAAAGATTTCAACCGCCCTCCCCTTCTAAAAAAAGCGAAACCGTTCCTCTGCGAAAAATCTCAATGCATCGCAGAAATGCGGACGCGAGATGCACTAAACTTCTTGCCTCAAGACGAAACAATCTCCGCAATAACAGCTTCTTTGCTCGCAACCATTCACGCCTGCCTATCCGAAGAGAGCTTTGACGAAAGAAGACTTTTTGCTTCAGAAAGGATCTGAAGACAATGCGTGAGATCGCCGAAAAAGACGCTTTAGCAGGGAAAGTGCGTTTCTCCGCTTCCTCTGATCAAAGCGGTTTTCTGTGCCGGACAAAACAAGGGCGGGAGAAGCCGTCATGCTTTTCCCGCCCCTTTTGATCAAACAGAGAAGTTGTTCTCGAGCAGCCTACGCCGCGTCGGCTTTCACTCAAATCGGAGCGAGAGAACGCAAGCCTGATTTACTCGCCAATCGACCAAACGGCATTTAGTTGCGCCGGCGCAATTTCGCCTGCGCCAAGATATCATCCAGGGCAGCCCGGGCTTCTTCGATCTCGGCGATCTGTTCGTCGGTCATCTCTGCAACGCTATGATGCAGCTTCCGTGCATTCTTGGTCAGGCGAACGATCTGGGCGAAAAAGCGCGCATTCTCCCCTTCTCTCTTCGGCCGGGGGGCAGCCTTGTCCTGGAAGGCAATCGCCGCATCTTCCTTGATCTGCTGCCACAGCGCCAACTGCTGCTCTTCGTCCTCTTCTTCGAGAAGAGCAATCAGATGACTGACGGTAATGCGGTTCCGGTAATGCGGCAATTCAGCCAGGATATCCTGGGGCAGCCGCTTGATCAGGCGGATGGTGTTCGCACTGGCACCCTGCTTGACCTTGTCCCACAGGGCCAACTGAATGTCTTTTTCACCAGCCTCAACGATTTCCGTCAGCATTTTGGCGGAAATTTTGTCGCGATGGCTCGGCAATTCCTCCAGGATCTCGCCCGGCAAGGTCAGAATCGCCAACATACGGCTGACATAGGTCTTCGACTTACCGATCAGCTCCGCCAGTTTGTCCTGGCTGATCCCCCTCTCTTCCTTCAGCCGATGAAGATAGCTGGCAAGATCGAGCGCGCTGAGATCTTCACGCTGAATATTCTCCAGCAAGGCGAGCAGGTCGGGATCGTCGCTATTGGTGATCGCCACCGGGATATGCGTGAGCCCGGCAAGCTGCGCGGCACGCCAGCGCCGTTCGCCGGCAACGATGCTGAAGCGGTCATTGGGCAGGGAACGGACGAGGATCGGCTGCAAGACGCCCACGCGCTGAATCGACTGAACCAGTTCCTGCATCGTCCGGGGATCGAGCAATTCGCCATTTTCGTCGAAAAGCCGGCGGGGCTGATCGGGATTGGGCTCGATCACGTCAAGCGGCAGCAGGCGCTGCTTCAGATCTATTCCGGTCGGTGTCGCGGCATGCGGCACCGTCGTGACTGCTGCCGACAAAGGAGAGGGTGTATCGGTCGCCACGATGCCCGCCGTCGATCCGCGTGCCCTGCTGATCATGGCAAGGGCGCTGGCTCCGGTGGGTTTCTTTCTAGCCATGGCGGAGGTCCTCCTTCGCGGATTGGGTGGCTCGATAGGCGCTCAACCGGTCGATCATGACATCGGCGATTTCCTGATAGCTTTCGCATCCCGCGGCATTCGGGTCAATGGCTAGGCCCGGTTTCCCTTCATTGACACCGGTTGGATAGGCCACTGCCCGCCGGACGGGGGGGAAGACCTGGAACCCGTTCTGCCCTCCCATCTCGGTCAGGTCGGCCAGGCGGTCCCTGTCCTGGTTGCGGCGGGGATCGTAAAGCGTCGGCAGGATGCCGAGGACGCGAATAGCCGGATTCACCAGGGACTGCACATCGGCCAGGGTTTCCAGCAATTGCGGAATGCCCATCAAGGACAGCGTTTCCGTCTGCGACGGAATAAGGACGAGATCCGCCGCATTCAGCGCCGAAACCGTGATCTGGGAAAGGTGCGGCGGACAATCCAGCAGAATGAAATCGTAGCGGTCCTTGATCTCATTGATGCGGGCGCGCAGCAGCAAGCTGCCATTGGCGCGGCTGTTGATTTCACTATCCGCGCGGGCCAGGGAAATGCTCGACGGCAGCAGGTCCATGCTGTCGTCGCAGACGGAAATGATGGCATGCTCGATCCGCGTCTTGTGGAACAGGACATGCGTCAAGGTCGCCTTCAAAGCGTCGCGGTCGGCAGGATAGACACCCAAATGGATGGTGGCCGAAGCCTGAGCATCGCAATCGACGACGAGAACCCGCATCCCCGCCTTGGCCAGCAGATGGGCGATGTTGACGACGCTGACCGTCTTGCCGACACCGCCTTTTTGGTTCAGCGTTGCCATCACCAGGGCCGGGCCGGGGATGGCCGTGGGAATACCGGAAGGCTGGCTGTTCGAGGCCTTCAAATACTGGGCGACCAGTTGCGGGACACGTTCTGCACCGTTCTCCCATCGGGAAATTTTCGGCTTGTCGTATTTCCGGCCGAGAGCATCGTTGAGCATCTCGGCAAATTCTTGTTGGTCAAAACCGCGTGCTTCACGGATTTGGCGCAGCTCGGCGCCGTTCATGATATCAGGCATGGCTTCCTCGCTTGGCATCTCGGAAAACCATGCGCGTGACGGGCAATATTGTCAACTCATGTTGACGGTTGCTTCTCCTGGTGTGAGAGAGAAGTTGCGCCGGCGCAACAGGAACGGCCCGGGCAAAAAAAAACACCCTCCCCTCCCCATTCCATTATAGCTGAAAGCGCAGAAAAAGGCCGTTTTCCTCATATTTTCCTGCGGGGAACCGACCAGGCCAGAAGCGCACCACCTGCGCTGAAGGCGGCGATGACGAGAAAGACATAGGTGAAGGCATTGGACAAAATGTGACGTGCCTGCACGGCTCCCTGCCCTCCTCCCAAGGCTTCGACGGCCATGTCCGTGTTCTGCATGATGGCATTGAGTCTGCCGATCATCCCAGGCTCCAGCGCGGCAACCGCGGTGAACAGGCCGATTGCGGTTAAGGTCGTCCCGACAGCGGCGCCAAGCGACCGCGACAATTGGATCATGCCGGAGACGGCACCTAACACCTTCGATCCGGCTTCGCTCAACACGGTGACGTGAACGCTGCCCATCACGGTGCCCAGGCAGATCGAGGTCAGGCCCAGCACCAAGGAGACAGTGAGGGTATCCATGGCCGGGGCGAGGAAGGCGAGAAGGACGAGAAGGGCGGTCACTACCGGCAGCGCAACGGAAGGGGCGAACATCGTCCAGCCCGTTCGGCTGACAAATTGTCCCGTGATCATGGAACCGATTCCGATCCCGATGGTAAGCGGCAGCATGAGCAAGCCGATTTCCGCCGCGCTTGCCCCTCGCACGGCGCGCAGATAGATCGGGATGAAAGTGATCAGCGAAACCACGACGGCGCCATGGCACATGGTGAGCACGTCGCTGCGCCAGATGGACGGATTCCGCAAGGAGGGCAGGGGGAGGAGAGGGGAGGAGGCCCGCTTCTCGTGCCAGAGCAGGACGCAGACGGAGATCAGGGAAAGGGCGCCCAGCAGAAGGGCCAGCCTTAATCCCTCTGCGGAAGGCTGTTTCATCTGGCCGAGACCGGCCAGAAGGGACCAGACGAACAGGCTGAAGAGGCCGAGGCCGATCCAATCGAATTGCAGGGGCGTGCGCGGGCCGGATCGCGGTGGGAGGCGGAGAACCAGCCAAGCTGCGACCAAACCGAGTGGCAGGTTCAACAGAAAGACCCAGCGCCATCCTGCATATTCTGTCAGGAAGCCGCCGACGACCGGTCCCATCATGCTGGCCGACATGGCCACGGAAGCGATATAGCCTTGGTACTTGGCTCTTTCACGTGGGGCGACGGATTGACCGATCAGGGCCTGTGACAGGGCCATGAGCCCGCCTCCACCCAGCCCTTGCAGCACGCGCGCCGCGACCAGCATTTCCAGTGAAGTCGCAAGGGCGCAGCAAATTCCCCCGAGAACCGAGACGAAAAGGGCCACCACCAGCATCTTCCGGCGGCCGAGCGCGTCGCCCAATCGTCCCGATACCGGTGCCGATATGGCCGTGGCGATCAGGTAATAAACCACGACCCATGCAATCTGCTCCACCCGGCCGAACTCGGCACCGATGGCGGGAAGGGCCGAGGCGACGATCGTCTGGTCGATCATCGCCATGAACATCGGCAGCATGATCGACGGAAAGATGGTGAAGAAGGAAGCCTGGGACGAGGGCGTAGGCGAGGGGGACAAAGTCAGCTCCGATCAAGACATGCGCATGAGGAATATCAAGGGCTTAAGGGGGAACCTAGGGCGGGTGGTCCATGAAAGGCGGGAAAATTACCGTAGAGCCGGGGTAGGACATTGTATGAATTTCTTATTCTATGTCATCAGGCCGCAGGCGAGGAGCCTTTGCCTCGCGGCGGATATCGGGGGAGCAAAGGAGTCGGAAATATACCGCCCTTTCCCATCATAAGGACGGATGGAGCGGCACATCCTTTCCAAAATGGGAATTGCTTCATCCGCAGCCAAGCGTCTTGTCCCTGCTCGCCCCTCCATTCCTTAAAGCCTTGCCCATTTTGGTTCCGGCGGAAGACTCCGCCGAAAGCCTGCAGGCGGCATCCTGTCCGGACCGGAAGGAAGATCCGGCGATCATTAGTGTTGAAGTTATAGCTTATGAAGTGTATCATCTTTTAAACAATAAAGTTATGATATGGGGAAGGCGTAGGGGAGAAGGCGTCGCATGGAGGGCTGCCTCCAGCGAAACAAGAATGGGAAAACCCATTCACCGGCCAAGCCGGGCGCAAGACCGCTACGTCAACGCATCCAAGGGAGGATAGATTGTCTGCATCTCGATTCATCCATGTGTCGCTGCGTGGCGCGATGGGCGCGCTGGCGCTCGCCCTGCTGCCGGCGACTGTTGCGGCCCAGACGCTCAATGTCGGCGTGGCCGCGGAGCCGACCTCTGTCGATCCGCATTTCTTCCGCTCTGGCCCGAATATCAGCCTGAGGGAGAATATTTCCGATGCCCTTGTCTATAACAACCAAGTCAATGGTGAAATAGAACCAAGGCTTGCCACAAAGTGGGAAGTCCTGGACGACAGCACTTGGCGCTTCACCCTCAATCCCAAAGCAGTCTTTGCCGATGGGGTTCCGGTGGCCGCCGCCGATGTCATCTATTCGATTTGCCGGGTCCGCAATGTCGAAGGCAGCCCCGGGGCCTATATTTCCTTCGTCGAAACCATCGAGAATGTGCGTCCGGACGGGGAGGGGGCCGTTATCGTCGAGACGCAGGGGCCCAACCCGATGCTGCTGCAGAATCTGAGCGCGATCGGGATCGTCCAGAGCCCCAGTCGCGAACCCCTCGCCTATGACCGCGAAAATTGCGGCAATTCCGACTGGATCGCCACCAATCTGTTCAACAATGCCACCGTACGGGCCGGAATCGGGCCATATTACGTGACGGAATATCGCTCGGGCATCCAGACCGTCCTGGAACGCAATCCCGATTACTATGGCGAGGCCCCTTATTACGAGCGTGTCGTGCTGCACGCCATTCCCGAAAACGGCTCGCGCATCGCCGCCCTTCTCTCCGGCCGGGTCGATGTGATCGATGCGGTTCCGGTCAACGCCATCGACCAGATCGCCGACAATCCCAATCTCGAACTGATCTCGATGCCGGCCTCCCGCCTGATCTTCTTTGCCTTCGATCAGGAATCCGAGCCGACGCCCAAGATCCGGGGCACGAATGGCGCCAATCCGTTCAAGGACGTTCGTGTCCGCGAGGCGATCAACCTGGCGGTGGACCGCATGCAGATCGTCAACACGGTCATGGACGGCATCGCCGAACCCGCCGCCAGCATCGTGATGAGCCGGGTGTTCGGACATAACCCCGATCTCGAAGTGCTGCCCTATGATCCCGACCGGGCGCGGCAATTGCTGGCCGAGGCGGGATATCCCAACGGCTTCGACCTGACCATCAGCGCGCCGAACGACCGCTACCGCAACGATTCGGAAGTGGCCCAGGCCGTTACCCAAATGCTGGCGCAGGTGGGGCTGAACGTGCAGCTCGAGACGCTACCGCAAAGCGTTTATTTCAGCCGCGCCAGCAATTACGAGTTCAGCCTGTTCATGGGCGGCGCCAGCGCGGATTCCGGGGAAGGCCTGTCCCAGCTGCTGCACCTGATCCATACCCGCGATAGCGAAAGGGGATTGGGCGGCTCCAATCGCGGCCGTTATTCCAGCGAAGTCGTCGACCGTTACCTGGGCGAAGCGCTGGTCACCCTGGACGAGGAAGCCCGCCGGAAGCTGCTGCAGCAGGCCCAGGCAGAGGTCTACAAGGATTTCGGCTATCTGCCGCTCTATCACGAGGTCGCCGTCTGGGCGGCGCGCAGCGACATTCATTTCGAGCCGAACGCCGCACAGATCAACATCCTCTATACCGCCCGCCCCAAGAACTGATCCGCCCGATCCCGGCCTCGGGTCCGAGGAGGGCGCGCCGGGAGAGGTGCGCCTTCCTCACGGCCGGCAGTACTGATTTTCCCTGACCAAAAGGAATGAAAGATGGAGCGCAACGGCGAATATATTGATGCCTCGAGCCGGATGCTGGATTACAGGGGCGTACGCGACCTTTACTCCCAGAATTCCGTCTATCAGGCCTGGCTCGACATCGAGGCCGCGGTCGCCCTCACGCAAAGCGAAATGGGGATCATTCCCGCAGATGCCGGCGCCAAGATCGCCGCCCATTGCGTGCTGGACAAGCTCGACCTCGACCGCGTGGAAAAGCAGTTCGCCACGGTGCGCCATCCCCTGGTTCCGCTTCTGAACGAACTGGTCCGCCAATGCGGCGATTACGCCGGAAAATACGTCCATTGGGGCCTGGCGACGCAGAATATCCAGCAGACCGGCACGCTCTATCTGGCGAAACGCGGCCATGACGTCCTGCTCGATGTCCTGACCGACATCCTGGACAGGCTGGGCGCGCTGGCCATCGAACATGCCGATGTGGAAATGGCGGGCCGGACGCACGGCCAGCATGCCGTGCCGATCACCTTCGGCTTCAAGCTGGCGATCTGGATCGACGAATTGCTGCAGGCCTACGAGCGTCTGAAAAGCGTCGAGAAACGCGTCTTTACCGCCATGATGGGCGGTGCCGTCGGCTGTTACAGCGCTTTGGGCGATGTCGGGCCCGAGATGCAGAAGCGCGTGGCCGAAAGGCTGGGCATGTATCAGATGGCCCTGCCGTCGCGGAGCAACCGCACGCATATGTGTGAATATGTCCAGCTTCTGGCGCTGACGGCCACCAGCTTCCACAAGATCGCGGAGGAAGTCGCCCAGAGCTCGGCCGCGGAATATGGCGAGCTTTACGAAGTCTTCTCCCATGGCGTCGTGGGCAGCAGCACCATGCCGCAGAAGGTCAATCCGAAGCTGTCCATGGGGATCATGGCGAATTGCCAGAAGCTCTACGGCCTGTCCTCGATGATCCTCAATACCGCCTACCGGCCTTTCGAGGGCGATGCCTGCGCCAATGTCGTCTACGACAACGGTGTCGCCGAGGCGATGGAAGTGGCGATTGGCATCTTCGTGCGCGCCGAGGCCCTGATCGCGGGCCTGACCCCCGACCTGGAGCGGATGCGCCAGAACCTGAACCTCAGCAACGGGCTGATCTTCAGCGAAGGCATCATGATGAAAGCCGCGCAGACGCTCGGCAAGCACGAGGCGCATGACCTCGTCTATGACGCGGCCATGGCCGCGCGCAAGGAGCGCAAGCCTTTCATCGATCTTCTAGCGACGTCGAAGCTGGTCGATATCCTGTTCGAGCGCCGGGAAGACGGCCTGCATTTCGACATGACCGGCCAATACGGGCTTTCGCCGCAGATCGCCCGGGAATTCGGCACCAAGGCGCGTGAGCTGCGCCGGACGCATCACGCGGCTTCCGGAATGAACGCGGCGCCGGTGCAGGATCCCGCACCAAGTTCCGTAGCCTGAGCGGAGGGAACATGCTGTCCTACGCGCTCAAACGATTGGTCCAATCGCTGATCGTCATCCTGCTGATGACCATCGTCATCTTCATCGGCATATGGTTCATCGGCAATCCCGCCGATGCCTTGATCTCGCCCGATGCCACCATGGCGGAGCGCGAGGCTGCGATCGTGGCCCTGGGGCTCGACAAGCCTTTGTGGCAGCAATATCTCGATTTCCTCTCGGGCGTCTTCCGTGGCGATTTCGGCAATTCCTTCGTTTACCGCGCCCCGGTGACCGAAATCCTGGCGGCAAGGCTGCCGGCGAGCCTGGAACTCGCCTTCGTCTCCTTCGTCATTGCCGTGTCGGTCAGCATTCCGCTGGGCCTCTATGCCGGTCTGCGTCCGCAATCGCCCTTCAGCCAGGGGATCATGGGCTTCTCGCTGGTCGGCGTCAGCATTCCCCAATTCTGGCAGGGGATGGTCCTGATCATCATCTTCGGCATCACCCTGTCGGTCCTGCCGGTGGGCGGGCGCGGCGAGACGGCGACCTTCCTGGGCATCACCTCGAGCCTTTGGACATGGGACGGCCTGGCCCATCTGATCCTGCCCGCCGTCAACATGGCGCTGCTGAAGATGTCGCTGCTGATCCGGGTGACGCGCGCGGCGGTCATGGAGGTGTCGCGGCTGGATTACGTCACCTTCGCCAGGGCCAAGGGCGTGCGCAAGCATCGCATCGTGACGCATCACATCCTGCGGAACGTCCTGCTGCCGATCGTCACCGTGCTGGGGATCGAGATCGGCAACCTGATCGCCTATGCAGTCATCACCGAGACGGTCTTCTCCTGGCCGGGGCTTGGCCGCCTGCTGATCTCTTCCGTGCAGGTTTTGGACCGTCCCATGATCCTGGCCTATCTCTGCTTCACCGCGATGCTCTTCATCTTCCTCAACTTCATCGTGGACATTCTCTACACCTATATCGATCCGCGCGTCCGTGACGCGATTCAGGCGGGAGGCAGAAAATGAATGCCCGTATTGCCGCATTCTTCCGGGAATTCTCGGAAAGCCGGATCGCCCTGGTAAGCCTCGGCATCACGCTGTTCTTCGTGGCCTGCACGGTGCTGGCGCCGTTCATCTCGCCGATCAATCCCTATGACCTGCGCTCGATCCGGCTTTCGGATGCAAGGCTGCCGCCCGGCACGCAGCAGGTCGAGCCCGTGCCGGAACTCAGCATCCCGCTGGCGGCGCGGGACGGGAAGGCGCGGGCCGAGGGCGTGACCCCGGCTGGCGACCCGATCGTCCTGCAGCTTGTGCCGGACAGCGACGGCAGGCTGGCGCTGGAGATCGACGCGCGGAACATGGTCGTTACCGAGATCCGCCTGCGCGGCCTGCCGATCGATGCCTCCGTCCAGGGCGCGCGGAAACATCCCATCCGCTCGGAATGGACGCTGGCCAATCCCGCAAGCACCCTGCATATCGAAACCGGCCCGCAGATCCCGGCCAATCTGCAATTCTCGGTGCTGATCAAGGGGGAATCCGAGGGGACCGGCATGACCTTCCTGCTGGGCACGGACGGCTATGGCCGCGACATGCTTTCGGCCATCATCTATGGCATCCGCATCAGCATGATCGTCGGCGCGGCCGGTGCGCTGGGGGCGATGGCGATCGGAACCTTCCTCGGGCTGATCGCCGCCTGGTTCGGCGGCCGGGTCGATTCCTTCATCATGCGCCTGGTGGATTTCCAGCTCAGCATTCCGTCCCTGATGGTCGGGCTGTTGGTCCTGACCATGCTGGGCAAGGGGGTGGACCGGATCATCCTGGCGATCATCCTCATTCAATGGACCTATTTCGCCAGGACCACCCGTTCTGTCGCCCTGGCGGAATTGCGCAAGGATTATGTCGATGCGGCGCGCTGCTTGCGTTTCTCGGCGCTCCGGATCAACCTGCTCCACATCCTGCCCAATTGCCTGCCGCCGCTTCTGGTCATCCTTACCATCAGCATCGCCGGCGCCATCACGCTGGAAGCCTCGCTCAGCTTCCTGGGCGTCGGGCTGCCGCTGACTCAGCCGTCGCTCGGCATGCTCATCGCCAACGGCTACGAATACATGTTCTCGAACATGCACTGGATCGCGATTTACCCGGGCCTCGTCCTGCTGGTGATGATCGTCGCGATCAACGTGGTGGGAGACCGTCTGCGCGATATGTTCAACCCGCAACTCAAAAGGTAGGCAAGACAATGTCGGAGCCTTGCGCGAACCCGCAGCCGTCGAAGCCTGAGACGCTGCTCGAGGTCGAGAAGCTCAATACCTGGTTTTTCACGCGCAAAGGCGTGGTGAAATCCGTGCGCGACGTGTCCTTCCATGTCGAGAAGGGCGAGGTGCTGAGCGTCGTCGGGGAATCGGGATCGGGGAAATCCGTCACCGGCCTGTCCATCCTCCGCCTGATCGACCAGCCGGGCAGGATCGTCTCGGGTGCGATCCGCTTCAACGGCACCGATCTGGCGACCCTGAGCGAGGAGGAGATGCGCTCCTATCGCGGCAACAGGATCGCGATGATCTTCCAGAATCCGATGATGACGCTTAATCCCGTCCAGCGCATCGGCGACCAGATGGCCGAAGCGATCAGCGAGCACGAGGATTTGCCTCAGTCCGAGGTGATGCGGCGCTGTATCGAGGCGCTGAAGGCGGTGGGCATTCCTTCCCCCGAGGAACGGATGAAGGCCTATCCGCACGAATTCTCGGGCGGCATGCGCCAGCGCATCGTCATCGCCACCGCCCTGGTCACGCAGCCGGACCTGATCATCGCCGACGAGCCGACGACGGCGCTGGATGTGACCATCCAGGCGCAGATCATCCACCAGACCCGGAAACTGATCGACGAGACCGGGGCGGGGATGATCTGGGTGTCCCACGACCTGGCCACCGTGTCGGAATTGGCCGACCGCGTGGTGGTGATGTATGCCGGCGCGGTGATGGAGATCGGGACCACGGCGGAAATCATCGGCTCGCCCCGGCATCCCTATACGCAGCAGCTTCTCAACTCCGTCCCGTCGCGGAACGAGCCCGGCAAGGAGCTGTTTCAGATCCCGGGCATGATGCCGTCCCTGCTTTCGCTGGGCGAAGGATGCGCCTTCGCCAGCCGGTGCAGCGCCCGCCGCCCGGCCTGCGACCAGCCCATCCCGCCGGAGCATTTGTCCGCCACCCATACCGTCTGGTGCGTGCGGGCCAAAGAAGAAGGAGATGCGGCATGACCCGGGTCGAAACGATCATTCCCGCCAACAAACATGCCGAACCGATCCTCTCGATCCGCAACCTCTCCAAGGTCTTCCCCTTGCAGAGCGGGTTCTGGGACGGCGTCATCGGCAGGATGACGGGCCTGGAGCCGAAGGCCGTGCATGCGGTGGACAATGTCTCGCTCGA
The DNA here is from genome assembly GCF_006980715.1 of Telmatospirillum sp. J64-1. Lineage (GTDB taxonomy): Bacteria > Pseudomonadota > Alphaproteobacteria > Rhodospirillales > Magnetospirillaceae > Oleiliquidispirillum > Oleiliquidispirillum nitrogeniifigens. Next base: position 390,488 of record NZ_SBHN01000001.1, read on the forward strand.
TGTCCGGGCGGGGGAGACCATCGGCATCGTCGGCGAGTCCGGCTGCGGCAAGTCCACCCTGGCCCGTATCCTCGCCGGCATTTCCCAGGCCAATGGCGGGCAGTTTCTCTATCGCGGGCGGGATATCCAGGACTATCTCAAGAACCCCAGGGACGCGCTGAAGATCCAGATGATCTTCCAGGACCCGCAATCCTCGCTCAATCCGCGTCTGCAGGTGATCGATATCGTGGGCGAGGCGCCGGTCGTGCATGGCATCATCCCGCGCTCGCAGAAGAAGGATTATGTGCTCGGCTATCTGGAGAAGGTGGGGCTGGGCGCGGAATTCCTTTACCGCTATCCGCATCAGTTCTCCGGCGGCCAGCGCCAGCGGATCGGGATCGCCCGGGCGCTGGCGGTCAATCCCGAACTGCTGATCTGCGACGAATCGGTGGCGGCGCTCGACGTCTCGGTGCAGGCCCAGATCATCAACCTGTTCATGAAGATCAAGGCCGAGTTCGGACTGACCATGCTGTTCATCAGCCATGACCTGGGGGTCATCCGCCATCTCTGCGACCGGGTAGTGGTGATGTATCTGGGGCGCGTGGTCGAGGTCGCCCCGACCGAACGGCTGTTCTCCGATCCGCGTCATCCCTATACGCAGATGCTGCTGGAGGGGATGCCGAAGATATCGCTGGAAAGACGCAAGTTCCTGTCCATCGAGGGGGAAATTCCCTCGCCGATCAACCCGCCCCAGGGCTGTCATTTCCATCCGCGCTGCGCGTTCAGGACCGAGCATTGCTCACAGAAAAGGCCGGATCTTGTATCACTCGAGGAGGGGCGGCATATTGCCTGCCTGAATTGGCAGGGGACGTCTCCCCCGCCGATAAAATCAGGAGGGGGCTATGCACAGTCCGAAAATGCCTGAGCTCAATACGAAGCGCCTGTACCAGTTCCAGATCCTGGCGGAATTGGGCAGCGCGGGGAAAGCCTGTGCGTTTTTGGGCATCAGCCAGCCGGCCTTGACCCAAAGCATCAACCGGCTGGAAACCGACCTCAACGCCGTCCTCTTCGACCGCACGACCCGACCGCCGCGCCTGACCATCAGCGGCCGCCATCTGCTGCAATTCGCGCGCAAGCTGAACCTGGAGACGGAGAATCTGTACGAGCGGCTGGAGCTCGAACAGGGCGGACAGAACGGCATCGTGCGCCTGGGCTGCGGCGCGCGCTGGATGGTCGATATCATCCCCAGGGTCATCGGCACCTTCAGCCGCAAATATCCCGAGACCCGGCTCTCGGTGCGCGTCGCGCAGATGGACGAACTGACCGAATTGCTGGAGAACCGCCAGATCTCGCTGCTCTTCGGCACGACCACGGGGATGAAGCGGCTGATGCATCATCAGGTCACGCCGCTGGGCACCGACCGCTTCGCCGTCGTCGCCCGCAAGGGCCACCCCCTGCACAAGCGCCGCAATATCCCCTTGCAGGACCTGTTGCAGGAGAAATGGATCATCGGCGATCCGGGAACCTCCTCGACCATGGTTCTGCGCCAGGTCCTGCGCGAGGCCAACCTGACCATGATCCACCCGGCGGTGGAAATGTCCGATACCCTGTCCGTCGCCAATACCATGCGCAACGGCGATTTCATCGGCATCTTCACCACGGCGACGGTGCGGAACCTGGCCGACATCGAAGAATTGTCGGTCGATTTCGCGCTCCCGGAAAGCAGTTCCGGGGCGATCCATCTCAGCGATCACGCCCTCTCGGATATCGAACAGGCCCTGATCGAAGAGGTGAAGGCCGCCTTCGGCGGGCATGGCGGGGGGATATAGCGTTACCTTGGCTGCGGCGGCAGAGCCCAGGCCGCCAGGACCGCCTCCCGCAATTCCTTGACCGCTGAATCGGGGCAGGGGGGCGTGACGAAGTAGAGAGGCACGTCGCGCCGCCCCTTCTCCCATAGGATGACGCGCTCGTCCCGCGCAATGGCGGTCGCGATCTCTTCGCGCAGGATGCAGATGCCGATCCCCGATGCCACCAGTTCCACGATGGTCGCTTCACGGTCGGCTTCGATGATCCGTGTCGGCGTCAGGCGGTGGGCCGAGAACAGATCACGCACGATATGCGGATAGGAGCCGTTCTCGGGCGTCCAAATCCAGGGCAGCCGCGCCATGTCCTGCCAGTCGGCGCCTTCCACCCGGTCCCGCCAGGCCGCCGGGGCGGCGACGCAATAGGTCAGCCGCGTCAGTTCCACGGCTTCGACATCGGTCGGCAGGTTGGGGCCCAGGAAGAAACCCGCATCCAGCGCACCCGCGCGCAGGCTGGCCGTCACCCATCCCGACAGTCCCTGCTGCACATCGATCCGCAGGTTCGATCCCCTTTCCTGCAGGCGGCGCAGGATATTGCCGATGCGGACGATTTCGGCATTGATGATGATCCCGAGGCGGAGATGCTGCGGCGGCGAAGCCTTGAGGGAATGGCTGGCGTCGAGAAAGTTGTCGGCGGCGGCAAGGACGGCTTCGGCTTTGTCGAGCAGCACAATGCCTGTTTCACTGAGGCTGACGCGCTTGCCGTCCCGTAGGAACAACTGGACCCCCAATTCTTCCTCCAGGGCCCTGATCTGACCGCTGATGGCAGGCTGAGTGAGGTTCAGACGGTCCGCTGCACGGGTGAAGTTGGACAGGCGGGCAACCGTCACAAAAGCACGAAGCTGAGTCAGGGTCATGATGAGCGGGGAAGCGTCACGGAGGGCTAGACCTGTTCTGGAACCGGGTCCGACAGCTTGGCCGCCACCGCGTTGACGGCGGCGATGAAGCTCTGCTCCACTTTTCCCAGTTTGCTGTTCTCGCGCATGACGATGGAAAATTCGAATTCATGGCCGCCTAGATCGATGGGCAGGGCCTCGCCTCCTTTGGCCACGTGCTCTTGCGCGGTGAAGGCATCGACCACCGCCACGCCCAATCCGCGCTGAACGAAGGCGGAGACCATCTGCGACAGATGGGTGTCGATGCGCGAGCGGAGGGCGATGCGCTGGTCGCGGAACAGGCGGTCGAACAGATCGCCTGTGGTGGTTCCGGGGGAATAGCCGATGAAGGGATAGCCTTCGAGACTGCGGAGCGTCAGGTTTTTGCTGACCGAGAGTGGGTGACCGGCGGGAAGGATGCAGCGATAGGGAACGGCCAGTTTGTGGACTTCCTGGAGGCCGAACAGATTGCTATTGGGGGCGGTGATGCCGATATGGGCCTGCCGGCTCGAAACCATTCGCACCACATTCACCGTCCGCATGGACAGGACCCGGGCGGAGAGGTCGCCATGGGCCGCCAGGACGGTCCCCAGGGCGTCGGGCACCAGCGTATGGGCCAGGGCCGGCATCGCGGCGATGATCATGCCGATACGGCGGCCCAGGGCGATTTCCTGCGCCGTCCGCTCGATCAGGTCGAGGCTGATGAAGAAACGCTCCACCTCTTCCAGCAGGTCGAAGGCGCTGGGTGTGGGATTAATGCGGCCATGGCTGCGTTCGAAAAGATCGAGTCCGAGATGAAGTTCCAAGTCGCGGATGATCCGGCTGACCGCGGGTTGCGAAATGTGAAGGGCATCCGCAGCGGCGGAGACGGTGCCATGCACCATGACGGCTCGGAAAGCCTCGACCTGTCGATGTGTCAGCATCGCCGCCCCATAACATTGAGTAAAGGCATCAAAGAAAATTGATATTGGAATTATGGGACAGGGTCAATGACTATGCCGCTGAGTGCAAATGGAATGAAGCCCCATGCCACAGCAGACAACAAGAGACGTCGTCATCGTCGGGGGAGGGCTGATCGGCGCAGCCGTCGGCTTCGGCCTGCAGAGGAGGGGGCTCTCGACCGTCATCCTGGACGAGGGCGATGTCGCCTTCCGGGCCGCGCGCGGCAATTTCGGTCTGGTCTGGATCCAGAGCAAGGGAAGCGGTTCCCCCGATTACGTCGCCTGGACCCGCCGGGCCGTCGATGCCTGGCCCGATTTCGCGGCCGAACTGGCAGACTTGACCGGCATCGATGTCGGCTACAGGCGCCCCGGCGGCTTCCATCTCTGCCTGTCGCAGGCTGAAGTCGAGCAACGGGGCCAGATGGCGCAGCGCGTGAGCCGCCATCAGCGCGAGGACGGCAAGACGGTCATGGTGGATGCCGCCGCCGTGCGGGAGCGTGTCGCCGGGCTGGGAGAGGCCGTGGTCGGGGCGTCCTACAACCCGCTCGACGGCGATTGCAGCTCCCTGGCTTTGTTCCGGGCCTTGCATGAAGGCTATGCCCGCCTTGGCGGTACATACCGGCCGGCCACGGCGGCACGATCCATCCGGACTGCCGGTGGCGCCTATCGCATCGAAACGGATGCGGGGGCCTTCGCCGCGCCCAAGGTGGTTTTCGCCTCCGGCCTTGGCCTGAACCATTTCGCCGCACAGGTCGGCTTGCCGCCGCTGGTGCGGGCCCAGAAGGGACAGATCATCGTCACCGAGCGCATGCGGCCGTTTCTCGATCTGCCCATCTCCCAGATCCGTCAGACCCCGGATGGGACTGTTTTGATCGGTGACACCAAGGAAGAGGTCGGTTTCGATACGGCCTCGACCATGGGCGGCATGATCGAACTGGCGCAACGTGCGGTCCGTGCCTTGCCCCGTCTTGCCGATACCCGCATCATCCGGTCCTGGGGCGCCTTGCGCGTCCTGACCGCCGATGGACTGCCCTTGTATGAAGAGGCTGCGGGATGGCCGGGGGTTTTCTTCCTGACTTCGCATAGCGGCGTTACGCTGGCTCCGGCCCATGCCATCGCCATTGCGCAATGGGTCGCGGCGGGAGAAATGCCGGATGAATTGCAGGCCTTCTCAGCCACGCGCGTACAGGCCGAAAAGGTCGCCTGATAGACCGAAGAATGGTGAAGGAGCGGCCATTGCAGTGGCCGCTCCTTCCTGCTATTCGGCTGCTTCCTGCGGGATATCCAGGTCGGCGAGCTGGCCCAGGGTGATCGGCTTGATCGGCGGGCGGATGCGATAGTAGCCGACTTCTTCCATCGGCACGCCACGGGCATCGGCAATGACTTCGGCCACCGTCAGGCCGCAGAGTCTCCCTTGGCACGGCCCCATGCCGCTGCGCCCGAATATCTTTGCTTGGTTGGGCCCCTGGCAGCCCAGGGCGACGAAGTGCCGGATGTCTCCGGCGGTCACTTCCTCGCAGCGGCACAGGATGGTGTCGTCCGAAGGCACAAGGATGTCCGGTGCCGAGGCGTAAAGCGTATCGAGGAACGGCCGTACGGCCCCATGATGGGCGAGGGCGGCCTTGTCCGGGGCCGCCTTTTCGTCGCGTTCGGAGGGTTGGATCCGGTCGAGCAGGCGTGCGGCGTCCAGGGCGGCGAGGCGGCCGCTATGTTCGGCGGCCCGGGCACCGGCAATGCCGGCGCCGTCACCGGCGACCCACAGGCCGGGGACGTCGGTCGCGCCCCATTCATTCACGCGTGGGCGCCAGCAGCGCTGCAGCGCATCCCAATCGTGGGAACAGTCGAGGGCGCGGGTGATCTGGGTATTCGGCACCACGCCCTGATGCAGCAGCAGAAGGCCGCATTCGATGCTGCGGTCACGGTTGCCGGTCCGGAAATGCAGCCTGGCCACACGTCCGTCAGCTCCGGCTTCGGCCCTCAGATGGCGGGCATTGCGCAGGATCGGGATGCCGGCACGCTTGAGCCCGGCGATCAGAGCCACCCCCTTGCGCAGATATTCATTTGCTTTCAGCGCCCGGCCCAGATGCCGCAGGGCTCTGAGATAATTCCCATGGGGGGTAGTCTCGACGACGGCCGCGATGGTGACGCCTGCCTGGACATATTGCCAAGCGATAAGGAACAGCAGCGGACCGCTGCCGGCGATCACCACGGAAGCAGACGGCATGAGGCCCGCGCTTTTCAGCAGGATCTGCCCCGCCCCGGCCGTCATGACGCCGGGCAGGGTCCAGCCGGGGATGGGGACGGGGCGTTCCATGGCGCCCGTGGCGAGGATGATGGCCCGCCCTTGAAGGAGGCGTGTCTGGCCCTGGACGAGAAGGCCGATTTCACGGTCCCGCGTCACCTGCCAGACGGTGGCATTGTAGAAGCATTCGATTCGGTGGCGGCTTAGGGCCTCGACCAAGGCGGCTCCGCGCTGGTAGTCGGGGCCGAGGATGGAGGCATCGGCAAGCGGGCTGGCCCCGGTGGCGCGATAGATCTGGCCGCCGGGGCGGGGTTGCTCGTCCACCAGGGCGACGGAGAGGCCTAGTCCGGCGGCACATTCGGCCGCCGCCATACCGGCGGGGCCGGCCCCGACGACGATGAGGTCATGCGTGGGGCAGGGGGCGGGGAGGCTCATCATGCCACCTCTTGGGCTGGGGCTGGGGCCGTGCGGGCGCCAAGTTGTCGTTCGACATTCATGCCGTCTTGCACCAGCGTCATGCAGGCCTGTCTGTTGGGTTCGCCATCGATGACCATCAGGCATTCGAAGCAGACGCCCATCATGCAATAAGGCGCACGTTCCGCGCCGAGGACAGGCGTTGTCCGGGTATGGGACAGCAGACCCGCTGCCAGAATGGCGGCGGCCACCGTCTCTCCGGTCTTCGCTTCGATAGTCCGGCCCTCGACTGTCAGGGTGACGGTGGCCCGGTTCTGGTCGGGCAACCTTTGGAATTGCGGGCCGGTCGGCATCGGAAATCTCCATGGGGGTGGGCCGTTTCTGGCGGCAAGGGCGGGGCCGCCGGTGATCGCCATTGACGGCTCCGCCATGCTGCCGAAAGGCCGGCAAGGCAAGCAAATTCATATTTTTCGGCAGGTTATGCGGCCGGGTTATGTGGGTGGACCGTATAATGTTGAGGTATGAGAGCCTCAAATTTAGGAATTTGACCTTATGCGCGCGCCTGTGGAACCGTCGCTTCTTGCCGGATCCCACCCGCGGGCGCCGGTATTCCAGTCGTTGAGGTAAGGAAACATCCCGTGGTCAAACGATACCTGAAGACGCCGATCATGCATCGCGCGGTCGAAGCCAATGGCTTTGTGTTCTTTGGCGGCATTACGGCCGATGACAGGACCGCCGGCATGAAAGGGCAGACGGAAGAGATTCTTGCAAAGCTCGAGAAATATCTGGCGGAAGCCGGTACCGACAAGACCAAGATCGTTACCGCGACCTGCTATGTCATGGATCTCGGCATGAAGGACGAGATGAACGCCGCCTGGGTGGAATGGTTCGGAGCCGAGAATCTGCCGTCGCGGGCGACGCTGGGCGTCTCCGAGTTGGGGAAGGGGGCCCTGCTGGAAGTGGTCGTCACCGCCGTCAAGTAAGTCGTGACGCCGAAGTCCTTTTCACCTCGCGGCCGGGCCGGGCTTCGGTTCGGCCGCGTTTCGTTTCCGGTCGAGGCTGGCTTATAACGCAACTGCATAACCTGAAAGGACCTTGATATTGGACGCCCGTGTCCATTGCTGCCTATCTTCATTTGACCCAGATAATATTGGAGTTTTCTCGTGAAGATTACGGCGGTGGACATTTATAGTGCCAAAATAGATGGCCGGAATCCGGTCATTATTCAGGCGCATACGGACGAGGGTGTGTCGGGACTCGGCGAGGCTGCCGTGGCCTATGGATCGGGAGCGGGGGCGGCATGCGCTTTGATCGCGGAACTGGCCCGCCGTTTCGTGATCGGGCGCGACCCTTTCCAGATCGAGGCGATCTGGAGCGATCTCTACGATCATACCTTCTGGGCCAAGGGGGGCGGTCCCATCATCTTCTCGGCGATCAGCGCCCTGGAACAGACCTTGTGGGACATCAAGGCCCGCGCCCTGGGGGTCCCCGTCTATGAATTGCTCGGCGGAAAATACCGCGACGACGTGCGTGTCTACGCCAACGGCTGGTCCTTCCGGGCCACCACGCCGCTGGAGATCGCGCGGGCGGCGGAAAAGGCCCTGGCGGCAGGCTATGATGCCTTGAAATTCTATCCGCTCAGCCAGGTCGATCCCAACCATCCCAACGGCATGTTCAGCCATGTCTCGCGCCGCGAATATGATCGCGGCATGCGGGACCATGCTGTGGCCATGGTCAGGGCGGTGCGGGAAGCGGTCGGGCCGAAGGTTGACCTGATGGTCGATATGAGCAGCGAATTGACGCCCGATGCCATCATCCAGGTCGGCCGCGCCATGGAAGAATTCGACTTGCTGTTCTTCGAGGAGCCGGTCGATCCCTCGGATGTCCAGGCGCTGAAAATGGTGTCGGACAAGCTGGACATGTCCATCGCGGTGGGTGAGCGCCTCTATACGCGCTACGGCTTCCGCCCCGTGATGGAGCAGCATGCCGCCCATATCCTGCAGCCCGATATCGGCAATACCGGCGGCCTGATGGAGACCAAGAAGATTGCCGCGATGGCCGAAGCCTACAGCATGCGCCTTGCGCCGCATGTCTGCGCCGGGCCGGTTGCCAGTGCCGTGGCCCTGCATCTGGATGCCAGTATTCCGAATTTCCTTATTCAGGAACTTTATCCTTTCCGCGTGCCGGAACACTTTGCCCTGGTCGACGATCCGGTCGAACCGAAGGTCCGCAATGGGCGAGTGGCCATTCCGCAGCGGCCGGGCTACGGTGTCGATCTCGTACCGGAGAAGGTTCGTCCGTATCTCGCGGAAACCGTCGCTGCTTAGGAGGATCGACATGGCAACCGATGTTTCGTGGGCGCTGAAGCCCCGCATCTATGTGGAAAACCAGCGCGCACGAGACCCGGCCTATCACGTGACGGAGGACGCGCTTCATCGTGCCCTGGGGGATATTGAAGGAGCCTCCATCACCATCCGCTTCGATGACGAACGCGATGAGGAGGCCTTGCGCCAGGCCAGCGTCTTTATCGCCGGGCGTCTGGACAAGGCTCTTCTGTCCTCTCAGGACCAACTGCGCCTCATTCAATGCACCAGCGCGGGCGTCGAGTCCTACATGCCGCTCGACTGGATGCCGCCGCAGGCCGTCCTGACCAATGCCAGCGGCGTTCACGCGCCGAAGGTCGGGGAATACGGCTTGCTGGTGACCTTGATGCTGCACGAGCGTATTCCCGCCTATGCCACCCTGCAACGGAACCATGTCTGGCAGCGGAATCTGCGGCCGACCATCAGCGGGTCGCGGGTATTGATCTACGGGGTCGGCGCCCTGGGCGGGGCCGTCGCCGAGAAATTGCGGCTGCTGGGCGTCGCCATAGACGGCGTGCGGCGCAGCGGTGAGCCTCATCCCTGCGTCGATCGGATGGTCACGCCGGACCGCGTTGCCGAGCTGCTGCCGGAAGCGGATATCCTGATCATTACCTGTCCCTTGACCGAACAGACACGCGGCGCCATCGGAGCGGCGGAACTGGCCTTGCTGAAGCAAGGGGCGGGGGTCGCCAATCTGGCGCGCGGGGCGGTCATGGATTACGACGCGCTCGCCGCCGAGTTGCGCTCGGGCCGCCTGTCCGGCGCGGTGCTCGACGTTTTTCCGCAGGAACCGCTGCCGCCGGAAGCCCCATGGTGGGACGTACCGAACCTGGTCGTCGTGCCGCATGTCTCGGCGGACGATCCGTTCAGCTATATCGACCGCTGCCTGGAAATCCTCGCCGACAACCTGCGCCGGGCGACCAAGGGCGAACCGTTGCGCAATGTTGTCGACGGCGAACGCGGATACTGACGCGTTCCTCCCCCTTCAAGCCATTGGATTCCTGATCCACGGGCCCGGCTCCTGCAAGGTGCCCAGGGCCCGTTTTGCTTCCGGTGTCGCCAGGGCACCGAAACGGTTCAGCACGTCGAGCAGGAAGGAGGTGCTGTTGTGTCGGGCGATTTCCCGGAAATCCTGGACCAGCCCCGTCACCGGGCGGTGCGGCGGAAAGATCATGAGCGTACGGAAGGTGATGCGCGGCATGAAGGGCCGGACCACGACGCTGCCGACCGGCACAGCGTCCAGGCAGTAGGGATTGACGAGCCCCACCCCAAGGCCCCGTTGAACGAAATGGCAGACCGATAGGGCGTAGTGGGTCTCCACCACAACTTGGCGTTCTCCTCCGATATGGTCGAATACCGCATCGATCCGCCGCCGGGCGCGGTCGGTGCGGGAAAGCGAAATGAAGGGCTCGCTGACGATATCGGCGGCTTCGATCACCGCCTTTTCGGCCAGCTTATGCCCATGCGGCAGGACGCAGACCGCAGGAGGCATGGCGAATTGCTCGGCGACCACGCCGGTGGTTTCGATCTCCTCGGCCGCGAAGCCGATGTCGAACTGTCCGGCGGCGACCAGATCGCGCACGGTTTCGGAATTGGCGGTCTCCATGCTGATGGCGATCCGGGACGGCCGGTTGCCCAGGAATTGCGAGATGAGATGGGGGATGAAGGAAAATCCCAGGGCGGGCAGCCCGCAAATGCGCAGATTTCCCGAGCCGTAGTTACGGATGTCGTCGGCGGCGATCTTCAGGCGTTCAAGGGTCAGAAAGGATTTGTCCACTTCCTTGTGGAACAGAATTCCTTCCTGTGTCGGCAGCAAGCGGCCGCCCGAGCGTTTGAACAGGGTTAGCTGCGTGGCGTGTTCCAACTGTTTGAGAAGCCGGCTGATGGCGGGCTGCGAGACCCCCAGCAGTTCGGCCGCGCGCGTCGTGGTGCCCATGAGCATGATGGCGTGAAATGCTTCGATCTGCCGGAAATTGACCATGCGCCCATAACCCCGGTGAATAAGTCCAGTATGTGACGATATTTGCACGTCTAATCTAAACCCGCTTATCATCATCAAGAATGTAGCCCCCTTGAAGAGGGGACAAGAAAAAACTCAGGGATGGCAATGGAGGTCCAGGGCAGGTTCAGTTGTGCCCGGTCCCGTGAAGAAAACCAAGAAAGTATGGCTATAGCATGCCGTGTCGGATGCTGTGGGAGGTCAATGCTGTCCCACAGCCGAGGGGATGACGTGTCCACTGAAGACCGTGCTTTTGCGCACGCAACTGCCTGGAGGCCCGAAGCATGAATTCCGATTACAAGAAATTTGCCTTGTCCCGCCGTGCGTTTCTTGGCGCCTCGGCAGGTGTGGGAACGATCCTTCTGGCTGGCGGCCTGCCTATCGGCTTGGCGCGGGCGCAGACGGGCAGCCATTTACGCTTCGGATTGTCGTCCTTCCCCCCGAACCTCAATCCCTTCGAATACACCGGCACCGCCTCCCTGACCGTCAAGCTGCTCATATACCGTGGGCTGCTGTCCTATGCGGCAGACGGTTCCGTCAGACCGGAACTGGCGGAAAGCTGGCGCCAGGTCGATCCCGTCACCTATGAATTCGTGTTGCGTGAGAACGCCCGTTTTCACGACGGTTCGGTCGTGCAGGCCGAGGATGTCAAATTTTCCTATGAAACCATCGCGGCGGAAAATTCCACGGCCCATCTGCGCAAGGACTTTCAGATCGTTGAAAGCGTCGACATCCTGGACCCGCGCACGGTACGCGTGGTCCTGAAACAGCCGAGCGTGACCTTCCCGCAAGTGGTCGCCAGTGGCTATGCGATGATCGTATCGCGTAATTCTTCGGCGCCGGGCTATGTCGGGGCCGGTCCCTTCACCCTTGGCAATATCGACAGGGGCAGCGCCATCCAGCTCCAGGCCTTCTCCGATTATTACAAGAGCGATTTGCCGGGCGTGCAATCGTTGCGCTTCATCGCCATGCCGGATGAAAGCCTGCGCATCGCGGCCCTGGAATCGGGGGATGTGGACGTCATCGAATATGTCTCGACGCAGCAATTCGAACGCCTGCGCAACGACAAGGGCATTACCCTGCAATCGGTCAATGGTCCTTTCATGTATCTGGTGTTCAACACCGAACAGGGCCCCTTCACCGATCCGCGCCTGCGGCGTGCCGTCGGCTACGCCATTGACCGCGATGCCATCAACAAGATTGGTTTCTCGGGCGTGGGCGAGCCGATGGGTGGTTTGCCGATTCCCGACGGTCCCGCCTATGACCCTTCGCTGGGGGGCGAACGGCTGGGCTACGATCCCGCACGGGCGCAGGCCCTTCTGGCCGAAGCCGGGGTCAGCACCCTGACCATTGAATTCCTGTCCACGGCGCAATACGCCCAGCACAACGACACGGCCCTGGTGGTGCAGCAGAACCTGGCTGCCGTCGGCATCCAGTGCAAGATGAACCTGCCGGACTGGGCTTCCCGTGTGACCCAGGGCAACAGAGGACAATATCATCTGGCCGTCAATGGCACGGCCGGGGCCTTCAATGATCCCGATGCCGTGTCGGCTTATCTGGAAGGCGGTCAGCCGCCGTCCTATACCCGCCCTTACGGCTACAACAATGACGAGATCAACGAGTTGCTGCGGAAGGGCCGGGAGGAAATGGAGCCTTCCGAGCGGGCCAAGATCTATGGCCGGATCGAGGAGATCGCCCTGCAGGAGATGCCTTTCCTGCCGCTGCTGTGGCGCCCCCAGGCCTATGCCTTGCGCGACAGCGTGAAGAATTTCGGCCCCCTGCCAGGCTTCCTGGTCTTCCAAAGCGGTTTGCGCCTCGAGGAAGCGTCCCTCGTCTGAGGAGGCGGAGGAGGCCTTCTGGCACTCCTCCATCCTTCCTCATGTCGATGACCATGCTTCCCGGGAGGTCCAATGAATTATGTACTGCGCCGCGCTGTGTCGGCGGTAGCGACGCTTTTCGCCGTTTCAACGCTGCTCTTCCTGCTTCTGCATATCGTCCCCGGGGATCCGGCGGAGATCCTGCTCAGCGGTGGCGGCATGGCTCCCAGTCAGGAGAGCGTAGAGGCCCTGCGCAGCCAACTCGGTCTCGACCGGCCCCTGTGGCAGCAATATGTGACCTATATGGGCAACATCCTGCAGGGCGATCTCGGCAATTCCTTCCAGGATGGCGCGCCCATCGCGCAGGAAATCGTGAAGCGCCTGCCACGTACCCTCGAATTGATCCTGACCGCCGCCCTTCTGGCGGTGGTGATCGGCATGCCTTCCGGATTGCTGGCGGCATTGCGGCGCGGCGGCTTCTGGGACGGTCTGTTTTCCTCCGTTTCCAGCTTCGGGCTTTCGATCCCGGTCTTCGTGACCGGCACGCTGCTGATCCTGCTCTTCTCGCAGATTCTGCGCCTGGTGCCGGCGGGGGGCTTCGTGAGTTTCACGGAGGATCCTGTCCAGCACCTGATCTATCTGCTGATGCCCGCTTTCAGTATCGCCGTCAGCCTGACTCCTGTCGTCTTCCGCATGGTGCGCACTTCCATCCTGGAATTCCTTGAAAAGGAATGGGTGCGGACGGCGCGGGCGAAGGGCCTGGGGGAACGCAGTGTCCTGGTCCGCCATGTGGTGCGCAACTCGCTGTCTCCGGTGGTCACGGTGCTGGGCCTGCATCTGGGGACCCTGCTCGGTGGGACGGTGCTGGTGGAATACGTGTTCAACTGGCCGGGCCTCAGCGGAATGCTGGTCCAGGCGGTTGAACAGCGCGACTACCCGGCGGTGCAGGGCATCGTTCTGGTGATCTGTATCCTGTTCGTGCTGATCAATCTTTGCGTCGACCTGCTCTACGGGCTTCTCGACCCGCGCGTTAGATATAATTGAGGCGACGCATGTTGAGACATTTTACCCTGATCTTTGCCGTCGCCTTCCTGCTGCTGATCGGCGGCATGGCTGTCCTTGCTCCGCTGCTGCCGCTGCATGATCCGGTGCAGATGGACGTGATGTCCCGCTTGGGCAAACCCAGCCTGACCTATCTGCTGGGCAATGACGAATATGGCCGGGATATCTTCAGCCGTATCATCTATGGCGCGCAGGCCTCGCTCGCCGTGTCGCTGTCGGCGGCAGTGCTGGCGGCGATCGGCGGCGTGGCGCTGGGCCTGCTGGGTGGGTATTTCCAGGGCTGGATCGAGAACATCACCATGCGTCCGCTGGACGTCATCCTGTCCTTTCCGCCGATGCTGCTGGCGCTGCTGGCCGTGACCCTGCTGGGGCCGGGAACGGGTACCCTGACGGTCATTCTCGCCATCCTGTTCATTCCCGCCTATGCCCGCGTCACCTATGGCGAGGTGCTGTCGGTGCGGAACCTCGAATATGTCGAGGCGGCACGGGCCTTGGGGCATCGTTCGGGCCGCATCCTGTTGCGGACCGTCCTGCCCAACGTTGCCGGGCCGATCCTGGTGCAGTTCTCCCTGGTGGTCGCCTCCTGTATCGTCCTGGAATCGGGGCTTTCCTTCCTGGGGCTGGGTGTGGTGCCGCCGGATTCCTCCTGGGGGCTGATGATCCGTGGCGCCCGGCCCTACATGCATATGGAACCGCTTGGCCTGCTGTGGCCCTGCCTGGCGCTGGTCTTCACGGTATTCTCGATCAATCGCCTGTGCGATTTCCTGCGCGACATGTTCGATCCCAAGGCCTCGGTCGCAGCCTTCACCTTGCCGGGCATGCTGGCCGGCCAGCGTCTCAGCCGCACGGCCCATGCCATGTCGCGGAAGGCGGAGCCGGATTCGTTGCTGCAGATCCGCGACTTGACGACAGAAATCTCCACGCCGCGCGGCCCGATCCGTGCCATTGACGGCGTGACCCTGCAGGTCCGGAGGGGCGAGGCGGTCGCGCTGGTCGGTGAGTCCGGCTCGGGCAAGTCCATGACCGGCCTGTCCGTCATGAAACTGCTGCCGCGCCGCATCGGCCGCATCGCAAGCGGCGAGATCTGGTACAGCCGGGGAGAGGGCGAGAATGCCCGTGCCATCGACTTGGCCCCGGTGCCGGCCAGCCATTTCAGGGCCTATCGCGGCCGTGACATGGGCATGGTTTTCCAGGAGCCGATGGCCTGCCTCAATCCCGTCTATACCATCGGCTATCAGTTGGTCGAGGCGATCACCGTTCATAACAACGTCTCGAAGGCCAAGGCCGAGGAGATGGCCCTGGCGGAGCTGAAGCGGGTGGGGATTCCGGACCCCGAGCGGCGGCTGCGGGAATATCCGCATCAGCTTTCCGGTGGGATGCGCCAGCGCGTCGCTATCGCCATCGCCTTGTGCGGCCAGCCGAACCTTCTGATCGCCGACGAGCCGACCACCGCCCTGGACGTGACCGTGCAGGCGCAGATCCTGGAATTGCTGGAGGATATCCGCAGGACCAGCAATATCGGCTTGATCTTCATTACCCATAACCTGGGCGTGGTGGCCGAAATCGCCGACCGGGTGGTGGTCATGTATTGCGGCCAGGTGGTGGAAGAAGGAAGCGTCGAGGAAATCTTCTATTCCCCCCGTCATCCCTATACCCGCGGCCTGCTTGCCAGTGTGCCCAAGCCCGAGGACCTGAACAGCGGCGAAAAGCGCCTCGCCTCGATTCCCGGTACGGTGCCAAGTCCGCTGGCCTTGCCGCCCGGTTGCCGCTTCGCGCCACGTTGCTCCTATTCCACCGAGGCCTGCTCGGTTGCGGTGCCGGAACTCGAGGTGGTCACCGAAAGCCAAGCGGCCCGCTGCATTCGCTGGAAGGAAATATGATGAAGGATCCCATCGTCGAGATCGACAACCTGCAGAAGCATTACGGCGGTTCCAAAGGGTTCTTCGGGCGCGTGCGGAAACCGGTCAAGGCGGTCGATGGCGTCAGCTTCACCATCCATCCGGGCGAGGTTGTCGGGCTTGTCGGAGAATCCGGTTCGGGCAAGAGCACGGTCGGGCGGACGCTTCTGCGGCTGCATGAACCGACAGCGGGCAAGATCCGGTTCGACGGGGAAGACATCACCCATGCCACGCCTCAGCGGATGCGGGCCTTGCGCCGCGACATGCAGATCATCTTCCAGGACCCCTATAGCAGCCTGAATCCCCGGACCCGCGTCATCGACATCGTGGGCGAGGCACTGGATCTTCTTGGTCCCCTGCCGAAGGCCGAACGAAGCGAGCGTGTGGTGCAGCTGCTGGAACAGGTGGGGTTGACCGGCGATCATCTGCGCCGTTTTCCGCATGAATTCTCCGGCGGTCAGCGCCAACGCCTGTGCATCGCCAGGGCGCTGGCCGTGCGGCCGCGTTTCGTCGTGGCGGACGAGCCCGTCGCCGCCCTGGATGTTTCGATCCAGGCGCAGATCATGAACCTGCTTGTGGACCTGCAGCGCGAAATCGGCATCGCCATGTTGTTCATTTCCCATGATCTGGGTCTCGTCGAGTTCATCGCCGACCGGGTCATGGTGATGTATCTGGGCCGTGTGGTGGAGATGGCCCCGGCGCGCGAGCTTTATGCCAATCCGCGCCATCCCTATACCCGCGCCTTGCTGTCGACCGCCCCGACGGTGGATCCTCGTGCCGCCCGTGCCCGCAAGCGCGAATTGCTGCAAGGCGAACCGCCCAGCCCGGCCAATCCTCCCAGCGGCTGCACCTTCCGCACCCGGTGTCCCTTTGCCGTCGATGCCTGCGCGGTAGAACGACCGGCTTACCGCCAGGTCGGGGCCGGGCATTTTCACGCCTGTATCCGTGACGATGTCGCCGGCGGCCAAGTCGTCCCGCAGGTCGCTTGATGGGCTGGGAAGAAAGCCATCCATCACGAAAACTTATCGATATGCATTCTCAATGACCATTGGCGCGTGTTGCGAAAGCGCCGTTAGTCTTTGAGCAGAAACCCACTCCTGGAGACGCGCATGTATCGGATCGGAGTCGATGTCGGTGGAACATTTACCGACTTTACCCTGCTCAACGAGACCTCGGGCGAGGTCCTTTTCTACAAGGTATCTTCCACGCCCTCCGATCCCTCGGAAGCCATTCGCACGGGTACTCGGGCGCTTTTGGACGAATTCTCGGTGAAGCCCGAGGAAGTCAGCTTCATGGGCCATGGCACCACGGTCGCCACCAACCTGGTGATCGAGCGCAAGGGCAGCCGGACGGCCCTGCTGACCACCAAGGGGTTCCGCGACGTCCTGGATATCGGCCGCCAGACCCGCCCCAATCTCTACGATTACCAGATCCAGAAGCCTGCCGTCCTGGTGCCGCGCGCCTTGCGTTTCGAGGTGGATGAACGGATCACCGTCGATGGCGGCGTGCTGCGCGCCATCGACATGGCGCAAGTGGATGACCTGATCGGAAAGCTGAAGGCGGCCGAGGTCAAGGCAGTGGCCATCTGTTTCCTGCATGCCTATCGCAACCCCGTCCACGAAGCGATGGTGCGCGACCGGCTGCGGGAGGCGATGCCTGATTTGTATGTGACGGCCTCTTCCGACCTGCTGCCCGAATTCCGCGAGTTCGAGCGTCTGTCGACGACGGTGCTGAATGCCTATTCCGGCCCGCGCATGCAGACCTATCTGGACCGTCTGTCCGACGGGGTGCAGGCGCTAGGCGTGCCGATGGCGCCTTACACCATCCATTCCAATGGCGGCTTGATGTCGATCCCGACCGTTCGCCAATTTCCGGTCCGTACCTGCCTGTCCGGTCCGGCGGCCGGCGTGGTGGGCGGCGCCGTGGTCGCCGGCGAGGCGGGATTCCAGAACGTCATTACCTTCGACGTCGGCGGCACCAGCACCGATGTCTCGGTGATCGTCGGCGGCCAGCCGCAATTCACCTCCAGCCGCACCGTCGCCGATTATCCGGTCAAGACGCCGATGGTCGACATTCATGTGATCGGCGCCGGCGGCGGCAGCATCGCCTGGCTCGACGATGCCTCGGCCCTCAAGGTCGGTCCCTTCAGTGCGGGGGCCGTGCCCGGTCCGGTGGCCTATGGAAGGGGCGGTGAGGAACCGACCGTGACGGATGCCAATGTGGTGCTGCACCGCCTGAATCCGGTCACGCTGCTGCGCGGCAAACTGGAGGTGAAGGAACAGGCTGCCCGCGATGTCATCGAACAGAAGGTGGCGGCCCCCTTGGGGCTCCCCCTCGAGGAAGCGGCCCTGGGCGTGTTGCGCATCACCAATGCCAATATGGGCCGGGCCATCCGCTCCGTCTCGACGGAACGGGGTTATGACCTGTCCACTTTCGCCCTGATGGCCTTTGGCGGGGCAGGGCCGCTTCATGCCTGCGAGGTGGCGGCAGAATGCGGCATCCCCACGGTCATCGTCCCGCGCGAGCCCGGAACCATGTGCGCCCGGGGCATTCTGCTCTCCGATATCAGCCTGGACTTCGTGCGCACCCATATCGCGGCGGCGACGCTGGAAACCTGGGCGCAGGTCGGGCGGTATTTCGACGAGATGCGCGTGGACGGCGGGAATTGGCTGAACGGCGAGAAGGTGGCGCCTGAAATGCGCCGCTTCCTGCAGGTCGTCGAAGCCCGTTACGAGGGCCAGAACTTCGAAGTCAGCGTGGCGATCCCGACCGATGAAGCCATCGATCTGGACGGATTTCTCGAACGTTTCGCCGAGGCCCATCGCGTCGAATACGGCTACGTCATCCCCGACCGCAAGGTGGAACTCGTCAACTGCCGCACCAAGGCGTTGGGATTGGTGCCGAAGCCTTACAACGATTTCCAGGCCACCGAAGCCGGCACTGTCGAAGAGGCGCTGCTCGAAACCCGTTCCGTCTATTTCAAGGCGGATCAGGGCCGCGTGACGACGCCGGTCTATGCCCGCGAGAAACTGCCGCTCGAGACCACCCTTTCCGGTCCGGCCATCGTCGAGGAAATGAGCTCCACGACGGTCATTCCGCCGGCCAGCAAGTTCCAGGTGGACCGCGCCGGCAATATCATCATCTCGATCCTCGGAGGTGCCCAATGAGCGCCCTGTCCTCGACTCCGGCTACCGGGACACTCCGTATCGCCGATCCGATTGGCATGGAGGTCTTCTCGAACCGCCTGCTGACCATCACCGAGGAAATGGGCAACACGCTCATCCGTTCCTCCTTCTCGACCAATATCAAGGAACGGCGCGACTGCTCCGTTGGGCTGTTCGACCGGCATGGCCGCCTGGTTGCCCAGGCCTCGCATATTCCGCTGCATCTGGGCAGCCTGCGGGGCAGTGTTCAGGCGGTGCTGCAACGCTTCCCGGCCGAAACAATCAAGCCCGGTTCGGCTTTCATCTGCAACGATCCCTATTTGGCGGGCGGTACCCATATGCCCGACATCTCCATCGTCACGCCGATGTTCACCGATGGCGAGCTGCGCTTCTTCACCGCCAATATCGCCCATCATTCCGATGTCGGCGGCAGTGTTCCCGGCTCCATCTCGGCCATGGCGCGCACGGTGTTCGAGGAAGGCATCCGCATTCCGCCCATGCTGATCGTCGAGGACGGCAGACTGCGGGAAGACCTGCTGGACCTGATCGCCCAGAACACGCGCGAGCCCGAGGAACGCATCCTGGATTTGAAGGTCCAGGTCGCCACCAATGATCGCGGCGTCGCGGCTCTGCATGGCCTCGTGCGTCAGATGGGACTGGCGGCGGTGGAGCAGGCGGTCGAGGATATCCTGGCTTATACCGCCTTGCGTCTGAAGATGCGCATCGACGAATTGGGCGACAAGCGCGGTTCCTTCGTCTGCCATCTGGACGATGACGGCTCGGGCGGCCCGCCGGTGCCCATCGCCACCACCGTTTGGGTCGAGAATGGCAATCTGGTCATCGATTTCGCCGGGACCGGCCCGCAGGCGAAGGGGGCGCTCAATGTTCCGGCCAGCGCCTTGGAAGCGACCGTTTTCTACGCCGCCAAGGCGCTGCTGGACCCGCAGCTCATGCCCAATGAGGGCATGATGAAAGCCATCGAGATCCGCGCCGAACCCGGCCTGATCGTCAATGCGCGCTTCCCGGCGGCGGTCGGGGCCCGGTCCATCACCTGCCAGAAGGTTGCCCGTTCCATCTTCGGTGCATTCCGCGAAATCCTGCCCGAGGACCGTGTCCTGTCGTCAGGCGGCGATGATCTGGCGACCATCGTCTTCTCCGCCCGCCATGCGCGCCGCGCCGGAACCTATGTCTATCTTGAAACCCTCGGCGGCGGCGGCCCGGCCTCTCGGCGCCTGGACGGGATGAATGCCGTGCATGTGCATGTCACCAATACCTCCAACCTGCCGGTGGAGGCCCTGGAGAACGAATATCCGCTGATGGTCGATGAATACGCCCTGGTCGAACGGTCGGGCGGCGCCGGGGAACGCCGGGGCGGCCTAGGCTTGGCCCGTCAGGTCACGGCCTTGCAGGACGGTACGATCTTCTCGGCCCGTTCCGACGGCCATAAGCATCCGGCAACCGGCGTCGCCGGCGGCAAGGAAGGGGCGACCGCCCGCCTGTACCGGAATTACGGGCTGGCCGATCAGGAGCCCTTGTCGTCGAAGGTCACGCTCCTGACCCTGAACAAGGGCGACAATATCCGCATCGAAACCCCCGGTGCAGGCGGCTTCGGCGATCCGAAACGCCGTCCGGCCGAGGCCGTGCAGGCGGATCTTGAGGACGGCTTCATCGCGCCTGAAGACCTGGCCCTCTACGGCCGCTCCGCTTGAGCGGCTTTGCCGAAGGCTTGAAGAAAGGCTGCCCTGTGTCCCGGCCATGGCAGCCCTTTAACACAAGGTCTGGTGGAAAACGCGGATGGAACACTCCCTTGAATGCTCCCATGACGGCGCCATCATGTTCGATATACCCGGGCGGGACCATGGTTTCGATGACCTCTGAATTCGCTGACAAGGCGTTCCTTCCCTTGCCGCCCGGTCTGCCGCCTCGGGTCGAGTTCCTGTCGTAACATCGAACGAGGACGAGGCATGATCTGGCCCGATATCCCTTACCCGGCGTGGCGCGAAAGCTGTTCGGCCTTGCATCTCTATTGTCAGGTCGTGGGCAAGTACCGCCTGGCGCGAACGCCCTGGATAAATCATTCCTGGCACGCCACGCTCTATGTCAATGCGCGCGGTTTCACCACCTCGCTTGTCCCGGACGGTGAGGGCGGGGTGGAGATTCTCTTGGATCTTATCGACCATGCGGTGATCGGGGCCTCCACCGATGGCCGCATGGCCCGCTTCAACCTCGGTCCGATGTCGGTTGCCGATTTCCATGGCCGCTTCCTCGACCTCGTGGGCCAGTTGGGCGGTACGCCCGAAATCCATGGCTGCCCCAACGAGGTGCCGGACCCGGTGCCTTTCACGGAGGATCGGGCGGAACGCCCTTACGATGCCGATGCGGTGAACCGCTTCTTCCAGGCAAGCGTTGCCATCGATCGCGTGCTGAAGCATTTCCGCACCGGTTTCCTCGGCAAGGCCAGTCCCGTGCATCTGTTCTGGGGCAGCTTCGATCTGGCGGTCACGCGTTTCTCGGGACGCCGGGCACCGCTGCATCCCGGCGGCTTTCCTTCATTGCCGGACAACGTCACGCGCGAAGCCTATAGCCATGAAGTATCCTCGGCGGGATTCTGGCCGGGCGGCGGACCGGTCGACTTCCCCGCCTTCTATTCCTACGCCTATCCGGCTCCGCCTGGCTTCGCCGATGCCGCCGTCGCCCCCGATGCGGCCTATTACGATGCCGGTCTTGGCGAGTTCCTGCTGCCCTACGACGCCGTCCGTCAATCCGCCGATCCCGAGGCCACGCTGATGGCCTTCCTCGACAGCACCTATCAGGCGGCGGCCGATCTCGGCGGTTGGGACCGTGCGGCGCTCGAATGCCGACGAGGCGAAACGCGCCGGCCCCGTTCCCTATGAGCGCGGCCGGTTTCCTTGGCTAGAAGCCCGTAGGCTACGGGTACAGAAGAGGCTGTCATGACGATTGCGACCGAACCCTCCTTCGATGTGTCCCCCGTCTCGTGGTGGATGGACGAGGCCATGCAGGCCGAAGGAGGGGAAGGGGAGCCTCTTCCACCGGATGCCTGCGAGGGGCAGGAGGTGGATGTCGCGATCATCGGGGGCGGCTTCACCGGTCTGTGGACGGCCTTGCTGCTGGCGCAGAAAGCACCAACGCTGTCAATCGCCGTGATCGAGGCGGGGCTGTGCGGTGGCGGTGCCAGCGGCAAGAATGGCGGCAAGGCGCATGGCTATTGGGCGCAATTACCGCATCTGATCGCCAGCTTCGGCGAGGATCAGGCTCTGGCCATCGCCCGCGCGGGAAGCCGGGCGCAGGAGGCCATCCGCGCTTTCGCCAAGACCGCACCGCTGGATTTCTGGTGGCGCGACGGCGGGAATATCCGGGTGGCCACCACGCCGCAGCAGGAGGCCAAGCTGCGGGCCTATGTGGATGCGGCCGCCCGGCTGGGGGAACCGGAACAGGCGGTGTTCCTTCCTGCCGAGGAGGTCCGCGCCTATTGCGATTCGCCGGCTTTCCTGAGCGGCGTGTTCTTTCAGGAGGGGGCGACCGTGCAGCCGGCGCGGCTGGCCCGTGCCCTGCGCTCTGCCGCTCTTGCGCAAGGGGTGCGGGTCTTCGAGCATACTGCGATGACGGGGAGGGAAAGCGGAGGTCCTTGCCGTGTCCGCACGACGCGCGGCACGCTGACCGCTCGGCAGGTGGTGCTGGCGACCAATGTGGCCCTGGCACGGGAGTCCGCCATCGCCCCGGTGCTGAGCGTGTTTTCGAGCTATGCAGCGATCAGTACGCCGACGCCGGCCTTGGAACGCATGGGCTGGAACAGCGATGTCGGTTTCGCAGATGCCCGCATGTTCCTGCATTACTTCCGCCGCACGCTCGATGATCGCGTGCTGATGGGGGCCGGGGCAGGGCCGGTCGCCTATGGCAACCGATGGACCTCCGCCCGCATGACGAGAGACCGCAGCGCGGCCCAACGTGCCGTGCGCGGCATGATGCGGCTCTTGCCTGCCTTGGGCGGCACCCCTGTGGAGAAAGCCTGGGGCGGGGCCATCGATGTCGCCTCCGACCGCTTGCCTTTCGTCGGCACCTTGCCCGGCGGAAATGTGCATTACGCCTGCGGCTATTCCGGGCATGGCGTCACGCCCACCCATATGGCGGCGCAATGCCTTGTCAGTCTGGTCCTGGGGCTGCACAACGAATGGCGGGACCTTCCCTTGATGGGACGGCGCCAACCCCGCCTGCCGCCCGAACCCTTCCGCTTCGTCGGCGCGACCTCCATCCGCCGCGCCATCCTCGCCTGCGAGGATGCCGAGGAAAGAGGTGATTCCCCTTCCTGGCTGGCCCGTGCCGTCGCGACGGTACCGGTCAAGTTGGGACTGAAAATCGGCGTGAGGTAGGTGCGGCAGTCAGGATTTGAAGCTACGGCATATTTTCATTCATGAAATGCCGAATGGATGCGCCGAGATTGTCTTCCGCTGTATTGAAATGGGCGATGATCGAGGTGTGGTTGTGGCCCGTCAGGCGGTGGACCGGCGGAGCTTTTCCCTTTGCCGCCGCGAGACGGTAGGCCAGTTCCAGGCAATGCACGTCGATCAGGGGGTTTTCGAATTCGGCCATAGCGATGAAGGTCGGCATGCTGTCCGGCCCGGCATGCATGACGGGTGAGACGTCGTCGTAGCGGGTGGGATCCGTGCCATAATAGGCTTCGACCCGCCGGGCATTGGGATTTTCCGGCCGGTTGTCGGCGCGGACGCGTCCGCTGACCACGATCAATCCGGCGAGGCCGGGGCCTTCGGCCGGATGCAGTCTCTTATCATAGGCATAGCTGGCGACATGGGCGCCGCCGGCGGAATGTCCCATGAGGAAAATGCGGGACGGGTCCACGGCCAGTTCCTCGGCATGCTCCTTCACCCATTGCACGACCCGTCCGATATCCTGCGTGGCCTCCGGGTAGCGGACGTCCGGTGCCAGGCGATAGCCCGCATTGATCCCGGCGATCCCGAAACGCGAGAAATAGTGCAGGACGTTGGCGTATATTTCCGCGCTGCGCCTGCGGCTTCCCGCCGTGAAGGCACCGCCATGGATGAATACGAGCGCGGGGCGCCGCCTGTTCTGGGTCTTGGGCAGAAAGACATCGAGGGATTGGCGTTCATGGGTGCCATAGGGAATGTTTTCCCGGATGTCGGCCGAGTCTTTCGGCGCGCCCGCGAGGATCTCGCTGAAGCGGTCGATCATCAACTGGATATGGCCCTTGGTATCCTGCGCCCATTTCGGCCCGATCTCGGCCATGAGGTCCCGCAGCTCGGCCGGTATTTCTGGTAATCTGTTCATCGCGTCCTCGTCGCTGCACCATCGCGCCGCTGCCGATCACATTCCATCGGGATCAGATCGCAACGGTCGCATCGAGATTCATCAATTCCCGCACGACGCTCAGCGCGGTCAGCATTGAGGTCTTCGGGTTTTCCGGCGAGGGCCGTCCTTCCAGCTGAATGGAGATCCGGCCGCTGCGTCCTTCCGCCTCGATCTCGTGCAGATTGCCCGAGACGGTCGGGTCCGCCACCAGTTCGACCGCCGTGCGCTCAAAGCCCAGCCCGACCAGCGCGACCGTCGCTGCGACATTGGCATTCTTGGGGTAGGTCACCGCCGCGTCGCGCGCATTGCCGCGATAGAAGACCACCGGTTCGGCGAGGTTGTCCAGGTCGAGGATCCGTTCGGCCGGTGTCGCCTTCCATGCCGAGGGCGGTTTGCGGGAGCGATAGGTGACGCGCTCCAGCCCCGAGACCTTCATCGCCGCGATCGCATCGGTTCCGCCAATGGCACCGGAACAGAGCAGGATGCGATGTCCGGATTTCAAGGCCGCCCCGGTCAGGCGTTCATGCAGGACGGGATCGCCCAAGGCACCGATGGAGATCACCAGCAGGTCGCATCCCGCTTCCAGCACGGCAGGGCCATAGGCGGCCAAGGCCTCCTGTCCCGCGACCTCGGCGACGACGTCGGCCTGGCGCGCGAGAAGCTCGTCAAGGCTGCCCACGGCGGGCAGGCCCTTGTCCAGGAGAGCCTGGATCTGTTGCGGACGGACGAGAATGGCGACGATCGCCTCGTCATGCCCGGCTTCCCGAAAGGCCGTCACGACCGAACGCCCAATGCTGCCATAGCCGATAAGAGCAATGCGTTTCATGAAAGATGCCTTGGCTTGAGGATCGATGACCTGAGGAAGGCGGTCGTGCGACAGGCATGGAGAAGGAGGCCCCGCGGGGGCCTCCTCCTGGAAGGTTACGAAGCTTCCGTCAGGTGCTTGTCGCGGCGCGCATAAAGCTCCTCATCCGCATAGCCCATGGTCTCGGGCTTGGCGCGGCCCAGCATGACCTGGAAATAGACCGGTTCCAGGCTGTTGTTGTCATAGCCGTGGATCACGCCGGCGGGGCAGGAAATCCCTTCCCACGGTCCCAGGCGCGTCGTCAGGCGCTTGCCGTTCTCATCCTCGATGAAGACGTCGAGGAACCCCTTGAGGACGAAGAAGACTTCCTCGACCTCGTGGGTATGGGGGGCGTTGCCTTGGCCGGGCTCGACGAACATGATCGAGAGCGTGAAGTTGTTCGCGGGAATGACCGTCGGGTCGTTATGCTTGCCGGAGCCGCCCGCGCCGATGAAACGATGCTGCGCGCGCTTGTAGCCTTCGATCTTCGCGTCCTCGAAGGCCGCCCAATCTGCTTTGCGGTCCCGGAAGCGCGCGACGTAACGGTCCAGGATGTCTTCGAGGGGAGTGCCTTCCAATTCCGGCGGCCGTTTGTGGCGAGCGACGCCCATGATGTCCTCCTTCAGGCAAGGAAAGGATGAGGGGAAATCCCTGTCGGTGTGATGGGCTTGGCGGCCTTGCAATGGGTGCGTTGCGCATCGGACAGGGGGAATGTGCTGTAACCGAGAAGAAAGGAGCCATCGCTGGCGGGATGCGCAGGGGCCCGGCCATCCTGCTGCTTTCGGGGATATCGGACCTGCCTGACGACGCATCAGACAGAAGGCGATTCCCTCGCCGCAAGCAAGGCGGTCTTCGAGTGGGCCCTTGCTTCGCCCGACCGTTTTTCGCGGAGCCAGGCGAACATTGACATTTCCTAACTAACTCGTTAGTACAACTGTACACGAGGACGATTCGTTGGCAACAGAAAATTTGCCTATCGTTTGCGCAAGCAGGCTATGAACAGTTTTGTCTGCCTCGCACGGAAAGCTTGGCGCATTCCCTTTCCCCTTCCACGCAACTCCTCCACGTAACCAATGAAAAAGGGTCTCTTTCATGGATATGGCAGGTGAACAATTCATTCCGGCGTCGCCCTCTGCTGTCTGGGAGGCCCTGAACGATCCGGATATCCTGCGGCGCTGCATTCCGGGATGCGAAAGTGTCGAACGGTTGAGCGAGATGGAATTCACGGCCAAGGTGACGGCGAAGGTCGGCCCGGTGAGGGCTCGTTTCTCTGGCCGGGTGCAGATGGAAGACGTGGTGCCCGGCGTCAGCTGTCGGCTCGTCGGAGAAGGGATGGGAGGCGCGGCGGGATTCGCCAAGGGCGGTGCGGCCGTAACCTTGGCCGAGCAGCAGGGGGGCACGCTGCTGCGCTACGAGGCGCAAGGCGCTGTCGGCGGGAAGTTGGCCCAGGTCGGGGCGCGGCTTGTCGACACGGCGGCCAAGAAGATGGCCAACGACTTCTTCACGGCCTTCCGCATGGTCTTCGAGGAGGAAAAGGAGCAGGCGGCGCCTAGCGAGTCCGCCGCCGCGACGGCCGGACCGGAAGCGGGCGCCGCCCCGGCTCCTGCGCCGTCCCAAGCGGGGCAGGCTGGGGCGGCGCCGGCATGGGGAAAAAGCGGATTGATCGCTGTGGCGGTCCTTGCCCTGGGGGCGCTGGTTTTCGTCTTGGCGGGGTGAGCCTTCAGCGCGTGGGGGCGGTCGAGATCATCCCCGCCGCCCGCCCGCCATGGAGACGCCCGTCACGGCCGCAGATAGCGGAGGATGATCTCGACCGCATGTTCCTTGCGCTGCTGGAGGCGGGCGGGGCTCATCAGGTTCACGCCGAAAATCGCCTCGAAGGTATGGCGGTTCGAGATGTAATGCGCCGAGAGCGACGTGATCGAGATGTAGAGATCGACGAGGTCGATGCCTTTGCGGAAGACGCCTTGTTCTTCCCCTCGTTTCAGCAGGTCCTGAAGGGTCTGCATGAGCGGATCGTACATGGGGATGATCCGCTTCGATTGCCGGACATGGCGGGCTTCATGAAGGTTCTCGCTCGCCAGCAGGCGGCTGAATTCCGGCGCTTCTTCCCAGATGCTGGCGGTGAATTCCACCAGTTTCCGCATGCCTTCTTCCGGCGCCATGTTGCGGATCGACAGATCGTTCTGCCGCGCGCGTATGGTCTCGTAGGCCCGTTCCAGAACGGCCGTGAATAATTGGTCCTTGCTGCCGAAATGGTGGTAGAGCAGGTTCTTGCTGACATCCGAGGCCCGGACGATCTCGTCGACCCGCGCACCATCATAGCCCTTGTCGGCGAATTCCCGGGTCGCGGCCCGCAGGATACGCTCCTGCGTCGCGGCGCCATCACGTGTCACCGGTGCGGTCGACTTCTTAGCCTTCATCCGTTCGTTCCTTTTTGAAACAAGTACTGCGGGCCGGGCGGGGCCATGGCGTGCATTCTTCGTGAGGTGGAAATGTCCTCGCCGGTCGTGCCCGTGATTTCGATCCTGGCGCGCAAATCTGGATTTGCGTTCGGGATCGCAAGCCACTCATCGGCCAGCCGGTTCTGGAATAGCGGCACCTTGATTATTTTGTCCATGCCAGTGAAGGCGGGTCCAGCACCTTCGCCGCCAAGTAGGCTGCAAGGCCTGGATGCTCGCCTTACCAGAGGGTGGCGCCACCATTATCACAGCTCTGCTCGTTAATCACCGGCTCTCGTCGCGGTTTTCCTGGTCTTTTGTGTCGTGGCGGTCGGCAGAGGTATGGGAAGGGGCGGGATCATCTCGCATGCGATGCTGCCGGGCGCATGCGCGCAACCGGAATATATCTTTCCGTAAAATCCTACTAAACTGGTTTTTCATCCTGTTTCCAGTGGCTGGGATCAGGGGAGGAAAGGGCATGCGTTCCCCAGCGGCTGGCGCCGTTCAACCCGCAGGGCCTCCTCACAAAACGCCCAAAAGACCCTAAAATTATTGCATTTATCCGCACTGCACAAAAAACAGACCATTTTCCACGACGCCTAATTTTTAATTGACCGACCAGTTAGTACGATGTTAACCGTATTGCTGGGTCTTTGGTCCAGCGAAGTCGTAATCCCACCGTAACAGGGCATTGGTTGTTCCGCGGGCCTTGAAAAGATTTCAGGCCAAAGGGCGCCGCATTCCGAAGGCTGAAAGCCGGGAAGTCGAGGGCGTCGTGGTCGTCCGGGCAAGTCTGCCCCCTACCTCAATTCGCAGGGAGCCTGATCATGCGTAACCTATTGAGTGTCGCCGCTGCCACTGCCGCCATGCTGGCTTTCGCAGCGTCGAGTTACGCTTCAGAGAATTGGCCGGAGCGCCAGGTGTCGATTGTCGTGCCCTTTGGCGCCGGTGGATCAACGGATTTGATCGCGCGTATTCTGGCGCAGCACATGCAAGGATCCTTCGGTCGGCCTTTTGTCGTCGAGAATCGCGGCGGCGGTGGGGGAAGCATCGGCACCAACTACGCAGCGAGGGCGGCGAATAACGGCTATACCCTGCTGGTGGGCACGGTCAGTTCCCATGTCATCAACCCGCTGATCAATCCGGATGCCGCGCATGACACGGAAAAGGATTTCCAGCCGGTTTCGATGATCGTCCGCCTGCCCAACCTGGCCATGGTGAATCCCAGTGTACCGGTGCAGAACATTTCCGAACTGATCGCTTATGCCCGTGAAAATCCGGGGCGGCTGAGCTATGGCTCGTCCGGCGCCGGGACGTCCTCCCATCTCTCGGCTGAAATGTTCCAGATGATGACCGAGACGCAGATGGCGCATGTGCCGTTCAAGAGCACCGGCGAAGTCGTGACCAGTCTTGCCGGCGGTCATATCGACCTCGCCTTCGACAACATGACCTCGGCTTGGCCGCAGGCCGAGGGCGGTGCGGTTCGGGCCCTGGCGGTGACGACGCCGATGCGAAGCGATGCGGCGCCCGAGGTGCCGACCGTTGCGGAAACGGTCGAAGGTTTCGAGGCGACGGCCTGGCAGGGCTTGTTCGTGCCCGCCGGAACGCCCCAACCCATCGTCGACAAGCTGGCGGCCGAAGTGCAGCGCATTCTTGAGCTGCCGGAAGTGGTTGCGCGCCTGAAGGAACTGGGGGCGATGCCCAGCGCCACGACCCCGGACGAGTTCGCCGAATACATCCAGGGCGAGCGCGGCAGGTGGGCCGAGGTCGTGAAGGCGGCCGGTCTCAGCGACTGAGGTCTCAGCCACTGGGACCCCGCCGGGAAATGACGCCGGAGGCGGGAAAGGGGACGACGCACCCTCCCCCCGCCTCTGGTCCGAAAAACTCTTTCACGAATACTTCGGAATACTTTGCTGCTTTGCGGTCTCTGAGCCGGGGGAAATCATGAAACTGCCGTCTTTTGAATATGCATGTCCGGCAACATTGGCCGAAGCCGTCAGGATTCTGGCGGATCATGAGGGAGAGGCCAAGGTGATTTCCGGTGGCCAGAGCCTCATGCCGGTGCTGGCTTTCCGTCTGGCGGCGCCCTCGGTCCTGGTGGACCTGCGGAACGTGCCCGGCCTTGACCGGATCACCATCACCGAGAATGGCGTGCATCTGGGCGCGCGGGTCCGTTGGTGCGACATCGAAAGCCATGACGGGTTGCGCAAGGCGCATCCGCTGCTGGTCCAAGGGATTTCGCATGTCGCGCATTATCAGATCCGCAACCGGGGGACCGTCGGGGGAAGCCTGGCCCATGCGGACCCGGCGGCGGAAATGCCGGGCCTGGCCGTGGCCTGCGATGCTGAGATCTCGGTCCAGGGCGTTGCCGGTTCGCGCCTCATAAAGGCGGCGGACTTCTTCGATGGCGCCCTGTCGACGGTTCTTGAATTCGACGAGATCATCACCGGAATTCGTTTCCCCGCATGGCCCTCCGGGCGCCGCTGGGCCTTCGAGGAATTCGCCCGCCGGCGCGGCGATTTCGCCATGGCCGGTGTCGCCCTTCATTTCGACCTCGATGCGGCGGGGCGCGCCTGTAACGCGCATGTCGGCGTCATCGGCGTGTGTTCCCATCCCTGCCGCCTTACCGCGGTGGAAGAGGTGATCAACGGGAATGTCGTCGAGGAAGACCTCGTGGCGGCAGCGGCGAAGGCCGCCTCCGAAGCGGTGGCGGCGGATGTCACCGGCGACATGCATGCCAGCGCGGAATACCGCCAGGCGCTGATCGGCGTCCTCGTCGAGCGCGCTCTTGCGCATGCGCAAGTCTAAGCCCCTCAAACCGGCCGAGAGCAAAGATGCAAGTCTCTATGGAAATCAATGGTAAGGCGGTCAGCATCGACGTCGAGCCGCGGATGACGCTGGCCGATTGCCTGCGCCATCACCTCGGACTGACGGGAACCCATGTCGGCTGCGAGCATGGCGTTTGTGGGGCCTGCACGGTCATGGTCGACGGCGCCGCCATGCGTTCCTGCCTGATGCTGGCCGTCCAGGCCGACAAGGCGAAGGTCGTGACGGTGGAGGGGCTGTCCTGCGACGAGGCGCTGTCGCCGCTGCAGGCTGCTTTCCGGAAGCATCATGCCCTTCAATGCGGCTTCTGCACGCCGGGCATGCTGACCACGGCCCATGCGCTCTTGAGCAAGGAGCCACAGGCGGACGAGACCCGCGTCCGCGAGGTTCTCTCCGGCAATCTCTGCCGCTGCACCGGCTATACCGCCCTGGTCGAGGCGGTGCTGGAAGCGCGTGACGCCTATCAGGGGGGGCAGGAAGCATGACGCCGATGCATGTGCTGAATTCCTATGTCGGCAGCCCCGTCGAGCGGATCGAGGATTTGCGCCTGCTCAGGGGAAAAGGGCAATTCGTCGACGACTTGACGCGCGAAGGCCTGCTCCATGCGGCGATCCTGCGCAGCAATGTCGCCCATGGCCGGATCCTCTCGATCGAGACCCGGGACGCCCTGGACTTGCCCGGTGTTCACGCCGTTCTCACCGCCCCGGATTTCGGTCCCTCCGTTCCCGTGATCCCGTTGCGGCTGATGCCGATGCCGTCGTTGGAGCCTTTTGCCCAGCCGGTCATCGCCAGTGACAAGGTCCGTTATGTCGGCGAGCCGGTGGCGGTGGTTCTTGCCGAAAGCGCGGCGATCGCGGAGGACGCGCTTGAGCTGATCTATGCGGAGATCGAGCCCCTTCCGGCCATCGTCGACGGCACGAAAGCCGGGGATGGCCAGGTCCTGCTGGTCGAGTCGAGCGGCACGAACGAGGCCGCCCAGTATTCGGCGCTTCTCGGCGATGTCGAGAGGGCATTCCAAGAAGCCGAATATGTCCGGCGAGAGAAATTCCGCGTGCATCGGCACACGGCCCTGCCCATGGAACCGCGCGGTATTCTGGCCGAATGGGACCAGGAGAGCGAACGCCTGGTGGTCTGGGGCGCAGCCAAGGTTCCCTTCGCCAACCGCCGCATCCTCGCGCAGCAGATGGGGCTTGCCGAAGAAGACATCGACATGATCGAGAACGATGTCGGTGGCGGCTTCGGCGTTCGCGGCGAATTCTATCCCGAGGATTTCCTAGTGCCCTTCGCCGCCCGCCTGACCGGACGGCCGGTCAAATGGATCGAGGACCGCCGCGAGCATCTGATCGCGACCAATCACGCCCGGGAAGTGGATTGCGAAGTCGAGATCGCTTGCAGGAAGGATGGCACCATCCTGGGCCTGCGGGGCAGCGCCTTCGTGGACATGGGGGCCTATCTCCGCACCAATGGCGTGATCGGTCCGCGTAACGTGGCCCAGTTCCTCGTCGGACCGTATCTGATCCCGAATGTCGCCGTCACCGCTTCCCTGATGATGACGAACAAGACGCCGGTCGGGACCTATCGCGGGCCGGGCCGTTACGAAGCGGATTTCTTCCGCGAGCGTCTGTTCGACATGGTCGCCCGGGATCTCGGCATCGACAGGGTGGAATTCCGGCGCCGCAATCTCGTTCCCGAAGACATGATCCCCTATGCCTTGCCGACGGTGACGCCGGTGGAAGGCCGGACGCAGTTCGACAGCGGCGATTACCAGGCCACCTTGGCGCGATGCCTGGAAGAGATCGGCTGGGACGAGAAGGCCGCGCTGCAAGGCCGGCTGATCGACGGCCGTTATCACGGCCTCGGTATCGGATGTTTCGTCGAGGGCGGCGGCACGGGACCGCGCGAGACGGCGCGGCTGGTGGTGGAAGCCGACGGCACCCTGTCGGTCTTCGTGGGCACCTCGGCGGTCGGGCAGGGGCTGGAGACCGCCTGCGCCCAGATCGCCGCGGATGCCCTGGAAGTCCCGATGGAGCGGGTACGGATCTATCACGGCTCGACCACCTATGTGCGCGAAGGCTTCGGCTCGTTCCATTCCCGTGCCGTGGTCATGGGGGGCTCGGCGATCCAGCTCGCGGCGGAGGCCCTCAAGGAGAAGGTGCGGGAAGCCGGTGCGCGGCATCTGGGATGTTCTCCCGACGAGGCGCGGATCGTCGATTGGACGGCCGTGACGGCCGGCGGCAAGTCGGTGGAGTTGGCGGAACTGGCGGCCGAGGATCTGACGGCGGAACATACCTTCGCCAATACTAAGCACACCTATTCTTATGGCGCCCATGCCGCCCATGTCGCGGTCGATCCCAAGACCGGCGCGGTGGAGGTCCTGGATTATCTCGCGGTCGAGGATGTCGGCCGGGCCATCAATCCCCTGACCCTGCACGGGCAGACGATCGGAGCCATCGTGCAGGGGCTGGGCGGCACCCTCCTAGAGCATTTGATCTATGACGAGAACGGTCAGCTCCTGACCGGATCGCTGGCGGATTACATGATGCCGACGGCCAGCGACTATCCGAACATACGGGTGGTGACGCTGCAGCTTCGGCCCTCGCCGGTCAATCCGCTTGGGGCGAAAGGGGCGGGCGAAGGGGGGATCATTCCGGTCGGCGGGGTGATCGCGAATGCTGTCGCCGCCGCGCTGGCGCCCTTTGACGTGCAACCCCGGGAATTGCCGCTCTCTCCGCCGCGTGTCTGGGCCATGCTCAAGACGGCGCGCGAGGGGGCCATCGTCTGACGGGCCCCCTCGGCGGCTCGACAAACATGCAGAGACCGGAAAAGGCCGGGGCAGGGGATAAGGCATCCGTCCTGCCGCCTTTGGCCAGTGGAGGAAGAGGAATGAGCGGAATTGTCCAGCCGTCCGGCAGCGCGGACAGGGAATTGACGATCATGGTCTTCAAGGGGGTCCAGAACCTCCCGATCCTGGCGGCGCAGCATCTGGGATTCTTCGCCAAGCGCGGTTTGAAGATCGATGTCAGGATCGCCCCCAATTCCATGGAATTGCGCGACGGCCTGGGGGCGGGGCGGTATCAGATCGTCCATACGGCCGTGGACAACGCGCTGGCCATGGTGGACCATGCCGGCCACGACGTCGCCGTGGCGATGGGGGGCGATGATGCCTTCAACGCCCTCTATGTCCAGCCCGACATCGAAAGCTACGACGACCTGCGCGGCAAGACCATTATCGTCGATGCCTTGGATACCGCCTATGCCTTGATGGTCTATGCCATGCTTGCCCGCAATGGTGTGCAGCGCGGCGAGTATCGGGTGGAGTCCATCGGGGCAACCTATCTGCGCTACGAGGCCCTGCTGCGGCGCAAGGATTACAAGGCGGGCATGCTGAGCGCGCCCTATTCCACGATGGGCGAGCGCGCGGGTCTGAAGCGGATGGACGTCGCCGTGGATGTGATCGGTCCCTATCAAGGAACGGCGGGCTTCGTCCTGAAGCCCTGGGCCGAAGCGAACAAGGCCGTCCTTGTCGATTACATCCGCTCCTATGTCGAAGGCGTGCGCTGGGTCCTGTCCGGGGAGAATGCGAAGGAGGCGATCCGGATGCTTGCGCAGGCGAATGAGGTGTCCGAGGACATCGCCGCCGCTGCCTACGACATCGCCACCGCCGCCGGAAGCGGCATCGCCGAGGACGCCCGTCTCGACCGCGAGGCCTTCCGCAACGTCCTCAAGCTGCGCGCCGAATTCGCGGGGCATGGGAAACCGGCCTCGCCCGAGAAATATCTCGATCTCTCTTATTACGACGAGGCGCTCGCGGGGCTGTAGGCGAGCCGTCCCGAAGACGCGACATCCCCCCGAGCCGAGGCAAGAGTGTAGCGGAATGGCCAATCCCTCCAAGCGTTTAGCGTTCAACCTGCCGGATCTGCTCGGTGGTCTCGCGATCATCGCCATCGGCCTTTATGTGATCTGGGAGGCGAGCGGCTATTCCATCGGGTCGCTGAGACGGATGGGGGCGGGTTTCTTTCCCCTCGTTCTCGGCGTCCTGGCCTGCGCCCTCGGCCTTGCCATCCTCCTGTTCGAAGGCCGACGCCCCAGGGCGTCCTCTGCCGGATTGCCGTTGAAGGGCCTCGTGGCGGTTTCCGCCGGCGTGCTGGGCTTCGCCCTGACTGTCGACCGCCTAGGCGTGGTGCCCGCGACCTTCCTTCTGGTCCTGCTGTCGTCCCTGGCCGAGACGACGTTCCGGCCGGTCTCGGCGCTTTTGACGGCGGCGGTTCTTTCCGCAATCGCGGTTCTCGTCTTCCTCATGGGGTTGGGTATGCCCTTGCAAGCTTTCTGGTGGAGATAGGCCATGGGCATTCTCGACAACCTCGCGCTCGGCTTCAGTGTCGCCCTCAGTACCAAGGCCCTTCTTTTCTGCTTTATCGGCGTGACCCTGGGCACCTTCGTCGGCGTTCTTCCCGGCGTCGGCTCGATGGCGGCCATTTCCATGCTGTTGCCGCTGACATTCTATCTCGAGCCCATGGTGGCGCTGGTCATGCTGGCGGGGATCTATTACGGCTCGCAATATGGCGGGTCGACGGCCGCGATCTTGCTGAACCTGCCGGGAAGCGCGACCTCGGCCATCACCTGCATAGACGGCTATCCGATGGCGCAGAAGGGCCGCGCCGGCGTCGCCCTGTGCATCACCACCATCGCTTCCTTCTTCGGGGGCAGCGTCGCCATCGTCCTGCTTTCGGCCTTCGCGCCGGGCTTGTCGAGAATGGCCCTCAGCTTCGGCCCGGCGGAATATTTCTCGATGATGATGCTGGGGCTGGTGGCGGCATCGAGCCTGTCGCTCGGTTCGCCCCTGAAAAGCATCGCCATGGTCGTCTTCGGCCTTCTTCTCGGGATTATCGGCACCGATATCGAGACGGGACAATACCGCTTCGTCTTCAACACCCCTTATCTTTACGACGGGCTGAGCATCGTCGCCCTGGCGATGGGATTGTTTGGCGTCGCAGAGATCATCGCGAATCTGGCGCAGCAGGGACGGGGGGCTCCCTCGGTGAGGAAGATCTCCTGGCGGTCGCTGTTGCCCAGCCGCGAAGATCTGCGCGCGTCCCGCATGCCGATGCTGCGCGGAACGGCCGTCGGCTCGGGATTGGGCATCCTGCCGGGAACCGGCTCGGCGATTTCCACGGTCATCGCCTATGCCGTCGAAAGGAAGGTCGCCAAGGACCCGTCCCGTTTCGGGAAAGGTGCCATCGAGGGCGTGGTGGCCCCGGAATCGGCCAATAACGCGGCCGCCCAGGCCGCCTTCATTCCCACCTTGACCCTGGGCATTCCCGGCGACGTGGTGATGGCGCTGATGCTGGGGGCCTTCATGATCCATGGGATCACGCCGGGGCCCCAGCTCATCGTCAACCATCCCGATGTCTTCTGGGGCCTCGTCGCCAGCTTCTGGATCGGCAATCTGCTGCTGGTGATCCTGAACCTTCCCTTGGTCGGGATCTGGGTCAAGGTGCTGAGCATCCCTTACCATATCCTCTATCCCTCGGTTCTGTTCTTCATCTGTATCGGCGTCTACAGCATTAACAACAATCCCTTCGACATCATGGTCGTGCTGGTCTTCGGGATCGTCGGCTATTTGATGAGGGTGGGGAACTTCCCCATGGCGCCGCTGCTGCTCGGCTTCATCCTCGGACCCTTGCTGGAAGAGAATCTGCGACGGACGCTGATCCTGTCGCGGGGGGACCTGATGATCCTGCTCGAACGGCCCGTCAGTGCCGGGATGTTGGCCGCCGCGTCGCTGCTGCTCCTGTTCACCCTCCTGTCGATGATCCGGAAAGAAAGGCGGGGCAAGGGACTGCCTGCCTGAAACCGGTCCTCCCGCATCCAGAACATCAGCCGCTGCCGGTTGACGGTTTCGATGCCGCGAACCGACCCGCGAGTGGCATACCTAGCAATGAAGGAAGAAGCGATGACTGCGTTTACGGAATACCATCCCTGGATTGGGGCTACGACGTGCCCTGTCGCTGGAGCCGCGATCATGAAGATCGTCTCGCCGATCGACGAGCAGGTCGTCGCGACCTTTCCCGATAGCGACGCCTCGGTGGTCAATGCCGCCGTGCGCAACGCCCAGGAGGCCTTCCAGGCGCATCGCAAGTCCAGCCTTGCCGAGCGGGCGCAGTGGCTGACGGCGGCGGCGGCCGAAATCGAACGTGACCAGGATAGGCTGGTCGAGATTCTGATCCGTCATATCGGCAAGCCGCGCCGGGCAGCGGGTTTCGAAATCGGACGTTCGGCCCAGTTCCTGCGGCTGACGGCGGCGGAGATGCTGTCCGAACGCGGTGAGGTCCTGCCGCTCGATGCCGTCGCGACGGGAAAGGAACGCTTCGGCTTCACGCGCCGCATTCCCTATGGCGTCGTGGCCGCGATCACGCCCTTCAATGCACCGCTCAACCTGCTCGTTCAGAAAGTGGCTCCGGCGCTGGCCATGGGCAATGCGGTGGTCGTGAAGCCGCATCCGCAAGGCTTGGCCATGGCTTTGGCCGCCGCCGAGCTTTTCTCGAAAGCCGGTTTGCCGGCGGGTCTGTTCAATGTCGTGCCGGGGGATCGCATCCCCGCCCGTGCCCTTGTCGAGCATCCGCTGGTCCTGGCGGTCAATTTCACGGGCGGGACGGAAGCCGGTGACGCGCTGGCCCGGGCGGCGGGCGTGAAGCGCTTCCTGGCCGAGCTGGGGTCCAATGCCGCCAATGTGGTGCTCGCGGATGCGGACATCGCCGATGCGGCGAAGCGCATCGCCAGCGCCTCTTTCGAGGCCAGCGGACAGCAATGCATTTCAGCCCAACGCATCATCGTCGAGGCGCCGGTCTATGACGATTTCCTAGCGCACTTCATCAAGACGGCGCAGGCGCTGAAGGTCGGCGATCCCTTCGACGCCACGGTGGATGTCGGCCCCATGGTCAGCCGGCATGCCGCCGACCGCGTCTTGTCGATGATCGAGGATGCCGTGGAGCGCGGTGCCCGCCTCGTCCTCGAACCCCGCCGTGTCGGCTGTGTCGTCAGCCCGGCGGTCGTCGCCGATGCACCCCGTGACGCGCGGCTGTTCCGCGAAGAGGCCTTCGGACCGGTGGTCGTGGTGCAGAAGGTGGCGGATATCGACGAGGCGCTCGCCCTGGCCAATGCTTCCCAATTCGGCCTTCAGGGCGCCGTCTTCACCCGCAGTCTCACCAGTGCCTTCCGCTTTTCCGATGAATTCGACGTGGGCTCCCTCTGGGTCAACGAAGCCAGCCGCTTCAGGCTGGACATGTATCCCTTCGGCGGGGTCAAGCAGAGCGGCATCGGCCGCGAAGGGATACGCTACGCCCTCGAGGAGATGTCCCAGCTTAAATTCACCGGGATCCGCCTGGGGTGACGAGAAGGGCGTCTCTGTCCCGTATCAGTCTGGAGAGTGATCTTGGAGACTTTTGCCCCCGTCTGGCTGGCGGGTTTCGCGGCGTCCTTGCTGGCGACCGGCGTCCTTGCTGGCTTGCTGGCGGGACTTTTGGGCGTCGGCGGCGGTATCGTTGTGGTGCCGGTCCTGTTCCATCTGTTCACGCTGATCAATATCGACCCGGCGGTGAAGATGCATCTGGCGGTAGGCACCTCGCTGGCGGCCATCATTCCCACCTCGATCATTTCCGCCCGCTCGCATTACAAGCGGGGCGGCATCGACCCCGACCTGCTGAAAAGCTGGGGGCCCGCAGTGATGCTGGGCGTGTTGCTGGGTGCCGTGCTGGGCGGATTGGCCGATGGCCGGGTGCTGACCGCCATCTTCGGCGTGATCGGCCTGATGGTGGCGCTTCACATGGTCCTGCGCCGGGAGGGAGCGGCGCTGGCGCCCAGCCTGCCGGCGCGGCCGCTGCAATGGCTGATCGCCACCATCATCGGCGGCTTCTCCACCGTCATGGGGATCGGCGGGGGGACGCTCAGCGTGCCCATCCTCAGCGCCTTCAGCTATCCTATCCGCCGCGCCGTGGGCACCGCCGCGGCCATCGGCATGGTCATCGCCATTCCCGGCGCCATCGGCTTCATCATCAGCGGCTGGGGCCGCGAGAGCCTGCCGCCCCTGTCACTGGGATTCGTCAA
This sequence comes from Telmatospirillum sp. J64-1, assembly GCF_006980715.1. Taxonomy (GTDB): domain Bacteria; phylum Pseudomonadota; class Alphaproteobacteria; order Rhodospirillales; family Magnetospirillaceae; genus Oleiliquidispirillum; species Oleiliquidispirillum nitrogeniifigens. The sequence goes on from NZ_SBHN01000001.1 coordinate 428,658, forward strand.
CCTTGTCGGTTTTGCGCTGATCGTTCCGGCCAGCATGCTGACCGCCCCGCTGGGGGCGAAGTTGGCGCATACCATCAATCCCAACTTTTTGCGCAAGGCCTTCGCCTTCTTCCTGTTCCTGACGGGATTGCGCATGCTCTCCAGCCTTTTCTGAGGCAAAGCCCGTCCCCTCCTTCGCGGGAAGGGGCGGGCTTTTTTGGCTCAGGGAATGATGATCGTGGCCCCCATCGTCTTGCGGGCCTCGGCCGCGCGGTGGGCTTCGGCGATGTCGGAGAGGGGGAAGCGGGCGCCGATCTCGACCTTGACCATCGAGGCGGTGATGGCGTTGAACAGGTCGGCGGCATTTGCCCGGAAGGTGGCGGCGTCGGCGTTATGGGGGAAGACCGAGGGCCGGGTCAGGAACAGGCAGCCTTTCTTGTTGAGCAATTCGGGCTCGATGGCCGGGGCGGGGCCGGAGGCGGCACCGAAAATGACCACCAGCCCGAAGGGCGCGGCGCAGTCCAGCGATTTCAGGAAGGTGTCGCGTCCGACCGAATCGTAGACCACGCGCGCCTTGCGGCCGCCCGTTGCTTCGATCACCTGTTCGGCCCAGTTGGGCTGCGAATAATCGATGGCGACGTCGCATCCGGCGGCGCGGGCGGCCTCGCATTTCGCGGCCGAGCTGGCCGTGCCGATCACCGTCGCCCCCAAGGCCTTGGCCCAACGGGAAAGAATGGAACCGACGCCGCCCGAGGCGGCATGCACCAGGATGGTGTCACCCGGCTGCACGGCATAGGTCCGTTTCAGCAGATATTGCGCCGTCATGCCCTTGAACAGCAGGGCGGCGGCCATTTCGTCGGAGAGGTCCGGCGGCAGGGCGACCAGCCGATCCGCCGCGACCACGCGCCGGTCGGCATAGGCGCCGAGGCCGGCATTCATATAGGCGACGTGGTCGCCGACGGCGAAATCGGTGACGCCGTCGCCGATCGCTTCCACGACGCCCGCCGCCTCATGGCCCAGGCCGGTGGGCAGGGGAAGGGGATAGACGCCCTTGCGCTGGTAGACATCGATGAAGTTGAACCCGATGGCGGTCTGGCGCATCAGCACCTCGCCCGGTCCCGGTGGGGGCAGCGTCACGGTCTCGATCGACATGGCGTCCGGGCCGCCGAATCCGTGAACCCGCACCACGCGTGCTTCGGTCATTCTATCCTCCCAATTTGCTTGTTCTTGTCAGATGGTTTGTACGAGCAGGAAGAGGCCCATGCCGACGAGCGCCGCCAGCAGGGTCCAGCCGCGCCATACCGCTAGGCCGATGGTCGCGCCCAGCGCCAGGGTCACGGCGGTCAGGGCGCGCAGATCGGCGGCGCCCGCCTTGAGGGCGGCAAGGCTGACGATCCCGCCCAATACCGCATAGCCCGCCAGATCGAGCATGCGGCGGGTCCGCGCGCTCAAGGGCGAGCCGCCCATCAGCAGGATCGGTCCCAGGCGGAGCGCCATGGTGATCGCCCCGCAGCCGAGCGCCACGGCCCAGAGATGCCATTCCTCGAGGCCGTGGGGATGCATCAGGCAGCCTCTTTCCTGTTGCGCCGTATTTCCCAAAGCGCCAGGCCGATCCCGACGGCTACTCCACCGATCAGGATCGACAGGTTGCCGAGGACCAGGCCCAGGACTGGGATCGCCACGCCGCCCAGGATGGCGGCGGCCAGGACCGGGCGGTCGGCGCGCTGGCGCAGGATCAGCGTGGCGAAGTATAAGGGCACCAGAAGCGTCAGGGCGCGGCCGAGTTCCGGGGGCAGGATGCTGCCCAGGGCATGGCCGGCCACGGCACCGACGACCGCCGAGGCCGCGCAGAAGGCGCCGACGAGGCCTGTATAGAGGGCGGGGCGGGCGATGCGCCCCTCACCCAGCCGGGTCAGCACCACTGCGAAGGAACTGGCCGAGAGCAGGCCCAGAGTGGCCGACTGGCGGAGCCTGTCCCCAGGCTTGCAGCCCGAGGGGGGAAGACGTGCCGCGACGGCGGCGATCATGACCATGAAGCGCAGATTGACGATGGCCGCCGCCAGGATGGCCGAGGCCCAGGCCCCGCCGGACAGCACCTCGACGGCGGCGACCTGGGCCGGGGCCGCGACGGTGAACAGCGTCATGATGGCGGTTTGCGGAGCACTCAGCCCCGCCTGAGCGCTCAGATGGCCGACGCCGGTGAACATCAGCAGGAAGGTCAGCACCACCACGGCGGAATCCCGCCCGGCCTGCCAGGCGGTGGATGACAGCGCGGCGCCCGTATCGGCGGGGTCTTCCTGCGCCAGTTGCGTCACGCCGAGGCTCGTTCGTCCAGATAGGTGCGCGGCAGGATGGCGATCAGATCGTTGAGGGCCTGGCCCTGCACGGTGACATGATCGCGCATGATATTGGCCGCCAGATCCTCGTCGCCCGCCTTGATGGCCGCGACGATCGCGTCATGCTCGCTGTTCGACGAGGCCATACGGCCCTTGCGGTAGAGCTGGAGCCGCCGGTAGGGCGAAAGCCGGTTGCGCACCTGCTTGGTGTTGCGCACGAGATAGCTGTTGCGGCCGCCGGCATAGATGGCTTCGTGGAAGGCCACGTTGGTCAGGTAATAGCCGTCATGATCCCCGGCATCGAGATGACGCTTGCAGGCGAGGTGCAGGCGTTCCAGTTCGGCGACTTCCTCGGGCTGCATGCGGCGGGCCGCGAGGCGCGCGCACAGGCTTTCAAGCTCCGCCATGACCTCGAACATCTCGAGGAGGTCGGCCACGGTGACGGCGGCAACGACGGCACCCTTGCGGGGGATGGAAGAGACGAGGCCCGAATTCATCAACTGAAGCAGCGCCTCGCGGACCGGTGTACGGGAGGTGCCGAAGCGTTCGCTCAACTGCCGTTCGTCCAGCCGGTCGCCCGGCTTCAGGGCACCGGTCACGATATCGTGCTCCAGTTGACGGACTACCTGCGCGGCGCGATTCGGCCGATCTTCACTCATTCCGTTCATCATCCGGCATATTGAATGGCCTTTTATGTATACCAGACATAGGCTGTTGCGGCAATGCCGATCGGGTGTAAAGTCCGGCTTTTTGCGCCTGCGATGGCCGGAAATGGCGGTCTTCCGGCAGTTGGACATGAATTACGGTTCTTTTTTGTGCAATGCGACAAGGAAGTTTGGTGGAGTTTGGTATTTTAAGAACGCATCCTGGTATTCAAAAATGCTGGACGTGCGGGTGCGGTGATGAGTACGCTTAAGATGTTTATCGCTGAAACCGGGCAGCAAACAGATCCGGCGGCGCATAACAAACAGGAGGATAACGTCTCATGTCCCAGTCCGCGTACAAGACTGCGCTGGCGCGTGTCGCCACGCTTGCCGTCGCCGTAACCGCGACGATGGCCGTCGCTTCCCCGGCCATGGCCGAGCGTCTTCGGGTTTCCCATCAATGGTCGACCAATGACGTTCGCCACAAGATCGTCGAGATCGTAGCCGAAGAAGTGAAGAATGCCGATGTCGGCCTCGAACTGCAGATTTTCCCCAACGCCTCGCTGTTCAAGCCGAACGATCAGTGGACGCCCCTGACCCGGGGGCAGCTTGAAATGGCCGTTCTGCCCCTGGCCTACGCGGCCGGGCGCCATCCCGAGTTCAATCTGACGCTGATGCCCGCCCTGGTGAAGAACCACGAGCATGCCGCGCGGCTGAACAATTCCGAGTTCATGGAAGAGATCGAAAAGATCATGAACGACGGCGGCGTCGTGACGCTGGTGCGGGGCTGGCTGGCCGGCGGATTCGCCGCCAAGAACAAGTGCATTGTCAAGCCCGAGGACGTGCAGGGCATGCAGACCCGTGCTGCCGGCCGTGCCTTCGAGGAAATGCTGGCGGCGGCCGGTGCCTCCATCTCCTCCATGCCCAGTTCGGAAATCTACAGCGGCATGCAGACCGGCGTGCTGGACGCCGTCAACACCTCGTCCTCGAGCTTCGTTTCCTACCGGCTCTATGAACAGGTCAAGTGCTATACGCCGCCGGGCGATTATGCATTGTGGTTCATGTACCAGCCGCTGGTCATGTCCAAGCGCAGCTGGGACAGCCTGAACGACGAACAGCGTGAAGCCCTGCGTGCCGGTGCCGCCAAGGCCGAGGCTTATTACGCCGAAGAGGCCGCCCGCGAGGACAACGAGGCCATCGACGTCTATCGCAATGCCGGCGTCGAGATCGCCATGATGGATGCGCAGGCCTACGAGGCCTGGCGGGAGCTCGCGGCTGCCAGCTCGTACAAGGCCTTCGTCGCGTCCACGCCGAACGGCCAGAAGCTGCTCGACCTCGCTTTGTCGGTGGACTAGGCGAAACACCGCTTGAAACCGGGGCGGCCTCCCTGTGATGGCCGCCCCATCCTTTCCCCTCCTGCCGGGACGAGATCCCCAGGCATTCCAGGAGGAGTCAGATGTCATTGTCCATGAAGACGACTGCGGCAAAGGCTGAAGCCCCGGCCCGAGACGAGGCAAGGGACGGCGGATTCGTTTGGCTGTTCATTCGGGCCGTCAACGGCCTGTCGCTGATTTGCGGCATTCTGGCCGCCATCGGGATCGCCGTCGCCGTCGCCCTGGTCTGCCAGCTGGTATTCGTACGCTATGTCCTGAATGCTTCTACGGTGTGGCAGACCGAGGTGGTGATCTACCTGATGATCGGTGCCACGCTGTTGGGCGCCCCTTACGTGCAACGCGCGCGCGGCCATGTGAATGTGGATCTGCTGCCGATCTACCTGCGGGGAAGAGCCCGCTTCGTCCTTTACTATCTGTGCCTGCTTCTCGCGATGGTGGTCTGCCTGATCGTGGCCTATTACGGCTTCGAGATGGCGCTCGAGGCCTATGTCTATAACTGGCGCTCGCCGTCCGTCTGGGGAGCTGCGCTCTGGCCTTCTTACTCCGCCATTCCGATCGGTTTCTTTGTCTGGTTCCTGCAACTCCTGGCCGACTTCCTGGCCGTGGCTACAGGTCGCGACAAGCCTTTCGGGATCGACGATGAAGAGGATGCCACTGACCGCGCCCTGCGCAAGGAGCACTAATCATGGATCCCCTGATGCTGGGTGCCCTGGTGGGCATCATTACGACCCTGATTCTGTTCTGCGGCATGTCCATCGGCATCGGGCTGTTGCTGGTGTCGATCGGCTTCCTCGCTCTCTTTGACGGCTTGTCGAGCCTGTCGCTGGTGCCGGAACTGTTCTTCGGCAAGCTCGACAGCTTCGCCATGCTCTCCATCCCCATGTTCATCCTGATGGGGGCGGCCGTGGCTTCGTCGCGTGCCGGTGGCGATCTCTATTCCGCCCTGGACCGCTGGATGACCCGGGTACCCGGTGGGTTGGTCATTTCCAATCTCGGGGCCTGCGCCTTGTTCTCCGCTTTGTCCGGCTCCTCTCCGGCGACCTGTGCGGCCATCGGCAAGATGGGCATCCCCGCCATGCGCGAGCGTGGTTTCCCGGATAGCGTGGCAGCCGGTTCCATCGCCGCCGGTGGTACATTGGGCATCTTGATCCCGCCCAGCGTCACCATGATCGTCTACGGCATCGCGACGGAGACTTCGATCGGCCGCCTGTTCCTGGCGGGCTTGGTGCCGGGGTTGATGCTGACCGGCCTGTTCATGGCCTGGTCGCTGTTCTCGACCTGGCGGCAGGGGCGCGCGACCGCCGCCTTGATCCCGGTCAGCTATACGTGGCGCCAGCGTTTCGAGGTTCTGCCTCGGGTCCTGCCTTTCCTGCTGATCGTCGCTGCGGTTCTTTATGCCCTCTACGGTGGTATCGCGACTCCGTCCGAGACGGCGGCGGTGGGCGCCTTGGCCTGTCTGCTGACGGCAGTGGTCATCTATCGCATGTGGCAGCCGAGCAAGCTGTGGGGCATCCTGCGTGACAGCACCCGCGAATCGGTGATGATCCTGATCATCGTGGGTGGCGCCGGCGTGTTCAGCTACATGCTGTCCAGTCTCTACATCACTCAGGCCATTGCCAACTCGATCATCGCCATGGAGCTGAACCCCTGGCTGTTGATGCTGTTCATCAACCTTTTCCTGCTGGTCTGTGGGTTCTTCCTGCCCCCCGTGGCGGTCATCGTCATGGCGGCACCGATTCTGCTGCCGGTCATCACCAGCGCGGGCTTCGATCCCTATTGGTTCGCCGTCATCCTGACCATCAATATGGAGATCGGCCTGATCTCCCCGCCCGTCGGTCTCAATCTCTATGTCATCAACGGTATTGCGCCGGAGATTAGGTTGCAGACGATCCTCCTCGGCTCGCTGCCCTATGTCGGCTGCATGGTCGTAGCGATCATTCTGCTGTGCCTGTTCCCGGGCATCGCCACATGGCTGCCCAACATGGTGATGGGGGCTGCCACATGAACCGGCTTTTCTTCCTCGACCTGCTGTCCACCATTGCCGATCGCGGCCGTGAAATCCTGGATATCTCCACGACGGGAGGTTCGGGCGGGACGAAGACAATCGAGCAATTATGCCGCGATCTGCTGTCGGGAAGGGGGGAGGCCACCGGCACCGCCCTTGCCCGCGAGGTGGCCCAGGCCTGGGCGGCCCTGCCGCCCGAACGTCACCTCGATTTCTTCACTACCCTGGTGCAGGCCTACAGTCCCGATCCCGAAGCGGTGACCAAGGCGGCGCAGGCCTATACTTCCGCGCCGGACCATCAAGCCCTGGCGCGCTTGGGCCAGGTGGTGGAACCGCCGCGGCAGGAACTCATCCGGCGGATCAACATGGCCCCCGGCGGGACCGCCACCGTGGTTTCCATGCGGGCGGCGCTGGGCCGGCTGCTGCGGGACCATCCTGAACTGAAGGTGGTGGATGCCGATTTCCAGCACCTTCTTTCTTCCTGGTTCAATCGCGGCTTCCTGGTGCTGCGGAGCGTCAACTGGAACACGCCCGCCTCGATCCTGGAAAAGCTGATCGCGTATGAGGCGGTGCACGAGATCCAGGGTTGGGAAGACCTGCGCCGCCGCCTGGCGCCGGACCGCCGGTGCTTCGCCTTCTTCCATCCCGCCATGTCGGACGAGCCGCTGATCTTCGTCGAGGTCGCCCTGGTGCATAAGCTGAGCGACAATGTCGGCGACATCCTGTCCGATGCCGTGGACGAGGCGGCGGCGCGTTCGGCCTCGACAGCCATCTTCTATTCCATCAGCAATTGCCAGGAGGGCCTGCGCGGCATCTCCTTCGGCAATTTCCTGATCAAGCAGGTGGTCGAGGAATTGTCGCGCGAGATGCCGTCTTTGCGGACCTTCGCCACGCTGTCGCCCATCCCCGGCTTCATGGGATGGCTGAAGGAACAGGCGGAAGGAAAGGAGCCTCTGTTCCCGTCGGAGGAGGCGCGCCTGCTTCTGGAGGCGACGTCGCAACGCGGGTGGCACGCCGATGCGGACAAGGCGGAAGCCTTGCGCATGCCTCTGCTGAGAGCCGCCGCGCGCTATCTCGCCAAGGCCCGGCGCGGCGACATGCCGCGCGATCCGGTGGCGCGCTTCCACCTGGGCAACGGTGCCCGGCTGGAACAGCTCAACTGGATGGCCAACACCTCGCCCAAGGGTCTGAAGGAATCGGCGGGCATGATGGTCAATTACGCCTATCGTCTGCCGGAGATCGAACGCAATCACGAAGCGCTTCTGACCGAAGGACGCATCATTACATCCCGCTCTGTACGCACCCTGGCTGCCGCTTGAGTATGTGAGGAAGGAAACATGAACCAGAACCTCTACGCCATCTTCCTTCAGCGCTTTCCCTCGGACGGTAGCGCGCCCTTCATGGAGCTTCCGGACGGCAGCCTCGTCAGTTTCGACCAGCTGCGGCACGAAACCGGCCGCATGGCGGCATTGCTTGCCGCCAAGGGCGTAACCAAGGGCGACCGCGTCGCGGTGCAGGTCGAGAAATCGGCCCAGACCGTCTATCTGTATCTGGCCTGCCTGCAGGTGGGCGCCATTCATCTACCGCTGAACACCGCTTATACGGACAGCGAGCTGGAATATTTCCTGGGGGATGCGGAGCCGCGTGTCGTCGTCTGCCGTCCCGCCAGCGAGGCGGCGGTCAAGGGCATCGCCGCCCGCACCGGTGTCGATCATGTCTTCACCTTGGGCGGCAATGGTGACGGCTCGTTGGTGGACCAGGCGGCGTCTTGCGCTCCCCTTTCCACCGTCGCCGAATGCGAGACCGACGATATCGCCGCCATCCTCTATACCTCCGGCACCACGGGGCGGTCGAAGGGCGCGATGCTGTCGCATGGCAATCTGCTCTCCAATACCCAGGCCCTGCATGAAAGCTGGGGCGTCCGTCCCGACGACGTCCTGCTGCATGCCTTGCCGCTGTTCCACACCCACGGCCTGTTCGTCGCCCTGAACCTGATGCTCTATAACGGGGGGCGCGTCCTTCTGTTGCCGAAATTCGATGCCGACGAAGTGATCCGCCTGTTGCCGAAGGCGACGGTGATGATGGGTGTGCCGACCTTCTATACCCGCCTGCTAGCCCACGGAGACTTCACCGGCGCGCTGACCCGTCACATGCGCCTGTTCATTTCCGGCTCGGCGCCGCTGCTGGCCGATACCCACCACCAGTTCCGCGAGCGTACCGGCCATGCCATCCTGGAACGCTACGGCATGACCGAGACCTGCATGAACACGTCCAACCCCCTGAACGGCGAACGCCGTGCCGGGACTGTGGGACTGCCCTTGCCGGGCGTCGAGGTGCGGGTGTGCGACAAGGACGGAACTTCCGTGCCGCCGGGTCAGATCGGCGTGCTGGAGGTTCGGGGCCCCAATGTGTTCAAGGGCTATTGGCGCATGCCGGAAAAGACCGCCGCCGAATTCCGGCCCGACGGCTTCTTCATCACCGGCGACCTCGCGACCATCGGCGAGGACGGCTATGTCACCATTGTCGGCCGCGACAAGGACATGATCATCACCGGCGGCTACAACGTCTATCCCAAGGAGATCGAGCTGGCTCTCGACGGTCTGGAAGGGGTGAACGAAAGTGCCGTCATCGGCCTGCCCCATCCCGATTTCGGCGAAGCCGTGGTGGCCGTCATCAGCACGGGCGGCGGCCGTCCCTGCGAGCCCTCCTTCTATATCGGCGCGCTGCGCTCGCAACTCGCCGCCTACAAGGTTCCCAAGCAGATCTTCTTCATCGAGGACTTGCCTCGCAACACCATGGGGAAGGTGCAGAAGAACGTCCTGAGGGAGCGCTATCGGAACGCCTTCGCTTCCTAAAAGCGTAGTCATTCTTGGAAAGCAGCGAGGCCGGTTCCGATTTCTCGGAACCGGCCTCTGCCGTTCTGGCTGGAGCAGCCTGCGTCAAAAGTGAAGCAGGCTGCGACTAGCGGCCATTGAGGCCGCGGCCAAGCGCGCGGAGGCGCGCGCTTAGGCAGAGGGCAAATATGAATTCAAAGCTTGAAGGGGATGTAGAGGACCAGGTCCGGGAAGGCCCAGAGGGCGATCACGGACAGCAGCATCAGGACGATGAACGGGCTGACCCCTCGGATCACCACCCCCAAGGGCGATTGCGCCACGGCCTGTATGACGAAGAGGTTCAGGCCCACGGGTGGCGTTATCAGCGCCACTTCGATCAGCACCACGAAGAAGATGCCGAACCAGATCGGGTCCACCCCCAGGGCGATGACGCTGGGCAGCAGCACCGGCACCATGATCAGCAGCATCGACAGGCTTTCCAGGAAAAGCCCGATGAACAGCAGGATCGCGGCGACGATCAGCAGGAACATGCCTGCCGTGGCGGCATGGGTATCGAAAAGCTGCGACACCTGGGCGGGCACCTGATACAGGGTCACGGCCTTGCCGAAGATCTTCGCGCCGATGACCACCAGGAACAGCACCACGGTGGTGGAAACCGTCTGGCGTACCGCTTCCATGAACAATTGAAGGTTCATGGTGCGCAGGACGAAGGCGGTCAGGATGAAGGCGACCACCGCACCGACGGCGGCGGCCTCGGTGGGCGTGAAGATGCCGTTATAGATGCCGCCGACCATGATCGCCGCCAGGACCAGCGTGGGAATGGCACGGACCGAGCTCTTCCGGCGCTGTTCCCAATTCGCCTTGGGCAGGGGAATCTGCGTGTCCTTGTTGAGGATGGCGTAGACCACGGCATAGATGCTGAACAGCACGATCAGCAACAGCCCCGGCCCGATGCCGGCCAGGAACAGCTTGCCGATGCTTTCCTCGGTGATGACGCCGTAGACGATCAGTGGGATCGAGGGCGGGATGAGGATGCCCAGCGTCCCCCCGGCGGCGAGTAGGCCCAGGGTGAAAGACTTGCTGTAGCCGCGCTTGGTCATTTCCGGGATGGCGACGGCGCCGACCGTCGCGGCGGTGGCCACCGAACTGCCCGAGATGGCCGAGAACATGCCGCAGGACAGGAGCGCGGCGACGCCCAGCCCGCCCGGCCAATGGCCGACCCAGCTTTGCACGGCGTCGAACAGGTCGCGCCCCACGCCGCCCTTGAGCAGGATGTTGGACATCAGCAGGAAAAGCGGCACCGACAGCAGGACGAAATTGTCGATGGCGCCGAACAGGTTCTGCGCCACCATGACCAGGGGAAGGTCCTTGGCCACCAGCATCAGCGTGCCGAGCCCGGCCAGGGAGAAAGCCACCGGCAGGCCGCTGAACATCAGGGCCAGCAGGGCGACGATAACGATGACCAATGTCATTTGCCGGGCTCCTCTTCGACGGCATGCTCGCCGCCGGGACTGAAATCCGGCGCCGGCTGGAACGGCAGGCGGATCAGTTCGGCCAGGGCCTGCAAGGCGAGCAGGGCGAAGCCGAGAAGCACCGGGATTTCCGCGATCCAGTTGGGAAGTTCGAGCATGGTGGGCTGGCGGCGGCCGAGGCGCAGGGAATCGGCGATCACGCCCCAGGCGAAATAGACGGCCATCAGGCTGAAGGCCAGGATACTGAGCAGGGCGAAGGCCTCGACGATGCGGCGGCCCGTCGGCCCCAGCAGGGCGGCGACGGCGGTGATGCGAATCATCTCCCGCCGGCGTAACACATAGGCCATGCCCAGATAGGTGAACCAGATCTGCGCCGTGATCGACAGGTCCTGGGCCCACATGGTGGGCGCCAGGAAGACGTAGCGGGCCACGACCTCGTAGAAGAGGGCGCAGGTGATGGCGATGACCAAGCCGTAGCCCAGCCACATGCAGGCGGTGGAAATTGCGTCGACGGCAGCCAGGACGGGGCCGACGACCATGGGGCGCTGTCGGCCCAGCGTCACGTCCTTCATGGGCGTGTCGTCCCGCCTAGTAGTAAGCGCGCATCATTTCGACGAGCCTGCGGCCCGTCTCGCCGGCGGACTGGATATAGGCCTCGACCGCCGGTTCCGCCGCCTTCTGCCAAGCCACGACCTGTTCGGGCGTCAGGCGGATCACCTTCATGTTGGTGTTTTCCTCGATGTATTTTTCGGCTTCGAGGTTTTCCGCTTCGGTCTCGCTCCGCAGCTTCTGCTCGGCGGCGCGCGCCGCGGTGGTCAGCCATTCCCGTTCCTGGTCTGACAGGGAGTCCCACAACCGGTCGCCGATGACGATCAGGAACTCGGTCTGGGCATGGTTGGTGATGGTGACGGAATCCATCACCTCGTGGATCTTGCGCGACTTGATCGCGGTGGTGCCGGTCATGCCGACATCGACGGTGCCGCGCTGATAGGCCATGAATTGTTCATCCCCGCCGACCTTGACCGGGATGCCGCCCACGGCATTGATGAAATCGCCCGACGGCTTGCCGAGGACGCGGACCTTCTTGCCCTTCATGTCCTCGGGCATGACCACGGGATTCCTGCCCTTGGTGAGCAGCTGCACCGGGCCGTAATCCTGCCACCACAGCACGCGGGCGCCGGTGGTGCGGATCAGCTCGTCCAGTTCCTGGCGCACCGGGCTTTCCGGGTCGGCGGCCTTGGCCAGAACCTCGTAGCTGGGGAACATGAAGGCGACGCTGAACAGGCCGGTGGCGGGCAGGGTGCCGGCGAATTCGTCGATCAGCACCAGTCCCATGTCGATGGCGCCGGAACTGACGGCCTGGGGAATCTCGCTGCCCTTGTAGAGCTGGGCGGAATCATAGATCTCGATCTTGATCTCGCCGTTGGAGATCTGTTCGACCTGTTCCTTGAAGTAGACGACATTGGCACCGACCGGATGATTGGTCGCGACCTGCAGCGAGACGCGCAACGTCCGTTCGGCAAAAGCGGGGGTAGCGGCAACCGCCATGAGGCCAAGCGCCATGGTTGCCGAGGCAATCAGCTTCTTCATCGTTTCACTCCCTGTTCCGGCTTTTGCCGGTTATCGAATGACCGCGGGTCTTCGGCCCGGGTTCGAGAAATTGTATACAGGCAATGAAGGCAGCGTCAACCACGGAGGAGCAGCAGGAAACCTACCTAGCCGGTTGGATTAGCCTGGTTGCGCTTCATGACGGCGAAACCGGCCTGGAGATGGGCCAGCATGATGCTTTCCGCCCAGATCGGGTCGCGCGCGGCGAAGGCTTCCACCATCTCGCGGTGATGGGACATGCTGCGGCGGATTTCCTCGGGCTCGTAGCGGGTGAAGGTGCGCAGGACCAGGGGAATCGACACGACCTGCCGGGTCATCTGGGCCAGGCGGCCGTTGCGCGACCCCTGCAGGATCAGGGTATGGAAACGCTCGTTCAGCGGGGCCAGGGCTTCGCGGCGGCTGCGGTCCTCGCTGCCTCTTGCCACGATGGCTTCCATCTCCTCGCACAATGTACGCAATTCGCCGATTTCCTCCTCGCTCAGACGCTGGGCGGCGAGGCGGGCGGCATAGCCTTCCAGCAACGAGCGCAGGCCGAAAATCTCGTCGAGATCCTGCGCGTTCCATCCCCGGACGCGCGTGCCGGCATTGGGGATGGTCTCGACCAGCCCCTCGACCGCCAGGCGGCGTAGGGCATCGCGGACGGGCGTGCGGCTGACGCCCAGGCTTTCCGCCAGTTCCGTCTCCCGCAGATAGGTCCCGTCCGGCCATTCGTTGCGCAGAAGGCGCCCCTTGATGGCGTGATAGGCATGTTCGGCGGCATGCCCATGATTGTTGCTTTTGCTCATGACGGGGAAACTCCGGAGAACGGGGGGGGCTTGGCAGAGCATCGTGGCTATTGTATACAACTTAGACAATGGCAACAAGGCCAGCAAATCCGGCCGAGCATAACGAGGAACGTTCAATGACCCCTGAAGCCAAGAGACGGAAACTGCGCGAAAGGCTGGCCCAGCCGGGGCTGGTGGTGGCGCCCGGCGTCTTCGACATGATTTCCGCCAAGATCGCCGACCGTATGGGCTTCGAGGCCCTTTACATGACGGGCTACGGCACCGTGGCCTCGCATCTGGGCATCCCCGATGCCGGGCTGGCGACCTATAGCGACATGGTGGGCCGTGCCGCCGTCATCTGCCAGGGCACCGACACGCCTTTGATCGCCGATGCCGATACCGGTTACGGCGGCCTGCTCAATGTCGATCACACGGTACGCGGCTACGAGGCGGCCGGCGTGGCGGCGATCCAGTTGGAAGACCAGGAATTTCCCAAGAAATGCGGTCATACTCCGGGACGCCGGGTCATTCCCATGGCCGAGATGGTCAAGAAGATCAGGGTGGCCTCCGAGGCCCGGTCCAGCGCCGATTTCCTGATCGTGGCGCGCACCGATGCCCGCACCAGCCTGGGGCTGGACGAAGCCATCCGTCGTGCCGAGGCCTATGCCGAGGCCGGGGCGGACATCCTGTTCGTGGAATCGCCGGAAAGCGTCGAGGAGATGGAGAAGATCGGCCGCAGCCTGGACAAGCCGCTTCTCGCCAACATGGTCGAGGGCGGCCGCACCCCCGTCCTGCCGAAAGAGGAATTGGAGCGCATCGGCTATCGCCTCGCCATCTTCCCCGGAACCGGTTTCCTGGCCGCCGGCAAGGCGCTGGAGACGGTCTATGGTGCGCTGAAGGAACAGGGGTCTTCGGACCGGCTGCTCGATCAGCTCTATTCCTTCTCGGATTTCAACAAGCTGTTGGGCTTCGAGCGGGTCTGGGCCTTCGACAAGGCCCATGCCGATTGAGGATGGGGAGGGGGCGGTCGATGCGCCCCCTTATTTCCCTTCCGAGACGAGGGCGCGGGCGGCATCCAGGCAGTCCTGTTCCCGCTGCCTGACCCGGGGCAGGCCGACCAGATCGGTGAAGTCCTTGAAGCCGACCAACCGGTCGTGCAGATGGCGCGTCGTCCCTGCCTGACGCAAATCGGCGAACAGGGCGCGCAGGGTCTTCGTCACGGCGAGCACCGAGGAAACGGGCCAGATGGCGACGGCAAAGCCGATCTCTTCCAGTTCGGCGGCGGTCATTTCCGGGGTGAGGCCGAATTCGACCATGTTGGCCAGATGATGGCCCGGCGCCTCGTCCAGGATGCGCCGCATGTCGTTCCGGTCGCGGGGCGCCTCGACGAACAATAGGTCGGCCCCGGCTTCGCGGTAGAGGTTGATCCTCTCGATGGCCTGATCGATTCCTTCCACCGCCAGCGCGTCGGTACGGGCCATGAGGACCAGATCGGCATCCTGGCGCGAATCCACGGCCGCCTTGATCTTCGCCACCATCTCTTCCGCCGGGATCACCGCCTTGCCCGCGGTATGGCCGCAGCGTTTGGGGAAGACCTGATCCTCGATGAACAGCCCGCCGACCCCGGCCCGCTCCAGCAGGCGAATCGTGCGGGCGACATTGGTGACATTGCCGAAGCCGGTATCGGCATCGGCGAAGACCGGAATGTCGACCGCGTCGCAAAGCCGGGCGTAATGATCGGCCAGTTCGGACAGGGAAAGCTGCGACGTATCCGGTTCGCCCAGCAGCGACGCCGTGGCCGCGAAGCCGCCCATGACCACCGCGGGAAAACCGGCCTCGGCGGCGATCCGGGCGCTCAAGGCGTCATGCACGCCGGGCATCGCCAGGATCTCCGGCTGTTCGACCAATTGGCGGAAACGCGTGGTTCTACGCATGGCGGGACTCGTCCTGGCTGGAAATCGCTGGAGAGCGATGCTAGTCGCGCCGACCTGTCATAACAAGGAGGGTGGTTCAGGCGGACAGGCGCTGGGCCTCGGCCGCCTGTGCCATCCAGGCGGCGACGGCCTCGGCTTGGCTCTTGTCCAGGTGAAGGCCGAGCTTGGTCCGCCGCCACAGCACGTCCTCGGCGGTGCGGGCCCATTCCCGGCGCATCAGGAAGTCGAGCTCCGCTTCATAGAGACCGGCGCCGAAATGGCGGCCCAGCGCGGCCTCGCTGCGTGCCGTGCCCACCAAGTCGTAAAGGCGCGTGCCGTAAAGCCGCCCATAGCGTGTCAGCAGTCCTGCCGGCATCCAGGGCAGGCGCCTTGCCGCCTCGCGCAGGAAGGCATCGAAATCGGCATCGGCGATGTCGCCGCCGGGCAGGGGGGCCTTGGCCGTCCAAGGCTTGGCGATGCCTCCCAGCAGCGGGGAGAGCTTTTCCAGCGCATGTTCGGCCAGCTTGCGGTAGGTCGTGATCTTGCCGCCGAAGATCGACAGAAGCGGCGCCTCGCCCTCGGCGGCATCGATGTCGAAGACATAGTCGCGGGTGACGGCCGAGAGATTGGCGCTCTTGTCGTTATAGAGCGGGCGGACGCCGGAATAAGTCCAGACGATGTCGTCGCGGCTGACTTTCTCGGTGAAATACTGGTTCACCAGATCGAGGATGTAGTCGATCTCGTTGTCGTCGATCGCCACCTTGGCCGGGTCGCCCTGGTAGGACAGGTCGGTGGTGCCCAGCAGGGTGAACTGGCCCTCATAGGGAATGGCGAAGGCGATGCGGCCGTCGCCATTCTGGAAGATATAGGAATGGGAGCCTTCGAACTTGCGCCGGATGACGACATGGCTGCCCTTGACCAGCCGCAGATCGGCGCTGCGCTTCACCCCCTCGGCCCGCTTCATCACCTCGGTCACCCAGGGACCGGCGGCATTGACCAGTGCGCGGGCGGTGACCTCGAAGCTTTCGCCTTCGGCGGTCCTCAGGCGCAGCAGCCACCCGTCCCCCTGGCGGCGGAAGCTTTCGCAGCGGGTGCGGGTGTGGATCGCCGCGCCCCGGGCCTGGGCGTCCAGGGCGTTCAGCACCACCAGCCGGGCGTCGTCGACCCAGCAGTCGGAATAGGCGAAGCCCGTGCTGTATTGCCCGTCCAGGGGCCGGCCCTCCGGACTGCTGCGCAGGTCCAACCTGGTGGTGCCGGGCAGGATTTGGCGGCCACCGAGATGGTCGTAGAGGAACAGGCCCAGGCGGAGCAGCCATTTCGGCCGCAGTCCCTTGTGATGAGGCAGGACGAAGCGAAGCGGCCAGATGATATGCGGTGCGGCGCGCAGCAGCACTTCGCGCTCCATCAGGGCCTCGCGGACCAGGCGGAACTCGTAATATTCCAGATAGCGCAGCCCGCCATGGATCAGCTTGGTACTGGCCGAGGAGGTGGCACGGGCCAGGTCGTCCTGCTCGCACAGGAAGACCTTGAGGCCCCGGCCGGCGGCATCGCGGGCGATGCCGGTGCCGTTGATGCCGCCGCCGATAACGGCGATGTCGTAATGGGGAAGACTCATCACATCACCTTGTTGCGCAGCCAGGCCGCCAGGGCTTCGCCGGCGACGACCATGGCGATGATCGCCAGCAGGATGGTGGACACCGTCTGCCAGGCGAAGGTGTCGATGGAACCTTGCAGGATCAGGCCGATCCCGCCGGCCCCCACCAGCCCCAGGACGGTGGATTCACGCAGATTGATGTCCCAGCGCAGGATGGTCACGGCGACGAAGGTCGGCACCACCTGCGGAATGATGCCGTAGAGGATGATCTTCATGCGCGACGCACCGACCGCTTCCAAGGCCTCGATGGGTGCGCGGTTGATTTCCTCGATGGCCTCGCTCATCAGCTTGCCCAGGAAGCCGATGGAGCGGAACATGATGGCGATGATCCCGGCCAGCGCGCCCGGCCCGAAGATGGCGACGAAGAGCAGCGCCCAGATGATGGTGTTGACCGAGCGGCTGGACACCAGGATGACGCGGCCCAGCCACAGCGTGGCCCGGTTGGGCGTGGTGTTCTGCGCCGCCAGCCAAGCCACCGGCATCGACACCAGGACCCCCAGCACGGTGGCGATGGTGGCGATGTTCAGCGTCTCGACGATGGCGCTGGCGATGCTGGGCAGGCGCGACATGTCGGGTGGCGACATGCGGATGAACAGGTCGGCGATCTGCACGGGCGCATCCATCACCCATTCCGGGTCGATGTCGATGTTGTAGATCGACCAATAGGCGGCCAACCCGATCAGCAGGGTCACGGCATAGCGCGTCCAGCGCTCGCGGGGGCTATGGCGGCTCCAGGCGCGGTGGGCGGCGCCCATGCCGGCCATCGGGGTATCTTCGGCGGCGCTTACCATAGCTTCCTCCGAATCCGTCCGCTGATGGCTTCGCTGAGCAGGATCGCGGCGATGATGATCAAGGTGATGGCGAAGGCGAAGTCGTAGTCGTAGCGGCGGAAGGCGTTCATCAGCGTCGCGCCGATGCCGCCCGCGCCGACGATGCCGACCACCGCCGAGGCGCGCAGGTTGCTGTCGAACTGATAGATCGTCAGGCCGATCTGGCGCGGCATGATCTGCGGCAGGACGGCATAGATCAGGGTGATGAAATAGCCCGCCCCGGCGGCGCGCAGGGCCTCGACCTGCCCCCAGTTGATCTCCTCGATCCGTTCGGCCAGCATCTTGGCGACGAAGCCGATGGAATAGATGGCCAGCGTCAGGATCCCTGCCAGCGGGCCGAAGCCGACCGCCTTGACGAACAGGATGGCGACGATGATGGGATGGAAGCTGCGGGCGACGATGATGATGCCCCGGCCCAGCAGGTAGACCGGCTTGGGCGCGAGGTTGCGCGCGGCCATGAAGGCGATGGGGATGCTGAGGCCGACCCCCAGGATGGTCGACAGGATGGCGATGCGCAGGGTTTCCATCAGGCCGGTGAAGACCAGTTCCGGACGCTTGAGGTCGGGCGGAAAGGCGCCGGAGAAGATGCGGGCCGCACGCGGCAGGCCTTCCTGGATGCGGTTCCAGTCGAAGGGCAGGGTGGACAGCGCCCAGACGAAATAGACGATGACGAGAAGGATCAGGCTCCAGCGCAGGGCCGGGTTGGGGATGAGGGACGGCTTGCGCCAGGTGCGCCGGGCGGGCGGCGCCAGGGGATTGGAAACCGGCTCGCTCATGGCTCAGCCCGCCGCGGCACGCAGGATGACGCCTTGCGCGTCTTCGCGCTCGGCCGCCGGGACGCCGTCATAGACATGGTCCATCGCCTCGGCATCGAGATCGGAGGGCAGGCCGTCGAAGATGATGCGGCCGAAGCGCATGCCGACGATGCGCTGGGTGAATTCCTTGGCTTCCTGCACGTTGTGGATGTTGATTAGGACGGGCAGGCGGTATTCCTCGGACAGGGACCGCAGCAATTCCATGATCTGGACCGAGGTCTTGGGATCGAGCGAGGCCGTCGGTTCGTCCGCCAGCAGGATTTCCGGTTCCTGCATCAGGGCGCGGACGACGCCGACGCGCTGGCGCTCGCCGCCCGACAATTCGTCGGCGCGCTTGTTGGCGTAATGGGCGATGCCGACGCGCTCCATCAGGTGGAAGGCGCGGTCGATGTCTTCCTGCGGGTATTTGCGCAAGGCGGCCCGCCAGAAGGGGACGTAGCCCAGCCGCCCGGACAGCACATTTTCCATCACCGTCAGGCGGTCGATCAGGTTGAAGCCCTGGAAGATCATGCCGATCCGCCGGCGCGCCATGCGCAGGCTCGACCCCTGCAGATGGGTGAGATTGACGCCGTTCAATTCGATGGTGCCGGATGTCGGCTCGACCAAGCGGTTGATGCAGCGCAGGAGAGTACTCTTGCCGGCCCCCGAGGCACCGATGATGGCGATGCAGCTCTGGCCCGGAACCTCCAGGTTCAAGTCGCTGAGAACAGCCTTGCTGTCGCCGTAGCATTTCACGAGATTACTGATTTTGAGCATCACGCCCTCCAAGAAGCCGACCAGGAAGAAGGGGCCGGCCGGATCGACCGGCCCGTGGGGTTCATCCGGTTACTTCTCGGATTGCAGGCCTTCGGCCGTATAGCGCACGCCGTTCGCGGCCTGGATCTGGCGGATCACTTCCCAGTCTTCCTTGTAGGTGATGGGGATGAACTGGGTCACGTCCTTGAACTCCTCGCCCAGGGCGGTGCCCCGGAAATCGAAGGTGAAGAAGGCCTCGCGGATCTTCTCGACGAGGTCCGGGTGCAGGTTATGGGCATGGGTGTACGAGGTCGTGGGGAAACGGGCCGATTCCCAAACGATCTTGACCTGCTCCGGATCGTAGAGGCCGCGCTGGGCCATGCGCTCGACCACTTCCGAAGCCACCGGGGCGGCATCGAAGTCACCAGCCACCACGCCCAGCATCGACTGGTCGTGCGATCCCGAATAGACCACGGTGTAATCGCTGTCGGGGGTCACCCCCAAAGCGGGGAACAGGGCGCGCGGCGCCAGATTGCCGGAATTGGAGGTGGGCGAGGTATGCGCCACGCGCTTGCCCTTCAGATCCGTCAGCGATTCGATGCCGCTATCGGCCTGGGTATAGACCTGCAAGGTATAGCCGAAGCTGCCGTTCTCGCCGCCCATCAGGGCAAAGGGCACGGCGCCAGCCAGGTTAACGGCGAAGGGGGTGGGACCGGTGGAGAAGCCGGCGATATGCAGGCGGCCCGAACGCATCGCCTCGACCTGGGCCGAGTTGGATTGCACGGCGAAGAAGCGGACCCTCTTCCCGGTGACATTCTGCAGATGCTCGATGAAGGGTTCCCAGATGTCGCCATAGACCGCCGGATCCTCGACCGGCGTATAGGCGAAGATCAGGGTGTTGGGATTGACGAACTGGCTGGGATCGGTCGGCGGATCGGCGGTCAGGTCGCCGTCGCGATCGCAATACATCCTGTCGAGGTCGCCGCGCGGGCAATCCTCGTTCGCATGGGCCGGGGCAAGCGCCAGGGTCGCGGCCATTCCGGCCGCCGCCAGGGCGTAAAGGCTGCGAGACGCCAACGGGGTGTGCGTCCTTTTCTCCATCATTGTCGTTCCTCCACCTGCTGTTTTGTCGTTTCCGCGAACATTCCCGATGCTCGTCGTCTTGAGCGGCCGTCAGGTGAGCCCTCATGGCAGCATCTTAGCGCTCATATCTTGGCATCTGCAACATGAGTTTGAGATATAATGTTGTAGTTGCCAATATCTATGTTGAGGGTGCAACATGATGCTCCTGCGTCGTCGTGACGCGCCGCGCCCGCCCTAGCGGGAGCCGCCAGCCAAGGAGAATGATGAGCATGGAGCAGACCCGGACCGTTCTTCTGCCCCTGGACCTGTTTCCCCTCGCCGAGCGCCGGGCTGTACGGGCCGTGCTCACCGATATCGACGACACGCTGACGCATGACGGCTATCTTCCGGCCAAGGCCTACGAGGCCATGGAAAAGCTGCGCGCGGCGGGATACCTGGTCATCCCCGTGACCGGTCGTCCGGCGGGGTGGTGCGACCTGATCGCCCGGCTTTGGCCGGTCGATGGCGTGGTCGGCGAGAATGGCGCTTTCTATTTCCGTTATCTCAAGGAACAGCGCCGGATGCTGCGGGTCTATACCCGTGACGAGGAAACGCGCAGGGCCGACAAGCACGGCCTGAAACGCATCGAAGGCCGCGTCCTAGCCGAGATCCCGGGATGCAGGATCTCCGTCGACCAGCCCTATCGCGAGGCCGATCTTGCGGTTGATTTCGCCGAGGACGTGCAGCCATTGCCGCGCGAGGACATAGAGCGTATCGTGCGCATCTTCGAAGAAGAAGGGGCACAGGCCAAGGTGTCGTCCATCCACGTCAATGGCTGGTTCGGCAGCTATGACAAGCTGAGCATGGCGCGCCGCATCATGGCCGAGCAGTTCGGCATCGACATCGACACGCCCGAAGGCAATCGCAGCGTCGTCTTTTCGGGGGATTCCCCCAATGACGAACCGATGTTCGCCTTTTTCCGGCATAGTGTGGCAGTTGCCAACTTCATGGCCTTCGCCGACCGGGTGCAACACCAGCCGCAATGGCTGACCAGATCCTGCGGTGGTGAAGGCTTCAGCGAACTGGCTGCCTGCCTGATCGAGGCCGGTGGCGGGCAGAGGGGGAAGGATGCTGCAGAAGCTTCGTAAGGAAGAGCGGCGCTCGCTGATCATGAGCGAATTGCGCGCCTCGCCCCTGGTGCGCATTTCGGCCTTGGCCGAGAAGTTCGGCGTGACCACGGAAACCATCCGCCGCGACCTCGACGCGCTGAGCAAGCAGGGCTTGGTGGCGCGGGAATATGGCGGTGCCTCGGCCCGGCCGATGGGCGTGCAGCCGCCGGCCCGCGAGCGCGGACGGGAACTGACCGAGGAACGCTCGCGCATCGGCGCGGCGGCGGCGGCTCTGGTCATGCCGGGCGAGGTGCTGATGATCGATACCGGCTCGACCACCGGCCATCTGGCGCGCCACCTGGCGGCGATCGGCGAGGACCTGACGGTCGTGACCAACAGCTATCCGGTGGCCAGCGACGTCTCCAGCGGCGATGCGCGGGTGGTCATGTGTCCGGGGGAATTCGACCCGCGCGAAGGCGGCGTCTATGGCGTCGACAGCGCGGAATATCTGCGCCAGTTCCATGCCAACAAGGCCTTCATCGGGGCCAGCGGCATTTCCAGCGACGGCCTGAGCGACGTCAACCGCAATGCCGTCTCGATCAAACGGGCGATGATCGAGCGGGCGGGCGAGACCTATGCCCTGGTCGATCACAGCAAATTCGGCGCGCGCCTGCTGGAATCGGTCGGCCCGCTTTCCGCCCTGGCCGGCCTGATCACCGACCAGGAACCGCCCGCCGAGCTGCGCCTGGCGCTGGAACGGGCGGGCGTCCAGATCATCGTCGCCGAGCCGCAGGTCTGAAGAAGGAGGGACGGGAGCAGGGGATACCCGCTCCCGTCCCCCCGGCCGTTACATGGTGGGGAAGTTGAAGGCCGCCCCGGCGCGGATGCCGGTGGGCCAGCGGGAGGTGACGGTCTTCAGGCGGGTGTAGAAATGCACCCCTTCAGGCCCATAAATGCCGTGGCTACCGAAGGCGGAATTCTTCCAGCCGCCGAAGCTGTGAAAGGCCACGGGCACCGGGATCGGCACGTTCACGCCGACCATGCCGATCTTGATGCGGCTGACGAAATCGCGGGCGGCGTCGCCGTCGCGGGTGAAGAGGGCGGTGCCGTTGCCGAACGGATTCCTGTTGATGAGTGTGACGGCTTCCTCGTAAGAAGCGGCGCGGACGACGCTCAGCACCGGGCCGAAGATCTCTTCCTTGTAGATGGTCATGTCCGGCGAGACGCGGTCGAACAGCGTGCCGCCCAGGAAGAAGCCGTTCTCGTAGCCCTGCAACGAGAAGCCGCGTCCATCGACGACCAGTTCGGCCTTTTCACGCAGGCCGGCCTCGATATAGTCGGTGACCTTTTCCAGATGCTGCCGGGTGATCAGCGGGCCCATTTCGGCATCGGGATCGGTGGAGGGGCCGATCTTCAAGGCGCGGACGCGCGGGGCCAGCTTCTCGACCAGCTTGTCGGCGGTTTCCTCGCCGACCGGAACCGCGACGGAGACGGCCATGCAGCGCTCGCCAGCCGAGCCGTAGCCCGCGCCCATCAGGGCGTCGGCGGCCTGGTCGAGATCGGCGTCGGGCAGGATCACCATGTGGTTCTTGGCGCCCCCCAGGGCCTGCACGCGCTTGCCATGCGCGGCACCGGTGGCATAGACGTATTGCGCGATCGGCGTCGAGCCGACGAAGGAGATCGCGGCGATGTCGGGATGGGCGAGCAGCGCATCGACCACGGTCTTGCCGCCATGGACCACGGTCAGCGCGCCTTCCGGCACACCGGCTTCATGAGCCAGTTGCACGATCAAGTTCGAGGCGGAAGGGTCGCGCTCGGAGGGCTTCAGGATGAAGCAATTGCCGCAGGCCAGGGCCATGGGGAACATCCACAGCGGCACCATGACCGGGAAGTTGAAGGGGGTGATTCCGGCCACCACGCCCAGCGCCTCGCGCCCGGCGAAGGTATCGATGGCGGGGCCGACATCGCGGGAATACTCGCCCTTCAGCAAATGGGGGATGCCGCAGGCGAACTCGACCACTTCCAGGCCGCGCTGAACCTCGCCCAGGGCATCGGGATGGGTCTTGCCGTGCTCGGCCGAGATCACCCGGGCGATACGGTCGGCATTCTCTTCCAGCAATTGCTTGTAGCGGAACATGATGCGCGCCCGCTTCATGGGCGGCGTGGCGGACCAGGCGGGAAAAGCGTCGAGGGCGGCGGCGACGGCGGCCTGCACCTCGGCTTCTCCGCCGGCAACAAGCCGCCCGGTCTGCTCGCCGGTTGCCGGATTATAAACGGGCGTGGCCTCGGCCGTGCCCTCCATCACCCAGCCGGGGATGATGTGGGAAATCTCGCTCATTTCGCTTTGCTCTCCTGATTGTCCACCACCGGATGAAGGCGGGCGGCGTTGGGGCCGCCCGCCCTCGAAGTCCGGTCAGCCACCGCTCTGGATGGCTTCTTCCATGATCTTCTGGGCCTGCTCGGCCCATTCGCGGCCGCCGATCGAGTCGTAGAAGCTCGGCCACAGGGCACGGGCGGCTTCCTGCCACTTCTCTTCGTCCTTCGGCGGGCCGACCAGGGTCATGCCGCGTTCGACCAGTTCCTTCTTGGCGGCTTCGGTTTCCTCATATGCCACCTGGCGCTGATAGTCGGCAGCTTCGCGGCCCGCACGGTTCAGGGCTTCCTGGATATCGGCCGGAAGACGCTGATAGACGCGCTCGCTGATGATCAGCGGGCCGGACCAGATCATGTAATGGATTTCGGTGATGTAGTTCTGCACCTCGTAGAATTTCGACGAGATGGAGGTGGTGTAGGGGTTTTCCTGGCCGTCGATGACGCGCTGCTGCAGGGCCGGGAAGACTTCGCTCCAGGCCATCGGAATGGGATCGATGCCCCAGGCCTTGAAGGTGTCGATGGCGATCTTGTTGGGCGAGACGCGGATCTTCAGGCCCTTCAGGTCTTCAAGCGTTTCCACCGGCTTGCGCGAGGTGGTCAGCACCCGGAAACCCTTCTCGAAATAGCCCAGCACGCGCACGCCCGCTTCCTTCACCAGGCGCTCGTTCAGCGGTTCCTGCAAGGCGTCCATGGCCGCCCAGGCCTGCTGGCTGGTGGTGAAGGCATAGGGCAGCATCATCACGCCGGCCGACGGGGCGAGCGGCACCAGATTGCCGGTATAGAGGATTTCCGTCTCGATGCTGCCCATGCGCACCGACTGGGCGACTTCCTCTTCGCTGCCCAGCTGGTTGGCCGGGTAGATCTGCACCTGGACCCGGCCGTTGGTGTATTCGTTGACCAGTTCCTGGAACTTGACCGCGCCCTTGTGGGTGGGGTTGGCCTCGTTGTCGCCGTGGGACAGGCGCAGCGTGTATTCGGCGGCCCAGGCGGCCGTGGTCGAGAATATCGCGGCGGCTGCCACCGCCCCGATCATGGCTTTCTTGAACATCCTTTATCTCCTCACTCAGTTTTTCTTTTCGGTTCGCAGGGTCAGACGCCGTAGCCGAGCATTCGCGGCAGGGCCAGGGTCAGATCCGGGATGAAGGCGACCAGCAGCAGCACCACCGTTTCCGCGATGATGAAGGGAATGGATGCCTTGCTGACCTCTTCCACCGTGGAATCGCCGATCTCGCTGGCGACGAAGAGGTTCACCCCCAGAGGCGGCGTCGAATAGCCGATCTCGCAGGCGATGGTGAACATGATGCCGAACTGGATGGGATCGAGACCGACGCTGGTCGCCACCGGCAGAAGCAGGGGCGTCAGGATGATGATCTGCGTCAGCGTCTCCATCCACATGCCGATGAAGATCAGCATCAGCACGATCAGCAGGATCAGCAGCGTCGGATCGCCGACCGCGCCGATCAGGAAGCCCGACACCTGCTGGGGCACCTGGAACATGGACAGCAGGCGGCCGATGATGCGCCCGGTGACCAGCACCAGCATGACCGTGCCGGTGATGCGCACGGAATAGATCATGCTGTCGATCAGGCCGTCGAGGCTGATCGAGCGATAGATGAAGATGCCGACGAACAGTGCATAGAAGACGGCCACCACCGAGGCCTCGGTCACCGTGAAGATGCCGAGATAGATGCCGCCCAGGATGATGACCGGGGCCAGCAGCGCCCAGATGGCTTCCCGCGCCTTTTGCAGGATGAGGCGCAGGCTGCGCGGTTCGGCGTCCAGGGCGCGATAGCCCTTGCGGCGGCTGATGATGGCGACGGTGACATAAAGGGCCAGGGCCAGCAGGATGCCGGGCACCACGCCAGCCAGGAACAGAGCGGTGATCGAGGTTTCCGAGGTGATGCCGTAGATGATCATGGGGATCGAGGGCGGAATCACCACACCGATGCCGCCTGCGCTGGAGGTGATGGCGCAGGAGAAGCCCTTGTTGTAGCGCTCCTTCATCATGGCCGGGATCATGATCGACCCGATGGCGGCGGTGGTCGCCGGGCCCGATCCGGAGATGGCGGCGAACAGGGTGCAGGCGACGATGGTCACCGTCGCCAGCCCGCCCGGTGCCGGTCCGACCAGGACGCGCGAGAAGTTGATCAGGCGGGCGGTCAGGCCGCCTTTTTCCATCAAGGCGCCGGCCAGGATGAACATGGGCACGGCGATGATGGTGAATTCGTTGACGGCGGTATAGGCGGTCTGCGCCAGATAGGACATGGGCAGGCCGGAGGCCATCATGCCGATGACGGCGGCCATGCCGATGGCGATGGCCACGGGCGTGCCCAGCAGCAGGAAGCCGGTGAACGACAGGGCGAGAAGAAGTGTCACGTTCATGATGCTGCCCTCAATCGTTCAGGCGGCCGTCGGCGACGTCGACGGCATCGTCAGGGGCCCGCCAGCGGCGCCACATGCACTGGATGATGCGAACCGACATCAGGGCGAAACCAAGGGGGACGATCATCTGGACCCAGGCGAGGTTGATGCCCGTGGTCTGCGAGATGAAGGGGAAGTCGAACATCGAGGCGACGAATTCCGCGCCGTACCAGACGACCACGCCGTTGAAGACCAGCCATACCAGGTCGGCGAGGGTCAGCATGACCTTCTGCCAGAAGGGCGGCATCAGGCCGATATGCAGCGACACCCGGATATGGCGGTCCTTTTCGGCGGCGATGATGAAGCCGAAATAGACCGCCCAGACGAAGGCGAAGCGCGCCACTTCCTCGAGCCAGCTCAGGGACTGGTTCATGATGAAGCGCAATCCCACCTGCCAGCCCAGCAGCGCCACCACGACGGTCATCAGCAAAGCGCCCAGCCATTCCTCGATGGTCCGGCTGCGGATCCATTCCGTCATCGACGTCTTCTTCTTGTCCTCGAGGCCCGCTTCGAGGCGGGCCGGGTTCTGCGCGCCTTCACCCATGAACACCTCCCGCCATCCGGCTTTCCGCCGCGAGCAGGCCCGCGAGCAGGTCGCGCGGCGTCTGCTTCTGCAGGGCCGCCAGTATTTCCGCCGTCAAAGACCGGAAGGCGCCGTTCTCGCGCAATTCCTCGGGGAAGACGTCCAGGGCCAGGAAGCCTTCGACCTGCGCCTGCGGTCGGTCGGCATGGGTCGCGCGGATCTGCGCACAGACGGAAGCCAGCGGGTCATGGACCGGAACGGGGCTGCCGTCGCGGGCGACGCCGCCGACATATTGCATCCAGGCCGCCAGGGTCAGGGCATGCAGCTCGACCGCTTCTCCCGTCCGCAGCAGATCGGCCGTGGAATCGGACAGGCGCTGCCGCACCTTGAAGGAGGAATCCGTGCCGATCTGTTCCAGGGGATGATGGATGGTCGGGTTGCGCAGACGTTGCAGCGACACGGCGATATAGGACTCCAGGTCCTCGCCCGGCGGACAGCGCAGGGTCTTGGCCTGGGCCTGCATGAAGCGCAGCGCGTATTCCGACAGCACCGGATCGGCGGAGGCTTCCGCGCTGGTGCGGAAACCGGACAGCCAGCCGACATGGGCGAGCGCCGTCTGCACGCCGTTGAGGATGCGGTGCTTCATCAGCTCGAAGGCTTCCACGTCGTCCGTGACCTGCACGCCGACCCGTTCCAGCGGCGGGCGGGGGCCGGTGAAGGCATCCTCGATCACCCATTGGCGGAACGGCTCGGTCACCACGCCCAGGGCATCGAAGCATCCGGCGGCTTCGGCAAGCAGGGCGCGGGCCTCGTCGTTCATGGCCGGGACGATGCGATCAACCATGGAACAGGGGAAGGTGACGGAATCCTTGATCCAGTCGGCCAGGCCGGTGTCGATTCGCCGGGCATAGTCCAGCACCACGCCGCGCAGCAGGCGTCCGTTGGCCGGGATGTTGTCGCAGCTGGCGACGGTCAGGCCCGGCAGGCCGGCGGCACGGCGGCGGCGCAGGGCTTCGACCAGATAGCCGATGGCGGTGCAGGCACCGCCGCCCTTCGCGACATCCGCCGCAATGGCCGAATTCATGTCCAGGCGCGTGGTGCCGGGGACATGGCAATAGCCCTTTTCGGTGATGGTCAGCGTCACCAGCGCCATGGCCGGGTCCGCCAGCAGGTCGAGACCGTTGCCGGAATTCGGGTCCTGCCGGTAATGGACCGCGCGCAGGCTGGACACCGCGCGCGCTTCGGCGCCCTGGCCGTCCCGCGCCAGCACGGCATAGCTGCCCTTCTGCGCTGCATGGGCGCCGGTCAGGTCGGGGGGAAGAACGTTCAGCCCGGTAATGCCCCAGGCGGTTTCGCCGCTGCGCAAGAGATCGTCGGCGTAAACGGCCTGATGTCCGCGATGGAAGGCGCCCGTCCCGAGATGCAGGATTCCCGAGCAGATGGCGCCGACATCATAGCCGAGGTCGAGACGTCCGAAGGTCGCCGTCATGATGCGGTTCCTCCGTTGTCCTAGAAATGGATCAGGACTTTGAGGCTGCGGTTCCGGTCGGCCGCCACCTCGAAAGCCTCGTCGAGCCGGTCCACGGGATAATCGCCCGTGACCACCCAGCTCAGGTCCACCTTGCCTTCGACGATCTCGGCGACGGCATCGTTGAATTCGTCTTCGAAGCGATAGGCCCCGACCAGGTCCAGTTCCTTGGTCAGCAGGCCGTTGATGGACAGGCGGCCACTGGGCGGCAGGAAGCCGACCTGGACGATGCGTCCGCCGGGGGCAGCCGCCTGGACGGCCATCTCCAGGCCTGCGGAAGCACCCGAGGCCTCGATGGCGACATCAATGTCCTTGGCGTCGGTCAGCGCCGCCACGGCCTCGGCCTCGGTGGCGACATTGATCACCTGATCGGCGACCATTTCGCGGACGCGGCGCAGCGGCGCGTCGGTGATGTCGGTCACCACGATCTCGGCCGCGCCGGCGCGGCGGGCGGCGATGGCGATCAGCGTGCCGATGGTGCCGGCGCCGGTGACCAGCACCTTGCGGCCGGTCAGGTCGCCGCCCCGGCGCACGGCATGCAGGGCGATGGCATAAGGCTCGGCCAGGGCGGCGAGGCGCAGGTCGGCCTGGGCGGGAATCTTGACGCATTGGCGGCGATGGACCACCGGCCGTTCGACGAAGCCGCCATTCTGGTGCGGGCGCTTGGCGGCGCTGCCGAGATAGCGCATGTTCTGGCACAGATTGGTGCGGCCGGACCGGCAATAGCGGCATTCGCCACAATGGAGCGAGGGATTGACCACCACCTGCTCGCCCGGCTGCAGGTCGGTGACGGCCGAGCCCACTTCCAGCACGCGTCCCGAGAATTCATGGCCCAGGACCATCGGGTCCCGTACGATGGAATCCCCGACCCGTCCTTCGGCGACATAATGCAGGTCAGAGCCGCAAATCCCGCCATATCCGAAGGAAAGGCGCACCTGTTCCGGTTCCAGATCCGTCTCGGGCCGATCCTCGACGCGCAGATCCTTGGCTGCGTGAATGACGCATGCTCGCATGGTCGTTTCCCATCCCAGTTTTTTACGTTTGGCCTTGATGGCGATGAAATTGGAACATACAATCCAATTTGCTTCAAGAATGAAATTTTTCTTCTAAAGTGGCATCGCTCCCCGGCAAGAGGGGACAGGAACAAAAGGGATTGAAGGTGGCCGAAGAGAACGAAACCTGCGAACACCCCGGCGCGGCGCCCGGTAATTTCGAGGCGCTGAAGCAGGTGATCGGCGCGCAATATGACGGATTGAGCAAGCGGCTGAAGCAGATCGCGGATTTCGCCCTGTCCAATCCCAATGCCATGGCCTTCAAGACCGTGGCCGAGATCGGCGCGGAAATCGAGGTCGCCCCCTCGGCCCTGATCCGCTTCGCCAAGGCGCTGGGCTATAGCGGCTTCAGCGAATTGCAGGCGGTGTTCCAGGAACGCCTGTCCGGCTTGGCGCCGAGCTATCGCGACCGCATCCGCCACCTCAAGAGCGATGAGGCCTCGGCCCAGCCGCTTTCCCTGATGGCGCGCTTCACCGAAGGCGCCATCGAGGCCCTGCGTCATCTGCAGGAGGAAACGCCGGCCGAGCATATCGAACGGGCCGCCGAGATCATGGCGAGCAGCCGCATGATCCATGTGGTGGCCAACCGCCGGACCTTTCCGGCCGCTTTCTACCTGTCCTACAACCTCAACCGCCTGGAAGTGCCGACGCATCTTCTCGACGGGGTGGGCGGCACGCTGAACGAGCAGACGGCCTTGATCGGGCCGCAGGACTGCCTGGTCGCCTTCTCGTTCAGGCCTTATGCCAAGGAAACCCTGGCCGTCGTCGAGAAGGCCCGCGCCATCGGCGCCTCGGTCATCACCATCACCGATTCGGCGCGCCATCCCTTCGCCGCCGTGGATATCTGTTTCGAAGTGGCGGAAGCCAGCGTGACCAGCTTCCGTTCCCTCAATGCAACCATGTCGTTGGCCCTCATCCTTGCCATCCGCACCGGCCAACGGTGCGAGACCTCCGAGGATTGACGCGGGCAAGTCCTAACAACATCAGGAAACGTCATAATGTCCCAGCCCACCGACCTCGACGTCATCACCATTGGCCGATGCTGCGTCGATCTTTATGCCGACCAGGTTGGAAGCCGTCTCGAGGACGCCCGCAGCTTCTCGAAATATATCGGCGGCTGCCCGACCAATATCGCCAGCGGCGCCGCGCGCCTGGGGCTGAAGAGCGCCTTGATCAGCCGCGTGGGGGACGAGCATTTCGGGCGCTTCGTGCGCGAGACGCTGGATCGGGAAGGGGTCGATACCAGCCATCTCAAGACCGACCCGCAGCGTCTGACGGCCCTGGCCATCCTGGGGATCGAGGACCGGGATACCTTTCCGCTGCTTTTCGTGCGCACTGATTGCGCCGATGCCGCGCTGGAAGAGGCCGATATCGACGAGGCCTTCATCGCCTCGGCCAAGGCGGTGGTCGTCACCGGCACCCATTTCTCGAAGCCGCATCTGGCGGCCGCCAGCCGCAAGGCCATGCGCATCGCCAAGCAGGCCGGGCGCAAGGTGATCCTGGACATCGACTACCGTCCCAGCCTGTGGGGGCTGCTCGGCATGGGGGCAGGCCAGAACCGTTTCGTCCAGAACGACGCCATCACCGCCCATCTGCAATCCATCCTGCCCGATTGCGACGTGGTGGTCGGCACTGACGAGGAAGTGCATATCGCCGGCGGCACCACCGACACACTGGCGGCGCTGCGCGCCATCCGGGCCGTCAGCAAGGCGCTGATCGTGCTCAAGCAGGGCCCCAAGGGCTGCGTCATGTTCCCGGGCGCGATCCCGAACTCGCTGGACGAGGGGATTTCCTCGGAAGGTTTCCCGGTCGAGGTCTTCAACGTGCTCGGCGCCGGGGATGGGTTCATGGCCGGATTCCTGCGCGGTTATCTGCGCGACCTGCCGCTGGAGGAATGCTGCCGCATTGCCAATGCCTGCGGCGCCCTGGCCGTCTCGCGCCACGGCTGCGCGCCGTCCTATCCCACCTGGGAAGAGCTTCAGGTCTTCCTGGAACGCGGCGTGGTCAATCCGCGCGTGCGGGAAGACGAGTGGATGGAGCATGTCCATTGGGCTTCCACCCGCCGCTATGTCTGGAAGGACATCTGCGCCCTGGCGATCGATCACCGGGTCCAGCTGGAGCAGATCGCCGATGAAGCCGGTGCTCCGCATAGCCGCATCCCGGACTTCAAGAAGCTGGCCCTGGAGGTGACGAAGGAGACTCCGGCGGGCAGCCTGTCCAAGGGCATGCTGCTTGATGGCCGCTATGGCGAAGCCGCGCTATTCGAGGCCTCGCGGGCGCAATTGTGGGTCGGCCGCCCGGTGGAACTGCCCGGCTCGAAGCCGCTGGCTTTCGAGGTCGGCCACAGCCTGGGCGTCGCCCTGCACGAATGGCCCGACGATCATGTGGTGAAATGCCTGGTCTTCTATAACCCCGAGGACCCGCAGCCCTTGCGCGACCAGCAGATCGCCAGCCTGCAACGCCTTGCCGCCTCGGCGCGCGGCACCCGGCATGAATTGCTGCTGGAAGTCATCATCGGGGCAGGGGCCGCCGAGAACAGCATGGCGCGCGCGCTCGAGCAGCTTTATGCCGCCGGGCTGAAGCCCGATTGGTGGAAGCTGCCCGACCAGACGGAAGCGGGATGGGCCGCGATTGCCGCCGTCATCGCCGCCAACGATCCCTATTGCCGGGGCGTGCTGCTCCTCGGTCTGGATGCCGGGCTCGACGAGATGACCCTCAGCCTGCAACGTGCCGCCCGGCAGCCGATCTGCAAGGGCTTCGCGGTGGGGCGGACCATCTTTGGCGATGCCGCCCGCGACTGGTTCGCGGGTCGGATCGACGATGCCGAGGCCAAGGCCCGCATGGCCGCGCGTTACCGGCAGCTCATCGACATCTGGCAGTCCAGCCGCCAGTCCAGTCTGGCCGCCTGAAAGACACGGCCGTCGCATTCGCATGCGACGGCCGAATTCTTTAAGGATCAGGCCGCGGCAGGCGCAGCGGCCGTCCGGTCCTTGATGGGAAAATGGAGGGCCGCGGCGACCAGCCCGGCCAGGGCGGTGGTGATCCACAGGATGGAATAGGAGCCGGTGACGTCGAGGACGAAACCGCCCGCCCAGGCGCCGAGGAACGAGCCGACCTGATGGCTGAGGAAGCAGATGCCGAACAGCGTGCCCAGATGCTGCAGGCCGAACAGCTTGGCGATCAGTCCGCTGGTCAGCGGCACCGTGCCCAGCCAGGTCAGTCCCATGATGGCGGCGAACAGCACGACCGAGGCTTCGCTCTTGGGCAGCAGGAAGAAGGCGGCGATGGACAGACCCCGGATCAGGTAGAGGCAGCCCAGGACATGTTGCTGCGGCAGCCTGCCGCCCATCCATCCGCAGGCCCAACTGCCGATCATGTTGAACAGGCCGATCAGGGCCAGCGCCGTCGCGCCGAGGGCGGGCGGCATATGGCACAGTGTCAGATAGGCCGGCAGATGCGTCGCGATGAAGGCGAGCTGGAAGCCGCAGGTGAAGAAGCCCAGGGTCAGCAGCCGGTAGCCCTGGTGGCGCCCGGCCTCGCCCAGCGCCTCGCGGATCGACAGCGGAGCTACCGGCTGTGGCGGGGCACCGGCGTCCGAGCGGCGGTCGAGAAGAAGGCCAAGCGGGGCGGCCAGCAGCATCACGGCGGCCAGGGCGACCAAGGCGGCGGTCATGCCCCAGCCGACGGTGATGGACTGGGCGAAGGGCACCATCACGACCTGTCCCAGCGAGCCCCCGGCACTGGCGATGCCCATGGCCGTGCTGCGCTTCTCGGCGGAGGCGGCGCGGCCGACGGCGGTCAGGACCACCCCGAAACTGGTGCAGCTGATGCCGATGCCGACGAACAAGCCCATGCCGATCAGCAGCATGGCCCCGCTGGGCAGCAGGGCCGAGATGGCCAGCCCCAGGGCGAGGACGAAGGCGCCGAAGCCGACCACGGGCGCGGCGCCCCAGCGGTCCGCCGCCGCCCCGGCGAAGGGCTGGGCGAAGCCCCAGGCGAGGTTGTGCAGGGCGATCGCCAGGGCGATCAGGGTCACCGGCAAACCGCGTTCGAAGGAGAAGGGTTCGAGGAACAAGCCGAAGGTCTGGCGGATCCCCATGGCGGCGCTCATGATCAGGGCCGCCGCCAGGGTCACGCCGATCACGGAACCGGCCATGCGCGTCATGCTGTCTCTCCCTTGCCAGGATTATGCGGCCCTCAGGCTAGGCCGGGGCGAAGACGGCGGCAAAGGAGAAGCATGTCACGATGGATGAGCTATACTCATCTCACTGCGGCGGGAGCGACTCGTCGAAGGTGCGGGCGGCGTCAAGGAGAAGGCGCTTGAAGGCGCGCAGTTCCGGACGCCGTTCGGCCCCTTCCGAACTGGCCAGCCAATAGGCCGCCTTCGCCCTCATCCCTTCCGGGCGGGCTTCCACCAGGGCGCTTGCGGCCAGTTCCTGGTCCACCAGCGGTCTATGCCCCAGGGCGATGCCCAATCCGGCCATGGCCGCCTCGCAGGCCATCTGAAGCGTGTCGAAGGTGAGCTTCCCCGAGGCTTCGGGACCCGTCAGGCCGGTATGTTCCAGCCAGCCCGGCCAATCCTCGTCGACGGTGGACACATGAATGAGAGTCGCCTTGCGCAGGTCCACCAACCCATCCTCCCCCCGCAGCGAATCGCGGTAGAGGGGAGTGCAAACGGGGATCAGATGCTCGCCGAACAATCGGTCCCAGGAGGCACCGGCGGAGGCCGCCTGGCTGCGGCGGATGGCGAAGTCGAAGCCGTCGGTGGGAAATCCCACCAGCCGCTGCGAGGTGTTGACCAGGACCGAGACCGTCGGCCATTGCTCATGGAAAACGGGCAGGAGGGGCAGCAGCCAGCGCGAGGCGAGGGTGGGCGCGCAGCTTATGGCGATGGCGCGCTTGTTGTGGCGGCTGGGCAGGCGTTCCGTGCCGACGGCGATCAACGCCATGGCCTCGGAGACGTAGGCCAGATAATCGGCCCCTTCGGGCGTGAGCGACAGCTTGCGGGGTTCGCGCAGGAACAAGGTGACCCCCAGGCTCTGTTCCAAAGCGACGATGCCGTGGCTGACGGCGCTGGGGGTGATGTTCAACTCCTCGGCGGCGCGTTTGAAACTGAGATGCCGCCCCGCGGCCTCGAAGAGGCGCAGGGCGGACAAAGGAGGAAGTCGCAAAGGCATGGTCCGCCGATCTTAAAGCATGACGCAGCAAATCTGCATCATGCTTTGAAATTCCATATCTGCCCTCTGCTTGGAAAAACTCAGCCGGGCAGACCGTCGATGCGGGGCTTGACCAGGATCGGCCAATAGACCACGGCGAACAGCGCCCATCCCGCCGTCCACAGGATGCCTGCCGGCAGGATGGCATATTCCAGGGGCAGGGAGACCCGCAGCAGGGCGGCGAGGATGACCAGTCCGTAGGCGAGGACCGTCGCGGGCGACGGCCTCAGCGGCCGCCCGGAATGTCCCAGGGCGGCGCGCGAGGCCACCGCCAGAATCATGACGCCGATGGCGCCCGTCGTCAGGGCATGCAGCGCGGCACTCGGCGGCACCATCCCGGCCAGGTCGGCGGCGGCTTTCAGCAGATAGCCCAGCGGCACCCAAAGATAGCCGACATGCAGGATCCAAACGAGCGGCATGCCCAGCACGCGGCGGCTCTGCCAGCCCTTCATGCGGATGAGTAGAAGGATGGCGGCGAAGAGGGCGGCAAGCCCGCTCCACAAGGAACCCGGCAGCAGGATCTCGGTGACGACCACCAGCATCACCGAAGGCACGGCCAGGCGGTCCAGCCAAGCCGGGGTGTGGCAGGTCAGGCGGTGGTCTCCCGTCGCCATGCGCAGGGCATTCTGGGTGAAGGCCGGGACGATGCGTCCGCCGATCAGGACGATCATCGCCGTGATCAGATAGGCCATGACATGCAGGGCGGTGACCGGATCGCCGAAATGGAACCAGGCATTCAGCCCAGCCAGGCCCAACAGCATGGCGGGGACCTGATAGTTGCGCCGGTTGCGGGCGATCCAGATGTCGCGCGCGATGAAGGCCGCCAGGGCGGGCAGGAACAACAAATCCAGCCATGCCCAGGCGCCTCCGGCCATCATGCCGAGGCGTCCGGCGAGGAATAGCAGGATCAGGCCGAGAAGCGGCATTCCCTGGATCGAGGGGCGGTTGGTCCATTTCGGCACCGCCGCCATCAGGAAACCGGCAATCGCGGCACCTGCGAAGCCGAACAGCATCTCATGGCCGTGCCAGAGCGCGTCGAGCGGCAGCAATCCCTGCCATGCCGCCAGCCACAACGCCAGCCCGCCCGCCGCCCACAGGGCCGAGAACAGGAAGAAGGGGCGATGGCCCGAGGCCAGCATGACATGGCCTTGCCAGGGTTGGGCGGTCGGTTCCGTCAGGGGAATGGTGATGGGCATGGCATACCTCCTGCGTCTGGATGGAGGATGGATGAAGCTGGTTTCCGGTCCGTTTCCGCTCACGCCGCCTTGGGCGTGCCAAGGATGTCGGAGCCGAAAACTTCGTAATGGATGCGGTCCGCCCCGACGCCCATGGCCAGCAGTTGGTCCCGCTGCAGGCGGAGGAAGGGCAGGGGGCCGCAGAGATAGTAATCGGCCTGCGGGCGCAGGACGTGGTCCTTCACCGCCTCCAGGTCGACCTGTCCGATGACGTCGTATTCCTCTCCCGCCCGGTCGCCCTCGGCGATCTTTTCCAGGAAGAGAAGGGCGGTGACGTTGGCATGATCCCGGGCCGCCTGGCGGACCCGCTGCCGCATCGCCTGGACGCTGCTGTCGCGGGCACCGTGGACGAAGACCACTTCGCGCCGGGACCCGCTGCCGGTCAGGGCGTTGAGCATGCTGATCATGGGGGTGATGCCGACGCCGCCGCTGATCAGGATCACCGGCGTGTCGCGGTCCTCGTGCAGGGTGAAGTCGCCGAAGGGCGGGCTCAGTTCGATTTCGTCGCCTTCGTCGAAATCGTCGTGCAGTAGGGTCGAGACCATGCCCACCGGGATGTGGGATCCTCTCCTGCCCTCGCGTTTCACCGAGATGCGCAGATAACGGCCGTTCGGGGCGTCGGAGAGAGAATATTGCCGGGGCTGGATCAGGCCCAGCGACGGCACGAAGACGCGCACACTGACATATTGTCCCGGTTTGAAGGCGGGGACCGGTCCGCCGTCGGCGGGCACCAGATAGAAGGACGTGATCTCGCAGCTTTCGGGCCGGATGCGCCGGATGGTGAAGCTGCGCCAGTCCTGCCGGCCGCCCAGGCCCTCGGCTGCCTTGCGGTGGAGCTCCGACTCCGCCGCCATCAGGATGGCGGCAAGCTGGTCATAGGCCGCCGTCCAGGCGGCGATCACCTCGTCCGTCACCGCATCGCCCAGGACTTCCCGGATGGCGGCCAGCAGGTTCTCGCCGACGATGTCATATTGCGCGGGCTGGATGTTCAGGCTGGCATGCTTGTGGGTGATCCGGCGGATGGCGGCGGACAGGACATGGGGCTGGTCGATATTGGCGGCATAGGCATGGACGGCATCGGCCAGCGCCCGCGGCTGGTCCCCGACGACTTGGTGGGCCTGGTTGAAGATGTTCTTCAACTCGGGATGCTTGCGGAACAGGCGCTGGTAGAAGTGACGGGTGATGGCAAGACCATGCTCGGCCAGGACGGGTGCGGTGGATTTGACGATCGTTCTGTGATGCGGAGACAGCATGGACTTCGTTCCTAAAGATGTATTTTAAATACCTTAATTGGATAGCATGCCCGTGCGGCAATGTCAGGTGTTTTTGGGAGGTATGGCCCGGCTTCCCAGAGGGCGGGAGCGCATGGGAAGGGTGCGGGAAAGGAAAGGATCGTGCCGTTTTCCCAGCCACCCATACCGTATGTATTCCTATCATTTCCAAGGGATGCATGAGGCGGATGCCGATAGAGCAGGTCGGATATTGACGCTGCCCCACCCATTCCTGTAGATGAAATGCCCCTTTGTCGCTGCATCACGATATTCACTCGTCTTCAGCATCAGGATTTCCCATGGCGCGCCGTTTCTTCCACAGACATCAGCCCTCTTTGCCCTGCCACGGCTGGCTCAAGGCGAGCCTTGGCAGCGTTTTGGGCATGGCCATCGTCGGCGCCATCGGCCATTTCAGCGACACCTTGTTCCTGATCGCGCCGTTCGCGGCCTCCAGCGTGCTGATCTTCGGGGCGCCGGAAAGCCCCCTGGCCCAGCCGACGGCGGTGATCGGCGGACATCTGCTGGGGGCGGCGGCCGGATTGCTGCTGCGGGTGGCCCTGCCGCCGGAATGGTGGGCCCTGGGTCTGGCCGTCGGCGGCGCGATCTTCCTGATGGCCGTCCTGCGGGTGACCCATCCCCCGGCGGGGGCCGTGGCGGTCGTGCTGTTCCTCAGCACCGCGCCGTATTGGCTGTTGCTGGCCGCGGTCCTGCTGGGATCGCTGGTCCTGGTTCTGTCCGCCACGCTGTTCCATCGCCTGCCGCCGTCCCGTCCTTATCCCATCCCCCATCCGCAAGAGCGCTAGGGTCACGGCTGGCCGTGGGACAGGGGCGGCAGGAAGGGGCCGCTGGGCAGCTTGCCGTCCAAGGCCTCGCGCAACTCCTCCATCAGGACGTCGCTGTCCAGGCCGTGGGACTGTGCGGCTTCGTGCAGGGTCATGAAAGGCGCCATGGAACAGCCGGGGCAGGCCATGCGCCGATACAGGAAGACAGGCAGCAGATCGGGCCAGGTCTCCAGGACCTCGGCCACCATCATGTCGGGGGAAAGAACCTGGTTGGACAGGGAAAGGGGGGGCATGGCGTCATCCTCGGGCTGATGGGGGCATTGTCCTTGTTCCCATACTAGGGCCTGAGGGAGGATGCTTCTTTGCGCCGGCGCAAACCGGCGCCCTTTTAGTCCTTCTGCTTGGGCGCGGGCAGGTCCTCGGCGATGGCGACCAGGCGATGGGGCTCGGTGATCACCACATGCTGGCGGGTGCTGGCGACGATGCCCTGGCCTTCCCAGGCCGAAAGGGTGCGGCTGACCGTGTGCAGGGTGGTTCCCGTCATCTCCGCCAGGTCCTGGCGCGACAGGGGGAAGTCGATCTCGACTCCCGTCTCCACGCGCCGCCCGGCTTGGCGGACCAGGCGCAGCAGGGCGTGGGCGATGCGCCGTTCCACGCGTTCGGTCGAAATCTCGCGCAGGCGCTTCTGTACCTCTCCGAAGCGCCGCCCGAGGATGCTCAGCGCATTGAGCGCGATGCGTGGATGCCTTTCCATCAGTGCCATCATGGTCGGCACCGACCAATGGATTTCCACGCAATCGGTGACCGCCAGTGCCTCGGCGGGATATTTGCCGCCCATGAACATGGCCAGGGTGCCGAACATCTCGCCCGCCCCCAGGAAATGCAGCACCACCTGTTGGCCGTCCGGCCCGGTCTGCACGATCTTGACCTGACCGTCGATCAGGGCATGCCCGGCCAGGGCTTCGTCGCCCTGGGAAAAGATGCGGGTGCCCTTGGGGATCAGCCGTGTCTGGGCATGGCGCACCACATCGGCCAGCGCCTCGCGCTCCAATGCCTTGAACAGCGGCATGCCATGCAGAACGGCGG
This sequence comes from Telmatospirillum sp. J64-1, assembly GCF_006980715.1. Lineage (GTDB taxonomy): Bacteria > Pseudomonadota > Alphaproteobacteria > Rhodospirillales > Magnetospirillaceae > Oleiliquidispirillum > Oleiliquidispirillum nitrogeniifigens. Next base: position 467,299 of record NZ_SBHN01000001.1, read on the forward strand.
GATCGGGAGAATGGGGCATCGGGGGCATTCCTTTCGTCAGACGACGCGCAAACAGTTTCCGCCTAAGTATCGGCGGCGAATTTGTTCCTCGACAAACATGCCGACCAAAGAGGGGCCTATGGTTTGGCCATGGACGACAGCTTGAATGTCTGAAAGGCAAACAGCCATGAATACTCGCCTCTCTCTCCTGACGACGACCGCGACGGCCCTGGCCCTGGCGCTCGGTTTCACCGCGCCGTCTTTCTCAAGCGATGCTCCCCTCGATGTCATCCGCTCTGCCAGCGAAGTGCCGGCCCCTCTCAGCCAGCGCGCGCCGCAGACGGTCAAGGTCGATCTGGAAACGGTCGAAGTCCTGGGCAAGCTGGATGATGGCACCACCTACCGCTACTGGACCTTCACCTCGCCCGGCGAGGAACCCAAGGTTCCCGGCCCCCTGCTGCGCGTCAGGGTCGGTGATACCGTCCAGGTGACTTTGAAGAATCATGAAGACAGCATCCTTCATCACAATGTCGACTTCCATGCCGTGACCGGCATGCATGGCGGCGGCAGCGCCACGGTTGCCGCACCGGGCGAAACCAAGGCCTTTACCTTCAAGGCGCTGGCACCGGGCCTCTATGTCTATCACTGCGCCGTGCCCATGGCGGCCCAGCATATCGCCAACGGCATGTATGGCATGATTCTCGTCGAACCCGAAGACGGACTGCCGCCGGTGGATCGTGAATTCTATGTGATGCAGGGCGAAATCTACACCGAGGAAGCCCATGGCAGCCGTGGCGAGCTGACCGAGAGCTATGACAAGCTGCTCAACGAACAGCCCGAATACTACATCTTCAACGGTGCCGCCGAAGCCCTGACCGGCGACAACGCCCTGCGCGCCCAGGTCGGCGAGACCGTCCGCATCTATTTCGGTGTCGGCGGCCCCAACAAGACCTCCAGCTTCCATGTCATCGGCGAGATCTTCGACAAGGTCTATAACCTGGGGTCGATGGACAGCCCGCCGTTGACCAATGTGCAGACCGTGACCGTGGCACCCGGCGGCGCGGTAGCGGTGGAAATGAAACTGGACGTGCCCGGCGATTACGTCCTGGTCGACCATGCCCTGTCCCGCGTCGCCCGCGGCCTTGTCGGCACCTTGGTCGTGGAGGGACCGGACCAACCCGACATCATCAAGATAGATAACCCCAACGCCCAGGTGACCCATAACAGCCGGCACTAATTTCTCCCCCCACCTCCTTGTTTTGGCTTCGACTTGGCCCGCCGGCCCCCCGGCGGGCCTTCTTTTTGCCTCTTTCGCGGTGCCCTTCGCCGCCGAATTTGCGCCAGCGCAACCAGCCTCGGCCAAGGGCGTGCTTTTCTGGACACCTCGAATGCAAGGAGGTTGCCGTGAAGAGCACGAACAGATTGTGGCTCGTCCTCGGCCTGGTGATGATGGCGTCCTTCGCCGTCCTGGGTCTGATGGGACAGCAGATTTATCGCGAGGCACCGCCCGAACCGGCCCGGATCGTCGCCGAAGACGGCAGGGTCCTCTACACCCTCGACAACATTCAGCAGGGCCGCTTGGCCTGGCAGTCCATGGGCGGCATGCAGGTCGGCTCGATCTGGGGACATGGCGCCTATCTCGCCCCCGACTGGTCGGCCGACTGGCTGCATCGCGAGGCGTTGGCGCTGCTCGATATGTGGAGCTGGCGTCATTACGGCCTGCCCTACGACCGTCTGGACGAGGAAGGCCGGGCGGCGCTCAAGGTTCGCCTGAAGGCCGAGCTGCGCACCAACACCTATGATCCCGCCAACGGCACCATCACCGTCTCGCGGGACCGTGCCGCCGCCATGGCCGAGGTCGCCAATCATTACATCTCGCTGTTCGGCAATGATCCGGCGCTGGAATCGCTGCGCCGCGACTATGCCATCGCCAACAATGCCGTGCCCGACCTGAAGCGCCGGGAAGACATTACCGCCTTCTTCTTCTGGACGGCCTGGGCGGCGGGAACCGACCGGCCCAACGACATCATCACCTATACCAACAACTGGCCGCACGAGCCGCTGATCGACAATGTGCCTTCGGCCTCGAACATCATGTGGTCGGTCCTGAGCGTGGTCCTGCTGGTCGCCGGTGTCGGAGCCCTGGTCTGGTACCATGCGGCGACCCAGCACGAGGATGAATGCAAGGCGCCCGCCGCTGATCCCCTTTCGGCGCTGAAGCCCACGCCCTCCATGCGGGCCACGGCGAAATATTTCTGGACGGTGATCGGCCTGTTCCTGCTGCAGATCACTCTTGGCGCGGTGACGGCCCACTACGCCGTCGAGGGTCATGACTTCTACGGCATTCCGCTGGCCGATTACCTGCCCTATGCCGTGACGCGGACCTGGCATACCCAGCTGGCCGTCTTCTGGATCGCCACCGCCTGGCTTGCCACGGGCCTTTATATCGCCCCGGCCATTTCCGGCCATGAACCAAAATTCCAGAAGCTGGGCGTCAATGCCTTGTGGGGTGCCCTGGTTTTCGTCGTCCTCGGTTCGATGGCCGGCGAATGGATGGGCGTGCAGCAGATGTTCGACCTGAACACCAATTGGTGGTTCGGTCATCAGGGCTGGGAATATGTCGATCTCGGCCGCTTCTGGCAGATCCTGCTGTTCGTCGGCCTGATGCTGTGGCTGGTGCTGGTCGGCCGCGCCCTGTGGCCGTCGCTGAAGCGCCCCGATGAAAGCAAGCCGGTCCTGCTGGTGATGTTCCTGTCCACCATCGCCATCGGCCTGTTCTATGCCGCCGGCTTCATGTGGGGCAAGCACACCCATATCAGCATGGTCGAATACTGGCGCTGGTGGGTGGTCCATCTGTGGGTCGAAGGCTTCTTCGAGGTCTTTGCCACCGCCGTCATCAGCCTGCTCTTCGTCCGCTTGGGCCTGGTGCGTGCCCTGACCGCCAATGTCGCGGTGCTGGCCGCCACCGTGGTCTTCCTCTTCGGCGGCGTGCTGGGCACGGCCCATCACTGGTACTTCGCCGGCACCCCCAACTCGGTGCTCGCCATCGGTGCCGTCTTCTCGGCGCTGGAGATCGTGCCGCTGGCCCTGGTCGGTGTCGAAGCCTTCGCCACCTACCGCCACAGCAAGGCCGCGCCCTGGGTCGCGACCTATCGCTGGCCGATCCTGTTCTTCGTCGCCGTGTCCTTCTGGAACCTGCTGGGTGCCGGCGTCTTCGGCTTCCTGATCAACCCGCCGATCTCGCTCTACTACGTGCAGGGCCTGAACCTGACCGCCAACCATGCCCATAGCGCCCTGTTCGGGGTCTACGGGATGCTGGGGATCGGCCTGATGCTGTTCTGCCTGCGCGGCCTGTGCGACCGCCTGGCCTGGAACGACAACCTGCTGAAATGGGCGTTCTGGATGCTCAATGGCGGCCTGGCGATGATGGTCTTCATGTCGCTCTTCCCCGCCGGTGTCTACCAGGCCTATGCCAGCATCACCGAAGGCCTGTGGTATGCTCGCTCGGCCGAGATCATCCAGTCGCCGGTGATGCGGTTCCTGGTGTGGATGCGGGTGCCCGGCGACATCGTCTTCAGCTTCGGTGCCTTCGCCATCGCCTTCTTCGCCTATCGCTTGGTGCGCGGCGGCCGTGCCGGTCAGGCCAAGGACAAGGCGGCGGTGACGGCGATGCCCGCCGAATAAGACGCCCTTGCCCTGGGAAGGGGAGGCTCCGGCCTTCCCTTCCTTTTTTCTTTTCTTCCGGCTGAACGAGGATGCGATGACGACAAGGACCCCGACTCCCGAAGCGATCCTCGATGTGCTGCGCCGGGTGGACGACCCGGATGTGGGCGTCAATATCGTCGATCTCGGCCTCGTCGCTTCGGTAGAGGCGGCGGAAGGCAGCCTTCATGTCGGCCTGGTGATGACCACACCGGCCTGTCCGCAAAGCGGCTATATCGCCGACGAGGCGGCGCAGCTGCTGCGCGACGAATTCAAGGCCGAAGTGGCCGTCGAGGTGCTGGACGAGCCCCTATGGATGCCCGAGCGCATGTCGGACGCCGCGCGCCGGACATTGGGATGGCTGCCATGACCACCGTCCGCCGCGTCGCCTGGAACCGCCTGCCTCTGTTCCTGCTGGGCGCCCTGTCGCTGCTGGCGGGAATGGCGGCGGGGCTGATCCGCCTCGGCTGGGACGGACCCGCCGCCGGGGCGGCATGGTTCCACGGCGCGCTGATGGTCGGCGGCTTTTTCGGTACAATCATCTGCCTGGAACGGGCGACCGCGCTGGCGCGTCCCTGGACCTGGACCGCACCGGCCCTGTCCGGGCTGGGCGGCTTGGCCCTGATCGCCGGGAACGAGGATGCCGGGGCCTTGCTGATCACCGCGGCCAGCCTGGTTTTCCTGGTCATGGCGGCGGTGGTGCTGCGCCGACAATGGGCCCTGTTCACCGTGGTCCTGGGCCTCGGTGCCCTGGCCTGGGCGGCGGGCAATCTGATGTGGCTGGGCGGCGGGCCGCTGGAGGCCGCCATCGCCTGGTGGGCAGCCTTCCTGATCCTGACCATCGCGGGCGAAAGGCTGGAACTCTCCCGCTTCCTGAAGCCCAGCCGCTGGCGTGCCTGGCTGGCGGTGCCGCCCTTGGCCCTGGTCCTGGCCGCGCCCTTGGCCGGTCCCGCTTTGTGGCCTGTGCTGGGCGGCGGATTGCTGTTGTTGGCGGTCTGGTTGCTGCAGAACGACATCGCCCGCCAGACCATCCGCCAACAGGGGCTGACACGCTATGTCGCGGTGGCGCTGCTGTCCGGCTATGGTTGGCTGATGGTGGCCGGGCTCCTGGCTGTAGCCGCCCCCCATTGGGACGCGATCCTGCACGCCATCTTCATCGGCTTCGTCTTCGCCATGGTCTTCGGCCATGCGCCGGTGATCCTGCCCGCCGTGCTGCGGGTGAGCCTGCCCTATACGCGACTGTTCTACCTGCCCCTGGCGGTGCTGCATTTCACCCTGGCCCTGCGCATCGGGGCCGATCTGGCGGGGCTGGACGGGCTGCGGTTCTGGGCCGGTGGCGGCAATGTTGCGGCCATCCTCTTCTTCCTGATCCTGACGGCCAGCCGGGCGGTGAAGGGCAGGCGATGAAGCAGGCGCCCGTCCTGGCCCCGCGCCGGACAGGACAGATTTCCCCCGCCTCTCTCTTCTTTCCGATGGCGGCGCTGTTCGCCGCCGTTGCGCCCGCCTTCTGGCTGCTGTCCTGGCTGGGAATGATCACCCTGCCCATGTCGCCCGATCCGTTGCGCCACGGGCACGAGATGCTGCTGGGTTTCGCCTCGGCGGTCATTGCCGGTTTCCTGGTGACCAAGGCGCGGCCCGTCCTGGTGTGGGCCCTGGCCTTTCTCTGGCTGTCGGCGCGGCTGGGTGGGGCCGGACTGTTGTCTCCCCTCGGGGACGCAGCGGCGGGGGTCGGCTTCGCCCTGCTGCTGTTCCTGCTGGCCGGATGGCCTTTCCTGCGGGCGGTGCGCACCGGTCATAACCTGTTCTTCGCCCCGATCCTGGCCCTGTTCTGCACCGCCGAGATCTTGATGCGCCTGGGCTGGAGTGGCCTGTTACCGGACCTGCGGCCCGGACATGGCCTGTTGCTGGCGCTTGATGCGGTAACGGCCCTGCTGTTCGTGATGGGCGGGCGGCTGATCGCCGGACTGGCCGCAAGCGCCCTGCGAAGCCAGGGACTGGCGGCCGCGCATCACCGCCATCTTTCGGCGGAATGGCTGGGCATGGCCGGAATCGGACTGGCCGCCCTGGCCAGGGTGCTGGACATGGATGGGCTGGTTCCCTGGGCCTTGGCGGCGGCGGGACTGGCCGTCTTTTACCGGTTGGCCTTGTGGCGGTCCTGGCGTCTGTTCCGGGCTGTGCTCGATCTGCGCCTTCTGCTGCTGGCCTATCTGTGGCTAGGGCTGGGCTTGCTCCTGCCGCTTTCCGGCCTGTTTTCCTCGCAGACAGCCTTGCATGCCATAACCATCGGCGCCCTGGGGAATGCCGCCGCCATCATGATGCCGCGCACGTTGCTGCAAAGACGTCGCACGACCCACCCTTTCCCCGCCCTGAACGGGATCGCGGCCCTGCTGCTGAGCCTCTCGGCACTGGCCCGACTCACAGCCCCTTCCTGGGGCAGCCTTGTCTTCCTCGCGGCAGCGCTGCTGTGGTCGGCGGCATTCCTGCTTCTCGCCGTTCTGCTGATCCGGGTGCTTCTGGAAAAGTAGGACAGGCGGCCAGGTCAGGAACACTGTTGCGCTGGACCGCGCTCTCTCCGCTATCATGGGAGAAAATCAAAGAACGGATGATCATCATCCGGGAACAGGGAGCGTCACAGTGTTTCGGCTTGTGCGGAAGTGCTTCACAGCCTGCCTTCTACTGGCGGGACTGTCTCTCGTGCCGGAAAAGGGATATGCGGAATATGACGACCCCACGACCGTGACGGTCCTGACCTCCTTTCCTGCCGCCTTCTTCGAACCTTATCAGGAGGCTTTCGCGGCCCGTCACCCGGAATACCGCCTCCGGATTCTCAACAAGAAGACCACGACCGCGCTTTTCCACATACTAGAGCGTCCGAACGACCCGGTGGATGTCTTCTGGGCATCGGCCTCCGACGCCTTCGAGGTCTTGAAGGCGAATGGCCGTTTGGCGCCGGTCACTCCGCCGCGAAAGGACATCCCGCAAGTCGTCCGCAATCACCCGCTGAATGACCCGGACGGCCGTTATGTCGGCTTCGCCCTGTCGGGATATGGCATCTTGTGGAACGAGGATTACCTGGCGGAGCGGCGCTTGCCCCTGCCGCAGGGCTGGGAAGACCTGAAACGGCCGGCCTATCGGGGGCATCTGGGGATCTCGGCACCCTCGCGATCGGGAACCACCCATCTGATGGTGGAGACCGTGCTTCAGGTCCAGGGCTGGGAAAAGGGCTGGGCGACCTGGAATGAGATCGGGGGCAATCTCGCTACCGTCACCGCGCGAAGCTATGGTGTGGCCGACGGCGTGGCCCGCAAGCGTTTCGGGATCGGCATCACGATCGACTTTCTCAGCCGGTCGCAAGGGCCTGAGGCCGAGCGCCTGGCCTTTGTCTATCCGCGGGACAATGTCTTCATTCCGGCCAATGTGGCCATCGTCGAGGAGGCTCCCAACCGTCCGGGCGCGGAAGCCTTCATCGCCTTCCTGCTGTCCGACGAGGGGCAAGCCATGCTGGCGAGGCCCGAGATCATGCGCCTGCCGGTCCTGCCGCAGCTTTATGTCCAGGATGATCCGTCCTTTCCCAATCCGTACAGGATCACCGAGCGGGACATGGACGACCGCTTCATGTTCGACGCCAAGCTGTCGGGGCTGCGTTATGAACTGGTCAATATCCTGTTCGACGAGCTGATCACCTTCCGCCTCGACGACCTGAAGCGGATCTGGGGCCTGATCCATCGCGGCGAGGCGATCCTGCGTGATTATCCCGACGAGACCGCGCGCGACCTGCTGCGCCAGGCACGGGCCACGATTATTGAAGTCCCGGTCACGGCGGCCGATTCCTCCGATGCGGATTTCAATGCCGGGCTGCGCCGGATGCCGCGTGGCGTGCCGACGGGAGAGCGGCAGCGCCAGTTGGAAGAGGAATGGCGCCTTTTCATCCGTGACCGGCATGAAAAGGCCCTTGATCTTGCCAGCCGAGCCATGGAACGGCTGGCGGAACTGGCGGCGGAGCGCCTGCCATGACGTCTTCCGCCACCAATGTCCGGTTCGGCATCCGCACGCGCCTGTTCCTCGCTTTCGCCACCGTCGCCTCCATGTCCGTCCTTGCGGGGATCGTCGGCTGGCTATCCTATGACCGACTCTCCCGGAATCTGGAACAGATCGCCGATATTCATCTGCCGGCCCTGGATCTTGCGGCTCAATTGGCCGAAACGGGCGGGGCCATCATCGCTACCGCGCCCATCCTGCTGACGGTGCAGTCCGAGGACCAGCGGGTGCAGATCCGCCGCAGCATCGACAGACGCCTGGGCCAGCTTGCCCATCTGATCGGTCAGATCGAACTGGCCCGTCCGGGAGGAGGGAACGCGGAAGAGCCCTCACTGGCGCCTCACCTGATCGCGATCGAAGCCAATCTTGTGGCGCTGGATGCGAATGTCCGCCAGCGCCTCGCTCTGGCCCGCCAGAACGCGGAAGCCATCGAGCATTTGCGCTGGCTCCAGGCCGATTTCCTGGACGAGATCGAACCCTTGGTCGATGATGCCCGCTTCAATATCGAGCGCGCGATCAGCATCCTGCCGGGTGCACCAGGCCGAGGCGCGCAGATGCTGGGCGGATTGCGGGACGAGACCTTGAAGACCGAGGCGGTCCTTCAGACCTCGGCCACCGGTAATCTCGCCTTGGGTCTGATCGCGCGGTCGGCGGCCTTGCCGTCCCTCGAGGGCCTGGAGCGCAATGCGCATTTCCTTGCCGAGACCGTGGCCTCGCTTGAACAGAGCGTGAAGGCGCTTGAAGATTGGCCGGACGCCATCACCGTGGAGCAGATCGCCAAGGCCATCCTGGCCATGGCCGACGGTCCCGACAGCCTGCCCAGCCTGCGCCACCGGGAGGTCACGGTCCTGCTGGAAGGACAACGCCTACTAGAGGTGAATCGGGAACTGGTGGCGCGCCTAAATGAGGGCATCGCCCGCCAGATGGATGCCACCCGCGAGGTGACGCAGGCCGCAGCGGCCGAGGCCTCGCTGGCGATCGCGACGGGCCGCCGGGCTTTGCTGCTGGTGGCGGTGCTGAGCCTGATGGTCGCGCTGGGGGTGGCCTGGTTCTACGTCAACCGCAACATCATCGCCCGCCTGACTTCCCTGGGCGACAGCGCCAGGGCCATCGCCGCCGGGGATCTGGCCGTGCCCATTCATCTGGGCGGGCGGGACGAAATTTCGGAAATGGCGGCGGCGCTGGAGGTCTTCAGGGATACGGCGGTCAAGGTCGAAGAGAAGACGCTGGACCTGCAACGGACCAATCGCCGCCTTCAGCATGAAATCGCCGAGCACCGTCGGACCGAGCAGCATCTGCGGGAGGCGCAGGCTGAACTCGTGCAGGCGGGCAAGCTGGCGGCCTTGGGGCAGCTTGCGGCGGGGGTGGGGCATGAACTGAACCAGCCCTTGGCGGCCATCCGCCATTTCGCCCGCAACGGCTCCATACTGATCGGCCGGGGACAGGTCGAGGATGCCCGCCAGAATCTTGAGAAAATCTCGGAACTGACCGGCCGCATGGCGGGAATTACCAATCATCTGAAGCGGTTTACCCGCCGGCCCGATACCCGTCTCGGCCCGGTCCGGCTTCAGGCCGTGATCGATGCCGCACTGGACCTCTTCGCCAACCGCCTGCATCAGGAGATGGTGGCGCTCGAATGCAGCAGAGAGCCGGAATTGACGGTACAGGGTGAGGAGGTGCGGCTGGAGCAGGTCTTCGTCAACCTGATCTCCAATGCCCTGGATGCCATCGGCCATGCTCCGGTCCGCCGTCTCCGTATCTGGACGGAAGAGCATGAGGACAAGGTGGTGGTGAAGGTCGGGGACAGCGGGGGGGGCATCGCGCCCGAACATCTGCGCGCCGTCTTCGATCCCTTCTTCACCACCAAGGAAGTCGGGGCCGGACTTGGCCTGGGTTTGTCGATCTCCTACAACATCATAAAGGATTTCGGTGGGACCCTGTCGGTCGCGGAAACCGGTCCGCAGGGCACGGTTTTCGCCCTGACCTTGCAACGAGCATGAGTGGTGGCAGTCTTGGTTGACATATTGGTGATCGATGATGAAGAGGATGTCCTGGCCGCCACCGCCCAGACGCTGGAACTGGAAGGATGGACGGTGGTGACGGCGGCTAGCGCGTCAGGGATCGCCGCGGAACTCTCTCCGAACTGGCCCGGTGTTGTGGTTACGGATGTGCGTATGCCGGCCATGGACGGCTTCGGCCTGCTTCAGGCGATTACCGCCATCGACCCCGACATCCCCGTCATCCTGATCACGGGCCATGGCGATATCCGCATGGCGATGGCCGCCGTGCGGGCGGGGGCTTTCGATTTCATCGAGAAACCGGCCGATCCCGACTTCCTGGTCGATGTCGTGCGGCGGGCGCTCAGCCACCGTTCCCTGGTGCTGGAGAACCGTCGCCTGAGGAAATGCCTGGTCGACGGATCGACCTTGGCCGGGCGCCTGATCGGCCACACTCCGGTGATGGAGCGGTTGCGGGCGAGCTTGCAGCAGCTTGCCCAGGCCGATGTGGACGTGCTGCTGTTCGGCGAAACGGGCACGGGCAAGGAACTGGCGGCGCGCTGCCTGCATGAATTCGGACCGCGCAGCATGGGGAATTTCGTCGCCATCAATTGCGGGGCCCTGCCGGAAAGCATTGTCGAAAGCGAATTGTTCGGCCATGAGCCCGGCGCTTTCACGGGGGCCCAAAGCCGCAGGATCGGCAAGATCGAGCATGCCAATGGCGGCACGCTGTTCCTGGACGAGATCGAGAGCATGCCGATGCATCTGCAGATCCGTCTGCTGCGCGTCTTGCAGGAGCGGTCGGTCGAGCGTCTGGGCGGCAATACGTCTATTCCCCTCGACCTGCGGGTCATCGCCGCGACCAAGACCAACCTGAAGACCCTGAGCGACGAAGGCCGTTTCCGCGCCGACCTCTATTATCGTCTAAACGTGGTGATGGTGACCCTGCCGCCCTTGCGCGACCGCCGTAGCGACATCCCGCTTTTACTGCGTCATTTCCTCGATCTGGCCAGGGCACGGCGCGGCCAGGGAGAGATGACCATGGACGCGGCCGTGCTGGCCCGTCTCCAGGCGCAGGACTGGCCGGGCAATGTGCGGGAATTGCGCAACACGGCCGAGCGCTTGGCCCTTGGCCTGAACCTGGACGAAGAAAACATGTCCGCCGAAGAGGGGAGGGGCGCGCGGTCCCTGGCGGAACTGGTCGAGGCTTTCGAACGCCAGGTGATCCTGGCTGCCTTGAACCAACACGGCTGGCGCATCGGCGTGACGGCCGAGGCTCTGGGGCTGTTGCGCAAGACGCTGTATCTGAAGATGCGCCGCTATGGCTTGCAACGCGCGGATGGTGTCATCGAGGGAACATCGTTGGACGAGGATGTTCCCGAAAGTTCCCGTACCGTCTGAACGGTTTGCGCAGATATCTTTGAAAGCCGGGCTTCGGCTCATTGGCATGGCTCTTGCTCTCTTTGGCGCAACAAACAGCGCAAAAGGGAGGAACCATGCGCAAGACCGTAACGGCCATTGCTTTGGCCGCAACCATGCTCACGACCACCGCCGGGGTGGCGATGGCCCAATCCCCCTCGGGGCGGGTCGTCGTGGTGACCTCTTTCCCCAATGACCTGACCAGCGCCTTCCAGCAGGCCTTCCAGGCCGCCTATCCGGGCGTCACGCTCGAGGTCCAGAACCGCAACACTAATGCCGGGGTGAAATACCTTCAGGAGACGGCGGCCAACAATGCCACCGATCTCTTCTGGGCCTCCGCGCCCGACGCCTTCGAGGTCCTGAAAGAGGCCGGGCTGCTGGCGCAATACACGCCCAAGGTGGAAGGCATCCCCGACCGTATCGGCGCCTATCACATGAATGACCCCGAAGGCTATTACAGCGGTTTCGCCGCCTCGGGCTACGGCATCATGTGGAATACCCGCTACCTGCAGGCCAACGACCTGCCGGCGCCCAAGGAATGGGATGACCTCGCCAAGCCCATCTATTTCGATCACGTCGCCATGGCGGCTCCGTCCCGTTCCGGGACGACGCACCTGACGATCGAGACCATCCTGCAAGGCGAAGGGTGGGACAAGGGATGGAAGACGCTGAAGGAAATCTCGGGGAACTTCCGCACCATCACCGAGCGCAGCTTCGGGGTCCCGGACGGCGTCAATACCGGCAGCTTCGGCCTTGGCATCGTCATCGATTTCTTCGCTTTGTCCTCGCAGGCTTCCGGGTTCCCAGTGGACATGGTCTATCCGACGGTGACCACCATCGTTCCGGCCAATATTGCCATCGTGAAGAATGCCCCGAACCGGGCCGGCGCTGAAGCCTTCATCGACTTCTTGCTGTCCGAGGAAGGACAGGAAATCCTGCTCAACCCGGCAATCCGCCGCCTGCCGGTCAATCCCAAGACCTATGCCAAGGCGCCGGAAGGCTATCCCAATCCCTTCGAGGACACCTCGCTGGGGGCAGCGGTCAATTTCGACGTCAACGTTTCGCAAGCCCGCTATAACGTGGTCGATGCGTTGTTCGACCAGCTGGTGACCTTCCAGCTTGCTGAATTGAAAACCGCCACGCAGGCTATCCAGCGGGCCGAGATTGCGCTCGAGAAGAAAGACAATGCCGAGGCGCGTGCCCTGGTGGAGGAAGCCCGCGCGCTGATCGCGGCGATGCCGATCACCGAAGCCCAGGCCAGCGATCCCTCCATCGCCGGAGCTTTCGGCGGCGGTGGCGGCGAGGCGCGGCAGGCCGAGCTGGAACAGGGCTGGGCCAGCTTCGCCCGGACCAATTATGGCAATGCGCGTCAAAAGGCCGAACAGGCCTTGAAGATGCTGCGCTGATGCTCCGCTAGGGCAAGACCGTTGTCATGATTGCACGCACCCTCACGCGGATGTCCCTTGCGGATATCCGGCCGGGTCAGGCCGCGATCGCGATCTTGATCGCGGCCTTCCTTCTCCTCTTTCTCGTCATTCCCGTCATCCGGGTCGTGTTCGTCGCGTTCCAGGACCCGGCGACCGGGGGCTTCACCCTGGTGCATTTCCTGGACTTCTTCCGCACTGACCTGTTCATCCGGTCCTTCTGGAATTCCTTCTATGTCTCGTCGATGTCGGTCGTCATCGCCACCATCTTCGCCCTGCCTCTGGCCTATATCACGTCGCGCTTCAATTTCCGGGGTACGATCCTGATCCAGACGCTGGGCGTGGTGCCGCTGATCATGCCGCCCTTCATCGGCGCGGTGGCCATGCAATTGCTGTTTGGTCGCAACGGCACCATCAACATGATGCTCCATGACACCTTCGGCTTCAGGATTCCCTTCATGGAGGGGCTGAACGGGGTGATCTTCGTCCAGAGCATCCACTTCTTCCCCTTCATCCTGATCAATCTGTCGGCCAGCCTACGCAATATCGACCGCTCGATGGAAGAGGCGGCGCAGAATCTCGGCTCCAGCGGCTTCCGGCTGTTCCGCCGTATCGTCTTCCCGCTGGCGATGCCCGGCTATATCGCCGGGGCCTCGCTGGTCTTCATCAAGGTCTTCGACGATCTGGGCACGCCGCTTCTGCTGAACGTCAACGACATGCTGGCGCCCCAGGCCTATCTGCGGATTTCCTCCATCGGCATCAACGACCCCATGGGTTATGTGATTTCCGTCGTCCTGGTGGTCTGCTCGCTGCTGGCCCTGTGGGTGGCGGCCTTGGCGATGAAGGGCAAGGATTACGCCACCGTGCAGCGCGGCGGCGGTGGCCTGACCAAGCGCAACATGCGTCCCTGGGAGAAGGTCGCGGCCTATGCCATCGTCATCCTGATCCTGTTCCTGGTTCTGGCGCCCCATCTGGGCCTGACCCTGTTGTCCTTCGCTACGATCTGGTCCTTCAGCCCGCTACCCGATGGCTACACCCTGCGCCATTACGAGACGGTGATCTTCGAAAGCAGCCAGTTCATCCGCAACACCCTGCTTTATGCTTCGATGGCTGCCGGTATTGACGTCATCATCGGCACCGCCATCGCCTATCTGGTGCTGCGCACCAAGCTGGTCGGCCGCCAATGGCTCGATTACATGGCGATGGCCGCGCTGGCCGTGCCGGGCGTGGTTCTGGGGATCGGCTATCTGCGCACTTTCTATACCGTCGACATGCCGTTCACCGGCCAGCCCCTGACCAGTTTCTGGCTGGTTCTGGTGATCGCCCTGGCGATCCGCCGCCTGCCCTATGCCTTGCGGGCCTGCACCGCGGCTTTGCAGCAGGTCAGCGAGGCATTGGAGGAAGCGGCCGAGAATCTGGGCGCCACCAAGGCCCGGACGATCCGCAAGATCGTCGTGCCCTTGATGTCGGGCGGCATCCTGGCCGGGTTCATCACCAGCTTCGCCACCGCCGCCGTCGAATTGTCGGCCACTATCATGCTGGTGCAATCGACCTCCGATGCGCCGCTGGCCTATGGATTGTACGTCTTCATGCAATCCGCGGCGGGACGCGGACCGGGGGCGGCTTTGGGGATCCTGGCCGTGCTGATCGTCGGCGCCTGTACCTACTTGTCCCATGTCATCATTGAACGCGGCCGGGAACGCCGCGGCGAGAAAAGCCATTAAGGCGGGAGGAACCGAGTGAACCAGATCTCCGAACTGGCCCGTAAGGCCGGAACCCGCTCGGTCGGCGTCCATATCGCGGGCGTCAACCTGTCCTATGGAAAGCATCACGTCCTCAAGGATGTCAGCCTCGACATCCAGCCCGGCGAGTTCTTCGCCTTCCTGGGGCCGTCGGGATGCGGCAAGACGACCCTGTTGCGGCTGATCGCGGGCTTCAACACCGCCCAGTCCGGCGTGGTGAAGATCGGCGAGGAGGACGTTTCCCGCCTGCCGCCCTGGCGGCGCGATGTCGGCATGGTGTTCCAGAGCTATGCCCTCTGGCCGCATATGTCGATCCGCCGCAATGTCGCCTTCGGCCTTGAGGAACGGCGCGTGCCGCGGGCCGAGGTGGCCGAAAGGGTGGAATGGGCGCTGGAGCTGGTCGGGCTGAAGCATCTGGCCGACCGCTATCCGTCGCAGCTTTCCGGCGGGCAGCAGCAGCGTGTCGCCTTGGCCCGTACCGTCGTGGTGCAGCCCAAGGTGCTGTTGCTCGACGAGCCTTTGTCGAACCTGGATGCCAAGCTGCGCGTCCAGATGCGCCGGGAATTGCGCGACCTGCAGCAGGAACTGGGCCTGACGACGATCTTCGTCACCCATGATCAGGAAGAGGCCAATACGGTCTGCGACCGCATCGCAGTGATGAGTGACGGCGTCATCCAGCAGGTGGGCACGCCGATGAGCCTTTATGACCAGCCGGGCAACCTGTTCGTCGCCGGGTTCCTCGGTACCGCCAATGTCTTGTCCGGCAAGATCGGGCGGGACGGTAACGGCCGAGCTGTCTTCCTGGGCGGCGAGGGCATTACCGTGCCGCTGGCGGAAACGCCGCCGGACGGCGCAGAGGGATCGCTGATGTTCCGTCCGCAAAGCGTGACCCTGCGTCCGGGGGATGCTCCGGCCAGCCCCGGCATGGCCCAATTGCGCGGAACCGTGCTGCATAGCGAGTTCCTGGGCGCCTCGATCCGCTATGCGGTCACGGTGGGGCAGTCCCAGGTGCAGATCGACGTTCCTCATCACGGTGACGCCGAGCTCATCGAGAACGGATCGGCGGTCTGCCTGGAACTCGATACTGCTAAGACCCGCTTCCTGCATGGATAGGAAGCCGGCCCTCGCCAGCATCCTGTTCTGCCGGCATGGCCAGACCGTCAGCAATCTGGGCGGCTGGCTTGCCGGTTCGCTGGATGTGCCCATGACCGAGGCGGGACGGGCGGAAGCCCGTGCCGCCGGGCAGGCCTGCCCGGTCCGGCCGACCACGATCTACGCCAGTCCCTTGCAGCGGGCCATGGAAACGGCGGAGATCATTTCCTCCATTGCCGGGGGAAGGATCGTGCCGGTTCCGGGACTGGCCGAACGTCATTGGGGAGAGCTGGAAGGCCAGGCTCTTCCCAAGGATATCCTGCGCGACTCGGTGCCCGGCGGCGAAAGCCTGTCCGCTTTCACCGCCCGCGTCGCCGCCGCCATGGACGGGCTGCCGCCTGCCGAGGATGGCCTCCCGCCTCTGGTGGTCGCCCATGCCGGTACTTGGCATGCCCTGCGCCAGTGGTTCGGCTATCCGGCGGCCGAAGGCCTGCTGCCGCCCAATTGCAGACTCATGAAAATGGAGTATCAGGGATTGCTTCCGGCACTGCCCTGATCGCAAGAGGAAAACATCATGTCCAAGCAGATTGCCCTGATCTTCGATCTCGATGGCACCTTGATCCATAGCCTGCCGGATCTGCGGAACGCCCTGAATCTCCTGCTCGCCGAGGAAAAGCGGCGCAGCCTCGGCGAAGAAGAGGTCGCCCTGATGATCGGGGATGGCGTGCGGATGCTGGTCGCCCAAGGCCTGCAGGCGACCGGTGCCGCCGCTGAGGATGACGCCGCGCTCGATGCCCTGACCGCTCGTTTCATGGTTCATTACGAAGCCGCACCGGCCGCGGAAACCCGCCCCTATCCCGGGGTGGTGGAAACCTTGGAGGAATTAGTCCGTCGGGGGCATCCTTTGGCGATCTGCACCAACAAGCCCATCTCGGCCACCATGGATTTGCTGAGAATGCTGGAACTGGAGCGATTCTTTGATGCCGTGATCGGCGGCGGCTCGACCCCCGACCGCAAGCCCGCCCCGGGCCCCGTCCGTGCCGCGTTGGACAGGCTAAACGCCCCCCCCGCCGAGGCCTTGATGATCGGCGACAGCGTCAACGATGTCCTGTCCGCCCGGGCGGCCGGCGTGCGTTGCGCGGCTGTCACCTATGGCTATCCGCGCGGCCCGGTCGAAGCCTTGGGGGCCGATATCCTGATCGACAGCTTTCCAGAGGTGCTGGGGTTGCTTGAAATGGTAGAAGGTTAAGTCCTTCTCGTTCCTGGCATGAAAAAGGCCGGACAAGATGGCTTGTCCGGCCTTCAATTTTGAAAAATTCCCGCCTAGTTGAACAGCATGTTCGGCAGCCACAGGGACAGGCCCGGCAGTACCGTGACCAGCAGCAGGGCCAGCAGCAGCGGCAGGAAGAAGGGCAGGGTGCCCCGCAAGACCTTTTCCACGGGAACACCGGACACGGCGCTCATCATGTAGAGGCTCATGCCGATGGGCGGGGTCAACAGGCCGATCATCAGGTTGAGCACCATCACCACGCCCAGATGGATCGGATCGACTCCGGCCTGGGTCAAGGCCGGCATCAGGATCGGCGTCAGGATCAGGATGGCGGCGATGGATTCCAGGAACATGCCGACGACCAGCAGCAGCAGGTTCACGATGATGAGCAGGACGATCGGGTTCTCGGACAGGCCCAGCAGCAACGCGCCTGCCTTCACTGGCACCTGTTCCACCGTCAGGATCCAGGCGAAGACGGCGGCGGTGGCGACGACGAAGAGGATCATCGAGGTCGCGCGCACGGTCTCGCGGGCGGCATTCTTCAGCAATTCCCAGGTCAGGCTGCGTTGCAGCAGGCCGAGCAGCAATCCATAGGCGACGGTCACGGCCGCGACTTCCGTCGGTCCGAAATAGCCGCTGACCAGACCGCCCACCAGCAGGATGGGCGCCAGCATGGCCGGAATGGAGGAGACGGCGATGCTCAGGGCTTCCGTCGCTGGAACCCGGTGGGTGTCGCGGGGCAGGTCGTATTTGCGGGCCATCAGGCCGACCATGATCATCAGCAGAAGGGTGATCAGCAGCGCGGGAACCACCCCGGCCAGCAGGACCTTGACCGCCGAGATCTCGGCGGTCGCCGCGAAGATGATCAGGGGGATGCTGGGCGGGAAGAGCGGCCCGATGGTCGCCGCCGCGACGGTGATGCCGCTGGTGAATTTCGGCGAATAGCCCTGCTGGGTCATCAGCCGCATCTGGACATTGCCCAGCCCGCCGATATCGGCCAGGGCGGCCCCGGAAATGCCAGAGAAGATGAGGCTGGCGAGGATCGACACCTGTGCCAGACCGGCCCTGATCCGGCCCACCACCAGCCGGGTGCATTTGAAGATCTGGTCGGTCAGGCCGACGGCGTTGAAGATGTTGGCGGCAAGGATGAACAGGGGCACCGCGAGCAGGGGAACCGAATCGACGGCATTGACTAGGCGCTGGGCGATGACCTGCAAGGGAAAGTCCGCGAGCCAGATGATCAGGCTGGCCGAAAGCCCCAGGCAAACGGCGATCGGCGCCCCCATCAGGAGAAGGACGAGGAAAGCCGCGACGGCGGCCAGGCTGATCATTGACGTTCCTCCGCGATGTCAGGAGCCCTCGAAGGCGCGAAGATTTCCCGCAGCGCGACGATGCCCATCATGGCGATGCCCAGGAAGACCGGCGCATAGAAGACCCAGTTCGGCAGGCCCAGGGCGGGGGTGGAGAATTTCCAGGCCCGGCCCATGAACAGCCAGCCGGAATACAGGAAGATGGCGCAGAACAGCATGACGAAGGCCGAACAGATGCGGTGCATCATCATGCGGATCGAGGCGGGAAGGGCGCCGACGAAGAAATCCACGCAGACATGGGCGCGGTCGGAAAGCAGAATCGGAACAGCAAGAAAGATCATCGCCACGCTGAAATAACGGGCCAGTTCTTCTGCCCAGGGCAAGCCCAGCGCCAGGACGTTCCGCGCGAGAATCTGCAGCAGGATGAAGAACAGCATCAGGAACAGACAGGCGATCGCGCAGGACTGGAGAAAGGCCGATATCCGGTGAAGCAAAGGGTTTCTCCTGCAATAGGAAAGGCTCTGGGCATGGCGCCGGAGAAAAACGGGAAGGCTGCGGGAGGTGGGTGTCCCGCAGCCTTGGCCTTTACGCGATCTTGTCGATCATGTCGTAATATTCGCGGAACTCGCTGTCGAAGCGCGGCTGCACGATGGCCTTGGTCGCCGCCTTGAAGGCTTCGAGATCCAGCCCTTCGTCGGGGCCGATGACGGTCATACCGGCATTGCGGATGTCGGCGAGGTCGGATTCCTCGAGATCCAGGGTCAGTTGCGACGACTTCTGGCGCACTTCCTCGGCCGCGGCTTCCATGGCGGCCTTGGTGTCGGAATCGAAACGCTGCCAGACGTCCTCGTTGATCATCACGATCTCGGCGCCCATGATATGGCTGGTCAGCATCATGTGCGACTGGATTTCGTACAGCTTCTGCGAGTTGATGACGTTGACGGGATTTTCCTGCCCGTCCACCACGCCGGTCGCCAGGGCGGTCGGCACTTCCGACCAGTCGATCGGAACCGGCACGGCGCCCAGGCCTTCCACGGTCGCCATGTAGATCGGGAAGGGGATCGAGCGGATCTTGGTGCCGCGCAGGTCGGCCGGGGTGCGGGCGGCCTTGTTGGCGGTCAACTGGCGGGTGCCGAAATAGAAGGCGTAGAGGACGCGGACGCCCGAGCTTTCGATCAGGCCCTGGTTCAGCTTCTCCATCACCGGGGAATGGGTGTCCACCACCTGCATCAGGTGATCGACGCTGCGGAACAGATAGGGCGTGTCGAGCACGGCGAAGGGCTTGTAGAGCGAGCCGACGCCGGCGGCGGTGTTATGGGTCATGGCGATGGTGCCGACCGAGGTGGCCTCCGCCAGTTCCTGGATCTTGCCCAGCTGGGACGAGGGAAAGACCGTGACGTTGACGGAGCCGTTGGTATGGCGCTTCACCGCTTCGGCGAACATGTCGGCCGACTGGCCGGCAACGCTGTTCGGGGCATTCATATGCCCGTAGCGCAGGTTGGTGGTGCGGGCGAAGGCAGAGGGAATGCCCAGGCCCATGGCGCCGCAGGTCGCGGCGCTCATCAACATCATCTGACGACGATTCAATTTCATGACGTCCTCCCGTTCTTCAGGTTTTTTCTGTCAAGCGTATAGGGGGCATCAGCCCAGTTTCGGAAAGGGCCGGATCGGGTCCTTGCCATCCCAGCCGATCGAGGCTTCGCGGATGGTCTTGAACAGGTCCCCCTTGGGGCCCTTGATCTCGGACAGTTCGATGACCGTGCCGGGGTGGAATTCGGTGTCGAAATAGGCATAGCGCCCGCCGGCGCCGACTTCGCCGCCCATTACCGGCACCAAGCCCTGCTTGGCCAGCCGGGCGATGTCGTTGTCATAGTCCACGGTCCAGTAGGCGACATGCTGCAGGCCCTGGCCGTGGCGTTCCATGAACTCGCGGTACATGCTGGGGGCATCGTTGCGCTGCTGAACCAGTTCGACCTGGAGCGGGCCGGAATTGGCCAGGGCGACGGAAACCTCGATGGGCGAGGGCTGGCCGCGATGATAGAAATTCTGCACCGGCACGCGCTCGGCGTAATACCAGGGACCGACGCCCAGGGTTTCGGTCCAGCGGCGCATTTCCTGCTCGATGTCATTGACCACATAGCCGAGCTGGCGGATTTCACCGAAAAATCTGCTCACGTTACTTCCCCTTCAAAGAATTCTTCACGACGGGCCGGTCATCCGGCGGCGCGCAGGGCTCCGGCATCCCTGCCCAGTCTGACCATTTCCAGAAAGTCGGGCCGTCCGACCTGACCGCCCTTGAGGACGAGCTCCAATCCCTCCAGCCAGGGTTCCGGGCCGGTGGTGACGCAGAGCGGCGCGCCGCGCACGAGCGGGGCCTTCAGCCGTAGCGAGGTGATGCCGAGGTCGCTGACGACGCGGCCCGAGGTATCCCCGCCCGCCACGACGACACGGCGGCAATCGGTATGGGGCAGGACCAGGCGCAGCAGGGCGGCCAGTGCCGTGCCGATCTTCTCGTTGCCGTCTTCCAGCGACAGGTTCCGGCTGCGTAGCGAGTCGGCGAAGGCGGCGATGGCCGGGTCGTCCGAACCGGTGGCGGAGAAGACCAGGATGCTTCTGCCGCGCGCGAGGGCCTGGCGGGCTTCCCGGGCCAGTCCTTCCAGATAGGCGGCGGCGGCGTCGGGGCCGTCGAGCAGGCGGCGGCTGTCGATGCGCAAAGCGGCGAAATGATTCTGCTGCGCCCAGGCGATCTGCGCTGCCGTTGCCGGGGAACAGCTTCCCGAGACGACGATGATCTGCCCGACCTCGGCGGCCGGCGCGAATTGCGGTGCCGGTCCCAGCAATCCGGCGGATTGCCAGTAACGGGTCAGGGCGTATTCGATGCCCGACGAACCGACCAGGAAGGAGGGGGCGGGTATCTCGTTCCACAGCAGGCGCCCGGCCGCGGTGCTGGTGGCCTCGTCGATGACGTCGAGGAACAGCGCCCCCGCCTCGCCGCGCAACCGCTCGCGGAAGATGTCGGTGGCGTGGTCGGCCTGCATCTCCACCAGATTCATCAGGGCGATGGGAGAGGAGGTCTGCGCCGCCAGATGGTCGCGCAGATCGGCCTCGGTCATCGGCGTCACGGGATGGCGCACCATGTTGGGATGGCGGTCGAGGCGGTGCACAACATCGCCGGCCCGGGCGAAGAGGGTGCCGAAGGCCTGGTAGCGGCCGAGATCGGGCACGCCCACCACGATCGGCACCACCGCCTGATCGAAGACCTCGCGGCCGATATCCAGGGCGCAGCCGATGCTGCCGATATGCGGCGCGGAATCGAAAGTCGAACAGACCTTGTAGTGGCACAGCGGGAAGCCGAGGTTTTTCAGCAGGCCGAAGGCAGCGGGAAGATGCTCGCGCATCCAGGCCGGGGGCTTGCTGCGGCTGATGCCGGCGATGCCGACCGCCCGGCATTCGGACAGGCCCTTGATCTGATCCGCATGGGCAATGTCGGTAACCAGGATCGGGTCCAAGCCGGCAAGGGCGAGGATCTCCATGGCATCGGTCGAACCGGTGAAATCGTCGCCGTAGAAGCCGAGCACGGGGCCGTGGGGGAGCGGACGCTTGGCCATCAGCCGAAAATCTCCACGGCTTTCGCCAGTTCGGGGTGGCGGGCGGCAGCCGAGGACAGGTCCTCCCCGGCGATGGCGGCGTCCCAGGCTTGGCGGATGCTGGCGATGCCCGCCGCCGGGCCGCCGGGATGGCCCATGATGCCGCCGCCGCAGGTGAAGATCAGGTCGGTGGTCTTCATCGCGTCGAAGGTGGCGCGGGCGTGCAGCGCGGTCTGGCCCGAGGAGAAGACCGGCATGACGGTGCAGGCGGGCAGGGGAGCCTCGAACATCGGCGTCAGGCAGGCCTTGGCCGAGGCGAGGACCGAGGCGTCGCTTTCATAGAACTTGTTCTTCAGGCCGTTGACATGCATCTGGTCGGCGCCGGCAAGGCGCCACAGCTTCTGCCAGGCCACGTAGTCAAAGCCGAGCGAGGGATGGCGGGTCAGTGCTCCCCAGCCGTTGCGGTGGCCGTGAATGGGCAATTCGCAATGGGCGCGGAAGGCGGAGAAGCCGGTCAGGCCGCAGCTGTTCAGGCTGACCATGACGCAGGTGCCCCCGGCCTTCACCACGGCGTCGTGGCGGCGCTTCATCTCGTCGATTTCGCCGGTCACGTTGAAGGCGAACATGACGCGCTTGCCGGTCTTCTGGGCATGGGCGTCGATGGCGCGCATGACATGGGTGACCCGATCCTCGAAGGGACAGGACGGGCCGTCGGATTGCAGTTCGTCGTCCTTGATGAAGTCGATTCCGGCTTCGCACAATTCGGCGACCAGTGCGCCGGTTTCCTCGGCCGACATGCCGATGCTCGGCTTGATGATGGTGCCCAGGATCGGTCCCGACTGCACCCCGGCGGCATCACGGGTTCCCTGGATGCCGAATTGCGGGCCGGGATAGCGCTCGGCGAAGGCGTCGGGCAGATGGATGTCCAGCAGCCGGATGCCCGAGAACTGGCGCAGCTCGAACATGTTCCCCGCCACCATGCTCATCAGGTTGGGCAGGGAGGGGCCGATATTGTGCAGGGGCCACGAGATTTCCAGCTCGGCTCGGCGCCACAGGGCACCGGGGGGTGAGGATGCGCCGGGCAGGGCAGGGCCGGGCACATGGTCCAGTTCCGTGATCCGTTCGACATGGGCGGCATGTTGATCGAGGAAGGCCTCGGTCTCGCGGGCCAGGGCGATGAAGGTTCCGGTGGATTGCTCTCCGGCCAGGGATGCGGCCGCCTTCTCCAGGGGAAGGGCGGTCTCGACCAGATATTTGGCGCGAATTCTTTGGTCCATTCGGTCCTCTGAAGAGTGGAGGGGCGGCCGGAGAGCAGGAATGCGGAATCAGGTGATCCGCTTGACGCTCTCGACGACCTTCTCGGGTTCGAAAACGGATTTCCAATCGGGGTTGATGATGACCGGCAGGGCGGCATCGACCGCCACGTGGCAGGCATCGGAAAAGGCGCCGGGCGTCTCGTTGAACAGCACGGCGAGTTCGACATTGATGTGGCCCAGGATGAAGTCGCGCGCGGCTTCCTTGGGCACGCCGCGCGCGATGCATTCGTCGAGGCCCTGGCGCAGCACCGTCAGCAGCGTGGCCGCCAGGGTTTCCGACAGGCAGGGCTCCAGCAGGGCCATCTGTTCGACGGTCAGGCGGTGCGAGCGCTCGACCGGCGCATAGATGGTGCGGGCGATTTCCTCCCCCAGGTCCCAGGCGCTTTCCGGCCCCTGCATCAGCGCGCAGGTGATGCTTTGCTTGGCCGTGCTGCCGCCGAAGAAGTCGCGATGGGCTTCCCGGGTGGGTTCGTAATTGAAGACGGAAGGGTGGCAGGGATGGGTGACGAAATAGGTCAGGTCGTCGCGCTGGGGCAGGCGTCCGGCATGGGGGGCGGCGGCGTCCAGGACGACCACCATCGTGCCGGGGCGCAGCAGCGGGGCGATCTGGTGCGACACGGCGCCGATGGCCGTGTCGGGAATCACCAGGATGACGGCATCGGCCTCGGAGAGGGCGGATTCCAGCGGAACGCAATCAATGCCCAATTCGGCCCGCAGGCGTGCGGCGCCGTCCGGATTGATCTCCACATGGCGGGTGTCGAAACGGCTGCCCTGCAGGTTCCTGCTCAGGCGAAAGCCCATTTTTCCCCCGGCGCCAAGCAAAGCGAGGGTCGTCATGTCCGTTCTCCCATAGTGTTCGGTCGAAAGGCGGGAAGCCTTGCGAACGACACTACGCCAAGCCTTCATCCTGTCCGAGAGGGTTCGGTTCTCCCTCCCCGCCGGAAAGCGGAGAGAAGGCCGGGCCGCCTCTTCTTGACGTGCTTTTGTCGTGGAGCCTTTGGAGGCTCCTTTCTTGGGTGATGATCATCTCATCATACCAGTTTGTCAAGACATGTCTGCACACAGACCGTTTGGCACTCCAGCCCGTTATTCGGCCGTCTTTTTCCGCTGGGCTTCGTAGAATTGATAGAGGCCGTTGGCCCGCGTCAGATGGGCGTAAAGGGCGCGTTCGGCGGCATCCGGATCGCGCGCCTCGATGGCGGCCAGGATGTCGGCATGTTCCTGAAGGGTCAGGGATTCCGCGCCGGGTGCCCGGACGAGTTCGGTGTGGAAGACGATCAGCCAGTCGAAGATGGCCTGGCTCACGGTGACGAGAATGGGATTGCCGGCGATTTCGGCGATTTCCCGGTGGAAGGCCATGTCCGCCCGCATGAATTCGGAGGGCTGCTCCACCAGGGCCGTCTGCTCCTCAAGGCGGCGGCGGAGTCTTTGCACATCCCCGTCCCGCGCCCGGCGGGCCGCCTCACGGACCAGCCCCATCTCGAAGACCAGGCGGGCATGCTTGAGTTCGTCCAGCGTGCGCGGGGAATTGACCAGCATATGCCGCGTCGTATGGCCGAGACGTTCGAGGATGCTTTCGAAATCCGGCTCCGCCACGCGCGAGCGTTCGCCATGGCTGATGGAGACGATGCCCATGCTGTCGAGATTTTGCAAAGCCTCCCGGATGGCCGGGCGGCCGACGCCGTAATCCTCCATCAGCTGCCGTTCCGACGGCAGCAAATCCCCCGGCTTCATCTTGTCGTTCTTGATGCGCTGGAGAAGAAGATCCGTGACCTCGTCGGAGAGTTTGCGACGTCTTACGACTTGCTTTCGCTGTTCCACCACGCTTAACTCGTCATACCAGTTGAGGGTGAACCATAGCCCAGAGCGATCTGGCGGTAAATGAAGATGATCGTCAACTGGCCTTCATGCCTGTCGATGCGGTTCCAGTTTCCTGCTCGCGCGTCTTCCTGCAAGATGGCGTTCCTTTTCCCTCCGGACCAGTTCCGTCCCTTGTTCCTATAACGGGTAACGTGATGACAGCGACCCCTTCGCGGGATGAAAACCTGTCGCGGCAGGACAAGACGCGCCCTGTGGGTGCCATGCTGCTGATGATGGGGGGAGTCTCGATCTTCGCCTTGAACGATGCCCTTACGCGCATCCTGGCCGATGCCGTCGGGGTGCCGCTGGCCGTCTGGTCCCGGTATGTCTTCTGCCTTGTCGCCATCCTGGCGGTGACGGGGCCCAGCCGCTGGCTCGACCTGTTCCATACGGCGCGGCCCGGGGTGCAGGTCCTGCGTGCGCTCCTGCCCTTGACTGGCAGCGTGCTGTTCATCATCGCCCTGGGGCATATCGGCCTGGCGGAGGCCACGGCCATCTTCTTCACCGCGCCTTTGCTGGTGACGGCCCTGTCCCGGTTGGTGCTGAACGAAGAGGTCAGTCCCCGGCGCTGGCTGGTGGTGGCCGCCGGCTTCCTGGGCGTGCTGATCGTGGTGCGCCCGAACTCCGAGGTCTTCCAGCCCATGTCCCTGCTGCCGCTGGGCACGGCCCTGGTCTTCGCCTGCTACCAGATCCTGACCCGCCTCACCCATAGCGGCGCCCGCCCGATCTCCTCGCTGACCTATCTGGCGGTGATGGGCGTCGTGGTCATGACCGCAAGCCTGCCTTTCACGGAAGCGGCGCTGCCCGAGCTTTCGCTCTGGCCTCTGATGGTGCTGGCCGGGCTGCTCTACGGCCTGTCCCATTTCATGGTGACCAAGGCCCTGACCAAGGCCGAGGCCTCCTCCCTGTCGCCCTTCATCAATGCCCAGATGATCAGCGCCGTGTTCTGCGGCTATCTATTCTTCAACCAGATTCCGGACATGCTGACCCTGATCGGCGGCGCGATCATCATCATGGCCGGGCTGGCAAGCGCGCGGCGGTGACGGCCATGTCTTGACGGATGGCCCGGGCTTGCCATCATACCTTTTGGGGCGAGAGGCGAGGAATGCCGCCGGGCATCGCCTCCGGTGAAATAGAGAAGCGGGTTTTTATTGATGTCCTCTGCTCAAGACGTGATCGAGCGCTATTACGCGGCTTTCAATGCCGGTGACGTGGAAGGTTTCCTGGCCTTGCTGACCGATGATGTGGTCCACGACATCAACCAGGGCGGCCGGGAAGTGGGGAAGGAAGCCTTCGCCGCTTTCCTGGCGCGCATGAACCGCTGCTATGCCGAACAGATCACCGATCTGGTGATCATGACCGAGCCGTCAGGCCGCCGCGCGGCCGCCGAGTTCACCGTTCTCGGCACCTATAAGGAAACCGATGAAGGGCTGCCGCCGGCGACCGGCCAGACCTATCGCCTGCCCGCCGGGGCCTTCTTCGAGATCCGCGACGGCAAGGTGGCCCGCATCAGCAACACCTACAACCTGCAGGATTGGCTGCGCCAGGTGGGGGCATAGGTCTTCCGCCGCCTGCACTGAACCGTGAAGAGGCCGGCCTTGCGGGCCGGCCTCTTCGGTTTCAGGCTTTCCTGCCGATCTGTTCCTTCAGCAGGGCGTTCACCTTCCCCGAGGCTTCCATCTGGACCATGTGACCGGCGTTGGGAATCACCTCGACCCGGGCTGCGGAGTCCAGTGCCGAGGCATGGGCGACCGGAATGACCCGGTCCAGTTCCCCCCAGACCACCAACCGGGGAATGTCGGTGTCCTTGATGGAACCGGCCAGGACATCCTGCTGCGTGCCGTCATCGAACATGGCCGATGCAAGGGCCCGGAGAGTATCGTTGACGCCGTCCAGGCGCTTGTATTTCAGCAGGTCATCGATCATCTGGCGGCTGACCAGGCCGGGATCGGCGAACAGGTTCTCCACCACCGGCTTGAGTTCGCGGCGGGAGGCGGCGGAGACGAAGCCGTCGATGTAATTGCCGTTGATCTCCTGTCCCAGACCGGCCGGGCAGATCAGGGACAGCGAGGCGACGGAATCCGGGGCTTCCAGCGCCAAGGTCATGGCCACGGCGCCGCCCATGGAATGCCCGACCAGATGCGCCTTATCGATGCTCACCGCCTCCATGAAGGCGCGGGTCGCGGCGGCCAGTCCTTTCAGGCTGGCCTCGGGCAAGGATTTCGTGGACTGGCCATGTCCCGGCAGATCCAGGGCATAGACGGTGGCGTTTTCGGCCAGGGCGTCGATATTGAAAAGCCAGTTGTCCAGGTCGCCGCCGAAACCGTGGATCAGCAGGACCCGGGCCGCCCCTTCGCCCCGCCTGGCATAGCGGATGGTGCCGACGGCGGTTTCGGTGAACAGATAGCGGGGCGCCGCGTCTTCATCCTCTTCGTCTTCATCGCCGGAAGGGGCGGCATAGCTGGCGATGAAGGCGTCGATATCGTCTTCCGGCACGTCGGGGTCGGCCACGACGGCAATCAGCGTCTTCACCGGATAGATGTTTCCGGGCTCGCCCAATACCCGGCGCAGGATGCCGCTTTCCCCCGCTTCGACCACATTGGTGATCTTGTCGGTCTCGACTTCCAGCAATTCATCGCCGATGGAAATGGGAGAGCCGGGCTCTTTCAGCCAGCCGGTGACTTTGCCCTCGGACATGGACAGGCCCCATTTCGGCATGACGATGGGCTTGATACGCTCGTTCAGCATTGATGAAGGCTCCGGATCAGGCGGCGACGGTCTGGTCGGCGGCGGTGATGCCCATGGTGCGGCGTGCTGCCGCGGCGATCGCCTCGGCGCTGGGGATGTAAAGGTCTTCCAGAACGGGCGAGAAGGGTACCGGCGTATGCGGCGCGGTCACCATCTGGACGCCCGCCTTCAACGCGCCGAAGGCATGCTGGCAGACATGGGCCGAGATATCGGTGGCGATATTGCAGCGGGGATGGGCCTCGTCGATGACGACCAGGCGCCCGGTGCGCTCGACGCTGTCGATGATCGTATCCCGGTCGATGGGCGATAAGGTGCGCAGGTCGATGACCTCGGCCTCGATCTTCTCCTGGGCGAGGATTTCGGCGGCCGCCATCGCGCGATGGACGGTCAGGCCATAGCTGACCAGGGTGACATCATCGCCGTCGCGCAGCACATTCGCCTCGCCGAAGGGAATGGCATAGGATTCCCGGGGCACGTCCATCTCGAAGCCGTAGAGCGCCTTGTGTTCGCAGAAGATCACCGGGTCGTTGTCGCGGATCGACTGGATCAGCAGCCCCTTGGCGTCATAGGCGTTGGAGGGGCAGACCACCTTCAGCCCGGGGACATGGGTGAAGATCGGGGTCAGCATCTGGGAATGCTGGGCGGCGGCGCGGAATCCCGCCCCGACCATGCCGCGGATGACCACCGGCGTCTCGGCCTTGCCGCCGAACATGTAGCGGAACTTGGCGGCCTGATTGAAGATCTGGTCGAAGCAGACGCCCATGAAATCGATGAACATCAGCTCGGCGACGGGGCGCAAACCGCAGGTCGCCGCGCCGATCGCCGCGCCGATATAGGCCGATTCCGACAGCGGCGTGTCCATCAGCCGGTCGCCATGCTTGCCGTAGAGGCCCTTCGTCACCCCCAGCACGCCGCCCCAGGCATCCTTCTCACCGGGTGCGCCGGTGCCGCCAACGATGTCTTCGCCCATCAGGATCACGGTGGGGTCGCGGCTCATTTCCAGGTCCAGCGCTTCGTTGATCGCTTGCTTCATGCTGATTTTCCGGGACATGGACTTTCCTCCGTTCGTTTGTTTCTTGCACCCCAAGGGATCAGTAGGCGACGTAGACGTCTTGCAGCAGGTCGGCGGGTTGGGGCAGGGGGGCGGCCTTGGCGGCGCGCACGGCATCCTCGATCAGCGCGGCCACTTCCTGGTCAATGACGTCCAGTTCTTCCTGTGCGGCCAGTCCGGCTTCCTTCAGGCGCGCGGCCATCAGCTTGATGCAGTCGCGGTTGGCGCGCAGGTCCTCGATCTCGCCCTTGGCGCGGTAGGTCTGGGCATCGCCCTCGAAATGGCCGTAGAAGCGGGCCATCTTGCATTCCAGCAGGGCCGGGCCGCCGCCTTCGCGGGCGCGGCGGATGATCTCGCCGGCGGCTTCATGGACGGCGAAGAAATCGGTTCCGTCCACGGTCACGCCGGGCAGGCCGAAGCCGGTGGCACGGTCGATATAGGAATCGCAGGAAACGGCCCATTCCATGGCGGTGGCCTCGGCATAGCCGTTATTCTCGACCACGAAGACCACCGGCAGGTTCCATACCGCCGCCAGGTTCAGGCTTTCCAGGAACATGCCCTGGTTCGATGCGCCGTCCCCGACGAAGGTGATGCCGACGCCGCCATCCTTGCGGTGCTTGGCGGCCAGGGCGGCGCCGCAGGCCAGCGGTCCCCCGGCGCCCAGGATGCCGTTGGCGCCCATCATGCCCTTGGACAAATCGGCGATATGCATCGATCCGCCCTTGCCGCGGCAGGCCCCCGTGGCGCGGCCGTAGATTTCGGCCATCATCTCATGGACGTCCACGCCCTTGGCGATGCAATGGCCATGTCCCCGGTGGGTCGAGGCGATGCGGTCGTTGTCGTTCAGATGCATCATGATCCCGGTGGCACAGGCTTCCTCGCCAGCATAGAGGTGGACGAAGCCCGGGATGTCGCCCTTGGCGAAATCGACATGCAGCCGTTCCTCGAATTCCCGGATCGTGCGCATGGTCCGGTAGGCTTTCAGCAGGTCCGTCTTGTTCAAGGGAAATGGATTGTCGAGCATGGCGTTCTTCCCTTTGGTTTATTGGAGTTGGTATTTGGCGGCACTGGCCGGGACAGCCGACGGCGCGGCTGCGAACAGTTTGTGCTGGGCGGCGTAATGCATGCAGCCGCGCACATTGACGGTGCGGAAGGCGTCGTCCCGCAGCGTCAGGGAGACGTGATCGCGCGCCGTGAAGGAGATTTCGCGCTCGCCATCCAGGGCGATGGATCCTGCCTTCGTCTCCGGCACGAAGGGCATGCCGGGCGGCATGCGGCGCCAGTCGCAGATGCCGACATCCACCATCAATCCCGGCGCGATGGGCGCGTTCAACGTGGTGACGGGCGCGCGCGGTCCTTGCCCGTCGGGCGGTACCATGCGGACCATCAGTCCACCGGATTCGGCGCGCGAGACGGGCTCCAGCAGGCCGGCAATGGCCGACATGCCGATGACTTCGGGATCGGCGAAGGTGACGAACAATTCCCGGAAGCTATCCGGTCGCCACAGGGCGCGGGCGCCGATGAAGCCTTCTGTCACCAGGGCCACGTCGACCAGGGCGACCTCCGGAGTCCGGCTGCCATTGACCTGGACGTCGATGCGCTTGTTGGGGCTGAAGGCGATATGGGCCGGGACCTGTCCCGTCACCGCCAGGCCGGTGGCCAGGCCGGTGATGGTCGGCTCGCGGTGTTCGGGGAAGGCGTTGTTGGTGCCGGTCGAGATGCCGGCGACCGGCACCTTGCCGCAACGGGACACGACTGCGCGATGGGTGCCATCGCCGCCCAGGACGACGATGGCGGCCACGCCCGCCTTGCGCATTTCCGCTGCCGCGCGATGGGTATCCTCAACGGTACCGGTCACGGGAATGGAAAGCAGGTGAAGGCGGGGATAGTGCGGCTCCCCATGGGCCTTGGCGCGCACCAGGCCGCGTTCCACATGGCCCCTTATGCCGCCATTCTCCGGCATCATCAGAACGTCGGTGACGCCGCAGCTGCGCAAGGCGGCTAGGACGCGCAGGACGATATTGGCGCGGTCCGTGACCTGCAGGTTCGTCGCATTGGCGACGACCCGGCGGATGTCTCGGGCGGAAACCGGATTGGCAATGATACCGATCATCGGCGCCACGGCACTTCTCCCTGCCTGTGTGTGAACGGGCAAGCAGGAGACTAGCAACCGGCGGGCCAGTTCCCCGGAGGAGGCACAAGCCGTTGAGTCCTGGCGATTTCTCTCAATGACTGCGCCAGTGGTGCGCAACACCTGTTGCGGCGGAGTGTGGCGAAGGATGCAACAGGTGTTGCAGGGCGCATGCGCTACGGGCGCCGCCTGGACTCAGGCTGCGCCCGTGAAGACAGGAAGACGGAATGGGGTCAGTGATGCCGGTGGGGCGGCAGAATGCCGAAACGGCGGATCTGGCGATGGACGGTCGAGCGGTCCACTCCCAGGCTCCGCGCCGCGGCCGACACATTCCAGTGATGGCGGCGCAGGGTCTCGCGTAGCCGGGCGGCCTGATCGTCCTGGGGGAGTACGGGTGGGGCCGCCTGCGACAGGAAGGTGGGCCAGGCCTCGAATTCTCCGCGCTGCTGGACCGGTTCGGGGATGTCGGCCAGATCGATCAGGCCGTTGGTGCAGACGGCGCAGGCATAGTCCAGCGCGTTGACCAATTCCCGGATATTGCCGGGCCAGCAATGGGCGCGCAGGGCGGCCAGGGCGGAGGGCGTGATGACGTAATGCAGGCCGTCACGGACATCCCGCTCGGCCAGCAGCTGGTCGATCAGCCAGTCCAGGTCGCTGCGCTGGCGCAGCGGGGGCAGGGTGAAGACGGCGCCGCTGAGGCGGAAATACAGGTCGTCGCGGAAATGACCGGCCCTGACCAGCTCGGCCAGATTGCGGTGGGTGGCGGCGATCACCCTCAGGTCCACGGAAATGGCCTTGTTGCGGCCGATTGGCGTGACTTCCCGTTCGGCCAGGACGCGCAGCAGGCGGGTCTGCGAGGACAAGGGCATGTCGCCGATTTCGTCCAGGAACAGCGTGCCGCCGTCGGCTTCCAGCACCAGCCCCTTCTTGCCTCGGGTGGTGGCGCCGGTGAAGGACCCGGCCTCATAGCCGAACAATTCGCTTTCGATCAGGGATTCGGGCAGGGCGGCGCAATTGACGGCGATGAAGGGCTTCCCGGCCCGGATACTGGCCTGGTGCAGGGCCTTGGCGAGATATTCCTTGCCGGTGCCGGTTTCGCCATGGATCAGCAGGTTCATCCGGGTATTGACCAGCTTGGCCGCCCGCGCCAGCGTGGCCCGCAAGGCGGGGTCGCCGCCCGAGATCCTGCGCAGCGGTTCGGGCAGGAGGGCAGGTGCGCCTCCGCTGGGATCGCTGCCGACGGGGCGAGGCACGGGCATGGCCGGCGGCGGCACGGCCTGGACGAATAGCGGCTGGCCGCTGCCGCGCAGGCGGATCACCCCGTCCTCGGTGAAGCGGGAGCGGACGAAGCGGACGAGATCGTCGACCCGGCAGTCGAAGATCTCGTCGAAGGACTTGCCCAGCAGGCTCTCCCGTTCCTCCTGGCACAGCCCTTCCTTGCGGATGAATTCCCAGCTGCGGTTGTTGAAGCCGATGATGCGGCCGGCACCGTCCAGCGCCATCACCAGATCGGGCTCGATCTCGGCGAATTCCTGCGAGGTCGACAGCCTGATCACCCAGTCGTTGCGGAACTGGTTGTAGAGATTGGCATTCTCGATCTTGTGGACATAAGACTTGACCATCTGCAAGGCCAGGTGCTGGCTGACCTTGGGTTCGGGCGAGCGCAGGGCCGAGATGTCCAGCACGGCGGCCAGCGTGCCGCCGCTGTCGAAGATCGGGGCGGCGGTGCAGGTCAGGGGGATGTGGGTGGTGTCGAAATGGTCGGTCTGGTGCACCGTCAGGGCCTTGCCGGTGGCGATGCAGGTGCCGACGGCGCAGGTGCCCGCCCGTCCCTCGTTCCAGTCCGCCCCGAGATAGAGGCCGGCACGGCGCAGCTGGTTGTCGAAGGTCTGGTCGCCGATGAAATCGACGGCGATGCCCTTGCTGTCGGTCAGCAGCAGGACATAGCCCATCCCCGCCACCTGACGGTACAGCGCTTCCAGCCCGAACCGCGCCATGCGCAGGAATTCGTCCATGGCATCGCGATGTTGGCGCAGATGCTCATGGGGCAGGATATAGGCCTCGCGTCCGATCGTCGGGTCCAGCTTGTGATGAAAGACGCAACGCCGCCAGGATTCCTCGATCACGGCATCGCGGTTTGACCTCACTCCCTCGGAAACCCGCACAAGCTCGTCGATATGTGCCGCTCTTGCGTTTCCCATCGCGCAAACTCTTGTTGTTATATGAGTGCGCAGCCCTGTCGTAGTATTTTTCAGTAACGCTAACAAAATCCCGCCACCTCTTCAATTCGGCCAAAAGTATCACTGCATGGAAGGGAAGCAGCTGTGGCAGAAGCCGCGGCGGATGACTGAGCGGCATTTTCGGCGTGGTGCGGACCGGGGTGGCAGGGGGTGATGACGCTCCGTTGGAGGGCCTTGAAGGGGCGATTCGGAAAAACGTTCCGGCGGTGAAAAAAGCTGTTGACCTTGGGGTGTTGGTTGGCCTAAAAACCGGCCTCCCGACGACGGGACGGACGGCGGGGCGGCGCGATGGTGCCGCCGGGATTGTCCGGGCTCTTTGACAAGTGAAGACGGAAGGGATGCGCAGGCGGCGGCGACCGGGATTGGTCTTGCTTCTTGTGCATCTTAAAGAGAAACACGCTCTATTGAGATATGTGCAGGAGGCGAGCTCTTGAATGCTGTCTATGGCAGCAAGTCAACTTGAGAGTTTGATCCTGGCTCAGAACGAACGCTGGCGGCATGCCTAACACATGCAAGTCGAACGAAGGCTTCGGCCTTAGTGGCGCACGGGTGAG
>NZ_SBHN01000010.1:0-437 GCF_006980715.1 Telmatospirillum sp. J64-1
GTGACCGGCCGTATCGAGCGCGGCGTGATCAAGGTGGGCGAGGAAGTCGAGATCGTCGGCCTGAAGGACACCGTCAAGACCACGGTCACCGGTGTGGAAATGTTCCGCAAGCTGCTCGACTCGGGTGAGGCCGGCGACAACATCGGCGCTCTGCTGCGCGGCACCAAGCGTGAAGATGTCGAGCGCGGCCAGGTTCTGGCGGCTCCGGGCACCATCACCCCGCACACCGAGTTCAAGGCCGAGGCCTACATCCTGACCAAGGAAGAAGGTGGCCGTCACACGCCGTTCTTCTCCAACTACCGTCCGCAGTTCTACTTCCGGACGACCGACGTCACCGGCACCATCAAGCTGCCCGAAGGCACCGAGATGGTCATGCCCGGCGACAACATCACCATGGAGATCCAGCTCATCGCCCCGATCGCCATGGATGAAGGCCT
>NZ_SBHN01000010.1:447-161308 GCF_006980715.1 Telmatospirillum sp. J64-1
CGTTATAACCCCTGCCTTCACCCGCAAGGGATAGTCTGCGGCCGGCGCCGTTTATCGGCGTCGGCCTGTGGATTTTTATGCTTTGACCCGCCGGACGTCGCGTCTTCCATGGGGGAGGGTGCGAAACTCGGCAGAGAACGGGCTCAGTTGTCATGGAAAGCCAAAACATTCGAATCCGCCTCAAGGCGTTCGATCATCGCGTGCTCGACCAGTCGACCCGCGAGATCGTGAACACCGCGAAGCGGACCGGTGCGCAAGTGCGGGGGCCGATTCCGCTGCCGACGCGTATCGAAAAATTCACCGTGAACCGTTCGCCGCACATCGACAAGAAGTCGCGCGAGCAGTTTGAAATCCGCACCCACAAGCGTGTTCTCGACATCGTCGATCCCACGCCCCAGACCGTGGATGCCCTGATGAAGCTCGATCTCGCCGCCGGCGTCGACGTAGAGATCAAGTTGTAAGGAAAAACACATGCGATCCGGTCTCATCGCCCAGAAGGTCGGTATGACGAGGATCTTCACCGCGGACGGCACCCATGTGCCGGTCACCGTGCTGAAGGTTGACACCGTTCAGGTGGTCTCGACCCGCTCTGAGGACAAAGACGGCTACACCGCCGTGCAGCTTGGCTACGGCAAGGCCAAGGTCAAGAACGTCAACAAGGCCCAGCGCGCCACCTTCGCCAATGCGAAGGTCGAGCCCAAGGCCAAGGTGGTCGAATTCCGCGTCTCGCCCGACGCCTTGCTGGAAGTCGGCGCCGAGCTTTCCGCCGATCATTTCGTCGCCGGCCAGTACGTCGACGTCACCGGCACGACCATCGGTAAAGGTTTCGCGGGTGGCATGAAGCGCCACAACTTCCGCGGCCTGGAAGCCACCCATGGCGTGTCCGTGTCGCACCGTTCGCACGGCTCGACCGGTCAGCGCCAGGATCCCGGCAAGGTCTTCAAGGGTAAGAAGATGGCCGGCCACATGGGTGACGTTCGCGTGACCACGCAGAATTTGACGGTGGTGTCGACCGATGCCGAGCGCGGCCTGATCCTGGTCAAGGGTTCGGTTCCCGGCGCCGAGGGCTCCTACGTGCTGGTCCGTGATGCCGTGAAGCGCAAGCTTCCCGACGGCGTCCCGTTCCCGGCTGCGCTGAAGTCCGCTCCGGCCGCCGCCGACTCCGCTCCGGCCGAGTCCGCCGCCGACGAGCAGAAGGAATAAGTGGCGATGAAACTCGACGTCATTAGCCTCGACAATCAGACCGTCGGCTCGATCGACCTGGCCGAGGACGTGTTCGGTCTGCCGGTTCGCACCGACATCCTGTTCCGCATGGTGAACTGGCAGCTGGCGAAGCGCCAGGCCGGCACCCACAAGACCAAGATCATCAGCGAGATCTCTGGCACGACCAAGAAGCCCTACAAGCAGAAGGGCACCGGTCGCGCTCGCCAGGGTTCGCTGCGCAGCCCGCAGTTCCGCGGCGGTGCGACCGTCTTCGGTCCGGTGGTGCGCTCCCATGCCCATGACCTGCCCAAGAAGGTCCGCAAGCTGGCGCTGAAGACCGCTCTGTCGGCCAAGGCCGCCGACGGCAAGCTAGTGATCCTCGACGCAGCCCGCCTCGATGCCCCCAAGACCAAGGAACTGGCCGGCCGCTTCGCGACCCTGGGCTGGAACTCGGTCCTGGTCATCGACGGCACCGAGGTGAACATCAACTTCGCGCGCGCTTCGCAGAACCTGCCGCATGTCGATGTCCTGCCTCAGCAGGGCGCCAATGTGTACGACATCCTGCGCCGCGACACCCTGGTCCTGACCAAGGACGCGGTGGAAGCCCTGGAGGCTCGACTGAAATGACCAAGGTCACCGTCAGCAAAGAGCGGATGTACGATCTCGTCCGCGCCCCCGTGATCACCGAAAAGGCGACCATGGGTTCCGAGCACAACCAGGTCACCTTCCGCGTGCCGCTGGATGCCAGCAAGCCCGAAATCAAGGCTGCGATCGAAGGCATCTTCGGCGTGAAGGTCAAGGCTGTGAACACGCTGCGCCAGCTCGGCAAGACCAAGCGTTTCCGTGGTCGCGTGGGCAAGCGCAACGACTACAAGAAGGCAATGGTCACGCTCGCCGAAGGCCATTCCATCGACGTGACGACGGGAATCTGATCCGATGGCACTGAAGAATTACAAGCCGACGACGCCGGGCCAGCGCCAGCTGGTCCTCGTCGACCGCACCGACCTCTGGAAGGGCAAGCCGGTCAAGTCCCTGACCGAAGGCCTGCGCCAGAAGGGCGGCCGTAACAACATGGGCCGGATCACCGTCCGCTGGCGTGGCGGCGGGCACAAGCGCCGTTACCGCCTGATCGACTTCAAGCGCACCAAGTTCGACGTGCCCGCCACGGTCGAGCGTTTGGAATACGATCCGAACCGTACCGCCTTCATCGCCCTGATCCGTTACGAGGACGGCGAGCTTGCCTACATCCTGGCGCCGCAGCGCTTGGCCGTGGGCGACGTGGTGGTGTCCGGTGACCGCGCCGACATCAAGCCCGGCAACGCCATGCCGATGAAGAACATGCCGGTCGGTACGATCGTGCATAACGTCGAGCTGAAGGCCGGCAAGGGTGGCCAGATCGCCCGTTCCGCCGGTTCCTACGCCCAGCTCGTGGGTAAGGACCAGGGCTATGCCCAGCTCCGTCTGGCTTCGGGCGAAGTGCGCATGGTGCGCGGCGAGTGCATGGCCACCGTCGGTGCCGTGTCCAACCCCGATCAGCAGAACGTCAGCCTGGGCAAGGCCGGCCGCAGCCGCTGGCTCGGCCGTCGTCCCTCCGTTCGCGGTGTCGCCATGAACCCGATCGACCACCCCCATGGTGGTGGTGAGGGTCGCACCTCGGGCGGCCGCCACCCGGTCACGCCGTGGGGCAAGCCGACCAAGGGCAAGAAGACGCGCAGCAACAAGAAGACGGATGCATTGATTATGCGCCGTCGTCACGTGAACAAGTAAGGAGGGGCAGCCGATGGCTCGTTCCGTCTGGAAAGGCCCGTTCGTGGACGCCTTCGTCATGAAGAAGGCGGAGAAGACCCGTGCGAGCGGCCGTAATGAAGTGATCAAGATCTGGTCGCGCCGCTCCACCATCATGCCGCATTTCGTCGGCCTGACGTTCGGCGTGTACAACGGCCACAAATTCATCCCGGTGCTGGTCACCGAAAACATGGTCGGCCATAAGTTCGGCGAATTCTCGCCGACCCGCACGTACTACGGCCATGCCGCCGACAAGAAGGCGAAGAGGAAGTAGCAATGAGCAAGAAACCGCTCCCGCGGGTCCTGGCCGACAACGAGGCGAGCGCCTTCGCCTCGACCATCCGGGTTAGCCCGCAGAAACTGAACCTGGTCGCGGAATCGATCCGCGGCTTGCGCGCCGATGCCGCCGTGGCGCAGCTGACCTTCTCGAAGCGCCGCGTGGCGCAGGACGTCAAGAAGGTGCTGCAATCGGCCATCGCCAATGCCGAAAACAACCACCAGCTCGACGTCGATCGTCTGTTCGTCGCCGAAGCCTATGTGGGCAAGGCCATGGTCATGAAGCGCTGGCGTGCCCGCGCCCGTGGCCGCGTTGGTAAGATCGTCAAGCCGTTCAGCAACCTGACGGTCGTGGTGCGCGAGCGCGAGGAGAACGCCTGATGGGTCAGAAAGTCAATCCGATCGGCCTGCGTCTGGGGATCAACCGTACCTGGGATTCCCGCTGGTTCGCTGACGCCGATTATTCCAAGCTGCTGCACGAAGACCTGGAACTGCGCAACTTCCTGAAGAAGCGTCTGCACCAGGCCGGCGTGTCGCGCATCGTCATCGAGCGTCCCGCCAAGAAGGCCCGCATCACCATCCATACCGCCCGTCCGGGCGTGGTGATCGGCAAGAAGGGTGCGGATATCGAAGTGCTGCGCCGCAAGCTGTCGAAGATGACCGGCAGCGAGGTCAACCTGAACATCGTCGAAATCCGCAAGCCGGAACTCGACGCCCAGCTGGTTGCCGAAAGCATCGCTCAGCAGCTCGAGCGCCGCGTGGCTTTCCGCCGCGCCATGAAGCGGGCCGTCCAGTCGGCCATGCGTCTGGGCGCCCAGGGCATTCGTATCAACTGCTCCGGCCGTCTCGGCGGCGCCGAAATCGCGCGCATGGAGTGGTACCGCGAAGGCCGCGTGCCGCTGCACACCCTGCGTGCCGATGTCGATTACGGCGTTGGTACCGCGAAGACCACCTACGGCACCTGCGGTGTCAAGGTGTGGATCTTCAAGGGCGAGATCATGGCCCACGATCCGATGGCGCAGGACAAGCGCGCCCAGGATCAGCAGCCGGCCCGCTAATCCCTAGGAAGAACGTGGAAAGCCATGCTTAGTCCCAAACGCACGAAGTTCCGCAAGCAGCACAAGGGCCGCATCCATGGTGTGGCCAAGGGCGGAACGGACCTGAACTTCGGCGCCTTCGGCCTGAAGGCGCTGGAGCCCGAGCGCGTCACCGCGCGCCAGATCGAAGCGGCCCGTCGTGCCCTGACCCGTCACCTGAAGCGTCAGGGCCGCGTGTGGATCCGTATTTTCCCCGATGTGCCGGTCTCGACCAAGCCGGCCGAAGTCCGCATGGGCTCCGGTAAGGGTTCGCCGGAATATTGGGTGGCCAAGGTCAAGCCCGGCCGCGTCATGTTTGAAGTGGACGGCGTGCCGGAAGAACTGGCCCGTCGCGGCTTCGAGCTGGCGGCTGCCAAGCTGCCGATCAAGTGCAAGTTCATCACCCGTACCGGTCTGGAGGCCTGATGATGAGCAACGCCGCCGATCTCCGTGCCAAGAGCACCGATCAGTTGAACGAGCAGCTGCTGGACCTGAAGAAGGAGCAGTTCAACCTGCGCTTCCAGAAGGCCAGCGGCCAGCTTGAGAACACCGCCCGGGTCCGTCAGGTGCGCCGCGAAATCGCGAGCGTCAAGACCATCCTCGGCGAACGCAGCCGTACCGCGTAGGAGAGCTTGAGAGATGCCGAAGCGCATTCTGCAGGGCGTGGTCGTCAGCGACAAAATGGACAAGACCGTGGTGGTGCGCGTCGAACGTCGCGTTATGCACCCGCTCTATAAGAAGTTCATCCGTCGTTCGAAGAAATATCACGCCCACGACGAAAATAATTCCTTCAAAGCTGGTGACTGGGTCCGTATCGAGGAATGCCGTCCCATCTCGAAGAATAAGAACTGGGTGGTCTTGTCGGAGCCAGTGGCGTAAAACCCACGGCTTCGGCCAAAGGCCGAAGGTCCCTTGCATAAGGAAAAGTTAATATGATCCAGATGCAAACCAACCTGGACGTAGCCGACAATTCGGGCGCCCGCCGGGTGCAGTGCATCAAGGTACTCGGTGGGTCCCATCGGACCGTCGCGTCCGTTGGTGACATCATCGTCGTGTCCGTCAAGGAGGCGATCCCGCGTGGTCGCGTCAAGAAGGGCGACGTCCACCGTGCTGTCATCGTGCGCACGGCGAAGGAAATCCGTCGTCCCGACGGAAGTGCCATCCGCTTCGACCGCAATGCCGCCGTCCTGATCAACAAGCAGGGCGAGCCGATCGGGACCCGTATCTTCGGGCCCGTGACCCGCGAGCTGCGCGCGAAGAAGTATATGAAGATCATTTCGCTGGCGCCCGAGGTGCTGTAATGGCCATGCATGTGAAGAAGGGTGATCGCGTCGTCGTGATCACCGGGAAGGACAAGGGCAAGCGTGGTGAGGTGATCCAGGCCATCCCCAGCGAAAACCGGGTGATCGTCTCGGGTGTCAACCTCGTCAAGCGTCATCAGCGCGCGACCGCCGCCTCCCAGGGCGGCATCATCGAAAAGGAGGCGCCGCTCCACGTCTCCAATGTCGCGCATATCGACCCGAAGGACGACCGTCCGACCCGCGTCGGCCACAAGACGCTGGAAGACGGCCGCAAGGTGCGCGTGGCGCGCCGGTCCGGCGAAGTCATCGATCGCTGAGAGGCTTGAGAATCATGGCACGCTTGCAAGAGCATTACGTAAAGGTCGTGAAACCGGCCCTGCAGCAGCAGTTCAACTACGCCAACCCCATGCAGGTTCCGCGCATCGAAAAGATCGTGATCAACATGGGCGTGGGTGAAGCCGCGCAGGATTCGAAGAAGATCGAGGCCGCCATCGCCGATCTGACCGCCATTTCCGGTCAGAAGCCCGTGGTCACCCGCGCCAAGAAGTCGATTGCCGGCTTCAAGCTGCGTGAGGGCCAGGTCGTGGGCTGCAAGGTGACGCTGCGGAGCGACCGCATGTACGAGTTCCTCGACCGTCTGGTGAACATCGCCCTGCCGCGCGTCCGCGACTTCCGCGGCATCAACGGCAAGGCTTTTGACGGCCGTGGCAACTACAACATGGGTCTCAAGGAACAGCTCGTGTTCCCCGAGATCAACTACGACAAGGTCGACAGCATTCGCGGTATGGACATCGTGTTCGTCACGACCGCCAAGACCGACGAAGAAGCCAAGGCGCTGCTGAAGGCCTTCGACATGCCGTTCGCGAACTGACGCGCAGGAGATTTCTGACATGGCTAAGACCAGCGCCGTCGAGCGCAACAAGAAGCGGGAGCGCATGGCGAAGCAGTATGCCAATCGCCGCGCCCGCCTGAAGGAAGCGGTGATGAATCGCGAAGTGTCGCCGGAAGAGCGCTTTGAAGCTGCTCTGAAGCTGGCGGAACTGCCGCGCAATTCCGCCAAGAACCGCATTCGCAACCGCTGTGAAGTGACCGGTCGTCCGCGGGCGACCTATCGCAAGTTCAAGCTGGCGCGCGTCATGCTGCGTGACCTGGCCTCGCAGGGCCAGATCCCCGGCATGGTCAAGTCGAGCTGGTAAGGGAGATCGCCACAGATGATGACCGATCCTCTCGGCGATATGCTGACCCGCATTCGTAACGGTCAGCGCGCCCGCAAGTCCAACGTGACTTCGCCCGCTTCCAACCTGCGTGCCAATGTGCTGGAGGTCCTCAAGCGCGAGGGCTATATCCGCGGCTACACTCGCAACACCGTCCGCGCCGGCGTGGAAGAGCTCGCCATCGAGCTCAAGTACCACGAAGGCCAGCCGGTGATCCGCGAGATCGCCCGCGTGTCCACGCCCGGCCGCCGCGTGTATTCGAAGATCAAGGATCTGGGCAAGGTCGGCAACGGCCTGGGCATCTCGATCCTGTCGACTCCGCGCGGCGTGATGTCCGATGCAGAGGCCCGCGCCGCCAATGTCGGCGGTGAAGTCCTCTGCAAGGTGTTCTAAGGGGGCCTCCATGTCGCGAGTCGGTAAATATCCCGTGGTGGTGCCCTCCGGCGTCACCGTCAACCTGAATGGACAGGACCTGTCCGTGAAGGGCAAGCTGGGCGAGAAAGCCCTTCGTGTCGCCGATGACATCGGCGTTCGCGTCGAGGGTGACAAGCTCTGGGTCGAGCCTCGCAACGAGACCAAGCGTGCGCGCATGATGTGGGGAACCACCCGCGCCATCGTCGCCAACATGGTCAAGGGCGTGAGCGAAGGCTTCACCATCAACCTGGATATCAATGGCGTCGGCTATCGTGCCGCTGCGCAGGGTCAGGTCCTGAACCTGCAGCTGGGCTACAGCCACGACATCAATTACCAGGTGCCCCAGGGCGTCACCATCAAGACCGAAAAGCCTACCTCGATCTCCGTCACCGGCTCCGATAAGCAGGTGGTGGGTCAGGTCGCTGCGGAGATCCGCGCTTTCCGTGGTCCCGAGCCCTATAAGGGCAAGGGCGTGAAATATTCCACGGAGACGATCCTCCGCAAGGAAGGCAAGAAGAAGTAGGGCTGAACGCAATGTTGTCCAGATCAGAGCTCTTCGAGCGCCGCAAGGTGCGCACCCGCGCCGCCCTTCGCAAGAAGTCAAGCGGTCGTCCGCGTTTGTCCGTGTTCCGCTCGGGCAAGCATATTTACGCGCAGATCATCGACGACGCCCAGGGTGTGACCCTGGCCGCCGCTTCGACGGTCGAGAAGGAACTGCGCGAGGCCCTGAAGACCGGTGCCGACAAGGCCGCCGCCGCCAAGGTGGGCGCGCTGATCGCAGACCGGGCCGTCAAGGCCGGCATCAAGGAAGTGGTCTTCGACCGCGGCGGTTACATCTACCACGGCCGGGTCAAGGCCCTGGCCGACGCCGCGCGTGAAGGCGGCCTCTCGTTCTAAGGGGATAGGATTATGGCACGTACTCCGAACACCGAGCGTGGGCCGCGAGGCCAGCGGGGCCAGCGGGACGGCGACCGTCCCCGCGGCCAGCGCGAGGGCGCTCCCCGCGAGCGCGAGGAAAACGAATTCGTCGACAAGCTGGTTCACATCAACCGCGTCGCCAAGGTGGTGAAGGGTGGCCGTCGCTTCGCCTTCGCCGCCCTGGTCGTGGTCGGTGACGCCAAGGGCCGCGTCGGCTTCGGCACCGGTAAGGCCCGCGAGGTCCCCGAGGCCATCCGCAAGGCCACCGAACAGGCCAAGCGCAACATGATCCGCGTTGCGCTGCGCGAAGGCCGCACGCTGCATCACGATGCCAACGGCCGCTTCGGCGCCGGCCGCGTCGTGCTGCGCTCGGCTCCGGCCGGTACCGGCATCATCGCCGGCGGCCCGATGCGCGCCGTCTTCGAAACCATGGGCGTGCAGGACGTGGTCGCCAAGTGCATCGGCACCTCGAACCCGCACAACATGATCAAGGCGACCTTCGCCGCGCTGGAGAACGTCTATTCTCCGCGTCTCATTGCCGCCAAGCGCGGCAAGAAGGTCGGCGAGATCATCAGCCGCCGCGACGGTGAAACCGCCGCTGCCGCCCGGGAGTAAGACACCATGGCGAACAAGACGATCCGCGTCACCCAGACCGGCAGCCCCATCGGCCGCACCGAAGACCAGCGTGCCACGCTGGTCGGTCTCGGCCTGAACAAGCTGCACCGCACCCGCGAGCTGGAGGATACTCCGGCCGTGCGCGGCATGATCCGCAAGGTGCAGCACCTGGTGCGCGTCGAAGAGTGACGAATTTCCGGCCTTAGGGCCGGATTGAAGGAAGCAGAACGATGAAACTCAACGAACTTCGCGACAATCCCGGCGCGCGCAAGGAGCGCCTCCGGGTCGGCCGCGGCATCGGCTCTGGCAAGGGCAAGACGGGTGGCCGTGGCGTGAAGGGTCAGACCTCGCGTACCGGCGTGGCCATCAACGGCTTCGAAGGCGGCCAGATGCCCATCTACCGCCGTCTGCCCAAGCGCGGCTTCAAGAATCCCTTCTCGAAGTCCTTTGCCGTGGTCAATCTCGGCCGTCTGCAGGCCGCGATCGATGCCGGCAAGCTTGATGCCGCCAAGACGATCAACACCGAAACCCTGGTTGCTGCCGGCCTGGTCGGCAACGTGCAGGACGGTGTCCGTCTGCTGGGCAAGGGCGAACTGACCGCCAAGGTGACCATCGAGGTCGCCGGCGCTTCCAAGGCGGCCGTCGCGGCCGTCGAGAAGGCGGGCGGTTCGGTCGTCGTGGCCGGCGGGCAGACCGAGGCTCAGGCCTAAGCGGTCTTTATAAACAAAAAAGTACTTTCATCCGGAGAAAGGCATGGCTTCCGCCGCCGAGCAACTCGCCGCCAACCTGAACTTTGGCGTTTTCGCCAAGGCGACCGAGTTGAAGAAAAGGATCTGGTTCACCCTCGCAGCGCTTGTGGTGTACCGGTTGGGCACGTGGATTCCATTGCCGGGTATCGAAGCCGCCGTTCTGCAGGAACTCTTCCAGCAGAGCGGCGGTGGTATCCTCGGCATGTTCGACATGTTCGCCGGGGGCGCGCTGTCGCGCATGACGATCTTCGCCCTGAATATCATGCCGTATATTTCGGCATCGATCATTGTTCAGCTGATGACGGCCGTGGTGCCGTCGCTCGAACAGCTGAAGAAGGAGGGCGAGGGCGGTCGCAAGAAGATTAATCAATATACTCGTTACCTGACGGTGCTGATCGCCACCTTCCAGGCCTATGGCATCGCCATCGGGCTCGAAGGGCTGAGCGGCGCCGCTGGTGCTGCCGTGCAGGACC
The DNA here is from genome assembly GCF_006980715.1 of Telmatospirillum sp. J64-1. Taxonomy (GTDB): domain Bacteria; phylum Pseudomonadota; class Alphaproteobacteria; order Rhodospirillales; family Magnetospirillaceae; genus Oleiliquidispirillum; species Oleiliquidispirillum nitrogeniifigens. Next base: position 10,472 of record NZ_SBHN01000010.1, read on the forward strand.
CGGGCTGGTTCTTCCGCTTCACCACGGTGGTCACGCTGGTCGGCGGTACGCTGTTCCTGATGTGGCTGGGTGAGCAGATCACCGCGCGCGGCGTGGGCAACGGCATCTCGCTGATCATTTTCGCCGGTATCGTCGCCGAGCTTCCCAGTGCCCTGGTGGGTACGCTGGAACTGGGCCGCACCGGTGCGCTGTCGGCCCTGGTGATCGTCGGCCTGCTGATCATGGTCGTGCTGGTCATCGCCGTGATCGTCTATGTGGAACGCGCGCAGCGCCGCATCCTGGTGCAATATCCAAAGCGCCAGGTCGGGCAGAAGATGTATGGCGGCGAGAGCACCCATCTGCCGCTGAAGCTCAACACGGCCGGCGTCATTCCGCCGATCTTCGCGGGCTCGCTGCTGCTTCTCCCGGTGACCGTGGCCAGCTTCTCGGCCGGCGGCGGCGTCGGTCCGGAATGGCTGAACACCGTGATGGCCTTCATGGGCCGTGGTCAGCCGCTATATCTTGCGATCTATGTGTCCTTGATCGTGTTCTTTGCCTTCTTCTATACGGCAGTCGTCTTCAATCCTGCGGATACGGCTGATAACCTCAAGAAGCATGGCGGCTTTGTCCCGGGCATCCGTCCGGGCAAGAACACCGCAGAGTACCTGGATCATGTGCTGACGAGGCTGACCGTCGTGGGGGCTGCTTACCTGGCCATCCTCTGCGTTCTGCCCGAGATCCTGATTTCGCAGTATGCCGTGCCGTTCTATTTCGGTGGCACCAGCCTGCTGATCGTGGTGACCGTGACCCTGGACACCGTGGCACAGATCCAGTCTCATCTGTTGGCACATCAATATGAAGGCCTGATCAAGAAGGCCAAGCTGAGAGGGAGACGGGGCTAAGATGCGATTGATTCTGTTGGGACCGCCGGGCGGCGGAAAGGGCACGCAGGCTAAGCGTCTGCAGGACCGCTTCGGCTTGGTCCAGCTGTCCACCGGCGACATGCTGCGCGCCGCCATCGCGGCGGGCAGCGAGTTGGGCAAGAAGGCCAAGTCGGTGATGGATGCCGGCCAGCTGGTTTCCGACGATATCATCATCGGCATGATCGCCGAACGCATCGAACAGCCTGATTGCAAGGGAGGCTTCATTCTTGACGGCTTCCCGCGCACCATCCCCCAGGCCGAGGCCCTGGACCGCCTGCTTGCGGACAAGGGCCTGAACCTGGACTTCGCCATCGAGATCCGTGTGCCCGACGAAAGGATCGTCGAGCGCATCACCGGCCGGTTCACCTGCGCCAAGTGCGGCGCGGGCTACCATGACAAGTTCCAGCGTCCCAAGACCGACGGCGTCTGCGACGTCTGCGGCGGCACCGAATTCTCGCGCCGCGCCGACGACAACGCCGAAACGGTCACGGCACGCTTGAATGCCTACCATGCCCAGACGGCGCCCCTGCTGCCTTATTACGAGGAAAAGGGGAAGTTGCGGGTCGTGGACGGCACTCTGCCAATCGACGAAGTGACGCGGAAGCTGGAGGAAATCCTCCAGACGGCCAACGTCGGTTGACTCGCGGGGGATTTTTCCTATAATCCCCCACCTTCGGTTCGCCGGCGGCCGTGAAAGTCCGGACGCTATCTTTTTTGTTAAAGGAGTAACCAGCTTTGGCGCGTATTGCTGGCGTTAACATCCCGACCAACAAGCGGGTGAAGATCGCGCTGACCTATATCCATGGCATCGGCCCCAAGAAGGCCGTGGAAATCTGTGATAAGGTCGGCATCACCGAAGAACGTCGCGTGAACCAGCTTTCCGATGAGGAAGTGTTGCGGATCCGCGAGGTCATTGACCGCGAATATCAGGTCGAAGGCGACCTGCGTCGCGAAGTGGCCATGAACATTAAGCGTCTGATGGACCTGGGTTGCTATCGCGGCCTGCGCCATCGTCGTGGTCTGCCGGTCCGTGGTCAGCGTACGCATACCAATGCGCGCACCCGCAAGGGTCCGGCCAAGCCCATCGCCGGCAAGAAGAAAGCTGGTCGTTAAAGGATAAGAGACGGCAATGGCCAAGGCAGCTGCTCAGCGCCCCCGTAAGCGCGAACGTAAGAACATCACTTCGGGCGTGGCGCATGTGAACTCCACGTTCAACAACACCATGATCACCATCACCGACGCCCAGGGGAACACCATCTCCTGGTCCTCGTCGGGGATGCAGGGCTTCAAGGGCTCGCGCAAGTCGACTCCCTATGCCGCGCAGGTCGCCGCCGAAGACGCGGGCCGCAAGGCAATGGAACACGGCATGCGTACCCTCGAAGTCGAGGTCAAGGGCCCCGGTTCGGGCCGCGAATCGGCGCTTCGTGCGCTCCAGGCGGTGGGTTTCGCCATCACCTCGATCCGCGATGTCACTCCGATCCCGCATAACGGCTGCCGTCCGCGCAAGCGTCGCCGCGTCTGATACGGCTGCAGTTTTGCCAGGCACGCCGCCAGTCCCCGAGGCTGGCGGCGTAGCCGCGTACCAACATGACGGATAACCTTCTTTCATCCGTCCCTGGCATGAGGTCCCCGCTCGTGATTCAGAAAAACTGGCAGGAACTGATCAAGCCCAACAAGCTCAGCATTGAGCCGGGCGACGATCCGCAACGCGTCGCCATCGTTGTGGCTGATCCCCTCGAGCGCGGCTTCGGCATGACCCTGGGCAACGCCCTTCGTCGTGTTCTGCTGTCGTCGCTGCAGGGCGCCGCCGTGACCGCTATCCAGATCGATGGCGTGCTGCACGAGTTCTCCTCGATCCCCGGCGTGCGCGAGGATGTCACCGACATCATCCTCAACATCAAGACCATGGGCCTGCGCATGCATGGCGAGGGTCCCAAGCGCATGACCCTGCGTGCGACCGGCCCCGGCGAAGTCAAGGCGGGCATGATCGATGCCGGCCATGACATCGAGATCATGGACCCGGATCTGGTCATCTGCACCCTGGACCAGGGCGCGACCCTGAACATGGAGCTGACGGTCGAGACCGGCAAGGGCTATGTCCCGGCTTCGCAGAACCGCCCCGAAGACAGCCCGATCGGCCTGATCCCGATCGACGCCATCTTCTCGCCGGTCCGCAAGGTCGCCTACAAGGTTGAGAACACCCGCGTCGGCCAGGTCACCGACTATGATAAGCTGTCGATGACTATCGCCACCAACGGCTCGGTCTCGCCCGAAGATGCAGTGGCCCTGGCCGCCCGCATCCTGCAGGACCAGCTGCAGCTCTTCATCAATTTCGAGGAGCCGCAGACCGTCGCAGAGGAAGAGAAGAAGGACGAACTGCCCTTCAACAAGAACCTGCTGCGCAAGGTGGACGAGCTGGAACTGTCGGTCCGCTCGGCGAACTGCCTGAAGAACGACAACATCATCTATATCGGCGACCTGGTCCAGAAGACCGAGGCCGAGATGCTGCGCACCCCCAATTTCGGCCGCAAGTCCTTGAACGAGATCAAGGAAGTGCTGTCGCAGATGGGCCTGCATCTGGGCATGGAAATCCCGAACTGGCCGCCGGAAAACATCGAAGAACTGGCCAAGAAGCTCGAAGAGCCCTACTGAGCCCTTTCCTCGGTTCCTGCAAAGTCGGCCCCCGATGGTCGGGGGCCGCTTCTGCCGTACCTAGCGTAGTTCAGCCCAGGTCAAGGACCCGGTCGGCTGCGGCGGCGGAACAGCCCAATCGGTCTCGCGCGCGAGGCCAAGCCCAGGAGATACGCAGATGCGTCACGGTATGAGCGGTCGCAAGCTGAACCGCACCTCGTCCCACCGCAAGGCGATGTTCGCCAACATGGCTGTCGCCCTGCTCAAGCACGAGCAGATCACCACCACCCTGCCGAAGGCCAAGGACCTGCGTCCGATCGCCGAGAAGCTGATCACCCTGGGCAAGCGCGGCGACCTGCACGCCCGCCGCCAGGCCTACGCCATGCTGCGTGACGACAAGGTGGTCCAGAAGCTGTTCTCGACCCTGGCCGAGCGTTACAAGGAACGTCAGGGTGGTTACACCCGCGTTCTGAAGGCCGGCTTCCGCTATGGCGATGCCGCGGCCATGGGCGTGATCGAGCTGGTCGACCGCGACCCGGCCGCCAAGGGCCAGGATTCGGGTCCGGTCCAGACCGCCGAGGAGCAGGAAGAGGCCTAAGCGCCCCTTCACCGCTTTTGACGGACGAGAGGCAGCCCTTGTGGCTGCCTCTTGCTTTTTCAGGTGCTAGAATATCTTACCTAAGAGTTAGAGTTCCCGTGCCGCAACATGCCGCAAAGGCGAAAGACTGGCTCATGACCATCCCATCGCTGCATCCTGTTAGGGCGCTTCTGTTCGCGTTCTGTATGGTGCTACTCGCCGTGCCCGCAGCCTGGGCGCAGCAGGTGCCGCAGTCGAGCGAGCAGATCAAGCTGTCCTTCGCCCCGGTGGCCAAGCGGGCCATGCCGGCCGTCGTCAACATCTATACCCGCAAGGTGGTGCGGACGGCCCAGCCGCTGTCGCCGCTGTTCAACGATCCCTTCTTCCGCCATTTCTTCGGCGACCGCATGCCCATGGGCATTCCCGAGGACCGTATCCAGCGCTCGCTCGGTTCGGGCGTCATCGTCAACGGGGACGGGCTGGTGGTGACCAACCATCACGTGGTCGCAGGGTCGGACGAGATCACCGTGGTGCTGAGCGACCGTCGCGAATTCGAGGCGCAGCTCGTCGGCTCGGACGAACGGACCGACCTAGCGGTGCTGCGCATCAACACGCGCGGCGAGACCCTGCCGGTCCTGCCCATCGGCGATTCCGACCAACTGGAAGTGGGCGATCTGGTCCTGGCCATCGGCAATCCCTTCGGCGTCGGCCAGACCGTGACCAGCGGCATCGTCTCGGCGGTGGCCCGTACCTCCATCGGTGTCGGCGACTTCCGCTCCTTCATCCAGACCGACGCGGCGATCAATCCCGGCAATTCCGGCGGCGCGCTGGTGGACATGAACGGCAATCTCGTCGGCATCAACACCGCCATCTATACCCGCAATGGCGGCTCCAACGGCATCGGCTTCGCGATTCCCACGCCGATGGTCAAGGCGGTCATCGCGGGCATCACCGAGGACGGCAAGGTGGTGCGTCCCTGGCTGGGGGCGACGGGGCAGGACATCACCAGCGAGATGGTCAGCGCCCTGGACCTGAAGCGTCCGATGGGCGTGCTGATCAACGGCCTTTATCCCGGCGGCCCCGCCGAGAAGGCGGGCATGCAGGTTGGCGACGTGGTGGTGGCGGTGAACGGACGGGAGATCAGCGATCCGGAATCCCTGCGCTTCCGTCTGGCGACCTTGCCGGTCGGAGAGGATGCGGCGCTGACGGTGCTGCGTCAGGGCAGGGAGCGGGTGCTGCAGGTCAAGCTGGTGGCGCCGCCCGATAATCCGCCGCGCGACATGACCGAGATCAAGGGGCGCAATCCCTTCTCGGGAACCGTCGTCGCCAATCTGAACCCAGCTTTGGCCGAGGAACTGGGGCTGCAGACGATCGAACAGGGCGTGATCATCACCCGCATCGCCCGGGGAACGGTGGCGGCACGCCTGCAATTCCGCCCCGGCGACATCATCCTGCGCATCAACGACGCGCCGGTGAACACGGTGGCCGATCTGCGCCGGGCGCTGAGTACGGCCAGGGATGCCTGGAAGATCACCATGCGCCGCGAGGGCGAGGTCTTCAGCCTGACGGTGGGCGGGTGAGGAGTCTCTTCGAAGATGCGGCCGGCGCCCGCCCGCTGGCCGACCTGCTGCGTCCGCAGCGCCTGGACCAGGTGGTCGGGCAGGACCATCTGGTCGGGCCCGACGGCCCGCTCGGGCGCATGGTGGCGGCGCGCAAGCTGCATTCGATCATCCTGTGGGGGCCGCCGGGCTGCGGCAAGACCACCCTTGCCCGGCTGCTGGCGGAACATTCCGACCTGGCCTTCGAGCCGCTTTCGGCCGTCTTCTCGGGCGTGGCCGATCTGCGCAAGGTCTTCGACGCTGCGGCCAAGCGCCGCCAGGGCGGGCAGGGGACCTTGTTGTTCATTGACGAGATCCATCGTTTCAACCGCGCCCAGCAGGACGGTTTCCTGCCCTATGTCGAGGACGGGACGGTGGTGCTGGTCGGGGCGACGACCGAGAATCCGTCTTTCGAGCTGAATCCGGCGCTGCTGTCGCGCTGCCGGGTGATGGTGCTCCATCGCCTGGACGACGCGGCGCTGGAGAAGCTGCTGGTCCGGGCCGAGACCGAGGGGGGGAAGCCCCTGCCGCTGACCGAGGAGGCCCGCGCCGCCTTGCGGGCCATGGCCGACGGTGACGGACGCTATTTGCTCAATCTGGCCGAGGCGGTGCTGGAGCTGGCCAAGCCCGGCGAGCCGCTGGACCCGGCGGCCCTGGCCGATCTAGTGCAGAAGCGCGCGCCGATCTACGACAAGGGCCAGGAAAGCCATTACAACCTGATCAGCGCCCTGCACAAATCCCTGCGCGGCTCGGACACCGACGCGGCCCTCTACTGGATGGCCCGCATGCTGGCCGGGGGCGAAGACCCGCGCTACATCGCCCGCCGCCTGGCGCGCTTCGCCGTCGAGGATATCGGCCTGGCCGATCCCAATGCCGCCGTCCAGGCCCTGGCCGCCTGGGACATCTATGAACGCCTGGGCAGCCCCGAGGGCGAACTGGCCCTGGCGCAACTGGTCATCTATCTGGGCACCGCGCCCAAGTCCAATGCCAGCTACACGGCCTACAAGGCGGCCATGCGTGCGGCCAAGGAAACCGGCTCGCTGGCCCCGCCGAAACATATCCTCAACGCGCCGACCAAGCTGATGCGCGACATCGGCTACGGCAAGGGCTATATCTACGACCACGACACCGAAGACGGCTTCTCCGGCCAGGATTATTTCCCCGAAGAGATGAAGCGCCGCCGCTTCTACGAACCGCGCGAACGCGGCTTCGAGCGCGAGATCCTCAAGCGCCTGAGCTATTGGGACAAGCTGCGCCAGAGCAAGGGCGGCGGGAAGGGAGAGCCGTGAATGTCAGCCGATCGCCGGTCCCGGAAACCGGCATGATCCTTCTTCTTGGAGTTTTGCAGTGACTTCGGTCCAAACCCTGACCGTTTCCGACGACGAGGCCGATACCCGCCTTGACCGCTGGTTCAAGCGCCGTTTCCCCGAACTGGGCCATGGCGCCTTGCAGAAGCTGCTGCGCACCGGGCAGGTCCGCGTGGACGGCAAGCGCGCCAAGGCCGAACAGCGCCTGGAAGCGGGCCAGCAGGTGCGCGTGCCGCCGCTGCCCGCGCGCGAGGAGGGCACTCCCCGGCCCAAGGCGCCCCGGCAGGTCACGGACAAGGAGGCCGAGGCCCTGCGTCATGCCATCCTCTACATGGACGAGTGGGTGATCGCGCTGAACAAGCCGCCGGGGCTGGCGGTGCAGGGCGGCACCAATATGGAAAAGCATCTCGACGCCATGCTCGACGCCCTGCGCTTCGACGGCGAGCGTCCGCGCCTGGTCCATCGCCTGGACAAGGATACTTCGGGCGTGCTGCTGCTGGGCCGCACGGCGGGGGCGGCGGCGAAGCTGGCGGCGGAGTTCCGTTCGCGCGCGGCCCGCAAATGCTATTGGGCGCTGGTCGCCGGTGTGCCGAAGCTGCGCCAGGGCCGCATCGATGCGCCCCTGGCCAAGCTGCCGGGCCGCCTGGGCGAGAAGGTCGCGGTGGACGAGGACGAGGGCAAGCGCGCCGTCACCTGGTATCGCGTCGTCGATTCCGTGCTGCGCCGCGCCGCCTGGCTGGAGATGGAGCCGCGTACCGGCCGCACTCATCAACTTCGCGCCCATTGCGTGCTGCTCGGCACGCCGATCATCGGCGATGGCAAATATGGCGGCACCGAAGCCTTCGTCACCGGTACCGGCGTCAGCCGCAAGATGCACCTGCATGCCCGCGCCCTGCGCATGCCCCACCCCAAGGGCAAGGGCATGCTGGAGGTCGTCGCGCCGATCCCCGAACATTTCCGCACCAGCTTCTCCTTCTTCGGCTTCGACGAGGCCCAGGCGGGCAGGCCCTTCGAGGCGTTCGAGGAAGAGTAACGCCTGTTTCCGAGCATGGACCGGATCCGTCAGGAGCGCGAGGCTCCTGGCGGGTGCAGGGCAGGGCCCGGCAAAACCCTTGCTCCCCCGCTGCAAGCACATCTTTGGTAGGCCGCCGGCCTTTGGTGTGGTCTGGCCCCTGCGCCTGGGTTAAACTGCCCTGGCCCTCAATTTCAGCATTGATTTCATGACAGTTTCGCTTCGTCTCGCCGTCTTCGACGTGGATGGCACCCTGATCGACAGCCAGCACAATATCATCGCGGCGATGACCGAAGCCTGGCGTGCCCATGGCTATGCGGACCCGCGGCCCGAGGCGGTGCGGCGGATCATCGGCCTGTCGCTGGTCGAGGCGGTGGCCACGCTGATGCCCGAGGCTTCGCCGGAGGAACATCTGAAGGTGGCGCATGCCTACAAGGATGCCTTCTTCACCCTGCGCCAGGCGCCCGATCATCACGAACCGCTTTTTCCCGGCGCGCGCGAGGCTCTGGCGCGGCTGGAGGATGAGGGCTGGCTGCTAGCGGTGGCGACGGGCAAGACCCGGCGCGGCCTGGATGCCATGATCGAGCGCCACGGCCTGGAGGGCATCTTCGTGTCGCTGCAGACGGCGGACGGCAATCCCGGCAAGCCCCATCCCGGCATGCTGCTGCGTGCGGTCGAGGAAGCGGGCGCCGAGACGGCCAACAGCGTCATGATCGGCGACACCACCTTCGACATGCAGATGGCCCGCTCGGCCGGGACAGGGGCCGTGGGCGTGGCCTGGGGCTACCATGCCGCCTCCGAATTGCGTGCCGCCGGTGCTCATGTGCTGGTGGAAGACTACGGGCACCTGCCGGGCCTGCTGCCCGGCCTGATCGGTTCAGAGCGGGAAGGCGAAGAGGAATGCGTTTCGGCACGATCGTAAAGATTGCCGCACTGGCCCTGGTCGCCTTGACGGTGGCCATGGTGGCCGCTGTGAAATCCTTCGACGTGGACGAATATCGGGCGTTGCTGGTGCGCGAGGTCGAGGCGGCGACCGGGCGGGAATTGGTGATCGGCGGCCCGTTGCAGCTTGAGATGTCGCTGACGCCGACCATCGTCGCCACCGATGTCAGCCTTGCCAATGCGGAATGGGGCTCGCAGCCGGTGATGGCGCGTGCCAAGCGGATCGAGGCGCATGTCTCGCTGCTGCCGCTGCTGGGCGGCGAGGTGCAGATCCGCCGTCTGGTGGTGGTCGAACCCGATTTGCTGCTGGAGCGCGACGCGCAGGGGCGGGGCAATTGGGAGGTCAGCGCCATCGATCCGGAAGGCGCGGAACCCCGCGCCGAGGCGCCGCTGCCCAGCTTCCGTTTCGAGCGGCTGCGGATTGAAAAGGCCAATATCGCCTATCGCGACGGCGCCACCTTCCGCAATGCGGTCATCGAACGCTTGACCATGGAAACCGATGCCGCCACCGCGCCGGTGGCCCTGACCGTGGTGGGAAGCATCGAGGGGCGGCGCTTCGACGGCAGCGGGGTACTGGGCTCCTCGAACGATCTGCATCATCAATCCAGGCCGTTCCCGGTCAAGCTGCGGCTCAATAGCGGCGGCTTGATCCTGGCCGCCGACGGGGGAATCGCCGACATGGCGGCCTTGCGCGGCGTTGACCTGCGCATGACCTTCGAGGGCACGGAACTGTCCGAAGCCGCCCGCATCGCGGGCTACGACCTGCCCCAGTCCGGCCCGTTCCGTTCCTCCTTCCGCGTGCAGCGGCCGGAAAATGCCTGGCAGATCGTCGAAATAGACGGTGCCCTCGGTAAGCGGGATCTGGGGACGCTGTCGGTGAAAGGGGCGGTGGCCGACGTCGCGGACCTGACCGGCCTGGACATGACCTTCAGCTTCGAGACCACCGACCTCTCGCGTCTTTCCGCCCTGGCGGGCAGTCCCTTGCCGGCGGTCGGCCCGATCAAGCTGTCCACTCGCGTGACCGGAGCGCCGGAGGGTTGGCGGCTGGGCGAGCTGAAGCTGGGCCTCGGCTCCACCACGATGACGGGAAGCGCGCTGCTGGACCTGTCGGAGGAGAAGCCGCGGCTGGTGGGCGATTTCACCGCGCCGCTGATCGATACCGCAGACTTCCTGCGCCGTCCTTCCCGGTCGGCGGAAGTGGGCGGCGAGGGAAGCCGGCCGGTCGTTGACGGAACCGCTCTGGGACGGCTGGTGGCGGGGGACCCTGTGCCGGTGGAAAGCCTGCGTGGCCTGGATGCCGATCTGGCGGTGAGCACCGAGCAGCTGGTGGTGGCGGATATGTCGGCGCAACGGGCGCTGTTCAGATTGTCGCTGCGCGACGGCCTGCTGACCCTCCTTGAGCTGGAGGCAACGGCCCTGTCGGAGAGAAGCGACATCAACTCGATGAAGGGAACCTTGGGGAATTGAAGATCAAGCGTTTCTACAAGCAAGCCGGTGTGGCCGAGGCGGAAGGCGGATTCGCCGTCACCCTGGACGGGCGGTCCGTGCGCACGCCCATGGGGCAGCCCCTGACCCTGCCCAGCCGCGGCCTGGCCGAAGCCATCGCCGAGGAATGGGGCGCCCAGGCCCAGGAGGTCGCGCCCGAAACCATGCCCTGCATGCAATTGGCGAGCACCGCGCTTGACCGTATCGAGGCGCAGAAGGACGAGATCATCGGCCAACTGATGAAATATGCCGGCACCGATCTGCTGTGCTATCGCGCCGACCAGCCGCAGGAATTGATCAAGCGCCAGGATATCCTGTGGCAGCCCTTGCTGGATTGGGTGGCGGCACGCTGGGGCGTGCAGATGGCGGTGACGCGGGGCATCATTCCCGTCGAGCAATCCCCCGAAGCCATCGACAGCCTGCGCCAGGTGGTGCTGGCCTATGACAACTGGCAGCTCTCGGCCCTGCAGTCGGCAACGGCGGCGGCGGGATCCCTGATCATCGCCCTGGCCCTGGTCGAAGGCCGCCTCTCCGCCGCCGAAGCCTTCGCCGTCTCGCAGGTGGACGAGACCTGGCAGATCGAGCAATGGGGCGAAGACCCCGAAGCCACCCGCCGCCGCGCCGCCCTGGAAGCCGACGTCCACGGTGCAGCGCGCTTCCTGTCTTTGCTCTGATTTCTTCTCAGGCTTGGTTTTGGAGCCTCTACCCGAGTGTCTTGGTGGCCAAGAAGAGGAACCACCAAGACACGAAGGCACCAAGGAAGGGTTCCCTAGGGCGCGCGGCGGAGTGATGCGCCCTCTTGGTGTTCCCTCCAATCTCCTCCAGGCATTAAAGGTCAGAGAATGAAGCGGCGGATGCCGTGCTTGATTTGGGGGACGCCGAAGTTGATCAGCAGGCCGAGGCGGAGGCCGGTCAGCTTGAGATAGGTCAGCAACTGCGCTTCGAAGAGGCGATTATGCATCTCGGCGGCCTTGATCTCGACGATCAGGGCATCCTCCACCAGAAGATCGACACGAAAGCCAGCTTCGATACGCAGGCCGTCATAGAAGACCGGCACGCCGACTTGGCGCGCTACCTTCAGACTGCGTTTGCCGAGTTCGTGGCAGAGGCAGGTCTCGTAGACGGATTCGAGGAGGCCGGGGCCGAGCGCCGTATGCACCTTGAAGGCCGCATCGACAACCTGGCGGGCCAAGGTATCGAGTTCGGCGCTGACCGGCTCTCTTGGAGCCTTCGTGTCTTGGTGGCTCATCCCGTCGTCGCTCCTTCACGCCATGTCTCCGAGGCACCAAGGAATTGTATTCCTAGGAGCCGAGGCGGAACGCTTTGTCTTCTTTGTGCCTTGGTGTCTTTGTGGTTCCTCTTCTCTGCCATCACAGCGCGAAAACACCAATAAATTGTTCTCGGAGGTGCCGACAGGACAATTCTCCCGCCTGTCTTGAAGGATGGGATGTCGTCATTGCCGCACGGCAAGAACGCTCCGGCAAGGCGGGGCGTTTCTGCTATAAGGGAGGGAGGACGAAGAGAGGTTGGGTATGTCGGAGACGAAGACCGTTCATGTGCGGATCGAAGGGCGGGTGCAGGGTGTGTGGTATCGCGCCTGGACCGTGGGCGAGGCCCGCAAGCTGGGGCTGTCCGGTTGGGTGCGGAATCGCAGCGACGGCAGTGTCGAGGCCCTGTTCCAAGGCAGTTCCGCCGCTGTCGATGCCATGCTGGCGGCATGCCGGGAGGGGCCGCCTGCCGCCCGGGTCAGCGCCGTGACCGTCAATCCCGCCGAAGCTTACGACGGCACGGATTTCGAACAGCGGGCGACGGTCTAAGGTTTCCCTTGCCTTACTGATGCAGCGCCCGGCCGTTCTGGGCGCGGAGCCGGCAGTTCAGGGAATCCAGTTCCTCGGTCGGGCCGGCGACGCGGACGCAGTTGCGGCCCGAGCGCTTGGCGGAATAGAGCATCTGGTCCGCCGTCTCGATGCTTTCCTCGACCGAACTCCCCGGGTCCAGTTGGCAGACGCCGATGGAGACGGTGATCGTGGTGCGGCGGCCGTCCTCGAAGGTGACGGGCAGGCGGCCCATCAGGCCGCGCAAGCGGTCGAGCACCCGGCGTGCGGTGGCCGCGTCGGTATTGGGCAGGCAGAACAGGAATTCCTCGCCGCCATAGCGATAGACCATGTCGTAGGGCCGCAGGCGGCGCATGAAGAAGCGGGCGGCGAGGCTGAGGACCTTGTCGCCGGCGCGGTGGCCATAGGTGTCGTTGACGTTCTTGAAGAAGTCGATGTCGGCCAGGGCGATGCAGCAGGGCTGGCCGGTGCGCATGGCCCGGGTCCATTCCCGGCGCAGGTCGCGCATCATGCCCTGGCGGTTCCGCACGCTGGTCAGCGGGTCCGTCTCGGCCAGGATCTGGCGGGCCAGGGCCTGCAGGTCGCGCAGGGCCGCCTGATAGCCCTCGACCGATCCCATGAAGGCCAGATAGTCGCCCGCTTCGATCCGCCCGCCCTTCAGGCTGACCAGGCGCAGCGCCTCCACATGCTTGTCCAGCCTGCGGTGCGCCGCCTTCAGCCGGTTCCAGGCCTGGCGGCGGCCATGCGGGATGCCGCCTTCCAATGCCGTGCCCACCCAGTCCTCGACGGCTTGCGGCAGGGCGTCGAGCGGTCGCAGCGGGATGCAGTGGAACATCAGGGCGCAATGGATTTGCTTCAGCCACGCCAGATGTTCGTTCGACACCTTCTCCAGATACTGGATCGCCAGCTGGGTGTTGACCGGTTTCACGCTTCCTCTCTTTCGACGGCAGTGGGCAGGCAGGCCGCTGTCTTCATGAGAGGAGTATCCCATGAAATCCACATGCGCCGTCCGTCAATAAAGAGATAAAGGAAAGGCGAGCCGGACTAACCCCTCTGGGGGAGGGGTTCGCCGGATGCACCGGGACATCTAATGGATAGGAAAACTTTTACGCAGAATCTTAACATTTTTTACTTTTGAAGGGGCGAGGCGAAAGGCGAAAAGCCGAACATCGAAAGAGGGGGCGGAAAGATTACTCGCAGGCCCGTTCCTGCACGGTGCCGAAAACCTCGTCGAAGGCCGCGATCAGGGCGCAATCGACCTCTTCCATGGTCGGCGTCAGCCCCAGGTCCCACAGCGAGGTGACGCCATGGGCGCTGATGCCGCAGGGCACGATGCCGGAGAAATGCTCCAGATCGGGTTCCACGTTGATGGCGATGCCATGGAAGGTCACCCAGCGCCGCACGCGCACGCCGATGGCGGCGATCTTGTCCTCGCGCCCACCCTCGCGCACCACCCAGATGCCGACGCGGCCCTCGCGCCGTTCGCCCTTGACGTTGAAGCGGGCGAGCGCCCGGATCACCCATTCCTCCAGATCGTGGACGAAGCAGCGGATATCGGCGCCGCGCTGCTTGAGGTCGAGCATCACATAGGCCACGCGCTGGCCCGGCCCGTGATAGGTGTACTGGCCGCCGCGTCCGGTGGCATAGACCGGAAAACGGTTGGGCGTCAGCAGATCGGAGGACTGGGCGCTGGTCCCGGCGGTGTAGAGGGGAGGATGTTCCAGCAGCCAGATGCATTCCGGCGCGCCCTCGTCGCGGATGGCCTTGACCCGCTTTTCCATGGCCTCGATGGCCTCGGGATAGGGGACCAGGCTATCGCTGACCTGCCATTCCACAGAAGTTTTCATTTCTTGCAACACCACGCTTGATCTGCACCTGCCAATTTGCTATTTCCCCTGGACCTCGAAGGCAAGCAGTTTGAACGGCGAGCCTAATCGATATGCGGTCGTGGCGGAATTGGTAGACGCGCAGCGTTGAGGTCGCTGTGGGGTAACTCCCGTGGAAGTTCGAGTCTTCTCGACCGCACCAACGATTAAAAGGCCCGTAGGCGGATGCTGCGGGCCTTTTCGTTTGTCTTTCACTCGGCGGCTTCAGACCGTCGTGCTAGTCTCCGAGCCCATCACCTGACAGGGGAGGTCGCGGCCATGTCCGATGAGCTGCGCGACAATGCGCTTGAGTATCACCGTTTTCCCACGCCCGGTAAGATCAGTGTCGTCGCCACCAAGCCGATGACGACCCAGCGCGACCTTGCGCTGGCCTACAGCCCGGGTGTCGCGGCTGCCTGCGAAGCCATCGTCGCCGACCCCAAGGAAGCCGCCAGCGTTACCTCGCGCGGCAATCTGGTGGGGGTGATCTCCAACGGCACCGCCGTCCTCGGCCTGGGGAATATCGGCCCGCTGGCGTCGAAGCCGGTAATGGAGGGCAAGGGCGTCCTGTTCAAGAAATTCGCCGGCATCGACGTCTTCGACATCGAGATCGACGAAACGGACCCGGACAAGCTGGTCGATATCATCGCCAGCCTGGAACCGACCTTCGGCGGTATCAATCTCGAAGATATCAAGGCCCCCGAATGCTTCGAGGTCGAGCGGCGCCTGAAGGAACGCATGAACATCCCGGTCATGCATGACGACCAGCACGGTACGGCCATCGTCGTCGGCGCGGCCGTCTACAATGCCATGCGCGTGGTGGGCAAGAAGCTCGACGAGATCAAGCTGGTCGCTGCCGGTGCCGGCGCCGCCGCCCTGGCCTGCCTCAATCTGCTGATCGCGCTCGGCGTCAAGCGCGAGAACATCACCGTCTGCGACATCGTCGGCGTGGTCTACAAGGGCCGCACCGAGCTGATGGACGAGTACAAGGAAGCCTTCGCCCAGGAAACCGAAGGCCGTGTGCTGGCCGACGTGATCGAAGGCGCCGACGTCTTCCTGGGCCTGTCGGCCCCGCGCGTCCTGTCCGTCGAGATGGTGCGCAAGATGGCCGACAAGCCGGTCATCATGGCCCTGGCCAACCCGACCCCGGAAATCATGCCCGAGGAAGTGCGGGAGGTGCGTCCCGACGCCATCATCGCCACCGGGCGGTCGGACTATCCCAACCAGGTCAACAACGTCCTGGTCTTCCCCTATATCTTCCGCGGCGCGCTGGATGTCGGCGCGACGGCGATCAACGAGGAAATGAAGCTGGCCGCCGTCAAGGCGCTGGCCGAACTGGCCTTCTCGCCGCCCGACGACCGCGTTTCCTCGGTCTATGGCGGCCAGCAATTGCGCCTGGGGCCGGATTATGTGATCCCCAAGCCCTTCGATCCGCGCCTGATCCTGGCAATCGCTCCGGCCGTGGCCAAGGCGGCCATGGATACCGGCGTGGCGACCCTGCCCATCGAGGACTTCGCCGCCTATAAGGAGCGCCTGGGCCAGTTCGTCTTCCGCTCTGGCCTGGTGATGAAGCCGGTCTTCGAGCAGGCGCGCCAGGACCGCAAGCGCATCGTCTATGCCGATGGCGAAAGCCGCCGCGTGCTGCACGCCACCCAGACCGTGGTCACCGAAGGCCTGGCCTATCCCATCCTGGTCGGCCGCCGCGAAGTGGTCGCCAAGCGCATCGCCGATCTGGACCTGAACCTGCGCATCGGCGAGGATTTCGAACTGGTCGATCCCCAGGACGATCCGCGCTTCAACGAATATTGGCGCCTGTACTACTCGATCATGGCCCGCCAGGGCGTGTCGCCCGACTATGCCCGCACGGTGGTCCGCACCCGCAATACGGTCATCGCCGCGCTGATGCTGAGAAGGGGCGAGGCCGACGCCATGCTCTGCGGTACGATCGGCCGTTACGACCGTCAGCTCAGCCACGTCCTGGACGTGATCGGGCTGAAGGAGGGGGTGAAGGCGCCTTCGGCCATGAACCTTCTCATCCTGCAGAAGGGCACCTATTTCCTGTGCGACACCTATGTCACGCCGGAACCGACCCCGCAGCAGATGTGCGAAATGACCCTCATGGCTGCCGAAGAAGTGCGGCGTTTCGGGATCGTGCCGAAGGTCGCCCTGCTGTCCCATGCCAATTTCGGCAACCGCCAGACGGCCTCGGCCCAGCGCGTGCGCGAGGCCCTGGGCCTGATTCGCCAAGCCGATCCGAACCTGGAAATCGACGGCGAAATGCATGCCGACGCGGCCCTGTCCGAGGAGATCCGCAAACGCATCTTCCCCGATTCGACGCTGAAGGGGCAGGCCAACCTGCTGGTCATGCCGACGCTGGATGCCGCCAACATCGCCTTCAACCTGCTGAAGGTGCTGGGGGACGGCACCTCGGTCGGTCCGATCCTGATGGGGGTGGACAAGCCGGCCCATATCCTGACGCCTTCGGTGACCGTGCGCGGCATCGTCAACATGACGGCTCTTGCCGCCGTGGATGCGCAGATGCATCAAGCCGGCAAGGACTGAGCCCTTGGAGCAGCGGGAAGGCCAACAGCACGAAACGCAGCAGCAGGAAGACTTCTACGGTCTTTCGCATGAATGCGTGGTCGCCGTCTCCGACGCCCTGGAGCGCGGAGATCCGGAAAGCGCGCGCCAATTGGCCTTGCCGCTGCATTATTCCGATGCGGCGGACCTTTTCGAGCGTCTCAGTCCCGAAGAGCGCCGCCAGCTTGTCGAGGCCCTGCGTCCCGATTTCGAGCCCGAGATCCTGATCGAGCTCGACGAGACCCTGCGCGACGAGATCATCGATTATCTGGGCTTCGCCAATCTGGCCAATGCCATCCAGGAGCTGGATTCGGACGATGCCGTCTGGCTGCTGGACCAGTTGGACGAGGAGGAGCAGCGGCGGGTCCTCGAGTCGCTGCCGCCCGATACCCAGACCATCCTGCTCCAGGGCCTCGCCTACCCGGAATATTCCGCCGGGCGTCTGATGGCGCGCGAACTGGTGGCCGTGCCCGCCTATTGGACGGTGGGCGAGACCATCGACTATCTGCGCGCCAGCCAGCAGGTCCCGGACGAGTTCTACGATATCTTCGTGGTCGATCCGCGCCACCGCCCGGTGGGCAAGATCGGACTGGCGAAGCTGGTGCGGGCCCGCCGCCCGGTCCGCCTGCGCGAGATCATGGAGGGCGACCTGCCTACCGTCGGCGTCACCACCGACCAGGAGGAAGTGGCCTTCCTGTTCCGCCAGCAGGACTTGGTTTCGGCCCCGGTGGTCGATCCCGCCGGGCGGCTGGTGGGTGTGATCACCATTGACGACGTGGTGGACGTCATCGACGAGGAAGCCGCCGACGACATGCTGCGGCTGGCCGGTGTCGGCGATACCGACCTGTTCGCGCCGGCGACCACCACGGCCATGCGGCGCATCCGCTGGCTGGTGATCACCTTGTGCAATACCATCCTTGCCTCCTATGTGATTTCCCATTTCGAGGCGACTATCGAACAGATCGTCGCCCTGGCCGTCCTGATGCCCATCGTCGCCGCCATGGGCGGCAATGCCGGCATGCAGGTGGTGACGGTCACCGTGCGGGCCCTGGCGACCAAGGAACTGGGGCACGGCAATGTAGGGCGGGTGGTGGCCAAGGAACTGGCCGTCGGCGGCATGAACGGCCTGGTCTTCGCGGCCATCATGGGAAGCATCGCCTTCCTGTGGTTCGGGCGGATGGACCTGGGCATGGTCCTGGCCGCTGCCATGATCTTCAACATGCTTTGGGCGGGCATGGCGGGAACGGTGATTCCGCTGACGCTGAACCGCCTGAAGATCGACCCGGCCCTGGCTGCCGGGCCCTTCCTCACCACCACCACGGATGTGCTGGGCTTCTTCGCCTTCCTGGGCTTGGCGACCCTGTTCCTGGTCTAGGGGCGGGGGAGCCCCGGGCCATCATGGGCAAGACCTATTCCATCGCCGATCTGGCACGGGAATTCGGCATCACCACGCGGACCATCCGCTTCTATGAGGATCAGGGCCTGCTTTCCCCGCGCCGCGAGGGGCAGAAGCGCCTCTATTCCGCGCGCGACCGGGTGCGGCTGAAGCTGATCATGCGCGGCAAGCGGCTGGGTTTCTCGCTGGGCGAATGCAGGGAAGTCCTCGACCTCTATGACGCCGAGCAAGGCGGCGAGACGGAACAATTGCGCCTGGTCGTCGCCAAGATCCAGGCGCGCCGCCAGGCCCTGCGCCAGCAATTGGAGGATATCGCCGTCATCCTGGCGGAGTTGGATAGCCTGGAAAGGCAGTGCACCGACCTCCTGGCGCAGAAGGACGGGAAATAGGACTTCGAGAGAGGCCGAAGACGGCTTCTATACCTTCTCCTGTGCCTCCTGTGCCGCCCTCTTGAGGCGGATCAGGGGGACGATGCGGCGGTCGAACAGGTCGGAATTGACAATGATCTTGGTGATCTCGGTGCTGCCCTTGATCGAGCCCCGATGCTTCATCTCGAAATAATCGCTGACCAGGCCGCGCACGGCGTCGGCGGCCTGCGGCGTCTGGAAGGGGCCGTCGAAGAAGGCGGAGCCCAGCCCGTTCTTCATCCATAGCCCTTCCAGGATGGCATTGGCCTCGACGAAGCTCAGGCATTCCCGGCCTTCGCGGTTGATCATGGTCAGGGCGTCCATCATCTCCCAGGTGGTGAAGCCGAGATAGCGCTTGGTGAAGATCTGGACCTGATCGATCAGGTCCGTCTTCTCCTGGCCTTCCGTCTGCCGGATCAGGCGGGCCCATTGGCCGAAAGCGTCGATGATGTTCTCGTCCCGCTCGAACATGGTCGAGAACTTCATGCCCATGATCTTGCGCATGGCGCCGATATCGGTCTCGAAGCGGCGCCCCTTCAGCTTCGACTTGCCCGCTTTCACGCGCTGGGCGTTGATCTTGTCGGTGATGTCGCGCTTTTCCCAGCGTCCCAGCGCCCGGATCATTTCCGGCGTCTTCAGGTCGAGGAAGCACTCGCCCAGGTCCCGGAACTGCTCGACGCATTGGAAGGAATCGATGACGGCGGTGATGAAGTCGGGCTGCCAGTCGAGGATCAGCGCGAAGTCGCCGAGCAGCAGCTTGCGCAGCTCGCGCACATGGAAGGCCTTGAAGTGGCGCAGGGCGGCCAGATAATCCTCGTTCTTGGCCGACATGATCTCGGCGAAGCGGCGGCCCAGGCCGCGCTGCAATTCGTCGATCGCCAGCGAATCCATCGAGGCCAGCATGCGCATGCGCGGCAGCGAGGTGCGGTCCTGGGCGAATTTGCTCAGCTTCTCCAGCGCCTTGGGATTCTCGGCGAAGATATGGGTCATGGCGCGGTGCAGGAAATACTGCTCGACCGCCTGGAGGCTCATGCCGCAGGCCCCTAGCAGGCTGCGCTTGTCGTTATAGGCCAGGGGCTTGGTGCCGGCTTTGGGAATGATGCGGGTCAGGCCGCTCTGCCAAGCCGCCTCGAACAGGGTTAGGCCGCGTTCGATGGCGCGATGGTCCCGCAGCACCGCCTCGAAATCCTGCCCGGCCAGGACGCGCTGCTCGGGCGGGATGGTGGCTTCTTCCAGGGCTTGCAGAGAGGGATAGATATTCCGTGCGACGCGCAGGATGCGGGCCTCGCGCAGACGGCGCAGGCGCAGGGCCTGCGACCGGCCGAAACGGCGCAGGAATCCGGGGAGAAGGCGCAGGAAAACGCCATCGCCGGACATTTCGTCGAAAGCAATTTCCAGGGGATGCGCCATCAGTCTTGGGCAGCGGAGGGGATCACCATGGAGGCAGTCTGCTGCGCCTGAACGTAAAGATCAAGATTCTGTCGCCTTACGTTTACGTAAACGTCAATATAGACTGGAGGTGGGTCAAAAAGGCGGGGGAAATCTCCATCTGAAAGAAAACAGGCAGGCGAGGGAGTCCCGGAATGCGCATTCCCATGTTGAATTTCGATATCGGCGAAAATGCCCAGATGCTGCGCGAGTCGGTGCAGCGCTTCGCCCAGGCCGAAATCGCCCCCCGTGCCGCCGAGATCGACCGGGTGAACGATTTTCCCGCCGATCTGTGGCGCAAGATGGGCGATCTCGGCGTGCTGGGCATTACCGCGCCCGAGGAATATGGCGGGGCGGCCATGGGCTATCTGGAACATGTCATCGCCATGGAGGAGATCAGCCGCGCCTCGGCGTCGGTGGGGCTGTCCTATGGCGCTCATTCCAATCTCTGCGTCAACCAGATCAGCCGTCACGGCACGCCCGCGCAGAAGGAGCGCTACCTGCCCAAGCTGATCGGCGGCGAGCATGTGGGCGCCCTGGCCATGTCGGAACCCGATGCCGGGTCGGATGTGGTGTCGATGAAGCTGCGCGCCGAGCGCAAGGGCGACCGCTATGTGCTGAACGGCACCAAGATGTGGATTACCAACGGTCCCGATGCCGACACGCTGGTGGTCTATGCCAAGACGGACCCCCAGGCCGGGCCGCGCGGCATCACCGCCTTCATCGTCGAGAAGGGCATGGCGGGTTTCTCGGTGGCGCAGAAGCTGGACAAGCTGGGCATGCGCGGCTCGAACACCGGCGAATTGGTCTTCGCCGATTGCGAGGTGCCCGCCGAGAATGTGCTGGGGCGGGAAGGGCAGGGCGTCAACGTCCTGATGAGCGGCCTGGACTTCGAGCGTGCCGTCCTGGCCGGCGGGCCGCTGGGAATCATGCAGGCCTGCCTCGACGTGGTGCTGCCCTATGTCCATGAACGCCGCCAGTTCGGCCAGCCCATCGGCGAATTCCAGCTGATGCAGGGCAAGCTGGCGGACATGTACACCACGCTGAGCGCCTGCCGCGCCTATGTCTATGCCGTCGCCAAGGCCTGCGACCGGGGCGAAACCACCCGCAAGGACGCCGCCGGGGCGATCCTCTATGCGGCGGAGAAGGCCACCTGGATGGCGCTGGAGGCGATCCAATGCCTGGGCGGCAACGGCTATATCAACGACATGCCCACCGGCCGCCTGCTGCGCGACGCGAAGCTCTACGAAATCGGCGCGGGCACCAGCGAAATCCGCCGCATGCTGATCGGGCGGGAATTGTTCAAGGAAACGGCGTGAGTGCGGGATCTCATGGGCTCCCGCTTTCGCGGGAGTGACGAGGAAAATAGTTTGACGATACTCAAAGGCCCGCTGGAAAGCTGGCCTTTTTCGTTCCGTCCTTTCCGCGTTCCTTTGATAAGTTTTATTTAAGAGACACAGATGAACACGGATCGACACAGATGGGATTTGGAATCGGAATGAGCTTTGGGTTTCTGAAAATCCTCCTCCTCTTCTCCCGAAAAAAACCGGGAAGGTGATTACTTTCATCTGTGTCTATCTGTGTTCATCTGTGTCTTGTTTTACCTTCCCTCCGCCTGTTTCCGTACCGAGGGGCTGGAACGACAGGTATCTGCAACAAAGTGCCCCCGTTCGCCTGCGCGCTTGGGTATCCGATCGGTGCGTCGGGGGCACGGATCGTGGTGACGCTGCTTGCGGCGCTGGAGAAATACGGTATGAAACGGGGTGTTGCATCACTCTGCATTGGGGGTGGCGAAGCCACAGCCATTGCACTCGAAAGGATCGAATAGCAGAAATGACCCGCCGTCTCATCTCCTCCGGCTCGCCCTTCGAAGAAGTCGCGGGCTATTCCCGCGCCGTGGTCCAGGGCGACTGGGTCTTCGTCGCCGGTACCAGCGGCTTCGCCAATGGCGAGATCGCCGACAGCGTGGAAGAGCAGGCCGAACAGGCCTTCGCCACCATCGCCGCTGCCTTGGAACAGGCCGGCGCCAGCCTGGCCGATGTCGTCCGCACCGTGGTCTACATCACCGAAGCCGGAGATTTCCAGAAGGTCGCCCCCATCTGCGGCAAGCATTTCAAGGGCATCAAGCCCGCCAATACCACCGTCGTCTGCGGTCTCGTCGATCCTCGCATGAAGGTCGAGATCGAAGTCACCGCGCTGAAGCGCCAGGGCTGACCGGGCAGGTTTTCCGGACGGAATGCTTTATGATCGCCGGGAGGAAGGGATAGTCTCTCCCGGCGATGTTACAGAGGACGGAGCCCATGGTGGATCCCTTGAAGCGCCTGGTCGCCGGCGCACGCGCCTTCCAGGCCGTCTACTACCAGCAGCGGCCGGAACGTATCCGCAGCCTGATCCAGTCGGGGCAGCGGCCCGAAGTGATGGTCATCGCCTGTTCCGATTCCCGCGTCGATCCCGCTATCCTGATGAATGTGGAGCCGGGGGAATTGTTCGTGGTGCGCAACGTCGCCAATCTGGTGCCGCCCTACCAGCCCGACGGCTCCTATCACGGCACCTCGGCGGCGCTGGAATTCGGAGTGCGCGACCTGAAGGTCAGGCATGTGATTGTGTTGGGCCATTCGCGCTGCGGCGGCATCAACGCCTTGGTCAACAACATGGAGGCGGTTTCGCGCGAGCGCGACTTCATCGCGCCCTGGATGTCGATCCTGCGGGATGGCTGCACCGAATGCACCGACGGCCATAACCGGCTGGCCGAGATGAAGGGGATCCGCATTTCCATGGACAACCTGTTGACCTTCCCTTGGCTGGCCGAGATGGTGGAGGAAGGCAAGATCTCGCTCCACGGCTGGTATTGGGAACTGGATGAAGGGATGCTGTGGGGCTACGACCGCTTCACCGAGGAGTTCACGCCCCTGCTGTAAGGCGTGGGCTTCATTACATCGCAGGGAGGAAACAGAATGGCTCAAGCCATCGATTTCTATTTCGACTTCTCGTCCCCCTATGGCTATTTCGCCTCGCATCGGATCGACGAGATCGCGGCGCGCCACGGCCGGTCGGTCGCTTGGCGCCCCTTCATGATCGGTGCGGCCTTCAAGAGCACCGGACAGGTTCCGTTGCTGAACCAGCCCATGCGCGGCACCTATGCCCTGCATGACTGGAACCGGCTGGCGCGGCGCTGGAAGGTGCCGTTCAAGATGGCCGAGCCCTTTCCCTTCATCGCCCTGGCCGCCAGCCGGGGCTTTTACTGGATCGCCTCGACCGATCCCGACCGCGCCAAGGCCTTCGCCAAGCGCGTCTATCACGCCGCTTTCGGCGAGGGGCGGCCCATGGACAAGCCCGAAGTCGTCGTTCCCGAGGCCGAGGCCCTGGGCATCGCCCGCGATGACTTCCTGGCCGCTGTCACCGCCCCGGTCTGGAAGGATAGGCTGAAGGCGGAAACCGAGCGGGCCTTGGAGCGCGGCGCCTATGGCTCGCCCTTCTTCTTCGTCGACGACGAGCCGTTCTGGGGGAATGACCGGCTGGAAGAGATCGAGCGCTGGCTGGAAACCGGCGGCTGGTAACGCTTCTCCGGGTACTGCTGCGGAAGTTTCCCGTTTCGGGAATGCATGGAAGCGGATATAACGGATGCCTCACCCAAAGTGGGGAGGGGCATTGTGGTAAGGCGAATTTCCGCCTGGAGGGAAGCTGACGCTCCATGACCGGCTATAACCTGGAACGCTTGAACTTCCTGGTCGTCGACGACAACAAGCACATGCGTGCATTGGTGAAGACGATCCTGCACGCCTTGGGGTCCAAGAATGTGTTGGAAGCCGCCGATGGCGCCGACGCGTTCAAGGAATTGCGCCATTTCCCCGCCGATATCATCATCTGCGACTGGAACATGTCGCCGCTCGACGGGCTGGACTTCGTCCGGCTGGTGCGGACCGGCAAGGACAGCCCCAATCCCTTCGCCGCCATCATCATGCTGACCGGCCATACGGAAATGCACCGGGTGGTCGAGGCCCGCGATGCCGGCGTGCATGAATTCCTGGCCAAGCCCATCTCGGCCAAGGGGCTCTATTCCCGCATCCGTTCGATCATCGAGAAGCCGCGTCCCTTCATCCGCACGGCGACCTATTTCGGCCCCGACCGCCGCCGCAAGGAAATGGATTACAAGGGCCGCGAGCGCCGCAAGAACAGCGCCGCCGCCGCCTCGACGCCGGCCGCCGAGAGTTCCAGCCAGGAAACCGGGCTGACCCAGGCCGAACTGGACGCCCTGTTCGGCTGAGCAGCGAGCCGGTCGCGTCCGGCTCTTCCGGCGCCCAGGGCTGCAGGCTTGCGTTGGTGCGGAAAAGCCGCGATAACATTCGGGTTATATGGGAGACCAGCCTGACATGAGCGGCGACGAACACGAGATCATCCGGCCCCCGAATACCTTGAAGAGCAAGGTGACCTACGGCCCGGGCGGCGTCGATCTGGACGCCCTGGAAAAGGCCGAGGCGGTCATCGCGGGGCTCAAGGGCAGCTACCTGGAATGGGTGCAGGACGACCTGGTCAAGCTTCAGGAGGTCTATGACCGGGCGCTGGCCGGGCAGGGCGATCCGCGGGATAATCTGCGCGAGATCTTCCGCATCGCCCACGACATCAAGGGCCAGGGCGGCAGCTTCGACTATCACCTGATGACCCAGGTTGGGAACCATCTCTGTCGCTTCATCGAAGCGGCGGAGGAATTGGTCGTCACCGGCAAGTCCGAACTGGCCGTGGTCAAGGTCCATCTCGATGCCCTGCGCTTGATCATCGCCGAACGCCGCGAAGGCGATGGCGGCGCCGAAGGCCAGAAGATGGTCGCCGGTCTCGCCTTGGTGGTGGAAAAGTACCTCAAGCGCAAGAAGGCCGCCGAAGAGGGCTGAACAGGCCTTCTTGTTCTGCTCAACAAAAAAGCCCTGCTTCAACCGAAGCAGGGCTTTTTCTTGTCAGGGGCCGAGCCGGTCAGGCGGCGGGGCGGACCAACTGGCAGCTTTGCTTGTCGCTTTCCAGCAGCTTGCAGGCGGCGCGGGCCTGGTCCTCGGTGATGCCGATGACGCGGGCGCGGAAGAGGGTGGCGCCGCCGGTGGTGACGGGAATCACCGAGGCGCGGCCATTGGCGATGGTTTCGCCCAGGCGGCGGACGGCGGCGTTGACCGCGTTGTTGGCCGGGTCGTATTGCGAGAAGGCGCCGACCTGGATGCCCCAGGAGCTTTCGTCGGCATCGCCGATGCCGAGAATGTTCTCGTTGGCGGCCGCGACGGCGGCGGGCTGGGGCGTCTTGAGGTCGGCCAAGGCGGGCTTCAGGCCGATCTGCGCGGCCACGGTGGCCGAGGCCAGGGGGTCGTCCTTGCGCGGCGCGGAGACCATTTCCATCCGTTCGACGCCGCGCAGGCGGGCGAAGCCCTCGTCGAGCAGGCGGGCCATGGCCTTGTCGCGGCTCTGGGCGGTCTGGCCGCCGAAGATCACGCCGATCACGCGCCGTCCGTCGCGCACGGCCGAGGACATGAGGTTGAAGCCGGAGGCATGGATATAGCCGGTCTTGATGCCGTCGGCGCCTTCATAGTTCAGCATCAGGCGGTTGTGGCTCTGATAGGAGCGGCCCTGGTACTGGAACGAGCGGCTGGAGAAGAAATGGTAGTATTTGCCGTGGTCGCGGATCAGGGCGCGGGCCAGGGTCGCCATGTCGCGCGCCGTGCTCTTCTGCTGGGCGTTGGGCAGGCCCGAGGCGTTGCGGAAGGTGGTGCGGCGCATGCCCAGCTCGCGGGCGCGCTTGGTCATCATCTCGGCGAACTTGGCTTCGGTGCCGCCCAGCGCCTCGGCGGCGACCACCGCCATGTCGTTGGCGGAACGGGTGACCAGCGAGCCGATCAGGTCCTGCACGGCGATGGTTTCGCCCGGATTGAGCCCCAGCTTCGACGGCACCATGCCGGCGGCGTGACGCGAGACCGTCAGCCGCTGGTTGAGCTTCAACTGCCCCTTGTCCAAAGCATCGAACAGCAAATAAAGCGTCATGACCTTCGTCAGCGAAGCCGGGAAGATCGGAGTATCGGGATTGGACGCCGACAACACCTCGCCGGTTTCGTAATCCATAACCAGATGTGCATATTGAGGCCGGGATTGAGCCTGCGCCTGAGGCAGGGCGACCGACAGGAAAATCGTCGCGGCCATCAAGAATATGGCAATCAGTTTGGATACGGCGGCCATCGGATCAAGCATAGAATCGCCTTGGGCTCGTCGAAGTGTCGGACCTAGGGGTGGAAAGAAAGAAATGTTCCTGGAAATCAAGGGTAAGATAGAGAAAATCCCGTTGGGTGTCCACATCGCTTCCGTTCCTGCGGGCTGTTTTCCGGATATGACCGCCCGGCAAGGAAGCCTCGAATTATCTAGCCCATCAGGCCTGGCCCGTTATTCTCGAACTTGGCCGGAAGCAGGGGATTTACGCCCATGAAAACCTACGAATTTCTTAAAAATGTCACTTTCGGCGTCGTCTTGTCCGCTTTGGCGGCCGGCTGTACCTACCAGCCCGGGATGGACGATCCCGTCAGCCGGCGCGTGACTTGGTTCACCTTCGTGCAGGGCAACGATATCCGCGATGCCTGCGGTGCCGGCCAGCCCGACCGCTACCGGGTGATATACAACGGAGACTATGAAGAACAGGTTAGGGTCTACGAGATCGGCCGCGAGGGGCCGCGGCGCCTGATCCAGGAAGTGCGCGGCGGCGGTGTCGACCTGAGCGAGGGCTGGACCACCGGCGACCTGATGGGGCCGTGGCGCGGCACCCGCGAGGTGGTCGAACTGAGCGACGCACAATATGCCACGCTGATTTCCGCCTTCGCCGAAAGCGGCATGTTCGCGCCGCCGCCGGTGGGGCTGCATCTGGAAAGCGAGCGGCATTTCTGGACGGCCGCCGCCTGCCACCAGGGTCAGTATCATTTCACCGCCTGGCTCTACCCCTCCGAACGCTACGAGCGCATGACGCTCGACGCGGCCCTGCTGGCGCTGGACGTCACCGGCGTCGCCTTCCGTCCGCCGCAAGCCACCGTTCCGGCCTGGATGCGGGAGACGCCGCAGGACTCGCGGGTCCTGTTCACTTTGACGGTGGGGACCAACGGATTGGCCGGTATTCCTTGAGGGAAAGGAGATAACCCTATTCCGTATGGGGGATGCCCTATATCTTAATGCTGCATTGCACCATTCTCCTTGACGGAGAAGGGACTTTGCGAGCATGCTCCGTTGCGCTGCAACGCAGCATTGCAGGAGACCGGCCGTCAGCTCGTGTGCTTGGCGGCTGCGTGGGTTCCTGAGGCCGACCAGAGCGAAGACCAAGGAGCGCTTTCAATGACCACCGCCAAAGCCAAGACCCCTGTCGAGACTCCCACCCCCGATGCCGTCGCCACCGCGCAGCAGGCCGTGGCCCAAGTCACCAAGCAGATGGAAGAGGTGGTCGCAGCCAGCCGCCAGTCCTTCGACAACCTGATTCAGTCCTCGCCCTTCAAGAGCTACGAGGACATGATCCAGTTCAGCCGCGACAACATGGAAGCCGTTTCCAAGTCCGGCAGCATCCTCGCCAAGGGCCTGCAGGACCTGAGCAAGACCATGGTCGGCATGACCCAGGCCAATATCGAGGAGAGCGTCTCCGCCTCCAAGCAGATGATGAGCGCGAAGACCCTCAAGGAATTGATGGACCTGCAGAGCAGCCTGGCCAAGAACAGCATCGACAAGCTGCTGGCCGAAAGCACCAAGCTCTCGGAAATGAGCACCAAGCTCGCCGAGGAAGCCCTTGCTCCGATCAACAGCCGCGTCAGCGCCGTTACCGAGAAGCTCTATCAGCGCTGATTGGCGGCGAGAACACAAACACTGGTTTGTGTAAGGCCGGCTTAGGCCTAGAATGGCCCGGAAGCATCCGCTTCCGGGCCATTCGTCTTTTTGCCGTTCCGTTGGTCTTCCGGCTCTGCCTGTTCGGCTGTAGGACCGAAGATCTGTCAATCCCGCAAAGAGGGGACTTTTCCACCTCCGCCGGAACCCAATATGATAAGCGTGTTCCGATTAGCGACACCGAGCGTCTGAAGCCTATGAGCGATAACGAGCCTGATAAAAGAAACGAGGACGGTACGAATACTGGCGTGGTCATCAAGACTCGCCCGAAAACGAAGAAGCCGTCCATGTACAAAGTTCTCATGTTGAATGACGACTACACGCCTATGGAGTTCGTCGTTCACGTGCTCGAACGCTTCTTTGGCAAGAACCGTGACGAGGCGACGCAGATCATGCTGCACGTCCATCAGCGCGGAGTCGGAGTTTGCGGCGTGTACACATACGAAGTGGCGGAGACGAAGGTGACCCAGGTCATGGACCTGGCGCGCCAGAATCAGCATCCGCTTCAGTGCACCATAGAAAAGGAATAGCTGCCTATGCTGTCGCGTAACCTCGAACAAAGCCTCCACCGCGCTCTGGCGCTGGCTAGTGAGCGTCACCACGAATACGCGACCCTTGAGCATCTGCTCCTCGCACTCACCGAGGACCAGGACGCGATGGCCGTGTTGCGTGCGTGCAACGTCGACCTCGATCGCTTACGACGGGACCTCACCGATTTCATCGACAGCGGCCTGTCCGACCTGGTCTCGGCCCGCGCCACCGATCCCAAGCCCACGGCGGGCTTTCAACGGGTCGTCCAACGCGCCGCCATCCATGTCCAGTCGTCCGGGCGCGAAGAGGTTACCGGCGCCAACGTGATTGTCGCCCTGTTCTCCGAACGCGAGTCGCATGCGGTCTATTTCCTGCAGCTGCAGGACATGACCAGGCTCGATGCGGTCAACTATATCTCTCACGGCATCGCCAAGACCCCCGGGCGCAGCCAGTCCCGGCCTGTCCACGGTGCCGACGAGGATGCACAGGCGGAGAAGGTCGTGAAGAAAGGCCATGAAGCACTGAGCGCCTACTGCATCAACCTCAACAAGAAGGCGCAGCAGGGAAAGATCGATCCCCTTATCGGCCGTGACCATGAGGTGGAGCGTACCATCCAGATCCTCTGCCGCCGCTCGAAGAACAACCCGCTTTATGTGGGCGAGCCGGGCGTCGGCAAGACCGCCATCGCGGAGGGCCTGGCGCGCCGCATCGTCAACGGCGAAGTGCCCGAGGTGCTGAAGAACGCCACCATCTTCTCCCTCGACATGGGCGCGCTGTTGGCCGGCACCCGCTATCGCGGCGATTTCGAGGAACGCCTGAAGGCGGTCGTCTCGGAACTGGAATCCTATGAAGGTGCGGTCCTGTTCATCGACGAGATCCATACGGTGATCGGCGCCGGGGCGACCTCGGGCGGCTCGATGGATGCCTCGAACCTGCTCAAGCCGGCCTTGGCATCGGGTTCCCTGCGCTGCGTCGGCTCGACCACCTACAAGGAATACCGCAACTACTTCGAGAAGGACCGCGCCTTGGTCCGCCGCTTCCAGAAGATCGACGTCAACGAGCCGTCGATCGACGATGCGGTGAAGATCCTGCACGGCCTGAAGCCCTATTACGAGAAGCACCACAACGTCAAATACACGGTCGATGCCATCCGCGCGGCGGTGGAACTGTCGGCCAAGTATATCGGTGACCGCAAGCTTCCCGATAAGGCCATCGACGTGATCGACGAGGTCGGCGCGGCCCGCATGCTGCTGCCCGAAAGCAAGCGCCGCAAGACCGTGACCGTGCGCGACGTGGAAGACATCGTGGCGAAGATCGCCCGCATTCCTCCCAAGAGCGTCTCGGCCAACGACATGGATGCGCTGAAGAACCTGGAACGCGACCTGAAGACCATGGTCTTCGGCCAGAACAAGGCCATCGAGGCCCTGTCCAGCGCCATCAAGCTGTCCCGTGCCGGCCTGCGCGAGCCCGAGAAGCCGATCGGCTGCTACCTGTTCTCCGGTCCGACCGGCGTCGGCAAGACCGAAGTGGCCCGCCAGCTCGCCCGGATCATGGGCATCGAACTGGTCCGCTTCGACATGTCGGAATACATGGAGCGCCACTCCGTCTCGCGCCTGATCGGCGCGCCGCCGGGCTATGTGGGCTTCGACCAGGGCGGCATGCTGACCGATGCCATCGACCAGCATCCCCATGCGGTGCTGCTGCTCGACGAAATCGAGAAGGCCCATCCCGACCTGTTCAACATCCTGCTGCAGGTGATGGACCACGGCAAGCTGACCGACCATAACGGCAAGAATGTCGACTTCCGCAACGTCATCCTGATCATGACGACCAATGCGGGCGCGGCGGAACTTGCCAAGCCGGCCATCGGCTTCGAGCGCGAAACCCGCGAAGGCGACGATAAGGAGGCGGTGGAACGCATGTTCACGCCCGAATTCCGCAACCGTCTGGACGCCATCATCCCCTTCGGCAACCTGACGCAGGAAATCGTCAGCCGGGTGGTGGACAAGTTCATCATGCAGCTGGAAACCCAGCTCGGCGACCGCGACGTGCAGATCGAGCTGACCGACGAGGCCCGCGGCTGGCTGGCGACCAAGGGCTACGACCGCGCCTATGGCGCCCGCCCGCTGGGCCGCGTGATCCAGGAACACATCAAGAAGCCGCTGGCGGAAGAGCTGCTGTTCGGCCGTCTGGCCAATGGCGGCATCGTCAAGGTGCGGGTCGAGAACGGCGCCCTGGCCTTCGAATACATGGAAGGCGGCACCCGCCGTCACGAACCGGAAATGGTCGAATAGCCAGCTTGACCGCATATCCATGACATCAGACCCTGACAGGGCGCCGGTCCGGACCGGCGCCCTTTTTCTTTGACCCTCTTTTTCTTTGACGATGACGGGAAGGAAAGAAGGCGATGATGTGCCTCGACGGCCTGCGCGTGCTTGACCTCAGCATCTATATTCCCGGCCCCTTCGCCACGCTGATGCTGTCCGACCTGGGGGCGGAGGTGGTCAAGATCGAAGCCCCGGCGGGCGATCCCCTGCGCGGCCAGCCGCCTTTCGATTCCGACGGGGTCTCGCCTTTTTACAAGCTGCTCAACCGCAACAAGCAGGTGGTGACGCTGGACCTGAAGTCCGAGGCGGGCAAGGCCGCCCTGGAGGAACTGGTGCGCGGGGCCGACGTGCTGCTGGAAAGTTTCCGTCCCGGCGTGCTGGAACGGCTGGGCTTCGGCGCCGCACGCCTGCGGGAGATCAATCCCCGGCTGGTCCATTGCGCCATGTCGGGATACGGCCAGACGGGGCCGTTCCGTCTGCGTTCGGGTCATGACCTGACCTATATCGCGCTGTCGGGCGGGCTGGCGCTGACGGGGCCGCGCGAGCGTCCGATGATGAATTTCCCGCCCTTGGCCGACCATGCCGGGGCCATGCAGGCCCTGGTCGCCATCCTGGCCGCGCTGGTGCGCCGGGGCGTGACGGGGCAGGGGGGCAGCATCGATGTCAGCCTGTTCGAAGCCGCCTTGGCCTGGCAATACATGCCGCTGACCCTGGGGCGGCGCCCCGGCGAGGCGGTGACCCGCGAAGGCGATTTGCTCAACGGTGCCGCCGCCTGGTATCGGATCTATCGCACCAAGGACGGCCGCTTCGCCGCCTTCGCCCCCATGGAGGAGAAGTTCTGGGCCGCCTTCTGCAAGGCCGTCGAACGCCCCGACCTGCTGCCCCGCCATGCCGATCCCTTCCCCCAGACCGCCCTGATCGCCGAGCTGGAGGAGATATT
Organism: Telmatospirillum sp. J64-1; assembly: GCF_006980715.1. Lineage (GTDB taxonomy): Bacteria > Pseudomonadota > Alphaproteobacteria > Rhodospirillales > Magnetospirillaceae > Oleiliquidispirillum > Oleiliquidispirillum nitrogeniifigens. The sequence goes on from NZ_SBHN01000010.1 coordinate 42,113, forward strand.
CGCCGGTCGCAGCCTCCAGGAATGGGACGACCTGCTGGGCCCGGCGGATTGCTGCTTCGAGCCGGTGATCGATCCCGCCGACGTCCCCGACCATCCCCATGTGCGGGAACGCGGTCTGGTCAAGGTGGCCGACGGCCCCGATCCCTTCGCGGAAATCCTGCTGCCCGCCCTGTTCGATTCCCAGCCCCCGCCGCCGCGCCGTCCGATGGAAAAGGTGGCGGTCGAGACGGTGCTGGCGGCGTGGGGGAAGCCCTCGGTCCCCGGGGGGCTTCCGCGCGATAGCCGAAGAGAATCATGACAAAGATGTCTTAGTTTCGCAAATCTGACCTTGACTCGAAAATGAGGAGAGCGTAGCCCTAGACTAAGCTTCTACATGGAGGGCCACCGATGACCTTATCCCACCTGTCCGAAAACGATCTTGCTCCCGCTCTGACGCGGTTTTCCGATGCCGAGAGGGACCGGCGGTGGCGCCAGATCAGATGGCGGATGGACTTGGCGGGCCTGGATGCCCTGCTTGTCTGGGGCAACGAATCGAAATGGCAGGCGGGTCTTGCCAACAATCGCTATATCTCCGGCCGCGTCGCGCCGGGCTGCCTGCTGTTCCCGCTTGATGGCGACCCGGTCATCTGGTCCGGTTTTCCGCATGACGTGACGCCCTGGGGGGCGCTGGCCGGGGGATGGATCGGCGATGTGCGCGCCGGTCAGCAGACCACCCAGGATATCGTGAAGACGCTGAAGGACCGCGGATACCAGAATGCCGCCATCGGCATTGTCGGCTTCGGCGAAACCCGCCCGCGCGTGATCCCCGAGGTGGTGCCCTATCAGCAATTCTCGACCATCCGCGATCATCTGCCCAATGCCCGTTTCGTCGAGGCCGGCTGGCTGCTGGAACAGACCCGCATGATCAAGGGCGAGGAAGAGATCGCCATGCTGCGGCGTTCGGCGGAACTCGCCAATGCCATGGCCCAGGCCATGGTCGAGACCGCCCGTCCCGGCGTGCGCGAATACGAGGTCTTCGCCAACATGCTCCATGCCTCGCTGAGCGCCGGGGGCGAAGAGGAGATGATCTGGATGAGCTCGGGCGCCTTTCCGCCGCCCCATGGCAAGCGTCCGCCGGCGACCGACCGGCGCCTGGAAGCGGGCGACATCGTCATCTGCGAATATCACGCCCGCTTCGAAGGCTATCTGACGGGCGCCGAAGTCTCCGTCTCGCTGGGCGAGCCGCGCAAGGAATTCGCCGAGATCCATCGCGTCTGCGTCGAATCCCAGAAGGCCGGGATCGCCGGCATGCAGCTCGGCCGTCCCTTCTCCGACGCCGTTCTCGGCTTCCGCAAGCCGATCATCGATGCCGGCTTCGGCTCGGTCGAATGCGGGCTGCATGGCCATGGCCTGGCTTCGCCCGAATTCCCCAGCACCATGTATGGCGGCAGCGCCGGTGCCTGGGAGGAACACGCCTATGCGCGCATTCCGACGCTGGAGTTCCAGGAGAACATGGTCTTCGCCACGGCGTCCGATGTCTACAATCCCAATTGGAAGAAGGATACCGGCCTGATGCTCGGCCGTACCATCCTGATCACCAAGGACGGCCCCGAGGAACTGACCGGGCTGCCCCTGTCCCCGGAAATGATCGTGGTCTGACAAGAAAAAGGCCGCGGCGGAACATCGGGTTCCGCTGCGGCGCTTTGTTTGTGCGGTGCCGTCTCATTTTCTCCAGGCAGGAGACCGTACCGCATGCCGCTCTCCCTTCCTTCAGGGAGAGCGGCATTTTTCCGCCTTCGGCTCAGTTCTCTTCCCGCAGGGAGACGATCAGTTCATAGGTCTTCTCAATATGCTCGCGGGTCAGTTCGCAAGCCAGCTCCGTCTTCCGGTTGATGATGGCATCGACCAGCGCGGCATGTTCGGTGTCCGCATCGCGGGGATTGCCGCCCGTCAGGCGCCGATATCTTTCCGTCAGGTCGAAGGTGACGAGCCAGAAATCCATGAGGATGTCGTTGGTGGCCGCCGCGACGAGCGAGCGGTGGAAGGCTTTGTGGCAGGCCAGCCAGTTGTCGAGCTGCTCGGTCGGCTCCTGAACGATGGGCGTCTTGGACAGAACATGAAAATTGGAGATGATGTTGGCTTCCCACATGGCATCGCCATTGGCGATGGCATCGCGCAGCAGGATCTCCTCCAGCGCCAGCCGGGCGCCGACCGCCTGGGCCAGGTCCTGTTTCGACACGGGGGCGACGCGGAAGCCCTTGTGACCTTCCCGCACGACAAGTCCATCGGCGGCCAGCCGCATCAGCGCCTCGCGCAGGGGGCTGAAGCCGACGTCGTAGATCTCCTTCAGGGATTCCAAGGTCAGGCGCGCGCCCGGTTCGAACCGGCAGCGCAGCAGATCGGCGCGCAGCTTGCCCAGAACCTCTTCGGTCAGCGTCTTCGGCGCTACGGAAAGGCCCACGGGCATCTGACTTCCTCGTGCTCCAAGCATCAAACCCCACTCCTGTCACGGCGGCTCCTCCCCGGAGCCGTCTGTATTCTAGACGCCGCTTGGTGCAGTCCAAGACGGAAATTCGCGTCTACATCGCATTCCGCGCAAGCGCGGCCTGCCGACGAAAACCCAGTGAAACAACGGCAATGCGATGACGGGATGTCTATCGCACTGAGACAAAGAATTAAATCAGAAAAGGAACTTAGGATGCCTAGTAACTCCAAAGTGAAGCCGTCAGTGCTCGTCCTGTCCCTCGGCGGCACGATCACCATGATGCCCTCGGCGGAAAAGGGCATCGTGCCGACCCTGACCGCCGCCGATCTCGTCCGTTCCGTCGAGGGGCTGGACAGGCTGGCCGCCATCACGGCGGATTCGCCCTTCCAGTTGCCGGGCGCTTCCCTGACCCTCGACATCCTGTCGCGGGTCGCGGAGATGCTGGAAAAGGCGTTGGCGTCCGGTGAATATGACGGCGCCGTGGTGGTGCAGGGGACGGATACGATCGAGGAGACGGCCTTCGTCCTCGACCATCTGGTGCGTTCGTCCCGGCCGGTGGTGGTCACCGGCGCCATGCGCGGGGCCTCCAGCCCGGGCGCGGACGGACCCGCGAATATTTTGGCAGCCGTGGCGGTGGCCGCAAGTGGGGCAGCAGGCGGGCGGGGCACGCTGGTGGTCCTGAACGACGAGATCCATGCCGCCCGCTTCGTCCGCAAGGGGGATACGGGCCTGACCTCGGCCTTCCAATCGTCTCCGCTGGGAGCGGTCGGCTGCGTCACGGAAGGACGGGTGACGTTCCACGTGCCGCCCTTCCGCAAGGCAGCCTTGCCGGAGGGGATGGCAGCGGCCTGTCCGCCGGTCGCCTTGCTGACCATCGGCCTGGGGGACCAGGGGGAATTGCTCGATGCGTTGCCGTCCCTGGGATTCGGCGGGGCGGTCGTCGCCGCGATGGGGGCGGGCCATGTCCCGCAGGTGCTGGCCCCGAAGATCGAAGCCCTGGCGGCACGGATGCCCGTGGTGCTGTCCTCACGCGTCATGGCCGGTCCGGTCTTCACCAATACCTATGGCTTCGCCGGTTCGGAAACGGACCTGATTGCCAAGGGGGCGATCCCGGCGGGCGACCTCGGCCCGGTGAAGGCGCGCCTGCTGCTGCAATTGCTGCTGGGGCGCGGCCTTGGCGTGAACGAAATTCGCGAACATTTCCTCTCTGCCTGATCCAGGACGTTCTGGCACCCGTCCTTATTTCGCAGAAAAACTGGGCCGCTCATGATTGGGCGGCCCGGTCTTTTTTGTGCTTATGCGCTTTGTTCCTTTCTGGCGGCTACATGAAGCCGGGCAGCCATAGGACCAGCATCGGGAATGCCAGTATCAGTCCGACCAGCACCGCGTCGCAGAAGAGGTAAGGCAAGGCGGCGGTGGCGACCTGGTAGAGCGTGGTGCCTTTCGGTGATACGCCTAGCATGATGTAAAGCAACAGCCCGAAGGGCGGCGTCGTCTGGCTCATCTCGAGCGCGAGAAGCATGAAGATCGCGAACCAGGCCGGATCGACCCCGAAGGTCAGGGCCAGCGGGAAGAAGACCGGCACCGAGATCAGCATCATGGACACCGGGTCCATGAACATGCCGAGCAGAAGCAGGACCGCGAACATCGCCAGCAGGACGACGGTGACCGGAATGTCGAAGCCGGTCACCCAGCCGATCATTCCCGAGCTGGCGCCCGAGAAGGCCAGGAGCTGGCTGAACACGTTCGAGTTCATGATGATGAAGAACACCATGCCGGCGACCTTCACCGTCGACAGCAGGGACTCGAACAGGACCTTGAAGGTCAGTACACGGAAAAGCGCGGCCAGGATCAGCACGCCCAGCACGCCGAAAGCGGCGGCTTCGGTCGGCGTGGCGATGCCGAAGATGATGAAGCCGACGACCATGGCGACCACCACGCCCATGGGCAGCACGCTCATCACCAGGCCGAGGAGCTTCTCGCGAAGCGGCGTCGGTTCCAGGTCGTAGGGCGGGGCGCAGGAGGGATCGCGCCAGACCTGCAGCGAGATCATGCCGACATAGAGCAGGGCCAGCAGTAGGCCGGGAATGATGCCCGCGATCAGCAGGCGGCCGACATCGACCCCGGCGATGCTGGCCAGCAGCACGCCCAGCGTCGAAGGCGGAATCAACATGGCGAGGCCGCCGGTGCCGAGGATCGGGCCGATGGACATTTTCTTGGCATAGCCCCGGCGTTCCATTTCCGGAACCAGCAGCGATCCCAGCATGGCGGTATTGGCCATGCTCGACCCGGTCAGGGTCGAGAAGGTGGTGCCGCCGGCCACGGTCAGGAAGCAGAGGCGGCCGGGGATGCGGCCGAACAGCTTGTCCAAGGCGTCAAAGACGCGGACGGCCAGGCCGGAATAGAAGAACAGCGACCCCATGAGGATGAACATGGGCACGGGGACGAGTTGGAAGCTCGTGATCAGCACCGTCGAATTGTCGACGGCCTGCAGCAATCCGTTGAAGCTGCCGATGAAGAAGAGGGTGCCGATGACGTTGGTGGCCATGAAGGCGATGGCGACGGGAACGCCCAGCGCCATCAGGCAGACCACGGTGCCGATGAGGAGGCCTCCGGCTGCGTACCATTCCATCTTACAGGCTCTCCTTGGGCTGCGTGGCGGGGACGTACATGGTTTCGGAGCCGAAGAGGAACCGGGCGAATTCTATCGCCACCATCGTGAAGACGATCGGGAAGGGCAGATAGAGCAGGTAAAGCGGAAGGTCGATCGCCCGCTGGTCGATCATCGAGAAGCGGATGGCGTCGGCGGCAAGAAGATAGCCGATATAGGCAAAGAGAAGACAAATGCCGATGCAGGTGATGTAGGAGAAGTATTCCAGGACACGCCGCAGCCCGGCCGGAACCCGGACGACGATCGCATCGATATAGACATGCCCCTTCTTGCGGACGAGATAGGGCGCCGGCAGAAGGGCGAAGTAGAGAAGAAGATACTCCACCATGGCGCTGGGGAAGGCCGGGGGCCTGATACCCAGCCCGCGCAGGCTTACCTCGAACACGATCAGCACGAACGCCAGCATGATGGCTACGCCGGCGAGAACCGCCAGCGCAGCGACCAGAACATCATAGGCTGCCGCCACGATTTTCATTCGATCACCTCAATCCTTGTGAATTCTGTCGGGCGGCACGCCCTGGATGGGATCAATCGGGTTGGTAGAGCTTTTCGCGCAGGGCGGCGGTTTCTTCCTCGCCGAGCTGTTCGCGGACCCGGTCCCACATGGATTCGTAGGCGATGCTGAGATAAGCGCGGGCGCCTTCCTCATCGAGCGTCAGGGGAGTGATGCCCGCGGCCTGGACGGCGGCGGCATCTTCCGCGCCGACCTCGATCATGCGGTCGATGGAGGTGCGCTCGTATTCCAGCGCGACTTCGTTGAGGACGTTCTGGGCGGCTTCGGGAAGCTTGTTCCAGGTATCCAGGTTGATCAGGACGAGGGCGGCCTGGTGATAGAAGGGCGGGTCGAGGCGGTATTTCGCGACACCGGCCAGACCCAGCGGCGCAAGGCCGACGGTCGGCCAGCCGAAGCCGTCGATGACGCCGCGTTCCAGGCCGGTGAGGACGTCGCCGGCGGGAATCTGGACGGGGGTGGCGTCCAGGCTTTCCAGGATCGGGCGATAGGCACCGGTGCTGCGCATGCGGAAACCGGAAAGATCGAAGACGCCATCCTTCAGCGGCGGTTCGGTCTTGGTATAGAGGTGATATTGCGCGCCGGTCTCGCTCCAGGCCAGCAGCTTGGAATTGAGCCTCTGTTCCCAATGGGGGGCGAGAAGGTCGAAGCCGCCATTCTCGCGTACTTCCATCGGGGTCAGGTTGGTGGCGATGAGCGCCGATCCCTGAGGCACGATGCCCGAATGATAGGCAGACGGCGTATAGAGCAGGTCGATCACGCCGCGCTGCACGGCCTGGGCGGCGCGGTCGGACGGCGTCACTTCCGGGCCGCCGATATAGTCGAGGCGGACGACGCCCTTGCCGACTTCGTTGACCCTCTCGACGAACAGGTCGAGGAAACTCTTCGCCAGATCGTGGTGGCGCGGCAGGGCGGTCGCCGTCCTGAGCACAACTTCTTCAGCGCTGGCCGGTGCCGCGAAGCTTGCGCCTCCCGTCAAGGTGGCCGCCCCGAGGCTGGCTATTCCGACCATACGCAGTGCTTTTTTCCTGACGTTGCTAAGCATGAAATTGCTGCTCCTTTGGCTCTGGTGACGTAACTCTCTCAGCTTTGGGTTGCGGCCCGGCATGTATTGGCAGCCGGTGCTGCAGGCGGTGACTGACGCCTCACCAGTTTTCTTGAGAAAAAATGACGAGAGGCGCCGGTACGTCCAGAGAAAACACCGGCGCGAATTGCTGCACAGTGTTGCCCGGCGGCACGGTTATTGCGTGCTGTTCCTGGGCGGACTTCACATTCTCTGGGCTGCACCTGGACCATATTTCTCCCCAGTTGCGTGACCTGATCCACCTCAGGAGAACCGTCAGGAAATCATGTGTCAAGATTTTTTCGCATGTTTGATCTTCATGCGCAAAAAAATCAGTTTTGCGAAACTTTGTTTGACAGGGAGTGCCTTGGTGGAGATAAGTTGCCTAAGAATTTGTCATAACTCGGGAAATTTCATGAGTGCATAAAATTTGGACAGGCTGAGCGGGGTGGTTTTCGCTGCGGCGCGTGCGGGAAAAAAGTTTCGGCGCGGCCGCCGGAGAGAGGATGAGCGTCTGGCCCTGCCTAGCGTCAATCCCTCTGTACGGGGCGCGGCAAGAGCGATAACGTTTGCCGCCCGTGCAGTTATTCAGAAGGATTGAAAGATGGCTGCCTTGCCGTCTCGTGATGCGACCATCCGAACCGTCGCCATGCCCGCCGACACCAATCCCGCCGGAGACATCTTCGGCGGCTGGCTGATGGCGCAGATGGACCTTGCCGCCGGCAATGCGGCGGCCCGGCGGGCCCGGGGGCGCTGCGCCACGGTAGCCGTCGACGGGATCGTCTTTCATCACCCGGTCATCGTCGGCGATGAGGTCAGCCTGTTCGCCGACATCCTTCAGGTCGGCCGGACCTCGATGAAGATCCGGGTCTGCGCCTGGCGGCGCAGCCGCTTTTCGGAAGAGGCCCAGCGTGTGACCGAGGCCACCTTCACCTTCGTCGCCATCGACGAGAACCGCCGTCCGCGCCCGGTGCCGGTCGAGGCCGAAGCCGAATGATCCCGCGTCCATGACCCGAGTCGGTTTCTACCATCTGCAATTATGGCCGCTGGACAAGGCCCTGCCGCAGCTTCTCGAGAAGGTGCTGGCGGCGGGGCATCGAGCGGTGGTGGTGGCCGGGTCGTCCGAGCGGGTGGATTATCTCAACCACCTGCTCTGGACCTATGATCCGGCTTCCTGGCTGCCGCATGGCAGCGCCAAGGACGGCAATGCCGAGGCCCAGCCGATCTGGCTGGGCATGACCGACGACAATCCCAACGGCGCCGACGTGCTGGTGCTGACCGACGGCATGTCCTCGGACCGGATCGGCGATTTCGTCCGCTGCCTCGATCTGTTCGACGGTAATGACGAGGCCGCCGTCCAGGCAGCCCGCCAGCGCTGGGCCCGCTGGAAGGCCGCCGGCCACGACCTGACCTATTTCCAGCAGACCGAACGCGGCGGCTGGGTCGAGAAGGCGCGGGTCAAGGCGGGGGAAGAATAGGCGGGTGCGCCTCGTCCTTCGAGACGCCGCCAAGGTGGCTCCTTAAGGCACGAGGCTAATTCATTAGCTTTATCAGCAAAACAGACCCCATGCTGAGGAGCCCCGCAGGGGCGTCTCGAAGCATGGCCCGTCCATCCGTGTCTCAAAAACCGGGACTCAGATGCCCCTCACCTTGACGCGATAGGTCAGCTTCACCGCGCCGTTGTCATAGGTCTTGCTTTCTTCCAGGGTCAGCTTTTCGCTGTGCGGGGCGGTGGGGAAGAGGCGGATGCCGTCGCCCAGCAGGATGGGCATGACGAAGAGTTCGATCCGGTCCACGGCATCGGCATCGCGGAAGGCGCGGATGGTCTTGGCGCCGCCCGCGACCCAGACGTTCCGGCAGTCTTGCAGATGCTTGGCCAGCAAGGCGGCGTCGCCGGCGGCCTCGACGCCCGGCGGGGCACCGGGGCCCAGGGGCTGCGACGTCAGGATGTAGCAAGGCTTGTCGCCATAGGGCCAGCCGAAGCCCAGAACCTGATCATAGGTGGTCCGGCCCATGACGATGGCGTCCATCTTGGCGAGGAAGTCCTCGAAGCCGTAATCCTCGGTTTCGAAAGAGTCCAGCCAGCCGACATTGCCGTCGGGGGTGGCGATGAAGCCGTCCAGGCTGGCGGCGATATAGACGGTGAAGCAGGGGCCGATCATGATGCCCATCATATGGGTGGTCTCAGTCGAATCGGAAGGAGTCCATGGCCAAGGATTTGTCTCGGCTGCGATGAATGATCCGGCCCGGACCCGAGGCGGCCCCCAGGGCGAGGAAGAGCGGCAGAAGATGCTCCTCGGTCGGATGGTTGCGTTCGGCCCAGGGGGCGCGGCGGCGATAGTCCAGCAGATCCTCGACCCGGCCCTGCTCGACGGCGTCGCCGATCCAGGTGGAAAAGTCCTCGACCCAACCGCCGCCATCGCCGCCGGTGAAGTAATCCCGCAGATTATGAGTCAGCGCGCCTGAGGCCAGGATCAGCACCCCCTCGTCGCGCAAGGGCTTCAGGCGGTGCCCTAGTTCCAGGTGATGGGCCGGGCCGAGATGCGGCTGGAGCGAGACCTGCAGCACCGGGATATCGGCCTCAGGCCAGGCCAGCGCCAGCGGAATCCAGGCGCCATGGTCGAGGCCGCGTCCTTCGTCCAGCCCGGCCTCCAGCAAGGCCGCCGCCTTGGCCGCCAGTTCCGGCGCGCCGGGAGCGGGATAGCGGGCGTCGTAGAGTTCGCGCGGGAAGCCCCTGAAATCATGGATCGTCTCGGGCAGTGCCGCCGCCGACACGGCGGGGGAAGGGGTGGCCCAATGGGCCGAGGCCACCAGGATGGCGGACGGGCGCGGCAGGTCGCGGCCCAGTCCGGCCAGGAAGCGGTGGGCCGGGCTGTCCTCGATCAGCAGCATCGGCGAGCCGTGGGAGATGAAAAGCGTGGGCAGGGACATGACGGCGACCTCCTGTCCTTAACATGGCGCAAGCCTGCGGGATTGATAATCCCCCAAGGGCCGGGCAGATTGATTACGCTGAGTTGACAATGGGAGGATGGGCATGGACCGGGCGACGAGCATGGCCGTCTTCGTGCGGGTGGTGGAGGAGGGCGGCTTCGCGGCGGCGGCCCGGGTGCTGGACATGTCGCGGGCCATGGTCAGCAAGCATGTGGCGGCACTGGAGGACCGGCTGGGGGCAAGGTTGCTCAACCGCACTACCCGCCGCCTCAGCCTGACCGAGATCGGCGCGGCCTATTACGAGCGCTGCGCCGAGCTGGTGGCGGGAATGGAAGAGGCCGAACGGCTGGTCGGCGCCATGCATGCCGAACCGCGCGGCCTGCTGAAGGTCAATGCGCCGATGTCCTTCGGTTTCCTGCATCTGGCTCCGGCTGTGGCGGATTACCTGGCACACTATCCCCAGGTACGCATCGACATGACCTTGAACGACCGCCTGGTCGATGTGGTGGAGGAAGGATACGACCTGGCCATCCGCATCGGCGCGCTGAAGGATTCCGCCTTGGTGGCCCGCCGCCTGGCCCCTTCGCGCCTGGCCGTCTGCGCCTCGCCCGATTACCTCGCGCGCCGGGGCGAGCCCGGACGGCCCGAGGAACTGCGCGGCCATGACTGCCTGGGATATTCCCTGTCCAGCCTGCGCGACAGCTGGGTCTTTCTCGATCCGGCCACCGGCCAGGAAGTGCAGGTCCCCATCACCGGCAGCCTGCGTGCCAATAACGGCGACGCCCTGGCGGAGGCGGCGGTGCGCGGCCTGGGTATCGTGCTGCAGCCGACCTTCCTGGTCGTCGAGCATCTGCGCCAGGGACGGCTGAAGCAGATCCTGCGCGGCTTTCCGTGCCGGGAAAATGCAGTCTACGCCCTCTATCCCCCCGGCCGCCCGGTCGCGGCAAAGTTGCGCAGCTTCATCGACTTCCTGGTCGAACGCTTCGGTCCGAAGCCTTATTGGGAGGAGGGACTGGGATAGGGCTGGAGATCACGGGCCGGAGAGAAAGGCCTGGGAAATAGCGTTCTCGAATTGCTCGGGAGAGAAGGGCTTCTGCAGATAGCCGGATGGATGGATCGCCTCGGCCCGCTGGCGCGTCTGGCTGTCGCCCTGGCCGGTCACGAAGACGATCTTGCAATCGCAGAGATCCCGCAGCCGCAGGGCGGTTCCGATGCCGTCCACGTCGCCCTTGATCCGGATATCGACCAAGGCCAAATCCGGGGGAGAAACTTTTGCGGCAGCCAATGCCTCGCTGCAACTCTGTGCCGGTCCCACGACTTCGTAACCAAGAAGTTCCGCCATTGTCGCGTTCGTGAATGCAACGATGGCTTCGTCTTCAACTATGAGTATGCGTTTCGGCACAGTGATGAGCTACCCCATACGGATGATAGGATGCGGCCTTGGACCGCTTTAATATAGTCCCTTACACAGGAGACTGTCATGAGCCACTTGACCAATAGCGGCATTGGGGCCATCGGGATGATTCCCTGGGGCAGCCATTTCTGCCAATTTTATGACACGGCGGAAGACTTAGTGGATACCCTTGTCCCTTATTTCAAGGCGGGGCTCGAGGGAAATGAGCAATGCCTCTGGGTCACGGCTCCGCCGTTCAATGCCACCGAGGCCGAGGCTGCCCTGCGCAATGCGGTGCCGGATGCCGATGCGCGTATCCGCAAGGGGCAGATCGAGATCATCGATCACAAGGAATGGTACACCCGTTCCGGGACGATGACGGCCGAGGAAGTCATCGACGGCTGGATCCAGCGCAAGGAAAGCGCCATCAACAGCGGTTATGACGGCTTCCGCCTGACCGGCAATCTCTATTTCCTGACGCCGGACGACTGGGATTCCTTCGCCCAATACGAATCGAAGGTCAATGATTGCTTCTGCGATCATCGCCTGATCGCCTTGTGCAGCTATTGCCTGAGCAAGAGCAGCGCCGGCAACGTGATGGACGTGGTGCAGAACCACGAATTCGCCCTGGCCCGCCGCCATGGCGACTGGGCGCTGATCGAGAACGGTTCGCTGAAGCGGGCCAAGGAAGAGCTGCGTCGCGCCAACGAGGAGTTGGAATTAAGGGTCGAGGAACGTACCGCCGACCTGACCGCGGCCCTCGGCGAGTTGCAGCGGACCACCGATTCCCTGCGCCGCGCCCTGGCCGACAAGGACGTGCTGCTGCGGGAAGTGCATCATCGGGTGAAGAACAATCTTCAGGTCATCACCAGCCTGCTGACCCTGAAGGCCTTGCGTTCCTCCGACCTGTCCCTCAAGGAGGCCTTCAAGGACACCCTGCGCCGGATCACGGCCATGAGCTTGGTTCACGAGGCGCTGTACCAGCATGAATCGACCAGCGAGATCGACTTCTCCCGCTACCTCCAGGCACTGGTCGATGCCATGGTCGAAAGCTTCAACGCCACCGATCGCGTCTCCGTCGATTTCCAGGTGGAGGAAGCCCGCATTCACCTGGACACCGCCGTGCCGCTAGGCCTGATCGCGGTCGAGGCCATCAGCAACGCTCTGAAGCATGGCTTCTCGCACGGCCAGGACGGCAAGATTTCCGTGTTCTTCCGTCCGGCCCGTATCGGCAAGGAAGGCGAATTGGTCGTCCGCGATAACGGCGTCGGCCCTGCCCAGGTGATGACGAAAGGCTCCGGCCTGAATCTCATCAAGGCCATCGGCCGGCAGGTGGATGGAAATGTCACTTTGGAGCGTATGGACGGCTGGACCGAATTCCGGCTCTCCTTCGCCGGCAGCATGCTGACCGTCGTCTGATCGTCAAGCGGCTGGCCCGAGACCGGATATCTGCATGAGGCTCCCGTTCCGCGGGGGCCTCATTGCTTTTCGGGGGACGGCCGTGGTCGAGCGTTGAACAAGAAAAGGGAGGATTCGCCGATGCGCAGCTTCATTCTGGCCGCTACCGCCGTCGCCTTGCTTGCGGCCCATGCGTCCGCCCAGGAAACCGCCTCGCCGAATGGCGTCAGGACGCTGGCGCCCGAAGGGGCCATCCAGACGACGGGGACATGGAGCCTCGGGACCCGGGCGGGGGATTTCGTCTTCGTGGCCGGAATGCGCGGGATCGACCCGGCCACGAATAGCTTGGTCGAAGGAGACGAAGCGCGCATCCGCCAGGCCTTCCTGAACATGCAGCATATCGCCGAATCCGAGGGGGCCTCGCTGGCCGATGCCGTCCGGATCGTGGTCTATGTGACGGATATGTACCGTTACCGGCCGCTGGTGAACAAGGTACAGGAGGAGCTGTGGGCCGGTGCGCCCTATCCCCCGCGCACCATCATCGAGGTGGACCGCCTGAACCAGGACGACATCATGGAGGTCGAGGGGACCTTCTATGCGCCCCGATCCCCGTGAGGCCCGGCGTCACTGGCGGCGGAACATCCGTCCCAGGCGTTGCCAGAACGGCTTGCGCTCGCCCATGCCGTTGGCCGTCATGGCGTCGCGGCAGAAGGCGGCATAGCCCGGCGTGAAATCGGGGGCGGGCAGGCCGGTCTCGCGGAAGAAGGCGCGCAGGCCGTCTTCATCGGCGGCGCATCCGGCACGGCGGCAATACTGGGCGAAGGACAGTTCCTGCCCCCACCATCCGGCGGCCTTGGGCGACAGGGCGCGGGCCATGTCCGCCGTTTGCGACGGTGCCTGGGCGGCGGGAAAGTCGGGCCAGATATCGGCGTAGAGGTAATCGATCCGCCGAGGGGTGATGGCCGCCACCTTGGCCGCGAAATCCGGAGCCAGGACATCCGTCTCGACGAATCTGACCTTATCCCGGCAGGGCCAGTCCGCGAAGCCGGTGGAATGCTGCATCAGGGCGATGATGTCGGGGGAAATGTCGGCGGCGATGACCAGCTCGACCTCTTCCTTCATGGCCGCCGCATAGACATACATGCCCATGCCCAAACCCGCCGTGACCACGATGCCCCGGGCGCAATGGACATGCCAGGCATGGCTTTCCTGTTCCAGCAGCCCGTCGCACATCCAGACTTCCTTGCCCCGCGTCAGCACGTTGCGCGCTTCGAGCACGGCGCGCGAGAGATAGCTCGGCGCGACGCTGGGCAGGTGCGAGGCTATGCTCCACTCGCCGATCCTGGCCGGACGGTAGCCCGGCATCGGAAAGAGGCCGAATCCATAGGCGGCCTGCATGGCGTGATGCTTGTCCGAGGCGTGGAAAGGCTGCATCCCTCTCAGGCCTCGGCTTCGGCGTTTTCCAGGGCCTCGGCGGCTTCCAGCCAGAGTGCCTCGGCCTCGGCGATGGCCCGGTCCAGCTCGCCCATCTCGATCTGCAGGGCCGTCACCTTCTCGGCGGGGCCGTCATAGAGCTTGGGATCGGCCAGCTTCTGTTCGACCAGCTTCTTCTTGGCCATCAGGTCGGTGAGCTTCTTCTCGGCCTGCTGGGCGGCCTTGCGCAAGGGCGCGAGCTGGGCGCGCAATTCGGCGGCGGCGCGGCGTTCGTCCTTGCGGCTGGGCGCGGCGGAAGAGGGGGCGGCCCCGGCCTTGTCGCGGCGTTCCTCGCGCGCCTTGTCCAGCAGCAGGCGGCGGTAATCGTCCATGTCGCCGTCAAAAGCGATAACCTTGCCGGAATCCACCAACCACAGGCGGTCGGCAGCCAGTTCGATCAGATGCGGGTCGTGGCTGATCAGCACCACCGCGCCTTCATAGGCATTCAGGGCCTGCACCAGCGCCTCGCGCGAATCGATGTCCAGGTGGTTGGTCGGTTCGTCGAGGATCATCAGATGCGGCGCGTTGCGGCTCATCAGGGCGAAAAGCAGGCGGGCCTTCTCGCCGCCCGACAATTGCGCCACCTTGACGTCGGCGCGGTCCTGCTCGAAACCGAAGCGGCCGAGATGGGCGCGGACCTTCGACTCGGGCGCCTGGGGCATCAGGGCCAGCATATGGCTGAAGGGCGTGCCCTCGACATTCAGCTCCTCGGTCTGGTGCTGGGCGAAATAGCCGACCTGGAGCTTGGGCGAGCGCAGGACGTCGCCTTCCAGCAGCTTCAGGCGTCCGGCCAGCACCTTGGCCAGGGTGGACTTGCCGTTGCCGTTGGCGCCCAGCAGCGCGATGCGGTCGTCCATGTCGATGCGCAGGGAGAGGTTGCGCAGCACCGGCTTGCCCGGCTCGTAGCCCGCCTGTCCGGCTTCGATGGCGATGACCGGCGGGGGCAGGGGCTCGGGGTCCGGGAAGTCGAAACTGATGCCGCGTTCCTCGACGATCGGCACCACCGCCTCCATGCGCTCCAGCATCTTGATGCGGCTTTGCGCCTGGCGCGCCTTGGTGGCCTTGGCACGGAAGCGGTCGATGAAGGACTGGATCTTGCGCCGCTGTTCCAGTTGCTTGGCGACGGCCTTGGCCTGCAATTCCATCTTCTCGCGCCGGGTGCGCTCGAAGATGTCGTAATTGCCCTGATAGGCCACCAGCTTGCCCTGGTCGAGATGGATGATGCGCCCCACCACCTTGTTCAGGATCTCGCGGTCGTGGCTGATGACCAGCAGCGTGCCGGGATAGGAGGCAAGGTAACCTTCCAGCCAGATGGTGGCTTCCAGGTCCAGGTGGTTGGTCGGTTCGTCGAGCAGCAGCAGATCGGGCCGGGCGAACAGGGCGCTGGCCAGGGCCACGCGCATCCGCCAGCCGCCCGAGAAGGACCGCACGGGCTGAAGCTGGGCTTCGCTGTCAAAGCCCAGGCCCGACAGGATCGCCGAGGCGCGCGCGGGGGCGGTATGGGCGTCGATGGCGTTCAGGCGCTCGTGGATCTCGGCGATGCGCAGGCCGTCCGTCGCCGTCTCGGCCTCGGCCATCAGGGCGGTGCGCTCGGTATCGGCGGCCAGCACGGCATCGATCAGGCTGGCATCCACATCCGGCGCCTCCTGGGCGACGCGGCCGACGCGGGCGCGGGGGCGGATGGTGATCTCGCCGCTATCGGGCGCCAGTTCGCCGAGGATCAGGCGCAGCAGCGTCGATTTGCCGGTGCCGTTGCGCCCCACCAGACCGACGCGCTGTCCGGCGGCCACATGCACGGTGGCGCCGTCGAACAGGACGCGGCCGCCAAAGCGGAAGACGAGATCGTTTATATGCAGCATGAGCGGTAATTAGCACAGCCGCCGTCAGGCGGCAAAGGAAGCCTCTAAAACATCATGAGCAGCGCGTAGATGGCCGCTCCGAAGGCGAAGGGCAGGAAGCGGCTTTGCCGTTCCTCGGGCAGTTCCTCCTTCAGGACGTTCATCACCACGCCACCCGCCAGGAAGGCGAAGAGCAGGGAGATTCCGGCCTCCGGCACGGTCACCCACAGCCCCAGAAGCCAGCCGAACAGGACGGAGGCGGCCAGAATCCAGCGGCCGGTATGGTTGTAGGCTCGGTGGTGGTCGCTTCTGAGGCCGAAATCGTTGGTCACGAAGTGAAGTCCCATGGCCACACCGTATAGCAGCAGGCTGACGAAACCGACCTCTTCGCGATGGACCAGAAGATAGCCGACCAGGACATTGTAAAGCGCGAAGGAACCGATATGGAGCCAGAAGACGAAGGAGACCGGCTCCTTCTCCTCCGCCGCATGCGTCCGCCGCCTTCCTCGTGACATGCGGACGGTTCTTTCCAGCCCGTAAAAGACGGACAAGCCGGTCAAGGCCAGCAGATAGGCCGAGAGTTCGCCGCCGATGAAGCCCCGCTCGTGCAGGACGGTGCGATGCTCGGCCAGTTCCGGCAGCAAATGGACGAAGACATAGGAGACGGCCACGCCGCCGGCGAAGGACAGCCACCGGCTGCGCGGGATCGCGTCGAGGAAAGCCAGGCGGCCGATGAAGATGTGGATGGCCGCGAAAAGAACAGCCCAGCAGGCGACCAGAATGCTCATGCTCTGTCTACACGCGAGCACGCCCCGGCGTTTCCTTCCTCTTCCTTTGGCGGAAATCCCGGAAAAACGGACAGAAGGGCTTCTACTTTCGGGCCTTGGCCTTCGTCGTAGTTGCCTTGCGGTCAAGCTCACGGTATAACCCCGCCCGCCTATCCGCCCGGCGCGGATGGGTTTGCGCGCGTTACCTCCAGGGGGTTGGCTTTTTGGGGCGAAACGCGCACCTGATTGAAGCCGAAGGGATTTCAGATATGGCCACCGAACGCACTCTGTCGATCATCAAGCCCGACGCTACCCGCCGTAACCTGACGGGCAAGATCAACGCCCGCTTCGAGGAAGCCGGTCTGCGGATCGTCGCGCAGAAGCGGGTGCGTCTGACCCGCGAGCAGGCCGAGCAGTTCTATGCCGTGCATGCCGAGCGCTCGTTCTTCAACGACCTGGTCGAGTTCATGATCTCGGGCCCGGTCGTGGTTCAGTGCCTGGAAGGCGAGAACGCCGTCGCCCGCAATCGTGAAATCATGGGTGCCACCAACCCGGCCAATGCCGCGCCGGGCACCATCCGCGCCGATTTCGCCGAATCCGTGGAAGCCAACTCGGTCCATGGTTCCGACTCGCTGGAAAACGCCCAGATCGAGATCGCTTTCTTCTTCGCCCAGACCGAAATCGTCGGCTGAGTTTAAAGATCGTTCCGGAAAAGGCGGCGGCGAAAGCCTGCCGCCTTTTTTGTTTCTCAGGCGAAGCCGAGGAAGAGGGCAAGCGCCCGGTTGACGGCGACCATGGTGCTGTCGTCGATTCTGCCGAAGGCCGAACCGACTTTCTCGCGCGGGACAGTTTGGGCCTTGTCCACCATGATCTGCGAAGTCGCGCGCAGGCCATTTTCCGAAGTCGGTTCGATCGTCAGCCGGAACAGCGGGGTTTCCCGCAACTCGCTGGTTACCGGCAGGATCGTGACAGACGGATGGTCGGCAAACAGGTCCGACTGGATGACCAAAGCAGGGCGGGGCTTGTCATAATCGCCTTTCAGGGCGATCGTCACCAAGTCGCCACGCCTCACTGCCAATCCTCGCTATCGGCGGCATCCTCCAACCATTCCAGCGTCTCGCGTTCATGCGGATCATCGCGCAATGACCTGGATTGACGGCGGCACTCCTCGGCAAAGCCCGGACGGCGGGTGTCGGGCACCCATATCTGCAAGGGACGCAGCCCGGCGGCTCTCAGGCTCTCCCGGTGATGCTTGACGCGGCGGGCAACGCTAGAAGCCATGACGCACCTCCATGTTACATGTAACAGGTATGCCGTCTTGCCGCCGAATGCAAGCACACAGGCCGAATCAGGAATGGGGTTCGGGGCCCGAGGCCCCGAGCGGGTGCGGGCGGCCGCCCGCAACCCTGCTCAATCCGCCGGATTGAGCACCGACACGCTCGCTGACGGCGTGTCTTCGGTCAACACCACGCGGCTGCCGCTGACGCGGGCCTTGTTCTCGGCCACCAGGCGCAGGGCCAGGGGGTAGAGGCGGTGCTCGCTTTCCAGCACGCGGGCGGCCAGGGCGTCGGGATCATCCGTGGGCAGGACCGGCACGGCGGCCTGGGCGATGATCGGGCCGTCATCCAGATCGGGCGTGACGAAATGGACGGTGCAGCCGTGGAAGCGGACCCCGGCCTCGATGGCCCGCTCGTGGGTATGCAAGCCCTTGAAGGAGGGCAGCAGGGACGGGTGGATGTTGATCATCCGGTTGCGCCAGGATTCGACGAAACCGGCGCTCAGCAGCCGCATGAAGCCTGCCAGGCAGACGAATTCGATTCCGGCGCCGCGCAGGACCTTGTCCATGGCGGCGTCGAAATCCTCGCGGCTGGCGTAATCCCGGTGGCTGATGACATGGGTGGGCACGCCCGCGCGCTCGGCCCGTTCCAGGCCGTAGCAGCCCGCCACATTGGACAGGACGAGCGCGATTTCCGCCGGGAAGGCGGGGTCGGCGCAGGCATCGAGGAGCGCTTGCAGATTGCTGCCGCGCCCCGAGATCAGGACGCCGACCTTCAGACGTGCCGCCACGGTTACGCTCCCCAGGCCTCGTCTGCGCCGAGGACGAGGGTCTGCGCCTCGTTACCCTTGCGGGCGCGGATGCGGCCGATGCGATAGACGCTTTCGCCGCCCTCGGCCAGGATGCGCTCGGCCTCGTCGGCATCCTCCGCCGCGACCACGACGCACATGCCGATGCCGCAATTGAAGGTGCGGGCCATTTCGGACGGCACCACGCCGCCTTCCTTGGCCAGCCAGCCGAAGACCGGCGGCAGCGGCCAGAACTTGGCCTCCAGTTCGGCGGTCACGCCTTCGGGCAGGACGCGGGGCAGGTTCTCGACCAGCCCGCCGCCGGTGATATGGGCCATCGCCTTGACCTTGCCGGCACGGACGGCGGCGAGGCAGGAACGGACATAGATGCGGGTCGGCGTCAGCAGGGCCTCGCCCAGGGCGCGGCCCTCGTCGAAGGGCGCCGGGGCGTCCCAGGCCAGGCCCGAGCGCTCGACGATGCGGCGCACCAGGGAATAGCCGTTGGAATGCACGCCGCTGGAGGCAAGGCCCAGCACCACGTCGTCCTCGGCCACGTTTTCGCCGGTCAGGATGGTGCCGCGTTCCGCCGCGCCGACCGAGAAGCCCGCGAGGTCGTAGTCGCCCTGGGCGTACATGCCCGGCATCTCGGCGGTCTCGCCGCCGATCAGCGCGCAGCCCGCCTGGCGGCAGCCTTCGGCGATGCCGGAGATGATGGCCTTGCCGGCCTCCACATCCAGCTTGCCGGTGGCGAAGTAATCCAGGAAGAACAGGGGTTCCGCCCCCTGGACCACCAGATCGTTCACGCACATGGCGACCAAGTCGATGCCCACCGTGTCGTGGCGGTTGGCCTCGATGGCGACCTTCAGCTTGGTGCCCACGCCATCGGTGGTGCCGACCAGGATGGGGTCCTTGAAACCGGCTTCGCGCGGGTCGAACAACGCGCCGAATCCTCCCAGTCCGGCGGCGGCGCCGGCGCGGGCGGTGGATTTGGCGAGCGGCTTGATGGCCTGGACCAGCGATTCTCCGGCATCGATATCGACGCCTGCATCCTTGTAGGTCAGGCCCTTTCGGGTGTCGGGGGTGGTAATGGCTTCCTCGTGCGCTTGAACGTGATAGAGTACGGCGCGAATTTAGATGCGCCGAAGATTATCTATTCCGGGACGGTTTGCAATGCTTCATCTCCGCCTTCCGCTGGCCGTCATCCTCTTGCTTGGGGCCGTGCTGGCGCTGTCTTCAGCGCCCGTGCGGGCTCAGGACGCGGATGCCTTCACCGTCACCGAGGTGCCTGTCGACGTGCGCGCCGCCAATGCGGTGGCCGCCCGCGAAGAGGCCCTGATGACCGGCCAGCGCGAGGCCTTCAAGCGCCTGATCGAGCGTCTGGCCTCGGCCGAGGCCGCGCAGCGCCTGAGCCAGTTGTCCGATGCCCAGATTACAGAGTTGGTGCGTGACTTCACGATTGACGAGGAGCGGGCCTCGGCGGTCCGCTATATCGCGCAACTGACCTTCCGATTCCACCCCGAAAGCGTGCGCCGGGTGCTGCGCGAGGCCAATGTGGCCTTCACCGACACCCAGGCGCGGCCGCTGCTGGTGCTGCCGGTCTATTCCGCCGACGGCCGCGCGCCGGTGCTGTGGGACGATCCCAATCCCTGGCGCGCCGCCTGGGCTGCCCGTCCTTCGGGCGGGCTGGTGCCGCTGGTGGTGCCGATGGGCGATTTGGCGGACGTGGTCACGCTGGACGCCGCCCAGGCCCTGGCCGGGAATATCGAGCGCCTGACCGCCCTGGCCCAGCGCTACGGCACCGCCGACGTGCTGGTGGCCGTGGCCGACGCCACCAATACCGAGGGCGACGGCCCGGCGCGGGTGGAAGTGCGCATGGTCCCCTATGGCCCCGCCGTGCCGCAATTGTTCGAGCGCCGCAGCTATACCGCCCAGGAGGGCGAGGAATTGCGGGCGATGTTCGACCGCATCACCCGCGATGTCGCCGATGCGCTGAACAACACCTACAAGGAAATGGCGACGCCCCGGCAGGAAAACCTGTCCAGCCTGTCGGCGCTGGTGCCGCTGGAAGGGCTGAACGACTGGCTGGCCGTGCGCGACATGCTGAACCGGCTCGCCCTGGTGCGCGGTTTCGAGGTGGTGTCGCTCAGCCGGGATGAAGCCGCCTTGGTGCTGCACCATACCGGCGACCGCCAGCAGTTGGAGCAGCTTCTGGCCAGCAACGGCTGGGCGCTGCACTGGGAGGGCGGTTTCTGGCAGTTGCGCCGCGCGGGCAATTCGCCTTTCCCGGCGCTGCTGCCGCCATCGGCGAACCAGCCCGAGCAATCCCAGCTGCCGCCGCTGCGGTAAGCGGACTTGCCGACACGGATCGACATGCCAAGCGTGGCTCATAAGCGCGCCTGCCGGACGGAAAACCCATGAAACGCGAATCCCATGTGGCTTTCTGGTTGATCGGCGCGCTGGTCACCTTCCTGCTGCTCTACGTCCTGCGCGGGGTGCTGATGCCCTTCGTCGCGGGCATGGCCGTGGCCTATCTGCTCGACCCCTTGGCCGACCGGCTGGAAAAGCTGGGGCTGTCGCGCATCTGGGCGACGGTGGTCATCACCGCCAGCTTCTTCCTGATCGTCATCCTGGCGCTGGTGCTGCTGTTCCCGCTGATCCAGGCGCAGATCTTCTCCTTCGCGCACAGCGTTCCGGCCTATGCCGACCGCCTGGTGACGCGGGCCGAGCCCATGGTGGCGGCGCTGCTGGAACAGGTGGGGCCGGAGGAAGTCGCCCGCTTGCGGGCCACCGCCGCCGAATATGCCGGTACGGTCGCGGGCTGGCTGGTCGGCACGCTGCGTTCGCTGCTGGCCGGCGGGGCGGCCCTGGTCAACGTGCTGACCCTGTTCTTCATCACGCCCATCGTGGCCTTCTACCTGCTGCGCGACTGGGACCGGCTGACCCAGGCCGTGGACGGCTGGCTGCCCCGCGACCATGCCGACACCATCCGCGCCCAATTGCGCGAGATCGACGACCGCCTGTCGGGCTTCGTGCGCGGGCAGGCCCTGGTCTGCGTGGTGCTGGGCAGCTTCTATGCCATCGGCCTGACGGCGGTGGGGCTGGAAATGGGGCTGGTGGTCGGGCTGTTGTCGGGCCTGCTGTCCTTCGTGCCCTATCTGGGCAGCATCTTCGGCTTCGTCGCCAGCGTCGGCCTCGCCATCCTCCAGGCCCCCGACTGGGTGCTGCCGGTCCTGGCCGCAGGGATCTTCTTCACCGGCCAGATCATGGAAGGCAATTTCCTGACGCCCAAGCTGGTAGGCGAGCGGATCGGCCTGCATCCGGTCTGGGTGATCTTCGCCCTGCTGGCCGGGGGCGGGCTGTTCGGCTTCACCGGCCTGCTGCTGGCCGTGCCGGTGGCGGCGGTGATCGGCGTGCTGGCGCGCTTTGCCCTGCAACGCTATCTCGCCTCGCCCTTCTACAGCCGACGCACGGTGCAGGCGCCCTTGCCGCCTTCGGAGACGCCGCCGTGATCGAACCGCAATTGCCGCTGGACCTGGGCCACCGCCCGGCCTTGGGCGGGGCGGATTTCCTGATCTCGTCCTGCAATGCCGAGGCCGCCGCCTGGCTCGACCGCTGGCCCCATTGGCCGGGACCGGCGCTGGTGCTGCATGGCCCGGACGGCTGCGGCAAGACCCATCTCGCCAGCATCTTCGCCCAGCGCTCGGGCGCCAGGATGCTCGACCCGGCGCAACTGGGCGCGGTCGATCCCTTCCGCCTGTTCGAAACCGCCGCCGCCGCCGTGGTCGAGGACGCCGATTTGGGCGTGGACGAAGTGGGGCTGTTCCACCTCTATAACGCCGCCAAGGAATGCGGCGCTCATCTGCTGCTGACCGGACGGCTCGCCCCCGGCCTGTGGCAGATCGCCTTGCCCGATTTGCGCTCGCGCCTGCTCGCCGCCCATTCCGTGCGCATCCGTCCGCCGGACGACCGCATGATGGAGGCCCTGCTGGTCAAGCTCTTCGCCGATCGTCAGCTCAAGGTCGGACAGGATGTGGTGGCCTATCTCGCTACCCGCATGGAACGCTCCTTCGCCGCCGCGCGCGCCCTGGTCGCCCATGTCGATTCCGCCGCCCTGGCCGCCCATCGTGCGGTGACGGTGCCCTTCCTGCGCGAATTGCTCGACCGCGAGGAAGACGAACGGCAGGCCCGTTTGCCCTGGTGCTGAAGGGGCGGGCCGCCGCCCGCACCCGCTCGGGGCCTGGAGGCCCCGAACCCCCAGAAGATTCCTCCTGCGCGAACCGCAAGCTCCCATGGATTCCCGGGGCCATTCGCGCTTCGCCCTTTTTCCGGAAATCCTGGCTTTTCCAGGTTCAGGAAAGCGGTTCCTCCGACAGACTGCGATCCGCATGGGGACGTCTGCGGGAAAGGCGCTGTTTTCTTAGTGGAACCAAGAAGATAAGCTGTGGGGAGTCGCTCCCTCACGGGAGCGTGGATTGAAACGACGTCCATCTACGGGCAGAACTATGCTCAGGAGGTCGCTCCCTCACGGGAGCGTGGATTGAAACTGGTTCCATCAGCGCGGCCTATGCCCAAGCCGCAGGTCGCTCCCTCACGGGAGCGTGGATTGAAACGAGGATGCGGTGGCCGCCGCCGAGAAGGCATTCCAGTCGCTCCCTCACGGGAGCGTGGATTGAAACTATCCCTCTCGATCCTGGTCCGCTCAGCGCTTGGTCGCTCCCTCACGGGAGCGTGGATTGAAACATAATCGACGCCCTCCCGGAAACCGTACTTGGCGGTCGCTCCCTCACGGGAGCGTGGATTGAAACCGCCCTGCAGTGGACGGGGCCGGAGAGATGGCCGTGGTCGCTCCCTCACGGGAGCGTGGATTGAAACGATTCCCATGACGCCAATCTGGCCGAGGCCTTGTGTCGCTCCCTCACGGGAGCGTGGATTGAAACAACGAGGCCATCGACTTCCTGCGCCTGAAGGTCCGGTCGCTCCCTCACGGGAGCGTGGATTGAAACTACCTCATGCACCGCGAATGGCAGGACAACCCTGGTCGCTCCCTCACGGAGGCGTGGAGTGAAACGGGCACCCAGGCCAGTGATAGATCTTGCGGCCTGATCGCCCCCTCTCATGGGGTTCGGGGCCGGGCGGCAGCCCGCCGTCTCCCGCCTTTATTCCAGGTCCCGTGGCCGCACGAAGGAGGCTAGCCTGGCGCAGCCGGGTTTCACGTCGCGCCAGGTGGCAATCGGTAGTTCCAGCACGGACAGGGCGCCGCTGGGATATTTCTCGCGCAGGGTGGCAAGCGCGGTCTTGTCGCTGTCGCGGGAATTGGCGAGGCTGGAGGCCAGACGCTCGATGCCGGGATTGTGGCCGATGAGCATGACGGAATCCACGGCCTGGGGCAGGTCGCTCAGGCGGTCGAGCAGGTCGCTCCAGGCGGCTTCGTAGAGTCTGTCCTCGATCAGGATTTCCGTCTCGGGCAGCACGGTCTTCACGGCGGCCAGGGTCTCGCGGGTGCGTTGCGCGCCCGAGCACAGGATCAGGGCCGGGCGGATCCGGTTGCGGTCGATGTATCGCGCCATCGTGCGCGCCGCCTTTTGTCCCCGGGGATTCAGCGGGCGGTCGAAGTCGTCCAGGCTGGGATCGTCCCAGCTGGATTTCGCGTGGCGTAGCAGATACAGAAGCTTCATATTTCCGGAACCCGGCGACCATGACATTGGAGGGGCGAGCATATATAAATGACTTGCATCAAGCCATGGACATTGTGCCGGAGACAGACGTGACCGCAGCCGAGCCCGCCCAGACCCCGACCATCGATATGTCTTCGCCCGAGCGATTCATCAATCGGGAACTGTCATGGTTGGCTTTCAACACCCGCGTGCTGGAAGAGGCTTACAACCGGAGCCATCCCCTGCTGGAGCGGGTGCGTTTCCTGTCCATCTCGGCGGCCAATCTGGACGAATTCTACATGGTGCGCGTGGCCGGGCTGAAGGGCCAGGTCATGGCCGGCGTGGTCTCGCGCAGCCAGGAAGGGCTGACCCCTGCCCAGCAGTTGGCCGATATCCACCGCGAAGCGGCGGAACTGCTGCAGGAGCAGAAGAAGTGCTGGCGCAACCTGCGCCAGGAATTGTGCGAGGCCGGAATCTGGGTGGCCGAGATCGATGACCTCAGCCGCTCGGACCGCAAATGGCTGGAGACGCGCTTCATGGAGCATGTCTTCCCGGTCCTGACGCCGCTGGCCATCGACCCGGCCCATCCCTTCCCCTTCATCCCCAATCTGGGCGTGGCGATCGTGCTGCATCTGACCCGGCTCGAGGATGGCGAGGTGCTGCGCGCCCTGGTGCCGATCCATCAGCAGGTGCAGCGCTTCATCCGCCTGCCGGGCGAGGAAATCCGCTACGTGCTGCTGGAGGACATGATCAAGCTGTTCTTCGACCGCCTGTTCCCGGGCTTCAAGGTCGACGGCATGGGCATGTTCCGCGTCATCCGCGACAGCGAGATGGAAATCGACGAAGAGGCCGAGGACCTGGTGCGCGTCTTCGAAAGCGCGCTGAAGCGCCGCCGCCGGGGCCATTGCATCCGCCTGACGGTGAATGCGGACATCTCGGAAGACCTGCTGAAGATGGTCGTCGACGCCATGGGCGTGGACGAGGGCGACGTCTTCATGGTGGACGGGCTGCTGGGCATCGTCGACGTCAAGCAACTGATCACGGACGAGCGGCCCGACCTGCAATTCGTGCCCTATAACGCCCGCTTCCCCGAACGCATCCGCGATTTCGCCGGGGATTGCTTCGCGGCGATCCGCAAGAAGGACATCATCGTCCACCATCCCTTCGAAAGCTTCGACGTGGTGGTGCAATTCCTGCGGCAGGCGGCGCGCGATCCCAATGTGGTGGCGATCAAGCAGACGCTGTACCGCACCAGCCAGGACAGCCCCATCGTCAAGGCGCTGATCGAGGCGGCCGAGGCCGGCAAGTCGGTCACCGCCATGGTCGAATTGAAGGCGCGCTTCGACGAAGAGGCCAATATCCGCTGGGCGCGCGACCTGGAACGGGCGGGCTGCCAGGTGGTCTACGGCTTCATGGAGCTGAAGACCCATGCCAAGATTTCTCTGGTGGTGCGGCGCGAGGGCGGGGGGCTGCGCTCCTACGTCCATTTCGGCACGGGCAACTACCATCCCATCACGGCCAAGGTCTATACCGACCTGTCCTTCTTCACCACCGATCCGGCTTTGTGCCGCGATGCCCAGCGCACCTTCAACTACATGACCGGCTATGCGCTACCCGAGAAGCTGGAGAAGCTGCGCATCGCGCCGATCAGCCTGCGCGACACCATCCTGTCCTGCATCAAGGGCGAGATCGAATTCGCCCGCCAGGGCCGCCCGGCCTCGATCTGGGCGAAGATGAATTCGCTGGTCGACCCGAAACTGATCGACGCGCTTTACGAGGCCAGCCAGGCCGGCGTGCAGGTGGATCTGGTCGTGCGCGGTATCTGCTGCCTGCGTCCCGGCGTGCCCGGCCTGTCCGAGAACATCCGGGTCAAGTCCATCGTCGGGCGCTTCCTGGAGCATTCGCGCATCCTCTGCGTCGGCAACGGCTACAAGATGCCGTCGCGCTATGCCAAGGTCTTCATCTCCTCGGCGGACTGGATGCCGCGCAACATGGACTGGCGGGTCGAGGCGTTGGTGCCCATCGAGAATCCGACGGTGCACCGCCAGGTGTTGGAAGAAATCATGGTCGCCAATCTCAAGGACGTGGCGCAAAGCTGGGTGCTGGGCCCCGACGGCACCTTCACCCGCATGCCGCGCGACGACGATTCCTTCAGCGCCCATGTCTATTTCATGACCAATCCCAGCTTGTCGGGCATGGGCAGTGCGGGTGAACGGGTGCGTTCGGCGCGCCGTCCACAGCAGCCGGCATCCTGAGGCGCATGGTGCGGGTCAGGGGGGAACGCCGCCAGAAGCCGGTGGCCGTCGTCGATATCGGGTCCAATTCCATCCGCATGGTGGTCTATGACGGCTATTCGCGGACGCCGGTTCCGATCTTCAATGAAAAGGCCGTCTGCGCCCTGGGGGAGGGAATGGGGGCCAGCGGGCGTCTCAGTCCCAAGGGCGTACCGGCGGCCTTGGCGGCCATCGGGCGCTTCGTGCGGCTGGCGCGGGCGATGAAGGTGGAAAGCCTGGACATCCTGGCGACGGCGGCGGTCCGCGACGCCAGCGACGGGCGGGACTTCGTCGAGCGGGTGGAAAAGGAATACGACGTCCATGTGAAGGTGCTGTCGGGCGGGCAGGAAGCCAAGCTGGCGGCGCTGGGCGTGATCTGCGGCCATCCCGAGGCCGAAGGCATGGTCGCCGATCTGGGCGGCGGCAGCGTCGAACTGGTCGAGGTGCATGACGGCAGTTTCGGCAGGCATGCCACCTTGCCGCTGGGCGTGCTGCGCCTTCAGGAGGCCTCGGGCGGTAACCGCGCCAAGGCCAGCGACTATATCGACCGGCATCTCGCCTCGCTGCCCTGGCTGGTGCCGGGCAAGGCGAAGATGCTCTATGCCTCGGGCGGGGCATGGCGGGCGATCGCGCGCATCTGCATCGCCCAGACCGGCCATCCGCTGCTGGTCCTGGACAATTTCATGCTGGACCGGGCCGAGGCGCTGCGCATCATCGACCTGATCTCGCGCCAGAGCATCAAGTCGCTGGACAAGATCCCCGGCGTGCCGAAGAAGCGCGTGCCGACCCTGCCGCTGGCGGCCCTGCTGCTGGAAAAGGTGCTGTTGGCGATCGAGCCGGAAAAGCTGGTCTTTTCGGTCTACGGCATGCGCGAGGGGCAGTTCTTCAAGCGCCTGCCGGGCAAGATGCGCTCGCAGGACCCGCTGCTTTCCGCCTGTGTCGCCATGGCCCGCGAGGCCGGGCGCTTTTCCGAGCATGGCGGGGAAATCCTGTCCTGGATGGCGCCGCTCTTCCCGGAAGAGGAAGAGCCCAACCACCGCCGCCTGCGCCTGGCCGCCTGCCTGCTGGGCGACATCTTCTGGAACGAGCATCCCGATTATCGGGCCGAACAGGCCTTGCTGCGGCTGCTGCGTCTCCCCTTCATGGGGCTGGACCATCGCGACCGGGCGGAATTGGCCCTGTCGGTCTATTTCCGCTATGCCGGCAGCGAGGACAGCGCGGTCGCCAAACAGGCCTGCCGCCTGCTCGATGAGGAGGCGACCCGGCGCGCCCGCTTGGTCGGCATGGCCTTGCGCCTGGGCCACAGCGTCTCGGGCGGGCTGCCCCATCTGCTGCGCCGCACGGTCTTGCATGTCGACGGCAAAAGCTTGGTCCTCGATGTGCCCGGCGACGACCCCGCCTTCATGCCCGATATCTCGGACAAGCGTTTCGACAAGCTGGCCAAGGCCATCAACTGCGAGAGCTTCGAAATCAGGCGGGTCTAGCTTTATCAGGCTGCGGAAAAAGTCGGCTCTATCTGCTTCCATCGTCATTCCCGCGAGAGCGGGAATGACGATGGAAGCAGGAATGTCTCCGCGGCCTGTTATATCTTGCCCTCGCCGGGCCCGCCCCATGCTTCGAGACGCCGCCAGGGCGGCTTCTCAGCATGAGGCTAATTCGATAAATATCTCAACATGTTAAACCTCATGCTGAGGAGGCCCGCAGGGCCGTCTCGAAGCATGGCCGCTTTGCAGACTGAGACCCGCATAAGCGCATCACGATCGAGCCCCGCTCACGCTCCCGCCGCCGCTAATCTTTTGGGCGGGGCGGGTGTGTGCAGGGCATTTTCCGGCAGGACGATGGTGAAGACCGAGCCGCGTCCCAGGCGCGAGGCCACGGTGATCCGCAGGCCCAGCAGGTGCGCCATGCGCTGCACGATCGACAGGCCCAGCCCCAGCCCCTTGGTGCGGTCGCGCTCGGGATTGCCCAGCTGGTAGAAGTCCTCGAAGATCATGTCCAGCTTGTCGTCCGGGATGCCGCTGCCGGTATCCCAGACCTGGATCAGGACATTGCCACCGCTCTGGCGGCAGCCGATCAGGATGCCGCCCCGGTTGGTGTAGCGGAAGGCGTTGTTGACCAGGTTGCGCAGCATGCGCTTCAGCAGCACGCGGTCGGTCTCGACCATGACGGGCAGGCCGTGGATCTTCAGCCGCAGGCCCGATTGCTCGGCCATCTCGTAATATTCCTGGGCGATTTCCTCGATCAGCACGTCGAGGGGGAAGACCGAGGAATGGATCTTGATGGTGCCTGCCTCGAAGGAGGAGACATCCAGCAAGGAGGTCAGCAATTCCTCGCCGGCCTTCATGGCCTTGCTCAATCCTTCCAGGGCCTGGGCAGCCTTGGGCGGCAGGGAACTGAGTTCCAGCACCTGCTGATAGAGGTTCATCGCCTGGAAGGGCTGGCGCAAGTCGTGGCTGGCGGCGGCCAGGAAGCGGGACTTGGCGGTATCGGCGCGGGTGGCGGTCGCCACCGCCTCCTGCAGCTTGCGCCGCGCCTCCACTTCCGCGTCGATCCGCGCGGCGGCGCTGGTCAGGCCGATCAGCCGCCCCGTGGCGTCGGTCAGTGGGGCGGCGACCAAGTCGTAGTGATGCCAGACCTTGCGGCCCCGGGGCTGCAGGGAAATCTCGATCCGCCCGCTTTTGCCGGTCTGCAGGACATTCCGCAGGAAGTCCCGGATGCGGTCGGCGCTTTCGTCCTCGTAAAAATCGTAATGGGTCTTGCCCGCCAGTTCGGGCAGGTGACGACCGGAATTGGAATGATAGAACCAGGTGTAGCGCAGGTCGGTGTCGAAGCTGGCGACCGAGATGCCGCGCAGATGCAGCGCGGTGATGAAGCGTTCCTGGTTGATATGCATCTCCTCGTCCTTGGCGCGCTTTTCGGCCAGGGCGCGCCTGCGGATGCTGCGCGCGATGCCCAGGGACAGGACCAGGGACAGGCTCGAGGCCAGCAGGCCGACGATGCCGACGACGACGATGCTCTGGCGCAGCGGAGCCCAGAAGGCGGTCGGGGTCGTCCCCATGGCGACCCACCATCCGGTATCGGGCGATTGCTGCAATACCGCCAGGACTTCGCGGTTGTCGCCCAGGAAGACCGGCGTCACCCCCGGCTGGGAGGAGGTGGCCTTGTGCCACCACGAGGAATTGGCAGGCTGGCCGATCAGGTCGTTATTCGTCGAATCGGCGACGATGGAGAAATCGGGCGTGAAGATGCTGACGAGGCGCCCCGAGGGCAGTTCCTGGTCCTGCAGGATCTGGATGAATTTCTCCGGGCGCACGGTGGCCGAGACGACATACCGGACCTCGTCCCGGATGATCACCGGCGCGCGCACGGGGATCGAGATGGCCTCGAAGAAGCGTCCGCGCTGCACCATGGGGCCGACGACCGGCCTTTGGCTTTCGGCCGCCTGACGGATGCTGTCCCCCTCGATATGGAAGAACAGCGGGTCGGGCTTCAGCGGATAGAGGGTGTTGACATATTGCTGTTCCCCCTGGGGATCGGTGA
This sequence comes from Telmatospirillum sp. J64-1, assembly GCF_006980715.1. Lineage (GTDB taxonomy): Bacteria > Pseudomonadota > Alphaproteobacteria > Rhodospirillales > Magnetospirillaceae > Oleiliquidispirillum > Oleiliquidispirillum nitrogeniifigens. Next base: position 72,153 of record NZ_SBHN01000010.1, read on the forward strand.
CTACCACATTGCCCCAACTGCTTTCCAGGGCCTGGAAGCGCAGCGCCACCTGATAGAAGGCGGGGAAGTCGCCGGTATCGAGATAGGGCGAGGAAGCCAGCCCCTGGACCAGCAGGATCTGCTTCTCAAGCTCGCGGTCCACGGCGGTCAGGACGGCGCGGGTGGTGGCCTGCAACTCGTCTTCCATCATCGTCTGCTGGCGTTCGACCAGGACGAAGACGGCGGCTGTCGCAGAGACGAGGATCGGAGCGACAGCCGCAACCACCAAAGTGGCCAGAGATGCCGTCCAGCTTGCCCCCGGTGTCACAGAGCCCCCAGTGTCATTCCTAATTTTCCGAGCTCTTCTGCTCATAGCATAGCACTGCCGCCTTGTGCCAAACAGCTTTCCTCATTGGGCAAGAGAGGAAGGCACCTATACCCTATCGCCAGGGAATCTTATTCCCGGGCCTTCCCCGGCGCGGGGCGAAGGGATGGGAAGCGGCCCCCAAAGGGGATGGCCATGAGTCGGGTATAGCCGCCCCTTCCATGCGGGGGAAAGGCTTGACCTGCCGGGAATGTCGTCCATGAGCGGCTCCGTCCACGCCATGAGGAAGAAAGCCTATTCTCTCATAAGTAGATTAAAAGAGTCTCTTTCTCATGGTGGGGCGGCGGCTAGTGCGGGCGGCGAATGAAGCCCTCCATCGTCCTGGCCAGGGCATAGCCCGCGAAAGCCATGGGGGTATTCGCCATCCTGCTGGCCAGATTGCCAGCGCTGTTGACGGCGGGGGTGGAGACGAAGCGGGTATAGAGGCTGTCGCCGATCACCAGCGGATGGTCGCCCCGTTCCTGGCCGCCGGTGGTGCTGTTATAGAGATTGGGGTGGCGGTTGAGGTCCGGCTGATCGCTTTGTTGCAGGCGGAACATGCTGGCTTCCAGCAATTGCTCGGTGGCCGGAAGGGACAGCCGCCCGGCGAGCGAGAACATCTGCGCCACCTCGCCGATCAGCAGCTCGCGCATCGGCTGCTGCGCCGCTTGCAGGACCGATTGCGCCACCAGCCGGGGCAGATAGGCCGGCGGCGGCAGGATGGGTTTGACCGGCAGGTAATTGGTGGCATGTTCCTGGAGCGGCGTATCGACCGCGGCAGGCTTGACCAGGGTCACGGAAACCGGCGCACCGTCATGCTGCAATTCCATGCGCAGGGTCTCGGTGAAGGCCTTGATGGCATGTTTGGTGGCGTTGTAGGGGCCGTGCAGCGGGGCGGGAATGTCGCTGAGCATGCTGCCCATGTTGATCAAGGCCCCGCCGCGCTGGCGCAGATGGGGCAAGGCGGTCAGAGAGCCGTGGACGACGCCCCAGTAATTGGTTTCGAACAGGCGGCGGTGATCGGCCAGGCTGACCTCCTCGGTCTTGCCGAAGATCGTCGTGCCGGCATTGTTGAACCAGGTATCGAAGCCGCCGAAGCGTATGACCGCTTGTTCGGCGATGTGGCGGACCTCCGCCTCGTGGCTGACATCCGCCTTGACGGCAAGGGCCGATCCGCCGGCGGCTTCGATCTCGGCGACCAGTTGGTCGAGGGCCGCCTCGTTGCGCGCCGCGACGACCACGCGGGCGCCCGCCGCACCGGCTTCCCGTGCCGTGGCGAGGCCGATGCCGCTGCTTGCCCCGGTGATGACGATGGTCTGTTCCGTAAGAGGCTTGAGTCGCACTGCATCCTCCATGGCCGATGCCGTCTTCTTTTCCGAGCCGGGTCCCGCGTACAGGGAAGGGACTTAGGAAGAACCCCGTGGGAAGGGCAGTGGTTCGCGAGATTCGGCGGAGGTCGGGGTTAAGGAAGAAACCGCCCGGGGCGGTCCTCCCCGGGCGGCTGTCCTGCTTGGGATTTCAGGAAAGGACGGGCCGTCAGTGGGCCGTCTTTTCCACCATGGTCGGATTGACTTCATTCACCGCCAGGTCGGTCATCATCTTGTCGAAGTTCTTGCCCTCTTGCAGGGCCTTCTGGAACACTTTTTCCGCCGAATCATGACCCAGGCTGCGGCTGAGGGCCGCCGCCGTGCCCCAGGCCGCGATGCAGTAATGTTCCAACTTCTGCACCGCGGCAATCAGCGCCGTGTCCATCACTTCGGTGCTCTTGATGGATTCGGCCAGCTGCTGCGCGTCTTCGATCAGCCCTTCCATCGCCAGGTTCTTCTGGCGCCCCTTGGACAGGTTCAATTCCTCGAAGACTTGATCCACGTCTTCGAGCAGGCGGCGGCTTTGCTCGACCCGTTCCTGCAGGCACTCCTTGACCTTGTCGGTATGCACGGATTTCGTCAGGCGCGGCAGGGCCCGTGAAAGCTGCTTCTCGGCGCTGTAGATTTCGCGCAGTTCAAGCATCAGAAGGTCCTGGGCGGAGTTGATGTTCATGAAAATGCTCCCGTGTTTTAGCCATCCGTCCGACTAACCCGAAAGCATGGTGGTGGGTTCCTGGGCGAGAGGACCTCATCCTTTTTCTCAGGAGGAGGCCCCTGATGAAGAAGAGCGTTCCTCCTCCAGTGGGGCGGCTTCCTTCCGGTCGGTACGGCGCTTGCAGGAAGTGCGGTTGACCAGACGGATGCCGAGGGCGACCAGCAGGAAGGCTGCCAGCAGCTTCAGGGTCACCGGCTCGTCCAGCAGCAGGGCGCCGGCGATGATGCCGAAAAGCGGCGTCAGGAAGGAAAAGGCGGCAAGACGCCCGGCGGGATAGCGGCCGATCAGCCAGAACCAGCAGAAATAGCTGATGAAGGCGATGCCGACGACCTGATAGACGATCGCCAGCCAAGTGACGGGCGCCAGGTCCAGAGGCGCCTGGGGCCAGCTTTCGCCGACCAAAAGGGAGGCCGGTGGCAGGATCAGTGCCGAGACGGCGAGCTGATAGAACAGGGTCTTCGACGCCGGAATGACGGACAGGCGCGAGGCCCGGATCAGGATGGTGGTCGCGCCCCAGAAGACGGCGGCCAGCAGGATCAGGGCATCGCCGAACATCTGGTCGTAGGTCGGCAGGCTCAGGCCGTCGGCGAAGACGACGGCGACGCCGGAAAAGGCGCAGACCAGCCCCACGGCCTGGATGCGGTCGAGCTGCTCGCCCGGCACCAGCAGGTGAACCCCCAGCGCCACCACGAAAGGCGAGGTGTAGAGGAAGAGAATGGCGCGCGAGGCCGAGGTGTAGTTCAGGCCGGAATAGAGCAGCAGGAATTCCACACCGAACAGCACGCCCGCCCATAAGCCGGGCCACAGGCTGCCGTCCCGGCTGAACAGGTTCTGCCCGCGCAGCCTGGCCCAGAACAGGACCAGAAGGCTTGCGCCGATCGACCGCACGGCCGCCTGGAAGATCGGCGGCGCCTCGGCCATGGCGAACTTGATGGCGACGGATTGCAGCCCCCAGGCCGCGCAAAGCGCGACCATCATGGAAACGGCAAGGGTATCGAGATGGGTATGGCGGGATGTCATGGCGGCACATTAGGTCAAGAAGGGTGCCATCGCCAGAGTGGGAATCGAGGGCGAAATGGACGGCGAAAGGTCTTCCGCGACGCAATGGCTGCTAGAGAGGGAAAGGCGGGGCGTCGCCTCGGCCGAGGCCTTGGATTTCTTCGATGCGCAGCCGCCCGCCCGGATCGCGGACTGTCTCGGCCGCTGGCGTGGGGGCGGACTGCATACCGGCCATCCCATGGACGGCCTGCTGGAGGCTTTGGGCTGGTACGGCAAGGAGATGCTGGATGCGGAACGGGTCCATCCGCTGCTGTTCCAGGGCAGGGACGGCGCGGTCTTCCCGCTCAATCCCGCCCTGATGCCGGTGAGCCTGGCGCAATTGGCGCCCGGCCTCGCCCAGGGGCGGGGGATCCAGGCTGCCTTCGCTGTGTCGCGCCGCCTGCTGCGGACATCCCGGCCCAAGGCGCGGTTGCGGATGATGGAGCATCGCGGCGTGGTCACGGCGGCGATGATCTATGACGACCTGCCCATCTGCGATCTCTTCCGCAGGATCGACCGGAACACTCTGCTGGGCGTGATGGACCTGCGCGGCATGGAGCGTCCCTTCTTCTTCACTCTGCGGCGGGAAGAGCCCGATTCCTCCGGTCAGCGCGAGTAATAGGCGTGATCGAGGGTGAAGAGGTCCTTCATGTGATCGGCCAAGCGCAGAGCCAGGGCGACGATGGTGAAGGTGGGATTGCCCGCGCCCGATGTGGGAAAGACCGAACTGCCGGCGATGAAGAGGTTGTGGACCGAATGGACGCGGCAATCGGCGTCGACCACGCCCTTTCTCGGATCTTCCGACATCCGTGTCGTGCCCATGTGATGGTTGCCGCCATATAGATCCGGCGGAAAGCTGGGCCGTTCCTCGCGCAGCCAGTCGGCGACGCGCACCCGGCCCAGTCCCAGCCGGGCGATCTCGGCACCGACCAATTTGGTAAAGACCGAGATCGTCTCGCAATCGATGTCGTTGAGCTTCCAGTGCAGATGCGGGCGGCGCAGTCCCAGGGAGTCGCGGTCATGGCTGAGCAGGATGCGGCTTTCGGGATCGGGCAATTGTTCGCTGCGGGCGAAGAGCGGGGCCGAATGGGTCAGGGACAGGGGGCCCGGACCATAGCGGAGCAACCGGCCGGGCAAGGGGATGGGGTGCTCCGCCTGTATGGGCAGGATGTCGCCGAGCATGATGCTGGTATTGAGGATCCGCGCGCGCCGCTGGAAGTCTTCCGCCGGAAACAGCCCTGCCAGGAAGACGACTTCCTCATGCTCATGGGGTTGCAGTCCTTGCAGGCGATCGTGCAGCAGGCTGCCGACGAAGACCTCGCCGACCGGAATATGCGGATGTTCCTGAAAATAGCGTCCCACCAGATCGTGGCGGTTGCCCAGCCCCGCCGTCTCCACGCTGTCCGATAACAACAGCAGCCGGGCGTTCTCGATGCCGCCGCAGGCCAGGATGTAATATTGCGCCTGGACCCGGGCGGTCTTGCCTTCCAGGGTGGACACCCTCAGGTGATCGACGGCCTGGGCATTTTCCGTGGCCTCGATGCTGGTGACATTGGCGTGGAGGATGACCTCGACATTGTCGGCCAGCTCCAGGGCCGGACGATAGGCGGTGCTGAAGGAGACCGGCATGTCCCAGGGCTCTACTTGGCTGACCTGCCAGAAACGCCGCTGGATCAGGGCGGGGTCGAAGGCCGGGAGCGGCGGGTCTTCCGGCCATGGCGCCCGGTCGTAGGCATAGCTGGCCAGGCGGCAGAGATGCTGCGCCCGCTCATAGAAGGGATGCAGATGCTCGGCGGAGAAGGGCCAGCCGCTGTCCTTGAGCCAGGGGCGGGGCTTGAAGTCGATGTCCATCAAGGGCGTGCACCAGCCGCTCCAATGATTGGTGGAACCGCCGAAATAGCGCAGTCGCGTGGCGTCCAGGGGGAAATAGGGCTGTCCGGTCGTTATGCCTTCGTAGAGCGTCTGAGTCGGCGGGTCGTAATCCACCCCGCCGCTTTCCAGCAGGCAGACCGACAGGCCGCTGCCGATCAGTTCATGGGCGATGGTGATCCCCGCGGCCCCGCCGCCGATGATGCAGATGTCGGCGAGGATCGGCTGGTCGCTGTCGCGGGTGCGGAGATCGGAAATCATGAGATGGCCCGAACGGACAGGGCGGCCCAGACGCAGGCGCCCGCTTCCGTCGGGGTCATGACCCAGCCGTCCACAAGCTGGACCTTGCCCCCCTGAAGGTCGCGCCGCGAGGTCTTGGCGAAATATTCGGCCAGACGCGAGGGCGGGCTTTGCTGGCCGAGGGGCAGGGCGGCCCATTCCAGGGGCGGTTTTGCCTTGCCCTCATGCTGGTCGAGGTAATGCCGCCCGAGATGAATGGCCTGAAGAGGGTCGAGAAAGATGTCGCTCAATCCCTCGGTATCGAGCGGGAATGCGGCGGCATCCTGCCCTTCCAGCACTTTGCCGACGGAAGCAGGAAAGGCTGTCATGAGGGCACAGGCGGAAGCGCTGAAAAGGAAATCTCTTCTCTTCATCGGCTTCGGATTCGAATCCATAAGATGTGCCAGATAAACACGCTCTCCGCTAAATCGTTTCAGGATTCTTACAGAACTATACGAAAAGGACGACAGATTAAGTCCTTCGGGAGTCTCTTCCGGAGGAGCAGCCTGTCCTTGCAAGACAGAAAAAAAAGCCCCTAGCGGCTGGGAATGCGCTAGGGGCGGCAGAAGGAGAATTTGTGGAGCAGGCTTGGTCGGGGCCGGTGGAGATGCGAACCGTTTAATATCGCTGCTGCGGGAATCCCGATGGAAACAGGAGTTTTTCCAGCCTGTCAGATGTAGCCGCGTTCCCGCAGCATCGCGACCACCTTCTCGGCGGCGTCTTCCGCCGAGATTTCCTGGGTGCGGATGACCAATTCCGGGGTCTCCGGCGGTTCGTAGGCCGAATCGATGCCGGTGAAGTTGGCGAGCTTGCCGGCGCGGGCCTTCTTGTACAGGCCCTTGGGGTCGCGCTTTTCGCATTCCTCCAGCGGGGTGTCGATGAACACCTCGATGAATTCGCCTTCGCCCATCAATTCGCGGGCCATCCGCCGTTCCGCCCGGAAGGGCGAGATGAAGGCGGTGATGGTGATCATCCCGGCATCGACGAAGAGCTTGGCGACCTCGCCGATGCGGCGGATGTTCTCTACACGGTCGGCCTCGGTGAAGCCCAGATCCTTGTTCAGGCCATGGCGCACATTGTCGCCGTCCAGCACATAGGTGTGGCGGCCCAGGGCGTGGAGTTTCTTCTCCACCAGATTGGCGATGGTGGACTTGCCCGAGCCCGAGAAGCCGGTGAACCACAGCACGCAGGGCGACTGGCCCTTCAGCTTGGCGCGGGCTTCCTTGTCCACGTCCAGCTTGTGCCAGGCCAGGTTGGTTGCGCGGCGCAGGCCGAAGGCGATCATCCCGGCGCCCACCGTGGCATTGGTGAAGCGGTCGATCAGGATGAACCCGCCCATGTCGCGGTTCTGCTCGTAAGGATCGAAGGCGACGGCATGGTCGAGGGCCAGGTTGCAGAAGGCCAGTTCGTTCAGGTCCAGCGCCTTGCCCGCCAGATGTTCCAGCGTGTTGACGTTGATCTTGTATTTGAGCTCGGTCACCTCGGCCGGGACCGTCACCGCGCCGATGCGCAGCAGGTACTGACGGCCGGGCAGCATGGGCTCGGTGCCCATCCACAGCAGATGGGCGGCGAACTGGTCGCTGACCTCGGCGGGCTGGTCGGCCAGGGCGATGACGTCGCCGGCAGCGATGTCGATTTCGTCGGCCAGGGTCAGGGTCACGGCATCACCGGCGACGGCTTCGTCCAAATCGCCGTCGAAGGTGACGATGCGCTGGACGCTGCTCTGGCGCATCGAGGGCAGGACGACGATGCGGTCGCCCGGACGCACCTTGCCGCCGACCACGGTGCCGGCATAGCCGCGGAAATCCTGGTTGGGGCGGTTGACCCACTGGACCGGCATGCGGAAGGGCTTGGCGGTGTCGTCGCTGGTGACATCGACGGTTTCGAGATGGCTGAGCAGGGTCGGCCCGTCATACCAGGGCATGTTCCGGCTCTGCTGCAGCACATTGTCGCCGGTCAGGGCCGACATGGGGATGGGCTGCACGTTCGGGATGCCCACCTGCTTGGCGAATTCGGCGAATTCGGCGGCGATTTCCTCGAAGCGCGCCTGGCTGTATTCCACCAGGTCCATCTTGTTGACAGCCAGCACCACATGGCGGATGCCCAGCAGGCCGACGATCATGGAATGGCGTCGGGTCTGGGTCAGCACGCCCTTGCGGGCATCGACCAGGATGACGGCCAGCTGGGCCGTCGAGGCGCCGGTCGCCATGTTTCGGGTATATTGTTCGTGGCCGGGCGTGTCGGCGACGACGAATTTGCGGCGGTTGGTGGCGAAGAAGCGATAGGCGACATCGATGGTGATGCCCTGTTCGCGTTCCGCCTGCAGGCCGTCCACCAGCAGCGCCAGGTCGATCTGGCCGCCGGTGGTGCCGATTCGGCGGCTGTCGGCTTCGAGCTGCGCCAGCTGGTCCTCGAAGATCATCTTCGAGTCGTAGAGCAGCCGTCCGATCAGGGTGCTCTTGCCGTCATCGACGCTGCCGCAGGTGATGAAGCGAAGCAGGCCCAGATCGCCCTGTTGTTCCAGATAGGCGGCCAGTTCAGCCGTGGCGCGGGACTGTAGGGTCATCAGAAATAACCTTCCTGCTTCTTCTTCTCCATCGACCCGGCCTGGTCCTTGTCGATCAGGCGGCCATGGCGTTCGGAGGTGCGCGAGACCATCATCTCGGTGATGATCCCGGCCAAGTCCTCGGCCTCGGAGTCCACCGCGGCGGTCAGAGGATAGCATCCCAGCGTGCGGAAGCGGACCTTGCGCATCTGCGGCACTTCGCCCGGTTGCAGGGGCAGGCGGTCGTCATCGACCATGATCCACTGGCCGTCGCGCTGGACCACCGGGCGAGGGGCGGAGAAGTAGAGCGGCACGACGGGGATGTCCTGGGCGTGGATGTACTGCCAGATATCCAGTTCGGTCCAGTTGGACAGCGGGAAGGCGCGTACGCTTTCGCCCTTGGCGACGCGGCCGTTATAGACCCGCCACAATTCCGGGCGCTGGTTGCGCGGGTCCCAACGATGGGCGCGGGTGCGGAAGGAGAAGACGCGCTCCTTGGCGCGCGAGGCCTCCTCGTCGCGGCGCGCCCCGCCGAAGGCGACATCGAAGCCGTAGGCATCCAGGGCCTGCTTCAGGGCCTGGGTCTTCATGATGTCGGTATAGAGCGCCGAACCGTGGTCGAAGGGATTGATGCCGCGAGCCAGTCCTTCGGGATTGGTATAGGCGATCAGCTGCATTCCGGCCTCGCGCGCCATGCGGTCGCGGAAGGCGATCATTTCCCGGAATTTCCAGGTCGTGTCGATATGCATCAGCGGAAAGGGCGGCGGCGCGGGATAGAAGGCCTTGCGCGCCAGATGCAGCATCACCGAGGAATCCTTGCCGATCGAATAGAGCATGACCGGGTTGGAGAATTGGGCAGCGACCTCGCGGATGATGTGGATGCTCTCGGCCTCGAGTTGCTTGAGGTGTGCCAGCATCGGGGTCTTTCTTTATTCGCTAAGGTGAAGAGATACGGAAGGAAATTGGAACGGGAGAAAGCGGTCAGATGCCGCTTCCTTCCGAGAAGGTGTTGCTATGGATGCCGCATTCGCTCTTGCCCCGTCCGGCCCAGCGTCCGGCGCGCGGCGATTCGCCTGGCGCGGTGGGACGAGTGCAGGGCCAGCAGCCGATGGAGCGGTAGCCCTGGGCCACCAGCGGATGGCGCGGCAGCTTGCGTTCGGTGAAGGCCTGCTCGATTTCCTGCTCGGTCCAGCGCACCAGCGGGCTGACCTTGAAGACGCCGTTGGCGCCCAGGGTGATGGTCGGCAGGTTGGCGCGCTCGCCGCCATGGAAGCCCTTGCGGCCGTCGATCAGCGCGGCGAAACCGGCGGTGGCGCGTTCCAGCGGAACCACCTTGCGCAGATAGCAGCAGCGGTCGGGATCGGTACGCCAGACATCTTCCGTCGCCTGGACGTCTTTCAGGCGCGGGCGGATGATTCGGATGTCGGTCAGGCCGAGGCGGCGGACCAGCTTTTCGCGGTAGGCGATGGTCTCGTCGAACAGGGCATCGGTGTCGAGGAAGAGGATCGGCGTGTCGGGGGCGACCTGGGCCACCAGGTCCAGAAGCACGGCCGATTCGGCGCCGAAGGACGAGGTCACGGCGATGCTGCCGGGAAATTCCTTGGCGATCAGCGCTTGCAACAGCTCGACGCTCCCCAGATCGCCATAAGCATGGCGCAAGGCATCGAGCCGTGCCGCGGCGGAAGTCTGTTTGGCTTCAGCTGTCATGATGCTCCCCCTAGGCTGCCTTGTTGCGGCGACGCAATTCCCAGACGGGCCGCTGGCCATCGGCGGAGGCCTGATAGACGGACTGGTAGCGGGCCAGGGACTGGGCGGCTTTTTCCGGCTTCTGGCCTTCCTTCAGGAGGAAGGCATCGAAGCCGACGCGGGCCATCAGGTGGACCTGGTCGACCAGCACGTCGCCCACCGCCAGGAGACGGCCGCGATAGCCGTACTGGTTGCGCAGGCGCCGGGCGATGGAATAGCCGCGGCCATCGGAGAAGGCGGGGAAGCGCACGGCCACCTGTTTCGCCGAGGCCAGGGACTCGGCGACGGCATCCAGGTCGGCGTCGGGGCCGAGTTCCAGATCCGCTTCGGGGGCGGCGGAAAGCTCGGTCGTCAGCACTTTCCCGTCCTGCGTGATCTCAACGAGCGTCATAGAGAGCCTCCTTGAAGGGAGCCATGCCGATGCGGCGATAGGTTTCGATGAAGGATTCGTCCGCGTCGCGGCGGTTGGCGAGATAGACCGCCACGGCCTTTTCGGTAGCATCGACGATGCCTTCGGCCGAGAAGCCGGGGCCGGTGATCTGGCCGATGGCGGCATCGCCCTCGCCGGCATCGCCGCCGAGGACCAACTGATAGGCTTCCTCGCCGCGCTTATCGACGCCCAGGATGCCGATATTGCCCACATGGTGGTGGCCGCAGGCATTGATGCAGCCCGAGATGTTCAGGCTGAGCGAACCGATGTCGTGCTGGCGGCGCAGATCGGCGAAGCGGTTGCTGATCTCCTGGGCGATCGGGATCGAACGGGCATTGGCCAGGGCGCAGTAATCCAGGCCCGGGCAGGCGATCATGTCCGAGACCAAGCCGCGATTGGCCGTCGCCAGGTTCTGCATGTCGAGGGCGCGCCACAGCGCGGCCAGTTGGTCCTGGCGCACATAGGGCAGGACCAGGTTCTGTTCCTTGGTGGCGCGCAGCTGGCCCTGGCTGAAGCGGTCGGCCAGGTCGGCGATCATGTCCATCTGATCGGCCGTCACGTCGCCGGGAATGCCGCCGATGGGCTTCAGCGACACGGTGACGGCGGCATAGCCGGGAACCTTGTGGCTGAAGACATTGGTTTTGATCCACAGGTCGAAGGCCGGATCGGCCTTGCGCGCGGCGGCCAGCTCGGCCGGATTGTCTTGCAGGGAAGCCAGGGGCGGCGGCGCGAAATAGGCGCGGATGCGGGCGATTTCCTCTTCCGGCAGGGGCGTGGCGCTGGCGCGGGACTTCTGCCATTCCGCCTCGACCTCGTCGATGAAGCGGGCCAGGCCTAGTTCGTCCACCAGGATCTTGATGCGCGCCTTGTACTTGTTGTCGCGGCGGCCATAGAGGTTGTAGACGCGCAGGATGGCTTCGAGATAGCTCATCAGGTCGGCAGCCGGAACGAAGGAGCGGACCTCGCGGCCCACGCGCGGGGTGCGGCCCATGCCGCCGCCGACCCAGACGCGGAAGCCGATATCGCCGCCTTCGCCACGCACGACGCGCAGGCCGATATCATGGAAGCGCACGGCGGCGCGGTCCTCGGCGCCGCCCGAGATGGCGATCTTGAACTTGCGCGGCAGATAGGTGAATTCCGGGTGGAAGGTCGACCACTGGCGCAGGATTTCCGCCCAGGGGCGCGGATCGTCCACTTCGTCGCCGGCGACGCCGGCATAGGGGTCCGAGGTGACGTTGCGGATGCAGTTGCCGCTGGTCTGGATGGCATGCATCTCGACCTCGGCCAGTTCGTCCAGGATCTTCGGGATGTCCACCAGGGTCGGCCAGTTGAACTGGATGTTCTGGCGCGTGGTGAAGTGGCCGTAGCCCTTGTCGTAGGTGCGGGCGATATGGGCCAGCTTGCGCATCTGGGTGCTGGACAGTTCGCCATAGGGGACGGCGACGCGCAGCATATAGGCGTGGAGCTGGAGATAGACGCCGTTCATCAGACGCAGGGGGCGGAACTGCTCTTCCGTCAATTCGCCGGAGACGCGGCGTTCCACCTGATCGCGGAATTCCTCGACGCGCGTGCGGACGATGGCGGCATCGAATTCGTCGTAGCGGTACATGCTCAGGCCTCCACCTGCTTGCTGATGTCTGGACGCACGGTGGGGCCGAGCGCGCGGATGCGCTCCCGCCCCTTGGTCGGCACTTTCGCGTCGTCGATCTCGACGGCGTAGACGCCGACGACCTGGGTCTTTTCCTCCGCTTCGATGCGGGCGACCAGGGCGGCGGCTTCTTCGGGCGTGTAGGTCTGCGCCTCGCTCAGTGACTGGGTCCAGCTTTCCCCCACGCGGAACACAACGAGCCCGTCATGCAGGCGGTTGGCGGTCACGATCTGCGTTGTCATGGGGGGATCTATCCTCTCAGCCTTCCAGTTATCTTCGGGAGTATTTTTCATTCCCGGGCCGTTGGTCAAGATCAAATAACATCTCGGGAGGTATAAAATTACATAAACAACATGCATGAAATGTTAAATTCGTGTGGAAGAGGAGATGCCGGCCGCTGCCGGAGCGAGAGGCGGGATCGCCTTCAGACAGGGGAGGAAGTGCCAAGCGTCACGACTTGCGATGAAAAGCTGTGTCGCTTTCTCGGTCTTTGTGGGAAATTCCCAACCCTGCCGGGCGGGGTGCAAAGCAGCAGTAATGATCATTACTGCTGGGTTTATTGCCCATGAGGTAGATACCGGAGCGGGATGGTGAAAGAAGCGGAGCCGATTATCTCAGGAGTGATCTTTTTTAGAGAGGTATCCTTGACATCCCGCAAGACCCGCAGGTTCGGGCTCGTACTTATTGCGTTGCTCCCGCTGCTGGTCTTCGCCTTCGTCATGTTGCGGCTGTTCGAAGGCCAACAGATCGAGGCGGCGCATAACCTGTTGCGGCAGACATCTGCCAGCGCGGCCAATGCGGTTGAGCAGCAGCTGCGTGAGGAAATCGCTCATTTGCAGGGCTTGGCAGCGTCGACCACCCTGGATGCGGGCGATTTCGAAAACTTCAGTCAAGAGGCCGAGCGTCTGCTTGATGTCAGGACGCATTGGCTGAGCATTTCCCTAAGCGACCGGGACAGCCTTCTGATCAACCTGCGTTCCGAGGCAGAGGAAGTCACTTCTCCCGAAAGCTTGGAATGGGTCTGGACGACGCAACAGGCCTGGGTGGGCAATCTGGTCAACAGTTCCGAACGCTATGGACAGCCCTATGTCGTCGTGCGGGTGCCGGTCGTACGCAATGGTACAGTAACCCACACCGTAGCAGCCTCGATAGCTGCCAGTAGCTTCGTGCAATTGTTCAACGATCATGGCCTGCCATCCGGTTGGATGGTGGCTGTCATCGATCGGAACAATGTCATCATCGCTCGTTCTGACGGGATTATTGGTCGTCCGATGAGGCCTGAATACCGCGACGGCCTGAGGCAGCCTTATGGATCGATCTTTTGGGCTCGCACTCTTGAGAGCATCCCGTCTTACGGCATCCTGTACCCTGTTCCGGTGGCCGGCTGGAATCTGGCGGTGGCGGCGCCCGTGGCTCTGGTCGAGGCCCCCTATCAGCCCTTACGCCAGATCGTCTGGGCCGGAGGGGGGCTTGCCGCCTTCCTGGCGGTGTCGATCCTGATCTTTTTCCTGCGCTGGTGGGACCGCACGCGAGCGGCCGAGGCGGCCCGAGCGACAGGGCAGCGCCTGGCCGAGGTCTATGCCTCGACTACTGACGGGGTTTTTGAACTGGATCGGTCCTGGCGGATTGTCTTCATCAATCAGAGGGCGCGGGATCTGCTTCTTGGTGGCCGGGATGTTACCGGTAAGGCTCTTCAGGACGTATTTCCGGGGGTGCAGCACGCCTCTGTCTTTACCCAATATGAACGGGTGCTGTTCACGCGGGAGGCGGCGGAATTCGAAACCTATTATCCACCGTTGCAGGGATGGTATCTCGTTAGGGCCTGTCCTACGCAGAGTGGCCTTGCTGCCTATTTTCAGGACATTACCAAGCGCAAACATGCCGAAGAAGCGTTGCGTCAGAGCGAGGAGTTGTTCCGTACTCTGTTCGACACCGTACTGGCCAGCGTCGCCATCGTTGAGAGCGAGAGCTTCCGTTTCCTGAAATTCAATGCCAAGGCCCATGAAGCCTTGGGCTATACGGCCGAGGAATTCGCATCCCTGACCGTGCTGGATATCGATGTCGGCTTCAAACTGGAAGAGATGCTGGAAATCGAGGATCGCCTGGTCCGGCGCGAGCAGCCGCAGGAAGCCTTCGCGAGCCGCCAAAGGACCAAGGACGGGCGGATCATCGACATCCTGGTGTCCGGCTCGCCGCTTCTGTACGAGGGGCGGCAATGCTTCAGCTTCGTCTGGATGGACATCACGCCGCTGAAGGAGGCGGAAAGGCGGGCCGAGGCGGCGAAGGAAGAGGCCGAGCACGCCAACATGGCCAAGTCCCAGTTCCTGGCCGCCGCAAGCCACGATCTGCGCCAGCCGGTGCAGTCGCTGATGCTGCTGACCTCGGCCCTGTCCATGCAGCTGGAGAACCATCCCGGCAGGAGCATCGTCGGCCATATCGAGCGCGCGACGCTTGCGCTCAAGAACCTGCTCGACGGTCTGCTGGACGTTTCCCGCCTGGATGCCGGGGTCGTCGAGCCCGACATGCGCGGCTTCTGCATCCAGGAACTCTTGAGCACCGTTGCCTCGGAATATCGCCTGCATGCCGAGGAGAAGGGCCTGTCATTGCGGGTGGTGCCGTCCAGCCTGTGGCTGCGCAGCGATCCCGGCCTGCTGGAGCGGATGCTGCGCAACCTGATCGAGAACGCGATCAAATACACCGAAAACGGCAGCATCCTGGTCGGTTGCCGCCGTGTCGGCAGCCAAGTCCGGATCGAGGTCTACGACACCGGGATCGGCATTCCAGCCGACCAGATCGAGGCCGTGTTCGAGGAATTCCATCAATTGGGCAATCCCGAACGGGACCGCAGCAAGGGACTGGGATTGGGCCTCTCCATCGTGCGCCGGCTTTCGCATCTCCTCGACCATCCGGTGAGCCTGAAAAGCCGCCTGGGCAAGGGAACCTGTTTCGCCATTACCGTTCCCTTGGCCGCCTCGCAGCCGGTCGCCCAGATCGAGCAGGTGACGAGGAAGGAGAAACAGGGCGAGGGCCTGGCGGTGGTGGTCGAGGACGAGGAGGGCGTGCGCGAAGCCCTGAGCTTGCAACTGGCGGCCTGGGGCTTCCGCATCATTTCCGGGGCCGACGACCAGGAAGTACTGACGGCCCTGAAGGGACAGGTGCCGGATCTCATCATCTCGGATTACCGCCTGCGCAACGGATTGACGGGGCGGGCGGTCATCGACCGGCTGCAGAGGGCCTACGACCATGCCATCCCCAGCATCATCCTGACCGGGGAAACCTCGGCGGACAGCATCATCCAGGCCCATGAGGCGGGCTATGTCCTGCTGCACAAGCCCTTGTCCTCCTCCGCCCTATGGGATTGCGTCAGCCATCTTTCCGCCGGAAACCCTCGGGCCCTGACGGAAGCCCGGCAGGACAAACCGAACTGAGGAGGGGCTGCTACCCCAGGATCCTCACCGCACGTTCCAGCCCGGCCAGCAGGCGGTCGATGTCTTCTGCATTGTTGTAGGGGGCGAGGCTGGCGCGGGTCACGGCACCGACGCCCAGGGCCGCCATGGTCGGCTGGGCGCAGAGATGGCCGCCGCGCACGGCCACCTTGGCCTCGCCCAGGATGTGGGAGATGTCGTGGGGGTGAATGCCGTCGATGGTGAAGGAAACCACCGGCACGCGCGCCACGGTCCCGGAGGGTCCGGCGAGGCGCAGCCCCTTGATGGCCTTCAAGCCGTCGAGCAGGCGGCCGGTCAGGGTTTCGAGATGGGCGGCGGTCGGGTTTTCGTCCAGCCCGCCCAGCCAGTCCAGGGCCGCGCCCAGGCCCACCGCCTGGGCAACGGGCGGCGTGCCCGCCTCGAAGCGCTGGGGCGGGGGCTGGGGGCGGAAGCCCTCGAATCCGGCGGTGAAGACCATGCCGCCGCCGACCAGGGCCGGGGGCAGGTCCTCCAGCAATTCCGACCGGCCCCACAACACGCCCACGCCGGTCGGGCCATAGCATTTATGTCCGGCAAAGGCGTAGAGGTCGGCACCCAAGGCGCGGGGATCGACCTTGCCGTGGGGCACCATCTGCGCGCCGTCGACCACCAGCAGGGCGCCCGCCGCCCTGGCCGCGGCCGAAAGGAGCGCCATGTCGGTGACGGCGCCGGTGACGTTGGAGGCATGGGTGCAGACGACCACCCGGCAGCGTTTATCGACGATCCGCTCGATGTCCGTAAGGTCCAGCCGTCCCTCCGGCGTCAGCGGGATCGGGCGCAGCTCCAGCCCCTTTTCCTGAGCCAGGCGGACCCAGGGCAGCAGGCTGGAATGATGTTCCAGTACGCTGACCGCCACCGCATCGCCTTCTTTCAGGCGCGGGGCCAGCATCCGGCAGGCCTGGTCGAGGGCCGCCGTGCAGCCGCCGGTGAAGATGACTTCTTCCGGCTTGGCGGAGAGGAAGGCGGCGACGGCGGCGCGGGCGGCGTCGAACCGGCTGTCGGCCTGTTCCGCCAGGTCGTGGCTGCCGCGCTGAACATTGGCGCGCAGGGCCGCTTCCGTCTCGGCCAGCCTGCGCTGGACCAGATCGGGCATCTGGGCCATGGCGGCATTGTCCAGATAGGCGATGCCCTGTTCGTCGAGCAGGGGGAAGTGGCGGCGGAGTTCCATGTCCCTACACTCCCACCAGGTCTTCGACGGTATCCACGTCGGTCAGGATGGCGTTGTCGTCCATCTCGACTTCGTAGACGGCTTCGGGATAATCGGCGATCAGGCGGCGGGCACCGGAATCGCCGGTCAGGCCCAGCAATTCGGGAAAGAAGCGGCGGGCCAGCAGGACCGGATTGCCCCGGCGGCCATGCCAGACCGGCACGCAGATGGCCCGCCCCTCGGTGGGATCGAAGGCCTCGATCAGCCGCCGCACATGGCGCGGCGCGACCAGCGGCATGTCGCCCAGCAGGATCAGCACGCCGTCCACATCCTCGGGCAGGGCCTGAAGGCCGGTAATCAGCGAGGAGGACAGGCCCAAATCAGGGCTGGGATTGCGTACCAGGGCCACGCCCGGCGGCAGGATGCGGCTGACTTCGGCCAAGCTGTGCCCGGCGACCATGACCACGGGCGAGAGGTTGCTGCCCAGGGCGGCGTCCAGGGCATGGGCGACCATGGGCTTGCCGCGCACCTCCATCATCAGCTTGTTGCGGCCCATGCGGCTGCTGCGTCCGGCGGCCAGAACCAGACCGGCGATGCGCGGGGCGGCCTTGGCCTCTTCCTTCTGGCGGGGCGAGGGACGGTCGAGAATTTCCATCAACAGGCCGCCGACGCCCATGCGCATGATGTCTTCCGAGGTGATCTCCACCCCGGCGGCGATGCGGCGCAGCACCCAGTCCAGGCCGTTGAGCTTGGGCGAGCGCCCGCAGCCGGGCAGGTTGACCACCGGCACGGCGCCGAGGCGGCCCAGCAGAAGCAGGTTGCCCGGATCGACCGGCATGCCGAAATGATCGATGCTTCCGCCCGCGGCGGTGATGGCACTGGGGACGACATCGGCGCGGTCGCCGGTCGCCGAGGCGCCGGAGATCAGGATCAGGTCGCAGCCTTCGGCCAGCGCC
The DNA here is from genome assembly GCF_006980715.1 of Telmatospirillum sp. J64-1. GTDB lineage: Bacteria > Pseudomonadota > Alphaproteobacteria > Rhodospirillales > Magnetospirillaceae > Oleiliquidispirillum > Oleiliquidispirillum nitrogeniifigens. The sequence goes on from NZ_SBHN01000010.1 coordinate 89,700, forward strand.
GCCGAAATGCCCAAAGCAATGGCGCTTTCGTCATGGGTGCAGACATGCTCGAAGACCAGATGGCTGTCCAGGGCCTCCAGCCGGGCGGCGGTGACGGCGATGGTGCCGGACAGGATGCTGTCCTTCATGCCCGGCGTCCTGGTCAGGATCAGCCCGGCCTTCAGGGCGCGGAAGGGCAGGACCCGCAGGACCGGCCCGGCATCCCGGGCGAGGGCGGTGCAGTCCTCGATGATGGAACGGTCGGCGGCGAAGCGGATGATCTTGGCGGTGGCGATCATCTGGCGGGGCTGGACGACGCTGAAGGCGGGCAGGGTGGCCAGCGTCACGCCCTCGTCCTTCAGGTTGATGGCGTCCACGGCGGCCGTGTCGATCATCAGCAGGCCGCGATGTTCGGCGAAGAGGTTGACCCGTCCGGTGGTGGCGGGCCCAAGGGTCGTGCCGGGACCGGCAACGGCCTGGGCGATGGCGGCGGCGGCCTCGTCCTCGGGCAGGTCGGTCTCGTCGAAGCGGACACCGGTGACGCTGGAAATACCTGCTAGGCGCAGGGCCTGCACATCCTCGGCGGAAAGGACGGTTCCCTTTCTCAGTCGGCGGCCGGGAAGAGTCTGGCTATGGGCGAGGGTCAGGCCCTCGGCCTGTTCCACAGGGACAGCGCTGAAGATCATGGGGCCTCCCTTGTGTCAGGTAAAACAAAGCGGCGGCACCGCAAGGATGCCGCCGCCGGTATTATGGGTCAGGCATGGGCTCCCGTCGAGGTCGGCCAATCGGCCCCGACCACATAAGCATGGAGTTCCCGGGCCTCGCGTTCCACATCCACCAGCCGTTCGGCGAAGAGGTCGCGCATGCTGACGATGCCGACCAAGCGCCCCTCCTCCAGGACCGGCATGTGGCGGAAGCGGCCGCGGTTCATGATCCGCAGCACGTCTTGCAGATCGTCCTCGGGGTCGCAGGTCTGCGGCTCCGGGGTCATCATCCAGGAGACAGGGGCCGAAAGCATGGCGGGTCCGCGTTCGCTGAAGCAGCGGACCAGGTCGCGTTCCGACAGGATGCCCACCATGCGCGAGCGTTCGTCCACCACCACGGCGGCACCGATATTGTGTCCCGTCAGCATGGCGGCGGCTTCGCTGGCCAGGCTGTGCACGGGAATGGTGACGACATGGGTGCCCTTCTTGTCCAGAATATTCCTGATTTTCATGATCCTGCCTCCCGGTTTGACGTCTGGGTTCTTAGTCCAGGTTCTTGACCAGTTCCTCGGTCACCTTCTTGGCGTCACCGAAGAGCATCATGGTGTTGGGACGGAAGAAGAGCTCGTTCTCCACGCCCGCATAGCCGGCGCCCATCGAGCGCTTCATGAACAGCACGGTCTTGGCCTTTTCCACATCCAGGATGGGCATGCCGTAGATGGGGCTTTGCGGATCGGTCTTGGCCGAGGGATTGGTGACGTCGTTGGCGCCGATCACCAGGGCCACGTCGGCCTGCGAGAAGTCGCGGTTGATGTCTTCCAGCTCGAAGACCTCGTCATAGGGGACATTGGCCTCGGCCAGCAGCACGTTCATATGGCCGGGCATGCGGCCCGCGACGGGATGGATGGCGTATTTGACCTCGACGCCTTCCCGCTTCAGCAAATCGCCCATCTCGCGCAGGGCATGCTGGGCCTGGGCGACGGCCATGCCGTAGCCGGGGACGACGATGACGCTGGAGGCGTTCTTCAGGATATAGGCGGCATCCTCGGGCGAACCTTGCTTGACATTGCGCTCGACGCCGTCGCTGCCCGCTCCGGCCACGGCCGCCTCGGCGCCGAAGCCGCCCAGGACCACACTGAAGATCGAACGGTTCATGCCCTTGCACATGATGTAGGACAAGATCGCGCCCGAGGCCCCGACCAGCGCGCCGGTGATGATCAGCAGGTTGTTCTGCAAGGTGAAGCCGATGCCGGCGGCGGCCCAGCCCGAATAGGAATTGAGCATGGACACCACGACGGGCATGTCGGCGCCGCCGATGGGCAGGATCAGCAGCAGGCCCAGCGCCAGCGAGAGGACGATGATCCACCACAGGGCGGCGGGATCGTTGCTGACCACCAGCCACACCACCAAGGCCGCCGTCACCAGGGCCAGGAAGGCGTTCAGGGGATGCTGCATCGGGAAGACCAGCGGCTTGCCGCTGACCAGGCCCTGGAGCTTGGCGAAGGCGACCAGCGAGCCGGTGAAGGTGATGGCGCCGATGGCGGTGCCCAGGCTCATCTCGACCAGCGAACCGGCGCCGATGGCGCCCGCCGCGCCGATGCCGTAGGCGCTGGGATTGAGGAAGGCGGCGACGGCGATCAGCACGGCGGCAAGGCCGACCAGGCTGTGGAAACCGGCGACGAGCTGGGGCAGGGCGGTCATCTCGATGCGCTTGGCGATCAGCGCGCCGATCATGCCGCCGACGCCCAGGCCGACGATGATCATCGTATAGGTCTCGACCACCGGCTGGAACAGGGTGGTGCCGATGGCCAGCACCATGCCGATGATGCCGAAGGTGTTGCCCGCCCGTGCGGTCTCGGGCGAGGACAGGCCGCGCAGGGCCATGATGAAGCAGACGGCGGCCACCAGATAGGCGAGTACGGAGAATCCATCCATGATGCTCAGGCCTCCTGCTTCACGGGCTTTTTCTTGAACATGGACAGCATCCGCTGGGTGACGATGAAGCCGCCGAAGATGTTGATGCCCGCCAGCACCACCGCGATCATGCCGATGACCTTCGAGCTGGTGGTTTCGGCCGGACCGGCGGCGATCAGCGCGCCGACGATGACCACCGAGGACACCGCGTTGGTCACCGCCATCAGCGGCGAATGCAGGGCCGGGGTGACGCGCCAGACGACGTAATAGCCGACGAAGACGGCCAGCACGAAAACCGTCAGGCCGGTCAGGAAGAAATCGTTGCTTTCCATTTCTTGTTGCCCTCCTTACGCGGCCGCGGCCGAGGAATTGCTGAAATTGGGATGGATGAGCTTGCCCTCATGGGTCAGGGTGATGCCCTTGACGATCTCGTCTTCCCAATTGATGGACAGGCCGCCCTTTTCCTTGTCATGCAGCAATTGCAGCAGGGAGAGCAGGTTCTTGGCATAGAGCAGCGAGGCATCGACGGCGACGCGGCTGGGATAGTTGGTATGGCCGATGATGGTGACGCCGTTGTCGGTCAGCACCGTCTCTCCGGCTACCGAGCCTTCCACATTGCCGCCCTGTTCGACCGCCAGGTCGACGATCACCGCGCCGTCCTTCATGCTGGCGACCATCTCGCGGGTGACCAGGATGGGGGCGCGGCGGCCGGGGATCTGGGCGGTGGTGATGACGATGTCCTGCTTGCGGATGGTCTCGGCGATCAGTTCGGCCTGCTGGCGCTTATAGTCATCGCTCATTTCCTTGGCGTAGCCGCCTGCGGTCTCGGCCTGCTTGAATTCCTCGTTTTCGACGGCGATGAAGGTGCCGCCCAGGGATTTGACCTGTTCCTTGACCGCCGGGCGTACGTCGGTGGCCGAGACGATGGCGCCCAGGCGCTTGGCGGTGGCGATGGCCTGAAGCCCGGCGACGCCGACGCCCATGATGAAGCAGCGAGCGGGCGGCACGGTGCCGGCGGCGGTCATCATCATCGGATAGACCCGGCGGTATTCGGACGCCGCGTCCACCACCGCCTTGTAGCCGACCAGGTTGGCCTGCGAGGACAGTACGTCCATGCTCTGCGCGCGGCTGATGCGCGGCACCAGTTCCATCGCCATGGCGGTGATGCCCGCTTCGGCATAGGCGGCCAGATGCTCGCGCGAAGAATAGGGCTGCAGGATCGCAGCCAGCACGGCGCCGCGCGGGAAGGCGGCCAATTCGTCAATCCCCCCCTCCGACGCCAGAAGCGGGCGCTGGACCTTGAGAACGACCGAGGCATCCCGCAGGCAGGCGGCCAGATCGGGGGCGATGGTGGCGCCGGCCTCGGCGAAGGCGCGGTCGGATAGGCGCGATTCGACTCCCGCCCCGGCCTCGACCGCGACGTCGTATCCCAGGGCTTTCAGTTTCTTGACCGTGTCGGGTGTGGCCGCAACACGATACTCGCCCAATCTCCGCTCCTTGGGGATTGCGACCTTCATGTTCGTGAACCTCCTGTTTTCATATTATTAAAATGATTTTCTAATATTATTGACAGGCATACTCGGTCTGTCAACATTGGTGCCCAAAACATATGCTTTTTGGTCTGTAGAGGTCTTTATTTCGCTTCTCTATGCTTCCAAGTTAAGAAAGGTTATTTCTTATCATGAAAAGGCTCTGAACTTGTGCGAGATGATCGCCCTTATCCTCTGCGGGGCTGTCGGCGGCTTTCTTCTGGGGCTGATCGGCATCGGCACGGCCGTCCTGGCGGTGCCGGTCCTGATCCTGCTGCTGCCCCAGATGGGCGTGGACCCCGGTCTGGCACCCAAGGCGGCCATCGGCACCTCCATGGCCGTGGTCGCAATTTCCTCGCTTTCCTCGATCTATGCCCATGGCAGGCTGGGTAATATCGACTGGACCATGGTGCGCCGGGGCTTCCTGCCCAGCGTGATCGGCGTCGGTGTCGCGGCCGTGGTGGTGGGGCTGGTGCCGGGCGATTTCCTGCGGCTTCTTTTCGCCGGTTTCCTGACCCTGACGGCGGTCAAGATCCTCTGGCCCGAAAAGAAAGAGGCGCTGGCCCTGGCAAGCTATGCCAGTCCGACGGCCCAGCGCCTGGGATCGCTGACCATGGGATTCCTGGGCGGCTTGGTCGGGGCGGGAGGGGCCTTCTTCATGATCCCCTTCCTGGTCCATCGCGGTGTCGCCATGGCCCGCGCGGTCGCCAGCGCAACGACCCTGGGTCTGCCAATTTCGATTTTCGGTTCGGCGGCCTTCATCGCCCAGGGCTTGTCCGAGAACGTCCAGGCGGCAGGGATGATCGGCCATGTCCACTTGATGGCGGCCCTGGCGTTCGGCCTTTCCAGCCTGGCCTTCGCCCCCCTCGGCGCGGCCTATTGCAACCGCCTGCCTCGCAATCTGCTGAAGCGCCTGTTCGGCGTGGTGCTGCTGGCCCTGGCGGTCCGGCTGGTGATGGGGTGATCCGGTTCGTTCGTCACTCCCGCGGAAGCAGGAGGCCATGGCGATCCAGAAAGGCGCTGCGGCGGCATGGAGTCCCGTTTACGCGGGAATGACGGGAAAATTCAAAAAAGACAGCCCCAAAAACAAAAGGGCGCGGAAGCCGAAGCCTCCGCGCCCTTTCCAGTTCTCCGGATTACGACTGCGGTTCGGCGCGCAGGAAATCGAAGTCGCAGCCCTGGTCGGCCTGGGTGACCGTGTCGGCATAGAGCTTGGCATAGCCGCGCTTGGGCCGGACGGCGGTGGGAACGAGTTCCTCGCGGCGGCGGGCGAGTTCGTCTTCCGGCACCAGCAGGTCGATGCGCTTGTTCTTGACCGACAGGCGGATGCGGTCGCCGTTGCGCACCAAAGCCAGCGGGCCACCGGCCGCCGCTTCGGGGGCGACATGCAGGACGATGGTGCCGAAGGCGGTGCCGCTCATGCGGGCGTCGGAGATGCGTACCATGTCCTTGACGCCGGCACGCGCCAGCTTCTTGGGAATGGGCAGGTAACCGGCCTCGGGCATGCCGGACGGGCTGGTCGGACCGGCATTCTGGAGCACCAGGAAGTCGTCGGCGGTGACGTCCAGATCGGGATCGTCGATGCGTTCGGACAGGTCTTCCAGGCTGTTGAAGACGACGGCCCGGCCTTCCTTCTCGAACAGGCTGGCATCGGCGGCGGAACGCTTGAGGATGGCGCCGCGCGGGGCCAGTGAGCCGAACAGGGCCACGAGGCCGCCCTGGGGTTCCAGGGGATTGTCGTAGGAGCTGATGATCTCGCGGTCCACATGGTCGATGGGCGCTTCCAGGCGCTGGCCCAGCGTCTCGCCGGTGACGGTCATGCAGTCGAGATTGAGCAGGGGCTTCAACTCGCGCAGGATCGCGCCCAGCCCGCCGCCGGCATAGAGGTCTTCCATGTAATGCTTGCCGACCGGCTTCAGGTTGACCAGTACCGGCGTCTCGTCGCTGAGGCGGTTGAGCCAGGGCAGATCGATCTCGATGCCCAGGCGCCCGGCCACGGCGGTCAGGTGGATGATGGCATTGGTCGAGCCGCCGATGGCGAGAAGGACGCGCAATGCGTTCTCGACCGAGGCGCGGGTGATGATCTGGTCGGGCGTCGGTCCGCCCTCGACGGCCATGCGCGCGGCCAGGGCGCCGGTGGCTTCGGCGGCGCGCAGGCGGTCGGCATGGACGGCGGGAATGGCCGCGGTGCCGGGCAGGGACATGCCCAGGGCCTCGGTCAGGCAGGCCATGGTGCTGGCGGTGCCCATCACCGCGCAGGTGCCCGCCGTGGTGGCGAGGCGGCCCTCGACCACGTTGATTTCCTCCTCGGAGATGCTGCCGGCGCGGAAACTGCCCCAGAAGCGGCGGCAATCGGTGCAGGCGCCAAGGCGTTCGCCCTTGTGCCTGCCGGTCATCATGGGACCGGCGACGATCTGCACCGCCGGACGTCCCGCCGAGGCCGCGCCCATCAGCTGGGCGGGCACGGTCTTGTCGCAGCCGCCCATCAGGACCACCGAGTCCATGGGCTGGGCGCGGATCATCTCCTCGGTGTCCATGGACATGAGGTTGCGGAACATCAGGCTGGTGGGATTGAGGAAGACTTCGCCCAGCGAGACGGTGGGAAATTCCACCGGCAGGCCGCCAGAGGCGAGGACACCGCGCTTGACGGCTTCAAGCATTTCCGGGAAGTGCCGGTGGCAATTGTTGAAGCCGGACGGGGTATAGGCAATGCCGACGACGGGCTTGGCCAGCGCTTCATCGGAATAGCCCATGGATTTGGCGAAGGACTTACGGAGATAGAGCGCGAAGTCGCGATCCCCGTAATTCGTCAGCCCCCTAGCAAAACCTTCTGCCTTTCCCTTATTCGTCATTTTCCTCAAATCCTTTTTTGTTATGGGTAGACTGGGGCCTATTTAAGGTCAGATCTTCATTTTTACAAATTTCGGCTCAAGGTATTCCTTGATGCCGAGCGAGCCACCTTCACGGCCCATCCCTGAATGCTTGATGCCGCCGAAGGGCATCTCGGCACTGGCCAGCAGCATCTCGTTGACGCCGACCATGCCCACTTCCAGGGCTTCGGATGCCAGGGTGGCAGTCCGCAGGGAATTGGTAAAGACATAGCCAGCCAGTCCGAAAGGCGTGGAATTGGCGCGCTTTATGACCTCGTCGAAGCTGCGGAACTTGGTGATCGGCGCAACCGGGGCGAAGGGTTCGTCGTTCATGATGCGGGCTTCGTCGGGTACGTCGGCCAGCACCGTGGGTTCGATGAAATAGCCGCTGTTGATACCCGGCGGACGGCCACCGCCGGTGACGACGCGGGCACCGCGGGACTTGGCGTCCTCGATCAGGTTCAGGGCGTTCTGCAGGCCGCGCGGATTGGCCATCGGGCCGATCTGCACCCCGGCATCGAGGCCGCGGCCGATCTTCAGGCCCTTGGCGTAATTGGCGAAGGTTTCGGTGAAGGGCTCGGCAATGCTTTCATGCACATAGAAGCGGCTGGGGGAAATGCAGACCTGGCCGCAATTGCGGAACTTGGCCGTGGCGGCGGCGGTGGCGGCGGCGACGGGATCGGCATCCTCGAAGACCAGCACCGGGGCATGGCCGCCCAGTTCCATCGACACCTTCTTGAAGTCGTCCACGCATAGCCGCAGCATCTCGCGGCCCACCGGCACCGAACCGGTCAGCGAGACCTTGCGCACGATGGGCGAGGCGATGAGGTGGCGGGCGATCATGTCGGAATTGCCGGTGACCAGGTTCATCACGCCGTCGGGCAGGCCCGCATCGGCCAAAGCCTGGACCAGCGCCATGGCCGAACCGGGGGTCTCGCCCGCCGGCTTGAGGATGACGGAACATCCCGCCGCCAGGGCAGCGGCCATCTTGCGGGCCGGCAGCAGGGCGGGGAAGTTCCAGGCCGAGAAGGCGGCGACCACGCCGACGGGTTCGTATTTCACCATCATGCGGCTGTCGGGGCTGCGGCCCTCGATGGTCTGGCCGTAGATGCGCTTGGCTTCCTCGGCATACCATTCGAACTGGTCGGCGGCGGCGCCGGTCTCGCCCCTGGCCTCGGCCAGCGGCTTGCCGGTCTCGGCGCTCATCAGGGCGGCGATGTCCTCGGTGCGTTCGCGGATCAGGGCGGCGGCACGGTGCAGCACGGCGGAACGCTCCCAGGGCGAGGTCCGCCGCCAGACGTGGAAGCCGGTCTCGGCCGCCACCAGGGCGTCGTCAAGATCGGCGGGACCGGCAGCCGGAATATGGCCCAGTTCCGATTCCCGCGCCGGATCGGTCACGGGCCGGGTGGCGCCATCCTTCGCAGCGCGCCATTCCCCTTTGATGTGAAGGCCATATCTGTCGTACATCAGTCTTCTCTCCTTTCACCAAAGGGCCGTTACAGGGATTGCTTGTGGTAGCGGGACTGCACGTCTTCGCACCAATTGCCCACATTCCAGGAACCATAGGCCCCCATGCCGCCTTCGCTGTTCTCGCCGGCATAGACCGGGACATGGATGAAGGACAGGCCGGGATGGGCATGGGCCTTGGCCAGGGCTTCCCTCAGTTCCGCTTCGCTGTGGCCGCCATAGAAGGCCGCCACGCCCTGCACGGAGGAGGCGAGCTGGACGTAATCCACCGCGACGCTGTCATTGGTGCGGAACTCGACGCCGTATTGCGCGTGCTGCAGGCTGGTGATGGCGCACATGCGGCGGTTGTCGAAGACCACCAGCGTGCCATGGGCCCCATGTTCCACGGCGTCGATCAGCACCTGGGGATTCATCATGAACGAGCCGTCGCCCGAGAAGGCGATGCCGTAGCGGCGCTTGTCCGGCGGGCACAGGGCCAGGGCGGTCAGGGCGCTGGAGGCGAAGCCCATGTAGGAGGCACCGGTATCGGTATAGGTGTCGCCAGGACGGTCGTCGGCGACCACCTGGAATCCGTTAGCCTGGACGTCGCCGGCATCGAAGAACTTGACGGCATTGACCTCCTTGGCGAAGTCGGCGACCACGCGGATGGCGGTAGGCTGGGTCAGCACCGGGCGGCCCCAGACCGGATCATGGAGGGTCTTGGAATAGGTGCGGCCATCGCGGAACTCGATCCATTCCTGCTTCTTCTCGGCGCAACGCTGCAGCCAACTGCGCTTGGGCGTCAGGTCGAAATCGGCTTCCTGCTCGATATGGGCCAGCAACTGGCTGATGACCACGCCGATATCGCCGGGCAGGGCGATGGTGTGGTTGTAATGGGCGACGTCGGAGAAATCGCCGTTGATGTTGATCACCGCTTCCACATTGGGATAGCCGACGCCCGAGCAATCGGACTGGCAGACGGCGCGGCTGCCGATGACGATCAGCAGGTCGGCCATTTCCATGGCGAAATTGCCGCTGATCGAGCCCTTCGAGCCGCCGACATGCATGTTCTGGGGATGCTCGTCGGGCAGCACGCCGCTGGCGCCCGGCGACAGCACCACGGTGGCGCCGATCCGCTCGGCCAGGCTGCGCAGTTCATCGGCGGCGAAGCGGGCACCGCCGCCGGCCTTGATGACGATGCGGTGATAGCGGCGCAGCAGGGCGGTGGCCTTGCGCAGGCTGTCCTCGCTGCCCACCGCCTGGACGGGCAGCTGCACCGGGCCGGGCAGGGCGTCCAGGTTGAAAACACGCCGTTCGGGCTGGGTGTTGATGGGCAGCATCAGGAAGAAGGGGCCCTTCTTGTAGGGATGGCCCACCTTCAGGGCGCCACGGCGCAGGGCGTCGCGCAGGGCCTCGGGGGTGTGCAGCACGTAGGACTCGCCCATCAAGGCGGTCAGGCGGCCATACAATCCCTGCTCGTGCTTCGGGATCTGCTGCATGTTGAAGCCTTCGCCATGGGTCGTCTCGTCCCCATAGATGTGATAGAGGCCGACATTGTTGCAGGCCGCGACCAGCGAGCCGGCCATGGCCTGCAAGGCCCCCGGGCCGATCGAGGTGACGACGGCGCAGGTCTCGCCGGTCATCCATTTCAGCGCGGTGCCGACATGGGCCATTTCCACTTCGTTGCGGAAGTTGTAGGTCCGCGTGGCGCCTTCCTCGGTATAGATGCGCAGCACCTCGCCGATATCGGTCGAGCCATGGCCGAAGATGGCCAGGAAGGTGCGGACATCCTGCTTGAGCAGGCCCAGGATCAGGCCTTCGGACAGGCTCACTTCGACCAGCTTGGGCAGCAGGCCCTGGCGGATGGCGGCCTCGACGCTGCCGGCTTCGACCACGGCCCGGGCGCGCTGGCGGATCTGCGCTTCCTGGGACGAGGAGTCCTGCGTGACCGGTTTCTTGTCGGCAACAATGGGTTGTGCGTTTTGGTTCATGATTCTTGCCCCAAGTCTGGTTCAGTGGGCCGAAGCGCCGTCGGCGTTCTTTGCATTCGGGATGGTCGTTTCGTCATTGGCCGGAATGGCCGGATTGCGGCAGCGCTTGACGACCTGCGTGATGATGGTCAGGGCGGTCAGGCCGAGAAGGATCATGGCCGTCCACGACTCGAAGAAGGTGGCATGGCTGTTGTTCGACATGATCAGGGCGGTGCGGTAGTTGGTGTCCAGGATCTCGCCCAGAACCATGCCCAGCACCACGGGGGCGATCGGAATGCCCAGGCGCTTGAGCACGTAACCGAAGGCACCCATGCCGATCATCATGTAGACGTCGAACATGCTGTTGCGGATGGCGAAGGCGCCGATGGCGCACAGCACCAGGATCGAGGCCGCCAGATACTCGCCGGGCACCGCCAGGACCTTCACGAACAGCCGGATGCCCCAAAGCTGGACGGCGAAGATGGCGATATAGGAGATGGCGACCATCGCGTAGATGGCATAGACGGTGTCCAGATTGGTCTGGAACAGCAGCGGGCCGGGCTGCAGGCCGTGGATCAGCAGGCCGCCCAGCATGATCGCGGTGGCCGGATCGCCGGGGATGCCCAGGCTCAACAGCGGGATCAGCGTGCCGCCGGTGACGGCGTTGTTGGCGCTTTCGGGCGCGGCCACGCCGGCGATCTCGCCCTTGCCGAAATTCTCCGGATTCTTCGAGAAGCGCTTGGCATGGGCATAGGCCAGGAAGGCGGCGATGGGGCCGCCGGCGCCGGGAATGGCGCCGATGCCCGTGCCCATGGCCGAGCAGCGCGTCACCAGGCCGAGATTCTGGCGGCATTCCTGCCATGTCGGCAGAGTGCAGCGGACCTTGCCGAACTTGCCCAGGTCGACCTTGTTGCCGTCCTTGGACAGGAAGGTGTCGACCAGCTGCGGGATGGCGAACAGGCCGATCATGGCGACCACCAGATTGACGCCCTGCATCATGTCGGTGAAGCCGAAGGTCAGGCGCTGCACCCCGGTCAGGGGGTCGAGGCCGATGGTCATCAGCATCAGCCCCAGCACGCCCGCCACCAAGCCCAGCGTCAGGCTCCGTTCGGACAGGCCGCAGATGGTGGACAGGCCGAACAGCACCAGGGCGAAGATTTCCGCCGGGCCGAAGGCCAGCGCCACGTCGGCGATGTAGGAGGCGACGAAGACCATGATGATGAGGCTGAACAGGCCGCCGAAGACGGAGACGAACAGCGCCGTTCCCAGGGCTTTGCCCGCTTCGTTGCGCCGCGCCATGGGATAGCCGTCCATGACCGTCGCCGCCGCGGAGGGGGTGCCGGGAATGCCGAGTAGGATGGCGGAAACGGACCCGCCGGTCATGCCTCCCAGATAGCAGCCGAGCAGCAGGCCCATGCCCGCCTCGGTGGGCATGGCGAAGGTCAGCGGTAGAAGAAGCACCAGGACCAGCGAATAGGTCAGGCCGGGGATGGCGCCAAAGATCAGGCCGAGGACAGAACCGATGAAGACCGCCAGCAGGGCTTCCATCGACAATGCCTGTTGAAGACCGGACAGGATTGTTTCCATGACGGCTTCCTCAGAGCAAATTAAGCCAGGTGCCGCGAGGCAGGTTCGCCTCGAAGCCCTGAACGAAGATCAGCCAGCACACGGCCGGGATGATGATGGCCGTCGCCAGTGTTTTGGTCCATGAGCGGATCCCCATCATCACCTTGAAGACGAGGATGACCACCAGCGGGGTCGCCAGGACGAAGCCGATCTTGCCAAGGAGAAAGGCATAGCCGAACAGGACCAGGAAGGTTCCCCCCACCACCTTGACCTCGCGGTTGGTGATGGCGGAGGGAACGTCCAAGCACAGCTTCGCCGGGCTGAACACCAGCACAAGGCCGAGAAAGCCGAGGATGGTGCCCAGCAGCAGCGGGAAAGTCCGAGGACCGGGAGTACCCGGAATATGGCTTTCCGGTATCGTATAAAGCACTGTTGCGACCCAGCCGGCAGCGAACAGCGTCAGGACGATGCCGAGCCCGCGACTGAATTTGCCGGCATTCATGATGTCGCCCCCTTAGTTCGAGCTGGCCATCTGGGCCATCAATTCGGCGATGCGTGCATCGTCCTCGGCGATCACCTGGGCGAACTGGTCATGGGGAAGGTACGAGACGCTGAAAGCCAGGTTGTCGGCGACCTTCTGGAAGTCCTCGCTTTCGGTGACCTTCTTGATGGCGGCGTCCAGGCGGGCGATGGCCTCTTGCGGCGTACCCTTCTTGACGGCGATGCCGCGCCACATTTCCATGTTGCTGTTCACGCCCTGCTCGATGGTGGTCGGGGCGTCGGGGAACAGGTCGAGGCGGCTGTCGCTGGAGACGCCGAGGATGCGGACCTTGCCGCTCTTGACATGAGGCACCAGCGCGGCGGGAAGCTGCACGGTGGCGTCGACGCGCCCGCCCAGCAGGTTCAGCACGGCTTCGTTGCCGGGGAAGGGAACCGGCGTCATGGTCGCCTCGCCGGCATTGAACATGGCGGCGCCGGCGATATGGGTGAAGCTGCCCAGGCCCGAGACGCTGACCTTCATGCGGCCGGGGGCTTCACGGGCTTCTTCCATGAATTCGGAAAGCGTTTGCCACGGGGCGTTCTCGCGCACCGCCAGGACCGGCTTTTCGGTGCTGACCTGGGCGACGGCATCGAATTCCTCGTAGCCGAAGGGCAGGTTGCCCTGGTGGTGGACGGTGCTGATGGAGTTGGAATTCCAGACGATGTGATAGCCGTCGGCGGGCTGGTCGCGGACATAGCTGTAGCCCACGGCACCGCCGCCGCCGGGACGGTTCACCACCGGCACCGGAACACCCAGTTCCTTGCTCAGGCCGTCGGCCAGGGCGCGGGCGGCCAGGTCGGCGGAGCTGCCGGCACCGAACAGCACGGTCATCTCGATGGGACGGCTGGGATAATTGTCGGCCGCCGTGGCAGGCAGAGACAGAGTCAGGGCTCCGGCGAACAGACCGAAGGCGGACAGGGTCTTCTTGATATTCATGCTTTCCTCCCGGTTACCGGCGGCTCTTTTTGGGCTTCGCCGGCTGGTCAACGAATGATTCGTTTCAGGCCGAGATACGTCTCTCTTGCGAGAGGGCGAAGCTGACGGTCCTTGTGGGGACCGGCGGCTTCGCCTGAATGCACCGTTTGTTATGGCTTGTTCCGGTGCCAAAAAGCGGGCCGCTTTTTGTTATTCACGTGTTGCCTCCTACTTTTTTCTTCTTCTTTTTTAGTTTTTTGAAGAAGTTTTTTTCTCTGGGTCTCGTGCTAGGCGGCTTTCTCCCGCTTGCTGGCAAGCGCTTCGAGCACCCGTTCCGGCGTCGCCGGAAGCGTGGTGATCCGCACGCCGATGGCATCGTAGATGGCGTTCAGGATGGCCGGGGCGGTCTGCACCATGGCCGGTTCGCCGATGCCCTTGGCGCCCAGCGGGCTCAAGGGATCGGGGTCCTCGACGATGAAGGAGGTGACCTGCGGCACGTCGAGCGCGGTCGGCAGGATGTACTTGGCGAAGCCGGGCGTGGTGGTGCGGCCCTGGTCGTCGAGCTGGTAATCCTCCATCAGCGCCTGGCCGACGCCCATCACCACGGCCCCTTCGATCTGGCCTTCGACGCCGCGCGGATTGATGGCGCGGCCGACATCGTGGGCGGCCCAGATGCCCAGCACCTGCACCTCGCCGGTGGCGGTGTCGACCTCGACCTCGGCGACCTGGGCGCCGAAGACATAGGCCTGCCAGGGGCGGCCGCTGCCGTCGACGGGGTCGAGCGCGGTATGGTCGGCGGTGAAGGAGGCGCTGCCCACCGGCACCACGCCGACGCCCTTGCACTGCGCCACGGCCTCTTCCATGGTCAGGCGCAGATTGGTGCCCGGCGCCCACATCTCGCCGTTGCGGGTCTGGATGCTTTCGGCCGGAACCTGCCACTTCTCGGCGATCACGCTGACCAGGCGGTTGCGGGCCTCGCGCGCGGCCAGGGCCACGGCATTGCCGATCATATAGGTCTGGCGGGTGGCACCGGCATGGGCGGCTTCCGGGGCGCGGGCGGTGTCGTTATCGCCGATGGTCACGTCCTCGGGGCGGATGCCCATCTCCTCGGCGGCGATCTGGGCCAGTACGGTCAGGATGCCTTCGCCGATCTCGGTCACGCCGGTGACGACCTTGGCGGTGCCGCCATCGTCCAGTTCGGCCCAGGCACCGGCCCGGTCGATGGCGGCGGTACGGGCGATCCCGTACCAGCCGGCTGCCATGCCGCGTCCCCGCTTCTTGCGTCCGTCGTCATACATTTTTTCTCTCCCTATTCCGCCGCCACATCCGAGGTGTCGCGCAGCCGCACGCCCAGGGTGCAGGGGGCACGGGTGCCGGGACCGCCAAGGTCGTCGCGGGTGGCGCCCCGGCCGTTGGGCACGCCGGGCTGCCAGCGCGATCCCTTCTCCAGGGTGTCGAGCACCTGGAGCATGCTCACCGAGCCCAGCTTCTGCTGGGTATGGGTGACGGCACCGTCGCGCATGGCGTTGATGCGGCGGATCTCGAAGGGATCGAGGCCCAGCTTCTCGGCCGCCATGTCCATCATGGATTCGGTGGCGAACAGGCTCTGCATGGCGCCGAAGGTGCGGAAGGCGCCGGACGGGGTGTTGTTGGTGTAGATGCCGTAGGCATCGATGCGGACATTGTCGATCTCGTAGGGACCGGCACCCAGGATGCAATGCTTGCGCATCACGCCCGGGGTGGACAGGGCATAGGCGCCGCCGTCGGAGATCGAATGCATGTGGGTGGCGGTGATGCGGCCGTCCTTGGTCAGGCCCATGCGCAGGCGCATCACGAAGGGATGGCGCTTGGCCGAAACCAGGATCGATTCCTCACGGGTGAAGACATAGCGCACCGGACGGCGCGACTTGATCGCCGCCAGGGCCAGGATGCCCTGGTAGATCATGTCTTCCTTGCCGCCGAAGCCGCCGCCGACCGGGCTCATGATCATGCGGACCTTGTTGATCGGCATGGCCAGGATATGGGCCAGCATGTGGCGGTGGTGGGTGATGTTCTGGCTGGGCGAGTGGATGGTCACCGTGCCGTCGGGCTCGACATAGGCCAGCCCCGCCTCGGGCTCCAGATAGGCATGCTCGACGCGCTGGGTGCGGAAGGTTTCCTCCAGGATCACGTCGGCCTTGGCGAAGCCGTCCTCGATATTGCCCTTACGGATCGGGATGTGCTGGCAGATATTGTCGGTATTGCCTTCATGGACCAGCGGCGCGCCCGGCTTCATGGCCTCTTCGGCATCGAAGACGGCGGGCAGTTCCTCGTAGACCACCTTGATCTTTTCGAGGGCGTCGCGGGCCTGGGCGACGGTCTCGGCGGCGATGGCGGCGACGGCATCGCCGACGAAACGCACCTTGCCGCGGGCCAGGACCGGCTGGTCATGGATGAACACGCCATAGCCGTCCACGCCGGGCACGTCCGCGCTGGTCACCACCGCTTCGACGCCAGGCATGCGCTCGGCCTCGGAGGTGTCCAGGCTGACGATGCGGGCATGGGCGTGCGGGCTGCGCAGCACCTGGAGGTGCAGCATGCCGGGCATGGTCATGTCCCCGGCATATTTCAGCGCGCCGGTGACCTTGCTGGGGGCGTCGAGGCGGCGCACATTGGCGCCCAGGAAGCTGTCCTTGAAGGCGTCTTCCTGCAGGGCGGTGGCCGGGACGGAGCCGTTCAGAACATCGCGGGCCAGTTCCACCGCTTCAAAGATCTTGGAATAGCCGGTGCAGCGGCAGATGTTGCCGCCCAGATGTTCCTTGATCTCGTCGAGGCTGGCATGGGGGTTGCCGCGCAGGCAGGAAGTGGCGGCCATGACCATGCCGGGAATGCAATAGCCGCACTGGCTGGCGCCGGTCTTGTGGAAGGCCTGCTGCAGCACGGTCAGGCGGTTGCGTTCCGCCAAGCCCTCGACGGTTTCGATGGTGGTGCCCTGGGCCTTGCCGGCGGGCATCAGGCAGCTTTTCATCAGCACGCCGTCGACGAAGACGGAGCAGGTGCCGCATTCACCGGCGCCGCAGCCTTCCTTGGCGCCGGTCAGGTAGAGTTCCTCGCGCAGGAAGTCGAGCAGGCGCAGGGACGGGTCGACGTCCTTGCTGACGGAACGACCGTTGACGGTCGTCTGGATGGTGATCTTAGGCATGGAGCCTTTCCTCCCCGTGTACGGGTTGGCTGACGGGGGCGATGCCGAGTTCGTCCAGGGCATCGCCCAAGGCACGTTCGACGAAGCTGGCCAGGACCTTGCGGCGGTATTCCTGACGGCTGCGCGAGCGGACGAAGCCGGCGGTGCGGTCGGACAGGCTGCGGATGGTCTCGGCCGTGACCGGCTGGCCGATCAGCGACTGTTCCAGTTCCTTCGCCCGGCAGGGCACCGGCCCCACAGCGCCGATGGCGAGGCGCACATCGGCGAAGCGGCGGGTGGCCCAATCGACCTTGACCAGGGCGGCGACGCAGCAGGTGGAGATCACCAGCGAGCGGCGGTGGCCCACCTTCTCGAAGGCGCTGCCCCAGCCTTCCATGTCGTCGCATTCGATGGCGGTCATCAATTCGCCCGGTTCCAGCAGCGTCTTGCCGGGACCCTGGATGAAGTCGGCCACCGGAACGGTCCGGGTGTGGCGCTTGCCGTCCTTGCGGCTTTCCAGCACCACCGAACCTTCCATCGCCACCATCGGCGGGATGCCGTCACCGGCGGGCGAGCCGTTGACCAGATTGCCCGCCAGCGTGGCGGCGGCGCGCAGCTGGTCGTCGGCGAACCAGATGGCGGCATGCGCCATCACCGGCAGATGCCGCTTCAGGAAGGGGTCCTTCAGGAATTCGGCGAAAGTGGTGTTCGCGCCGAGGCGGATGCGGCCGTCCTGCGCCTTCTGCCCGCGCATCTCGGCGACGCGGGAGATGTCGATGAGGACGGGGATGTGGACATCCCCCGCCCGCCCTTCGCGCGCCCACGGAAGGAGGTCGGTTCCTCCCGCGATGATCCGGTGTTCGCCGGGGAAGCGTTCGATCAGATCGAACGCTTCGTCCAGCGTCGCCGGCAGGTAGTAATCGTCACAGCGAAGCATATCGCCCTCTCCCTGCCGCGTTCCGGATTAATGATTCATCGTGACGACGACCTTGATGGCATCGTCGATGCGCTCGCGGGCATAGCGCAGGGCGGTGGGCACTTCCTCCAGCGGGAAGGTGTGGGTGTGCAGCAGCTTGGCGTCGAAGCGGCCCATGGCCATCAGCGCACCGGCGCGATGCACGGCGCTCTTTCCTTCGCCGCGGATGCCGTAGAGGTAGATGTTGTTGCGCACCAGGGCGGCGACATCGACCTCGACGGGCTTGCCGGGGAAGGCGGCGAGGCAGATCTTGCCGCCGCGACGGACCATGCTGGCCGCTTCGTTCAGCGCGGCCGGGGCGCCCGAGCATTCGAGGACGTAATGCGCGCCAATGCCGCCGGTGATGCGGCGCACCGCTTCAACGGCATTCTCGTTGCGCACGTTGATGGTGTGGTCGGCGCCCAGCTTGCGGCCGATTTCCAGACGAGAATCGCGGGTGCCGGTCAGGATCACCGGGTCGGCGCCCAGGGCCTTGCCGACGGCGACGCCCATCAGGCCGATCGGGCCGGGGCCGGTGACGACCAGGGCCTGGCCGGCGATCAGGCCGCCCAGCGCGTCCAGGCCGTACATGGCGGTGCCGGCGGTGACGATCAGGGTCGCCTCGGCATCCGAGATATGGTCGGGGACATGGACCAGGGTGTTGATGTGGTTCACGGCATATTCGGCGAAGCCGCCATCGGTGGTGAAGCCGTTGGCGCGGTGGCCCTTGTCCTGGTCGCCGTAGTTTTTGCCGTAGTTCAGGCAGGAGGTATACATGCCTTCGCGGCAGCGTTCGCACTGGCCGCAACCGGCATGGATTTCCACCGCGACGCGGTCGCCGATTTTGAACTCGTCGACGCCACGGCCCAGCTTGACCACGGTGCCCATGTATTCATGGCCCGGCGTGAAGCCCTTCTCGAAGGGGGAACCGCCCTGGATCTGGGCCGGCAGGCCGTGGGAGATGATTTCCAGGTCGGTGGCGCAGACGGCCACGGCATCAATGCGGACCAGCACCTCACCCTTGCCCGGCTGCGGCACCGGCTTTTCCACCAGGGTCAGTTCGTCGGGCTTGCCCAACTGCCAGGCCTTCATCTTGGTGGGGATCTCGAAGGTCTTGGTCTGCGCCGTGTCCTTGTTGAGTACCAAATCGTCCATCTGACGGACTCCTCCTGTTTTCGCATTATGAAAATTGTTTTCGGCGCGTTGCGGTGAAAAAGCCGCAGGCCAGCGCCGTGTTCATGGGGCTAGGCGGCGTTCGCCCAGCCGAGTTGCCGGGAAATGGTGGCCGCGCATTCGGCGACCTTGCTGCGGGTCCGGGCCAGGGCCTCGTCGGTGGCGCGCATGGTGGGGGTCGAGGAACTGACCGACGCCACCACCTTGCCGGTGCGGTCGTAGATCGGGGCGCCGATGCAGACAACGCCCGGCTGGAACTCCTCCCAATCCTCGGACCAGCCCTGTTCGCGCACCTTGGCCAGTTCGCGCTTCAGCTCCTCGACCGAGCAAATGGTGTGGTCGGTGAAGCGCTGCAGGCCGTGGCGGGCCAGCAATTCGGCCAGCACGTTCTCGCTCATATGGGCCAGGATCGCCTTGCCGGTGGCGGTGGCATGGGCGGCCTTGGACTTGCCCATCACGTCGCTGTCCACCTTGACCGCGTGCAGCGAGGGCAGCTTGGCCAGGGTCACCAGGTCGAAGGCCTCGATCACCGCCAGATGCACCGATTCGCTGGTGACGCGGTTCAGTTCCTCCAGCGCGGGCATGGCGAAGGTGACCAGATGAAGCTGGCGGGACCGTCCCTCCGCCAATTCGAAGACCCGGTTGCCCAAAAGGTAGCGGCGGGTCTCGGGTTCTTGCGTGGCATAGCCGCGCCGTGCCAGGGTGGCGAGAAGGTGATGGCAGGTCGAGAAGTTCAGGCCGGTCTTGGCCGCTAGCTCGGTCAGCGCGACGGCATTGCGGCTGCTGGCCAGGGCTTCCAGGATGTCCAGCGCGCGGTCCACCGACTGGATGCCCTTGTTGGGCTGGCGCTTGGCGCCTTCTTCGGGGCCGGCGGGGAGAGCGGCCCCGACGGGCTGGACATCGGCGGTCTGAGCCGTTGCCTTGGTTTGCCCCTTTGCCATCGTCACCTCGTTTTCACAGTGTGAAAAGCGTTTTCTGATAGTTCTCAGCCTAGTCCCCGTCGGCGGAGCCTGTCAACATCCTGAAAGTGCTTTTCATGACACTACTGCCAATGGTCATAGGCGAGTCTTAAGTGGCATTTTCCTATGGAAAATAGAGGCGGTGCCGCTTTCGCTGCGCCGCGTCACGCTGCTTTTCGCCGGGATAAAGGGCAGGGGACTGCGGTTCCGCCCTGGGATGTGGGGGCAAGGCAGAGAAAGGTTTTTGCGATGCAAAAAGCCCTCGCAACGACGGCGAGGGCTTTGAAAGGGAGCGGAGAAAGAGGAAAGTTTTTTCAGCCTCCCATGCTCTGCAAGGCCTCCTGGCAGACCTGTTCGCAGCGGCGGCAGGCTTCGGCGCAGATGCGGCAATGCTCGTGCATTCCGGCATGCTTGTCGCATTCCTCGGCGCAAAGACGGCAGGCGGTCCGGCAGGCCTCGATGGTGCGGCGGATCACTTCCTCGTTCGATCCCGTCCGGCGCAGGGCCAGCGCGGCGGTGAGGGTGCAGAGATCGGCGCAGTCGAGGTCCAGGCGGATGCACTGGCGCAGGTCGGCGACCCTTTCCTCGGCCAGGCAGGCATCGGCGCAGGACGCGCAGGTCAGCGCGCAGGCGGCGCATTCCTCGATGCAGCGGATCAGGGCGTCGTTGGTGCTGCCCTTCACGTCGGGATGCGTCGCGATCATCTTGGCTACGGACATATCATCCTCCGGAAAGTGGGTGGTGCGGCGGTTTCGCCAGCAAACACCGTGTCCGGAGGATGGTTCGGCCCTACAGCCCTTTGCGTTGCAGCCACGCCTTCATGAAGGCGATCTCGCCTTCCTGGGCGGCGACGATTTCTTCGGCAAGCTTGCGGATTTCCGGGTCGCTGCCATGCTCCAGGGCGATGCGCGCCATGTCGATGGCGCCCTGGTGATGGGCGATCATGCCGCGCACGAAATCGATGTCGGCATCGCCGCTATAGACGATATCCATGCCCGCATGCATCCGGTCGTTGGCTTCCTTGTAGGCCCGGACCGCGGGAGAGGCGTCCTGGTCCTGGGTCGCGGCGGTGCCGTGACCGGCATGACCGCCGCCATGATGATGCGCCGACTGGGCGAAGACGGCGGGGGACAGGGCCATCATCGACGACAGGGCCAGGGCGGACAGCAGGGTCTTCATCGGGACTTCTCCAGTTTCGTGACGTCGTGATGCGCCGCATGGGACAGGAGAAATGTCACGGGGTTGCGTCTGCCGGACGGAAAAGTGTGACAAAGTATGTCAGGATCGCGCAGCGCAACATTCTGTCACGCTTTTCATGATGGCCTCGACGGCGGCCTGCGTAAAATCGGCCCATGGAGACTTCGCCGCATATCCTCGTCGTAGACGATAATCGAGAGATCCGCGACCTGCTGGGCCGCTTCCTGGTCAAGCACGGCCTGCGGGTCAGCAGCGCCCAGGACGGCAGGGCCATGCGCCGTGCCCTGGAGACCGGCCGCTTCGACCTCGTGGTGCTCGACCTGATGCTGCCGGGCGAGGACGGCCTCAGCCTGTGCCGCTGGCTGCGCGCCACCTCCCAGATACCCATCGTCATGCTGACGGCGATGGGCGACGAAACCGACCGCATCGTCGGGCTGGAGATGGGCGCCGACGATTACGTGCCCAAGCCCTTCAATCCGCGCGAATTGCTGGCGCGCATCAAGGCCGTCCTGCGCCGCGCGCAGGGCGTTCCGGCGCGGCCCGAGGACAAGGGCGGGACCGGCCGCCCCTATTGCTTCGCCCAATGGCGCTTCGATGCGGCGCGGCGGGAGCTGGTGGGGGCGGACGGCATGGTGGTGCCGTTGAGTTCGGGCGAATTCGCCCTGCTGCTGGCCTTCGTCGAGCATCCCCGGCGGGTGCTCAGCCGCGACCAGCTTCTCGATCTGGCGCGGGGGCGGGCGGCGGCACCCTTCGACCGGGCGGTGGATACCCAGGTCAGCCGCCTGCGCCGCAAGATCGAGGAGGATGTGCGCGAGCCTGTCCTGATCAAGACCGTCTGGGGCGAGGGCTATATCTTCACCCCCGAGGTGACGCGGCAATGAGGCGGTTGCTGCCGCGCAGCCTGGCGGGCCAGACGGTGCTGGTGCTGCTGGTCGGCCTGACCGTCTCTCATCTTCTCAGCATGATCATCTATTCCGGCGACCGGATGGACACGCTGGCCCAGATGGATTCCCGCCATACAGCGGCGCGGGTGGCCGAGGTGGTGCGGCTGTTCGACGAAACGCCGCAGGACTGGCACGAGCGGATGCTGCGCGCCATCGGCGGCCCGGACCTGGCGGTGAGCCTGAGCGAAGTTCCTGCCGTGGCGGAACAGGCCCAGTCCCGCCGTGCCCTGCTGATGCGCGATGCCCTGCGCCAGGATTTCGGGTCGCGTCCGATCCAGGCCATGGATGCACCGGTGGACGGTGCGCAAGGGCTCTACCGGGTCCAGGCCTCGGTGCGGCTGGAAGGCGGCGGATGGCTGAACTTCGCCCATGACGAAATGGTGCCGGCCGATCAATGGTCGCGCCATCTGTGGTCCATGGCGCTGATGGCGGCGGGCGTGGTGGTGCTGTCGATCTGGGTGGTGCGGCGGCTGGCCGCGCCCCTGGCCGCCTTCGCGGGTGCCGCCGAGCGCCTGGGCCGCAATGTGGAGGCGCCGCCGCTGGTCGAGGACGGCCCCGACGAAGTGCGTCAGGCCGCGCGGGCCTTTAACCGAATGCAGGAACGCTTGCGCCGTCTGGTCGACAACCGCACCCGCATGCTGGCCGCCATATCCCACGATTTACGCACGCCCATCACCCTGCTGAAGCTGCGCACCGAATTCATGGAGGATGAGGAGGAACGGGCCCGGATGCGGGAGACGTTGGACGAGATGGAGGCGATGGTCGCCTCGATCCTTGCCTTCGCCCGCGACGATGCCGCCCAGGAAGAGACGCGCGTCGTCGATCTGGCGGCCTTGCTGTCCAGCATCTGCGACGATTTCAGCGATGCCGGGGCCGAGGCGTCCTGCGAGGCGCCCCAGCGCCTGCCCGTCGAGGGCCGCCCCCTGGCCCTGAAGCGCGCCTTCACCAACCTGATTGGGAATGCCGTCAAATATGGCGGCGCGGTCAGGGTCCATGTCTCGGCAGGCGAAGGGGGTGCCAGGGTGGTGATCGAGGATCGGGGGCCGGGTATTCCCGAGGAGGAATTGCGGAAGGTGCTGCTGCCCTTCTACCGCGTCGAGGCTTCCCGCTCGCGGGAAACCGGCGGGGCCGGACTAGGCCTCTCCGTCGCCTCGTCCGTCATCCATGCCCATGGCGGCGACCTGTCGCTGAGCAAT
The DNA here is from genome assembly GCF_006980715.1 of Telmatospirillum sp. J64-1. GTDB lineage: Bacteria > Pseudomonadota > Alphaproteobacteria > Rhodospirillales > Magnetospirillaceae > Oleiliquidispirillum > Oleiliquidispirillum nitrogeniifigens. The sequence goes on from NZ_SBHN01000010.1 coordinate 112,718, forward strand.
CGCGCCGAAGGAGGCTTGCGGGTGGTGGTGGATTTGCCGCTGTAGCGGGAAGACAATCTGCCTGCAGGATACCGGCAAAGCCGGTTCCTCCCGCACCAGCCCGTCATCCCCGCTTTCGCGGGAATGACGAGGAAAGGTTTTACAGGTTGTCCGTGCGGCTTATTCCCCGCCGGTATCGGCCACCAGGCCGACCGATTCGATGCCGGCGACGGCGCAGAGCTCGTCGTTCTCCGACAGGTCGCCGGTCACGCCCACGGCACCGACGATCATGCCGTCCTTGTCGCGGATCAGCACGCCGCCGGGCACCGGCACCATCTTGCCGCCGGCCAGGTCCGAGGCGGCATTCATGAAGGCGGGCATCTTGGCGGCACGGCGGGCCAGTTCACGTCCGCCGAAGCCCAGGCCCAGGGCGCCCCAGGCCTTGCCGATGGCGATTTCCGGACGCAGCAGGCTGGCATTGTCTTCGCGCTTCAGGACCTTGATCTGGCCGCCGGCATCCAGCACGACGACGGTCAGCGGCTGGAAACCTTTTTCCCGACCTGTCTGCAAGGCCTTGTCAACGATCGCATCGGCAGAGGATAGTGTCAGGCTCACGGTGTCTCTCCTTCCTTCTTGGAGGGGGTAGAATTGCCGATTTGTATTCGATGTCAATGTCTGGCCGGAGGGAGCGTTGGAAAAGTTTGCACACAGCTTGACCGCCACGACGGCGTATAAGAAGAAAGGAGCGGAGCAGTGAGCTTGTGGATCGAGACCGGCAACATCCAGGTTGCCGCCGAACTTCACCACTTTATCGAACAAGAGGCTCTGCCCGGTACCGGCATCTCCTCCGGCCAGTTCTGGTCGGCCCTGGATGCCCTTCTGCACGACATGGCCCCGCGCAACAAGGCGCTGCTTGCCAAGCGCGACGAGTTGCAGGCCAAGATCGACGAATGGTACCGCAGCCGGCGCGGCCAGCAGATCGACCTGGACGCCTATAAGGCCTTCCTGCGCGAAATCGGCTATCTGCTGCCCGAAGGCGAGGATTTCAGCGCCAGCACCAGCAATGTGGATACCGAGATCGCCCATACGGCTGGCCCGCAGCTGGTCGTGCCGGTGATGAACGCCCGCTATGCCCTGAACGCCGCCAATGCCCGCTGGGGCAGCCTGTATGACGCCCTGTACGGCACGGATGCCATCAGCGACGAAGACGGCGCCGAGCGTGGCGCGGGCTACAATCCGAAGCGCGGCGCCAAGGTCATCGCCTTCGCCCGCAACATCCTGGACCAGGCGGCGCCGCTGGAGACCGGCTCCCATGCCGAGTCCCTGTCCTATACGGTCGAGGACGGCGCCCTGCTGGTCGGCCTGCCCGACGACCAGATCGTCGGCTTGGCGGATCCGAGCAAATTCGTCGGTTATCGCGGCGATGCCTCGGCCCCGGAAGCGATCCTGCTGCGCAATAACGGCCTGCATCTGGAAATCCGCATCGACCGCAGCCATCCCATCGGCAAGGACGATCCGGCGGGCGTCGCCGACCTGGTGGTGGAATCGGCGCTGACCACCATCATGGACTGCGAGGATTCCATCGCCGCCGTGGACGCCGCCGACAAGGTCGCCGTCTACCGCAACTGGCTGGGCCTGATGAAGGGGACCCTGACGGCTTCCTTCCCCAAGGGCGGCAAGACCGTCGAGCGCAGCCTGGAAGGCGACCGCGTCTATACCGCCCCGGACGGCAGCACGTTGACCCTGCATGGCCGCAGCCTGATGCTGATCCGCAATGTCGGCCATCTGATGACCATCGACGCGGTGCGCCTGAAGGACGGCAGCCCGGCGCCGGAAGGCCTGCTGGATGCCATGATCACCTCGCTGATCGCCATCCATGACCTGAAGGGCCTGGGCCGCCTGCGCAACAGCCGCGCCGGGTCGGTCTATATCGTCAAGCCCAAGATGCACGGTCCCGAGGAAGTGGCCTTCGCCAACGAACTCTTCGACCGCGTCGAGGATGCCCTGGGTCTGGCGCGCCATACCCTGAAGATCGGCATCATGGACGAGGAGCGGCGCACCACCGTCAACCTCAAGGAATGCATCCGCGCCGCCAAGAACCGCGTGGTCTTCATCAATACCGGCTTCCTCGACCGCACCGGCGACGAGATCCACACCGCCATGGAAGCCGGTCCGGTGGTCCGCAAGGCCGACATGAAGGCGACGGCCTGGATCAAGGCCTACGAGGACTGGAACGTCGATATCGGCCTGGCTTGCGGCCTGAAGGGCCGGGCGCAGATCGGCAAGGGCATGTGGGCGATGCCCGACCGCATGGCCGAGATGCTGAAGGTCAAGATCGGCCATCCGCAGGCCGGGGCCAACACCGCCTGGGTGCCGTCGCCCACCGCCGCCACCCTGCATGCGTTGCATTATCATCAGGTCGACGTGGCCGCCCGCCAGGAAGAACTGAAGAGCCGCAAGCGCGCCAGCCTGGACGACCTGCTGACCATTCCGCTGGCCGACCGCCCCAACTGGTCGGAAGAGGAAATCCAGCAGGAACTGGACAACAACGCCCAGGGCATCCTGGGTTACGTCGTCCGCTGGATCGACCAGGGCGTCGGCTGTTCCAAGGTGCCGGACATCCACAATGTCGGCCTGATGGAAGACCGCGCGACCTTGCGTATCTCCAGCCAGCACATGGCCAACTGGCTGCATCACGGCATCTGCACCGAGGAGCAGGTGATGGAGACCATGAAGCGCATGGCCGCCGTGGTGGACCGTCAGAATGCGGGCGATCCGGCCTATAAGCCCATGGCCGCCGATTTCGAGAACAGCATCGCCTTCAAGGCGGCTTGCGATCTCGTCTTCAAGGGCCGCGAGCAGCCCAGCGGCTATACCGAACCGCTGCTGCACCGCTATCGCCTTGAAGTGAAGGCGAAGGCGTAAAGGAAAACGCCCCGGCCGAGAGGCCGGGGCGTTTTTCAATGGACTGACTGGAAAGAAAAAATCAGGCCGCCAGCGACTTGCCGTCCTTGGAGGTGCGGCGGGCGCCGGGATCGATGCGGACGGACAGCGGGCGGATGCGGCTGCGCTGGCTGCGCATGTCGCCGTAGGTGCCGTCGACGACGGCGGGAATGTCGCCGCGGGTCAGACCCATATCGGCCAGTTCCGCGTCGGTCAGGCCGTTCAGTTCCGCCTGCATCTTGCTACGCGCCACCCACTCGCGCAGCGGCGCGACAAGCGGGGCCAGGGCAGCGCCAACACCCCGGAACGCCGACAGGCACACGGTGGCGAAGGCTTCGGCGCGGGCCTTGCGCGCGGCGGCCAAGACCTCGTTGGTGTCGTGGTAGAGGATGTCGGACTGGGAGGTATTCATGACAAAACCTTCTTCGCAACTGCAGCAATTGATGCCACGGCGACACCATATGCCCGCTTTCGCCGAACCGGTGGCGGAAATTTTGCAGAGCAGCAATTCCATTGCCGCATATCCCCTTTCCGCCGTCCCGCGCGGACAGGGGGCGAAAGCCCTACTTGCCCGCAAGGCGATGGGCGCTTAGCTTTCAGGCGAAGAGGAGGATTTGCCGTGGCTTCCTATATCGCCCAGCAGGATGAAGAACACTTGCCCCAGGAATGGCGTGACCTTGCCGCCGGAATTGCCGCCGCCCCGGAAGGGGTCGAGCCGGAAGGCTGGCTGGCCCTGGTCCAGCCCCCGCCCAGCCCCGACCAGCGCCGGGCGCTGACGGAATTGGTGGCGCGGTTGCGTGCCGTTCCCGGCACCGGGCCGGGGCCAGTGCCGGTCGGGCGCTTGCAGGCCCTGCGGGCGGAACTGGCGCGGCGCGGGCTGGACGGCTTCGTGGTGCCGCGCAGCGACGAGCATCAGGGCGAATATGTTCCCGCCCGTGCCGAACGGCTGGCTTGGCTGACGGGCTTCACCGGCTCGGCCGGTATGGCCGTCGTGCTGGCCGACAAGGCCGCCGTCTTCGTGGACGGCCGCTATACGCTCCAGGTGGAAAGCGAGGTCGACGGCACCGCCTTCGAATACCGTCATATCTCGGAATCGCCGCCGACCGACTGGCTTGCCGAGAATTTGGGCGAGGGGGCGCGTCTCGGCTACGATCCCTGGCTGCATACCCCCGACGGCGCCGACCGCCTGGCCAAGGCCTGCGAACGCGCCGGGGCGATGCTGGTGGGCTGTGCGGATAATCCCTTGGATGCCGTCTGGGACGACCAGCCGCCGCCGCCCGTTTCACCCATCCGGCCTCATCCCGATCATCTGGCGGGCCGCGCCTCGGCGGAAAAACGGCGCGAGATCGGCGCTTTGCTGGCTGCCGCCAAGCAGGATGCGGTGGTCCTGACCCAGCCCGATTCCCTGGCTTGGCTGCTGAACATCCGCGGCGGCGACGTGCCCTTCACGCCCTTGCCTCTGTGCTTCGGTCTGTTATACGCCGATGGGCGGATGGATCTGTTCGTGGACCCGCGCAAGCTGGCTCCCGGCTTGGCCGAACATCTCGGCGCGGATGTCTCCCTGCGCCGCCCGGAAGAATTCGGCGGGGCGCTGGAGGCCCTGAACGGCAGGAAGGTGCGGGTGGACCATGCCGGTGCCCCGGCCTGGACGGTCGAACGCCTGCAAGCGGGCGGGGCGCAGGTGGTACGTGGCGCCGATCCTTGCGCCTTGCCCAAGGCCTGCAAGAACGAGGCGGAGCTGGAAGGCACCAGGGCGGCGCATCGCCGTGACGGTGCCGCCCTGTGTCGTTTCCTCGCCTGGCTGGATGCCGAGGCCCCCAAGGGCGGGCTGACGGAGATCAGTGCTGCCGACCGCCTGGAAGCCTTCCGCCGCGAGAACGAGCATTTCCGGGGCCTCAGCTTCCCCACCATCTCGGGTGCCGGTCCCAATGGCGCCATCGTCCATTACCGCGTCACCGAGCGCACGGACCGCCGGATCGAGCCGGGGCAGATCTATCTGCTGGATTCAGGGGCGCAATATCTGGACGGCACCACCGACGTCACCCGCACCATCGCCATCGGCACGCCGGGCGAGGAGGAAAGGCGGCGGTTCACCCTGGTGCTGAAGGGCCATATCGCCCTGGCCCGGGCCCGCTTTCCCGAGGGCACCACCGGCAGCCAGCTCGATGCCCTGGCTCGCATGGCCCTCTGGGCCGAAGGGCTGGATTACGACCATGGCACCGGCCACGGCGTCGGCAGTTATCTGGGTGTCCATGAAGGGCCGCAGCGCATCTCGAAGGCAGGCAACGCCATCGCCCTGAAGCCGGGCATGATCCTGTCCAACGAGCCCGGCTACTACAAGACCGGAGCCTATGGCATCCGCATCGAGAATCTGGTGGTGGTGCGCGAGGCCGAGGTTCCGCCGGGGGCGGAGCGCAAGCTGCTGGACTTCGAGACCCTGACCCTGGCCCCCATCGACCGCCGCCTGATCCTCCGGGATCTTCTGACGGATGAGGAAGCGGCATGGCTGGATGCCTATCACGCCCGCGTGCGCGACGTCATCACGCCGCTGGTCGATTCCGACACCGCCGCTTGGCTGGCGCAGGCGACCGCGCCGCTGGAATAGGAGGCGCTCAGGCCTCCTGTTCCGCTTCGACGGTGTCGTTTTCCCGCTCGCGTACCACGCGCGGCAGGAGCAGGGTGAAGCTGCTTCCCTTGCCGGGGGCGCTGTCCACGCCGAGGCTGCCGCCCAGCGGGCCGGTGACGAGATTGTAGACGATGTGCAGGCCCAGCCCGCTGCCGCCGTTGCCGCGGCGGGTGGTGAAGAAGGGGTCGAAGATGCGGGGCAGGTGCTCGGTCGGGATTCCCTTGCCGTCATCGGCGAAGACGAGGCGCAGGCTGTCGGCATCGGGCTGGGTGACGGTGATGGAGAATTGGCCCGTCTGGCCCTCGTCATAGGCGTGCAGGATGCTGTTCATGACCAGATTGGTCAGGACCTGGGCCAGCGCTCCCGGATAGCTGTCCATGGTGAGGCCGGAGGGGCAGTCGATACTGACCTGATGCCCCAGCTGGCGCAGGCGCGGAGCAAGGCTGAACAGCACTTCCTCGACATAGTCCCGAAGGTCGAACTGGCGCCGCTCGGAACTCGTGCGGTCGGTCGCCACCTGCTTGAAGCTGCGGATCAGCTGCGCGGCGCGGTCGCAATTGGCGAGGATCAGGCCGCTGGTATCCTCGGCCGTGGCCAGATAGCGGGAAAATTCGCTGCGCGACAGGCTGCCGGAGGCGAAGTCATCCTTCAGCCGCTCGGTGGCGTCGGCGAGATGCGAGGCGCAGGACAGGGCGATGCCCACTGGTGTGTTGATTTCATGGGCCACCCCGGCGACCAGCGCGCCGAGCGATGCCAGCTTTTCCTGCTGGACGAGGGTTTCCTGGGTTTCCTCCAGCCGCGCCAAGGCGTCTTCCGCTTCCTGGCGGCGGCGCTGAAGCTCCTGGTTCAGATTGGCCAGCTGCCCTTGCAGGCGGTCGCTGAACCGGACCAGACGGCGTTGTTCGCGCAGGCTCCGCTCGAAAGCCTTGACCAGCGCCCCGACCCCCCGGCGCAGCTCGGGGTCGGCGACCTCCTCCAGATGCTCCCGAAGGCGGCGGGCATCGGCCAGCGCTTTTTCCTCGGCATCGAAAAGATCGTTCACCCGTCCACCGAGACAAGATTGAAGGTCACGTGTTCCAGATCTTCGGAAAAGTCCTCGCCGAATTCCTTCATGGTGTCGTCGTCATCGGCATAATGCCAGTTGATTTCCACCCTGGTGCCGTCGGCAGCGGATTTCTCCAGCATTTCCAGGATGTTCATCAGGGCCTTGGCACTGCTGCTGTTGAAATAGATGAATTCTATGTCAAGCGTGATGCCGTCCGGGGCGGGGGCCTGGAGATAGCGGCGCAGGGCATCGAAGATCGGCCCGAAGAAGGCGGCGGCATCTTCGGGATAGGATTCCCCGCGCATGGAGAAGCGACCGGATGCGAAGTCGAAGTCGACTTCCGGTGACCGCTCCGTCCCGGCAATAGTCAATCGTTCCTGCGTCATAATACTCTTACTTACTCTTTATCGTTTATCGTTCTTATCAGATCGAGACCTTCAGGCAGAAAAAGGCGCGCTGGTCGTCCCATTCCTCGAAGTCGTATTCGAGGGGGCTGCTGGCGCGCCGGGCGATTTCGATCAGGCCGATGGTCGCCCCCTTGCTGCCGTCCTCCGGCGCCTCGCGCAGTTGCTGGCGGTAATGGGCCTTCAACTCGTCGCGGTCGAGGCTGCGGATATGGTCCAGCCTTTCGCGCAGGCGCGGCACGTCGTCCTGGCGTACCACATTGCCGCAGACGATGAAGAAATCGCCCTCCTGCATGCCGATGATGACCATGCCGGAGCTCAGTTCCGATCTTCCCGCCTCGCCGATGCGGTCGGCGGAATAGCGGATGATGTTCTGCACCTGCTCGACGAAGACCGAGAACACTTTCTTGACGGTGGTCACGTCGGCATCTTCGAGGGTCATCTTCTGACGCAATGCTTCTCCCAGGGAGAACAGGATCCCCTCGGAGACATAGCCGCTGAAAGAGAAGATGATCCCTTTTTCGTCCAAGGATCGCTTGAAGTTGGCGTATTGTGCGGCAAGCATTTCTCTGTACTCGAAATTAGTGGCCCCCGAGGGCAGGATAGCGGGAAGCGTCATGGCTGTCAGCCGATAGGCGGCGCTTCGCCGGGCAGGACGAGGCTGAAGGTCGAGCCGGCTCCTACCTCGCTTTCCACGATCACGCTTCCGCCGTGCAACTCCGCGATCTGGCGGACCAGATGCAGCCCGATCCCGGCGCCCGGGGCGCAATTGGAATTGCTGCCGCGGAAGAAGCGCTCGAAGATCCGCTCCTGTTCCGCGGGCGGCACGCCGACGCCGTGATCGCGCACGGAGATCACGGCGCCCTGGCCTTCGGCCCGCAGCCGCAATTCGATCACCCGCACCTCCGAGGAATACTTCACCGCATTGCTCAGAAGGTTGGAGATCGCCAGTTCCAGCATCTGGCTGTCCCCCCGGAACGGGAGGCTGCGGCAGTCCATGTCCAGCAGGATGCTGTGGGAAGGCGCTGCCGCGCGATGGCTTTCCACGAGGCCGCGCAGCAATTCCGTCAGGTCCATGTCGCGCAGGCGCAATTCCAGCCGGCCGGTATCTAGGCGTTCGTCGGCCAGGCAGGTGTCGATCAGCCCGATCATGCGCCTGACATTGCTGCGGATGGTGTCCAGGCGCGGCAGCATGGTGGGAGCTTGGCTTTCTGCCTTGATCGCCAGCATCTGGGCGGAACTGTCGATCACCGCCAGCGGCGTGCGGAATTCGTGCGAGACCATGGACAGGAACTGGCGCTGCTGCTGCTTGGCCTCGGTCTCGCGGGCCAGGGCCAGCTCGATCCGCGCCTTGGCCTCCAGCAGGGCCTGCCGGCTGGCCTTCAATTCCGCCGTGCGCGCGGCCACGCGCTGTTCCAGCGTCTTGTTGAGGCGCGAGAGATCTTCATAGAGGCAGGCATTGTCCAGCCCCGCTGCGACATGGGTACAGAACACTTCCAGCAGGCGCTTTTCGTCCTCGGTCAGCGGCTCGCGCCGTTGCAGCAGCAGGACGGTGGTGCCGTGCTCCAGGGTGCGGAAGACCAGCAGGCAGTGATCCTCGGCGAAGAGATGGGTTTGCTCGAGGAAGCCGAGCTCGATCGTATCGACCAGTTCGGACGGCAGGCATTGATGGATGGATTGGCCGGTTGTCCCGGCGAAGCAGCCTGCGGCGGCCATCACCGTGACCCTGCGGTCCCCGGCCCGTTCGGTGTCGCGGCAGGCCACCACCCCGGCCTCGGGGCTGTCCAGCAGGTCGGTGAGCTGCTGGACCATGGCCTCCATCAAGCTGCGCATGGAGCGGGTATCGAGCAGCGAGCCGGTGGCGTTCACCAGCTTTTCCAGGCCGCGCCGGTTGCGTTCGATGGCGACGAGGTCCTGCCAGGAACGCAAGGCGCCGACCAGGGCGGTGAACAGTTTCTGCGCCGTCAGCTCGGTCTTGTTCTTGTAGTCGTTGATGTCGTAGGACAGGACGACGTCGCGTTCCGGGGCCTCGCCCGGCTGACCGGTGCGCAGGATGATGCGCATGCGCTGGTTGCCCAAATCCTCGCGGATATAGCGCACCAGCCGCAGCCCGGCATCGTCGGTTTCCATGACGACGTCGAGAAGCGCCACGGGAAGGTCGGCGCGCTGGGCCAGGATCGAGCGCGCTTCGGCGGCCGAAGAGGCGCTGACCACCTCGAACCCGCGGCCCTGGAAGTCGAAGTCGCGCAGGATGACCCGGGTCATGGCATGGACCTGGGGGTCGTCGTCGACGACCAGGATCGGCCAGGGCTCGTCCTGCTGGGCGGACGTCACGAAAAGATCGTCCGCCTCCTCGGCGAAAAGAAAATCGTCCAATTCCTTGCCCGCCATCCTCTATATCCTACCCGTATGGTATATCATGGCACGGCCAATTCGGCTTTTGAAGCATGGTAGGAAAAGGCGGCCACACGATTCCGACCAGAGCGTTTCGCGGCATAAAGCGCGGTGTCGGCGGCATGGATGAAGCCTTCTACGTCCAGCCCTGAATTCCAATGGGCGACTCCGCAGCTCAGGGTAACCTTGAAGCCGCTCTCCTCGCTTCCATGATGCAGGCTGCCGAAGCTTTCCCGCAGGCGGTCGAGCACCTCCATGGCGCGGTCGGGGGGCGTGTCGGGCAGGATCACGGCGAATTCCTCGCCGCCATAGCGGCCGATCACGTCGCTGGCGCGCAGCCGCCGCGTCAGCATGGTGGACAGCGCCTTGATCACCCGGTCGCCGGCCAGGTGGCCCAGGCGGTCGTTGACCTGCTTGAAATGATCCAGGTCGATCAGGGCGAAGGACAGCAACGTGTTCTGGCGGCGGGCGCGGGCGATCTCGGCGGACAGCCGGTCCTTGATCCGAACATGGTTGAGCAGCCCCGTCAGACTGTCGCAATCCATCACCGCCCGCAATTGGCGGGCGCGGCGGATGCGGCTGGTCACATGGGCGGCCAGATGGCTGGGGGCGATGGGCTTGTTCAGGAATTCGTCACCGACCAGGGTCTTGGCGGTAAGGCCCATGTCCAGGTCCTTTTCCACCGACAGGAAGACGATCGGCAGGCCCAGATGCTCCTTGTGCTGGCGTACCACCTGGGCCAGTTCGATCCCGGTGCAGCCGGGCATGTAGACGTCCATCAGCACCAGGTCGGGGCGGAATTCCGCCAGCTTGTCGAGAATGCCGAAGGGCTGGCACAGCACGTCCACTTCCATGCCGACGCCGCGAAGGGTGAGCGAGAAGCTGCGTGCCAGGACCGGGTCGTCATCGACGATCAGGACCCGGTAGGGAATGTTCTGGTCGCCCCGCGTCAGGCCGTCCAGGCATTGTACCAGATCGTCCCCATCGACCGGCTTGGTCAGATAGGCCTGGCATCCGGCGCGGACGGCGGTCAGGCGGTCGCCGATGCCGCCCGGCGCGGCCACGGCGATGGTGGGAACGGTTCCGGCGATCTGTTTCAGTTCAGCCAGGGCGTAATCCCAGGTGCCGCCCTGGCCCATGTCCATCACGGCGGCGCAGGGCTTGATCTCCGCCAGTTTCGCCAGGGCCTCGGCGCCCGAGGGGCAGGCGCGCACGTCATAGCCGAACAGGGTCAGCTGCCGGTTCAGCGCCGGGTCGGCGTCCTTGCCGATCAGCAGCACGACGCGGCGGTCGGAAGACGGGGGGGCTTCCGCCCCTTTCCCGGGCTTGGCGGGCAGCATGATGGAGGCGTCGCCCTTATACCAGATGTCGCGCAGCTCCGAGATCCACAGGGAGATCTGCGCGCGGGCTTCGGGCGAGGGCAGGGAGCGTTCGTTGCGCAACTGACGCAGGGCGGATTCCAGCGGTGCAGAGGTTTGATGGATCTGCGTGCAGCCGACGGTGCCGCTGGTGCCGGTCAGGCAATGGGCGGCGGAGAAGAGGGAATCGATGCAGGCGCCCATGTCCGGGCTCCAGCTGTCCGCATTGTCGACGACATCCCACAGGCTGGTGATGGTCTCGACCATTTCCGCGATCATGTCCTGCGCGGCGGTGCGCAGATCGTCATACTCGCCGGACCGCCATGCGGCGTCATCGGAACCAGCAACCGCGCTGTGGTTTCCCATGGCTGTCCTCCTGTTGTCGATCTGGCCGGTAAATAAACGGCAGATCAACCCAGGGAACAAACCGCAAGCTGAGACATCTTGTGACGAATTGTGATGACCCTTGCTTAAGCAAGGGTGATCGGGGCGGCAAAGGCATAGCCGATGCCATGCACGGATTGCACCGGCAGGGGGATGCCCAGTTCCTTCTCGACCTTGCTGCGCAGGCGCCGGACCAGGGAATCGATGGAACGGTCGCCCGGCGACCAATGGCGCTTGCCCAGGGCGGCGAAGATGTCGTTGCGCGAGACGGGCGTGCCCGGACGCGCGGCGAGCAGCGACAGGAAGGTCTTCTCGGTGGCCGTCAGGGTGACGCAGGCTCCGGACGGCCCTTGCAGGGTCCATCCCACGGCATCGAAGATCCAGGTGGTGCGTTCGGCGAAATCTGGGACCGACGTGGCTACCTGTGCCGGGGGGCGCGGCAGGGGGGCGTCGTTCCCCAGGCGGCGCAGCAGGGTGCCCACCTGGGCCTGCAACTCGCGCAGGTCGACCGGTTTCACCATATAGGCGTCGGCCCCCATTTCCAGGCCGACCACCCGGTCGACGGTCAGGCCCCGCGCGGTCATCATGATGATGCCGATCTGCGACTGGCGGCGCAGCCGTGCGGCGATGCGGAATCCGTCCTCGCCCGGAAGATTGACGTCCAGCAGGACCAGATCCCAGATCTTCTTCTCCAGCAGGCAGTCCATCTCGGGTCCACTGCCGGCGCCATCCACCTCGTGTCCGCAATCGGTCAGGTGTTCGATCAGGTCCTGGCGCAACGTCATTTCGTCTTCGACGACCAGGATACGCCCCATATCCCCCTCCTTGTCGAGGCATCCCGCGACGGTCCGCCTGTTCGTCCCCACCCCCGGGGACGTCATCGGCAGGCTCATGCGTCCGGGGTCACGCGTTATTCATTTGAAAAGAGATCAATTCTCGGCCTATCCGCTGCGGCACAATACATCGAAATGCAGCCTGCGCGAAGAGCAGCCTGCCGCGATACGGGCTTGGGTATTATTCCGGGGGACCCTTGCGTTGCCGGTTTGGCTTCGCTGCAAGCCAAAGTATACTCCTCATCATGAAAAGATGATGCCGCCCCCCGAAAGGGCAGGGACGGCACGGGAGGGAGTACTGGAAGGGACATGCACCCGGCGGGGTGTCACGCGAGCGACAACGGCCGAAGACGCGGCGGAGGACCTGTTCCGCGCCCTCTCCGGGCCCGGCACGTCCTTGGTGATGGTGTTCTGTTCGGCCGAGATGGACTTGTCCGCCTTTTCCGCCGCCTTGCGCAGGCGGTTCGGCGACGTGCCGGTGATCGGCTGCACCACGGCCGGCGAATTGGGGCCGGGCGGCTATATGCGCGGCGGTGCGGTGGGGCTCAGCCTGTCCGCCCCGGATTTCCACGCCGCCAGCGAACGGATCGACAATCTGGCCGCCTTCACCATGGCCCAGGGCCATGAAGTGGTGCGCCATGCCTTGCAGCGCCTGGAGCGCCAGATGCCCGGCCTGCGGCGCGACCAGATCTTTGCCATGGTTCTGATCGACGGCCTGTCCATCTGCGAGGAGACGGTGGTCAGTTCGCTGCACGGCGCCCTGGGGGAGATCCCGCTCTTCGGCGGCTCGGCGGCGGATTCCCTGCGCTTCCAGAAGACGCCGGTCCTGTATGACGGCGAGTTCCGCAGCAACAGCGCCGTCTTCACCCTGATCGCCTGCCGCCATCCCTTCCGCGTCTTCAAGACCGAGCATTTCGCCGGATATGGCGAGAAGATGGTGGTCACCGAGGCCGATCCCACCCGCCGCGTCGTCAACGAGATCAATGCCGAGCCGGCGGCGCGGGAATATGCCCGGCTGATCGGCCTGGAGATGGAGGACCTCACGCCCCAGATCTTCGCCGCCCGGCCGGTGGTGGTGCGGGTGGGGGGCATGAACTTCGTGCGCTCGATCCAGAAGGTCAATCCGGATGAAAGCCTGACCTTCTTCTGCGCCATCGACGAGGGAATCGTCCTGACCCTGGCGCGCGGCAGCACCGACATCACCCAGGACCTGCTGCGGCTTTTCGACCGCCTGCGCGACGAGATGGGGCCGCCCGGCCTGGTCATCGGCTGCGACTGCATCCTGCGCTATCTGGAACTGGAACAGCACCAGTTGCTGGGGCGGGCGGGACGCATCATGGCCGAGAACAACGTCATCGGCTTCTCCACCTTCGGCGAGCAATTCCAGGCGATGCATGTGAACCAGACCTTCACCGGGGTCGCCATCGCCGCTTCGGGGCGGAGCTGAGGCCATGGACGATTTCGCGCCCCAGCCACATCCGGTGACGGCCGAGGACAGGCTGGCCGAGCTGGAGCGCGAGAATGCCAAGCTGCGCAAGATCAACAAGGCCCTGATGGACCGGGTCGAGCGCAGCATGGATTACCAGGGCAATGCCTTTTCCCTGTTCCAGACGGCCATCCTGCTGGAAAGCAAGGTGCGCGAACGCACCATGGCCCTGGAATCGGCCCTGCGCGAGCTGGAACGCTCCAACGGCGCCTTAAGCCTCGCCAAGGAAGAAGAGGAAACCGCCAAGGCCCGGCTGAGCGAGGCCATCGAGGCCATTTCCGAAGGCTTCGTGCTGACTGACGGCGACGACCGGCTGGTGCTGTTCAACAGCAAGTTCCGCGAGATGTGGCCGGGGGCGGACGGGATCATGCGTCCCGGCCTGGGCTTCGAGGACATGCTGCGCAAGGCCGTCCAGACCGGCCAAGTGGCGGATGCGCAGGACGATCCCACGGGCTGGCTGGAGCGCCGCCTGGCGCATCACCGCGCGCCGGGCGAGCTTTTCGTGATGCAGTTCAAGGACGGGCGCTGGGTGCAGGTCAGCGAGCGCCGCACCGCCGATGGCGGCATCGTCGGCATCTATACCGACATCACCGAGATCAAGATCTCGGAAAAGCGGCGGCGCGAACGGGAACTGGCGCAGAAATCCGTCCTGTTGCAGGCGACTCTGGACAATCTGTCGCAAGGCGTCTGTGTCTTCGATGCGGAGCAGCGGCTGACCGCCTGGAACGAGCGTTTCATCGACCTGCTGGGCCTGGATCGGGATCTCGCCCGGCCGGGCATGCCGCTTTCCGCCTTCCTGGATGCCGAGGCCATGGCCGCCGCCGAAAGGGACGAGGCCGTCCCACTGTTGACCGAACATGCCTGCCGCGACGGCCGCGTGCTGGAAATCCACCGCAATGCCATGCCGGGCGGCGGCTTCGTCGCCACCTTCACCGACATCACCGGGCGCAAGCAGTCCGAGGAAGCGCTGCGCGACAGCGAGCGACGGCTCCGCCTGATCACGGATGCCATGCCGGCCCTGATCGCCTATGTGGACGGCGAGGAGCGTTACAGCTTCACCAACAAGGCCTATGAGGAATGGTTCGGCCGTCCGCGCAGCGAGATCAACGGCAGCTACATGCGCGAGGTACTGGGCGAGGAACTCTATAACAAGCGCAGCCACTATATCGACGTGGTCATGTCCGGCCAGGCCTGCAGCTTCGAGATGACGCTGCCGGTCAAGGAACGCCATATCCAATACGCCCTGGCCACCTATGTGCCCCATATGGGCGCCCATGGCGAGGTTCTGGGCTTCTTCGCCCTGATCCAGGACATCACGGAAAGGCGGCTGGCGGACGAGCAATTGCGCGAGGCCAAGGAGACGCTGGAACGGCGGGTGAAGGAGCGCACCGCCGAATTGAGTGCCGCCAATGCCGCCCTGCGCGAGGCCAAGACCGCTGCCGATCAGGCCAATTTGTCGAAGACCAAGTTCCTGGCGGCGGCGAGCCACGATCTGCTGCAACCGCTGAACGCCGCCCGCGTCTTCGCCACCGCCTTATCGGAACGGCGCCTGTCGGCGACGAACCGCGCTTTGGCCGAGAACACCGTATCGGCCCTGGAAGCGGTGGACGAATTGCTCAACGCCCTGCTCGACATCTCCAAGCTGGATGCCGGGGTGCTGAATGCCCAGCCGGTGGATTTCAACGTGGATTCCCTGCTGGCGGCGATGGCGGCCGAGCATGTGCTGCAAGCCCGCGCCAAGGGGCTGTCGCTGAAGGTCCGCCCCTGTTCCTGCGTGCTGCGCAGCGACCAGCGGCTGCTCGGGCGCATCCTGCGCAATTTCATCAGCAACGCCATCCGCTATACGCCGCGCGGACGCATCCTGGTGGGTTGCCGCCGCCAGGATGACGGCCTGCTGATCGGGGTCTGGGACACCGGCATCGGTATTCCCGAAGACAAACTGGGCGATATCTTCGAGGAATTCCGCCGTTTGCAGAACGACAGCCGCGAAAAGGGCATGGGGCTGGGCCTGGCGATCGTCGAACGCATCTGTCGCAAACTAGGCCATCGCATCGTCGTGCGCTCGGTTCCCGGGCGAGGCAGCATGTTCGGCGTCGTCGTGCCCTATGGCGACAGCCTCACGGTCCAGGTGCGGGACGATCTTTCCCCGGTGCATCGGGGCAACAACCTTGCCGGGGCCCTGGTGCTAGTCCTCGACAACGATGCCAAGGTGCTGAGCGGCATGTCGGCTTTGCTGGAAGGCTGGTCCTGCGATGTCCTGTCCGCGTCCTCCCGTGCCGAGGCCCTGGCCCTGCTGGAGGCCGATGGCCGCCGTCCGGAACTACTGATCGTCGATTACCATCTGGACGAGGGCGATATCGGCCTGGACGCCATCGCCGCGCTTCAGTCCCGCCTGGGCGGGCGGGTTCCGGCGATCGTGGTGACCGCCAACCACACGCCCGAAGTCCAGTCCGCCGTCTCCGCCGCCGGCTGGCACCTGCTCAACAAGCCGATCAAACCGGCCAAGCTGCGCTCTCTCATGGCCCATCTGCTGGCGGGCCGGGTGCGGATGAAGGCGAAGGCCTGAGGGCGGCTTAGCCCGCCAAAGGCAGGACCATCGTCGCCTTCAGGCCGCCTTCGGGCCGGTTGGACAAGGTGATGTCGCCGCCATGGGCGCGCAGGATGTTGCGCGCCACCGACAGGCCGAGGCCGACGCCGCCGGTCTCGCGCGAGCGCGAGCGTTCGACGCGGTGGAAGGGGGCGAAGACGCGGTCCAGTTCTTCCGGCGGGATGCCGGGGCCGGAATCGATGATCTCGACGACGGCTTCGGCCTTGCCGGCGGTCAGGACGATGCGGGCGTCGCCGCCATATTTGCGGGCATTGTCCATCAGGTTGGTCAGCGCGCGTTTCAGCCCCAGCGGGCGGGCTTCGGCGGCCAGGGTCTCGGGGCCGTCATAGTCCATGGCGAAATCCTCGGCCAGGCCCTGGCACAGGGCGGCAAGGTCGATGGGCTCGCGCGCCTCGGTGGCGGCATCGTCGCGGGCGAAGGCCAGGGTGGCGGCGATCATCGCCTCCATCTCGGCCAGATCGGCCAGCATCTTGGTCCGCTGCTCGTCGTCATCGACGAATTCCGCCCGCAGCCGCAGCCGCGTGATGGGCGTGCGGAGGTCGTGCGAGATGGCCGCCAGCATCTGGGTGCGGTCGTCGATATAGCGGCGCAGGCGGGTCTGCATCTCGTTGAAGGCATGGGCGGCGCGGCGTACCTCGCGCGGGCCGCTTTCGGGCAGGGGCGGGGCGGCGACGTCGACGCCCAGGCGTTCGGCAGCGGCGGCGAAGCGGGCCAGCGGGCGGGTGGCGCGGCTGACCGCCCACAGCGAGAAGCCCGCCACCACCAGCACGACCAGCAGGAAGGGACCGGCGAAGCGCGGGCGGATGGCGCCTTGGTCCAGGTCGATGGGCGCCACGAAATTCAGCCAGCTGCCGTCGGACAATTGCACGGAAATGCGGATCAGGCCGGGCGCGGAGACGCCGTGCCAGGGGCGGTGGTGGCGTTCCTGCGTCCAGGCTTGGTCCAGCGGCTGGGGCGGCGGCGGCGGCCCTTCCAGCACCGAGACCAGCAGGCGCCGGTCGTCCAGGCGCTCGCTCAGGGTCGCGGCCACCATGCGCGACAGGCTGTCCTCTCCTTGCCGGCGCAGGCGCGGAACCTGCGTCCAGACGATGCGCAGGCCGGGCATATCCAGGCTGCGCAGAACCTCCCGCCGGTTCTGCCGGGGCGTCTCCTCGGCCAGATGGACCACACCCGCCACGCGGTCGGCGGCCTGCCGCCCGCCCAGCGCGGTCAGGGTCTCCATGCGGTGGCCGGTATAGAAGAGGAAGCCTACGAACTGGGCCAGGATCAATCCGGCGACCAGCACCAGCATGGTCCAGCCGGCGATGGAATCGGGCAGCAGGCGGCGCAGGGTCATGTCCGTTCCACCTCGGCGGTGAACATATAGCCGCCGCCGCGCACGGTCTTGATCAGGCGGGGTTCCTTGGGGTCCTCCTCGATCTTGCGGCGCAGGCGGCTGACCTGGATGTCGATGGAGCGGTCGAAGGGCGCGGCGGTCCGGCCGCGCGCCAGGTCCAGCAACTGGTCGCGGCTGAGTACCCGGCGGGGATGGTCGAGGAAGGCCGACAGCAATTCATACTCGCCCGCCGACAATTCCACGTCGCGTCCGTCCGGGGCGGTCAGGGCGCGGGTGGCGCCATCCAGGGTCCAGCCGGCGAAGCGCAGGGCGCCGCTATTTTCCGCCTCGCGCAGGCGCGGCAATCCTTGTGCGCGGCGCAGCACGGCCTTCATGCGGGCGAGCAATTCGCGCGGGTTGAAGGGTTTGGGCAGGTAATCGTCGGCGCCCATTTCCAGGCCGATGATGCGGTCGGTCTCTTCCCCCACCGCCGTCAGCATGATCACCGGCAGGTCGGAATTAGCACGCAGGCGGCGGCACAGGCTTAGACCGTCCTCGCCGGGCAGCATCAGGTCCAGGATCACCAGGTCCAGTTTCCAGTCGTCCAGCGCGCGGAACATCTCGACGCCGTCGCGGGCGGTGGTGACGCGATAATTATGGCGCGTCAGGAAACGTGCCAGCAGGTCGCGGATCTCGCGGTCGTCGTCGACGACCAGGATATGGGGGGCGGTGTCGGTCATGGAGGGATAATACAACCGGCGAAGGCCTTCCGCCCGAAGGTTTTGGTAACAGCGCGTAACGGCGCCGGGGGCTGTTACAAAGCGTTACAAAAAGGCAGGTCGGCCGACATCCTGCTGTTACAGGGCCGTGGTGGAATGTCCTCCATCGCAAGGACATTGCCTTAGTGGAGCCATCGAGATGAAGACGAGAAAATTCGCCACCGCCGCTGCCGCCCTGCTGATCGCCGCCGGTCTGGGCAGTGCCGCCATCGCCCAGCAGCCGGCCCCGGCGCCCGACGCGCCTGCCGCCGAACAGCAGCAGAAGCAGCCGGGCGAGCGGATGAAGAAGATGCACCGCCAGGGCCATCACCACGGCATGCATGGCATGCCCGGGATGTTCGGCGCGGCCCGCAATATCGACAAGCAACTGACGGCCGAGGAAGTGGAGGCCATCCTGCGCGGCCGCTTGGCCTTCATGGCCAATCGCAACCTGACCGTGGGGCAGGTGTCGGAGAAGGACGAGAAGACCGTGACCGCCACCATCGTCACCAAGGACGGGTCGCTGGTCAGCACCCTGGAATTCGACCGCCGCACCGGCTTCTCCCGCCCGGTGAACGGCTGATCCTTTCCCCCTCTTAGGGCTTCCTGGCTGTCGGAAGTCCCTAAGATCATGCCCCCGGCCTTCTCCCCCCTAGAGGCCGGGGGCTTTTTTTCAGTTATCCGGCCCGGCGGCTCACGGAGCGGCCTGCTCGGCATAGGCGGGCTGGGCGGGCGGAGGGGCGACCGCCAGGTCCTGGAGGGCCGGGGCGGGTTCCTTGTGGAAGGTCCCGTCCTTCATGATCGCCAGCAGGTTCGCCTGGTCCTGCAGGATCGTCACATCCCCCAAGGGATCGCCGTTGACGAGCAGCAGGTCGGCCAGATAGCCGGGCTGGATCTGCCCCAGTTCCTCGCCCATTCCCATCAGCTGCCCGCCATATTTGGTGGCGGACAGGATGGCCTCCATCGGGGTGAAGCCGACCAGATCGACGAAATATTCCAGGTCCCGGGCATTGGTGCCGTGGGGAATCCAGGCGAAGCCGTAATCGCCGCCGGGCAGGACGCGGATGCCGCGCTGGTGCATCTTCTTCATGTTCTGGCAGGCGACTTCCAGTTCCGCCTCGTATTGGTCGGCAAGAGGCGTTCCCGGAATGATGCCGTAGGCTTCGGCATAGCGCGCCGTGCCGATCAGCCAGGCCAGGGCCGGGGCGACGAAATGCCTGTCCTTGACCGCTTCCAGCTTGTCCAGGGCCTCTTCGTCGGCATAGGAGGCGTGATAGATGACCTCGATGCCGTAATCGACGCACAGCTTGATGGACTGGGCCGAGCGGGCATGGGCGCACAAGGTCTTGCCGCGCATCTTGGCCTCGGAACAGGCCATCGCCACCTCTTCGCGCGACATCGGTGTCTCGTTGGCGCCGACGCCGACGATTTCCTCGCCCGAGAGGTTCAGCTTGATATTGTCCACCCCGTATTTGATGAAGAGCCTTACCGCCCGCCGGACTTCTTCCGGGCCGGAGACGATATAGCCGAAATTCAGGCCCTCATGCTCGATATGGGGCGGACAGGTGTCGCCCAGGCCGCCATGGGTGGCGATTTCCTGGCCTGCGGCCTTGTAGCGCGGACCGGGGATGCGGCCGGAATTGATGGCATTGCGGATCACCACGTCCAGGCGCGGCTTGGCCGCGGCGGCGCCGAAGCCCGAGGTGAAGCCGTGGTCCAGCACCAGCTTCGCCATCTCCGAGGCGAAGAGGACATGTTCTTCCGGCGGCATCTGCTGGATCGCCGACAGGCTGGGCTGATTGTTCCAGGTGAGATGGAGATGCGCATCGACAAGGCCCGGCATCAATGTGGCGCCGCCGCCGTCGACGACCCGGTGGGCGGAGCGGGAAATGGTGCCCGCCTGCCGGGCGACATGGCTGATCCTGTTTCCCTCGACCAGCACTTCGGCGGCATAGGGCAGCGCGCCGGTGCCATCCAGGACTTGGACGTTCGTGAAGAGTGTCGTCTGCATGTTGCCTCCCATGGGCGGCATGTTTCTTTGATTGTTGCCGCCGCTGTTGCACGTCAGAGAGTCATTTCGATTCCTTAGCCAAGTAGGGGGCGCAGCTTTCTTATTCGGCCTTGAGCAGGAAGTTCACCAAGGCCTCGGTGACTTCTTGCGGCCGTTCGAAGGTCGTCCAGTGACCGCAGCGGGTCAGGACGCGGAAGTCCGGATTCTGGAATTTCGACGCCAGCAGGCGGACCGCTCGCGGCGGGGCCGTCATGTCCTCGTCGCCGGTGATCAGCAGGGCCGGGCAGGCGAGTTGGGACAGGTCGGCGGGCTGGGCCTCGGCCAGGGCCTCGCAGGTCTGCGCATAGCCTTCCGAGTCCTGGCGCATCAGCATTTCCCGGACCAGCGCCGCCACCTCGGGGCGGGCCGCCTTGGTTTCCGCCGAGGTGCCGCCCTGGACGATGGCATCGGCGATGCCGACCATGCCTTCCGCGCGGGCCTTGGCCGCCCGGTCGCGGATGGCGGTGCGCGCCGCTTCCGGCGGGGCCGCCAGCGGCCCGATGAGGGCGAGGCTGCGCACGCGGGACGGGGATTGCGCCGCCATATGCTGGCAGACGATGGTTCCCAGGGAATGGCCGACCAGATGGACGCGGTCCAGTCCCCGTTCGTCCATCAGCTTCAGCATCCGGTCAGCATAGGCCGCGATCGAGGCTTCGCCGGTCGCCGGGCTGCGGCCAGAACCAGGCAGGTCCGGCCGGATGCATTGGAAGAAGCGGGACAGGCTGGGGATCTGCGGGCTGAAGACGTTGGAGGTTCCGCCCAGTCCGTGGATCATCAGGACCGGATCGCCATCCCCATGGACTTCTATGGCAAGTTTGGTGGGCATGAGCACTTCCTCTGCTTTTCTAAGGCTTTTCGACAAGGCGGTTGCTCAGGCGGCCGATGCCCTCGATCTCGATGGTCACCTCGTCGCCCGGCTGCAGGAATTTCGGCGGATCGAAGCCGATGCCGACGCCTACCGGCGTGCCGGTGGCGATCACGTCTCCGGGCTGGAGGGTGATGCCGGCCGAGATGGTTTCGATCAGCGTCGGAATATCGAAGATCAGGTCCCGGGTATTGGCGTCCTGGCGCAGTTCGCCATTGACCCAGCAGCGCAGGTTCAGCTTGCTGCCGTCCAGTTCATCGGCCGTTACCGCCCAGGGGCCCATGGGGCAGAAGGTATCCAGGGACTTGCCCAGGAACCATTGCTTGTGCCGGGCCTGGAGGTCGCGGGCGGTGACGTCGTTGAGGATGGTATAGCCCCAGACATGGTCCAGCGCCCGGTTCTTGGCGATGCCGCGTCCGGGCTTGCCGATGATGACCGCCAGCTCGGCCTCGTAATCGACCTTCTCGCTCACGCCCGTGGGATAGAGGATCGGCTGGCCGTGGCCGATCACCGTTTCGGGGGTCTTGGTGAAGATGAAGGGCGCGTTGGGAATGGCCTCGGCCTGGGAAGAGGCGCTGCTGTCGAAGCCGCTGCGGGTGAATTCATGCGCATGGGCATGATAATTCTTGCCGACACAGAAGATGTTGCGGGCCGGGCGGGGCAAGGGGGCTTCGAGCCGAACCTCCGCCAGGGGAAGCGCTTTCCCCTTGAGCCTGACCTCGCGGATCTCGTCGAAACGGCGGATGGCCTCGACCATGTCGCGGATCGGCTCACCCGAGGAATCGTGCAGAGGCAGAATTTCCTTTCCGTCGGCGCTGACCGCGCCGACATGTTGCCGGTCATCAATCCGGAAGCTGGCTAATCTCATGGATGCTCCTAGCGTCTCATGCGCAATCTTGAACCAATCATGATCCAATTTGCGCTCCAATAGAGCCAATATGGTGCCATTGGGTCTGGTTTGGTCAAGAGAAATTTGGTCAGGGAGCAATGGACTTACGGCTAGGGCGCCTTTCGCTGTTGTGCCGTTCCAGGGGAATGGCTATATTGGATCAAGTATGGATCAGTATTGAGTGAAAGAGTGGACGCTCTGAACATCAGGGACCGGGCCGCCAGCGGTACGAGCGCGGTGGTCGCCTATATCGAGAAATGCATCTCGGACGGGACCTTGGGCCCGGGCGCCAAGCTGCCGACGGAACGGGAGCTGGAAAAGCGTTTCGGCGTCTCGCGCAATACCCTGCGCAAGAGCCTGCGGCAGTTGGAGGAGCAGGGGAAGATCGTGCGCCAGGTCGGGCGCGGGTCCTTCGTCGCCGGAAAGGAGGCGCAGCCCGATCTTCCGGATGTCAGCTTCGCCCTGGGCCTGGGCGAGGTGATCCGCCGCATCCAGGGCGCCAGCCCGGCCGAGGTGATGGAGGTCAGGCTGATCATCGAACCTTTGGCCGCCGAACTGGCGGCAGGGCGCGCCAATCTCGAGGAACTCCGGAAGATGGAGCAATGCCTGGTCAATGCCGGCCAGGCCCCGGACATTCCCACCTTCGAGCATTGGGACGGCATGCTGCACGGCACCATCATGGCGGCGGCCAAGAACGGCCTGCTGACCGCCGTCTACGACCTGATCAATTCCGTCCGTAACCAGCCGGAATGGGCCAGGCTGAAGGCCCGCAGCGTCACGCCCGAACGGCGCGCCTGCTATCAGGAACAGCATTCCCGCATCGTCGCGGCGCTGAAGGATCGTGACAGCGACCTGGCGCGGCAGGAGCTCCAGAAGCACCTCCTGCAGGTGCGTGCCAACCTTCTGGCCTTATAGGCAGGGGCATATCCTTTTGGCGCAGAACGAAATTCCTCTTTCCCAGGCCTGACGGAGAGGCATCGGCGGTGTTAGCATGAGGATTGGTTCGTCCGGTCCGGAGACATCGCCGTATGTGGATCAAGCGCCTTCTGTTCAGCGCCCTTGCCGCCGCCTTTCTTCTGCCCGCCCCCAGCCAGGCCCAGGAACGCCGCCAGATCACAATCGGCATCAGCCAGTTTCCTTCCACCTTCCATCCCAGCATCGATGCCATGATGGCCAAGAGCTACATTCTCGGCCTGACCCGGCGTCCGCTCACTGTCTATGACGCCGATTGGACGCTGATCTGCATGCTGTGCGTCGAACTGCCGACCCTGGAGAACGGGCAGGCCGTGCTCACGGAGCTGGAAGACGGACGCCAGGGCGTGGCGCTGACCTACCGGCTGCTGCCCGAGGCCGTCTGGGGCGACGGGACGCCGATCACCTCGGCCGATGCGGTGTTCACCTGGGAGGTCGGGCGCCATCCGCAGAGCGGGGTGTCCAATGCCGAACTCTATCGCCGCATCACCGAGGTCGAGGTGGTGGACGACAAGACCTTCATCCTGCATGTGGACCGGCTGACCTTCGCCTATAACGCCATCAACGACTTCAACCTGCTGCCGGCCCATGTGGAGCGGGAGGCCTTCGCCGATCCCGCCGCCTATCGCCAGCGCAGCCTCTATGACGCCGATCCGACCAATCCGGCCCTGTCCGCTGGTCCCTACCGCATCACCGAGATGCGCCACGGCAGCCATGTGGTGCTGGAGCGGAATCCGCATTGGTGGGGCGAGCAGGCGGCTTTCGAGCGCATCATCGTGCGCGCCATCGAGAACACCCAGGCGTTGGAGGCCAATCTGCTTTCGGGGCAGGTGGACATGATCGCCGGGGAAAGCGGCCTGCCCATCGATCAGGTCCTGGCCTTCGAGCAGCGCCACGGCCAGCGTTTCCAGATCCATTACCAGCCCAACCTGTCCTACGAGCATGTGGACTTCAACCTGTCCGACCCCATCCTGTCGCAATTGCCGGTGCGCCAGGCGCTGCTCTATGCCCTGGACCGCGAGGCGCTGGTCCAGCAGCTTTTCCAGGGCCGCCAGCAGGTCGCCCATGGCACCGTCCACCCGCTGGACTGGGTCCATGCCGAGGATGTCCCGGTCTATGAATACGATGCGCGGCGGGCGGGCGAATTGCTGGACGAGGCCGGTTTCCGTCCCGGCCCGGGCGGCATCCGCCGCGATGCGGAAGGGCGGCCGCTTTCGCTGACCTTCATGAGCACCGGGGGCAACCGTACCCGCGAACTGGTGCAGCAGGTGCTCCAGGCGCAATGGCGGCAGATCGGCGTGGATGTGCGCATCAACAACGAGCCGCCCCGGGTGCTGTTCGGCGAGACCCTGACCCGCCGGCGTTTTCCGCATATGGTGATGTTCGCCTGGATCAGTTCGCCGGAGAACGTGCCGCGCACGACGCTGCATTCGGAATCGATCCCCAGCGAGGAGAACGGCTGGGCCGGTCAGAATTACGGCGGCTACGCGAACGAGGAGATGGACCGCCTGATTGGCGAGATCGAAGTGGAGCTGGACCGCGAGGCGCGGCGCGAGAAATGGCGCCGCCTGCAGCATCTTTATGCCGAGACGCTGCCGGCCCTGCCGCTCTTCTTCCGTTCCGACGCCCATATCATGCCGCTTTGGCTGGAAGGGGTGCGGCCGACCGGGCATCAATATCCGGCGACATTGTGGGTCGAGGAATGGCGGGTGAGGAGCTAGCGGCGTGCTGCGCCACATCTTCTCGCGCCTGATCCAGTCGGCCGTCGTGCTGGCGGTGATGTCCTTCGTCATCTACAGCCTGATCGGCCTGATGCCGGGCGATCCGGTGGATTTGATGATCGCCCATACCCCCGGCCTGACCGCCGAGGACCAGCGGCGCCTGCGCGAGTTGCACGGGCTCGACCAGCCGCTGCTCGGCCGTTATCTGGCCTGGGCCGGGAACGTGCTGCAAGGCGATTTGGGCTATTCCCGCCTTCAGGCCCGCCCCGTCCTCGACGCCCTGCTGCCGGCCTTGGGCAACAGCCTGATCCTGCTGGTCGCCAGTCTTGCCGTGGCCCTGGCCATCGCCCTGCCGCTGGGCGTCCTGGCGGCCATGCGTCCCGGATCGGTCTTCGATACCTTCGTCAACATGATTGCCTTTGCGGGCATCTCGATGCCGGTCTTCTGGCTGGGACTGATGCTGATCGTCGTCTTCGCCGTATTGCTGGGCTGGCTACCGGCGGGCGGGGTCGAGACCATCGGCGGCGGCGGGCTGGCCGACCGCGCCCTGCATCTGGTCCTGCCCGTCGTCACGCTGGCGGTGGCGGGGACGGGGCAATATGTGCGCCATGTGCGGGCGGCGATGATCGAGATCCTGCGCCAGGACCATATCCGCACCGCCCAGGCCAAGGGATGCTCGCGCCGCCGGATCGTGATGCATCATGCCTTGCGCAATGCCATGATCCCGGTGACCACCATCCTGGCGCTGGATATCGGGGCGATGTTCTCGGGCGCCCTGATCACCGAGACGGTCTTTGCCTATCCCGGCATGGGCAAGCTGATCTATGACGCGGTGATGGGCAACGACTACAACCTCGCCCTGGCAGGGCTGCTGCTGGCGACGGCGATGACGCTGGCAGGCAACCTGCTGGCCGATATCGCCTATGCTTGGCTCGACCCGCGGATCAGCTATCGATGATGGACGGCCTTTCTCGACGCCAGGGCAGCCCCGCGGCCCGGGCCATCAAGCGTTTCCGCCGCCATCGCTTGGCCGTGGCCGGGTTGGTGGTGATTCTGCTGCTGACCCTGCTGGCCCTGGCCGCGCCGCTGCTGGAAGCCTGGCGCGGCGTGGATGCCGAGGCGGTCAACCTGCTGGCTCGCAACGCTTCGCCTTCGCTTGCGCATCCCCTGGGAACCGACGAGCTGGGCCGCGACGTGCTGGCAAGGCTGCTGCGCGGCGGACAGGTGTCTCTGGCGGTGGGATTGGCCGCCGCCCTGGTGGCCGCCGTGATCGGCACCGCCATCGGGCTGGTTTCGGGCTATCTGGGCGGGCGCTTTGATGCCGTGATCATGCGCCTGACCGATGGCGTCGTCGCCTTGCCGCTGCTGCCCCTGCTGATCGTGCTGGCGGCCGCCGACCCGGCCAAGCTGGGGCTGGCGCCGGACCTGCTGCCGCCCGAAGCGCAGGGCGTGCTGCGCATCGTGCTGATCATCGCCCTGGTCGGCTGGACGACGGTGGCGCGCCTGGTGCGGGCGGCGACGCTGAGCCTGAAGACGCGGGATTTCGTCCGTGCCGCCATCGCCGCCGGGGCCGGGCCCGGGCGGGTGATGCGCCGCCACATCCTGCCCAATGCCGCCTCGCCCATCATCGTCGCCACCACCCTGAGCGTCGGCAATGTGATCCTGCTGGAAAGCGCGCTCAGCTTCCTGGGGCTGGGCATCCAGCCGCCGGTGCCGTCCTGGGGCAATATGCTGACCGGCGCCCTGGATCAGGTCTGGACCGCGCCCTCCCTGGCCGTCTGGCCCGGCCTGATGATCTTCATCACCGTCCTCGCCTTCAACTTCCTGGGCGACGGTTTGCAGGACGCCCTGGACCCCAGGAGCGAGGACCATTAGGCCGCATCAGGCCATGGCGCTGAGGGGGGAAGCCTTGGCGGTGGCGTGTTCCGGCGGCAGGGGAGTGAAGGCGAGGAAGGTCATGTCGTCGCGCTTGTTTTCCTCGCCGCGCCACTCCTCCAGGGCCGAGATCAGGCGGTCGAACTGCTCGGTCATGGGGCGGCCGAGGAACTGGGCGAGGGTCTGCTCGACGCGCTGGCGGCCGAACATGCGGCGGGACGGGCCGCCGACCTGATCGGTGATGCCGTCGGTGAAGAGATAGAATCCCATGCCCGGTTCGACGGTCAGGTCGTGGCGGGTGAAGACGTAGTCGGGATTGGCCGTGCGGTATCCCAGGCCGCGCCGGTCGCCCTTGATCCGTTCCAGGATGCCGTTATGGGCGATCAGCAGGGGCAGGTTGGCCCCGGCGAAGGACAGGGTGCGGGCGGCGGGATCGAAGACGCAGATGGCGGCGTCCAGGCCGTCGTCGGACAGGGATTCGTCCTTTTCCTGGCGCAGGGCCTGACGCACCATGTCGTCCATCAGGGACAGGATGCGCGCCGGATCGTCATGGCAGTAATCGGTCAGCACCCGTTGCAGCACCGAGGCCGCGATGGCGGTCATGAAGGCGCCGGGCACGCCATGGCCGGTGCAATCCAGCACGGCGACGATCTCCAGCCCGCGATGGCGGCCGACCCAGTAGAAGTCGCCGCCCACCACGTCGCGCGGATACCATGCCACGGCGGAATCGTGGAACATCTCGTCCAACGCCTGGGGCTGAGGCAGCAGCGAGGCCTGGATGCGGCTGGCGTAGCGTATGCTTTCGGCGATGTTGTGGCTGGCGGCGTTCAGCTTGTTATGGGCGGCGTTGAGTTCCGCCAGCGTGCGGACCAGTTCGTCGCGTTCGCGCGCCAGGGCGTCATGGGCTTGTTCCAGGTCGTGGGTCCGGTCGGCGACGCGGCGTTCCAGGGTGCGGGTCAGTTCGGTCAGTTCTTCCTGGGCGCGGTCGCGCTCGTCCAGGCCGCGCTGGAAGGCATGCAGCAGGGTGTTGAAGCTGGTGACCAGCTGGCCCATTTCGTCGTTGTCGTGATGCTTGGGCAGGGCCACTTGTCCCTCGGCGGGGCGCGAGGGATCGACCTTGCCGATGGCATTGCTGACGCGCAGCAGCGGGCGCGTGACCAGCAGGTGGAAGACGCCGATGGTCACGGCGCTGATGACGACAGCGCGCAGGATTTCGAGCAGGACGCGGTGCAGCATCCCTTCCAGGAAGCGGTTGGTCAGCCAGTTCTGGTCCAGTTGCAGCGAAAGCCGCCCCAGCAATTCGTCGCTGCCGCTTTGGGTCAGCGGCACCGAATATTCGGAGATGTCGCCGAACAGGGACTTGGCGACGCGGCTTGCACGCTGTGCCTCGCGCTGGTGTTCGGCCAGGACATTGCCGAAATTGTCCTCGATCCTGACCGACAGGACCGCTTCCTTGCCCAGCAATCCCAGTGCGACCCGCTCGGCCAGGGTGGAATTC
This sequence comes from Telmatospirillum sp. J64-1, assembly GCF_006980715.1. Taxonomy (GTDB): domain Bacteria; phylum Pseudomonadota; class Alphaproteobacteria; order Rhodospirillales; family Magnetospirillaceae; genus Oleiliquidispirillum; species Oleiliquidispirillum nitrogeniifigens. The sequence continues at coordinate 140,721 of NZ_SBHN01000010.1, forward strand.
ATCTGGAAGGCCGCTTCCATGGCCGAATCGCTGACCATGGCGATGTCGCGGGTGGTGTTGGCGTGAGTGTCGGCGCGCATGTCGCGCCAGTCGCCCAGCAATTGGATGATGCCGATCCCGAAGCCCAGCGTCAGGGCCACCGCCAGGGTCACCAGGGCCTGTTTGGCGGTCAGGCCGCGGCTGAACGTATTGAAACCTTCCTTGGGCCAGCGGACACTCATCGCTGCGGCACTTCCACGTTATAGCGGCGGGCGATCTCGGCGATACGCCCGGCATTTTCCTTTTGCCAGACATTGAAGTCGGCGATGACCTCGGGATGTTTCTGGCTGGCGAGGTAGTAATAGTCGCGCACATGGGGGAGGCCGGGATCGAAGACCAGCGCGTCGGATTGGCCCATCAAGGAAAGCTGGTGCCGGACCACGGCGATATTGGCGTAGGCGGCGTCGATGCGCCGGTTGATCGCCTGGTGCAGCAGGGCCTGGAGATTGCCGTTCTCGGTCAGCGTGGCTTCGCCGCTGTTCAGGCGGGGCAGCCAGGCCCAGGGGCTGAAGCCGGCCATGGTGCCGACATTGCGCACCTCGTCCACCGGCCGCCCCTTGTCCTCGGGGCGGATGTTGCTGCCGTCCACATAGACGACCACCGGGTCGCTGTAGACCAGCGGCTTGCCCTCGCGCATCTCCGCCTTCCAGTCCGGGGAATCGGGGAACTTGAAGTCCACCTGTCCCTCGAAGAAGGAGACGAACAGCCGTTGCACCGGCATGGAGCGGTATTCGAAGACGATGCCCCGGTCTTCGGCATAGGCGTCGAGGACTTCTCGGCCGAAGCCGTCATAGGCCCCGTTTTCCCAGGTATAATAGGGAAGGTAGGGGATGTTCTCGACGCCCACCACATAGCGGGTTTCGGCCTGTGCCGGTCCCGGCACGGCGAGAGCAAGCGCGACCAGCGCAACCAGTTTGCCGAGTTGCTTCATGAGCGGACCATCCCTGAAAAGCCAGAGGGATATTAGCCTTTAAGATGGTCCCTCACAATCCTATGGTGCGTCACGCCCCTATTCTTTTGTATAGGGGGTGGCGCCACGGGATGCTAGGTCCCGACCTGACGGGCCCAGAGGTCGAAGTCGTCGGCCTCCTCCACTTCGGCCCGGATGATGTCGCCGGGCTTCAGATGGGTGGCGCCGTCGAGGAAGACCTGGCCGTCGATCTCCGGGGCATCGCCCTTGGACCGCCCCGTGGCGCCGTCCTCGTCCACCTCGTCGATGATGACGTCGATGGTGCGGCCGACTTTCTCGGCCAGGCGTTCGGCGCTGATCTGGCGCGAGACTTCCATGAAGCGTTCCCAGCGCTCCTGCTTGTCGTCCTCGTCCACTGCGTCGGGCAGTTCGTTGGCGCGCGCGCCTTCGACGGCTTCGTATTTGAAGCAGCCGACGCGGTCCAGCTTGGCTTCTTCCAGCCATTCCAGCATGAACTCGAAATCCTCTTCCGTCTCGCCGGGGAAGCCGACGATGAAGGTCGAGCGCAGGGTCAGGTCGGGGCAGATGTCGCGCCAGCGCTTGATGCGGTCGAGCAGCTTTTCATGATCGGCCGGGCGCTTCATGGCCTTCAGCACGCGCGGGCTGGCATGCTGGAAGGGGATGTCCAGATAGGGCAGGATCTTGCCCTGGGCCATCAGCGGGATGACCTCGTCCACATGGGGATAGGGATAGACGTAGTGCAGCCGCACCCAGATGCCCAAATCGCCCAAGGCCTCGCAGAGCTCGGTCATGCGCGACTTGATCTTGCGGCCGTGCCAGTTGCTCTCGGCATGGCGCAGGTCGAGGCCGTAGGCGCTGGTATCCTGCGAGATGACCAGCAATTCCTTGACGCCCGAGATGGCCAGCTTCTCGGCCTCGTCCATGATCTCGGCGGCGGGGCGGCTGGCAAGGTCGCCGCGTAGCGAGGGGATGATGCAGAAGGTGCAGCGGTGGTTGCAGCCTTCCGAGATCTTCAGATAGGAGTAATGGCGCGGCGTCAGCTTCAGCCCGGCCGGCGGCACAAGATCGAGGAAGGGATCGTGCGAGGGCGGCACCACGCGATGCACGGCCTCGACCACCGATTCGTATTGATGGGGCCCGGTGACCGATAGCACGCCCGGATGCACTTCGCGGATGGCGCTTTCATTGGCGCCCATGCAGCCGGTGACGATGACCTTGCCGTTCTCGGCCAGGGCCTCGCCGATGGCTTCCAGCGATTCCTGCTTGGCGGTGTCGAGAAAACCGCAGGTATTGACGATGACCGCGTCGGCGCCGTCATAGGTGGGGGAGATTTCGTATCCTTCGGCGCGCAGGCGGGTCAGGATGCGTTCGGAATCCACCAAAGCCTTGGGGCAGCCCAGGCTGACGATGCCGATCTTCGGAATGGCTTTGTTCATCGGTCCTCAACGCGGCGGGGCGTCCCGGCGGGCAGGACGCCTTTGCAAGAATTGCGGGGCAGGGATCGCGGGCATCTGTCCTGCCCGAGCGCGCACCAAGTAACCGTAAAGCGCCGCCGATTCAAGTCCCGCGCTTTACGCACTCCACCTTCGTGACGATGGGGGTGCGGGAAAGGCGGGAGAGCCGTGCCGTTTTACCACCCGCCAAGACCGTGTTGCGCACCGCCTGCTGCAATTCGCCGGGGTCGAAAGGTTTATGGATGACGGTATAGCCCGATTCCATGGCTTCATGAAGGCGTTCGGGGCTGGTGTCGCCGGTGATGATGATGACCGGCAAAGGATGGCCCAGGGCGGCCGCGACGGCCCCTGCGGCGGCAGGGCCAGTCTCGCCCCCGCGCAGGCGGAAATCCGTGATCAGCAGGTCCAGATGACCACTCTTGAGGATCACATCCTCGGCCAGGGCGGAGGGGGTGGTGGCGGCGAAGACCGTGCAGTTCCACCCCGACAGCAGCATGCGCAGGGCTTCGAGCTGGATGGCGTCATCCTCGATGATGCCCACGCTCAGTTGGGCCAGGCTCGCCCACAGGGGCTCGTCTTCCACCGGTGTTGCCGTTTCTTCCGTCTTTGCGTCTTCCTTGGCCAAGGGCACCGTGATGCTGAAGGTCGAGCCCCGGCCGGGCGCGGAACGGATCTGGACCGGATGGTCCAGCAGTCGTCCCATGCGCGCCACCACCGACAGTCCCAGTCCAAGGCCAAGGTTTCGGTCGCGTTCCGGGTTATGTAATTGAACGAATTCCTCGAAGATTGCTTCCTGGCGGTCCAGGGGAATGCCGGGGCCGCTGTCGCGTACTTCGATGACGGCATTGTCGCCGCGCCGGCGGCAGGCCACGAAGACGCGGCCTTTCTCGGTATAGCGGATGGCGTTATGGACAAGATTGCGCAGCATGCGGGCCAGCAGCACCGGATCGCTGTGCAAATGCCATTTGCAGGGGCGCAGGATCAACTGAAGGCCCTGGCGCTCGGCCTGCTCGATCATTTCCGCGCCCAGTTGCTCGAACAGGTCGGAGGTCGCGAAATTGGTCAGATTGACACGGACCGTGCCTGCTTCCAGCGTCGAGACGTCGAGCAGGGCGTTGAGCAATTGCTCTCCTGCGGCCATGGCCTCGCTCATCTTGGCGAAGATGTCCATGTCGCGTGCCTCGGTCAGGCGCTGTTCCAGCAGATGGCGGTAGAGCTGCATGGCCTGGAAGGGCTGGCGCAGATCATGGCTGGCGGCGGCCAGGAAGCGGGACTTGGCCATGTTGGTGCGCGCCACCGCCACTTCGGCGCGCTTGCGCTCGGAGATGTCGGTCACCACCAGGACGTTGGCCGGAGGTCCGTCCTCGTTCGCGGCAACCGGATTGATGGCGACGCGCAGCCAGCGGTCGCCGGGCAGGGCGATGTCGCTGTCGCCGCGCACTTTTTTCTTCAGCAGTTCTGCCAGGCCGGGCACCGGCAGGTCGTCGGCGGCGGAGCCTTCGGCGGCGCCGCGGGGCAGGCCGAGAAGCCGCTCGAAGGCGGGGTTGTTGCGCAGGACCCTGTTCTTGTCGTCCAGCAGGCAGACGCCGTCGCCGATGGCGTTGAAGCTGGCCTCCCATTGCCGTGCGGCGACGCGCAGGCCCGCTTCGGCGGAATGCAGGCGTAGCAGGGCGCGGGTGACCGCCACCAGTTCGTCGGGTTCCAGCGGTTCGACCAGATAGCCGTCGGCACCGACATCCAGCGCCCGCACGCGGTCGGCGCCGGTGATGCGCCAGGCCGAGATATGGAGGACCAGGGTCGAGGGCAGGGAAGGGTCGTTCTTGATGCGGCGGCAGACCTCGATCCCGTCCAGGTCGGGCAGGTTGACGTCGAGCAGCACCAGTTGCGGCCGCTCCCGGGCCACCAGTTCCAAGGCCTCGGCCCCGCTTGCCGCTTCGATCACGCGCCAGCCCTGCTGGCGTAACAGGCGCGAGCGGACATAGCGGCCGGCATCGTCGTCGTCCACGTTCAGGATGGTGGTGGGAGAGACGTCAGGAGTCATGATGCGGCGCCTTTTGGGAAAATAGTCTGCAGCAGTCCGGCAACGGTGTCGCGGCGCACGTCTTTCTTGGGCAGGATGGCGGTAGCTGCGGTCAAGCGTTGGAGATCGCTGTCGTCCAGGCTTTGCGAGGTACAAACGATGACGGGGATGGCGGCGGTGGCGGCATTCCGTTTTAGTTCGGCGAGGAATTGGAAGCCGTCGATGCCGGTGCCCATGACCAGGTCGAGGAAGATCAGGCAGGGCGGGCGCTGGTCCAGCCATTCCCGTGCCTCGTCCGCACTGCCCGCTTCCGCCACCACGCGGTTCTCGGCCAGCAGGATCTGGCGCAGCACATAGCGCGCGGCGGGGTCGTCGTCGACGATCAGGATCGGCGCCTCATCCAGCGCGGGGGCTGGAACAGCGGGATGGGTTTCTTCCTCCTCCTCTGCTTGGACGGGGGGGATGCTGGGATGATGAAGCGGCAGGCGCAGATGGAAGGCCGAGCCCTCGCCGAGGCGGCTTTCCGCCCAGACCTCGCCGCCCAGCAGGGCGGCCAGCTTGCGCGACAGGGACAGCCCCAGCCCGGTGCCCTTGGCCTGGCGTTGCAGCGGGTTGCGGACCTGGGAGAATTCCTCGAAGACGGTTTCCAGGTTTTCTTCCGGGATGCCGATGCCGCTGTCGCGCACGGTGAAGATCACCTGGCCGCCGTCAAGGGAAAGGGAAAGGCGGATTTCGCCCTTTTCGGTGAACTTGACGGCGTTGGACAGGAAGTTGCGCAGGATCTGCGACAGCTTGCTTTCATCGGTCGTCATCTCCAGGCCCGGCGGGGCGGGGTCGACATGCAGGGCCACGGCATCGCCGCGCAGCAGCGGCTTGATGATGCCCCGCAGCGTGCCGAACAATTCCTCAATGGCGACGGGGGCGATCTCCAGCGGCGTCTTGCCGGCTTCGACTCTTGCGAGGTCCAGCAGGTCGTCCACCAGCCCGCCCAGATCGCCAGCGGCCTTCTGGATGAAGCCGACCTGGCGTTCCTGTTCCTCGGTCAGCGGCCCGTCCATGCGGTCGAGCAACATGCGCGCCAGCGCCAGGATGGCATTCACGGGGGTGCGGAATTCATGGCCGATATGGGACATGAAGCGCGTTTTAAGCTCATGCGCCCGGCGCAGTTGCTCGGCCTTGTCCTCCAGTTCGGCATAAAGGGCGACGACGCCGCGATTGGTTTCCTCCAGTTCGGCGTTCAGCGACCGCAGGTCCTCCTGGCGGCGGCGCAGTTCTTCGAGATTGCGCAGGATTTCTTGGTTCTGCTGGTACAGTTCGTCCTCGATGCGCGGCCCGCTTTCCTGCGCGAGACGGCCGACCAGGGCGCCAATCTCCCTGGGGCTGGGCGGGCGGACATGGCGCGGCAGATGCTTGACGAGACGCAGCTTGGTGCCTTTGGGGCCGGTGTCGATGGCGAAATCGTCCATCAGGCGCCGCACGCCCATCAGCCCGATCCCCATGCCGGTGGATGAGACGTATTGGCCGTCCAGGATGGATTGCAGATTGGGAATGCCAGGTCCCTGGTCGCTGATCTCGACGGAAAAGAGCGGATGCTCGCCGTCGAGATTCAGCCCGAAGCGGGCCTTGCCGCCGCCGGCATAGGCCTGGGCATTGCGGGCGACTTCGGACACGGCGGTCGAGATGCGCGTCTGGTCCTGCGTGTCGAAGCCCAACATGGCGGCCAACTGGCGGGCCCGCTGGCGCACGGTCACCACGTCGGCTTCGTTGCGGATTGTCGTCGTCAGAAGCTCCACCCGGTAGATCCAGTCGTCAGGGCGTGGCCTTGGCCACCAGCAGCGTATGGTCGTCGTGCCGGTGGGGAAGGTCGCGGAAGAGGACACCGGCAATGATCGCGGAATCGCGCATCGTCAGGCCGGGATAGGAATCCAGGCTGACCTGTCCGCCCAGGCCATCGGAATGCATCACCAGCAGCGTTTGACGGTCGCAGGGATAAGAGACGCCGAGGATCTTGCGCATGCTGTGGCCGACCGTTCCATTCGTGGAAACAAGGCGACGGACACCACTCGGCCCCAGCAGGGCCGCAGCGATATTGCCCACTCCACAGAATGTGGCGTTGCCGAGTCCATAATCCAATTCCGCAATGGCGATAGCCGCGCCTCGCGTCGGCTTCAGGGCCCGGTGAAGGCTGTCCATCAAGGCTTCCAGCCGCTGGTGCCCGTAATTGGAAAAGATGCGCTGTGCCTCCAGCGCCGCCTGGGCGGCGAAGGAGCCATGGCCCAGGCCGTCGGCGACCATCACCCTGATCCCGTCGGGACGCGGCAGGACCGCCCAGCTGTCTCCGCAGACGGATTCGCCGGTCATGGGCAGGGAGATGGCCGAGGCCTCCGCCGGGCCGCGCGGCGGGATGACGCCGTGGCGCCACAGCCGGGCGAGGACGACCGTGCCCTTGCCCGTCGGGGCGTAGATGTCGAATTCCTGGGACTGGCGCATCAGGGCGCCCAGCCCGGTGCCGGGGCTGCCGGCGGTGGAATAGCCGTCGGCCATGCTCTGGGCCAGGTTGGCGATGCCCCGGCCCTTGTCCAGGGCCAGGATCTCGAGGCCCAGGGTGTCGCCGCGGCTGACGGGGCGGGCCAGGATGTCGCCTCCGCCGGCATGCTTGACCAGATTGGTCGCGGCTTCGGTGGCGGCGATGGCGGCGCGTCCGGCTTCGGTTTCGTCGAAGCCCAGGCTGCGCGCCATAGCCTGGACCTGGCGCCGGGCCTCGCCCACCTCGCTCTGATCCTTGACGGGAATACGGATCATGCTCACCGCCAGCGCAGGATGGTGATGCGGGTGCCGCGCCCCGGTTCCGACCAGATGTTGAACTCGTCCACCAGGCGTTTGCTGCCGCTCAGGCCAAGGCCCAGCCCGCCGCCGGTGGTGTAGCCGTCGGTCAGGGCGGTTTCGATGTCGGCGATGCCCGGTCCCTCATCTTCAAAGGTCATGCGCAACCCTGCTCGGATGCTGTCATTGATGCTCTCCAAGAGGACCGTTCCGCCGCCGCCATAGAGCATGGTGTTGCGCGCCAGCTCGCTGGCGGCAGTGACCAGTTTCGTCTGGTTGACCAGACTGAAGCCGATCTCGGCGGCCCAGGCACGGGTGGTCTGGCGGACACGGACCACGTCCTCCTGGGTGGCAATGGTCAGGCTCTCAGCCTTTAGAACGACCATGCCCCGCCTGTCGTTCTTCCTCGAGTGCTCGTTCAATCAGCCGCATTCCCGCATCGACGTTCAAGGCGGTCCGGACGCCGGGCATTTCGAGGCCCAGTTCGACCAGGGTGATGGCGACTGCAGGCCGCATCCCCACCACGACCGTGACCGCATCGAGGATGCGGGCCATGGCGGCGATGTTGGACAGCATGCGGCCGATGAAGGAATCAACGATTTCCAGGGCGGAAATGTCGATCAGCACGCCGCGCGCCTGATGACGCACGATGAGTTCCGTCAGGTCGTCCTGCAGCGTCAAGGCCAGCTGGTCGTGCATATCCACCTGAATGGTGACCAGCAGGCAGTCGCGCAGGCGCAGGATCGGGATCCGTTCCATGCCCGCCTTCCTTGATCAATTACGCTGGGAATCGGGCGTGAGGATGGCTCCACCCAGACGTTTCAGAGCGATCTGGAAGGCCGAGGCCAATGTCGCCTTGGTGAGGACCTCGTTCAGATCGACGCCCAGATGCACGATGGTCTGGGCGATCTGCGGCCGGATGCCGCTGATGATGCATTCCGCGCCCATCAGGCGGGCGGCGGCCACAGTCTTCAGCAGATGCTGCGCCACCAGGGTATCGACGGTCGGGACCCCGGTGATGTCGATGATGGCGATGGAGGCATTGGATTCGACGATGCGCTCCAGCAGGTTTTCCATCACCACCTGGGTGCGGGCGCTGTCCAGCGTGCCGATCAGCGGCAAGGCGACGATGCCGCCCCACAATTCGACCACCGGGGTGGACAATTCCATCATTTCCTGCTGCTGGCGCTGGATGATGGCTTCGCGCCCCTTCTGGTAGACTTCCACCGTATGCAGGCCCAGGCGGTCGATCAGCGTGCTGGCGCGCCAGATGTCGTCGGCCAGGCCTTCGCCGTCGTTCTGCCAAGCGTCGCGCAGGTGGTTGAAGAGCGTTTCCTTGAAGGAGAAGACGAAGGTCGCGGTTTCGGTGGGGCTGAAGCCCTGGTTCGCGCGGCTACGCGAAAGCTCTCCGAGAAACTCGCTGACGGCGCGGTAGCCGTCGCCCTGGATATGGTCGCCGAGGCCATGGGCAACGGCTTCAGCAAGCAGCGACAGGAAGCGGCGGGACTGTTCCCGCAGGTCCTGTTCGCGGATCAGGTCGGGCCGCAGAGTCGAGGAGGACATCTGCCGATCCAGCCAATCCGTCAGGAGGGCCTGTTGCTGCTGGCGCAGTAGCTCCGGAATACGGGTGAGGCTCGATTCGGTCATTGTTGCTCCTGGGCGGGATGTACAGGTACGAATGCGTACGAAATGCCGTGTGAGTATCCGGGACATGTTCCCTTTGACAAGTCTTTGCACCTAGGGCATCGGGCCTAGTCCAAAGGTGGGGTCATGCTTCATCGAAGAAGGGGCGGCTCACGGCGGCCAGCTCCTGCGGCGAGGTGTAAACCAGTGTATGGGCCACGTCCGGCAGCAGGACCAGGCGCCCGTCCGGCAGACCTTGGGCGACCCGTTCGGCCCAGTCCTGCCGGCATATCGGATCGCGGGTGCCCCGGACCACCAGCATGGGGGCCTGGATCTGCGGCAGCCGGTCCTCGATGGCGTGGTTAAGCGAATACTGGAAGGTCAGGAACAGCCGCACGAGTCCGGCCTTCTCGTAATCCTCGCCCGCGATTTCCTCCATTCTGGGCGGATTGTTGGGCCCGTTCTGCTGCCAGCGGATGAACTGCCAGATCCAGCTTCTTTCCTCGGGCGGCGTGGTCGGCCCCTGGAGGACGGCACGCTCCACGCGCTCGGGGTGACGCGCGGCCAGTTCGACGATGATCTGGCAGCCGAAGGAATTGCCCAGCAGCATGGCGCGCTCCAGCCCGACGGCGGGCATCCAGGCGTTCAGGACGTCGGCCATGCCCGCCACGTCCAGGGCGCGGGAGGGCTTGCTACTGTCGCCGAAACCGGGGAAGTCCGGAACATAGACCCGGTAATAGGGCGCCAGGGCCTCGGCCGTGGGCACCATGTACTGGCCGGACAATCCCAATCCGTGCACCAGCACCACATTCGGCGCATCGGGGGGCAGGTCCAGGGTCGAGACCAGCGTATGAATGCGCCAATCCCCGACATCGACGAAGCTGCCGCGCAGGACGTCGCTTTCCCCGCCCAAGACCGGCGAGATGCCCTGGGCAGAGGCGGCTTTCCCGCCAAGGCCTTTCTTCCAGGCCCAAGCGGAGGCCGCCACCGCCGCCGTGGCCAGGAGAAAGCGCCGCCGCGTCATCCGGAGAGGGTTCATGCCTGCCTCCCGCATCGCTTTCATCAAGGGAAAGAACCAATTCGGCCCGCAGGCTGTTCCAAGACCATGGCGTGACAATTTCCAGCGATGAAGAAAAGCCATGCTGCGGCGGCGTTTCAAGCTGTTCGGGCTGTTCGGCATCCGCCTGCGGGTGGATATGACCTGGCTGCCCCTGTCGGCGTTGCTGATCTGGACCAACGGCCAGGTCATCTTCCCCGTTCTGGTGCCCGGGCTGGCGGAGGCGGCCTATTGGGTGCTGGCGGTGCTGGGCGCGCTGGGGCTGTTCCTGTCGGTCCTGCTGCGCGAGGTGGGGCGGGCGGTCGTCGCCCAGGCCTTCGGCCCCCGGCTGGCGGGCATCACCTTGTTCGTCTTCGGCGGCGTGCCGGAAACCCCGGACGGCAAGGCCGCCGCGCCGCGTGACGAACTGACCCTGCTGGCCTACGGCCTTTTCACCGGCTTTGCACTGGGGCTGGGCTTCTTCCTGTTCCTTGCCCTGGCGGCGGGGATGATGGCGGCGCTGGTGCCCGCGGCCCTCCTCTTCTATCTGGCCGCGGCGAATCTGGCGCTGACGGCGGTGGCCCTGCTGCCTGTTCATCCGCTCGACGGCGGACGGCTGCTGCGCGCGGTCCTGGAAAGCTGGCGGATGGACAGCCGCAAGGCCTCCCGCATCGCGGTCTATACCGCAACCGCGCTTTCCCTGGCCCTGGCCGTCCTGGGGCTGGTCTTCGTGGTGCAGGGCGGCTTTCTCGCGGCATTGTGGCTGCTGCTGGGCGGCATGCTGTTCTATCGCGCGCGTTCGGTGGCGCTGCCTTGACTGGGCGGCTCTCCGAGGCCGTGACGGCACGGCCTCACCAACGCTTCATTGCGTCGGGGCGGGGGGGTGCGTTACAAGAACGCCAGTTTCGTTCACGACTTCGGAGGCAAAATGGCCGCCTATCAATACATCTATGTGATGAAGAACCTGTCCAAGGTTTATCCGGGCGGCCGCGAGGTCATCAAGAATATCAGCCTGTCCTTCCTGCCCGGCGCCAAGATCGGCGTGTTGGGGCATAACGGTGCCGGTAAGTCGACGCTGCTGCGGATCATGGCCGGCATCGACAAGGAATTTGGCGGCGAGGCCTGGGCGGCCGAAGGGGTCAAGGTCGGCTATCTGTCGCAGGAACCCCAGCTCGATCCGGCCAAGGACGTGCTGGGCAACATCCTGGAAGGCGTGGCCGAGAACAAGGCGCTGCTCGATCGCTTCAACGAGGTGTCGGCGAAGTTCGCCGAGGAACTGACCGATGACGAGATGAATGATCTCATCGCCGAGCAGGCCGAGTTGCAGGACAAGATCGACGCCAAGAATCTGTGGGACCTGGACCGTCAGGTCGAGATCGCCATGGATGCCCTGCGCTGCCCGGCCCCCGATTCCGATGTGACCAAGCTGTCGGGCGGCGAGCGCCGCCGCGTCGCGCTGTGCCGCCTGCTGCTCTCGGCCCCCGACATGCTGCTGCTCGACGAACCGACCAACCATCTGGACGCCGAATCGGTGGCTTGGCTGGAACGCTTCCTCGAGGAATACAAGAGCACCGTGGTCATCGTCACCCACGACCGCTACTTCCTGGACAACGTGACAGGCTGGATTCTGGAACTGGACCGCGGCCAGGGCATTCCCTACGAAGGCAACTACACCGCCTGGCTGGAGCAGAAGGAAAAGCGGCTGGAGCAGGAAGCCCGCGAGGAATCCGCGCGCCAGCGGACCATCAAGGAGGAACTGGAATGGGTCCGCGCCAGCCCGCGTGCCCGCCAGACGAAGAGCAAGGCGCGCATCACCGCCTTCGAGACACTGGTCGCCCAGTCCCAGGAGAAGCAGGCCGGGGTGGCGCAGATCACCATTCCGCCGGGTCCGCGCCTGGGCAACAAGGTCATCGAGGCTGAGGGCGTGTCCAAGGCTTTCGGCGACCGTCTGCTGTTCGAGAATCTGAGCTTCCGTCTGCCGCCGGGCGGCATCGTCGGCGTCATCGGCCCCAACGGCGCCGGCAAGACCACGCTGTTCCGCATGATCACCGGGCAGGAACAGCCGGATAGCGGCACCTTCACCGTCGGTGAGACGGTGCAGCTCGGCTATGTCGACCAGTCGCGCGACGCGCTGGACGACAAGAAGACGGTGTGGGAGGAAATCTCCGGCGGCCTGGACGAAATCGACCTGGGCCGGCGCAAGATCCCCTCGCGCGCCTATTGCTCGCTGTTCAACTTCAAGGGCTCGGACCAGCAAAAGAAGGTCGGCGTGCTGTCGGGCGGTGAACGCAACCGCGTGCATCTGGCCAAGATGATGAAGCGTCCCGCCAACGTCATCCTGCTCGACGAACCGACCAACGACCTGGACGTGGATACCCTGCGCGCCTTGGAAGAGGCGCTGATGGAATTCCCCGGCTGCGCCGTGGTCATCTCGCACGATCGCTGGTTCCTCGACCGCATCGCCACTCATATCCTGGCCTATGAGGGCGACAGCCAGGTCGTGTGGTTCGAGGGCAATTACCAGGATTACGAGGCCGACCGTAAGCGCCGCCTGGGCGCCGAGGCCGACCAGCCCCACCGCATCAAGTACAAGCCGCTGACCCGCTAGGTCTTTCCGGTCGGTACAAGCTATAGGGGCCGTCCCGGTGGGTCGGCCCTTTTTGTTGTGCCGGAAGAGGTTGCTCTCTACCCCCAAAGAGGTAATTCAGGGTTGCCAATCCCTTTTCTTTAGTCCATAGGACTGAAACGGTGACCGAATGAGAAAGGCGGAGAGGCATCTTGCGCGGAGCGTTCGTCTGTTTCCTGTTGGGGATGATGGTGGCTTCACCCGCCATGGCCACCCCCAAATTCCTGCATTGCGTGCCCTTCGCCCGTGAGGCGTCCGGCATCGAATTGCATGGCGACGCCTGGACCTGGTGGTCCTCGGCCAAGGGCCGCTACGACCGGGGCGCTTCTCCCAAGCCCGGCTCCGTCCTTGTCTTCAAGAAGGGTGGCAGCATGGTCCATGGCCATGTCGCCGTCGTTTCCTCGGTGGTGGATACCCGCCGCATCCGTGTCGATCACGCCAATTGGGCCCCGCGCGGCGCCGCCGGGCGGGGCAAGGTCACGGAAGACGTGCAGGTGCTGGACGTCTCGCCCAAGAACGATTGGTCGCAGGTCCGCGTCTGGCATGCTCCCAGCGGCGATTTCGGTGTCCGTGTCTACGCCGCCTATGGCTTCATCTATGCGCCCGCAAAGGGCTTGGCTGCCGAGTCCGCCCCCGCCGGAGAAGTGCCGGACGGCTGTGGCGAGGCGCAATGCCCGCAACTGGGCGCGGCGGAGTAGCACGCGATAGAGCCGCTGCCCTGGTTTCCTTGCTGAAGACGGTGGCAGGAGACGGGCATGGATATCAGCAGGCCAGCCCGGCGGCATGGCCGGAAGCCCAGGCCCATTGGAAATTGTAGCCGCCCAGCCAGCCGGTCACGTCCACCACTTCCCCGATGAAATAAAGGCCCGGCACGGTCTTGGCTTCCATGGTTGCCGAGGACAGGCAGGCGGTGTCGATGCCGCCCAGGGTGACTTCGGCCTTGGCCCAGCCTTCCGTGCCCTGGGGCAGGACTTCCCATTGCTTCAGCTTGCGCGCGGCCTCGGCCAGTTCCTTGTTGGAATGCTGGACCATGGGCTTGGGCGGGGGCAGGTGACGGTCCCACCAGCCTTGCACGAAGCGGCGGGGCAGGGCGTTGGACAGCAGGGTGGTGGGCAGGGCCTTGTCCTGGCGGTGCGGAAGGAAGATCTCCTCCATCGGGTCGATGCCGGGCAGCAGGTCGATATGGATCGGCTGGCCGGGCCGCCAATAGGACGAGATCTGCAGGATCGACGGGCCGCTGAGGCCGCGATGGGTGAACAGCAGGGCTTCGCGGAAACGGCGCTTGCCGATGAAGACCTCGGCATCCAGCGAAATGCCGGCAAGCTCGGCGCAGAAGGCGCGCAGTTCCTGCCCGAAGGTCAACGGCACCAGGGCGGGGCGCAGTTCCGTGATGCCGAGGCCGAATTGCCGGGCGATGCGGTGGCCGAAATCGCTGGCGCCGATCTTGGGGATGGACAAGCCGCCGGTGGCGACCACCACCGAGGCGGCCATGATGGTGCCGCGCCCCGTCTCCACCACGAATCCGCCCTCGGCGGCGCGGTCGATCTTGTGGACGGGGCAGTCCAGTTCGATGCGTCCCCCTGCCGCCTCGGTCTCGCGGCGCAGCATGTCGATGATGTCCTGGGCGGAATGGGTGCAGAAAAGCTGTCCCAGGTCGCGCTCGTGCCATTCGATGCCGTGTTCCTCGACCATGTCCAGGAAGTCGCGCGGGCGGAAGCGGGCCAGGGCGGATTTGCAGAAATGCGGGTTGCCCGACAGGTAGTTGGCCGGGCTGACGTCGAGATTGGTGAAATTGCAGCGCCCGCCGCCCGAGATGCGGATCTTCTCGGCCAGTTTCGGGGCGTGGTCGAGCAGGATCACCGACCGCCCGCGCTTTCCGGCCGTCAGGGCGCACATCAGCCCCGCCGCGCCCGCGCCGATAATCACCACGTCCTTGTTCGTCATGTTGTCCTCCGCCCGATTGCTCGGTGGTCTAACGATGACCAAGGAAAGGAGCAAGGAGAAAGCGCCTGCCGGGTGAACATGAAGGATAGGGTCTTTCCCTTGTATTGGCGTTTCTTTGGGGTATCCTGTTGACGCCTCTGGCGGTGCGCCCGCCGGATATGAGGGCCACGAACGCGCAGGAGACGATGCACGGATTCGCCGAGCAATGGAGTCCGTATCTGGTCGAGCTTGTGCCCGATCTGGTATGTGTGTGCGTGGAAGGCGAAATCATTTTCGTCAACAGCGCCGGAGCCTCCCTTCTGGGTTTTGCCGCGCCGGCCGCGTTGAAGGGCCGTTCCCTCGCCGATTTCGTCCGTCCCGACTTCCTCGAACTCTTCCGCTCCAACCTGGACATCCTTTCCGAGGAGGACGGGGAAATCCTGCCCCTGGTTCTCGTCCGTCAGGATGGCCGGCCGGTCGAGGTGGAATTGTCCGCCCGCCTCCTGACCATGGGCTATGGCGGTGTCGCCGTGCTGATCCATGGCCGCGACGTCACCGACCGCAACCGTGCGGCGGAAATCCTCCAGCGCAATGAAGAACGCTACCGCCGCCTGGTGGACATGGCGCTGGACTTTACCTGCATCGTCTCGGGCGGGGCGGTCTCCTTCATCAATGCCGCAGGCCTGCGCCTGCTCGACGCCTCCTCACCCGACCAGGTGATCGGCCTGGCTTTTGCCGAACTGGCCCATCCCGATTATCGCGCCCTGCTGCGGGAGGGGCTGGACGCCCTGGTGGACGAGCGTGACCCCATGCCGGTCAAGTTCCTGTCGCTGACCGGCAAGGTGGTGGATGCCGAAATCGCCGTCCTGCCGTTCGGCGGGCCGGACGAACAGGTCTACATGATCGAGGCGCGCGACATCAGCGAGCGCAAGCGCGCCGCCGAGGCCTTGCAGGAGCGCGAGCAGCGCCTGCAGGGCATCATGGACTCGGTCGCCGAGGGCATCATCACCGCCGACGAACGCGGTGTCATCCAGTCCCTGAACCCTGCGGCCGAGGCCTTGTTCGGCTGGAAAGCCTCGGAACTGGTGGGCCAGAACCTGTCCGTGCTGATGCCTTCCCGACAGGCCCAGGCCCATGATGGCTATATCGCCCATTACCTGAAGACCGGCGAGGCCAAGGTGCTGGGCCATTCGCGCGAGATGGAAGGGCGGCGGCGCGACGGTTCCGTCTTCGCCCTGGATCTCAACGTCACCGAATTGCGTCAGGGCGAGGCCCGCCTGTTCATCGGCATCGTGCGTGACGTGACCGAGCGCAAGCGCACCGAGGAAGCCCTGCGCCGCGCCCGCGACGAATTGGAGGCGCGGGTCGAGGAACGGACCGCCGAACTGCGCCGCCTGTCCCATCAGACCACGCAGATCCTCAATTCGGCGGGAGAGGGCATCGTCGGCATCGACCGCGACGGCAACGTCACCTTCGCCAATCCCCGCGTGGCTGAGTTGAGCGGCTTCTCGCCCGGGGAACTGGTCGGGCGGTCGCTGTCCGACCTGCTGATCCGGACCGTGGGGCAGGAGGATGACCTGGACGTGCTGCCGCTGGGCATGGCGATCTCGCTGGGCTTGGTCGAGCAGAACACGGAAATGGAATTCCGCCGCAAGGACGGTACTTCCTTCCCCATCGAGATCGCCAGCGCGCCGATGGAGGACGGCGGGGTGCTGCTCGGTTCGGTGATGATGGTGCGCGACATCACCGAGCGCAAGCAGGCGGAGGAGAAGTCGCGCCTGGCGGCGACGGTCTTCGAGACCACGGCCGAGGCCATCATGGTCCTCGATTCCGACTTCCGCGTCACCATGGTCAATCCCGCCTATACCGTCATCACCGGCTATCAAGCGGCCGAGGTGACCGGCGCACGGCCTTTCTTCCTGGTCACCGGCGAGGAGGGCGAGGATTTCTACGTTGAAATGTGGCGCGCGGTGCGCGAGGAGGGGCGCTGGGAAGGCGAGCAATGGAACCGCCGCAAGGATGGCGCCCGTTATGCCGAGCGTCTGGCGATCTCGGTCATCCGTGACGAACACGGCCAGCCCAGCCAGCATGTGGTGGTGTTCAGCGATATCACCCAGCGCAAGCTGGACGAGGAACGCATCCGTTATCAGGCCAATTACGACGGCCTGACGGGCTTGCCCAACCGCACCCTGTTCCTCGACCGCCTGGGGCAGGCCGTGGCTTCGGCGCGCCGCTCCCACCAGCGCGTCGGCCTGATGTTCATCGACCTGGACGGCTTCAAGCTGGTCAACGACACGCTGGGCCACGATATCGGCGACGAATTGCTCAAGGAGGCGGCGCGGCGTCTGCAGGATTGCGTGCGTTCCGGCGATACCGTGGCGCGGCTGGGCGGCGACGAATTCACCGTGATCATGCCCGATCTCGGCGGGGTGCAGAACGCGTCGCTGGTGGCCGGGCGCATCATCGCCGCCCTGGAAAAGCCGATGATCCTGAACGGCCACGAGGCCTTCGTCTCGGCCAGCATTGGCCTGACCACCTTCCCCGAGGACGCGCAGGACCCCCATGCCCTGCTCAAGAATGCCGATGCCGCCATGTATCGCGCCAAGGAACAGGGCAAGGCCAATTACCAATTCTTCACCGCCGACATGAATGCCCAGGTCAAGGAAAGGTTGGTCATCAAGAACGGCCTGTCCAAGGCCCTGGAACGCGACGAATTCGTTCTGTTCTACCAGCCCAAGGTCGAACTCGGCAGCAACCGCATCGTCGGCGTCGAGGCGCTGCTGCGCTGGCGCAATGCCGATCTGGGGCTGGTCTCGCCGGTTAAGTTCATCCCCATTCTCGAGGAAAGCGGGCTGATCGGCCCGGTGGGGGAATGGGTGCTGGACGCCGCCTGCCGCCAGCACAAGGCCTGGAGCGAGGCCGGTTTCGAGATTCCCGTGGCAGTCAACCTGTCGGTGCGCCAGCTGCGCCAGCCCGGCTTCGCCCGCGTGGTCGAGGACCTGCTCAACCGGGCCGATGTGCGTCCCTGGGGGCTGGAACTGGAAATCACCGAGAGCATGATCATGAAGGACACCGAGAATGCGGTGTCCACCTTGCGCGAATTGCACAATATGGGCATCAACCTGGCGATGGACGATTTCGGCACGGGCTATTCCTCGCTCAGCTACCTGAAGCGTTTCCCGCTGGACGTGATCAAGATCGACCGTTCCTTCGTCAACGACATCGCCACCGATCCCGACGACCTGGAAATCATCCGCACCATCATCAGCATGGGCCATTCCCTGCGCCGCCGCATCATCGCCGAAGGCGTCGAGACGGTGGAGCAGCGGCAATTGCTCGAAGCCCTGAACTGTGACGAGATCCAGGGCTATCTCATCAGCCGCCCCGTTCCCGCCGAGGAACTGACCCGCATGCTGCAAGCCCAGGCCTCGGCGGAGGCCGCGCTCGAAGTGGGGTGAGGGACGCATGGCTGCCCTGCGCCGTTGCGGGCTCTTTGCCGTCCAAGCTGCATGACTCCAAGCAAATCAGGGGGATGAGTGGTTCCGCGGCTTTGGGCGGAGCCCAAGGAGGCCCATTCTTTCACGATGAAGACTGGATTTCAGAGGGCGGCTAGCCAAATGCGTGCAGGGCACACATATTAGGCCAAACCCGAAGGAGGACCCGAATGGCTGGCGTGGAAATCTACACCACCTCTATTTGCCCCTATTGCTACCGCGCCAAGCGGCTGCTCGACGAGAAGGGGGTGCGCTATACTGAGATCGATGTGATGTCCCAGCCCGCCAAGCGCGACGAGATGACCCGCCGTGCCGGGGGGCGCACTTCGGTGCCGCAGATCTTCATCGGCGAAGAGCATGTCGGCGGCTGCGACGATCTCTACGCGCTCAATGCGTCGGGCAATCTCGATCCTCTGCTGGAGAAGCTTTCATGAGCCAAAGGTTCAAGGCCGCCTGTATCCAGGTCAATGCGCTCAACGACATGCAGGCGAATATCCAGGCGGCCGGCGACTTGGTGCGCCGGGCCCGCGACGCGGGGGCCGATCTGGTGTTGATGCCCGAGAATGTGGCGATGATGGAATGGGGCAGGGCCAATATCCTCGCCAAGTCCCAGCCCGAATCCGAGCATGCGGCCTTGGCGGCGTTCCGCGAGCTGGCGCGCGAGACGGGGGCCTGGCTGCATTGCGGCACCCTGGCGATACGGCTGCCCGGCGACATGGTGGCCAATCGCAGCTATGTGCTCGATCCCACTGGCGAGATCGCCGCCTGGTACGACAAGATCCACATGTTCGACGTCTGTCTGCCCGGCGGCGAGACCTATCGCGAATCGGCGACCTTCCAGCCCGGCGACCGGGCGGTGGTGGCGCGCACGCCCTGGGGTGGGCTGGGGCTGACGATCTGCTATGATCTGCGCTTTCCCTACCTGTTCCGCAGCCTTGCTCATGCCGGCGCCGACTTCCTGGCGACTCCGGCGGCTTTCACCCGCACCACCGGCATGGCCCATTGGCATGTCCTGCAACGGGCGCGGGCCATCGAGACCGGCTGTTATGTCTTCGCCCCCGCCCAATGCGGCACCCATATCAACGACCGGCAGACCTATGGCCATGCTTTGATCGTCGCGCCTTGGGGGGAAGTCCTGGCCGATGCGGGCGAGGAACCGGGCTTCGTCATCGCCGAGATCGACACGGCCCGCGTGGCCGAGGCCCGGCAGATGGTCCCGGCGCTGACCCATGACCGCAGCTATCACCTGGCCGAAGAGGCGGTGCCGGCGGAATGATCCTGTCCGCCGCCGTCCTGCTCAGGGCGGCGGCAGGATGGCGATCAGCAGCGTCAGGGTGACGATCGAGCCCAGCGTGGACAGCATCACGACGGCCGTGGCCCGGGCGGTGTAGATGTCGTATTTGCGGGCAAGGATATAGACATTGGCGCCGGTGGGCAGGGCGGCGCCGAGGACGGCGACGGTCACCCAGCCGGGGGGCAGGGCGAAGACATGGATGCTGGTGACCCAGACCAGGGCGGGCATGACCACCAGCTTCAGCGCCGTCATGGTCAGGCTTTCGCGCAGGTCGCCGGCCAGCTTGAAGGACGCCAGGGTCGCGCCGACCGCGAAAAGGGAAAGCGGCCCGGCCCCCCGTTCCAGCAGCGACAGGGTCTCGTCCAGCATCACCGGCAGGCCCAGCCCGGTGAAGCCATAGGCCAGGCCGCTCAATGCGCCCAGCACCACCGGGTTGGACAGGACGGAACGCAAGGTGGTGGCCAGGGTATGTCCCCAATTCCTGCCGCTGCCGCGGCTGATCTGGATGGCCAGCGTCGTCGTCGTGAACTGGACGGCGGAATGAATGGTGACGATCAGGGTGAGGGGCAGCAGGCCGGCATCGCCATAGGCGCGTTGCACCAGGGGAAAGCCGATCAGCACCAGGTTCGAGAAGGAGGCCGACATGGCGCCGACGGCGCTGAAATCGCCCTTGTTGCCGAAAAGATGGCGCGACACCAGCCAGCTCAGGCCGAAGAGCAGCAGCATCCCGCTGAAATAGGCGCCCAGGATCGAGATATCGAATTGCTGCTGCACGGCACCGCCCGCCATCGTCCGGAACAGCAGGGCCGGGATGGCGATGTAGAAGACGAAATTGACGATGCCGCCGACGCCGCTGTCAGAGATCAGCTTGAGCCGGGCGAAGAGATAGCCGCAAGCGATGACGGCGAAAACCGGCAAGACGATTTCAAGCGTTCCCTGCACTCGGACCTCCCCCTTGGATAGCGGTCGGGGATCATACAGGACCGTACACTTGGCACCAGCGTCATGGGATGAAGGCATGCGCACCGCGCATAGCAGGAATGCGCATCATGCTTCCTATTCCTTTTGACAGGCGCGGTTCATCGGGGCTAAAAACCGGCCTCCCGACGACGGGGCGGACGGCGAGGCGGCGCGATGGCACCGGTAGGATTGTCCGGGCTCTTTGACAAGTGAAGACGGAAGGGATGCGCAGGCGGCGGCGACCGGAATGGTCTTGCTTCTTGTGCATCTTAAAAGAGAAACACGCTCTATTGAGATATGTGCAGGAAGCGAGCTCTTGATTGCTGACATGGTCAGCAAGTCAACTTGAGAGTTTGATCCTGGCT
>NZ_SBHN01000011.1 GCF_006980715.1 Telmatospirillum sp. J64-1
TCCTCGACGGCGGAAGCGACGGTCGCCGAGATTTCGCTGATGTTCTGAATCGTGCCGGTAATCGCCTGGATGGAGCTGACGGCCTGATCGGTGGCGTCCTGCACGGCGCGGATCTGCGCGGCAATGTCCTCGGTCGCCTTGGAGGTCTGGTTGGCCAGCGACTTCACCTCGTTGGCGACCACCGCGAAGCCCTTTCCGGCCTCGCCCGCGCGGGCGGCCTCGATGGTGGCGTTCAGCGCCAGCAGGTTGGTCTGGCTGGCGATGTCGGTGATCAGGCTGACCACCTCGCCGATGCGCTGGGCGGCGGTGGCGAGGCTGAGGACCTGTTCGTTGACCTCGGCGGCCTGGGAGACGGCGCCTTGGGAGATATCGGCCGAGCGGGAGACCTGCTGGCTGATCTCGGCAATCGTCGAAGACAGTTCCTCGGCGGCCGAGGCGACGGTCTGCACATTGGCGGCCGCCTGCTCCGAGGCGGCGGCGACGGCGGTGGCCTGTTGGCTGGCGCGGTCGGCGACGCCCGACATGGATTGCGCGGTGGCATGCAGTTCGGTCGAGGCCGAGGAGACGCTGCCGACCACGGCCTTCATGCGGCTTTCGAACTCCTTGGCCAGGGCTTCCATGGCTTGGCGCTTCTCCGCCTCGGCCCGCTGCTTCATCTGCTCCTGTTCCTGCTTCAGGCGCTCGGTTTCAAGCAGGGCGTCCTTGAAGATGACCACGGCGCGGGCCATGTCGCCCACTTCATCCTTCTGATCCGCCGCCGGGACGGTCTGCTGCAGGTTGCCTGCGGCCAGGGCGGTCATGGCATCGGTCAGGCCTTGCAGCGGAGAGACGACGTAGCGGCGGACGACCAGCGCGGATAGCAGGATGCCCGTCAGCACGGCCAGGACGCCGACCAGCTGCATTCCCAGCATCACCGAGGAATGGAACTCTTCCAGCTCCACCGTCAGTTGGTTGATCTTCGCGCTGTTGTTTTCCGCCAGGGTCTGGAGTTCATCGTTGAAGCGCTGCCGGGCGGCACGGTTGGCGTCGTTGTCGCCCAGGCGCTGCGCCGCCTGCGGGCCTTCCTCGCGGCCGGCGCGGATCATTTCGTGACGGAACTGGATGAAAGTGTTCGCCTGGTTCTGCACTTCAGCCATGGTGTGGCGCTCGGATTCCGGGACGAGGCTCGTCCATTCCGCAAGCAGGGCCTCCATGGTATTCAGGTCCTGGAGCATCGGCTTGGAGAAGCGCTCGGTGCCGGCGGCATCGGGGGCCGTGTACATGCCCCGGGAATTCAGTCCGATAAGATTGACCAGGCTGTTGATCCGCTCGCCGATGAAGGCGCGGGACGAGGCATTCTTCATTTCCTCGACCTTGGCGGAATAGGTGGTCATGCCCCAATAGCCGAAGCCGCTGACAGCCGCCACGGCAGCCACAAGCACTGCCATGACCAGATAGATTCTGGTCGAAATACGCACTCTCATCTAGTCGTCCTCCCAAGGCGCGCATTCTGCGCGCCTCCTTCACTTTGTCGTTGATGCCATCTATGGCTTATTTACGTGAAGAGGAGGTTAGCACCCTGTCCAATGGCGACGGAATTAGATCGAAAGATAGGGTGCCTGGACGTAAGGAATAGAATAAAGGCAGCGGTTTCAACGAAAACCGCTGCCTGCCTACTGTTCAACCAATAAGTGTGCAGACTTTAGGTATAGGCGCGGAGCGTCTCTCCATTGCCCTGATAGGTGGCTTCGGCCAGCTGCACGAAGCTGTCGGTCACGCTTTCCGCACTTGGCAGGCTCTCGGGTTTTTCCCCGGGGAAGGCCTCGGCGCGCATACGGGTGCGGACGCGGCCGGGGTCGATCAAATTGGCGCGCACATTGGTCTTGGCCATTTCCCCGGCATAGCAGCGGACCATGGCTTCCAGCGCCGCCTTGCTGGCGGCATAGGCGCCCCAATAGGGCTGGTTGTTGGTTGCGACGCTGGAGGTGACGAAGATGGCCCGGCCCGCTTCGGACTGGCGCAGCAGCGGGTCGAAGGCGCGGATCAGGCGGTAATTGGCCGTGACGTTCAGGTTCATGACCTTTTCGAACAGGCTGGGCTTGTAATGTCCCACGGGGCTGAGCCCGCCCAGCTGGGCGGCATTGCCGACCAGGATGTCCAGGCGGCCGAAGCGCTGGAACACGCCGCCGGCCATCTGGTCCAGCTTGTCGTAATCGGTCAGGTCCAGCGGCGCCAGGATCGCCTTGCCGCCGTCGCCGCGGATCTGATCGTCCACTTCTTCCAGCGCGGCCTGGGTGCGGGCGACGAG
The DNA here is from genome assembly GCF_006980715.1 of Telmatospirillum sp. J64-1. Taxonomy (GTDB): domain Bacteria; phylum Pseudomonadota; class Alphaproteobacteria; order Rhodospirillales; family Magnetospirillaceae; genus Oleiliquidispirillum; species Oleiliquidispirillum nitrogeniifigens. The sequence goes on from NZ_SBHN01000011.1 coordinate 2,288, forward strand.
GATGACTTCAGCGCCCTCGGCGGAGAAGCGGCGGGCCACGGCGGCACCGATGCCGCGCGAGGCACCGGTGATCAGGGCCACGCGGCCTTCAAGACGTCCGCTCATTCTTTCAGTTTCCTCCAGCGGTCATGACGGTAACGGCGGCCTTGCTGTTGCCTTCTTCCTGATCGGTCAGGCGCACCGGATATTCGCCGGTGAAGCAGGCATCGCAGAATTGCGGATCGGCGGGATCGCGGCCTTCCTCGCGCCCCACGGCGCGGTACAGGCCGTCGATGGAGATGAAGGCCAGCGAGTCGACGCCGATCAGTTTGGCCATGCCTTCGGTGTCGTAGGCGGCGGCCAGCAGCTTGTTCTGTTCCGGCGTATCGATGCCGTAGAAGCAGGGATTGACCGTCGGGGGGCTGGAAATGCGCATATGCACTTCCGTCGCCCCGGCGGCGCGGACCATTTCGACGATGCGCTTGGACGTGGTGCCGCGGACGATGGAATCGTCCACCAGGATCACGCGCTTGCCCGCGACATAGGCGCGGTTGGCGTTGTGCTTCAGCTTCACGCCCAGATGACGGATGTTGTCGGTCGGCTGGATGAAGGTGCGGCCGACGTAATGATTGCGGATGATGCCCAGCTCGAAGGGAATGCCCGCCTCGCCGGCATAGCCCAGGGCGGCGGGAACGCCCGAATCGGGCACCGGGATCACCACATCGGCCTCGACGGCGCTTTCGCGGGCCAGTTCGGCGCCGATGCGCTTGCGCACCTCATAGACGCTGGTGCCATCAGCGACGCTGTCGGGGCGGGCGAAGTAGATGTATTCGAAGATGCAGAAGCGGCGCTTCTGGGGCGGGAAGGGCTTGACGCTGCGCACGCCTTCCTTGGTCAGGATGACCATCTCGCCCGGCTCGACATCGCGCACGAAATCGGCGCCGATGATGTCCAGCGCGACCGATTCCGAGGCCATGATCCAGCTTTCGCCCAGCTTGCCCAGCACCAGCGGGCGGATGCCCAGCGGGTCGCGCACGCCCAGCACCATGTCCTTGGTCATGGCGACCAGCGAATAGGCGCCCTCGACTTGGCGCAGGGCGTCGATCAGCCGGTCTTCCACGGTGGAATAGAGGCTGATGGCGATCAGGTGGATGATGGTTTCGGTATCGGTGGTGGACTGGAACAGGCAGCCCCGGCGGACCAGGCTCTTGCGCAGGGTCACGGCGTTGGTCAGGTTGCCGTTATGAGCGATGGCCAGCCCGCCGAACTCGAAATCGCCGAACAGCGGCTGCACGTTGCGCAGCATGGTCTCGCCGCTGGTGGAGTAGCGCACATGGCCGATCGCCATGCTGCCCTTCAGCCGCTTGATGACGCTTTCGGTGCCGAAATTATCAGCCACATGGCCCAGGCCGCGATGATTGTGGAAATGCTCGCCGTCGCAGGACACGATGCCGGCGGCTTCCTGGCCGCGATGCTGCAGGGCATGCAGACCGAGCGCCGCATGGGCCGCGGAGTCGTGATGGCCGAAGATGCCGAAGACGCCGCATTCTTCACGCATCTTGTCGTCATCGAAGGGGTTCGTGGTCAGCATTGCCTGAGCCGGCTCCTGGGTCATGTGAGAACTCTGGTCACTGGTTGCTTTGGAACAGGCGGTCCATGTCCCGCCTTTCGGACGCGCCATAGCTGGGCGTCTGCTGCTCGGGGGCGGGCGTCGGGTTTGCCTGCCGGGGCTGCGGATTAGCCAAGTTGTCATAGGCGCGCTTCAGTTCCAGGGCTTCGCGCGTCTGGTCGGCGGCCCGTCGCGCCTGGGTCTCGCCCATGTTGTATTCGCTGGGCAGCATGGCCTGGATCATCCCGGCCCCTTGCGCCATCAAGGGCCGCGATTTGGCATCGGCCAGCCAGCGGGGATGTTCGCTGGGGTCGACCAGCCAGAGCGCCAACATATAGGCCAAAGAGGCAAGCAGTGCACCCCTTATAAGGCCGAAAACAAAGCCGAGCGAACGGTCTACACTATTTAGTGCGCTGTCCCGGACCTGTTTCGAGATGGTCTTCGTCAGGATCGACAGGATCAGCAGGGTCACCAGGAACAGGACCGCCCCGGCGGCCAGGTCGGCGGCCCAGGCGGTGGGGATGTATTGATGGGCGATGGGGCGCGCCAGCGGCAATCCGTAGAGGGCGGCGAAGGCGGCGCCGACCCAGGCAGTTATCGCCAGGACTTCATGCACGAAGCCGCGCATGAAGGCGAAGAGGCCGGACAGGATCAGGACGGCGATAACGATGACGTCGACGGCATACATTCAGCTTTTATCCCCGCTGGCCTTTCCGTTCCTGGAGGCGGATGGGCTGCCTTCGAGCGGCCTGAACATCGCCACCAGATCCTGGACATGGCCGATCTGGCGGATGCTCGGCGAGACGGCGGGCGCCACGGGCTTGCGGTCCTTGCGGCGGCGGGCAGGCACCAGGGCCTGGGCGAAGCCCAATTTGGCGGCTTCCTTCAGCCTGGTATCCGATTGCGCCACGGCGCGTACTTCTCCCGATAGGCCGATTTCGCCGAAGACCACCATATCGGCGGTGACGGGAATATCGGTGATGGACGAGACCAGGGCCGCTGCCACGGCCAAGTCGGCGGCGGGTTCCGAAATCCGCAACCCGCCGGCGACGTTCAAATAAACGTCATTGCCGCTCAAGGCAAGGCCGCAGCGGGCGTCGAGCACCGCCATGATCATGGCAAGGCGGCTGCTGTCCCATCCGACCACCGCCCGGCGCGGGGTGGAGAGGCTGGATTCGGCGACCAGGGCCTGGATCTCCACCAGCACCGGACGGGTGCCCTCCATGCCGGCAAAGACGCAGGAGCCCGAGACGTTGCCGCGCCGTTCGGCCAGGAACAGGGCGGAGGGATTGACCACTTCCTGCAGACCGGCATCGGTCATCTCGAAGACGCCGATCTCGTCGGTGGCGCCGAAGCGGTTCTTGACGCTGCGCAGGATGCGGAACTGGTGGCCGCGCTCGCCCTCGAAATAGAGCACGGTGTCGACCATGTGCTCGAGCACGCGGGGACCGGCGATCTGGCCTTCCTTGGTGACATGGCCGACCAGGAACAGGGTATAGCCCTGGCGCTTGGCGTGGCGGATCAGCTCCAGGGCGCAGGCGCGCACCTGGGCCACCGTGCCCGGCGCGGAATCCAGGCTGTCCATGTACATGGTCTGGATGGAGTCGATGACCACCACGTCGGGCGTGTCGGCATCGAGCGAGGCGATGATGTCGCGCAGCGAGGTGGCCGAGGCCAGCTGCACCGTGGCATCCGCCAGGTCCAGGCGCTGGGCGCGCATGCGGACTTGGTCCACCGCTTCTTCGCCCGAGATGTAGACGCAGCGGCAATGGCTGGCCAGGCGGGCGACGGCCTGCAGCAGCAGGGTGGACTTGCCGATGCCGGGATCGCCGCCGACCAGCAGGGCGGAACCGGGCACCAGCCCGCCGCCGCAGACACGGTCGAATTCCTCGATGCCGATGATGCGCCGGGGCGGCGGCTTGGCTTCGCCCTTCAGGCCGACGAACTGGATGCGACGTCCCGACTTGCCGCTCAGGCCCTTGGGCGTCGCCTCGCGCGGCTGTTCCTCGACGATGCTGTTCCAGGCGCCGCAGGCTTCGCATTTGCCGATCCATTTCGGATAGTCGGCGCCGCATTCCTGACAGACATAGCGGGTCGAAACCTTCGCCATCAAGAGCCCTTCATATGATGAGGAAGGGGCCTTTCAGCCCCTTCCCAGCTTTCTACCGGCGGATTTCCATGCGGATCGGTCCTTCGGCGCGGCCGTGGATGAACTGGTCCACATAGGCATTGCCGGAATTGTCGATCTGGGACACCGGACCGACCCAGATCAGCTCGCCCTTGTAAAGCATCGCCACACGGTCGGCGATCTTGCGGGCCGAGGCCATGTCGTGGGTGATGGAAATGGCCGTCGCGCCCAGATCCTTCACGCATTTCACGATCAGGTCGTTGATGACATCGGCCATGATGGGGTCGAGGCCGGTGGTCGGTTCGTCGAAAAAGATGATTTCCGGCTCGGTGGCGATGGCGCGGGCAAGGCCGACGCGCTTCTGCATCCCCCCCGATAGCTCGGACGGAAATAGAGCGGCGACATCGGCAGACAAGCCCACCTGGGCCATTTTCTCGATGGCGCGCTCCTTGGCCTCGTTGCGCTTCATCTTCTGGCCCTGGATCAGGCCGAAGGCGACATTCTCCCAGACCGGCAGGCTGTCGAACAGGGCCGCGCCCTGGAACAGCATGCCGAACTTGCGCAGGACGCGTTCGCGGTCGCGCTGCCCCATGCCGACGGTTTCCTCGCCGTCGATGCGGATCGAACCGCGGTCGGGGCGCATCAGCCCCAGGATGCATTTCAGCATCACCGACTTGCCGGTGCCGGAACCGCCGATGATCACCACGGATTCCCCGCGCGCCACGTCCAGCGTCACGCCGTTCAGCACCGTCTTGGGGCCGAAGGACTTGTGCAGATCGTTCAGCTCGATCTTGGCGGGCGCGGATTTGGGGATCTGGTTCATTGGGCGAAGAACAGCTCGGTGATGACGTAGTTGAAGACCAGGATCAGGATCGACGACGACACCACCGCCGCCGTGGTCGCGGCCCCCACGCCCTGGGCGCCGCCACGGGAGTGATAGCCGTTATAGCAGCCCATCAGCGAGATGATGAAGCCGAAGACCCCCGCCTTGACCAGGCCCGAGACCACGTCCATGACCTCCAGCGCCTGCCAGGTGGAACGCAGATAGCCGGCAGGGTTGAAGCCCAGCTTGAAGGTGGCGACCACATAGCCGCCGAAGACGCCGATGATGTCGCCGACCAGGACCAGGCAGGGCAGCATCAGAAGGCCAGCGATCAGGCGGGGCGCAATCAGGTATTTGTAGGGATTGGTGGACAGGGTCACCAGGGCGTCAATCTGTTCGGTCACGCGCATGGTGCCGATCTCGGCGGCCATGGCGGCGCCGATGCGACCGGCCACCATCAGCCCCGCCAGGACTGGCGCGAGTTCGCGGGTGATCGACAGCACCACGACGAAGGCGACGGCGCCCTCGGCCGAGAAACGGGCGAAGCCGGAATGGCTTTGCAGTACCAGCACCATGCCGGTGAAGATCGCGGTCAGCCCCACCACCGGCAGCGAATAATAGCCGATGTCGATCATCTGCCGCAGGATCAGCCGGGGATAGAAAGGCGGCCGGAAACAATGCGACACGGCGATGGCGGTGAAGACCGCCAGTCTACCGGCATGGGACAGGAAGGCGATGAAGATGCGGCCAACCGCAGCGAGGAACTGCATCCTGCTAAGGAGTCCCGACGACATAGCGCCGGTGGTAGCGGTTTCCGAGGCTGGTGAGGATTTCGTAGCCGATGGTGCCGGCTTCTGTTGCGAGAGCGTCGACATCGTGATCCGGCCCGATCAGGTCTGCAAATGCGCCGGCATGGGCGAGGGGAGAGGGAATGTCGGTCACGTCCAAGGTGATCAAATCCATGCTGACCCGTCCCACCACAGGCACGCGGAACCCTCCAATGGAAGCACAACCCTTGTTGCCCAGATAGCGGAGATAGCCGTCGGCATAGCCTACCGCCACGGTTGCGATCCTGGACCTTCGGGTTACGCGATGGGTGGCACCATAGCCAACGGTCTGGGGGCTGTCAACGTCACGGACCTGGATGATCCGCCCCTGCAGCCGCACCACCGGGGCCATGGGATTGGCGGAGCCGGGGCAGGGATTGACGCCATAAAGAGCGACGCCGGGCCGCCCCAGGTCGAAATGATAGTCGGGGCCGAGGAATATCCCCGAGGAATTGGCGAAGCTGGCGCGGAGGGGGCGGCCTAAGAGCTTTTGCAGCCGGGCCAAGCCTTCGCGGAACTCGGCCAATTGGCGGGCGTTCATCTCGTTGCCCGCTTCGTCGGCGCAGGCGAGATGGCTCATGACCAGGGCCAGCGGGATGTTTTTCAGGTCCTCGGGCCGCAGGGCATCGCGCTCGGCGGGCGTCAGGCCCAGCCGGGCCATGCCGGTATCCAGGTGAAGGACGGCGGACAAGGGCCCCCGGCGGGCGCAGAGGGCGCGCCAGGCGGCGATCTGTTCGGGGGAGTTGAGGACCGGGATCAGGCGGTGCTCGGCGAAATCTTCCTCGCAGCCCGGCCAGGGGCCGCCGAGGACGATGATCTCGGCCTCGGGCAGCAGTTTCCGCAGGGTGATTCCTTCGTCGATGATGGCGACGACGAAGTGACGGCAGCCCGCTTGCGCCAGGGCCGGGGCGATGGCGGCGATGCCCAGCCCGTAGGCGTCGGCCTTGACCACGCCTGCGCATTCCTTCCCGGGGCCCAGGCGGTCGCGCAATTGCCGCCAGTTCGCGGCCACGGCCCCCACATCGATGGTGAGCAGGGCGCTGGCGCGGGCGGCGGGCAGGTCGGGGGTCACTCGTAGCTGTCCGAGCTGACGTAGCGGTCTTCGGCGAGATCGCCGAACTTGGTGTAATCGCCGTTGAAGAACAGCCGGACCGTGCCGACGGGGCCGTGACGCTGCTTGGCGACGATCACTTCGCCGGTATTCCACACCTCCTCGCAGCGCTTCTGCCAGGCCGCGTAGCGGTCGTTGAACTTGTCGTCGCTCTCGTCGGGACGGCGCGCGGGTTCGGCGCGTTCGAGATAATACTGCTCGCGGAAGACGAACATGACGATATCGGCGTCCTGTTCGATCGAGCCCGATTCACGAAGGTCGGAAAGCTGGGGCCGCTTGTCCTCGCGCGATTCCACCGAACGGGACAACTGGGACAGGGCGATCACCGGCACGTCCAGTTCCTTCGCCAGGGCCTTCAAGCCGCGGGTGATCTCAGAGACTTCCTGCACACGGTTTTCCGAGCGGGTCGAGGAACCGCGCAGAAGCTGCAGGTAGTCGACCACGACCAGGCCCAGGCCGTTCTGGCGCTTGAGGCGTCGGCAGCGGGTGCGGACGGCGGAAATCGACAGGGCCGGCGTGTCGTCGATATAGAGCTTCAGCGCGTGCAATTCCTGGGCGGCGAGGACCAGGCGCTGGAATTCCTCATTGGACATCTCGCCCTGGCGGATCTTGTGCGACTGCACTTCGGCCTGTTCCGACAGGATACGGGTGGCCAGCTGTTCCGCCGACATTTCCAGCGAGAAGAAAGCCACCACGGCGCCGTCGGCGGCCTTGCGGTTGCCCAGGGCGTCCACCTCCTCGCGATAGCGCTTGGCGGCGTTGAAGGCGATGTTGGTGGCCAGGGCCGTCTTACCCATCGACGGGCGCCCGGCGAGGATCAGCAAGTCGGAAGGGTGCAGGCCGCCCAGCTTCTTGTCGAGGTCGCGCAGGCCGGTGGGCACGCCCGAAAGCTGTCCGGCGCGCTTGTGCGCGGCCTCGGCCATGTGCACGGCGTTGATGACGGCGGTCTTGAAGTCCTGGAAGCCGCCTTCGATCTGGCCGGTGGTGCCCAGTTCATAGAGCTTGGCCTCGGCCTGGCTGATCTGGTCGAGGGCGCTCGTGTCCACGTCGCCTTGGAAGGCGTCGTTCACCAGTTCCTCGCCCAGGTCGATCAATTCGCGCCGCAGATGCAGGTCGAAGATCAGGCGCCCGTAATCCTCGGCATTGATGATCGTCACCACCGATCCGGCCAGCTGCGCCAGATAGTGGGTGCCGCCGATCTCGGCCAGCGCCTGGTCCTGTTCCAGGATGGTCTTCAGCGTCACCGGATTGGCGATCTGGCCGCGATTGATCAGCTTGCCGCAGGCATCGAAGATCCGCGCATGAGCCGGGTCGGCGAAATGCTCGGGACGCAGGAATTCCGAGACCTTCTCATAGGTCCGGTTGTTGACCAGGATGGCGCCGAGAAGCGCCTGCTCCGCCTCGTAATTGTGAGGCGGAGTGCGGAAGGTGGTGGCGGAATGCTCTTCCGCGCCCGGAGGCGAGACCATGGAGGTAGGCATGGCCGGAGGTTAGCAGAAGGCAGCCCCGTTTCGCATCGGGATTTTTTATTTCTGCCCCGCAGTATCCAGTTGCGGAACCGTCGCGGCTTTGTGGACCCGCTCGAATTCATAGATGTAGTCGCGGGTGAGCGGCACGGTGTCGATCCGCCGGGAAAGCTGGATCTGGAAGACCATCATCAGGCCATGGCGGAACGTGGCCTCGCATCCGGCCAGATAGAATTCCCACATCCGGCAGAAGCGTTCGTCGTAGATTTCGGCGGCGCGGCTGCGGTTGGCCTGGAAGCGCCGCGCCCATTCCTTCAGGGTGTCGGCGTAGTGCAGGCGCAGGATCTCCACGTCGGTGACGATCAGCCCGCTGCGTTCGATGGCGGGGAAGACCTCGGACAGGGCCGGGATGTAGCCGCCGGGGAAGATGTATTTCCTGATCCAGGCATTGGTCTGGCCGGGGCCGTCGGCACGGCCGATGGAATGGATCACGGCGACGCCGTCCTCGGCCAGCAGGTCGCGGATCTTCGAGAAATATTCCCGGTAATGCAGGGTGCCGACATGCTCGAACATGCCGACCGAGACGATACGGTCGTAGCGCCCCTGGTGCTGGCGGTAATCCTCCAGGCGGAAGCGCACCTGGCTCTCGAAATGCGCCTGCGAGACGCGATCGGTCGCCATCTTGAGCTGTTCCTCGGACAGGGTGATGCCGGTGACGTCGACATCGTTCATCCGGGCCAGCGTCAGGGCCAGGCCGCCCCATCCCGAACCGATGTCGAGCACCTTCTGGCCGGGCTTCAGCATGAGCTTCGCCGCCAGATGGCGCTTCTTGGCGGCCTGGGCCTCTTCCAGCGAGGTGCCGGGCGCCGGGAAATAGGCGCAGGAATATTGCCGGTCGGCGTCGAGGAAGAGGTCGTAAAGGGAGGAGGACAGGTCGTAGTGATGGGCGACATTGGCCCGCGACCGTCTGACGGGATTGTAATGCTGCAAGCGCCGCCCCAGCATCGCCAGGCGTTCGACGAACCCGATCCCGCAGCCTAGGCCAGCCTGCTGGATATTCTCGGTCAGCAGGGCAAGGCAATTGTAGAGGCCGCCTTCCTCGATGGTCAGCGTGCCGTTCATATAGGCTTCGCCGAAGGCGAGGTTGGGATGCAGGGCCAGCTTCCAGGAAAGGCTCGGATCGTGCAGCCGGATGACGCAGGGAACGAAATCAGGGGAGGGAAGGCCGCTGCGGCGATAGGTCCTGCCCTTGGAGTCAATCACGGTCAAGTCGCCGAGACGGACGAGTCTGTCGAGTAAGCGCTGCAAGAGCATCTTCCGCTCCTTTCCCTAGAGGCTTTTCCGATAGGCTGGAAACGCTCTGATGCTTGAGGGCCGGGGCCATAGGGCGGCGGGACGAAGCGTCCTCAAGCACAACTCGGGCGCATGCATTTTTACCGTCAGATAGAAAATGCCTTCGCCAATAGATAGGGGGGCGCGGGGGGTTGTCCAGTATCTGGTTGATCTAGACGAAAGTAATATACACCAAATGTGCGAAAGGGACGCGCCCTGGCGGGCACGTCCCTCGACGCGGCCTTGGGGAGGGAAGGCGCCTTATTCGGCGTCTTCGGCCTCGACCTCGGTTTCGGTCTCGCCGGCTTCGGCTTCGGCTTCAGCTGCGGCGGCTTCGGCCGCTTCAGCTTCGGCTTCTTCCTGGGCGGCCTGAGCCTGACGCTCGGCTTCCTGCTGCGAACGGGCGACGGTGACGGACACGGTCACGGCCACTTCCGGGTGCAGGGAAACGCGAACCTGGTACTGGCCCAGGCTCTTGATCGGCAGTTCCAGGTTGACCTGGTTGCGTTCGACGGTGAAGCCGGCTTCCTTGATCACGTCGGCCAGATCGCGGGCCGAGACGGAACCATAGAGCTGGCCGCCTTCGCCGGCCTGGCGCACGACCAGGACGTTCAGGCCCGCCATCTTGTCGGCCACGGCCTGAGCTTCTTCACGACGCTTCAGGTTGGCGGCTTCCAGTTGCGCGCGCTGCGCTTCGAACACGGCCATGTTGGCCTTGTTGGCGCGGAGCGCCTTATGCTTCGGCAGCAGATAGTTGCGGGCGTAGCCGGGCTTGACCTTGACCACGTCGCCCATCTGACCGAGCTTCTCGATCCTCTCGAGCAGAATGACTTCCATTACTTTTCCTCCTGACCGCTGCCTCCGGCATACCGCCGGCGCAGCCTCGCCCAATGCCTAATCAAACCAAGTCCGGCGATCACGAAGACCATCCAGCCGGACGCCACAATGAACACCACATAGAACAGCGCCAGCAGCAGCTTGGCGTTCGGCTTGCTCCGCACCGCCCGGTGGACCACGGCCAGGCCGACGAAGACATAGGGGGCTGCGAACAGCACCGCCAAATTCCCCGCCAGATAGCCCAGCGTGCCCCCGGTCAGCAGCGAGGCGATTGCCGTCACCACCAGGGCTCCGGCCACCCAGTCCGGCAGGTCCAGTTCTTCGGACCAGACCGGCGAGGTCCGGATCGCATGGCCCGAACGGACCAGCAATGCCTGCGCCATCGCGCCGTTCACCGCCGCCCCGACCAGCCAAGCAATGCCGACCAGAGCGGGGAACAACGGCGTCCACAATTCAACGACCTGCGTGCGCATGCCTTCCGGAACGTCAGCCGCCATCGCCGACAGCGCCTGCGTCAGCAGGTCATGCACCGCGCCCCGCAGCCCCTCGTCATGCGCCGGGGCCATGGCCGCGCCGATCAGCAGCAGAATCGCCGCCACCGCCGACAGCCAGCCCAGGATGAGGCCGGGCGGATACCATTCCGTTCCGCCATCTTGCGTCGGCCGGCCCAGCAGGGCCTGGCGGACGATGATGACGGCGGGCAGGGCCGCACCAATCGCATAGACCGGGGCCAGGATGCCGCTCGTGGCCAGGGCCGACCCGGCAATCCCGACGCCGGCGGCGATGAGACTCGCCGTCGTCCCCAAGGACAGTCCGACTGCCATCAGGGGAAGGGGTGCCAGATAGGTCAGCAAAGGACCTAGGGCGACATTGCCGACGACCGTCATGAAGAGCAGTGCACTCAACAGGCCGGCAGCCAGCGATAGGCCGTAAAACCGTGTCATGGGGCGTCCTGGATTGGATGAAACCCGGCCTCGGGCCGGGCGGTCATCCGTGATCCGTCTTGCCTTACTTCACCACGTAGGGCAGCAGGCCCAGGAAACGGGCGCGCTTGATGGCCTGGGCCAGGGCGCGCTGCTTCTTGGCCGAAACCGCCGTGATGCGGCTGGGGACGATCTTGCCGCGTTCGGAAATGAAACGCTGAAGCAGCTTGATGTCCTTGTGGTCGATCACCGGAGCATTGGCGCCCGAGAACGGGCAGGTCTTGCGGCGGCGGAAGAAGGGACGACGGGCGGGGGACTTCATGCTTCGGCTCCTTCAGAGTACTGGCGGCGACCACGCGGACGGTCGTCGTCACGGCGCGGACGGTCATCGCCGTCGCGGCGCGGACGTTCGTCGCGCTGGTTCTTGCTCTGCATCATGGCCGAGGGGCCTTCTTCGAGGGCCTCGACGCGGATGGTCAGGAAACGCAGGACGTCTTCGTTCAGGCTCATCTGGCGCTCCATTTCCTTCACGGCTTCGGAAGGCGCGTCGATGTTGAACAGGACGTAGTGACCCTTGCGGTTCTTCTTCATCCGGTAGGCCAGGTTGCGCAGGCCCCAGTATTCCCGCTTGGTGACGTTGCCGCCGCGCTCGGTGAGCACGTTGGCCATTTCATCGGACAGGGTTTCCACCTGCGGGGTGGAAATGTCCTGGCGTGCGATGAACACGCATTCGTATAGTGCCATATCAATGGACTCCTTATGGCTTCTCTCTTCCCGCGGGTTTCAGCCACGAAACCACAGGCATAGCCGGCCCCATGCCGGCAAGGAGCTGGAAAGGGGCGCACTATACATGAATTCGGCCCCCGCGCAAGCATGGGTGGGCCGTTTCTGTCAAGCTGCTTGACAGGGCGGCGGCACCGGCTATTCCTTGAGCCCTTTTTGCATTTCTGTTTCCGTTTTTAGGGGGATGTCCCGATGACTCGCGCGTTCGTCTTTCCCGGCCAGGGCTCGCAGGCAATCGGCATGGGCCGTGATCTGGCCGAAGCCTTCGCCGCCGCCCGCCATGTCTACGAAGAGGTGGACGATGCGCTGGGGCAGAAACTCTCGCGCCTGATGTTCGAAGGCCCCGAAGGCGAGCTGACCCTGACCGAGAACGCCCAGCCCGCGCTGATGGCGGTCAGCATGGCGGTGATCCGCGTGTTGGAAAGCGAGGGCGGTTTCGACCTGGGCGCGCAGGTGGCCTATGTGGCCGGTCATTCCCTGGGCGAATATTCCGCCCTGGCTGCCGCCGGTACCTTCACCATCGCCGATGCCGCCCGCTTGCTGAAGACCCGCGGTCAAGCCATGCAGAAGGCCGTGCCGGTGGGCGAGGGCGCCATGGCCGCGTTGCTGGGCCTGGATCTGGATGCCGCGCAGGAAGTGGCCGAGGCCGCTTCGAGCGCCAACGACATCTGCCAGGCCGCCAACGACAACGCGCCGGGTCAGGTGGTGGTGTCGGGCCACAAGGCCGCCGTCGAGCGTGCCATCGCCCTGGCCGCCGAGCGCGGCGCCAAGCGGTCGGTGCTGCTGCCCGTCTCCGCCCCCTTCCATTGCGGATTGATGGAGCCCGCCGCGCGGGTCATGCAGGAAGCCCTGGCCCAGGTCGCCATGAAGGCGCCGGTGGTGCCGGTGATGGCCAATGTGACCGCCTCGCCGGTGCAGGAGCCCGATGAGATCCGCCGCCTGCTCGTCGCCCAGGTGACCGGGACCGTGCGCTGGCGCGAATGCGTGCTCGCGATGAAGGATCTGGGCGTGACGAATTTGGTGGAAGCGGGCGCGGGCAAGGTGCTGACCGGCCTCGCCAAGCGTATCGATAAGGAGATGACGGCCCAGGCGCTGAACACGCCGGCCGATATCGAAGCCTTTCTGAAGTCTCTGTGATTCAATAGTAGGGGGAGAAGATCCGCATGTTCGAGCTCACCGGCCGGACGGCCCTCGTTACCGGCGCCTCGGGCGGCATCGGCGGGGCCATTGCCCGCGCCCTGCACGCCCAGGGCGCCACCGTCGCCCTGTCGGGCACCCGCAAGGAAGCCCTGGAGGCCATGGCTGCCGAACTGGGCGGCGAGCGCGTCCATGTGGTCGTCGCCAACCTGTCCGATCCGGCCTCGGTCGAGCAGTTGGCCAAGGACGCCGAGGCGGCCCTGGGGTCGCTCGACATCCTGGTCAACAATGCCGGCCTGACCCGCGACGGCCTGGTGCTGCGCATGAAGGACGAGGACTGGCAGAGCGTGCTGGACGTCAATCTGACGGCCGCCTTCCGCCTCTGCCGCGCCGCCGTCAAGGGCATGATGAAGCGCCGCTTCGGCCGCATCGTCAACATCACCTCGATCGTCGGCGTTACCGGCAATCCCGGGCAGGTGAACTATGCCGCCTCCAAGGCCGGCATGATCGGCATGTCCAAGTCGCTGGCCCAGGAAGTCGCCTCGCGCGGCATCACGGTCAATTGCGTGGCGCCGGGCTTCATCACCTCGGCCATGACCGATGCTCTGAATGACGAGCAGAAGGCCCGCCTGCTGGCCGGCATCCCCGCCGGGCGCATGGGGGACGTGCGCGAAATCGCTGCCGCCGTGACTTATCTGGCGAGCGACGAAGCGGCCTATGTGACCGGCCAGACGCTGCATGTGAACGGCGGAATGGCGATGATCTGAGGGCTCTCTGCGAGAGCCTTGTCCCCTAGCGCTAGGCAACGGCGGAAAAGTGTGTTAGGAAACGCCACTTTTTGCCGGATCAGGGGCGGCGTTGGCGCCGCTTTGCCTGGGTCGCCAGCAAGAGATGAAAACTTCCAAGGGAATATTCAGAAATGAGTGACGTCGCTGAGCGGGTTAAGAAGATCGTCGTCGAGCATCTGGGCGTCGAAGAAGCCAAGGTGACCGAGAATGCGAGCTTCATCGACGACCTGGGCGCCGACAGCCTTGATACCGTCGAACTGGTCATGGCTTTCGAGGAAGAGTTCGGCTGCGAAATCCCGGATGACGCCGCGGAAAAGATCCTGACCGTCAAGGACGCCATCGACTTCATCGAGTCGCACCAGTCCTAAAGGTTTGGCGCCGGCTTCGGCCGGCCGCCGACTGACTGTCGTAGTGAAGCACCAGGGCCTTTTTCTATGAGACGTGTTGTCGTCACCGGTTTGGGGATGGTGACGCCGCTCGGTTGCGGCGTTTCCGCCAACTGGCAACGCCTGACCGCCGGCGAGTCCGGTCTTCGGGCCATCGATAGCTTCGATACCTCGGACCTTCCGGCGAAGATCGCCGGTCTGGTGCCGAAGGGCGAGGGCGGTCACCTCTTCAACGCCGAAGCCTTCGTCAGTACGAAGGACCGCCGCCGCATGGACGAGTTCATCGTCTATGCCATCGCTGCGGCTGCCGAGGCGATCGAGGATTCCGGATGGAATCCCGAAAGCGAGGAAGACCGCGAGAATACCGGCGTGATGATCGGATCGGGGATCGGCGGCTTGCCCTCCATCGCCAACACGTCCGTCACACTGGAGACGGGTGGTCCGCGCAAGGTCAGCCCCTTCTTCATCCCGGCCAGCCTGATCAACCTGGCCTCCGGCCATGTGTCGATCCGCTACGGCTTCAAGGGTCCGAACCATTCCGTGGTCACGGCCTGCTCGACCGGTGCGCATGCCATCGGCGATGCCGCGCGCCTGGTGATGCTGGGTGATGCCGATGTGATGATCGCGGGCGGCGCCGAAGCTGCCGTCTGCCGCCTCGGGATCGCCGGTTTCGCCGCCGCCAAGGCTCTCTCCACCGGCTTCAACGATACCCCGACCAAGGGCTCGCGCCCCTGGGACAAGGATCGTGACGGCTTCGTCATGGGCGAAGGCTCGGGCGTGGTGGTGCTCGAGGAATACGAGCATGCTAAGAAGCGCGGCGCCAAGATCTATGCCGAAGTCGTCGGTTACGGCATGTCGGGCGATGCCTATCACATCACCGCCCCGGCCGAGGACGGTAATGGCGGTTTCCGCGCCATGCGCAATGCGCTGAAGCGGGCCGGCCTGAATCCCGAGGACGTGGATTACGTCAATGCCCACGGCACCTCGACGCCGCTGGGCGATGAAATCGAACTGGGTGCCGTCAAGCGCCTGTTCGGCGACCACGCCTACAAGCTCAGCATGTCCTCGACCAAATCCGCCATCGGCCACCTGCTGGGTGCCGCCGGTGCGGTCGAGGCGATCTACTCGATCCTGGCGATCCGGAACAACGTGGTTCCGCCCACGCTGAACCTGGATAATCCCTCCGAAGGCTGCGACATCGACCTGGTGCCGCATCAGGCCAAGGAGCGGAAGGTCGATGTGGCGCTGTCGAATTCCTTCGGGTTCGGCGGCACTAATGCGTCGCTGGTTTTCCGCCGGGCGACGTAAGACCGGCCGATGAGGAAAATTCTTTCCTTGCTTGCCGCCGCGCTGGTCCTGACCGGCGCGGCGGTTGCGTTTGTGGCCTGGCAGGCGCAGCAGCGCTTCGTCTCGCCCGGTCCCTTGCCCGAGGAGCGGGCCGTTATCGTGCCGCGCGGCAGTGGCGTGGACGGTATTGCCCGCCTGCTGGAAGAGCAGGGGGTGATCGAGGATGCCCTGCTGTTCAAGATCGGCGTCAAGCTGACGGGGGAAGCGGGGCGGCTGAGGGCCGGTGAATTCGCCTTTCCCGCCCATGTCAGCCCGCGCGGGGCCATGCAGATCCTGACGGAAGGCCAGACGGTGGTGCATCGCCTGACGGTGCCGGAAGGGTTGACGGTGCGTCAGGTGATCGAACTGCTGCGCCAGAACGAGGCCTTGTCAGGCGAGATCAGCAGCGAAATCCCGGAAGGCAGCCTGCTGCCCGAGACCTATCACTTCACCCGGGGCGACAGCCGCGAATCCGTGATCCAGCGCATGCGCGACGCGATGACCCGCACCCTGGACGAATTGTGGGAAAGCCGCCAGCCCGACCTGCCGCTGCGCAGCAAGGAAGAGGCCGTCATCCTTGCCTCGGTGGTGGAGCGGGAAACCAGCATCGCCGCCGAACGTCCGCGCGTGGCGGGGGTCTTCATCAACCGCCTGCGCCGGGGCATGCCCCTGCAATCCGATCCGACGGTCATCTACGGTATGTCGGAGGGGCTGGGCGTCATCGACCGGCCGCTGACCCGCCGCGACCTGACCGTCCATCACGAATGGAACACCTATACCATCCCGGCCTTGCCGGCGACGCCCATCGCCAATCCCGGCCGGGCCTCGCTCCAGGCCGTGCTGAACCCGGCGAAGACCAGGGACCTGTTCTTCGTCGCCGACGGCACCGGCGGCCACGCCTTTGCCGAGACGCTGGAACAGCACAACCGCAACGTCGCCCGGTGGCGCCGTATCCAGCGCGGGGAGCAATAGAGGATATGTTTTTTTTAAGAAACAGATGAACACAGATGCTTTTAATGCCGCTGCGCGGCAGGAGATTTTTTTATCTGTGTCTATCTGTGTTCATCTGTGTCTCATAGAACATTAAAAAAGCGGAGGCCAAAAACCTCCGCTTTTTTTCTTACACGTCCAACTCGTCCTTGACGAATTTCGCCCGCTCCTGAATGAAGCGGAAGCGCAATTCGGGGCGGCGCCCCATCAGGCTTTCGACCAGGCGCGCCGTGTCCTGGGCGTCTTCGTGGTCTTCCTCGGTGCGGCCATGGGGCACGACCACGCGCAGCAGCGTGCGGTTGGCCGGATCCATGGTGGTTTCCTTGAGCTGTGCCGGAGGCATCTCACCCAAGCCTTTGAAGCGGCTGATCTCGACCTTCTTGTTCTTGAAGGTGGTGCGCAGCAGCTCCTCCTTGTGCTTGTCGTCGCGGGCATAGACGGCGGTGCCGCCGGCGGCGATGCGGTAGAGGGGCGGCATGGCAAGATAGAGATGCCCGTTCTCGATCAGCTTGGGCATTTCCTGGTAGAAATAGGTCATCAGCAGCGAGGCGATATGGGCACCGTCCACATCGGCGTCGGTCATGATGATGACCTTATCGTAGCGCAGCTTTTCCTCGTCATATTGCTCGCGGATGCCGCAGCCCAGCGCTTCCATCAGGTCGCGCAGTTCCTGGTTGCCGCGCAGCTTGTCGGCCGAGGCCGAGGCGACGTTCAGGATCTTGCCGCGCAAGGGAAGGATGGCCTGGGTCTCGCGGTTGCGGCCCTGCTTGGCCGAGCCGCCGGCTGAATCGCCCTCGACCAGGAAGAGTTCGGTGCCTTGGGCGGTGGTGCGGGTGCAGTCCGCCAGCTTGCCGGGCAGGCGCAGGCGGCGCGTGGCGCTCTTGCGGTTGGTCTCCTTGGCCTGCTTGCGGCGCAGGCGTTCGTCGGCCTTCTCGACGATGCGGTCCAGCAGCGCCTTGGCCGAGTTGACGTCGCCCGACAGCCAGTGGTCGAAATGATCCTTCAGGGCATTCTCGACCAGGCGCGCCGCTTCCGGACTGGCCAGCTTTTCCTTGGTCTGGCCCTGGAATTGCGGTTCGCGGATGAACAGCGAGAGTAGGATGCAGGCGCCGCCCATCACGTCGTCGGGGGTGATCTGTGCGGCGCGGCGATTGCTGACCATCTCGCCATAGGCACGCAGCCCCTTGGTCAGCGCCGCGCGCAGACCCTGTTCATGGGTGCCGCCCTCGGGAGTGGGGACGGTGTTGCAATAGGTATTGATGAAGCCTTCGTCGTCGTCCGGCCAGCACAAGGCCCATTCCACCTGCCCCATGTCGTCGGCCAGGTCGGTGGTACCGGCGAAGACGTCCGCCGTGATCAGGGCGCGGTCCTTCAGCGTGTGGCTGAGGAAGTCCTTCAGGCCGTTGGGGAAGTGCAGGGTCGCGCTGGTCGGCGTCAGGTCGCTGTCCTTGACCAGCGATTCGTCGCAGGACCAGCGGATCTGCACGCCGCGGAACAGATAGGCCTTGGAACGGGCCATTCGGAACAGTGTCGGCGCCCGCAGGGTCATCCGCGCGCCGAAGATCTCGGGGTCGGGATGGAAGGTGATGGTGGTGCCGCGCCGGTTCTGCACCGGGCCGACCAGGGTCAGCTTGGTCAGCGGCGTGCCCCGCGCATATTCCTGGCGCCACAGCTGGCGGTCGCGCGCCACCTCGACCACGAAACGGTCGGACAGGGCATTGACCACCGACGAGCCGACGCCGTGCAGGCCGCCCGAAACCTTGTAGGCATCGCCGCCGAACTTGCCGCCCGAATGCAGCGTGGTCAGGATGACCTCCAGCGCCGACTTATCGGGATATTTCGGATGCGGGTCGATGGGGATGCCGCGGCCGTTGTCGCGCACCGTCACCGAACCGTCGGCATGCATCTCCAGGTCGATCCAGGTGGCATGACCGGCGACGGCTTCGTCCATGGCATTGTCCAGGACTTCCGCGACCAGATGGTGCAGGGCGCGTTCGTCGGTGCCGCCGATATACATGCCGGGGCGGCGGCGCACGGGTTCAAGGCCTTCAAGGACTTCGATATCCTTGGCGGAGTACTCGGTGCTCTTGGGGGAGAGCTGTTGGAATAAATCGGACATGCAAGGCATTATAGAGCGGGGTTGCGGCTTCGCAAGCGCATCCGGGGACGGCTCCGAAGACGTCCCTTATACCAGAACGAAAGGGGAATTGCATGTCCGAGTCCGATGATGTGCCGCATGGCGAATTGTCCCTGCGGAGCATTGCCATGCCTGCCGATACCAATCCCTCCGGCGATATCTTCGGTGGCTGGCTGCTGAGCCAGATGGATCTGGCCGGCGGCACGGCCGCGCGAGTCCGGGCGAAGGGGCGGGTGGCCACGGTGGGGGTCGAGCGCATGGCCTTCCACCAGCGCGTCTTCGTCGGCGACGAGGTCAGCTGCTACAGCCGCCTGCTGAAGGTGGGGCGGACCTCTCTGACTTATGTGGTGGAAGCCTGGGTGCGGCGGCAGGACACGACGACGCACTTCAAGGCGACGGAAGGGGTCTTCACCTTCGTCGCCATCACCGAAGACGGCCAGAAGAGGCCCGTGCCGCAAGAGTGATCGATTTTATCGATATAAATCACTTGGATTATCAGTTTTCGGAATAACACCTTCCTGGATTATGGTTTTTTGGCAAGACACGCCATACCAGGCCAGGAGAACATCATGTCAAACAAGCGTCCGACCCTGACCACCGCCGCCGGGATCCCCGTGGGGGACAACCAGAACAGCCTGACCGCCGGTCCGCGCGGGCCGCTGCTGGTCCAGGACTGGCAGCTGTTCGAGAAGCACGCCCATTTCAACCGCGAGCGCCTGCCGGAGCGCGTGGTCCATGCCAAGGGCTCGGGCGCCTATGGCACCCTGACCATCACCGGGGACATCACCCGCTACAGCAAGGCCAAGGTCTTCTACGGTATCGGCCGCAAGACCGACCTCTTCCTGCGCTTCTCGACCGTGGCCGGGGAACGCGGCGCGGCGGATGCCGAACGCGACGTGCGCGGCTTCTCGGTGAAGTTCTACACCGAGGAAGGCAACTGGGACCTGGTGGGCAACAACACCCCGGTCTTCTTCGTCCGCGATCCCTACAAGTTCCCCGACTTCATCCATACGCAGAAGCGCGATCCCAAGACCAATCTGCGCAATCCGACCGCCATGTGGGATTTCTGGTCGCTGTCGCCGGAAAGCCTGCATCAGGTGACGATCCTGTTCTCGGATCGCGGCCTGCCCCGGAACTACCGCCAGATGCACGGCTTCGGCTCGCATACCTATAGCCTGATCAATGCCGCGGGCGAGAGGGTCTGGGTGAAGTTCCACTTCAAGTCCATGCAGGGTATCGAGAACATGAGCCCGCACGAGGCCGGGCAGGTGATCGCCGAAGACCGCGAAAGCCACCAGCGCGACCTGTTCGAGGCCATCGAGAAGGGCGATTTCCCGAAATGGCGCATGTGCATCCAGGTCATGACGGAAGAGCAGGCGGCGCAGACCCCCTTCGATCCCTTCGACCTGACCAAGGTCTGGCCGCATGGCGACTTCCCGCTGATCGAAGTGGGCGTGCTGGAACTGAACCGGAACCCCGAGAACTATCACGCCGAGGTGGAGCAGGCGGCCTTCTCGCCGGCCAATGTGGTGCCCGGCATCGGCCACAGCCCGGACAAGATGCTGCAATTCCGCGTCTTCTCCTATGCCGACGCGCAGCGCTACCGCCTGGGCATCAACCATGCCGCGCTGCCGGTCAACAAGCCGCGCTGCCCGGTCCATTCCTACCACCGCGACGGCGCCATGCGCTTCGACGGCAATGGCGGCGGCAGCGTGAATTACGAGCCCAACAGCTTCGGCGGGCCGGTCGAGGACCCCAGCGTGAAGGAACCGCCTTTGCCGCTCCAGGGACCGGCCGACCGCTACGACCATCGCGCGGGCAATGACGATTACAGCCAGGCGGGCGCGCTCTTCCGCCTGCTGAGCGAGGCCGAGCGCCAGCGGCTGATGGACAATATCGCCGCCGCGATGCGCACCGTGCCGCGCGAGATCGCTCTGCGCCAGATCGGCCACTTCACCAAGGCCGACCCGGCCTATGGGGAAGGCGTCGCCCGCCGCCTGGGGCTGGTGGCCTCGGAAGCGGTGTAAAGGCCAAGCAGGTGACTGCCCCGTCCGGTACGGGCGGGGCAGGGGCTGAGGCGCAGGAACGGCCCGTCCTGCGCCTCAGTCGTTTTTCTGGGGGAAGTCGATCTGGAAGCGGGTGCCGTGGCCGATCTTGCTGGTGATTTCCAGCTTGCCCCTGATCTGGCCCGTCAGGGAACGGACCAGCTTCAGCCCCAGGCTGTTGCTGCGGGCGGTGCCTTCGTTCATGCCGGCGCCGTCATCCTGCACCGTCAGCCGGCCCCAGCCATTGCCCGCCGGTTCCAGGGAGACCAGCAGGTTTCCCTGCTGGGCCTGGGCGAAGGCATGCTTGAAGGCGTTGGTGACCAGTTCGTTGACGATCAGGGCCAGGGGGATGGCCTGCTCGATCTCGACATTCAGCAGGGCCGCCTCGACAGTCATGCACACCCGGCCGCTGGTCTGGGGAAAGGCCTCGGCCAGCGTTCCGAGTAGCGTGTGCAGATATTCCGAAATGTCCAGGTGCTGGGGGTCCGGCGTGCGATAGAGCAATTCATGGATGCGCGCCAGGGCGTCGAAGCGGTATTGCACCTCGCGGAAGCCTTCCCGCACCTTCTCGTCTTCATGCAGCTGCGCCTGCAGCATCAGCAGGGACGCCGCCAGTTGCAGGCTGTTCTTGACCCGGTGGTTGACCTCCTTCATCAGCAGGTCGCGCTGTTCCAGGGCGGCTTCCAGCTCTTGCGTGCGCTCGTGGACGCGCTTTTCGAGATCGGCCTGGATGGAGCGTAATTCCTTCTCCATCTGCACCTGCTTGGTCATGTCCAGCACGGAAATGAAATGGTGCTTGCGCTGGCCGACATTGTCCTGGATCGGCGAGCCGTGAAAGGCGGCGCAGATGACCGTGCCGTCCGCCTTGCGGAGTTCGATCTGGCCGTCGATATGCAGCCCTTCCTCCATTTCGCGGCGGTATTGCTGGGCACGGGGAGAGGAGGGGCCTTCGGCTGTGAAATCGTACCAGGGCTTTTCCAGGACTTCTTCGGCCCTGTAGCCCAGCAATTCCACGAAAGCCGCATTGGCGAAGATGATGCGGTCGTCGCTCTGCGCGTCCGTCAGGATCATGGGCATGCGCGTATGATCGACGGCGGCGACGAAAGGGCCGCCCTTGCCATGCTCGCGTTCGATGATCGCGCGTTCGTGCTTTACGAATGTCTTGTCGGTCATGATCCCGCCCGGGCTGCATCCTTGCAGATGCGAACCGGGCGGGGAACGGTCAAGACGGGACTTAGGCCTGCAACACCAAAGTGCTCCATTCGCCTATCCGGATGCGACGCAGAAGGCGCAGGCCCTGGCGGCGATGGGCATTGATGACCATGCGTTCATGGCGGGTCAGCAGGCCCGACAGGACGGCGATGCCGCCCGGCGCGATGTGACGGCCAAGCTGGGGCGCCAGCCAGGTCAGGGGGCGGGCCAGGATATTGGCGCAGATCAGGTCGTAGGGTCCCTGGCGTTTGATCGCCGGGTTGCGGTAGCCGTTGCTGACCACCGCCTTGATGCGCGAGGGAACGCCGTTGCGGCGGCCGTTGACGCGGGTCACGCGTACCGATTCCGGGTCGATATCCGCGGCCAGCACCTGGACCGGCCAAGTCTTGGCGACGGCGAGCGCCAGGATGCCCGAACCGCAGCCCAGATCGAGCGGGCGGGTGAAGCGGTGCGACTTGGCCAGCCCGTCCAGGGCCAGTAGGCAGCCCCGCGTGGTGGCGTGTTCGCCCGAGCCGAAGGCGGTGCCGGCATCCACCAGCAGGCCGGTGCGCCCCTGCGGCGGCCCGCCTTCCCAATGGGAGCCGTAGACATAGAAGCGTCCGGCATCGATGGGCGGGAAGTTGCGCAGCGTCTCGGCGACCCAATCCATGTCGGGCACCTTGGCGATGTCCAGTTCCGGCAGGTCCGCGCCGCTGACCGTCGCCGCCAGGGACAGATCGGCGATGATGGCGGCGCGGTCGGGCGGCGTGCGGGAATAGGCCTGAAGCGACCACGTGCCTTCGAACTCCCCGTCATCGGTGCCGATATCGTCGTCCATGAACCAGGTGACGGCATCGGCATGGCGTTCCAGCGCCTCCTCGAAGGCATCCAGCGCTTCGACCGGGGCGGTGACCTGGATGCGCCAGATTTCGGGCACGGGCTTCTTCATTTCGGTAACCTTGCAAGAGTCGCGGGCGGTCGTCAGGTCACGAGGCGCTGACGAAGCTGTCCATTACTTTCTTCACTCCGGCCTTGTCAAACGCCACCGTCAGCTTTCCGGCCTCCACCGCTTCGACGGTACCGTGGCCGAATTTCTGGTGGAAGACGCGGTCGCCCGGCTGGAATCCGCCCGTCGGAGCGGCGGTCTTGACCTTCCACGACGTCGCCTCGATCACCGGCGGCTGGCGGTTCTGCCAGCGCGGGCCATAGCCGCCGCCGACGAAATCATTGCCGAAGCCGCCCCCGCCATAGCCCCAATCCATGGATTGGGCGTTGGCAAGGCCATGTTCGGCGGTGCGCTCGACCGCTTCCTCGGGCAGTTCCATGAGGAAACGCGAGGGCATGGTGCTTTGCCACTGGTTGTAGATGCGCCGCCGGTCGGCGGTGGTGATCATCACATGCTTGCGGGCCCGCGTCAGGCCGACATAGGCCAGGCGGCGTTCTTCCTCCAGGCCCTGGTTGCCGCCCTCGTCCATGGCGCGCTGATGGGGGAAGACGCCTTCCTCCCAGCCGGGCAGGAAGACATTGTCGAATTCCAGCCCCTTGGCGGCATGCAGGGTCATGATGGAGACGCGGTCCTGTTCGGCCTTCTCGTCGTTCTCCATGACCAGGGCGACATGTTCGAGGAAGGCCTGCAGGCTTTCATATTCCTCCAGCGCCGAAACCAGTTCCTTCAGGTTTTCCAGGCGGCCGGGGGCTTCGGGGGACTTGTCCTTCTGCCACATCTCGGTATAGCCGCTCTCGTCGAGCACGGTCGCGGCCAGTTCGGAATGGGGCATGGCGTCGAGCAGCGAGCGCCAGCGGATGACGTCGTTGACGAAGCGGGCCAGGGTGGCGCGCGGCTTGGGCTTCAACTCGTCCGTCTCGACCACCCGGCGGGCGGCCTCGAACAGCCCCACCTGCATGGCGCGCGAGGCCATGTGCAGCACTTGAAGCGTGGCATCGCCCAGGCCGCGCTTGGGCGTGTTGACCACGCGCTCGAAGGCCAGGGCGTCGTCGGGCTGCACGATCAGGCGCAGATAGGCCATGGCGTCGCGGATTTCCAAACGCTCGTAGAAACGCTGGCCGCCGATCACGCGATAGGGCACGCCGGTGGTGATCAGGCGTTCTTCGAACTCGCGGGTCTGGAAACCGGCGCGGACCAGGATCGCCATGCTGGACAGGGCATGGCCCTTGCGCTGCAAGGCCTCGATCTCGTCCACCACCATGCGCGCTTCCTGCTCGGCGTCATAGGTGTTGTGGATGCGGATCTTCTCGCCCTCCTGGCCCTGAAGGCCCGGGCGCAGGGTCTTGCCCAGGCGGCCCTGGTTGTGGGAGATCAGATGCGAGGCGGCGGCCAGGATGGTGGGCGTCGAGCGGTAGTTGCGTTCCAGCCGGACGATGGTCGCGCCGGGGAAATCATGCTCGAAACGCAGGATGTTGCCGACCTCGGCCCCGCGCCAGGAATAGATCGACTGGTCGTCGTCGCCGACGCAGCAGATGTTCTTGTGCTTCTGGGCCAGCAGGCGCAGCCACAGATATTGCGAGACGTTGGTGTCCTGGTATTCGTCCACCAGGATGTAACGGAACTGTTCCTGGTATTCGGCCAGGATGTCGCGGTTGTCCGGGTTGCGGAAGATGGTCAGGCAATGCAGCAGCAGGTCGCCGAAGTCGCAGGCGTTCAGCGTCTTCAGCCGTTCCTGATATTGCTCGTACAGTGCCAGGGCGCGGCCGTTGGCGAAATCCGACTTCTCTTCCGCCGTCACCGTCTGCGGCGTGAAGCCCCGGTCCTTCCAGCGCTGGATCACGCCCATCAGCCCTTGGGCGGGCCATTTCTTGGTGTCGATATGTTCGGCTTCCATCACCTGCTTGAGCAGGCGCATCTGGTCGTCCGTATCGAGGATGGTGAAATTCGACTTCAGCCCCACCGCCTCGGCATGACGGCGCAGGATGCGCACGCCCAGGGCGTGGAAGGTGCCCAGCCAGATGCTTTCGGCCATGGGGCCGATCATGCCCGCCACGCGCTCGCGCATTTCCCGCGCGGCCTTGTTGGTGAAGGTCACCGCCAGGCATTGCCAGGGCTGGGCCAGGCGCAGCGTCAGGATATGGGCCAGCCGGGTGGTCAGCACGCGGGTCTTGCCGGTGCCTGCGCCGGAAAGGACCAGGACCGGCCCTTGCGTCGTCTCGACAGCCTGGCGCTGTTCCGGGTTCAGCCCCTCCAGCCAAGGCGAAGAAACGGGCATCTGCGGCCGTTCGGTCGGAAAGGGCGGTTCGTCGTCGAATTCGAAGGGATTGGACATGGGCTGCACTATAGGCATGAAGAACGCCGGGCTCATCCGAAAAATTGGACATTGCCGGAACATCGGCCGCAGGCTATCACCGCCGGCCATGGATAGTGCAATTCTCGGCGCCTTCGTCTTCACCTATATCGGCATGGCCTTGGGCCGGATGCCGGGGTTGAAGATCGACCGCACGGGCATGGCGCTGCTGGCCGTGGTCGCCCTGCTGGCCTTGGGCCGGATCGAGGTCGGCAGCATGGGGGCGGCCATCGACCTGCCGACCTTGCTGCTGCTGTTCGCCCTGATGATCGTCTCGGCCCAGTTCGCCGCCGCCGGTTTCTACCGCGCCGTCGCCGCGCGCATCACCTCCGCCGCCGTTTCGCCCGCTGCGCTGCTGGCCCTGACGGTCGGGGTGTCGGGGCTGCTTTCGGCGGTGCTGGCCAATGACATCATCGCCTTTGCCATGGCCCCCATCATTGCCGAGGGCATCCGGCGGCGCGGCCTCGATCCGCGCCCCTTCCTGATCGGGCTGGCGGGAGGATGCAATGCGGGCAGCGCCGCGACGATCATCGGCAATCCGCAGAATATCCTGATCGGCCAGACGGGCGGGCTGGATTTCTGGCGCTTCCTGCTTGCCTGCGCGCCGCCCGCCGTGATCGGCATGGCGGTGGCCTATGGCGTGGTGCGCTGGGTCTGGCGCGATGCCTTGCGCGCTGTTCCGCCCGGGGCGGATGCCGGGCCGCCGCCCGTGCCGGATCGCTGGCAGACGGCCAAGGGCGTTGCGGCGGTGCTGGTCCTGGCCTTCCTTTTCACCACCGATCTCCCTCATGAGATCGGCGCCCTGGTGGTGGCTGGTTTCCTGCTGGCCAGCCGCCGTCTTGCCAGCCGCGACATGCTGGGGGCGGTGGACTGGCATCTTTTGGTGCTGTTCGCCTGCCTGTTCATCGTCACCGGCGCTTTTGCCGCCACCGGGCTGGCGCAGGACGGGGTGGACTGGCTGACGGCTGCGGGGTGGCTGCCCGACCGGCTGATGGTGCTGGGGCCGCTGATGCTGGCCGCCAGCAATTCCATCGGCAACGTCCCGGCGGTGATGCTGCTGCTTTCGGTGTGGACCGATCCCGGCGAGGGCGCGCTTTATGCCCTGGCGGTGCTGTCCACCTTGGCGGGCAATCTGCTGATCGTCGGCAGCTTGGCCAATATCATCATCGTCGAGCGTGCCGCCAGCGTCGGGGTGCGGCTGGGTTTTGCCGACCATGCCCGCTGCGGGATTCCCATGACGCTGCTTTCCATGGCTTTGGCCGCCCTATGGCTCTGGGCGGCGGGCTGGATGGCCTGGTAAGGGGTCAAATAGGCGAATGCCCGTGGCGCTCGCCCCGGTCTTCCGCACGCTGGCGGACCAAAGCGCGGGTATAGGCGATCAGCACGTCGGATTCGTGAATGCAGCCGACCAGACGGCGGGTTTCGTGGCTGTCGATCACGGCCAGATGTTCTTCGCCGGTCGACAGCATCAGGTTCAGCGCCTGTCCCAGATGGTCGGTGGCCGCGACCACGGGGGGATTGGGGCGGGCGATGGCATCGGCGACGGCATCGCCGTCCTGGTCGGGCAAATCGGCATGGGTGATGCAGCCGGTCAACCGGCCGGTCTCGGTGGTGACGAAAAGCTCGGCATAAGGCACATGGCGCAGGCGTTCACGCAGTTCCGGCAGGGCGGTGTCGGGGGCGACCGGCGCACAGGGTTTCATCACATATCCGACGGGGATCGAGCATAGCAGCCGCGTTTCCTGGCCGCGCAGCAGGTCCAGGCCGCGCCGTGCCAGCTGCAAATGGAAGAAGGACCGTCCATGCAGCCTTGCCATGACCACCGACGCCAGCACGCAGGCGACCATCACGGCGATGGATAGGGCGTAATTCCCGGTCAGTTCGTAGACCATCAGGATGGTCGAGATGGGCGCGCCCAGCACGGCGGCGGCCATCGCGCCCATGCCGACGAAAGCATAGGCGGCGGGGCCGGAGGACAAATCGGGGAAGATCGCGGTGGCGAAGACGCCATAGGCGCCGCCCAGCAGGGCCCCCAGCGCCAAGGCGGGCGAGAAGACGCCGCCGCCGAAACCCGATCCCAGGCTGGCCGCCGTCGCCAGCAGCTTCGCCACGAGCAGCGCCATCAGCAGCCAGAAGGCCATGCCTCCGGAAAGCGCCTGGGCCGTCAGTTCATGGCCGACCCCGAGGACCTGGGGAAAGAACAGGGCCAGACTGCCCACCGCCAGTCCGCCGAACATGGGGCGCAGCCAGTAAGGCGTGCGCAGGCGTTCCCACCCGTCCTCGACGGCGGTGACGCTGCGCACGAACAGGATGGCGGCAAGGCCCGCGATCAGGCCCAGTCCGACGAAGGCGGGAAATTCGAGGAAGGAGGTGACCTCCATCGGCGGCGGCAGGTATTCCGGCTGGGAACCGAACCACAGCCGGGCCAGGATGGTTGCCGCGACACTGGCGATGACGATCGGGCCGAAGGCGGTCAGGGCGTAATGGCCGACCACCACTTCATGGGCGAACAAGGCTCCGGCGATGGGGGCGTTGAAGGATGCCGCCACGGCGGCGGCCACGCCGCAGCCGAGCAAGGTGCGGGCCTGGCGGCGGTTCAGCCCCAACCGGCCCGAGAGCCAGCCCGAGACGGCACCGCCCAGATGCACCGCCGGCCCCTCGCGCCCCACCGAGGCGCCGACGCCGATCGACAGGGCGCTGGCCACGGCCATGCTGAGGCCTGTACCCAGCCGCATGCGCCCGCCGTGCAAGGCACCGGCCTCGATCACATGGGCGACCCCCTGGGGGCGTCCGCCGGGCATGGTGAAATGGACCAGCAGGCCGACCGCCAGTCCGCCCAGGGTCGGCACCAGCAGCAGGCGCCACATCGGCAGCAGCGCGGCGCTGCCCGCCAGATCCTCGGCGCCGGAATGAAAGAAGACCTGTTCCAGCAGGGCAATGGCCTCGCGGAACAGGATGACCGCCACGCCCACCACCAGACCGACCGCCAGGGCGAGCAGGGCAAGACGCAGGTGATCCTCGCGCCGCCACAGGCGCAGGCGCCTTACGATGCGGGCCGGCATGGATGCCTTTCTCCGTCATTGCCAAGCAGGCCTGCCGATCGCACTATGTCCACCCGTCCTTCTCTTTTTCCTTTCCGGAGCCCGCCATGGCCCCCGCCGTCACCATCCGTCCCGCCCGGCCCGAGGATGCCGGGTTGCTGTTGAGGATGATCGGCGAACTGGCCCAGTTTGAACGTGCTGCGGAACCCGTCAAGGCCACAGAACAGGACATCCTGCGCGACGGCTTCGGCGACCATCCCCGCTTCGAGGCGCTGATCGCAGAAAAAGAGGGGCAGGCGGCGGGCTATATCCTGTTCTTTCCCACCTGGTCGAGCTGGCAGGGACGCAGCGGCGTGATGATCCATGACCTGTGGGTGCGTCCCGAGGCCCGCCGCAGCGGCATCGGCGCAGCCTTGCTGAAGGCGGTGGCCGCCCAGGCCGTCAGGCGCGGCTGTACCCGGCTGGACCTCGACGTGCTGGACTGGAACACCGGCGCACAGGACTTCTACGCCCGGATGGGGCTGGAGCGCCTGGAGGAATGGTATTCCTGCCGGATTTCAGGCGACCGGCTGAAGGAACTGGCGGAGGGGTGACCCGGCAGGCCTGCCGAGCCTTACCGTGATTCCTGCACCTGCATCAGGGCGTGCCCCAGATCCTCGGTCTTGAAGGGTTTCCCCAGGACCAGGGAGCCCGGAAACCTGCCTCTCAGGACAGATGAACCATAGGCGGTGGCGAACAGGAAGGGGATGTTGCGCTCGAGCAGGATCTCCGCCACGGGAAAGCTCTCCTCGCCGTTCAGGTTCACGTCGAGGAGAGCGAGATCGAAACTGGCTTCCCGGGCCAATGCGGCCGCATCCTGCACATTTGCCGCGATGGCAACAACGTCATGGCCGAGGTCGAGCAGCATGTCCTCGATCAACAGGGCAAGCATCATTTCGTCCTCGACGACGAGGACGCGATAGGAAATGTGACTCAAGGTTTGATCCCGCCGCCCAGCCCGCTGTTGGGAAGAGGCGCATCGATCGTGCAGACTGCGCCTTCGGGCTGGAACAGGATTTTCGCTTCCCCACCCAATTCTAGCGACAAGCCGCGCTCGATCAGCCGGGTGCCGAAGCCCTTGCTGTTCGGCTGACCGACTTCCGGCCCTCCGCTTTCCCGCCAGGAGAAATACAGCCGCTTTCCAGCGCCATCCTCTGTCACCTTCCAGGTGACATCGACGCGGCCGGTGTCGTTCGAGAGGGAACCGTATTTGACCGCATTGGTCGCCAGTTCGTGAACGGCCATGGCAATGGCGACGGCAGTCTTCGGCGCAAGCTGTACCAAAGGCCCGTCCAGGCGGATGCGGCCGGAATTGTCGTCGGGTTGATGCAGGCCGACGATCTGGCCGATCATCGTTTGCAGGTCCGCACCTTCCCAGTTCTGGTCCGTCAGGAGATCATGCGCCCGCGCGAGCGCGACGAGGCGGGCCGTGAAGGTTTCGCGCACATCGGCCGGGACATCCAGTCCGCGCAAGGTCTGGCTGGCGAGCGACTGGACGATCGCGAGCGTGTTCTTGACCCTGTGGTTCAGCTCGTTGATGAGCAATTGCTGGTGCTTCTGGAAGCGTTCCTTCTCTTCCAGGGCCGCCCGCAATTGCGCGCGGTCGTCCCGTTCCTGGCGCAGGAGGACGAGCTCGTCATAGAGGCGCTGCCCCATCTCGCAGCGTTCGCCTTCCTGATCGTCGAGGAGCAGGGCGGCAAGCTCCTCGTGGTTCCGCAGAAGGGCGTCCATGTCCTCTTCATAATGCAGTTCGGGATGGGTCAGGGTCCAGTAATGGGCCGTGCGGATGAAGGCGAGATAGGCGAGAAGGAATTCCAGGTCGCGCTCACCGATCGCCTTGCGCAAGGCCTCGCGCGCGCGCCGGGCGCGGGCGGGTTCGAGGAAGACGACGCTGGCCGCTGCAAAGATGTCGTATTCCGCCTGGCTTTCGGGCGGCGGGATCTCAAGCGGCGCATTCTGCGATTCGAGCCGCGAAAGCACGGCTTCCAACTCGGCGCCTTCCAGGATGCCGGGGCGGCGCATCAGGGCGACCACCTGTTCGACCGTATGCGGCGGCGCGTCCGGGTCGCCGGCCGGGCGCCCAAGGCCGACCAGGAAGCCGACATGCCGGACGATGCAATAGCGCACCGGGCAGAAGCGCGAGAGATGGACGAATAGCCTTTCCTTGAACAGCGACGGCAACGGGTTGTCGAGATAGGCGGATTTCGCGAAACCCCACAGATGCTCGATCAGCCCCGGCGCACCCGCCGCGGTCTGGAAGAAGTTCGGCAACACGCCGAACCGTCCCGCCACTTCCTCCTGGAAGGCATTCCGGGAGGTCTTTCCATCAAGAAGTTCTGCTCGGTCCGAGGCTGATGTCATGACTGCGTCCTCCAGGATTTGCTTGAGCTTAAGTCTTGGTCATTGGGCACGCATGCACGGGCAAGAGACAGAATATCCGGCCGAGCGGCAAGGTATTGCACGCGGCTATCCCCAAGGAAGATGCCCTAGCAGTCACCTCTGGTGGTAAGCCTCATCCCAGAGGGGATGCTATGGGAAAAGGATTAACCGGACAAGACCCCAGCGAATGACGAATTAGGGGCGGAGATATCCGGCACAGGGGGCTAGGCCCCTTCGTCATGTCCGAATTTGCCCTTCACGCGGGGCAGGGGAATGCCTTCCGCGTCCAAGGCGGCGGCTGGGGCGGTTTGTTCCTCGGCCGGTGGCAAGGATGGGGGTGCCTCGTGTTCGTCCTCGATGAAGGCCCAGTGGGGATCGGGGATCTTCTGCTCGCGCTCGCGGCGGCTTTCCAGCAGCCGTTCCACATGGGCGAGATTACGTTGGGCCACGGCGGCGGGGCGGCGGGCGCCCAGGGCGGTGTAGATCTCGGCGGCCTGGCGCAGGGCGTCGGCGGCTTCGTCCAGATGCTCGCTGCCCTTGGAATGCTTGTCCAGCAGGAAAAGCGCGCTGCCCAGCGTGTTCATCACGGCCGCCCAGGCTACCGGATTGCTTTCGCGCGAGCGGACTTCGGCCACCAGGCGGCAGGCCTCGATGGCCTTCTCCAGCACGTCGGGGCTTTTCATCTGGTCGCCATAGACTTCCAGGGCGAGGGCCAGGTTGTGCATTACCTCTGCCCAGCGCTGGGGCGATTCGGCGCGCGTATGGACTTGCAGGGCCGACTGGAAGGCGACGAAGGCTTCCTTCAGCAATTCCGTGCGGCCGGTCTGCAGGTCAAGGCGGTAGAGGGCGAGGCCCAGGCGGTTCTGCATGGCCGCCCATTCCGCCGGCATGGCGGTGCGCGGCAGGTTTTCCAGCACGCGGCGATAGGCGGCGATGGCGTCTTCGTAGTGATTGGGCTGCTTGCTGCGGTCGGCCTTCGCCATCAGCGCGGAGGCCGTGGATTTCTCCAGCATCTGGCCGTCCACCGGCGGGTCCTGGCGGCCCATGCGCTTGACGGCGGCGCCGAAGACGGTCACGGCCCGGTCGATCCAATCGCCCTTGGGCTCGATCAGGCTCATCAGGGCCGAGATATGGCCATAGCAGGTCAGCAGGCTGCGCTGCTGGGCCATGTTCAGGTCCATGGGCGGACGCTGGACCAGGGGAGTCACGGCCTGGGCCAGCGGCGGCAGCAATTCGCGCTGGCGTTGGCGGCGGGCCTCGTCCTGGGGCTCGGCGGCGGTCAGGATGGTGGCGAAGAGCATCTGCTTCAGCGGATCGCTCAACTCGCCCGGCAGGTCCAGGCAGGTGGCGGGCGTGAAGGGCGCGGGACGGTCGTCCTCGGGCAGGGCCGGGGCGGCGAAGCGCAGGATGGCCGATTCGCCGTCATTGATCACATCGCCCCAGACCAGCACATCGGCCCGTTCTTCCGCCGCCAGATGCCGGGCATTCATGGCCGCCGCCGCCAAGGCGCTCAATTCCCTGACATTCGAGACGCTCAGCGCCTTGCCGCCCTGTCGGACGCTGAAGCCCTCGAAACCGGCCAAGGTGGCGGCGATGCTGGTGGCGGCCTGGCCTTCCACGTCGTTGTTGAGCGGACAGACCAGAACCGACAAGGTGGCGGCCTGGGCCGGTGCGGCGGGCTTGGTCGAGCGCAGGCTGGCGAGGAATTGCCGCAACAGGGCGAGCGCCGCCGATTCCCGCCGGGGCGGGGGCGCTGTCGGGGTCTCGTCTGACGACTCTCCCAGATAAGGACTCAGGTTAACCATCTACCTGCCGCAGCATAAAGACCCGAAGGTAAGCCAGTCCGCCTCAGGAAGCAATCTTACCCACCGATCAGTTCCAGCCACTCCTGCTCGCTCAGCACCGTAACCCCCAGTTCCTGTGCTTTTCTGGCTTTCGACCCCGCGTCGGCACCGGCGATCAGGTAATCGGTCTTGCCCGAGACGGAGCCGGATACCTTGGCGCCCAGGCTTTGGGCGCGGGCCTTGGCTTCGTCGCGGGTCATGGTTTCCAGCGTGCCGGTGAAGACGACGGTCTTGCCGGTGACGGGGGATTCGCTCACGGTCAGGGCGAAATCCTCGACCTGCAACTGTTCTTCCAGCTTCGTCAGGATGTCCAGGTTATGGGGCTCGGCGAAGAAGCGCAGCATGTCCTCGGCCATACTCTTGCCGATGCCGTTGATCGCCAGCAATTCTGCATAGGCCTCGGAATCCCGATCCTGGGCGGCGGCCATCTGGGATTTCCAGTTGTCCAGGCTGTGATAGCGCTGGGCCAGCAGGCGGGCGGTGGCCTGGCCGATCTGGGGAATACCCAGGGCGAAGATGAAGCGGTCGAGGCCGATATAGCGGCGGGCCTCGATGCCGTCGAACAGCTTCTTGACCTTCTTGTCGCCCCAGCCGTCGAAATTCTTGATCTTGCGGAAGGGATCGGCCTGGTCGCGTTCCTGCAGCGTGAAGATGTCGACCGGGCTGCGGATCATCTCCTTCTCCCAGAAGAAATCGACATTCTTCTCGCCCAGCCCGTCGATGTCGAAGGCATCGCGCGAGACGAAATGCTTCAGCCGCTCGCGGGCCTGGGCCGGGCAGGTCAGGCCGCCCATGCAGCGCCGCGCGACTTCCCCTTCGGCCCGTTCGGCATGGGAGCCGCATTCCGGGCAGGTCGTGGGGAAGACATAGGGCGTGGCGCCTTCGGGCCGTTTCTCGATGACGGGGCCGACGATCTGCGGGATCACGTCGCCGGCGCGCTGGACGATGACGGTATCGCCGATGCGCACGTCCTTGCGGGCGATTTCGTCTTCGTTGTGCAGGGTGGCGCGCCCGACCACCACGCCGCCGACATTGACCGGCTCCAGGATCGCCACCGGCGTCAGGGCGCCCGTGCGGCCGACCTGGACGATGATGTCCTTCAGCGTCGTCATGGCCTGTTCGGCGGGGAATTTATGGGCGATGGCCCAGCGCGGCGTGCGCGAGCGGAAGCCCAGGCGCTGTTGCCAGTCGATGCGGTCCACCTTGTAGACCACGCCGTCGATGTCGTAATCGAGGGAAGCGCGCTTCTCGCCCACCTCGCGGTACAGGGCCAGCAACGATTCCTCGTCGGTGCAGCGGCGGGCCAAGGGATTGGTGTGGAAGCCCAGGGCCTGCAGCCGTTCGATGAAACCCCATTGCGTGTCGGCGATGCTTTCCGAG
Source organism: Telmatospirillum sp. J64-1 (assembly GCF_006980715.1). Classification (GTDB taxonomy): domain Bacteria; phylum Pseudomonadota; class Alphaproteobacteria; order Rhodospirillales; family Magnetospirillaceae; genus Oleiliquidispirillum; species Oleiliquidispirillum nitrogeniifigens. The sequence goes on from NZ_SBHN01000011.1 coordinate 36,085, forward strand.
ACCTCGCCCCAGGCATAGGCGAAGAAGCGCAAGGGGCGTTCGGCGGTGATCTTGGGATCGAGCTGGCGCAGGGACCCGGCGGCGGCATTGCGCGGGTTGGCGAAAAGCGGCAGGCCGGCGGCGGCGCGCGCCTCGTTCAGGGCCAGGAAGTCGGCCTTGCTCATATAGACCTCGCCGCGCACTTCCAGCACGGCGGGAACCGGGCCTTCCAGGCGTTCGGGAACGTCCTTCAGCGTGCGCAGATTGGCGGTGACGTCCTCGCCTTCCGTGCCGTCGCCGCGCGTGGCGCCGATGACGAAGCGGCCATTCTCGTAGCGCAGGCTGGCCGACAGGCCGTCGATCTTGGGCTCGCCGACGAAGCACAGCTCGGTTTCCGCGTCCAGCTTCAGGAAATCGCGGATGGAGCGGGCGAAGTCGCGCACGTCCTCGTCCTCGAAGGCATTGCCCAGCGACAGCATGGGCACGGCATGACGATGCTTGCGGAAACCCTCGGCGGGCGGCGCGCCGACGCGGCGGCTGGGCGAATCCTCGCGGATCAGTTCGGGATAGCGGGCCTCGATGGCGAGGTTGCGCCGCTTCAGCGCGTCGTATTCCGCATCCGAGATCAGCGGCGCGTCCTTGGCATGATAAGCGATGTCATGGCGCCCGATCTCGGCCGCCAGCCGTTCCAGCTCGGCTTGGGCCTGTTCGAGGGTAAGGTCTTCGACGGGAATGGTGGCGGTGGTCATGAGATCGCAGCTTTGAGAAACAAGGAGGCAGGTTTTATTCGGGACACGGATGAAATTACAGCAGGTTGCTGCTCCGGCAGGCCAAGAAAATTCTTTTACATCGTCATTCCCGCGAAAGCGGGAATCCATGGTGTCGCAGCATCTGCATTGAAGGCTTCACATCCCTGTAAGCCGAAAGATGGACCCCCGCTTTCGCGGGGGTGACGATTTTGGCCGGGCGGCTTGGGGCCTACATCCGCACCATCAGGCTGGCGGCGGCGGCGCGGGCTTCGTCGGTGATCTGGGCGCCGGCCAGCATGCGGGCCACTTCCTCGCGCCGCTCGTCGTCGGAGAGGGCTTCGATGCGGGTGACGACCTTGCCTTTTTCGACTTCGGCCTTGGCGACGCGCCAGTGATGGCTGCCCAGGGCGGCGACCTGCGGCGAGTGGGTGACGACCAGGACCTGCAGGTCGGTGGCAAGGCGGGCTAGGCGTTCGCCGACGGCGGCGGCGGTGGCGCCACCGATGCCGCTGTCCACTTCGTCGAAGACCATGGTACCGGCATGGCCGACGCGGGCCAGCACCACTTTCAGGGCCAGCATGAAGCGCGACAACTCACCGCCCGAGGCGATCTTGCCCAGGGGCCCATGGGGGGCGCCGGGATTGGTCGAGACCTCGAAGGCGACACGGTCCAGTCCGGTCTCGCCCCACTGGCTTTCGTCGAGGCTTTCCACCCGGGTACGGAAATCGGCCTTGTCCAGCTTCAGCGGCTTCAACTCGCCGTTGACCGCCTTGTCCAGGTCCTTGGCGGCCTTGGTCCGGGCGCGGGAGAGGGCGCGGGCGGCTTCCAGATAGGCTTCGCGGGCGGCCTGTTCCTCGCGCCGCAGCCGGGCGATATCCTCGCCGCCGCCTTCCAGGGCACGCAGCTGGCGGGCCAGATCGTCGCGCAGAAGCGGCAGGGAATCGACGTCGGTGCCGTGCTTGCGGGCGCAGGAGCGCAGCGCGAAGAGGCGTTCCTCCACCTGTTCCAGGTGGCGCGGGTCGAGGTCGATCTCGCTGGAGGCTTTTTCCAGCAGGTTGGTGGCCTCGGCGGCTTCGACGGCGGCACGGTCCAGGGCGGCGATGACGCTTTCGAGGCGTCCTTCGGCCTTGTCGGCGATGCGTTCCAGGGCCCGCATGGCCGACCGCAGGCTGCCTTCCACGTCGCCTTTCTGGGTCAGGGCGGCGAAGGCGGCATTCATGCCTTCGAGCAGCTTCTCGCCATGCATCATCACCGAACGGCGTTCGGCCAGTTCCTCTTCCTCGCCAGGCTTGGGGTCGAGCGTCTCGAGCTCGTCCAGGGCGAAGCGCAGGCTTTCCTCTTCCAGGCGGGCACGGGCCAGCTCGGCCTCGGCCTGTTCGCGGCGGTCGCGGGACTCGCGCCAGGCGCGGAAGGCGCCGCGCAAGGCGGCCACATCCTCGTTCAACCCGCCGAAGGCGTCGAGGACGGGGCCGTGGGTCGCGGAATCCATCATGCCATGGGCGTCGAACTGGCCGTGGATCTCCACCAGTTCCTCGCCGATGCGGCGCAAAAGACCGATGCTGGCGGCCTGGTCGTTGACCCAGGCGCGCGAGCGGCCGTCGGTGCCGACCGTGCGGCGCACCACCAGCATGTCCTCGGCCTCGATTCCCTGTTCGTCCAGGATGGCGCGGACGGGATGGTTCGGCGGCAGGTCGAACTCGGCGGTGACGGAAAGCTGACTGGCCCCCTTGCGGACGAGTCCGCTATCTGCGCGCGCGCCGAGGGCCAGACCCAGCGAATCCAGAAGGATCGACTTGCCGGCGCCGGTTTCCCCGGTCAGGACCGAAAGCCCGGCGCGGAAGGCGATGTCGAGCTTTTCGATCAGCACGACGTCGCGGATGGACAGGCTGAGCAGCATGGTCGTTCCGGTGGTGGTTAGAACAGCGACCTGAACCAGCCAGTCCTGGCGGCGCCCGGCGCCTCGCCCTCGGTGACGAGGCCGTAGGAATCCACATACCATTCGCTGCCGGGATAGTTATGGCCCAGCACGGCGGCGGCCTGCATGGCTTCCTTCTCCAGACCCAGGGCGGTATAGGCTTCGATCAGGCGGTGCAGGGCCTCGGGCACGTGGCTGGTGGTCTGGTAGTGATCGACCACGTTGCGGAAGCGGTTGATGGCCGCCAGATACTGGCCCCGGCGCAGGTAATAGCGCCCCACATTCATTTCCTTACCCGCCAGATGGTCGCGGGCGAGGTCGATCTTCAGGCGCGCATCGCGGGCATATTGCGAGTTGGGGAAGCGGTCCACCACCTCTTGCAGCGTCTTCAGCGCGTTCTCGGTCATCTTCTGGTCGCGGCCCACATCGGCGATCTGCTCGTAATAGCTGAGCGCCTTCAGGTAATAGGCGTAATCGACGTCGCGGTTGCCCGGATGCAGCTGGATGAAGCGGTCGAGCGCGATGATGGCTTCGTCATACTGGCTGCGCTCGTACAACGCATAGGCGCCCATCAATTGGGCCTTGGTGGCCCAGAGGGAATAGGGGTGCTGGCGCTCGACTTCCTCGAAAGCCTTGGCGGCGCGTTCGAACTCGCGATTCTCCAGGTAATCCATCGCCTGGTTGTAAAGCTGTTCGACCGGTTGCTCGACATAGGTGTCTTCGGGCGAGGAAGCACAGCCACCCAGCACGAGCAGGGCGGCAAGGGACATGGCGCGCAGGCGCCCGGCAGACGGGAGGAAAGGACGTGTCATGCTCATCCGCTGGCGAGGGTCGCTGTCAAAAAAACCGCCGGGGGTTCCACCCCCAGCGGCGCGACTATAGCACTTCTCGAAGAGATTGACATACCGGCGAGGGCAGGAAAAGCCACCCTTTAGGTCAATGTCTTGCCGACTCAGCCGTTCGCGGCCAAAGGCAGGGCTTCCGGCATCGCTTTCGCGGCGAGCGCCCGGCCTTCCTCCTCGCCGGCATCGGCCCATTCCCAGGCCTGATCATCGGCGAACAGGGCCCGCAGCAAGCGGTTGTTCAGGGCATGGCCCGAACGGATGCCGTGGAAATGGCCGAGGAGCGGCGCCCCGGCGAGATAGAGGTCGCCGACGGCATCAAGGATCTTATGGCGGACGAATTCGTCGTCATAGCGCAGGCCTTCCTCGTTGAGGACACGCTCGCCGTCGCTGGAAATGACCACGGCATTGTCCAGCGAGCCGCCGCGCGCCAGCCCCATCGAGCGCAGCGCCGAGACTTCCTGTTCGAAGCCGAAGGTACGGGCGCGGCTGATCTCGGCCTTGAACGCCCCTTCGGAAAGATCGAGGGCGCATTCCTGGCGGTTGATGGCGTTCGAGGAGAAGTCGATCTCGAAACGCACCGAGAAGCTGTCGGACGGCATCAGGGAGGCCATCTTGTCGCCGTCGGTGACGACCACCGGCTTGAGCACGCGGATGGCGCGGCGCGGGGCGTCCTGCTCGACCACGCCGGCGCATTCGATCAGGAACAGGAAGGGCGCGGCGGAGCCGTCCATCACCGGCACTTCCTCGCCGTTGATGTCGATCTCGGCATTGTCGATGCCCATGCCGGCCAGCGCGGCCATCAGATGTTCGATGGTCTTCACGCCGACGCCCTGATCGTTGCTGATGCAGGTATTCATGCGGGTATCGGAAACGCTGGCCCAATGGGCGGGGATCAGCGCGCCCTTGCCGGGAATGTCGACGCGGCGGAAGACGATGCCGCTATTGGCTTCGCCGGGACGCAGGGTCATGGTGATCTTGGCGCCGGAATGCAGGCCCACACCCTTGCAGGTGATGGCCGATTTCAGCGTGTGCTGGCGCTGCGGACGGACCTTCTCAGAGGAAACCGCTTGGATATCCGGGGTGGGGAGGCGTCCGATCATGACCATGGAAGTACCTTCGCTTTTTACTGCCGGCGCGTCGCGTAACGCCTTCATTTCATGGTCCAAATGTATCAATCGTGGTGCAGTGCCACAAATCAAGGATTGTTACCAATTGTTACGCCGTATGGGGTTCTTGAAAGGGAAAGGGTCCGACCCTTTTGGTCGGACCCTATGCGCAAGGGATTAGGATGAAGAGCCGGGTTTAATTGGCCTGGCGGCGCAGGAAGGCCGGGATGTCCAGGTCGTCGCCCCGGCTGGTGGGGGTGCGGTCAGCCTGGTTGACCGACAGGCCCTGGGACGCCGGTTGGGCCGGGCGTGGAGCCGCCGGTTCGGCCGGGCGCTGGGCGGCCAGCGGCTGCGGCTGGGGCGCATAGGACTGGCCGATCTGCGGCTGCTGGGGCTGCGGTTGGGCCTGCGGGGCCGCCGGTTGCGGAGCGGTGCTCGCCGACGGATAGCCGACGCCGGTGCCGCGGCGCACGGTGGCGGCGACCCGTTCGAACAGGCTCGGCGCGCGGCGCTCGCCTTCGGTCTGCCCGACCGGACGCTGGGCGACGGGCGTCGCCGGGGTCGGATAGGCATGGACCGGAGCCGCCGCCGGGGCGCTGACCGGCGCCTCGGGGATATAGGTGTTGCGCGGCATCGCCGGTTCGGCGGGCTGCGAGACAGCGATTTGCGGCTGCAGGCCCTGTTGCTGGACCTCGGCGCGCAGGGCGGCGAAGCTTTCGCTGGTGGCCTGTTCGGTCTCGGCGGCAACCAGGGAGTCTTCGGCCAGGGCCGGCTCGGCGGGCTGGGTCGTCGCGGCGGGCATCGGGCGCAGGGCCGGCTGGCCGGAGAAGATCGGCGTGCGGACCGTGGCGGCGGCAGGCTGCGCGGGCTGTTCTTCCACGGCAGCGACCTGGACCGGGCGCTGCTGCTGGACTTCCGCCTGGATGCCGGTGGCCACCACGGAAATGCGGATGCGGCCTTCCAGGCTGTCGTCGAAGATCGAGCCGAAGATGATGTTGGCGTCGGGGTCGACCTGATCGCGGATATGGTTGGCCGCTTCGTCGACCTCGAACAGGGTCATGTCCGGGCCGCCGGTGATGTTGATCAGGACGCCGCGCGCACCCTTCATCGAGGTGTCGTCGAGCAGCGGGTTGGAGATGGCGGCTTCGGCGGCATCGACGGCGCGGTTGTCGCCCGAGGCCTCGCCGGTGCCCATCATGGCCTTGCCCATCTCGCTCATCACCGCGCGCACGTCGGCGAAGTCGAGATTGATCAGGCCGGGCATCACCATCAGATCGGTCACGCCGCGCACGCCCTGCTGCAACACGTCGTCGGCCATCTTGAAGGCATCGGCGAAGGTGGTGCGCTCGGTGGCGATGCGGAACAGGTTCTGGTTCGGAATGACGATCAGCGTATCGACGAATTGCTGCAATTCCTCGATGCCCGCCTCGGCCGAACGCATGCGGCGATGGCCTTCGAAGGAGAAGGGCTTGGTGACCACGCCGACGGTCAGGATGCCCATCTCGCGCGCCGCACGGGCGATCACGGGGGCGGCGCCGGTGCCGGTGCCGCCGCCCATGCCGGCGGTGATGAAGACCATGTTGCAGCCCTGGAGATGCGTCATGATCTCTTCCAGGCTTTCCTCGGCGGCGGCCCGGCCGATATCGGGACGCGAGCCGGCGCCCAGGCCTTGCGTGACCCCGGTGCCGAGCTGGATGCGGCGTTCAGTGCGCGACTGGGCCAGGGACTGGGCGTCGGTGTTGGCGACGACGAACTCCACCCCTTCCAGATGCGACATGATCATGTTGTTGACGGCGTTGCCGCCGGCACCGCCGACGCCTACGACCGTGATGCGGGGCTTCAGTTCCGGGCCCCTCTCCGGCAGAAAGGTGATGCTCATGTTCTAGTCCCTCCGCGCTAAATTCCGTGGCGCCGTCCCGACGCAATTCATCTTCAGAAGTGTTCCTTCAGCCACGACCCGATCCGGCCAAGCTTGCCGGAGGGGCGGCTGCTGTTTCGCATAGTCTTCACCGGCGCCGTCTTGGGGGTCAGCGCCGCGTGGCGTAAGAGTCCGGCGCAGGTGGCGAAGGCCGGGCCGCTGGTGGATTCGGTCAGCCCGGTCAGGCCCACCGGGCGGCCCATGCGCACCTGCTTGTCGAGGATCAGGGCGGCGAGGTCGCGCACGCCCTGCATCTGGCTGGCGCCGCCGGTCAGCACGACGCGGCGGCCCGCCAGCTTGTCGAAGCCCTTGGCCTGGAGATGGGAACGCACTAGTTCGAAGGTTTCTTCCAGGCGGGGGCGGATGATCTGCACCAGCATCGAGCGGGCGACCTGATTGCCCGAGGAATCGTCTTCCTCGCCGACCAGCGGCACTTTCAGCAATTCGCGCTCGTCCGAGGGCGAGGGCATGCAACTGCCGTAGAGGGTCTTCATGCGTTCGGCATGAACCAGCGGCGTGGACAGGCCGCGCGCGATGTCGTTGGTGACATGGTTGCCGCCAACCGGGATGACGTCGATATGGTGCAACTGGCCCTGCACGAAGACGGCGATCGAGGTGGTGCCGCCGCCCATGTCGATCAGGGTCACGCCCAGGTCCTTCTCGTCCTCGACCAGGCAGGACAGGGCCGAGGCATAGGGCGAGGCGACGCGGGCCTCGACATCGAGATGGCAGTGATTGACCACCGTGGTCAGGTTGCGCACCGGGCCGGTGGCGGCATCGATCAGGTGGATCGAGACTCCCAGGCGGTCGCCATACATGCCGCGCGGATCGCGGATGCCTTCATTGCCGTCGACGATGAAGTCCATGGGGATGGAATGCAGCAACTCGCGGTCGGGGGCCAGGGAATGGTGGCGGCCGTGGTCGAGCATGCGGCGGATTTCCGACTCGCCGATCTGCTGGCCGGGCAGGGCGATTTCCACCTGCACGGGATGGGAGGTCGGCTGCCCGCCCGAGATGTTGACCACCACTTCGCGGATGCGTTCGTCGGCCATCTTCTCGGCGGCATCGACGGCGGCGCGGATCGAGGTCTCGGCCTCTTCCATGTCGACCACGGCGCCGCTGCGGATGCCGCGCGAAATCTGGTGGCCGATCCCCAGCACACGCAGGCCGCCATCCTCCTCGGCATGCGCGATGAAACACGCCACCTTGGTGGTTCCCACATCCAGAGCTGCGATCAGACCGTTACGCACGTCGTGGCTTCCTTAGTCCTCAGGCTTCCTTGCCGGGAGCACTTTTTCTGTTGCGGATGGCGGTAGGATGGGCGTCGGGGCTGCCGGCGCGCAGCACCAGCCGGTCGGGCAGGCGCAGGTCCACCGCCACGATGTCGCGCGACAGCAGGTTCTGCCGCCGTTCCAGTTCGGCCAGGCGGTGCCAGGCACCGGCCGGGTCTTCCTCGGGCAGATGCACGTCCACGCCTTCCAGGATGTCGTCCAGGCGCAGGTTCCAGCGCCGCTCGCCCACGCGCACGGCGGCCTTCACCCGTTGGGCGAGGTCGGGCTCGGTGGCCAGCATCGCGAACAGGTCGGCGGCATGGGCCGGGGCGCCGTCGCCGACGATCAGCGGCAGATGGGTGAAGAGTTCCACGTCCTCGGGGATCTCGCGGCCTTCGGCGTCGACCATCATGAAGCGCCCCTCGATCTGCCACAGGGCGATGGGATTGCGCTCGGTGAGGGTCAGCACGATCTCGTCGGGCAGGCGGCGCTCGATCGAGGCGCTGGCGACCCAGCCCAGGGCTTCGACGCGCTGGCGGGCGACTTCCAGGTCGATGCCGAGGATCGGATCGCCGCGCTGCACGTTCAACGCGGCCAGAAGATGTTCCGGCGGCGTGCGGCTGCGGCCCCTCACATAGATTTCCTCGACCCGCAGTCCGGCCTGGGCGCCGGTTTCCACCAGGCTGGCCGTCACCGCGTCCAGGGCGCCGTCCGAGACGGCCTTGGCGCCGCCCCAGAAGGCGGCTCCACCCAGCAGGGCGAAGGCGAGCGCCGTCAAGACGCGGCGGCGTCCGCGCGTCAGGGGCAGGCCGAAGCGGCGGGGCTGGCGGTCGTCTGTCACGCGTCGCATGTCGCCTGCTCCACCATCCACGCGACCAGCTGCGGGAAGGAGATCCCGGCATGGGCGGCGATATCGGGAACCAGAGAGGTGGAGGTCATGCCCGGCTGGGTATTGACCTCCAGCACCACGAAGCGCGGCTCGTCTCCGGTGTCGTCATAACGCAGATCGGTCCGGGAAACGCCCCGGCAGCCCAGGGCGCGATGGGCTTCCAGGCCCAGGCGCAGGGCTTCGGCATAATCCTTTTCGGGCAGCGGCGCGGGCATCAGGTGGCGCGAGCCGCCCGGGGCGTATTTGGCTTCGTAGTCATAGAAGCCGCGATCCGAGGTGATCTCCAGTGCGCCCAGGGCCTTGTCGCCCATCACCGCCACGGTGATCTCGCGGCCGGGGACGAAGGTCTCGACCATCACGAATTCGCCGAAGGGCCATTCGTTGAAGGGCAGGGGGGCGTTCTCGCGGATGATGTAGACGCCGACGCTCGATCCCTCGTTCAGCGGCTTCATGACATAGGGCCGGGGCAGGGGATCGCCGTTCAGCACCTCGCGGCGATGGACCACGCGGTCCTCGGCCACGGGCAGGCCGGCGGCGGCCATCAGGCGCTTGGCGGTGGGCTTGTCCATGGCGACGGCCGAGGCCAGAAGGCCGGAATGGGTGAAGGGGATGCCCAGGATGTCGAGCACGCCCTGCACGCAGCCGTCCTCGCCCCAGCGGCCATGCAGGGCGTTGAACACCACGTCGGGGCGGGTCTGTTCGATGGCGGCCAGCAGGGACTTGAGGTCCCGTTGCAGGTCCACGACGGACACCTCGTAGCCGGCTTCCTCCAGCGCCCTGGCGGCGGCCTTGCCGCTGTTCAGCGAAACCTCGCGCTCCGCCGACCAGCCGCCCATCAGGACCGTGACGCGCTTTTTCATGGCTGCTGCTCCTGCTTCTTGACGCCGATGCGGCGGATTTCCCACCGCAGCTCGATCCCGCTGGTCTCGAAGACGCGGCGGCGGACTTCCTCGCCCAGTTCCTCGATATCCTCGGCGGTGGCACCGCCCGTATTGATCAGGAAATTGCAGTGCTTTTCCGACACCATGGCACCGCCGCGCCGCAGGCCCCGGCAGCCGGCCTCGTCGACCAGCTTCCAGGCGCTGTGGCCGGGCGGATTGGCGAAGGTCGAGCCACCGGTGCGGGTGCGGATGGGCTGGCTTTCCTCGCGGGCGGCCTTGATCTCTTCCATCCGGTGGGCGATGACCGAGGGCTCGCTCTTATGGCCGCGCAGGCGGGCGGCGGTGAAGATCCAGTCCTCGGGTAGGCCGCAATGGCGGTAGCTCATGTCCATCTCTTCGGGCGGCAGGCGATGGACATTGCCCGCCGCGTCCAGGATTTCGGCCTCGACCAGGACGTCCTTGATCTCGCGGCCATAGGCCCCGGCATTCATGCGCAACGCGCCGCCGATGGTGCCGGGCACGCCGGAGAGGAATTCCAGCCCGCCGAGACCGGCATCGCGCGCGACCATGGCGACATTAAGGTCGAGGGCCGAAGCCCCGGCCACGATCTCCTCGCCCTCGGGGGTGATGCCGGTGAAGGCGCGGCCCAGGCGGACCACGACGCCGGGCACGCCGCCATCGCGCACCAGAAGGTTGGAGCCAACGCCGATAACCGTCACCGGCACGCCTTCGGGCTTGGCGGCCAGGAAGGCAGCCAGATCATCCCGGTCGGCGGGCTTGAACAGCACCTCGGCCGGGCCGCCCACCTGGAACCAGGTCACCCCGGCCAGGGAAGCGTCGGCCGTCAGCCGGCCGCGCACCGGCGGCAGACGGTCGATCAGATGACGGGAGCGGCGGAAAAGGCTCATCCCTGCAGAACCTCCAGGGAGTCGAGCTGGCCGGGCAGGGCATGGGCCCAGTTGGTCACGCTGCCGGCACCGAGGCAGACCACCATGTCGCCGGGGCGGGCGATGGACTTGACCAGCTCGGGCAGGGCCTCGGGCGAGGGCAGGGCCATGACGCGGCGGTGGCCGTGTTCCTGCAAGCCCTTGATCAGGGCATCCCGGTCATAGCCCTCGATCGGCTGCTCGCCCGCCGGATAGACGTCGGAGACGACGACCATGTCGGCATCGTTGAAGCAGGTGCAGAAATCCTCGAACAGGCTTTTCAGGCGCGAATAGCGGTGCGGCTGCACCACGGCGATGACATTGCCGGGGCAGGCGCTGCGCGCGGCCCGCAGCACGGCGGCGATCTCCACCGGATGGTGGCCGTAATCGTCGATCACCGTCACGCCGCCGGATTCGCCGGTCTTGGTGAAGCGCCGCTTGACGCCGCTGAAATTGGCCATGGCCTTGCGGATCACTTCGTCGGTCAGGCCCATTTCCCGGGCGATGGCGACGGCGGCCAGCGAATTCAGGACGTTGTGCTCGCCATACATGGGCAGATGCACGTCCGCCAGGGTCCGGCTTTCGCCGGTGACGCGGTCGGTCAGGATCACGTCGTATTCGGCGCCCGACATGCCGATGCGCAGATTGGTGGCGCGGATGTCGGCCTGGGGGCTGAAGCCGTAGGTGACGATCTTGCGGTCCGGCACCTTGGGGATCAGGGCCTGGACCTCGTGATGATCGATGCACAAAGCGGCGAAGCCGTAGAAAGGGATATTCTCGACGAAGGTGCGGAAGGCCGCGCGCAGGCGGTCGAAATCGCCCCAATGGTCGAGATGTTCGGGATCGATATTGGTGACCACCGCGATGGTCGCCGGGATCTTGATGAAGGTGCCGTCGGATTCGTCGGCTTCGACCACCATCCATTCGCCTTCGCCCAGGCGGGCATTGGTGCCCCAGGCATTGATGATGCCGCCATTGATCACGGTCGGGTCCAGCCCGGCGGCGTCCAGCAGCGAGGCCACCATGCTGGTGGTCGTGGTCTTGCCATGGGTGCCGGCGATGGCGACGGACCATTTCAGGCGCATCAGCTCGGCCAGCATCTCGGCGCGGCGCACCACAGGCAGCAGCTTGGCGCGGGCGGCCATGACCTCGGGATTGTCGGCGCGTACCGCCGAGGAGATCACCACCACCTTGGCGTCGCCCAGGTTTTCGGCGGCCTGGCCGATATGGATGGTGATGCCCAGGTCGCGCAGGCGCTTGACATTGGCATTGTCGGCCATGTCGCTGCCCTGAACCGAATAGCCCAGGTTATGCATGATCTCGGCGATGCCGCTCATGCCGATGCCGCCGATGCCGACGATATGGATGGTGCCGATGGAAAGCGGCAGGGATCTCATGAAAGCATCTCCGTGGCATGAGGAAGCGGGGCTTGCTGCTGCTGCGGCCGCAGATCGGCGGGGATCAGGTCGGCAACGACATCGGCCAGGCGCTGGGCGGCGTCGGGACGGCCTGCCAGCCGGGCGCAGGCGGCCGCCTTCTCCAGGCTGTGGGGCAGGCTGAACAGGCTTTCCAGCCGGGCCGCCAGGGCTTCGGGCGTGAAGGCGTCCTGGGGCATCAGCCAGGCCCCGCCCACTTCGTCCACCGCATGGGCGTTGGCAGTCTGATGGTCGTCGATGGCATGCGGATAAGGCACCAGGATGGCGGGGCGCCCCGCGGCGGTCAGCTCGGCCACGGTGGACGCGCCCGAGCGGGCGATGACCAGATGGCTGGCGGCCAGGCGCTGGGGCACGTCGTCGAAGAAGCTTTGCAGCGTCGCCGCGATGCCCGAGCCCTCATAGGCGGCCCGCACCTGATCGATATCCTCGGGGCGGCATTGCTGCGAGATCTCGATGCGGCGGCGCAGCGCCTCGGGCAGGGCGGTCAGGGCGGCGGGGACGACCTCGCTCAGCGCGCGGGCTCCCTGGCTGCCGCCGAGAACCAGCAGGCGCAAGGCGCCGTCGCGGCCCAGCGCCGGATAGGGGGTGTCGCGCAGGGCGGCGATTCCCGGGCGCACCGGATTGCCCACATGCACGACCTTGTCCCGGGCCGTTTCCGGCAGGTGCTTGACCTCGGCGAAGGAGGTGGCGATGCGGTCCACGCGCCCGGCCATCAGGCGGTTGGCCCGGCCCAGCACGCCGTTCTGCTCGTGGATGACGGTGCGGAAGGAGCTTTGCGCGGCCATCATGGTCGGCACCGAGGCATAGCCGCCGAAGCCCACCACCACGGCGGGTTTCAGCTTGGCCAGGATGCGCCTTGCCTGCAGGCCGCCCAGGGCGAGGTCGATCACGCCGCGCAGGCGGCCCATGAGGCCGCGTCCGGCGATGCCGCCGGCACGGATGCGCCAGGTTTCCAGGCTGCCCAGCTTGCCGCCATAGACGGCGCCGCGCCGGTCGGTGATCAGGGCGAGGCGGTAGCCGCGGTCGAGCAATTCGCTGGCCAGGGCCTCGGCGGGAAAGACGTGACCGCCGGTGCCGCCGGCGGCCAGCACGATCAGGGGGGCGGTCATTGCAATCCTCCGGTGCCGAACCTGCGACGGGACAGCGCCAGCACCATGCCCATGGCGATGGCCAGGGCCAGCAGCGACGAACCGCCGTAGGAGATGAAAGGAAGGGTCATGCCCTTGGTCGGCATCAGATGCAAGGTCGAACCCATGTTGATGACGGCTTGCAGGCCGAACTGGACCAGCAGGCCCGCTCCCGCCAGCAGCACGAACAGATTGTCCTCGTGCAGCATCCGGGCGAAGCCGCGCAGCACGATGAAGGCGAACAGGCCGACCACCACCAGGCACAGGATCAGGCCGAATTCCTCGCCCGCCACGGCCATGATGAAATCGGTATGGGCATCGGGCAGCACCGCCTTGACGCGGCCTTCCCCCGGGCCCAGGCCGAAGAAGCCGCCTTTCTTGAAGGCCTGCATGGCGGTGGCGACCTGATAGCTGTCGCCCGAACTGGGATCGAGGAAGCGGTCGACGCGGCTGGCGACGTGGGGGAAGCTCTGATAGGCGCCGATCACCCCGGCGACGCCCGCCATGATGCAGATGACCACCAGGGCCAGCGGCAGCCCGGCCAGGAAGAACTGGGCGAAGAACACCGCCGACAGCACCAGGGTCATGCCCACGTCGGGTTGCAGCAGCAGCAGGGACGCAACCACGGCATAGAGGCCGCAGGCGATCATGTTGCCGGGGAAGGCGTTGCTCTCGCGGGCTTCGGCGAACATCCAGGCGGCGACGACGGCGAAGAAAGGCTTGGCGAATTCTGACGGCTGGAGCGAGATGCCCGCGATGTTGATCCAGCGCGTCGCGCCCTTGATCTCGGGGCCGATCAGCAGGGTCAGGATCATCAGCAGGATCGCCGCCAGCAGGCCGATTGCTGCCAGCCGCCGCACGCCGCGCGGGCTGAGCAGCGACACCGCCAGCATGACCACGATGCACAGCGGCAGGAACATGAACTGGCGGCGCACGAAATGGAAGCTGTCGGCCCCGATGCGCTCGGCCACGGCCGGGCTGGCCGCCAGGATCAGCATGGCGCCGACGGCGATCAGGGCTGCCAGCGCCGCCAGCAGCCAGCGGTCGACCGTCCACCACCATTCGCCGAGGATGCTCGTATCGGTACGGCCGAAGCCGATGGAAACGCTCATTCCCGCGCCTCCTTTCCGGCGGGCAGCGCCTGGACGAGCTGGCGGAAGGTTTCGCCGCGATGCTCGAAGCTCTTGAACTGGTCCCAGGAGGCGCAGGCCGGAGACAGCAGCACTACCGCGCCGGGGATCTTCTCCGCCGATGCCATGTCATGGGCGCGGGCCAGCGCCGTCGCCAGATCGCCGCATTGGCTGAAGGGCACCTTGCCTTCCAGGCTTTTGCCGAAGGCTTCCGCCGCCTCGCCGATCAGGAAGGCATGGCGGATGCGGCCGAACAGGGGCGACAGCGTTTCGATGCCGCCTTCCTTGGCCAAGCCGCCCGCGATCCAGTAGATGGCGTCGTAGCAGATCAGGGCTTTCTCGGCGGCATCGGCATTGGTCGCCTTGCTGTCGTTGACATAGGAGATGCCGTCGACCACGCGGACCAGTTCCTGGCGGTGCGCCAGGCCGGGATAGGTCTTCAGGCCGGTGCCGATCTGGCCGGGGCTCAAGGACAGCGCGCGGGCGGCGGCGTAGACGGCGGCGGCATTCTGCCAGTTGTGGCGGCCGGGCAGGGTGGCCACCTCGCGCAGGTCGATGGCGGCGCAGCCCTCGCCGTCGCAATCCGCATACAGCACGCCCGCCGGGGCGGAGACGCCCTGTCTGACCCGGTTCCGGGCCGAAACGGGCATTACGCGCAGGCGGCCTTCGGCGACCAGCTCGTCGTGGATGGCGCGGCAATATTCGTCATCCATGCCGATCACCGCCGTCCCGCCATCGCGGACCATGCCGAAGATGCGGCGCTTGGCCGCGACATAGCCGTCCATGCCGCCATGGCGCGACAGATGGTCGGGGGTGATGTTGAGCAGCACGCCCACATCCAGCTTCAGCGAGGGGCAGAGTTCCAGCTGATAGGAGGACAGTTCCAGCACATAGGTGCCGTCGCCGCCCAGGGCATCCAAGTCCAGGGCGGGGCGTCCCAGATTGCCGCCCACGGTGATGGAGCGGCCGGCATTCTTCAGCACATGGGCCAGCAAGGTCGTGGTGGTGGACTTGCCGTTGGTGCCGGTGATGGCGGCAAAGCGGGCATCGGGGCGGGCGCGGGCCAGCAATTCCACGTCGCAGACCGGCTCCAGCCCCAGGGCGCGGGCTTTCTCGGCCACTTCATGGGGCTTGGGGAAGGTGTGCGGGATGCCGGGGCTCCACACCAGGCAATCGAACCGGGACAGGTCCTGGTCGCGCAGATCGGCCACGGCAATGCCTTCGGCCTGCGCCTGGGCGCGGGCGGCTTCGCCGTCGTCCCAGGCGACCACCTCGGCGCCGCTTTTGATCAGCGCACGGGCGGTGGCCGTGCCGGACTTGCCCAAGCCCATCACGCTCACTTTCCGTCCTGCCATGAAGGGAAGTTCGATCACGCTTTGACTCCCGCTCAGCGCAACTTCAGCGTGGACAGGCCGATCAGGGCCAGGATGCCGGCGATGATCCAGAAGCGGATGACCACGGTCGGTTCCGCCCAGCCCTTCTTCTCAAAGTGATGGTGCAGTGGCGCCATGCGGAAGACGCGCTTGCCCGTCAGCTTGAACGATACGACCTGCACGATCACCGAGACGGTCTCCAGCACGAACAGGCCGCCGACGATCGCCAGGACCAGTTCATGCTTGGTCACCACGGCGATCGAGCCCAGCGCGCCGCCCAGGGACAGCGAACCGGTGTCGCCCATGAAGACCATGGCCGGCGGGGCGTTGAACCACAGGAAGCCCAATCCCGCCCCGCACAAGGCGCCGCAGATCACCGCCAGTTCGCCGGTGCCCGGGACATGATGGATCTGCAGGTAATTGGCGAAGACGGCATTGCCGACGAGATAGGCGATCAGGGCGAAGACGGCGGCGGCGATCATCACCGGCACGATGGCCAGCCCGTCCAGGCCGTCGGTCAGGTTCACCGCATTCGAGGCGCCGACCATGACGAAGACCGCCATGGGCACATAGAAGAAGCCCATCTCGATCAGCACGTTCTTGAAGAACGGCACGGTCAGGCTCTGGTTCAGCGGCGGCAGGGTGGCGGTGACGGTCAGATAGGCGGCGACCGAGGCGATGATGATCTGGAGGGCCAGCTTCATCTTGCCCGAGACGCCCTTGGGATTGCGCTTGGTGACCTTCAGGTAATCGTCCCAGAAGCCGATCAGGCCATAGCCGGTGGTGACCAACAGTACCACCCAGACGAAGGGATTGGTCAGGTCCGCCCAAAGCAGCGTAGCGATCGCCAGGGCCAGCAGGATCAGCACGCCGCCCATGGTCGGCGTGCCTTTCTTGGTCAGCAGGTGGCTTTCGGGGCCGTCGGTGCGGATGGGCTGTCCCTGCTTTTGGCGGGCGCGCAGCCAGCGGATCACGAACGGCCCGGCAATGAAGGCGACCAGCAGCGCGGTCAGGATCGCCCCGCCCGTCCGGAAGGTCAGGTAGCGGAACAGGTTGAAGACCGTGTACTGGTCTGCCAAGGGAAACAGCAGATTATAAAGCATTAACGAAAGCTCCTGTCGGCGCCGCTTTGGGCTGACGACCACGTCTGGATTGCCTCGACCACGCGCCCCATGCGGCTGCCGGCGGATCCCTTTACCATCACCACGTCGCCTTCGCCCAGTGCGGCCGTGACTTGCGGCGCAAGTGTGGCCGAGTCGGGGGCATGGGCGCCGCGCAGTTGTGGCGGCAGGGTCTCGTACAGGCGTTCCATCAGCGCTCCCGCGGTGAAGACAAGGTCAATTCCCGCTTCCCGCAAGGATTCGGCAAGGCCGGCATGCAGCGAAGCGGACTTCTCGCCCAACTCCAGCATGTCGCCCAGCACCGCGATTCGACGCCCCGCAGCGACCGGCCGGGCCGCCGCCAGAGTGGCGATGGCGGCCCGCATGGAAACCGGGCTGGCGTTGTAGCTCTCGTCGATTAATTCCACGTTAGCGGCCAATTTATGGCGTTGTCCGCGTCCCTTGGGGGCGGACAGCTTGGCCAGCGACGCGGCGGCCTGTCCGGCATCCGCGCCCAGGGCATGAATGGCGGCCAGAACGGCCAGGGAATTCTGCACCCATTGCCGCCCCGCCACGTTCAGGCGATAGCGGATTTCCTTGCCGCCGATACGGGTGGCGACGTCGCTTCCCTCGGCTCCGATCACGCAATCGAGAAGCCGTGCCTCGGCCTTTTCATCGGCGCCGAAGGGCAAGATGGTGACGCCGCGCGCGGCACAGGCCGCCGCCAGACGGTCGTACCAGGGATTGTCGCGGTTCAGTACGGCGGTGCCGCCCGGTTCCAGCCCCTCGAAGATTTCCGCCTTGGCGTCGGCGATCTCGGCGACCGAGGCGAAATGTTCCAGATGGACGGCCTCGACAGTGGTGACGATCGCCACATGCGGCCGCACCATGCGGGTCAGGGGCGAGATTTCCCCGGCATGGTTCATGCCGATCTCGAACACCCCGAAGCGGGTATCGCGGGGCATGCGCGACAGGCTGAGCGGCACGCCCCAGTGATTGTTCAGGCTGCCCAGGCTGAAATGGGTCAAGCCCTGGTCGGACAGGGCCAGGCCCAGCATTTCCTTGGTGCTGGTCTTGCCCACACTGCCGGTGACGGCGACGATGCGGGCCTTGGAGCGGGCGCGCCCGGCGCCGCCCAGGGCCTGCAGGCCCGTCATCGTGTCCTCGACGCGCAGCAAGGGCGCCCCGGCGGGCAGGCCCTCGGGGACCGCATGGACCATGGCGGCGGCGGCCCCGGCTTCGAAAGCCTTGGCGACGAAGGCGTGGCCGTCGAAATTCGGTCCTTGCAGGGCGATGAACAGGTCGCCCGGCTGCACCGCGCGGCTGTCGATGGCGACGCCGCCGGCACTCCACGCGGCTTGGGAGTCGCCGTGGACCGCCTGGGCGGCCTCGTCCGCGGTCCAAAGATTGTCGGCGCTCATGCCGTACCTCCGTCGATCTCGGTCACGGCCTTGCAGGCTTCTTCCGCATCGTCGAAGGGCAGGACCTCCGATCCCACGATCTGGCCGCGTTCATGTCCCTTGCCGGCGACGACCAGCAGGTCGCCCGCTTCCAGTCCGGCGACGGCTTCGCGGATGGCCCTGGCGCGGTCGCCGATCTCGGTGGCGCCGGGACAGGCAGCCATGATGGCGGCGCGGATGCCCGAAGCGGCCTCGCTACGCGGATTGTCGTCGGTGACGATCACCCGGTCGGCCAGGGCCTGGGCGATGGCTCCCATCTGCGGACGCTTGCCGGGATCGCGGTCGCCGCCGCAGCCGAAGACCACCCACAGGCGGTTGGCGGCATGGGGGCGCAGGGCGCGCAGGACCGTTTCCAGGGCGTCGGGCGTATGGGCGTAATCGACATAGATGGCGGCGCCGTTCTTGCGGGCGGCGACCCGCTGCAGGCGGCCGCGCACGCCCTCCAGATGTTCCAGCGCCTCGGCGGCCTGTTCCGCATCGCCGCCGCAAGCCACCACCAGACCCAGCGCGCACAAGGCATTGGCCGCCTGGAAGCCGCCGGCCAAAGGCAGGCGCAGGTCGCGGCGGCGGCCGAAAAGTTCGAGCTCCAGGCTCTGGCCGTCGGGCTCGGGAATCTGTCTCAGCAGGCGGATATCGCATTCCGGCGCGGAGCCGAAGGTCAGGACGCGCAGGCGATGGGCGGCGCAGGCGACCCGGATGGTCGGCCAGAAATCGGAATCGGCATTGACCACGGCCCCGGCACCGGGCGGCAGGACCTCCGTGAACAGGCGCAGCTTGGCCTCGCCATAGGCTTCCATGCTGCCGTGATAATCCAGATGGTCGCGGGTCAGGTTGGTGAAGGCGCCCGCAGCCAAGCGGATGCCGTCCAGGCGGAACTGGTCCAGACCGTGGCTCGACGCCTCCATGACGGCATGGGTGACGCCTTTGCCCGCCAGTTCGGCCAGCATTTCGTGCAGGGCCGCCGTATCGGGCGTGGTCAGCCCGCCGCCCAGGTCGATCCCCGGCGCCTGCACGCCCAGCGTCCCCAGGCTGGCGGCGGGATGGCCGAGCCGGGACCAGATCTGGCGGGTGAAGCTGGCGACCGAGGTCTTGCCGTTGGTCCCGGTGACGGCGGCCATGATGCCGGGCTGGGCGCCGAAGAAGCGGGCGGCCATCAGGGCGAAGGCACGGCGGGGATTCTCGTCCTCCACCAGTGCCGTTCCTTCCGGGACAAGCGTGCCGGGCGGGGCGAGCACGGCGACGGCTCCGGCGGCGACGGCCTGGGGAATGAAGGCGCGGCCATCCGCCTTGGTGCCGGGCAGGGCGGCGAAGAGCATGCCCGGGCCGACCTTGCGGGAATCAGCCGTCAAGCCCGTGACCTGGGGATCACGGGCCAAGGCGGGCGCCTCTGTCGGCAGAAGGTCACTCAGTCGAGGCACTGGCGGTACTCTTGGTCAGGGTGTGGAGGTAGCGGATGGGCAGCACGGCTTCGGCCTGATCCTCGGTAGTGGAGGGAACGCCAAGCATCGGACCGATCTGGGAGATCACGCGGCCGACCGCCGGGGCGGCCGTCCAGCCGCCGGTGGCATAGCCGAAGGTTTCCTTGGTCCCCTGGGGCTCGTCGATCATGGCGAGAACCACATAGCGCGGATCATGCATGGGAAAGGCCGCGATAAAGGAGGAGAGCAGCGATTTGCGGCGATAGGTGCCGCCGGCTCCCAGCTTTTCCGCGGTGCCCGTCTTGCCGCCGACATGATAGCCCGGCACTTCCGACATGCTTCCCGAACCGCCCATCACCGTCAGGCGCATCAACTGGCGCATCTGGTAGGAGGTCTGCTCCTTCAGCACGCGCTGCCCGGCCGGTTCTGCCCCCGGTTCATGCTTGACCAGCGTCGCCGGGCGCAGGATGCCGCCATTAACCAGGGCGGAAACGCCGGTGACCACCTGCAAGGGCGTTACGGCGATGCCGTGGCCGTAGCTGATGGTCATGGTGTTGATCTCGCGCCAGGGTGAGGGGACGAGGGGCGATCCGACTTCCGGCAGCTCGATGGCCGCCGTGCGCAGCATGCCCAGCGCGCCCATATAGGCCCGCTGGGTTTCGGTGCCGTAATCGATTGCCATCTTGGCCGAGGCGATGTTCGAGGAATGCATCAGCACTTCCGGCACCGTCAGGGGGCGGTTCTTGCCGTGGAAGTCGGAGATGGTGAAGCGGGCGACGCGCAGCGGCTTGCTGGCATCATAAACGCTTTGCAGGGTCGACTTGCCGCTGTCCAGCGCGATCGCCGTGTTCAGCAGCTTGAAGGTTGAGCCCATTTCGTAGACGCCCAGCGTCGCCCGGTTGAACATGTTCTCGGCGGTCGTCGCGCCGGGATTGTTCGGGTCGAAGTCGGGCAGCGAGACCATCGAGATGATCTCGCCGGTATGGACGTCCATCACCATGCCGATGGCGCCAATGGCGCTGAAGGTCTCGACGGCGCGCAGCAATTCGTTGCGCATCACCGTCTGCACGCGGGCATCCAGCGCCAGCCTCAGCGGCGTGCCCGATTTCAGCAGGCCGTCGAAGGTCTTCTCCAACCCGGCGATGCCGTTGTTGTCGATGTCGGTCAGGCCCAGCACATGCGAGAACAGGCCGCCATGCGGATAGATGCGCCGCTCGCCCCGCTCGAAATACAGGCCGGGAATGCCCAGGGCGTTGACCTCGTATTGCTCGCGCGGGGTCAGGTTGCGCTTGAGATAGACGAAGTTGCGCGGCGCCGACAGGCGCGCCTGCACATCGGCGCGCGACAGGTCGGGCAGCACGCGGACCAGCTTGGCGGCGGCTTCCTCGGGGTCGAGCACCTCGTTGGCATTGGCATAGAGCGAGACGGTGGGCAGGCTGGTGGCCAGCACCACGCCGTTGCGGTCCACGATGTCGGCACGGCCCATCTCCAGCGGCGCGGTGCGCGCCATGCGGGCCTGCTGGCGGACCTGCGTCTCACCGCCCTTCAGCACGGTCAGGTCCACCATGCGTCCGGCGATGACGGCAAAGGCCAGCGTGAACATGATGCCGGTGAACAGCAGGCGGTTGCGCCCGGTCTCGATGGCGCGGCGGCGCTGGGCCTCGGCGCGCTGGCTTTCCGTCATGCCCCGGGACGGGTCGCGCGGCGGCGCCAGGGCCGTGGCGGCACGGCCTTTTATGATGGTTGCCAGGCGTCCGATCATCGCGCGCTACCCAAGGCCGGCGACTTGATGACGATCACGTCGCCTGCGGGAACGGGTTGCACAGGCGCCGGAACGGGAGCCGGGGCGGAATAGGCCGGCGGCTGCGGAGAATAGACCGGCGTGGGTTGCGGTACGGGCGCCGCCGGACGTGCAGGGGCGGCCACCGCGACGGGCGGTGCGGCCGGGGCCGGACGCGGAGCCGGAGCAGGTTTGGCGACGGCCTGGGCCGCCGGTTGGGTCTGCCGGGGCTGCTGCGGCGCCGGAGCCGTGGCGCGGGCCTGACGGGTTTCGGGCGCCTGGGCGGCGGGCGCGGGCTTGGGCGTGACCGGCTTCGGCGCCGCCAGGGACAGCGGCGCGGGCACGGGCTTTGGCGGCGGCACCGGCTTGTCGGATTCGTTGCGCGCCATCATGGCTTCCGGGATCTTTTCCGGACGCATCGGCAGGTCGGCGACGGCGGCCAACATATGGGTCGGCCCCAGGGGCTTCAGTCCCAGATGACGCTGGCTCAGTTCGCGCAGGCGCGCGGGATCGTTCAGGAAAGCCCATTCCGCGCGCAGCACGTGGATGGATTCCTGATGGGCGCGAATGTCGCGGTTCAGGCGGGCGAGATGGTCTTCCTGTTCCTGCACTTCATATTTCAGCATGAACAGGCCGACGCCCAGGACGACGGCAATGACCGCCCAAAGGAGAGTGATGCCACGGATCATCGGCGAACATCCTCTTCCTGACGGGGGGGAGCTTCGGTACGGATGGCGGCGCGCAGCTTGGCCGAGCGGGCGCGGGGATTGGCCCGGGCTTCGTCCTTGCCGGCGGTGACGGCCTTGCGGCCCAGCAATTCGAAGGTGGCGGCGGGGCCGGTCGCGGCGGCGACCGGCAGGTGGCGCGACGGACGGGCGCCGCTGCCGCTGCGGTCCTTCAGGAAGGCCTTGACCTCGCGGTCCTCCAGCGAATGGAAGGTGACGACGGCCAGACGGCCCTGGGGCTTCAGCGCCAGTTCGGCACCGGCCAAGCCCCGGCGCAATTCGCCCAATTCGTCATTCACATAGATGCGCAAGGCCTGGAAGGTGCGCGTGGCGGGGTCGATGCCGTCGCCCGAACGCGGCACCACCGAGCGCACGACCTCGGCCAGTTGGGCGGTGCGGGTGAAGGGTTCGGCCTTGCGCGCGGCGACGATGGCCCGCGCGATGCGGCGCGACAGGCGTTCCTCGCCATAGCGATAGATGATGTCGGCGAGGTCGCCTTCGTCCATGGCGTTGACCACGTCGGCGGCGCTTTCGCCGGACTGCTCCATGCGCATGTCCAAGGGACCGTCGCGCAGGAAGGAGAAGCCGCGTTCGGCCTCGTCGATCTGCATGGAGGACACGCCGATATCCAGGGCCACGCCGTCCAGCCCATCCAATCCCATGGATGCGGTGATGGCGGCGAGGTCGCCGTAGCGGCCTTCGATCACGGTCAGCCGGCCGGGGAATTCCTGTTCCATCTGCCGCCCGCGGGCAATGGCGTCGGGGTCGCGGTCCACGGCCACCACCTTGCAATCGGCGGCTTCCAGGATGGCACGGGTATAGCCGCCGGCGCCGAAGGTGCCGTCCAGGTAGACGCCACCGGAACGCGGGGAGAGCGCGTCCAGGACTTCGCGCAGGAGAACCGGGATATGGGGGGCGGGATTGGCGGCCATGGCTTATTGCCCTCCGGCGGGTGTACGGGGGCGCAGCGGCAAGGTGGGGCGTTTTTCCATGGCGCGGCGGCGGGCTTCCTCTTGGGAGGCCTTGAAAGCTTCCGGTTCCCAGACCTGGAAAGTGCGGCCCTTGCCGACGAAGGCGGCGGCGTCGGACAGGCCGGCATGTTCGATCAGGTCTTCGGGCAGGACGATACGTCCGCCGTCATCCCAGGCCAGTTGCCGGGCGTCGGCGAAGATCAGCGAGGTCAGGTCGTCCTGTTCGGCGGAGAAGACGTCGAACTGCTCGGTGCTTTCGGAGAGGCGTTCCATGAAATCCATGCCGCAGCCTTCGATGGCGGCGGTGGTGAAGGAGCGGTAGGCGATGATCCCGGCAAAGGCCTGATCGGACAAGGCGGCGCGAAAGGGAGCGGGCACGGAGACCCTCCCTTTCTTGTCGATCTTGTTCACGACTGTGCCCATGAAGAGCGGCATGCCGATCCGCCTAGTTGTTTCCGGCTATATCCCAATCCCTCTTAGCGCTAGAGCCGCCCCGCCCCCGGTCTGGTTCTAAGTGGGTTTTCATGGGATAGCATGGGCTAGTATGGGCGTCAATGGAATCAGCCTCCAAAACTATTGGATTAAGCTTTTCTATCTACGAATCCTGTTCTTCGCCCTAAAAAGGATTAAGGACGGTTTGTATGTTTTTGATTTTAAAAGAAAAATTTGCGTCAAGTTTTGACGTGAATTCGGCGTCCGTTCCAGCCGCGGTCATAGCCGCTGACACCGTATTGTCACGGATCGAAAGCCATAGGGCCCGGCGCGGGAATTCAAGGGAATGCGAGGAAGAGAGGCGTCAGAGGACCTGTAAGCCGGGTTCTGTTCCCAAGCCGAAAGACTTAGGAGATGACCATTCATCTGGGGCGCCCGTTGCCGGACGCCTCGGCGCAACCGACCCGGACGACGGCGCGAAAACCTCGCCTGGCCACGTCATCCCATGGTTTCCCATGACGGAGGACTGGCCCGGCCGTCCCTATTTGGTCTTGCTCCCGGTGGGGTTTACCATGCCGCCCCTGTTGCCAGGCGCGCGGTGCGCTCTTACCGCACCCTTTCACCCTTGCCCGTCGGCTTGCCGGGCCGAAGCCTGGAAGCGGGCGGGCGGTTTGCTTTCTGTGGCACTTTCCCTAGGGTCGCCCCCGCCGGACGTTATCCGGCACCGTGTTTCCGTGGAGCCCGGACTTTCCTCCCCTCCGGGACACCGGAAAGGGCGGTCATCCAGTCCTCTGACGCGGCGCTGAACATAGTGGGAAACAGGCCCAGGTCAAGCCTGCTATTGCCCGGCGGCAAAAGACGAACGGCAAGGAAAGACAAATAAGCAGTAAAATGATTATTTCTTCCGGCTGGGGCGGGGCAGGACGAAAGCCCGCCTTCCGGCCCCGCTTACATCAGCCTGGCTATGACCTTGAGCCTGTGCGCCGTCCCGGGATCGAGAAGGCCGTCGAGACGGCTGGGATAGAAGCGGCGCTGGAAGGCGAGCAGGGCCAGATGGCTCGCTTCGTCCCATTCCCCGGTCACCGGGCAATCATAGCCGATCCGCGCCAGCAGGGCCTGGGCCTGTTCCGGAGTCAGCGTGCTGCGGCCCTGTTCATCGCTCCACAGGCCGATCCCGTGGCGGGCCAGGCGCGGCCAGTCGAACAATTCGCCCGGGTCTTCCTTGCGCGCGGGCGCCACGTCGGAATGCCCCACCACGTTATGGGATGGGATGGGATGGCGCGCCAGGATGCCCTGGGCCAGTTCGATCAGCGCCGCCATCTGGGCCTCGGGGAAGGGGCGGTAGCCCCATTCATGGCCGGGATTGACCAACTCGATGCCGATGGAGCGGCTGTTGATGTCGCGCTGTCCTCGCCAGCAGGAGAGCCCGGCATGCCAGGCGCGGTATTCCTCGGGCACCAGCCGGACCACCCGACCGTCTTCGTGGATCATGTAATGGGCGCTGACCTTGGCCTGGGGGTCGCACATGCGTTCCAGCGCCATCTGGGCGGTCTGCATGCCGGTGTAGTGGAGCACCAGCATGTCGACCGCCTGACCCGGGGGGCGAGGTTCGTGATTGGGCGAAGGCGTTTCGATCATGTCGGCTGTCCCATGCGTTTCTGCGCCCGCTGGATCTCGCGGAGCTGGATGATCGTCACACCGAGGATGGTCAGGCCGCCGCCCACGGCCTTATGCCAGGTGAAGGGCTCGCCCAGCAACAGGACCCCCGAGATGATGCCGATGACCGGGGCCAGCAGCGTGAAGGGCACCACCTGGTTCACCGTGTATTTGGCCAGCAGGTAGTACCACAGCGTATAGGAAATCAGGGACGCCCCGACCACCGTATAGAGGATGGCGCCCCAGCCCGCCCAGCCGGCATTCAGCAGCGGGGTGACCGGGTCGCCCTCGACCAGCACCGACAGCAGCAGGACCTGGGGCGCGGCGAACAGGGCCATCCATCCGTTCAAGGTCAGGGGATTGATCTCGCCCACGCGCTTGATGACCACGTTGGACAGCGCCCAGGCCATGCCCGCGCCAATGATTAGCATCAGCGGCAGCAAAGCGGGCTGCTGCGGTTCCCCGGCCAGGAAGGCGACGCCGATGAAGGCCATGGACATGCCCAGCATGCGCCGCCAGCCCAGCTTGTCGCGGAAGAACAGCCAGGCCATCAGCGAACTGAAGGGAAGCTGCAACTGGATGGCGATGGCCGCCGTGGCGGCATCGACTCCCTTCATGCCGATGAACAGCACGCCGAAATGCAGCACGCCGAGCGTGAAGGACAGCAGCAGGATGGCCGGAAGCTGGCTGCGGCGCGGGCGCAGGAAAGGCACCGTCACCGCCGCGACGAGGGCGAAACGCACGCCCACCAGCAAAAGGGGCGGAATTTCTTCCACCCCTACCTTCACGGCGACGAAATTCAGGCCCCAGATGAGGACGGTGATACAGGCCGCCCCCAGGTCCAGCGGACTCATGATCCGGCTAACTCCTCGCGCAGCATCTCCAGCTCCAGCCAGCGTTCTTCCGCCGCCGCGAGTTCCTCATGCGCCTTCGTCATGCGCTCGGTGGCCTGGGCGAAGCGGTCGGGCTTGCGCTCGTACAAGGCGGGATCGGCAAGTTCCGCTTCCAGCTTGGCGATCTCGTCCTGCAGGGCCTTGATGCGGTCCGGCAGCTGGTCCAGCTCCCGCTGGTCCTTGTAGCTAAGCTTGGTCTGCGCCTTGGGCTTGACGGCGGGCTTGGGCGCGGCCTTGGCCGTCTCCTTGGGCTTGGAGAACGCCGCTTCCGGCGCGTCGGGGCGCTGGATCAGGTAATCGGAATAGCCGCCCGGATATTCCTGGATGTCGCCATTGCCCTCGACCGCGATGACGCTGGTCACCAGCCGGTCGAGGAAATCGCGGTCATGGCTGACCACCAGAAGGGTGCCGTCATATTCGGCCAGCATCTCTTCCAGCAGGTCCAGCGTGTCCATGTCCAGGTCGTTGGTCGGTTCGTCCAGGATCAGCAGGTTGGACGGCTTGGCCAAAAGCTTGGCCAGCAGCAGGCGGTTGCGCTCGCCCCCCGACAGCGCCTTGACCGGCGATTTGGCCTGGCGGTCGTCGAACAGGAAGTCGCGCATGTAGGAGACCACATGCTTGGGCTCGCCGCGCACGAAGACCTGGTCGCCGCGTCCGTCGGTCAGGGTGTCCCAAACGCTGGCCTCGGGGTCGAGCTGGGCGCGGCGCTGGTCGAAATAGGCGGGCTGGAGATTGGTGCCCAGCCGCACATTGCCCGAATCCGGCGGGATGTCACCGGTCAGGATGCGCAGCAGCGTGGTCTTGCCGGCGCCGTTGGGGCCGATGAAGCCGATGCGGTCGCCGCGCATGATGCGGGTGGAGAAGCCCTTGGCGACGATCTTGCTGCCCGCCGCGCTGTCGAAGCTCTTGTGGATGTTCTCGGCCTCGATGACCAGGGCGCCGGATTTCTCGCCCGATTCGACGCCCATATTGACCGAACGCGGCCCGGTCACCAGCTTGGCCCGGACCTGGCGCAGTTCCATCAGCTTGCGTAGGCGGCCCATGTTGCGCTTGCGCCGGGCGGTGACGCCGCGATGCAGCCAGTGGGTTTCGGCCTCGAGCTTCTTGTCCATACGGGCCAGTTCGGCTTCCTCGGCGGCGATCACTTCCTCGGACCAGCGCTCGAAATCGCTGAAGCCCTGCTCGTGACGGCGCACCACGCCCCGGTCCAGCCAGAGCGTCTGGCGCGAGACGGCATTCAGGAAGGCGCGGTCGTGGCTGATGACCACCAGGGCGCCCTTGAAGGCCAGCAATTCCTGCTCCAGCCACAGGATGGTGGGCAGGTCCATGTGGTTGGTCGGTTCGTCCAGCAGCAGCACATCGGGTTCGGAAACCAGCGTGCGGGCCAGGGCGGCGCGGCGGCCTTCGCCCCCGGACAGGGCGGAGGGATCGCGCCTGCCGTCGATCTTCAGATGTTCCAGCGCCGCATCGACGCGCCAAGTCTCGTGCTCGTGGCCCGGCGGCAGGCCCGAGGCGACGTAATCGGCGACGGTGGCGCCGTCGAGCACAGGGTCCTGGTGCAGATAGGCGACACGGGCGCCGGGCTGGACGAAGACCTCGCCGCTATCGGCCTCGATCAGTCCGGCCATCACCTTCAGCAAGGTGGACTTGCCCGAGCCGTTGCGGCCGACAAGGCAGGTCTTGTCGCCGCGTCCCACCTGGGCGGTGACGCCGCGGAACAGCGGCTCGCCGCCGAAGGTGATGCGCAAATCGCGCAAGGAAAGAAGGGGAGGCGGTGCCATCAGCCGATCCCCCGCTGGCGGGCGATGCTGTCATAGGCGGCGTTGATGGCGGCCATCTTGCGGGTGGCGACCTCGATGAATTCTTCAGGCATTCCTTGGGCGATCAGACTGTCAGGATGGTTTTCGCGGGTCAGTCGGCGCCACGCCGCCTTGATCTCGTCATTCGACGCCTGGGGCGAAAGCCCGAGAACCGTATAGGGATCGGGTTCGCCGGTATGGGCGGCGCGGACGCGGGCGTAATCGTGGTCCTCCAGACCGAAGATCCTGCCAACACGGTGCAGGAAGTCAAGCTGCGCGGGACGGGGCGGGCCGTCGGCCTTGGCGATTTCGAACAGCGCGTCCAGCAATTCCTCCAGAATGGCCGGATTGTCGCGGAACAGCATGGCCACCTGGCGGGCATAGATTTCATAGCCCGACGGGTCCTTCTTCGCCATGTCGAACAGCAGGCCGACATTGCGCATCTGTCCGGGCGGGATCCGGAAGATGCGCTTGAAGGTGTCGATCTCGGCCCGCGTGACCACGCCGTCGGCCTTGGCCATCTTGGCCGAGAGGGCGACGACGGCGGTGGTGAAGGCGGTCTGGCGCGCCGTCTCCTTCGCCTGGCCCAGCTTGTTGGTCAGGGCCTGGAGAAAGGGCGGCAACTCGCCATCGGCCCCGCGCTTCTTGTCGTAGACATGACCGGCGGTGGCGCCTAGCAGCGCGCCGATCGGCCCGCCCACCAGCAACCCGCCAAATCCGCCGACAACCTTACCCCAGATACTCATGGCCACCTCCGATTCCTGACCTTGCGTACAATGTAGGACCGAAAGGGTTCAAGCGAGTGTGGAAGTTAGGAATTGGCGAGCAGCTGTTGCCACAGATTGTCCAGCGAGGCGAGAAGATGGTCGGCGACGAGGCTGGCATTGTTGGGAACATGGCGGTTCAGTCTGGGGCGGCGCAGGTCGAGAAGGCCGAATTCCGCGCCCGGCATCTCGTTATGGAAATGGGACCGCAGCAGGTGGACGCCTGTTCCGGCGATATGCGGGCTCAATTCCGGCGTGGCGATATTCCAGAGCGCGACGACGTTGAGGACGCCCTTTTCGAGGAAGGCCAGTTCCGGCTCCAGCCTGACCGTGATGTCCCCGCGCGTGACACTTCCTTTCGGCGGCTCGACAAGCTCCAGCTTCCGCTTGCCAACCCAATGGGCCAGGGCGCGGATGCCGGCCAGGTTATGCTCCACTTCGGCGGGATTGCTGCAATTCTCGCGGACCTGCCGTTCCGCCTCCTCGACCGTAACCTCGCGGGTGGCGATGGACGGTGTCAGGCGGCGAAGTTCCCGGTAGAAGTTGTAGCCTCCCGGATGCAGGTATTGCTCCAGCTCCTGCACCTGTTCGTTCAGGGGAAGGCTGCTGATCTTGAGGAATCGGGTAAGGCCGAGCTTCGGCAAGGTTCACCTTATGCATGCTATCGCGATGGAACAGGCGTCAAGCACCGAAGAAGCGCAAGAGGCAGGCCATCCAGCGGCACCAGGACTGCGCCCGTATGTCCCGCGCCAAGCTCAGGTAATAGTCGATCTCTATGTTATCGTACTGACGCCGCAAAGGTCCTTCAGACGGCGTCATGGCGGTGCAAGTCCAGGACCAGCCTCTGTACCGGGGCCGGTACGCCCCAGCGGCTGTCATGCTGTGTCTCCACCTGCCGGAAGCCGGCTGCATCATAGAGGTGGCGCGCCGCCAGCAAGCCGTCAATGGTCCACAGGAAGAGGCTCTCATAGCCGACTTGGCGGGCGAAGCTTAAG
The DNA here is from genome assembly GCF_006980715.1 of Telmatospirillum sp. J64-1. Taxonomy (GTDB): domain Bacteria; phylum Pseudomonadota; class Alphaproteobacteria; order Rhodospirillales; family Magnetospirillaceae; genus Oleiliquidispirillum; species Oleiliquidispirillum nitrogeniifigens. The sequence goes on from NZ_SBHN01000011.1 coordinate 65,623, forward strand.
GATTCGCCAAGCAGCTTGCGGCCCAGCCCCGCGCCCTGAGCCGACGGATCGACCATGAACCAGCGCAATTGTCCTCTGTTTTCGCCGGCATCGGCAAGAGCGATGCAGCCGATGGTTTCTTCCTGTCGGGCGGCTACCCAAAACCCATCCCGTTGGGGCCTGAAGGCGACCAGGAAGGCGGATAATTCCGTGGCGACTTCGGCCTCGAAGCTCAGTCCGAACCCCCATGCTTTGGCATAGTAGGTGCCAAGCATCCCGGTTATGGCGCCAATGTCGCCCGGCTGATATCCGCGGATCGTTGCTTCTTTCATGACTTTTCCTTCCAATGAAGGCTCTTTACTTGCGTGATTATCTGTCCTGTCATGACCATTGAAAATGCAGAATGGCGCAGGGGTAAAATGCAAATTCGCAGGAATAAGCCGGGATTGGGGGATTGGGACGATCTTCGGTTCTTCCTGGCCGTTGCCAGGGCCGGGCGCTACACCCATGCCGCAGTCCATATGAAGACCGACGCCACGACGATTGGCCGGCGGGTGCAGGGGTTGGAGCAGCGCCTTGGCGTCAAACTGTTCGACCGGATCGCCGGTGGCATGCGCCTGACGCCGGCCGGGCAGGATCTGCTGGTCCAAGCAGAACAGATGGAACAGGTGGCGCTGTCCATTGAGCGCCAATTGGCGGGGAGTGACCAGGAAATGTCCGGACGGGTGCGCGTTGCCGCCCCCGGCGGGTTGTCGGCCTTCTGGTTGACCCGCCATCTGGTCGCTTTCCAGGCTCAGTATCCGGCTATCCAGATCGAGACCCTGATCGGTACCACCCCGCCCAACCTGGCAGCGCGCGAGGCCGATATATCGGTCCAGGTGATCCGTCCGCAGGATCCGCGGGCGGTGGCGCGCAAGGCGGGCCTGTTACGCTGTGATCTGTTCGCGGCAGAAAGCTATGTCACCTCATGCGGATTGCCAGCAAGCCTGAACGAATTGCCGCAGCATCGTGTCGTCGATCATGTGGGATATCTCGGCCAACGCGATTTCGCCCCTTGGCAGCAAATCGTGGCGCGCCTCCCGCAGGTATCCTTCGTTTCCAATTCCTCGCGCACTTTTCTTGAAGCCATCCGTAGCGGCGCAGGTATGGGCCTTTTGCCCCGCTACTATCAGCGCTTCTATCCCGATCTGGTGCGGGTGCCGGTGGATGTGCCTTGTGTCGTGACTATCTGGCTGGTGTCGCATCGCGAGACGAACGGCAATGCACGTATCCAGGCGCTGTTGCGTTATCTTTGGGCTCGATTCGAGGAGGACCGGCAGGAATGGTTTTCATGAGCGAGCGTAAGATGGCGACGGAAGAGGACCTGATGGCCTTCCTGGCCGAACTGGGAATCGAAACCACCACCACCAACCATCCCCCGGCCTTCACGGTGGAACAGGGCAATGCGGTCTGGGGCGACATCCCGGGCGTGCATTGCAAGAACCTGTTCCTGAAGGACGCCAAGGGCAAGCTGTGGCTGGTGGTCGCGCCGGGCGAGCGCCGCATCGACCTGAAAGCCCTGCCCAAGCAGATCGGTTCGGCCCGGCTGTCCTTCGGTTCGGCGGATCTGCTGCGCGAGGTGCTGGGGGTGGAGCCGGGATCGGTCACGCCCTTCGCCTTGATCAACGACAGGGAAGGCCGCGTCAGCGTCGTGCTCGACGGCTGGATGATGCGCCAGGACCTGCTGAACTACCACCCCTTGCGCAACGACGCGACCACCACCATCGCGGCCGAGGATTTCCGCAAATTCCTGCGCGCCACCGGCCATGTCCCGGAAATCGTCGAGTTGTAAGGCGAATTATTTACTCTCCCGCTCGGTTAACCCTATTTCGTGTCAGGTTGAACGCAGGCCGCGCGATCATTATGGTCCGCCTCCGTGTTGGAAGGTCCGCCCGGCAGGTGCGGTCCATAGCCCTACTTGAAAAGTGGGATTTACCGGAGGGTTCGATGCGTTTTCTGCCTTATATCTTCGTCGTCGCGATGGTCGTGCCCCTCGGCATCTGGGTCGTCATCAACAATTTCGTGGTCAAGGGGACTTCGACCAGCTTCGGCGCCTTCGACTGGTATATGATCGGCCCGGGCGCCGTTTTCATGGTGGTGGCCCTGAGCCTGCTGGCCCGTTGGATGGACAAGATGATCCAGCGCACCGGCGGCGGGAAATAACTCGGACGAGTCTTTCTCCGGCAAGGGCTTGTGGATACGGCGGGGCTTCGGCTAAAGTCCCGCCGCTTTCGTTGGAGGGGTATCGATGACCGACCGGATTCTCATTATCGATTTCGGGTCCCAGGTGACCCAGCTCATCGCGCGCCGTGTGCGCGAAAGCGGCGTCTATTCCGAAATCCATCCCTTCAACAAGGTGACGGCGGAAAGCCTGGAAGCCTATGACCCCAAGGCCATCATCCTGTCGGGCGGCCCGGCCTCGGTGACCGGCGAGGATACGCCGCGCGCGCCGATGAAGGTGTTCGAGATGGGTGTGCCGGTGCTGGGCATCTGCTACGGCCAGCAGACCATGGTGGCGCAGCTTGGCGGCAAGGTGGAGCAGGGCGACCATCGCGAATTCGGCCGCGCCTGGGTCGATGTGGAGGACGATTGCGAACTCTTCCACGGCGTCTGGGAAAAGGGCGGGCGCGAGCAGGTGTGGATGAGCCACGGCGACCGCGTGATCTCGCTGCCCGAGGGCTTCCGTGTCGTCGGCAAGTCCGAAGGCGCGCCCTTCGCCGCCATCGCCAATGACGAGAAGCGTTTCTATGCCGTGCAGTTCCACCCCGAAGTGGTGCACACTCCGCACGGCGCCCAGCTTATTTCCAATTTCACCCATCGCGTCGCCGGCTGCGCGGGCGACTGGACCATGGCCGCCTTCCGCGGCCAGGCCATCGACGCCGTGCGCAAGCAGGTGGGCTCGGGCCGGGTGATCTGCGGCCTGTCGGGCGGGGTGGATTCCTCGGTCGTCGCCGCACTTCTGCATGAAGCCATCGGCGACCAGCTGACCTGCGTCTTCGTCGATACCGGCCTGCTGCGTGCGGGCGAGGCAGAGCAGGTGGTCCGCGTCTTCCGCGACCGCTTCAACATCAACCTCGTCCACAAGGATGCCTCGGACCTGTTCCTGGGCAAGCTGGCCGGCAAGACCGACCCCGAGGAAAAGCGCAAGATCATCGGCGCCACCTTCATCGACGTCTTCGACGAAGAAGCCAAGCGCGTCGGCGGCGCCGATTTCCTGGCCCAGGGCACGCTCTATCCCGACGTGATCGAATCGGTCAGCTTCATCGGCGGCCCCTCGGTGACGATCAAGAGCCACCACAATGTCGGCGGCCTACCTGAACGCATGAACATGAAGCTGGTCGAGCCCCTGCGCGAACTCTTCAAGGACGAAGTCCGCGAACTGGGCCGCGAACTGGGCCTGCCCGAGGAAATGGTCGGCCGCCATCCCTTCCCCGGACCGGGCCTGGCGATCCGCATCCCCGGCCAGGAAATCACCCGCGAACGCCTGGAAATCCTGAAGAAGGCCGATACGATCTATCTCGAGGAAATCCGCAATGCCGGCCTCTACGACAGCATCTGGCAGGCCTTCTGCGTGCTGCTGCCGGTCCGCACCGTCGGCGTGATGGGCGATTCCCGCTCCTACGACTACGCCTGCGCCCTGCGCGCCGTGACCTCGACCGACGGCATGACGGCGGATTTCTACCCCTTCGACATGTCCTTCCTGTCGCGCGTCAGCAACCGCATCATCAACGAGGTCAAGGGCATCAACCGCGTCACCTACGACATCACCAGCAAGCCGCCGGGCACGATCGAGTGGGAGTGATTTTTCAAGTGTTTGCTTGAGTTCTAGAGGCCCCTTCGGGGGCCTTTTTGCTGTCCGGGGCGATCCGTACCATCCTTGGTTTTGCGTGACTTTGTGAGCGGTTGCTTCCGTCGGCGGGGGCGAGGGAGCGCCTTAACCGCAGGAGTTCACAGGCAGGCCGTTGCGCGACATGAACACCTTGGTGCCAATTTGGTAAAGCGCCATAAACGGGCTGTACAACTTAATTAAAAGCCTCGTGCGCCGCACTCAGCTGTAACGGCATGGCTAATCTTTGTTCTGAAACGAGACAATGGATACTCTCCTCCTCATCAACCCATGCGTAAACCCCCAGCACCCATAGAAGGCGCTCGACGTGCTGGCTAAGTCGCACAAGGAACGCCATGTTTAGGCCATCAGCTTCGTTTTCGTGAATGGCCGCAAGGTCAGAGCCGAACAGTTCTATCCACTTATCCAAGCCCCTTGATTGGAGGCGTGCAGGCAAATCCTTGCCATTGAATGCTTCGCCATCAGGGAGCCCAGTCCTGTGGCCGAGCCAATCAGCAGCGTGCGTGAGTATGGTGGATACGCACTCGGACGCTCGACGCGTTACATTGGTGATGTCTCCAGTACGCCTACTGCTCTCAAGCTCTTTGGAGACCTCTAGTTCAGCGAACTCCAGAGCCTCGATGACGAGATCTGCATAGAAACCACCAAGGTGCGGTGCGACGAATGCGCTCTCTCGCGCGCTAAACCACCCACAGGGAGCGGTGGCGACAAGTGGATGAAGTTGCGCCGTAAGGGGGTCAGGCCTGAAGGTCGCGATAGCGTTCCTAGACAGAAGCGTCCAATACGCGACAGTTGCCAGCATCTTTACGAGGACATTGAGCGCTCCGGCTCTGGTTTCAGCGTCATCTGCGAACCATGAGTGTGCGAGTGAGGCGCTGATGACGATGTGCGTTTTCTGGACACCTTCACGCACTACGTTCACCGGCTTAGCTACACCAATGCCATAGCCAAGCGCGTCCGTCGTGGCGGAGGGGAGGTTTGCATCACCCCTGTCTAGCTCCATCAGCGCTTTTTTGTAGTCGGCTGCGATTGTTAAACCATCCAAGTCGTGCAGCGGCAGATGCCGTGCTAGCTCCCCGACGACGGATTGCACCACACTGCTGACCTCTTTGACGTGCTCATCATCGCCATAGTCAGCAAGATGCAGCGAGTAGGAAAAGTTCTTCCAGTCAAGAGCGCATGTCGCTGACTGCGAAACTGAAGGAGTTCGGCTGGAGCCACCCAATTCCGCACTTTTTACCGCGTCCTCGACCGCAGCTTGGATTGTGGCAGCCGGGCCGGTGCCAATCAGCCTCGTAAGCGTATCATCCTCAAGCGGGCGCGAACTGATGAAAAAGACCCGACATGCGGCAGCTGCATGCTCATTAAAGAGCTTAACATTGATGGCTTCGCAGCCGTCTCTTGTGCCTACAAGAACGAGGTTGCTGGAGATTGGCATCGCGACGGCGCGAACACTTTCCCCGTTAGTAAACAAGAGGGGCACTAAGCGTTCGCTTTCTTCGGTCGCGAGCACGACCGCATCAGGGAGGATGAGGTCGCAACCACTTTCAATGGCCCAACTGAAACCAGAGAGAGTTGCTATCCATCCGTTAGCCTCCGGCGATGTCGCGAGGATGCGGTTATGGGCGTTTCGAACCGTCTTAGCCAATCCTTCAAGAAGCATTGGGAAGAGCGGAGATAGAGTTGTTACCGCGTTGCGGATTAACTCATCCCTGTTCTCACGCGTGAGCACCGACAGCACTCTTTCCGTGAACGGAGGCGGTGCACCAGTTGGTGCAAATTCCAATGCTGCCTCGCGAATGACCTCCGCAACAGTCTGCGACAGCTCAGCATTATGGAGGCCAAACGCGTTTGCTAGTCGGGACGTGTCGGAGAATAATGTCTGGATTTCATCGGTGAGCTCCGTGAGGGCTTCGAGCATCACGCGACGAATGTGGTCCGTCCGCATTGCAAGGTGCACGACACACCGGGCAGCCACTCCAGGAGAAACAACTTCCCCAGGTTGCCTTGCCCGCATATCGTTTACCACTGCACTGAGATCACCTTCGAGTGCGGTGATTTCATCATCTAAAGTTGGCAGGCCATCAAGCGACTTCTCAGAGTAAAACCAGTCTCCGACGCCTACGTCTCGGATACCTACCAACTTCGGAGGGGTGTGGGGGCGATGAAGCCAAGTGCGCTCGGCTTTCTCCGCGGGGTCGTGCAGGAACCCGCGTTGTAACAAGCGCGGAACGTAGTGCTGCCGCTTGCCTGCCATGTGCCTCTCTCTTACTCAACCACAACCCCACTTTACAGACTAGCAGCTAACGCAAAGAACACGGTGAAAAACTGGTAGGTATGCGCAACTGGAGCAGCCGATGCAGCCTCGGTGACACCCGTAAGGCTGTGCGGTATGTCGCCTACTATCGGGTCTCCACGGACAGGCAAGGCCGCTCTGGTCCTGGCCTATATGTTTAGGCCCTGCATTGATGGTCCATGCTTATCCATGGACGTGAACCAATGCGCCTTGCGCTGAACGGCGAGGACGGCACTGTGCCGTGGTGATCGAAGCATAATCGCGCCCCTGTCGGAGCCGCTCAAGCGACGGCGGGGCGCTTCTTCTAGGATTTCAGGATGACGTTCCAGAGGGTGTGGAACGGCCTGTCGGCCAGGTGGAAAGCGCTTGTTCGGCCACAGCCTCCAGCTTTTCGCGGGTAAATCCGGCCTTGGCCTGCACCGCCATGCCGTGAGCGACGGCCATCACGAATGCCGCCAGGGCATCTGGTTTGGCCGACTGTGGCAAGTCGCCCTCCGTCTTTGCCCGTTCGAAGCGTTCGCGAAGCTGCGCCTCGCCAGCCGCGCGGAGATCGATCAATGCTTGCCGCACAGTTTCGGCTTCGTCCGATCCCGCCAGGGCGCCGTTGATATTGAGGCACCCTCTGTGATCGGGATATCGGATGTTGAGGTCGGCTGTACTGTACAGGATGTGGGCCGCAACCTCCCGCGCTGTCGGGAGCTGAAGCGCCACTGGAATGAAACTCACTCACCCGCACATGGTATTTTTAATGGTATAGAACTATTGGTAATATTCATCCAATTGAAAAATAATGATTTTTATTGGTTGTTTGTAATAGAGTGGAGTGATTCTGGCCTGTCCAAACGCCGCCGATTTTACGCTAGAGTTCGGCACACCATACTGAAATGTAGAAGTTTTTCGGCGGTGCCTATTGCTGGGCATAGTTTGCGTGTACCGTCACGGGAAATAGGGCTCGTGATGGTATTTTCTTGGCTTAAGCCTTTGTGAAAGCGCATGTTTCTTCGGCGCGGACCTCCCAAAGCCGCATGACGGCGCTTTTCCGGAGGTGACACGGCAATGCCGACGGACATCGTCATTCGCAATTAAGGCCCTGAAACCAGAAGGCGGAATATTCAAGATCGCGGATTGCGGCGGCATGTATGTCCGCATCATGCCGTCAGGAGCCATATCTTTCCGGCTGGACGACCGGCTGAACGGGTGACGCGAGACGGTCTATCTCGGTAAGGCAGCGGGATCAAGGCCGGTCATGGAAGCTGCTCATTGCGACGTTGTCGTCAGCAAACATGCCGGATGTCAGCAGGGCCTTCGTACAACAGGTATACCAACCTGATACGATGCAAGCCTCGTCGGACGCTAGAATCCTCTCTCATGTAGCAGCGCGGTCAGCGCGTCGTCCGACCAATCTGCTATCTCAAGCAGCGCCTGATAAGGGTTGCTTCCCTTGAGGTCGAGTGTCGCCGCGAATGCGGGTTCTGTTTTCATGCCGTCGTTTCGACGCTGCATAACGGCCGCGCGGAAGGAATTCCCGCCAATAGTCAGGAGCCTATGCTCCACCTGAAAATGCCTCCAGCCGTGCTGCTCGGACACGGGCAGAGCTTGGCCGAATAATTCGAAAGTCCAACCGGCTGCGGCAAACGAGGCAATGACCGGATTTTCTCTGCCGATCCATTGCCGGACACAAAATTCATCGTATTCGGCGTAGGCTTCCCAAACAGTCTGGGTGAACGCATGCGGGTCAGGCGCATGACAAAGGACGTCTATGTCGCTCGTGGGCAGGTCGAGACCCAAGGGCGGTGTACCCGCGACATGGGGATCGAACGGGGCCAAGATTTCTAGAACATTCGTGCGTTTCAGCGCTTCTGTATAATGAGGCTTGAGCATTCATTCATTTAATCAAGATAGGACTTTTTCTTAAAACACCCTTTAGACTGCTCGCACAACACAGTAAGGCAAGCGGCTCCCGCCAGCGTGCAAGATCGTACATCGGCGAGACGGCATCGTTAACCTTGAATTGACTGAATATGAGCCGAAGCATGTCGTTCAGGGCGGGACAGCGACGCCGGAAAACAAACATTTGCAGGGTCTTCGAGGACCGAGAGAAATGCTTGCGCAGAATCAATGTTCTTTGGTGTGGATTCGCGATAATGCGGTGAGAAAACCGCGAGAAGGTTGAACGATTGTGGCTGTTCCTGGAAACAAGGACGAGTTGCTGGCGGCGATAAACACGAACTTCGACAAGCTGATGGAAGACCTCCGTGCGGTTCCTCGGGCGATTGTCGATGAATGCACTATGGAGGGCCACGCCAAGGGCAAGATGATGAGCGTTGCGAACCTCGCCGCTTACCTGACCGGGTGGAATGAACTGGTGCTAAAGTGGCTTCATCACGATGCGACGGGAGAGGCGATCGACTTCCCCGAAACCGGTTTCAAGTGGAACGAACTCGGCCGCCTCGCCCAGAAATTCTATAGCGATTACGAGGCCGTTCCTTATCCGCAGCTTCTTGACCGGCTGGAAACGGCCAAAGCCAAAATTGTTTCCGAGATTGAGGATCGCGACAACGACGCTCTCTATGGACGACCCTGGTATGAGGGAAAATGGACGTTGGGCCGAATGATCCAGCTCAACACGTCTTCGCCATACGCTAACGCGCGCGGGCGTCTGCGAAAATGGATGAGGGCAAGGAGCATGTAGCCCGGTTCGTCGTTCGTGAAAGCTGGCTGACCGCTTCCTACCCCTGGTGGTCGCATCGCTCGGGGCGGCTCTCAATCCCCTTTCAGGCGTTCGTAACATACTTTGATACCTGAAAGCGGACCTTGCAGGTGCTGCTGCCAGTCTTCATAGCTGCTGCAGAAAGCAGACATCGAATTGCCGCTTTAATCGGGATTTCGGCGACATATAGCAAAGCAGGAATAGACTGCGTGAAAAATTGGGGGCGCATCAACTCGACCAGCGTTCGCAAGGTGCTGTCGTGCGCCGCGGAATTCGCTCTCGCTTAGGACCGTATTATCGCCGGAGGCTCCTTCGGCGGGCTAGGCCGACCCGGACTATCTTGCGACTCCCCCAACGGCTTTGTTCCTTACCTTAAAGATGATGATCTGGTCCTGTGGGAAACGAACGCTCTCGTTCGCTATCTCGTCGGACAATACGGATGCCGGCCTTTCACAGCGGCCGAGGCTGTGGCAGGGGCGTCCTTGTCCTGCGCTGGTTCCTTCCATGATCTATTCTGTTCAAAGGCCTCTTCGGGGCCTTCTGTATACCTGCGGCATGGAGGGGCAAACCCCACATATTGCTTTCCGCGGAAAACCCCGTACTCTTTGGGTGAAATGAGTGGAGGAAGGCAGATGGCCCGGAATATCCTTGTCGCGCTCGATCTTTCGCCATCCAGCCTGAATGTCCTGATCCAGGCCGGTCATATGATGGCGGGCGGGGAGGGGCGCCTGCATGCCGTTCATGCCCTGGCCGGGGATAGCGGCCACGAAGCCGCCCTGACGCAGCTTCTGCAGTTCAAGGGCCTGCTGCCCGGGGAATTGCAGGACAGGGTGGACATGGATGTCGTGACCGGCGGCGCGGCGGCGATTCTCGGCAAGGCTGCCGAACTTGCGGCCGATCTGCTGGTGGTCGGCCCGGCCTCGCGGCGGAGCTGGTTCGATCAGGTGACCAAGGGCAGCACGACCGTCCAGCTGATGCGGGCCGCGAAGGTGCCGATCCTGGTCGTGCGGAAAAGCGAGGCCGCGCATTACGCCATGGCCCTGGCGCCGGTCGATGTGGAAGCCGAGTTCCGGGACAATGTGCGGATGGCACGCGATGTCCTCGAGGACGTTCCGCTGGCCCTGCTGGCCGTCCTGGCCGACAGCACGCGCATGCAGATGATCGCCGCCGAGGCGCGGCCCGAGGCGGTGAAGAAGTTCGACGAGGATTCCCTGGCTCGGGCGCAAGGCGTCCTGGAACTCATCGCCGAGGAAGTCGCCACGCCGGACTGGCGGCCGAGCTGCTATGTCACCATCGGCGATCCGGTCGAGGCCGTGCAGAGCTGGCGCATGACCCTGGGGGCCGATGTCCTGGTCCTGCGCCCGAGCGGCAAGAGCCTGATCGAACGCCTGCTGTTCGGCAGCGTCAGCGAAGCCCTGGTCCAGGATGATGCGGAATGCGACGTTCTGGTCCTGCCGCCCCCGCAGGACTAGGGAAGGCCGTCACCGCGCCACCTGCGCAATCCATCGCCGCAAATCCTGCCCGCCCATGGCGCCGCTATGGCGGGCGATCTCGCGCCCGGTCTTGAACAGGATCAGGGTCGGGATGCTGCGGATGTGATAGCGGGTGGAGAGTTCGGGTTCGGCATCCGTGTTGATTTTGGCGAGGCGCAGGCGGGGCTGCATCTCGCGGGCGGCGGCCTCGAAGACCGGCGCCATGGCCTTGCAGGGGCCGCACCAGGGCGCCCAGAAATCCACCAGCAGGGGCAGTTCGGAGCGGATATGCCTGTCGAAGCGGGCGGTATCCAGCACGAGCGGCCGTCCGGTGAAGAGGGGGGATCCGCAGGCGCCGCATTTGCCGCCCTGGTCCAGGCGGCTCACCGGCAGGCGGTTCTGCCGGTCGCAATTGGGGCAGGGGAGGATGATGCTTTCCGTCATGCGTGTACCTGTCTTTTCGCCAGGATCCCCTGGGCGTTGCGGCTCTTTCAAGAAAGTGATGTAGGACACGGCTTTGGTCATGAAAGGGACGCCGCCTCCCCGGCCAATAGTCTGGATTCGTGAAGGGCTAACCCCAAAGAGTGCGGCGCAAAAGGATTAACCGCCCGCGCATCCTATTGTGGCAGGAAAATGGCTTTCCCATCCTCACCCCCGATGCGGTTTTGGCAGTCTTGGAGGGGTGTCATGAGGAAAGCTTGGGTGGTTCTGCCGCTGATCGCCTTGCTGGCGGCGTGCAGTAGCGGGGGCGGCGGTCATGCCTCCGGTGGCCCCGGAGGGGCGAATCCTCCGAGCAGCGGCGGTGGTGACGGCGGTGGTGGCGACGGGGGGAATGGTGATGGGGGCAATGGCGGCGGCGGCAATGACGGAGGAAATGGTGGCGGCGGCAGCGGCCCCGGCTATGCGACGCCGGATGACGATATCCGCGAGGACCTGAGCGGGGCTTCCGGCAAGGTCAACGAATTCCAGTCGGTGAGCGCTGGTGGGCAGGTGACGGCAGAGGGCCAGGTCGGTCCCCGTCCCTACACTCCCGAGGCCGCTAGAACCGCGACGCTGCCCAAGTATTCCTCGCTGACGATCAAGGAGAATGGCGACATCGAAGTGATGGCGGAATCGGGCCGCTATGTCTTCGAACGCGCTACCGCCACGCCGGATGGTAATGGCCGTCTCCGCTATGGCGGGAGCGATTACCAAGCCGTGGTGCAGAGCCTGGAATATGTCGCCTTCGGCATGTGGACCGGCACCAAGAACCCCGCCAGGACGGAATTCCACGCCTTCGCGGGCGGGTACGAAACCCAGGCCACAGCCATTCCCCAGACGGGCAGCGCGACCTATAGCGGTGATGTCATGGGCCTGGCGGTCGACGGCTCCAACCGTTACACCCTGAGCGGCGACGCCACGCTGACGGCCGATTTCAGCCGCCGCAACATCAGCGGCGGGTTCTCCAACATGCAGGCGACCAATACCGGCAACGGCGATGTCTCGAACTGGCGTGATGTCAATGTGAATGCGGGCTGGGCCGCAGGCAGCAATGCCTTCAGCGGCACCACCAGCATTGACGGCTCCTCCACTGCCGGCGGCAGCATCACGGGCAAGTTCTACGGCACGGCGGCCGAGGAAATCGGCGGGGCATGGAACCTGACGGATGGCAATATGACGGCCGTGGGGTCGTTCGGAGCCGCCAAGCCTTGAATCGAAGCAGAGTTCGGTCTGTAGCGGCGGCGCCTGACCGGCGCCGCCGGCATGTCTTTCGCTATTTTCCATGGATAACGCTGCTGGCATTCCTGCTGGCGATGGCCCCGGCCCGGGCGCAGGAGGCGCGCGAGATCACCGATCCCGCCGAGATCGAGGCGGTGGTGATGGCGGCTTCGGCGCGGATGCTGGTCGAGGGGCAGGCGGAGGAGGCCTATCGGCTGCTGAAAGCCACCGAGGGGGCCCTGACCTCGAAGGACGGTCGTTTCCAGCTGGGGCTGGCGGCATTGGAAACCGGGCGGCATGACGAGGCCGCCGCCATCTTCCGCCGCCTGCTGGCGGATGATCCCGGCTCCCCCCGGCTGCGTCTTGCCATGGCTCGCGCCCAGGCCATGGCGGGTGAGGAGCAGGCGGCCATGGCCTCGCTGCGCCGGGTGCTGATCGAGGATGTGCCCGACATGGTACGCGAGCGGGTGCGGCTGCATCTGGCCGAGATCAACCGGCGGCGCAGATGGTCGGCCGGTTTCGATTTCGCCCTGGTCGCCGACGACAACATCAACGGCGCCACCAATGTCGAGGAAATCTGGATCCACGGCGTCCCCTTCACCTTGTCCAAGGACGCGCGGCGGCGTCCCGGTACCGGCGTGGCGGCAACCCTCTACGGCCAGGTCTTCCACCCCTTGGGCGAGGATTGGCGCCTGCGTGCCGGGGGCAGCCTTCATCATGTCGATTACGAGGGGGGCTTCTTCGACGACACCACCTTGTCCGGTTTCGCCGGTCCGGCCTATTCCACGCCCAATGCCGAGGTCTCGCTAGTCGCCGCCGGCTATCGGCGCTGGTATGGCGGCACGCCCTACAGCCATGCCTTGGGGCCGCGTCTGGAAATAGGCGGAGTGCTGGGAGACCGCCTGCGTCTGGACGGGCGGGTCGAATATCTGCAGGTCACCCACCGCAATGCGGAATGGCTGGACGGGCCCGCCATGACAGCTCTGCTTGCCGCCACCTATGCTCTCGACCGTGGCCTCTTCCTGCGCGGCTTCGGGGGCGTGCGGCGCGAACAGGCGGAGGAGGAGCCCTATCGCAACACCACCCTTCGCGGTGGCGTGGCGCTTTATGCGGAACTGCCCTGGGGCATCAATGCGCAGGTGGAACAGGAGATCAGCACCCGCCGCTTCGACGCGCCGATCATGATCTTCGGGCCGGAACGCCGCAAGGATACGCGCTGGCTGTCACGCCTGTCGGTGGTGCTGCGCCATTTCGAATGGCAGGGCTTCCTACCCAAGCTGGGGGTGAGCTACGAAAAGCAGGATTCGACCATCGCGCTTTATGAATTCGACCGCACACAGCTGGAATTCGGCGTCACGCGGGAATTCTGAGTCTTTCTTCCCTTGGTCGAAACGTGAGCGGGGAGGCAGCGATCTGCCTCCCCGCTTCGTTTTGTCTTTCCGGGTTAACGCAGGCCAAGGAAAGACAAAATGGCAATGATCACGACAATTACGCCGATGATGTAAAAGATGTTCATGAACGCCTCCCCGCGGGCTGATGGATCAAAGTCAGGCATTGCATACCGGGACAACGCTCTTGCCCTATGGTTTGTTCCCACCGCTGCACTGGCTACGCCCCTTGCCCCATATTCATTTCCAGGCCGCCATCAATGGTAAAGCTCTGGCCGGTAATGTAATCGGCATCCTCGGAGGCCAGGAAAAGTGCCAGCTTGGCAACCTCCCAAGGCTCGCCCGCCCGTTTCCACGGAATGTTCTGGACCTGCCGGTCATAGGCTTCCCTGTCGTCGATGGCCGCCTGGTTCATCGGCGTCAGGATCATGCCGGGGGCCAGGTTGTTGACGTTGATCCGGTCGGGCGCCAGTTCCAGCGCCAGGGTGCGGGTCAGGTTGCGCAGGCCGCCCTTGGAACTGTCATAGGCGGCCGATCCCACGCGCGGGATTTCCTCGTGGACCGAGGTGACGTTGACGATCTTGCCGCCGCCGCCCTGCTTGCGGCGTTCCTGGATGAAGCGGCGGCAGCAGAAGAAGGGGCCGTAGAGATTGGTGCGGATCACCCGGTCCCAGTCATCGAGCGTCATCTCGGCCACCTGCGTGCCGGTGGCGTCGATGCCGGCATTGTTGACCAGGATATGGGGCGTGCCCAGCGTGGCGATGGTCTCGTCGAAGATCCGTTCGGCGGCCTTCTCGTCACGCAGATCGGCCTGGACGATGATAGCCCGCCGTCCGCAGGCCTCGACCCGCCGTTTTGTTTCCTGCGCGCCTTCCTCGTCGCGGAAATAGGTGATGGTGACATCGGCCCCGTTGCGCGCGAATTCCTCGGCCACGGCTTGGCCGATGCCGGAATCCGAGCCGGTGACGATGGCGATGCGGTCTTGCAGCTGGTTCGGCATTGACTCCTCCGGAAAGCTTTTGCAAGGCGAACAATCGCGGAGAAGGGCAGGTTCTGGCGCCGATCTTTTTCCGCCCGGTAGTAGCCCGCTGCTACCCGTTGCCGCCGCGTTTGGGTCATGCTGGCGGCCATCACGAACCAAGAAGCGGGAGGCATGAGCCATGAAACAGGGCAAGCTGTTGATGCTGGTCGGCGACTACGCCGAGGATTACGAGACCATGGTGCCGTTCCAGGCCCTGCAGATGCTGGGCTACACGGTCCATGCCGTCTGTCCGGGCCGGAAGGCGGGCGATATCGTCCGCACAGCCATCCATGATTTCGAAGGCGACCAGACCTATTCCGAGAAGCGCGGCCATAATTTCGCGCTGAATGCCGACTTCGCCGCTATCCGGCCCGAGGATTATGACGGGCTGGTGATTCCCGGCGGGCGGGCGCCGGAATATCTGCGCCTGGACGAAGGCGTGCTCGAGATCGTGCGCCACTTCGCCAATGCCGGCAAGCCGATCGCGGCCGTCTGCCATGGCGCGCAGATCCTGACGGCGGCCGATGTCATCCGCGGGCGGCGCATCTCCGCCTATCCGGCCTGCGCGCCGGAAGTCCGCGCCGCCGGAGCCGAATATGCCGAGGTGGCGCTGACCGAGGCGGTCACCGACGGCCCCTTCGTCACCGCCCCGGCCTGGCCCGCCCATCCGGCCTGGCTGGCGCAGTTCGTCGAGGTGCTGTCCGCGAAGGTGCAGCAGGCGGCCTAATACTTCCGCCAGCATCCCGAGTGTGGGGCTGGCCGACCGGCCGGAGCTGTTCTATGCTCTTGGCCTCGACCAGCCCAGCGGGAGAAGATGGATGTGCCGTCTTTATGCGAGCACCCCGGCGCGGGATTACGAAAGAATCACGCGGTCCGTTCGGTTGAACAGCTGTGTCACCAGCATCAGGCTCGAACGGCGTTTCTGGCAGACGCTCGAGGAACTGGCCCGCGAGGAGGAATTATCCCTCGGCCAGTTCCTGTCGCGGCTGCATGACGAAGTGCTGCTGGAACGGGGGGAAGTGGGCAATTTCGCCTCGCTTCTGCGTGTCGTCTGCCTGACCTTCCTGACCAGCCGGGCCGCCGTGAAGTTGCAAGGCGATTCCGTGCGGCCCGATATTCGGATTCCTTCCTGACCCTTATATAAAGGTGGAGAGGGAAGGAGAGAGGCCATGCTGATCAAGAGATGGGACCCGTCGGCGCCCAAGCCGTCGGAAATCACGCCCAAGGCGCTGTGGCTCGACCGGCGGCGCTTTTTGGCCATGTCTGCGGGAACGGTGGCGGCGGGCGCCCTGTTGGGGCCGTCCCAGGCCTGGGCGCGCAACTTGCCTGCCTATCGGGAAGGGGCGGTGACCCTGGACGAGGACCTGACCGACAGGGATTCGATCACCTCCTACAACAATTTCTATGAATTCGGGCCCGACAAGTCCGATCCGAAGCGCCATGCCGCTGGCTTGGTCACCGATCCCTGGACGGTGACAATCGAGGGCGAATGCGCCCGGCCGGGCGTGGTGGACGTGGACGCGCTGATGGCCCGCCATGACCTGGAAGAGCGCATCTACCGCCTGCGCTGCGTCGAGGCCTGGTCCATGGTCATTCCCTGGGTGGGGATGGAACTGGGGCCGGTGCTGAAGGCATTCGAGCCGACGGCCAATGCCAAATGGGTGGAATTCACCACCCTCTTCGACCCCGAGCAGATGCCCGGCCAGCGCCGCGACGTCCTGCCCTGGCCCTATGTCGAGGCCTTGCGCATGGACGAGGCGATGCATCCCCTGACCATGCTGGCCGTGGGCCTGTATGGGGAGGTCCTGCCGCCGCAGAACGGGGCGCCCCTGCGTCTGGTGGTGCCGTGGAAATACGGCTTCAAGAGCATCAAGTCGATCGTCAAGATCCGCTTCACCGAGGAGATGCCGCGCACCACCTGGAACATCCAGGCGCCCAGCGAATACGGCATTTTCGCCAATGTGAATCCTCGCGTCAGCCATCCTCGCTGGAGCCAGCGCCGGGAAAGGCGGATCGGCGAGTTCCAGCGCCGCGAAACGCTGATGTTCAACGGCTATGAGGAACAGGTCGCCGGTCTGTATGCCGGCATGGACCTGGCGAAGTGGTACTGAGGTCTTTCAAGCCGCTGGTCTTCACGCTGTGCCTGTTGCCCCTGGTCTGGCTGCTGTGGAAGTGGACGGGGGTATTGGGCCTGACCGGTGGCGGCGGCCTGGGCGCCAATCCGATCGAGGCGACCAACCGTTTCCTGGGCGATTGGGCCCTGCGTTTCCTGCTGATCGGCTTGGCCGTGACGCCGCTGCGCCTGCTGACGGGGCAGGCGCGGGTGATGCGCTATCGCCGCATGCTGGGCCTTTTCGCCTTTTTCTATGCCGGCCTGCATCTGGCGTCCTATGTGGTGCTTGACCAGTTCTTCGACTGGGCGGAGATCTGGGCCGATATCAGCGAGCGTCTTTACATCACGCTGGGCATGGCGGCTTTCCTGCTGCTTCTGCCCCTGGCGCTGACGTCCAGCGCGGGCATGATCAAGCGGCTGGGCGCGGCGCGGTGGAAACGGCTGCATCTGCTGGTCTATCCGGCGGCCGTGCTGGCCGTGATCCACTATTTCCTGATGATCAAGGCCGATTACACCCAGCCCCTGCTGTATGCCTGCATCCTGGCCCTGCTCTTTGGCCTGCGTGGCATTGGGAGGGGGCACCATGCCAGAGGGAGAGGGCATCCCTGACCACTGGACGGCTGGTATAGACGCCTGGCTTTTTGGCGCGTCCGCCCCTGCATGTTATGGTCCCTCCACAAAAAAACAGCGCCCTTCAGGGCGCGTCAGGAGGGAATGCCATGACTCACCAACACAAGATCAGGAACATCACGCATCTGCATCTGAAGACCACGGAAATCGATCGGCATATGCAGATGATGAACCGTCTCAAGGAATTGCTGGTCGCCGAGGGGCTCTTGTCGGAAAAGGCCGGGCCCTTGGAAACCCGGAAGGCGGTGATCCGCTGGATGGATATGCTGGCCGATGCCCAGCGGGAGGGAAGGGCGCGGCGGTCCGCATAAGGGACCGCCGCAACGGGGCTGACTGCTGCGCCTGTTACTGGCCGCCAGCCGGGGGCGTGGCGGGGTCCGGCTGATCGGCGGTGCCGCTGCCGGCACCGGTGCCGGGAGCCATGCCTTCCTGGGTGGTGCCGGTCGGCTGGTCCGCGGGCTGATCGGCCTGCTGGCCACCGGTGTCCTCGCCGCAAGCTGCCAGACCCAGGGGCAGAAGAATCGCGGACGCCAGAAGAAGTCCTTTACGCATATCTCGTCCTCCATCGGTTGCTTGCGCCAGTAAAATGGCTTGACTTGGCACAGGAACGCCGCTGCGACGCGAAAAGTTCCATTGATGTCGGATTGCGACGCTTCTAAGCCTTTCTTGCTTGGTCCCTGTCCGATCGCATAATCTGGACGGATAGGGACGAGAGAGGACCAACAGGATGCGCGCCGTCATCAGCTTGGCATTGGTTCTGGTCATGGCTGCTTCCGCGGCACAGGCACAGGGCAAGCCCAGGGGCTGCCTGACCAGGACCGAAGCAATTGCCGAGCGGGAAGTCCGGCATGGCCTGCGCCTGCGCGAAATGTCCGCCCGCTGCGATGCAGCGCGCTGGACCACCGGCGCGCAGGACAAATGGCTGCAGATCAACGAAACCTTCGGCCCGCGCTTCCTGGCGCAGACCCAGCGCCGCCAGCGGGCGCTGGAGCGAGAATATCCGCGCCAGCCGCCCCAGGCCTCCGTCGCCGCCTGGGATGGGCGCATCGTCACCGTCTTCCGCAGCCGTCCCGTTACTCCCGCCAGCTGCGACAGCATCGACAAGATGCTCGACGAGGTGCTGGCGCGCGGCTGGAACTCCTTCCGCCGTCAGGCGGAAAAAGCGCGGGACGAGATCAGCGGGGATTATCTGATCTGCCGATGAAAGGGGCGATGCGGGCATGCGGACAGGGCCGGCGCCGGGGGTCGCGCCGACCCTGTCTGGCTCGGGCCGCCTGATGCGGCCGTCGCTGGCAAGGCAGCGGAGTCCGGTGAAGAACTCCGTGCCGGTCAGTTGTCGCCGCGCCCCGCCCGCTGTTGAATGGGCTGGACGGCGTCGTTGGTCATGCGGCTGGACAATTGCAGCAGCTTGGCACTTTCCTGCAGCAGGTCGTCCACGCTTTCCTTCATGAAGTCCTGCTGGAGGGAAAGCATGTCCTCGACACTGCGGCATTCCATGAGCTCGTTGGCGCGCTTCAGGGATTTGCGCATGCTCTCTTGCGAGAACTGCATCATTTCCATGCTGATTTCCTGGAATCCCTTGGCGAGGCGGGCACTGGACTGGATCAGGGCTTCCATGTCGCCGCGTGAAAAACGGGCCATGTCGCTATAGCCGTTATTGGCCATGGCCAGCATGTTGCGGAACTGGTCGCTCTGCGAACGCCCGAGATCGGCCATCTGCTGCATGCCGCGCTGGCCGGCTTCGCTGGCCTTCTTGGCGGTCTCGGCGCTTTCGTCCATCATCTTCTTGCCGGACTCGGCAGCTTCTTCGCTCACCTTCTTGCCGGTCTCGGTGGCCTCTTCGCTCACCTTCTTGCCCGTTTCACCGGCTTCGCCAGCCATCTTCTTGCCGGTTTCAGCCGTTTCATTGGCGGCCTGTTGGCCCTTCTGAACCGCCTTGTCGTTCTGGTTCTGCGCCTTCTCGTCCTTTGCCATCTGTCCCTTCCTTCTGCTCAACCGGTAAAGGGGGCTTCCTTGGACCAAAGCTCCCGGCCATTTCTTGACGTGGCATTTTCGTGTCTCGGAGTTAACGCGCCCGGTCGCCGGCAAGTTCCGCAATGCAAGAGAACCGGGGCGGGGCGGAAGAGGGATAAGGGGGGTAAAAGTCTATCCCCAAGGGAGGGCCAGCGTATGTCATTCGCCTTGGAATGACGGGCAAGGCTGGTCAAGCCGGATGTGGCGTGAGACAAAGAAAGGACCCGTCGCCAAAGACGGGAGGGAGGAAAACGAGCCTGCGGAGGCCGCGTCCGGAAGGGGGCGGCACGGATCGGGCCAAGAAATATTGAGGTTTCACGTGTCCAGCTTCACCTTACTCAGCGGAAAGTCCCGTGCGCCGCGAACTGGCGAGCAGGCCAGGGCGCGGGTCAAGTGGTTCAATACCGACAAGGGATTCGGCTTCGTGGCGCCGATCGGTGGTGACGGCGATGCCTTCATTCACCTGTCGGCCTTGCAGCGGATCGGGCTGAGCAGTCTGCCCGAGGGCGTCGAGATCCTCTGCGAGATCGGTCAAGGGCCGAAAGGCGCCCAAGTGCTCCAGATCATCGAAATCGACAGCACCACACTGCCGCCGCCGGTCCCGCAGCCCGAGGGGCCGTCCCTGTTCGGCAATGTCAAATGGTTCGCCAGTGCCAAGGGCTTCGGCTTCATCAGCGCCGATGACGGCGGCAAGGACGTCTTCATCCACAAGACCGTCCTGCGCCGCTGCGGCCTGGGAGGCCTGGGCGAGGGGCAGCGGGTGCAGGTCGTCACCGCGCCGACGGAACGGGGCCGCGAAGCCACCTGGATCGCGCCGGTCTGAGCGGGGGAGCCCCAACAAAAAACGCCGGGAGGTTCCCCTCCCGGCGTTTTGCATTTCCGGAAAAACCGGACGGACCGTCAGTCGTCGTTGGCGACGCAGAGGACCGCGATGATGGCCAGCATCACGAAGGTCATGATCAGCGCGAAGTAGAACATGAAGTTCATGAAGCCGAAGCCTTCCCAGCCATTCACGTAGTGCAGATGGTGGCTGGCATAGGTAACCAGGTACACGACCAGGCCGACGAGCGCGATACCGATGGTACCGAAAGTCTTCAGGACAACGGACATGCTGAGCCTCCAAAAAGCATCACGGGAGCCGTCGGCCGCCCGTAGTAGAACCGTCATGGCGTCTAATACCTCATGCGTAGGGGGTTTGTCCACATTCTCTGGCGGGGAATTCTCAGGGGCGGTTTCGCTTCTTGCTCCGGGCAGGGGTTGAAACATGGCCCATCTGCGAAAAATCTAGCTGTACCGATAGGTTATCGGGCCGTCAGCGCCGCGCGCCGAAGAAGGTGCGCGCGGTGCAAGAGAGAGGTCCGCGACACGAAATGGGAGGTTGGCGTGGAGGGAGGACCCCGGATCTATGACCTTTTCCCGCTGCTGGTGGGAAAGGTCGAGGATTGGCGCGAGCATCTGCCGCGCATTGCCGCCATGGGATTCGATTGGGTCTACATCAATCCGTTCCACTATCCCGGCTTCTCGGGCAGCCTTTATGCGGTGAAGGATTATTATCGCCTCCATCCCTTGATGGGCGGAGGAGACGATCCCGCCCGCGCCCTGGCCGATTTCACCCATGCGGCCCGCGACAACGGGCTGAAGGTGATGATGGATCTGGTGGTCAATCACACCGCCAAGGACGCCCTGCTGGTCGAGGAGCATCCCGATTGGTACAAGCGCCGCGCCGACGGCTCGATCCTGTCGCCCGGCGCCGTCGATCCCAATGATCCCACCATCTTCACCGAATGGGGCGATCTGGCGGAAATCGATTACGACAGCCGGGAAAAGCGCCCCGAATTGGTGGATTACTGGGCCGAGGTGGCGCGTCATCATGCCGGATTGGGCTTTTCCGGCTTCCGCTGCGACGCCGCTTATAAGGTTCCCGCCGAGGTCTGGTCGGGCATCATCAAGGCGGCGCGGGAGGTCCGTCCCGATGCCGTCTTCGCCGCCGAGACCCTGGGCTGCCGCATCGAGGAAACCGAGGCCCTGGCGGCGGCGGGCTTCGATTACCTGTTCAACAGCTCGAAATGGTGGAACTTCCGCGAGCCCTGGCTGCTGGAACAGTATGAGCGGTCGCGCCGCATCGCTCCCTCCATCGCTTTTCCCGAAAGCCACGATACCCGCCGCCTCGCCAATGAAATTCCGCCGGGCGAGGATGTCGAAGGGCATTACCGCCTGCGCGCCCTGTTCGCGGCATTCTTCTCGGCCGGCTGGATGATGCCCATCGGCTATGAATTCGGCTTCCGGCGCGATCTGCATGTGGTCGAGACGAGGCCCGAGCATTGGGAGAAGCCGTCCTTCGACCTGCAAGGTTTCGTCACCGCCGTCAATGCCATGAAGGCGGCCATTCCGGCCCTGAACCAGGAAGGGCCAATGGAGGACCTGACGGGGCTGCACGGCCCGGTGCGGCTGATCCTGCGCAGCAGCGAGGACGGGACGAGCCGGGTTCTGGCGGCGATCAATCCCGATCCCCGTCACAGCCAATCGGTCGATCTGGCGGGACTGCTCAAGCGTTCCGGCCTGTCCCTGGGCGCTTTCGAGGATGCCACGCCGGGCCGGGCAGGCGGGCCGCTGCCCGCGCGCCTGACGCTCAAGCCGCTGGAGATGCGCGTGCTGCGCCATCCCCCGGCGCGCCGCGACCGCTCCCTCCCCGACGAGGGCAAGGGCATGTTCCAAGAGGGCGGCGCGATGGCCATGGACGACAGTGCCTCGGCACAGGGGGAACAAAGCGCTCTGCCCCCGGACTTGCCCGCCACCCGTTCGCAGGCCGTGTTGATCGAGGGCGTCTGGCCGGAACTCGACGATGGCCGCTTCCCGGTCAAGCGCGAGGTGGGCGACATGCTGGAGGTCTCGGCCGACATCTACAAGGACGGTCACGACCGGATTGCCGCCGTGGTGCTGTACAAGGAGAAAGGCACCGCCCGCTGGCATGAAGTGCCCATGCGCTTTCTCGACAACGACCGCTGGGTCGGCCGCTTCAAGCTGGAACGCAACACCCGCTATCTCTACACCATTGAAGCCTGGGCCGACCGTTTCGGTTCCTGGCGTTCCGAAGTGGCGAAGAAGCGCGAGGCCGGGCAGATCGTTTCGGTCGAATTGCTGGAAGGGCGCGCCATGGTCGAAGCCGCCATCGAACGGTGCGAGCCCGAGGATGCCGAGCGCCTGCGCCGGGTGCTTCACGACTTCGATGCCGCCGAGTCCGACGAAGACCGCTACCATCTGCTGGAATCGGTCATGGTCCACCAGATCATGAACCGTTATCCCGACCGTTCGCGCGCGGTGCGTTATGATCGCGTCCTGGAGGTCATCGTCGACCGGGTGCAGGCCCGTTTCGCCGCCTGGTACGAGATGTTCCACCGTTCCCAGGGCAAGGACCCGAACCGGGCGGCCACCTTCCGGGAATGCGAGGAACGCCTGCCCGACATCGCCGCCATGGGCTTCGACGTGGTCTATCTGCTGCCCATCCATCCCATCGGCAAGGTCCATCGCAAGGGGCCGAACAATACCCTGACGCCCAGTCCCAACGATCCCGGCAGCCCCTATGCCATCGGCTCGGACGAGGGCGGGCACAAGGCGGTCCATCCTGATTACGGCACCATCGAGGATTTCCGCCATTTCGTCGGGCGATGCCATGAACTGGGTATGGAGGTCGCACTGGATTTCGCCATCCAATGCGCCCCGGACCATCCCTATATCCGTGAACATCCGGAATGGTTCGAGTTCCGTCCCGACGGGACCATCAAATATGCCGAGAACCCGCCGAAGAAGTACCAGGACATCGTCAATGTGAACTTCTACGGCGAGGGAGCCGCGACCCTTTGGCAGGAATGGCTGGACGTGGTGCTGTATTGGGTGGACCAGGGCGTGAAGATCTTCCGGGTGGACAATCCCCACACCAAGCCCGTGCCGTTCTGGGAATGGCTGATCGGCAAGGTGCAGGAGAAGCATCCCGACGTGATCTTCCTCTCCGAGGCCTTCACCAAGCCGAAGATGATGAAGATGCTGGCCAAGGTGGGATTCACGCAGTCCTATACCTATTTCACTTGGCGCAACTTCAAGAACGAGCTGATCGAATACATGACGGAACTGGCCCAGTCGGAGCAGAAGGAATATTTCCGTCCCAACTTCTTCCCGACCACGCCCGACATCCTGCCGCCTTTCCTTCAGACGGGCGGGCGTCCGGCCTTCCGCATCCGCTTCATCCTGGCCGCCACCCTGTCCTCGGTCTACGGCATCTATAACGGATACGAGCTGTGCGAGAACGCGGCCATTCCGGGCAAGGAGGAATACCTCAATTCCGAGAAATACGAATACAAGGTCTGGGACTGGGACCGCCCGGGCAACATCAAGGACGAGATCCGCAAGGTCAACCTGATCCGGCGCGACAATCCGGCGCTGCACGAGTTCGAGAATACCCGTTTCTACCAAGCCGACGACGACAACATCCTGTTCTACGGCAAGATGACCCATGACCGCTCGAACATGATCTTCGTGGCGGTCAATCTCGATCCGTTCGACCCCCATGAAGCGGTGCTGCATTTCCCGCTCGAGGAAATGGGCGTGCCGCCGGGTGAGACCTTCGAGGTCGAGGAATTGCTGACCGGCCGCCGCCATCTCTGGCGCGGCGAGCGGCATCGCATCCGTCTCGACCCCGAAGAGAATCCGGCGGTGCTCTTCCGCATCACCGTCTGGAATTCGGTGGATTACCGGACGCCATGTTTCTGAGTTGAGAATTCAGCAGGCGGGGGCGCGGCCGTGCCTCCGCCCTATTTCACACAGGGCCGCCAGGCCCGGTATCTATTCACCTCGAAGAAAGTGCAGCCATGGCCGACGACCGCGATCCGTATTGGTACAAGGATGCCGTCATCTACCAACTCCATGTTAAATCCTATTACGATTCAGACGGCGACGGGGTGGGGGACTTCAAGGGGCTGACCCAGAAGCTGGATTACATCCAAAGCCTGGGCGTGGATACCTTGTGGATTCTGCCCTTCTATCCTTCCCCCTTGCGTGACGACGGCTATGACATCGCCGATTACCGCAATGTCAATCCGGCCTATGGCACCATGAAGGATTTCCGTACCTTCGTGCGCGAAGCCCATGCGCGGGGGCTGAGGGTCCTGACGGAACTGGTGGTCAACCATACCTCGGACCAGCATCCCTGGTTCCAGCGCGCCCGCCGCGCCAAGCCCGGCACCATCGCCCGCGATTACTACGTCTGGAGCCAGACCCATGAGAAATATGCGGGCACGCGCATCATCTTCACCGATACCGAGAAATCCAACTGGACGTGGGATGACGAGGCCCAGGCCTATTACTGGCACCGCTTCTTCCACCACCAGCCCGACCTGAATTTCGACAATCCGCGCGTGGTCGAGGAAGTCATCAAGGTCATGCGCTACTGGCTCGATGCCGGGGTGGACGGGATGCGGCTGGATGCCGTGCCCTATCTGTGCGAGCGCGAGGGGACCAACAACGAGAACCTGCCCGAGACCCATGCCGTCTTGAAGAAGCTGCGCGCCGCCCTGGATGAAAGCCATCCCGGCCGCATCTTCCTGGCCGAGGCCAATCAATGGCCCGAGGACGTGCTGCCCTATTTCGGCGATGGCGACGAATGCCACATGGCCTTCCACTTCCCGCTGATGCCGCGCATGTATATGGCGATCGCGCGCGAGGACCGGCATCCCATCACCGATATCATGCGTCAGACGCCCGATATCCCGGAGAATTGCCAATGGGCCATCTTCCTGCGCAATCACGATGAATTGACGCTGGAAATGGTCACCGACCGCGAGCGCGATTATCTGTGGTCCACCTATGCCGCCGACCAGCGTGCCCGGATCAATGTCGGCATCCGCCGCCGCCTGGCGCCCCTGATGGACAACGACCGGCGCAAGATCGAGCTGCTGAACAGCCTGCTCCTGTCCATGCCGGGTACGCCGATCCTCTATTACGGCGACGAATTGGGCATGGGCGACAACATCTATCTCGGCGACCGCAACAGCGTGCGGACCCCCATGCAATGGTCCGAGGACCGCAATGGCGGCTTCTCGCGCTGCGATCCGGCCCGGCTGTTCCTGCCGGTCATCATGGACCCGGTCTACGGCTACCGCTCGGTCAATGTCGAGGCCCAGCAGCGCAATTCGGGCTCGCTGCTCAACTGGACCCGCCGCCTTGTCCAGATCCGCCAGGGCCGCAAGACCTTCGGACGCGGCACCCTGCGTTTCCTCTATCCCTCCAACCGCAGCATCCTGGCCTATCTGCGGCAGTACAAGGAGGAGACCATCCTCTGTGTCTGCAACCTGTCGCGTTCGGCCCAGGGGGTCGAGCTGGACCTGTCGGAATTCAAGGGCCGCGTGCCGGTCGAGATGACGGGGCGCAGCGCTTTTCCGCCCATCGGCGACCTGCCTTATTTCCTGACCCTGCCGGGCTACGGCTTCTTCTGGTTCCAGCTTGCCGTGGCGGCCGAGGCCCCGGCCTGGCACGAGGCCTATGGGCAGCCGGCGCCGGAGATGATCACGCTGGTCATGCGCAAGGATTGGGGGGAATTGTCCGCCGGCACGGCGCGGCGTACCTTCCAGAAGGACATCCTGCCTTCCTTCCTGCCGGCGCAGCGTTGGTATGCCGAGAAGGACAGCACCATCGCCTCGACCGAATTGATGCACCACACCCAGATCAGCCGGGGAGACGAGAGCTTCCTGATGGCGCTGGTCAATGTGCGCCGCGCCGATGGCCACCAGCGGACCTATCAGGTGCCGCTGGCCATGGTCTGGGGGCGCGAGGCCGAGGACCTGCTCGCCGGGCATGTCGCCAGCGTGGTGGCGCGGTTGCGCTGGGGCCCCGAGACGGGGGCGATCTATGACGCTACCACCTCGGAGAATTTCGCCCTGGCCCTGTTCGAGGCGATCCGCCACGACCGCCGCTTCCCCGGCAGCGAATGGCAGATGGCGGCCTTCCACACCCGCGCGATCGAGGATGTGGAATGGCCCGAGGAACTGACCGTCCGCCGTTCCTCCGCCGAACAGTCCAACACCTCGCTCGTCATCGGCGAACGCGCGGTACTCAAGCTGATCCGCCGTCCCGAAAGCGGCCCCAATCCCGAACTGGAGATGGGACGCTTCCTGACCGAAGTGGGGCATTTCGCCAATACGCCGCCCTTGCTGGGCGGGATCGGGCTGGTGGACAGCGCCGGGCGCCAGACGGTGCTGGCGATGATGCATGCCTATGTGGCCAATCAGGGCGATGCCTGGGCCTATACCACCGGCTATGTGAACCGCTATCTCGACGATGCCTGCCTGCTGCCGCTGGAAGAGGCGATGGAACAGGTGGAAATGGGCGTCCATGCCGATTTCCTGGATTTCGTGCGGGTGATCGGTCAGCGTACCGCCGAGTTGCACCGCGCCCTGGCGACGCCCAGCGGCGATCCGGATTTCGAGCCGGAACCCATCACCAGCGACGATATCGATGCCTGGCGCCATCGCGCTCGGGAACAGGCCCAGGCGGCCATGCAGGCGATCAAGACCAGCGACCTGGCCGAGGCACGCTGGCTGCACGACCGCGCCGGACGGATCTACGAGCAATTGGACATGACCCTGCCCGAGAAGGTGGATGCCCTGCGCACGCGGCTGCATGGCGACTACCATCTGGGCCAGCTTCTGTTCGTCAAGAACGACGTCTACGTCATCGATTTCGAAGGTGAGCCGACGCGCAGCCTGGAAGGGCGGCGCGGCAAGGACAGCCCCTTGCGCGACGTTGCGGGCATTCTGCGATCCTTCAACTATGCCGCTTGGTACAGCCTGTTCCACCTGACCGACGAACGGCCAGAATTGCGGGAAACGCTGGAGCCGTTGGCCCATGAATGGGAGCGGCGGGTGAACGCGGCTTTCCTGTCCTCTTACGTGGACACCATGCGGGGCTGCCGTTCCTGCCCCGAGGACCGGGACCAGCTGCGGCGGCTATTGCATCTATTCCTGATCGAAAAGGCCTGCTACGAAATATCCTATGAGGCGGGCCACCGGCCAAGCTGGCTGGCGGTGCCGGTCAAGGGCCTCATCAAGCTGCTCAATGGCGAGGAGGCGGAGCCCCATGTCCAGACCGACTGATACTCTCTTGGCGCAGAGCCGGGATCACGACGCGGAAGAGGCTCTGCTGAGGGCCGACCATCCCGATCCCTTCGGCTTCCTCGGCATGCACCGGACCGAGGACGGTGTGGTGATCCGCAGCTTCCAGCCCCAGGCCGCGCGCGTCTGGCTGATCGAGTCCGAGACCGGCCGGGAACTGGGCGAGTTGCAGCGCGTGCGCGACGAGGGGCTGTTCATGGCCTATCTCGACCGGCCGCAGCCCTTCCGTTACCGGCTGCGCCTGGATTGCGACGGCCATCTGCAGGAGGTCGAGGATCCCTACCGGTTCTGGCCGGTCCTGGGCGAGATGGACATCCATCTGATGGCCGAGGGCATGCACAAGCAGCTTTACGAGCGGCTGGGTGCCCATTGCATGACGCTCGACGGGGTGGAGGGAGTCTATTTCGCCGTCTGGGCGCCCAATGCCAAGCGCGTTTCGGTGGTCGGCGACTTCAATTCCTGGGACGGACGGCGCCATCCCATGCGCCTGCATGGCGGCGCCGGGGTCTGGGAATTGTTCATTCCCGGAATCGGCCATGGCGCGATCTATAAATACGAGATCAAGTCCCGCTCGGGCGAGACCCTGCCGCTCAAGGCCGACCCCATGGGATTCTGGGCCGAGGTGCCGCCGGCCACGGCGTCGCGCGTCTACGACCTGAAATCCTATGACTGGAAGGACAAGGGCTGGATGGAGTGGCGGCAGAACGCCAATGCCCGCAACGCCCCCATCTCGATCTACGAGGTCCATCTGGAATCCTGGCGCCGCAAGGAGGACAACCAGCCGCTGACCTATCGGGAACTGGCCGAGCAGTTGGGCGATTATGTGATGGAGATGGGCTTCACCCATGTCGAATTGCTGCCCGTCCACGAACATCCCTTCTCGGGAAGCTGGGGCTATCAGCCGATCGGCCTCTATGCGCCCAGTTCGCGCTTCGGCACGCCCGACGATTTCCGTTTCATGGTCGAGCATCTGCACGAACGCGGCATCGGCGTCATCATCGACTGGGTGGCGGGGCATTTCCCCACCGATTCCCATGGCCTAGCCCAGTTTGACGGCACCCATCTCTACGAACATGCCGATCCGCGCCAGGGCATGCACAAGGACTGGAACACGCTGATCTTCAACTACGGCCGGAACGAGGTGAAGAACTACCTCTATTCCAACGCGCTGTACTGGCTGCACCATTATCACGTCGACGGGCTGCGCGTGGATGCCGTGGCCTCGATGCTCTATCTCGATTATTCGCGCCAGCCGGACGAATGGATCCCCAACAAGTTCGGCGGCAACGAGAATCTTGAAGCCATCGACTTCCTGCGCCACATGAACGAAGTTGTCTATGGCGACTATCCCGGTTCCATGACCATCGCCGAGGAATCGACGGCCTGGCCCATGGTCTCGCGCCCGGTCTATCTCGGCGGCTTGGGCTTCGGCTACAAGTGGAACATGGGCTGGATGCACGACACCTTGCGCTATATCGGCAAGGACCCCATCCATCGCCGCTACCATCACGACGACCTGACCTTCGGGCTGCTTTACGCCTTCCAGGAAAATTTCGTCCTGCCGCTGTCCCATGACGAGGTGGTCCACGGCAAGGGGTCGATCCTGGGCCGCATGCCGGGCGACGAATGGCAGCGTTTCGCCAATCTGCGCGCCTATTACGGCTTCATGTGGACCCATCCCGGCAAGAAGCTGCTGTTCATGGGCAGCGAGTTCGGCCAAGTGCGGGAATGGAACCACGACGGGGCCCTGGACTGGCACCTGCTGGATTACGACTTCCACAAGGGCGCCCAGCGCCTGGTGCGCGACCTGAACCGCCTCTACCGCGAGACCCCGGCCCTGCATCAGATGGATTGCGAGCCGCAGGGTTTCGCCTGGATCGACGCCAATGACCGCGACAACTCGGTCCTGTCCTATATGCGCAAGGGCGCCAATCCCGACGATCTGGTGGTGGTCGTCTGCAATTTCACGCCCCAGGTGCTCCACAATTACCGCATCGGCATGCCCTTCGGCGGCGCCTGGGGCGAGCGCCTGAATACCGATTCGACCGATTACGGCGGCTCGGGTGTGAGCAATGGCGGCGAGTTGATGGCCGAGGAGGTGCCCTGGCACGGCCAGCCGGTATCCCTCAGCCTGACGCTGCCGCCATTGGCGACCCTGGTCCTCCAGCCGCTTCACCGCTGACCGTCAGATGCGTCGGCGCGTCTGGCCAGGTCACCCATATCCGCTGGGCGCCACATGGGACGGGAAGGGGGTCAATTTCGCCCTTTTCTCGGCCCATGCCGAGCAGGTGGAACTGTGCCTTTTCGATCCGCGCGGACAGCGGGAGCAGGAACGCATCCTGCTGACCGAATATACCGACGAGGTCTGGCATTGCTATCTGCCCGACATCCGTCCAGGCCAGCTTTACGGCTATCGCGTCTATGGCCCCTGGGACCCGTTGCGCGGCCATCGCTTCAACCATCACAAGCTGCTGTTGGATCCCTATGCCAAGGCGCTGACGGGCGAGTTCAAGTGGCATGATGCCGTTTTCGGCTACCGCCCCAATTCCTCGCGCGCGGACCTGTCCTTCGACCGGCGCGATTCCGCGCGCTACATGCCCAAGGGAAGGGTGGTCGACACGGCCTTCACCTGGGCCGACGATAAACGCCCCGGCCATCCCTGGCCGTCCAGCGTGATCTATGAGGCCCATGTGAAGGGCCTGACCATGAACCATCCCGGCGTGCCTGCGGAATTGCGCGGCACTTTCCTGGGATTGAGTCAGCCGGCGGTGCTGGATCATCTGGTGTCGCTGGGGGTGACGGCCATCGAGCTTCTGCCCGTCCACGCCATGATCGACGAGCGCCCCCTGGTCGATCGCGGCTTGCGCAATTACTGGGGCTATAATTCCATCGGCTTCTTCGCCCCCGACCAGCGTTACCGCCAGGACAGTGCCCACCGCGAATTCAAGTCCATGGTCCAGCGCCTGCACGAAGCGGGTATTGAGGTCATTCTCGACGTGGTCTACAACCACACCGCGGAAGGCAACCATCTGGGGCCGTCGCTCAGCTTCAAGGGCATCGACAATGCCTCCTACTATCGCCTGGTGCCGGGCGACGAGCGCTATTACGACAATTATTCCGGCTGCGGCAATACGCTGAACCTGCGCCATCCCCGCGTGTTGCAGATGGTGATGGATTCACTGCGCTATTGGGTCGAGGAAATGCATGTGGACGGCTTCCGCTTCGATCTGGCGCCGGCCCTGGCGCGCGAACGCGACAGCTTCGACCCCGGCTCGGGCTTCTTCGATGCGGTGCGCCAGGACCCGGTCCTGTCGAAGGTCAAGCTGATCGCCGAACCCTGGGACCTGGGCAGCGACGGCTACCGCCTGGGCGGCTTTCCTCCCGGCTGGGCGGAATGGAACGGGCGCTATCGCGATACCCTGCGCCGTTTCTGGCGGGGCGAGGGCGGGCTGATCGGCGATCTCGCCTCGCGCTTCACCGGCTCGTCGGACATGTTCCATTGGGGCGGGCGGCGGCCTTGGGCCAGCATCAATTTCGTCACCGCCCATGACGGCTTCACCCTGCGCGATCTGGTCACCTACAACCAGAAGCACAACGAGGCCAATGGCGAGGAGAACCGCGACGGCGAACGCGAGAACCACAGCTGGAATTGCGGCACCGAAGGCCCGACCAAGGACCCGAAAATTCTTGCCCTGCGTGCCCGCCAGCAACGGAACCTGCTGGCCAGCCTGCTGTTGTCGCAGGGTGTGCCCATGCTGTTGGCCGGTGACGAGATCGGCAATAGCCAGCGTGGCAACAACAATGCCTATTGCCAGGACAACCAGATCGGCTGGATCAACTGGCAAGACGCGGACGAGGACCTGCTGGCCTTCACCCGTCGCCTGCTGAAGCTGCGCCACCGCCATCCGGTCTTCCGGCGGCCGCGTTTCTTCGAAGGGCGGCGCGTGGAACGGCTGGGCCTGAAGGACATCACCTGGGTGACGCCCGAAGGCCGGGAGATGCAGCATCAGGACTGGCTGATGCCTTTCGCCCGGTCGCTCGGATTCATCCTGGGGGGCGAAGCCTGCGAGTTTGACAGCGAAACCGGCGTTGAGACCATCGACGATAGTTTTCTGGTGTTGCTCAACGCCTATCACGAGACCATCGACTATCGCCTGCCGCCGGCGGAGCTTGGGCGGGCCTGGGAATTGGTGCTCGATACCCGCCATGCCGACGGGCTGGGCGAGGGCGGGCTTTTCCAGGCCGGCACGATCTTTCCGCTGGGGCCGCGCAGCTTGGTCCTTCTGGTCCGGCGCGGCGGTGTCGAGGGGCATCCCATCCCGCGCGGTAAAGGAGGCGCGACATCATGAAGCGGCGTCATCACATGCCTTTCGGCACCCGGATCGAACCTGACGGCGTGCGCTTTTATCTCTGGGCGCCCGATGCGCGGGAGATGGAGCTGTGCCTCTACGGCCCCCAGGGCAACCGCCTGCGCAAGATGGTCAAGCTGGCGGACGGTTTCTGGGAATGCCTGGCGGAAGAAGCCCATGCCGGTTGCCGCTACAGTTTCCGGGTGGACGGCGATCTGCATGTGCCCGATCCGGCCTCGCGCTGGCAGCCGGAAGACGTGCATGGCCCCAGCGAAATCATCGACCCCCAGGCCTTCGATTGGCAGGACGGGGAATGGAAGGGCCGTCCCTGGGAAGAGGCGGTGCTCTATGAATTGCATGTCGGCACCTTCACCGAGGAAGGCACCTTCGCCGCCATCGAGAAGAAGCTGGACTATCTTGCCGACCTCGGGGTGACGGCGGTCGAGCTGATGCCGGTGGCCGACTTTCCGGGCAGCCGCAACTGGGGTTATGACGGCGTGCTGCATTTCGCCCCCGATTCCCGCTATGGCCGTCCCGAGGACCTGAAGCGTCTGGTCCAGGCCTGCCACGCGCGGGGGCTGATGGCCTTTCTGGACGTGGTCTACAACCATTTCGGCCCGGACGGGAATTACCTTCACGTCTATGCCAAGAAGTTCTTCACCGACAAGCACCAGACGCCCTGGGGCGCCGGCATCAACTACGATGACGAGCATTCCGAGGTGGTGCGCGACTTCTTCGTCCACAACGCGCTTTACTGGCTGGAGGAATATCACTTCGACGGCCTGCGCTTCGATGCCGTCCATGCCATCAAGGACGACAGCGAGCGCCACTTCCTCTACGAGCTGGCCGAGCGGGTGCGCGAGGAATTCCAGGAACAGCGCGAGATCCATCTGGTGCTGGAGAATGACGACAATGCCGCGCGCTTCCTCGACCGCGACAAGGAAACCGGCCATGCCCGTCACTTCACGGCGCAGTGGAACGACGATATCCACCATGTCCTGCATACCATCGCCACAGGCGAGGACGGCGGCTATTACGCCGATTATGCCGACGACCCGCTGAACAAGCTGGGCCGTTGCCTGGCTCAGGGTTTCGCCTTCCAGGGC
This sequence comes from Telmatospirillum sp. J64-1, assembly GCF_006980715.1. GTDB lineage: Bacteria > Pseudomonadota > Alphaproteobacteria > Rhodospirillales > Magnetospirillaceae > Oleiliquidispirillum > Oleiliquidispirillum nitrogeniifigens. The sequence continues at coordinate 98,443 of NZ_SBHN01000011.1, forward strand.
GAGGCCTCGCCCTATCGCCAGGGCGAGAAGCGGGGCGAGCCTTCGGCCCATCTGCCGCCGCTGTCCTTCGTTTCCTTCATCCAGAACCACGACCAGGTGGGCAACCGCGCCATGGGCGAGCGCATCACCGCCCTGGCCTCGCGCGAGCAGGTGCGGGCGGTGGCGGCACTTTACCTGATGGCCCCGTCGATCCCCATGCTGTTCATGGGCGAGGAATGGGCGGCGCGCGAACCCTTCTATTTCTTCTGCGATTTCGAAGGGGAATTGAGCGAGGCGGTGCGCGAGGGACGGCGCAAGGAATTCGCGGGTTTCCCGCAATTCGCCGACCCCAAGGCGCGCGAGGCCATTCCCGATCCCACCAGTCACGACACCTTCGCCGCCTGCATCCTCGACTGGACCGCCGCGACGGCGGAACAGCACGAGGAGATGCGCGACTTCTATCGCGAGGCGTTGAGGACGAGGCGGCGCGAGATCACCTGGCGCCTGGCCGGGATGCAGGGCGGCTCGGGCGGTTATGAATTGCTGGGCGGGCGCGTGCTGCAAGCGTCCTGGATGCTGGGCGATTCCTCGCGCCTGGAAGTCATCGCCAATCTGGGGCCGGAGCCGGCCCGCATTGAGGAGGAGCCCGAAGGCACCTTCCTCTTCGCCACCCATCCCGACGCGGCCGAGGATTTGCCGCCCTGGTCGGTGGCCTGGTATCTGCACGGGGGTGAGGGATCTTGAGCGACAAGCTGGACCGGCTGGCCCATCTGGCCGGCATCGAAGAGGGGTGGCACGATTTCTTCGGCAACTGGCGCCCCGTCTCGGCGGAGACCAAGCGGGCCTTTCTGGCGGCCATGGGCTTCGCGGTCGAAGACGACGAGGCGCTCGCCCGCAGCCTGGACGAATTCGAAAACCGTCCATGGCGGCGCTGGCTGGAGCCCGTCCAGGTGATCGTCCAGGGGCAGGGGGCGGCGGAAGTGACCGTGACCCTGCCAGCCGACCGGGACGATGTGGAATTCCGCTGGGAACTGGTTGAGGAACTGGATATCCGCCATGGCGGCACTTTCCGTCCGGCAACCCTGCCCATGCTGGAGGAAAGAGAGGTGGACGGGCGGCTGTGCCGCCGCCGCCTGCTGCGCCTGCCGGGCCTGCCGGGGCCGGGCTATCACGTTCTGCGCCTGACCCAGGGCGAGGACGAAGCCAGCATGGACTTCATCGTCGCCCCGCCCAGTGCCTATCTGCCCAAGGCCCTGGAAGAGGGCAGGGTCTGGGGCTTCGCCACCCAGCTTTATGCCCTGCGCTCGGAGCGCAACTGGGGCTGCGGCGACTATACCGATCTGGGCGACCTGATGCGGGTGGCCGGACGCCTTGGCGCGGCGGCCGTCGGGGTCAATCCGCTGCATGCCCTGTTCCCCAACCAGCCCCACCGTTTCAGCCCCTATGCGCCCAGTTCGCGGCTGTTCGTCAACATCGCCTATCTGGATGTCGAGGCCATCGAGGATTTCGCCGAATGCCAGAAGGCCAGGCGGCTGGTCGCCGCGCCGGCCTTCCAGGGTCGCCTGTCCGAGATGCGCAATGCCGAACTGGTCGACTATGTTGGCGTCGCCTCGCTGAAGCGTCCGGTGCTGGAAGCCCTGTGGGAGTCCTTCCGCGAGAAGCATGTCGCCCAGGACAGCCCGCGCGCCTTCGCCTTCGCCGAATACCAGCGCCAGGGCGGCTGGAAGATGGAGCAATTCGCCACCTTCGAGGCCTTGCAGGAACACTTTCTGGAGCAGGGGCCGGAAATGGGCTGGTGGCGCCGCTGGCCGCAGGAATTCCAGGACAGCCACTCCCAGGCGGTGGACGAGTTCCGCGAGTCTCATGCCGACAGGGTGGGCTTCTATCTTTATCTGCAATGGCAGGCCGATTTGCAACTGGCCGCCGCCCATGCCGCCTGCATGGAATACGACATGCCGGTCGGGCTGTACCGCGACCTGGGCGTGGGCATTGCCGATGACGGCGCCGAGGCGTGGTCGCAGCAGACCTTGCTGTCGCTGGGCGTGACCGTGGGGGCGCCGCCCGACCAGCTGAACCTGAAGGGACAGGATTGGGGGCTTGCGCCCTTCAATCCCATCGCCATGCGCGAGGATTGCTACCGCCCCTTCATCGCCGTGCTTCAGGCCAATATGCGCCATGCCGGGGCCATGCGCCTGGACCATGCCATGAGCCTGCAGCGGCTATACTGGATTCCACGCGGCTCTTCCGCCGATCAGGGCGCCTATGTGCGTTTCCCCGTCGCCGATCTTTTCGCCCTGGTGGCGCTGGAAAGCCGTCGCAACCGGTGCCTGGTGATCGGCGAGGACCTGGGCACCGTGCCGGAAGGCTTCCGCGAGCGGATGCAGGCGGCGCGGCTGCTGGCCTATCGCCTGCTCTATTTCGAGCGCAGGGACGACGCCACCTTCAAGGAGCCGGGGGAGTTTCCCGACCTGGCCCTGGTGGCGGTGGGCACCCATGACCTGCCGGCGCTAAAGGCTTGGTGGAACGATTATGATCTCGAATTGCGCGAGCGTCTCGACCTCTACCCCAAGCCGGAGATGGCGCCCGAGGAGCGCCGGGGCCGCCAGCAGGACCGCGAGCGCCTGGTCTGGGCCTTGCGCTGCCAGGGCCTGCTGCCCGACGACTTCCCCACCGGCCGGGACCTCGACGACGGGCAGATCCAGGCTTTGCAGCAGGCCGCCCATGCCTTCGTCGACCGCACGCCCAGCAAGCTGATGATGGTGCAGATCGAGGATGTGCTGGGGACCGAGATTCAGATGAACATGCCGGGCACCACCGACCAGCATCCCAACTGGCGGATACGCCTGCCGCTGACGGTGGAGGAGATCGGCCGCGACGAACGCTTCGCCGGGATGGCTCGGCGCTTGCTCGAGGGGCGCTGCCCGGCGCCTCAGCGCGACAAGGTGGCGTTGTCATGATCCGTGCGATCCCCGCCGCTTGACAGCGGCGGGGATCGTGAGACTTGTACCAATGAGAAACGGAGAGGGGACGCGGCGCAATGTGGCGAAATGACTCCAGCACCGGAACCAAGGCCAGCGATGCCGAGGTTGCCACCATCCGCAAGAGCCTGGTCAACCACCTGACCTATTCCGTGGGCAAGGACCCCAAGAGCGCGACCACCCGCGACTGGTTCCTGGCGACGGCCTATACGGTGCGCGACCACATGGTCGAACGCTGGATGCAGACCCGGCGCGCCTATGAAGAGGCCGATGCCAAGCGCGTCTATTACCTCTCCATGGAATTTCTGATGGGGCGCACCCTCGTCAATGCCATGATCAATCTCGGCATCTACGACGCCACCTGCCGGGCTGTGGCGGAACTGGGCTGCGACCTTGAGGAACTTCAGGGGTGGGAAGTGGAGGCCGCGCTGGGCAATGGCGGCCTGGGACGCCTCGCCGCCTGTCTGCTGGATTCCCTGGCGACGCTGGACATGCCGGGCTTCGGCTACGGCATCCGTTACGAATACGGCATGTTCACCCAGCATCTGGAAAAGGGCTGGCAGGTCGAGGCACCCGAGAACTGGCTGCGCTACGGCAATCCCTGGGAATTTCCCCGTCCGGGGGTGATCTATCCGGTGCGGTTCGGCGGCCGCGTCGTCCATTACAAGGATCATGAGGGACATTGGCGCCATCAATGGACCGATGCCGAGGAGGTCATGGCCATGGCTTTCGACCTGCCGGTGCCGGGCTATGGCGGCCGCACGGTCAACAATCTGCGCCTGTGGTCGGCCCGTTCCACCCGCGAGTTCAACCTGAAATACTTCAATGCCGGAAATTACATCGAGGCGGTGAAGGACAAGACGGAATCGGAAAACCTGTCCAAGGTCCTCTATCCCAGCGATTCCACCGCGCGCGGCAAGGAATTGCGTTTCCGGCAGGAATATTTCTTCGTCTCGGCCTCGATCCAGGACATTTTGGCGCGCTACCGCAAGACCCATTCCTCGCTGGACAGGCTGCACGAACATGTCGCCATCCAGCTCAACGACACTCATCCGGCCATGACCGTGGCCGAGTTGCAGCGCGTGCTGGTCGACGATTACGGCTATGGCTGGGACAAGGCCTGGGAGATCACGCGGAACACCTGCGCCTATACCAACCACACCCTGCTGCCCGAGGCGCTGGAAACCTGGCCGGTCCATATCTTCGAGCGCCTGCTGCCGCGCCATCTGGAAATCATCTACGAGATCAATCACCGCTTCCTGGAGCAGGTGCGCCACCGCTGGCCGGGCGATACCGAGATCATGCGCCGTATGTCGCTGGTGGACGAGAGCGGCGAGCGGCGGGTGCGTATGGCCCATCTGTCCATCGTCGGTAGCCACAAGGTCAACGGTGTCGCGGAAATCCATACGCAGTTGATGAAAAGCACCATCTTCTCGGATTTCGACCGCTTCGAGCCGGGCAAGATCAACTGCAAGACCAACGGCATCACGCCGCGCCGCTGGCTGGTCGCGGCCAATCCGGCCCTGTCGCAATTGATCACCGAGCGCATCGGCGACGGTTGGGAACGCGAGTTGGACCGTCTCGACGGGCTGCTCCCGGCCGCCGACGATCCGGAATTCCGCGCCCGCTTCGCCGCCATCAAGAAAGCCAACAAGGAACGCCTGGCCCAGCTCATCGCCCAGCGCCTGGGCGTGGACCTGCGCGTCGATTCCCTGTTCGACGTGATGGTCAAGCGCATCCACGAATACAAGCGCCAACTGCTCAACGTCCTGCACGTCATCACGCGCTACAACCGTATCCGCGCCAATCCCGGTGCCGACATCGTGCCGCGTACGGTGATCATCGCCGGTAAGGCGGCGCCGGGATACGCCATGGCCAAGCTGGTCATCAAGCTGATCAATGACGTGGCCGACGTGGTCAATAACGACCCGGTGCTGGGCGACCGCCTGAAGCTGGTTTTCGTGCCCAATTACAATGTCTCGACGGCCGAGGTGATCATGCCCGCCGCCGACCTGTCCGAACAGATTTCCACCGCCGGCACCGAGGCTTCCGGCACCGGCAACATGAAGCTGTCGCTGAACGGGGCGCTGACCATCGGCACCTGGGACGGCGCCAATGTGGAGATCTGCGAGGAGGTGGGCGAGGAACATATGTTCCTGTTCGGCCTGAAGGCCCATGACGTGGCGCGTCTGCGGCGGGACGGCTGGGACCCGCAGGCGGCGATCCGTTCCAACGGCGAACTGGCCCGGGCCATCGAGATGATCGCCAGCGGCTATTTCTCGCCCGACCAGCCCGACCGTTTCCATCCCATCATCGACAGCCTGACCATCGGCGGCGATTTCTATCTGCTGACCGCCGATTATGCCCCTTATGTGCTGGCCCAGGAACGGGTGGATGAATTGTACCGCCATCCCCAGGAATGGCAGCGCAAGACGGTCCTGAACGTGGCGCGCATGGGCAAGTTCTCCAGCGACCGCACGGTGCGGGAATATGCAGCCGAAATCTGGAACATCCATTCCCGCCCGCCGGAGAAGTGACGGAAGGGCTACGGTCCTGTTTCTGGGGCAATCGCCCTAGACGAATAGTGCAATTCCCCGAAATCGTGTATCGTCCTGGAGCTGCCGCATCAGCGGTGGCTCCTTTTTTCTTTGTTTTGTCGAGGCCTGCCTGACTCCTTTGAGTGTCATATTGCTGGACCTGGCCCGTACGGCTTTGCTGGCTGCACTGACGCTGTGGTTGTGGCGTCTGGGACGGAGCGGCAGGCAAAGGCGCCCGACCGGTTTTCGCACCCTGACGGCGGGGCTGGCGCTGATCACGCTGGGCTCGTCGGCGGAACTGGCCGGGCCGTTGTCCAATGCTGCCCTGGCGCCGGCCATGTTGCTGGTATCCTGGATCGGCTGGCTGGGCGGGTTGATGCTTGGCGGCTGGGGGCTCGTCCGCTGGCTGGCCGCCTCGCGCCACCTGAACGAGGCCGAGCAGCGCCTTACCGCCGTGACCCAGTCCCTGCCGGGCGTGATCTACCGCCTGGAACGCGAGCCTGACGGCCGCGTGACCATTCCTTGGTTGGGCGGCGATGTCCGGGACATCCTGAACTGCGACGCGGCCGAGGCCATGGCCGACCCGAAGATCCTGTTCGACCGCATCCATCCCGACGACTTGAACATCCTGTTGGGCGTGGGCCATGACGGCCGGGCGCCATTGAGCGGGGAAATCCGCCTGTTGCGGGACCCCGCCGGCCGCAGGGATCAGCGCTGGCTGCGCTGTGTCGCCCGTCCCGGGCGGCAGCCCGGGGGGCAGATGGTATGGGACGGCCTGCTGCTCGACATCACCGACCGCAAGGCCGCCAACGAGCGCGCGGCCCGCGCCGAGGCGCTGCTGCTCGACGCCTTGGAAAGCATGCCCCAGGGCTTTGCCGTCTATGGCCCGGACGACCGGCTGCTGCTGTGCAATGGCCAATATTGCGACCTGCACGGGACGGTGGGCGCTGCGGTGCGCCTGGGCGATACTTTCGAGGAGATCCTGCGCCGTCAGGTGGCCAATGGCGGCTATCCCCTGGCCGTCGGGCGGGAAGAAGCCTTCATCTCCGAGCGCATGGCGGCTCATGGCCGGACCAGCGAGGTGCTGGAACAGCAGCTTGCCGATGGACGCTGGCTGCGTCTTTCGGAACGCCGCACCGGTGACGGGGGCATCGTCGCCATCATCGCCGATGTGACCGAACAGAAGCGCCACGAGCGGGAACTGGCCGAGAGTTCTGCGCAATTGCGCAGCATCTTCGAACATATGTCCGACGGCATCACCATGTTCGACTGCGACCTGCGGCTGATGATCGCCAACAGCCATTTCCGCGACCTCTACGATCTCCCCGAGGAGATGGTGCTGTCGGGGCTGCATTTCGCCGATTTCATCCGTTTCCTGGCCGAGCGTGGCGAATATGGCGTGTGTTCGGTGGAAGAGATGGTGGTGCAGCGCGTCGCTCTGGCGAGCAGCCGGCGTCCCTATGCCTTCGAACGGGTGCGCCCGAACGGTATGGTGCTGGAAATCCGCAGCAATCCCCTGCCCGGCGGGGGACTCGTCACCACCTATACCGATATTACCGAGCGCAAGCGCAATGAAGCGGCGCTGCGCGAGGCCAAGGAACAGGCCGAAAGCGCCACACGCGCCAAATCCGACTTCCTGGCCAATATGAGCCACGAACTGCGCACGCCGCTCAATGCCATCATCGGTTTTTCCGACATGGTGCGTTCCGAAGTCTTTGGCCCGGTGGGCGACGCCCGCTATCAGGACTACATGGACAACATCAACCAGTCGGGCCGCCATCTGCTGTCATTGATCAACGACATCCTGGACCTTTCCAAGGTCGAGGCTGGCAAGATGGAACTCGACGAGGACGTCCTGGAACTGGCGGATGCCGTGAGCGGCTGTGTCAGGATGCTGGCTGACCGGGCCCGCGAAAAAGGCTGCCTGTTGTCCGCGGAACTGGAAGAGGATCTGCCGCGTCTGCGGGGCGACCTGCGCCGCGTGCGCCAGATCCTGCTGAACCTGCTGTCCAATGCGGTCAAATTCACCCCCGAAGGGGGAAGGATCACCGTCACCGCCGGGCTGGCGGCGGAGGGCGGATTGGCGGTGACTGTCTCGGACACCGGATGCGGCATCGCCGCCGAGGACATTCCCCGCGTCCTGGAGGATTTCGGCCAGGCACGCAGCGACATTACCCGCGCCAGCGAAGGGACGGGCCTCGGTCTGCCGCTGGCCCGCCGCATGATGACCCTGCACGGGGGGCGCCTCGACCTGTCCAGCCGTCTGGGAGCCGGGACCACCGTTACCATCTGGTTCCCGCCGGAACGGGTGGTCCGGGCGGACGCCGAGGTGCTGACGAAATAGGGAAGGGTCTCTTCGAACCGTCAGATATTTAAGGAGCGGGCAGGGGCCCGCTCCTTGGCGGTCGAAAGCATCACTGCGCGCCGGGGACCGTGCTCTGCTCGCTGCCTTCGGCTGCGGGAGCCTGCGACAGCTCCACGATGCGCTGATGCAGTTCCGGATTGTGCAGGGCATCGACCAGGATGTTGTTGTACTGGTCGACCGTTAGCCCGCGATCCTCGATCACCTGGGTCAGCTGCTGGTTGGCTTCGTTGCGGACCTGTTCGGCCTGTTCCGGAGTCTCGGCGCCTTCGAGCTGGGGCTCGTACTGCTCGATGACCTCATAGACTTCCTGGGCGGCGGCGGCGAACTGTTCCAGCGTGGCGTCGTCATACTGGGCCTGCGGCTGGATCTGCTCTTCAGGGCCGGGAGCGGGGGCGGCTTCGGGCGTGGCTTCCTGGGCCAGGGCCGGAAGCGGGGAAAGCACGGCGGCGATGGCAGCCGCGCCGATCATATTGCGGATCGTGGGAAACATCTGCTCTCCTATCGTCGGTTGCGGCCCTGTGACGGCGGGCCTGCGATGCGGGTTTGGGAGAGAGACGCCGGGCGAGGGGGAAAAGTTCCATGCACTGCACGGGAGGGCCGGGAAACAGGCCCTCCGGCAGGGCGGTCAGGCTCCCACGATGACCCGGTTGAAGGCGCGCACGGCCTCGGCGGGGCCTTGCGGATGCTGCCAGACGCCGTTGCAGACGGCGAGGAAGTCGGCTCCGGCCTCGACCAGCGGGCGGCAATTGTCCACGGTGATGCCGCCGATAGCCACGCAAGGCACGGTCATCATCTCGGCCCACCAGGCCAGAAGCTCGGTCTCGGCCTTGGTCTTGGCCTCCTTGGTCGTGGTGGGGAAGAAGGCGCCGAAGGCCACGTAATCAGCCCCGGCCTCACCGGCTTCCATCGCCAGATGGCGCGAATCGTGGCAGGTCACGCCGACGATCGCATCCGCTCCGACGATGCGCCGCGCCTCGCGATAGGGGGTATCGTCCTGGCCCACATGCACTCCGTCGCAGCCCGATTGGGCAGCAAGGTCGGGGCGGTCGTTGAGGATGAAGGCCACCTCGCGTTCCTGGGCGATGGGGCGCAGGATGTCGATGGCGCGCAGCACCAGATCATCGGGCGCGTCCTTCAGGCGCAGCTGCACGCAGGCCACGTCGCAGGCATCCAGGGCGGCCTTGAGGTCGTTCGCGAAGGCCGCTGCGTCCAAGCGTGGCGGCGTCACGAGATAGAGTCGACAATCGCTTATTTTACTGTTTCCCTGCAAGAATCTGAATGATCGTGTCGAGCAGCTGCAACGCCTCCTCGCGCGGGCGCTGGAAGGTGTTGCGGCCGATGATCGACCCGTTGCCCCCGCCGTCGCGGATGGCGCGGGTATCGACGTAGACCGCGTTCGGGTCTTTCGATGCCCCGCCCGAGAATACCACGATCCGCCTGCCGTTGAAGCATGTCTGCATGATATGCGCAACACGTTGCGTCAAGGTGCCGGTCTCGATCTTCTGCTGCTCGTAGACCTTGCGCGCCTCGTCCTGCTCCAAATGGTCGGTGGGCAGCTTGACCTTGATGATATGGGCGCCCATCAGCGCGGCCATATGCGCACCATAGGCGTCGATGTCGAGGGCCGTTTCCCCTTCTTTCGACAGGCTGCCGCCGCGCGGATAGGACCATACCACCACCGCCAGGCCATAGGCCTTAGCCTCGGCGGTCAGTTCGCGCAGGTCCTCGTACATCGCATAGGCGTTGTCCGAGCCGGGATAGATGGTGTAGCCGATGGCGCCGCAGCCCAGCCGCAGCGCATCCTGCACCGTGGCGGTGATGGCCTGGGTGGCGCCCTGCTTGTCGCGGGCCAGGCTGTTGGCGCTGTTGACCTTCAGGATCAGGGGAATGGAACCGGCGAAGGTATCCGCCCCGGCCTCGATCATGCCCAGCGGCGCGGCATAGGCGTTGAGACCGGCATCGATGGCCAACTGGAAATGGTAATGGGGATCATAGGCCGGAGGATTGGGCGCGAAGCTGCGCGCCGGGCCGTGCTCGAAGCCCTGGTCCACCGGCAGAATGACCATCCTTCCGGTACCGCCCAGGCGGCCATGCATCAGCATCCGCGCCAGATTGGCCTTGGTGCCGGGATTGTCGCTTTCGTAGAAGGACAGGATCTTCTTGACGCGCTGGCTTACCTTCATCTTCCGCTCCCGAGGTTATTGGTCCGAAAGGACGGCAATTTCCAGATGCAGGCCGCGGCGCCGCAATTCAATAAGCGAAAGCGGTCAGAATCTCCCTTCCGGGGCCAGCCACAGCAGGCAGGCGCGCAGCGGGTCGCTCTCTCCCAGAAGATCCAGCGCCGGTTCCTCGGCATCGTCCAGCCGGGCTCCGCATTGGGCGGCGATGTCCGCGATGCGGGTCCGCATCGCGGGCGCGGCGTCCAGGCGCAGGGTCTTGCAGCCGCGCCGCAAGGCGGCCAGCGCCATGCCGGGCAGGGGGCCGCAATCCAGGACGTCGGAGATTTTCGCCCGGGGCTGTGCGGCACGGGCTTCGGCGATTACATGAAGCCACCATGCCGGCCCGCCATTGGCGGCGGCGGCGGGCGCGCTTTGCAGCACCACCGCGACGTCATGGGCGACGGCGGCTGCGGCGGCGGCCTGGGCATGGGACAGGGAGTGGACGATCACGCGACGGGGTTGGCTCATGACGCTAGTGGAGCAGCCTGAAGGAAGGCTGTAAAGTCCCCCGGCTTTGATTGACGCCTCAGCGCCGCCCGCCTATTCTTCGGCCTTGTCTTCGAGAAAGAAAGCGATGAATTCCCCCCATCTGGACCTTCCACGCACACGCACCGCCTTGGCCCGCCTCGAAGCGGCCTTGGGGCGTCTTGAGGCGGCTTCCATCCAGGCCGGCAAGGTCGAGGACGGGCTGGTCGCCGAATTGGCGCAGGCGCGCGAGCAATATGCCGCGCTCCAGGAATTGACCGAGACGGTTTCCGACCGTCTGGATGCTGCCATCGATCAGCTTCAGACCGTTCTGGAGGAGGAATGACATGGCGGCTCTGACCATTTCCATCGCCGGGCGCGATTATGTGGTCGCTTGCCCGGACGGACAGGAGGACCATGTCCGCGAATTGTCGCGCGAAGTGGACGAACGCGCCCAGAAGCTGACCCAGCAGGTCGGCCCGACCGCCGATACCCGCCTGCTGGTCATGGTGGCCTTGCTGATGGCCGACGAAATGCGGGAAATCCAGAAGAATGCCAGCGGCGGCCTGACCGAGCGCCTGGGCGAACTGGACGAATCCTTCGCCTCCGGCATCGATGCCCTGGCCGGACGCATCGACGCCATTGCACAGGCGCTTCAGAAGTCCTAGATTTGTCTTCGGGCGGTCCTGCTGTGCGGTTCGTCAGGCTGCTTTAATGTCCCGGGGCCAATGTACATCCTCTGGGAGCTGTCCCTGCCGGGATCGTGGTCTCGGTATATGGCGCCCACCTGCTTACGCAGGTTCCGGAGGACAAAGCACCATGCCAACGGCCGTGGCGGCGCCGCCCACCTTCTTTTCCTCCCGCCGGATCATCGCCGACGGCCCATGAACGATATCTCCCAGATCAAGCAGGCCTTGCGGGCCGAGGCCGTGGCGCGTCGGCGCGCGGCGCATCTGGCAGGCCAAGGGCAGGGCGGGCTGCGGCTGCGGGATGTCTTCACGAAGCATGATTCCCTTGCCGCCCTGGTGCCGCCCGGCCTTTCCGTTGCCGCCTATTGGCCCATGGGCGACGAGATCGATCCCCGTCCGCTGATGGAATGGCTGCATGGGCGCGGCTGCGTCGTGGCGCTGCCGGTGGTCGAGGCGCGGGGGCAGCCCCTGGAATTCCGACTATGGCGGCCGGGCGACCTGCTGGAAGCGGGCAATCACGGCACGCAGCATCCCTCGGGGGCCATGCCTTCGGTCACGCCGTCCCTGCTGCTGGTGCCCCTGCTGGCCTTCGACCGCCAGGGTTGGCGGCTGGGCTATGGCGGCGGTTATTACGACCGCACCATCGCCGCCTTGCGGGACAGGGATGTCCCGCTCAGGACCGTCGGAATCGCCTATGCGGCGCAGGAGGTGGAGGCGGTGCCCGTCGATGGCTACGACCAGCGGCTGGATGCGGTGGTGACGGACGAAACGGTGATATTGACGACAGGAATTGGTGGATGAGGATTCTGTATCTTGGCGATGTGGTCGGGCGCAGCGGGCGCGACGCGGTGATTGCCGCTTTGCCGGGCCTGCGCGAGCGGCTGAAGCTCGATTTCGTCATCGTCAACGGCGAGAATTCCGCCCATGGCTTCGGCATCACCGCGCGCATCTGCGAGGACTTCTTTGAAGCCGGAGTGGATGTGCTGACCACGGGCAACCATGCCTGGGACCAGCGCGAGATCCTGTCCTATATCGACAGCGAGCCGCGCCTGCTGCGCCCGGCCAATTATCCCCCCGGCACGCCGGGCCGGGGTTCCGGCATCTATGCCGCCCCGCGCGGCAAGAAGGTCATGGTCGTGCAGGTCATGGGACGGCTGTTCATGGATGCGCTGGACGATCCTTTCCAGGCCATCGAGGCGGAATTTGCTCGCCAGCGCCTGGGCGCGACGGTGGATGCCCTGATCGTCGACATCCATGGCGAGGCCACCAGCGAAAAGATGTCCATGGGGCATTTCTGCGACGGCCGCGCCTCGCTGGTGGTGGGCACCCATTCCCATATTCCGACGGCCGATGCCCAGGTCCTGCCCAATGGCACCGCCTATCAGACCGATGCCGGCATGTGCGGCGATTACGATTCGGTGATCGGCATGCGCAAGGAACCGGCCATCGCCCGCTTCGTCCGCAAGGTCCCCGGCGAACGCCTCAGCCCCGCCGAAGGCGAAGCGACCATCTGCGGCATCTTCGTCGAGACCGACAATACGACCGGCCTTGCCAAACGTGCCGAGCCGGTGCGCCTGGGCGGACGCCTGCACGAATATCTGCCGGACGTGTAGGGCAGGGAGAGTCCCCTTGGTGTCTTTGTGTCTTGGTGGCCTCCTGCGGTATGAAGAAATCACCAAGGAACCAAGGACACCAAGACGCCGTTTCGAGGCTCCGGCCCGCATTTCTTTAGGGGCAGCGTCTTGAAGAACCCTGCGGGCTCCCGAGGAGAGCCCGCAGGGTTTTCGTTTATCCCTGCCGGATATTGTCCAGGAAGCCCTGGAGCTGGGTGCGCAGGCTTTCGGCTTGGCGGGCCAGTTCGCTCGAGGCGGCGAGGACCTGATCGGCGGCTTCGCCGGTTTCGCCTGCGGCCTGGGTGACACCGGCGATGTTGAGGCTGACATCCTGGGTGCCGCTGGAGGCCTGCTGGACGTTGCGGGCGATTTCCTGCGTGGCGGCGCCCTGTTCCTCGACCGCCGAGGCGATGGCGCTGGCGATTTCGCTGATATGGTCGATGGTCTGGCCGATGCTGCGGATGGCACCCACCGTTTCTTGCGACGAGGCCTGAACGGCGCCGATCTGGGCGGCGATCTCCTCGGTCGCCTTGGAGGTCTGGTTGGCCAGCGATTTCACTTCGTTGGCGACAACGGCGAAGCCTTTCCCGGCCTCGCCCGCGCGGGCTGCCTCGATGGTGGCGTTCAGCGCCAGCAGGTTGGTCTGGTTGGCGATGTCGTTGATCAGGTTGACCACCTCGCCGATCTTCTGGGCGGAATTGGCGAGCCCCTGGACCATGTCGTCGGCGCGCCGGGCCTCGTCCACGGCGGCAGAGGTGATGGTGGTGGATTGCGCCACCTGGCGGGCGATCTCGTGGATCGAGGCGGACAATTCCTCGGCCGCGGCGGCCACGGTCTGGACATTGGCCGAGGCTTCCTCGGCCGAGGAGGCCACGGAATTGGCCTGGGCCTCGGTATGTTCGGCGGTGGCCGACATGGCCCCGGCGGTGGCCTGCATTTCCGTGGCGGCGGAGGAGACCCCGTCGACCACGCTGCGGACCTGATGCTCGAACTCGTCGGCCATCTTGTGCATGAGGCGGCGGCGTTCCTCCTCGGCGTGGCGCTTCATGTCCTCCTGTTCTGCCCGCATGCGTTCCATGGCGAGGGCATTGTCCTTGAAGACCTGCACCGCCTTGGCCATCTCCCCGATCTCGTCGCCCCGGTCGCGGGCCGGAATCTCGATGTGGTGGTCGCCCGCCGCCAGACGGTTCATGGCCCGGGTCATGCGGGTGACGGGGACGGAGAGGCCGCGGGCGAAGGTGAGGCCGATCACGGCCACCAGGGCCAGCACCACCACCGTGGCGCCCATCATGAAATTGCGCATTTCATGGACCGGGGTCAGGATCTCGTCCAGTTCGACCTCGGTCACCAATGCCCAATTGGTGCCCATGAAGGGAACCGGGCCGAAGGCCGCCGCCGCCTGATGCCCCTCATGGTTGATGATTTCCGTGACCGCCGTGGTGCCGACCAGCGCCTCGCGCACCGCCAGCGTGTCGATGCGGCGGCTCAGGACGGTATTCTCGGTGGTCAGGCGCGACTGGGTACGCATCAGGTTGTCCGTACCCACCAGATAGGTGTCGCCGCTGTTGCCCATGCCGGCCGACAGCTTCAGGATGCCGGTCAGCAGCTCGGCGGGGATGCGCAGGACGAGGGCGCCGACGAATTCCTCGTTGCTGAAGACGGGCGAGGCCAGGAAGGCGGCGGGCGCGTTGGCGGCCGGGCCATAGGCTGTGAAGTCGGCGAAGACCGCATCGCCCGGGCGGGGATCGTCAAGAAGCTGGGCGAACAGGGCCGCGGGTGCGGTATCGGCCATCAGCTCGTCTGTCAGCGGCCGGGCGAAATCGTCGCTCTTGGCCACGCTGTAGACGACGCGGCCCGCCGTGTCGATCAGGAACAGGTCCTCATAGCCGCGCCGGACCATGAAGTCGCGGAACCAGGGGTGATAGCGGCTGTGGATGTCGCCGTAATCCGAGCCGTCGTCGACGGTATCCAGCGCCATGCGGTTGCCGGGTTCGGGATTCTCCAGAACGTACTGGCGGCGCAGGGCGGCGGGGCCGCCGTCCACGGCGTCGTAGCCGTAATTGAATTCCACCAGGGCATCGCCCACCGTCCGCACGCCGGCCATGATCACCGTGTCCTGGCGGATGCCGTCCAGGGTGCGTTGCAGTTCAGCCTTGCGGGCCTCCATGAGGGCGGTCAGTTTCTCCTCGGCGGCGACGGTCATCTCGGTGGAGGATTTGACGTAAGCGAGAATGCCGGTGACAGAAGCCGAAAGAGCGGCCAGAGCCATCAGCACAACCGGCAGTTTGCGGGATATGCGGATGTTGGCGAGAATCATGGTGGTGGGGACTCCCAGCATTGAGAAAGAGCGACCGGGATGGTCTGTGCGGAAAGAAAATCCACAATGATTATGCGCCTATATCGCTTTTTTGGCAAACTGGAAGCGGGAAACGAAGCGGACGGATTGACCGCTTCCTGTCCGCAAGGAAACTTGCCATATATCTGGCTGCGGACGGGCGGCTGTCGCAGCCGCTAGGATCGCATCGCGGCCTATGGTATAGGCTTTCGACTTTACGGTAGAGATAGGGCTGCTGGGAGCATGGCTGGTCATTCCCAATTTAAGAACATCATGCATCGCAAGGGCGCGCAGGACGCCAAGCGCGCGAAGGTCTTCACCAAGCTGATCCGTGAATTGACGGTCGCGGCGCGGTCGGGCCTGCCTGACCCCGCGATGAATCCGCGTCTGCGCGCCGCCATCGCCGCCGCGCGCGCGGCCAATATGCCCAAGGATACGATGGAACGCGCCATCGCCCGCGGTTCGGGCGGCGAGGACGGCGCCAATTACGAGGAGGTGCGCTACGAAGGCTACGGCCCGGGCAGCGTCGCCATCATCGTCGAGGCGCTGACCGACAACCGCAACCGCACCGCTTCGGAAGTGCGTTCGGCCTTCAGCAAGCATGGCGGCAATATGGGCGAGACCAACTCGGTCAGCTTCATGTTCGATCGCATCGGCGCCATCCGCTATCCCGCCGACGTGGCCGGGGCGGAGGAAATGTTCGAGGCCGCCCTGGAAGCCGGGGCCGAGAATGTCGAGACGACCGAGGACGGCCACGACATCACCTGCGCCCCCGACGATCTGAGCAGCGTCCGCGACGCCCTGGAAGGCAAGTTCGGCGCTCCCGAATACGCCCGCCTGGACTGGCGTGCCCAGACCACCGTGCCGGTGACCGACGAGCAGGCGGCGCAGACCCTGCTGAAGCTGCTCGACGTGCTCGAAGACAATGACGACGTGCAGCGTGTTTCGGCCAATTTCGATATTGCCGAAGACATCATGGAGCGTTTGAGCGCCTGACGCTCAATTCCTTTTGCCGATGAGCCCTAGCCGATGAGACTCTTGGGTCTGGACCCCGGACTGCGTAACACCGGCTGGGGCGTCATCGACCTCGTGGACAACCGCCTGCGCCATGTGGCCGACGGGGTGGTGCGTTCCGATGACCGCCTCAGCCTGGCCGAGCGCCTGGTGCAGCTGCATCAGGGCGTGGCTCAGGTCATTGCCGATTTCTCGCCCGGCGAGGCGGCGATCGAGGAAACCTTCGTCAACCGCAATCCGGCGTCGACCCTGAAGCTGGGGCAGGCGCGCGGCGCGGTGATGCTGACCGCCTCGCTGGCCGGGCTGCCGGTGGCCGAATATGCCCCGAACCTGATCAAGAAGGCGGTGGTCGGCGGCGGCCATGCCGCCAAGGAGCAGGTCGGCATGATGGTGCGCGTGCTGCTGCCGGGCTGCCTGCCCGACACGCCCGATGCCGCCGATGCCCTGGCCGTGGCGATCTGCCACGCTCACCACCGCGCGACCTTCCACAAGCTGGCCCAGGCCGGAGGCCGCAGATGACAGGCCAAGTAGGTTCAAGATGATTGCCAAACTGAAGGGAATCGTCGATTCCACGGCCGAGGACTATGCCGTCATCGATGTCGGCGGGGTCGGCTATCTCGTCTTCTGCTCGTCGCGCACGCTGGGCCGCATGATTGTGGGCGAGGCGGTGCAGGTGCATGTGGAGACCCATGTGCGCGAGGACGCCATCCAGCTTTACGGCTTCCTCGAAACCGCCGAACGCGAATGGTTCCGCCTGTTGACCACCGTCCAGGGCGTGGGCAGCCGCGTCGGGCTGGCGATCCTGTCGGTGGCCGCGCCGGACCAGCTGGCCCAGGGCATCGCCGCCCAGGACAAGACGGTGCTGACGCGGGCCAGCGGGGTTGGGCCGAAGCTGGCCGCGCGCATCTTAAGCGAATTGAAAGAGAAGGCGGGCAAGATAGCCCTCGGCAGCTTTGCTCCGGCAGGCGGAGCCCCGGCCGCGGCCCTGGCCCCCATCGGCGCCTCGGGCGCAGTCAGCGATGCCGTCTCGGCCTTGGTCAATCTCGGCTATCGTCAGGTCGATGCCTTCGGCGCCGTCGCCCGCGCGGCCCAGGAGATGGGCGAGGATGCCGACGTTTCCGCCCTCATTCGCGCCGGGCTGAAGGAACTCGGCCCCAAGGATTTTTGACATGAGTGCTGCCGAGGCTGAACGATGAGCAAGGACCGCATCCTTTCGCCCGAGTCCGTGCCGGGCGATGCCGAGGCCAGCCTGCGTCCGCTGAGCCTGGACGATTTCACCGGCCAGCGTCAGGTCTGCGAGAATCTGCGCGTCTTCATCACCGCCGCCCGCGCGCGCGGCGATGCCCTCGACCACATCCTGCTGTTCGGCCCGCCCGGCCTGGGCAAGACGACCCTGGCGCAGATCGTGGCGCGCGAATTGGGCGTGGGCTTCCGGGCCACTTCGGGCCCGATCATCGCCAAGGCGGGGGACCTCGCGGCCCTGCTGACCAATCTTCAACCGCGTGACGTGTTGTTCATCGACGAAATCCACCGCCTTAATCCTGCCATAGAGGAAGTGCTTTATCCGGCGATGGAGGACTTCCAGCTCGATCTGATGATCGGCGAAGGACCGGCCGCACGTTCGGTGCGGATCGATCTGCCGCCCTTCACCCTGGTCGGGGCCACCACGCGCTCGGGCTTGTTGACCACGCCGCTGCGCGAACGCTTCGGGATCCCGTTGCGCCTGGCCTTCTACGAGCCGGAAGAACTGCAACTGATCGTCAGCCGGGGGGCGCGGGTATTGGGGATGGAATTGACGCCTGAAGGAGCAGCCGAGATCGCACGCCGCTCGCGCGGGACGCCGCGCGTGGCCGGGCGCCTGCTGCGTCGGGTGCGCGATTTCGCCGCCGTGGCCGGGCGCTCGCCGGTCGACGCTTTCACCGCCGATGCCGCGCTGAACCGCCTGGAGGTCGACAAGATCGGCCTGGATTCCAACGATATCCGTTACATGCGCTGCATCGCCGAGAATTACGGCGGCGGCCCGGTCGGCGTCGAGACCGTCGCGGCGGCCCTGTCGGAACAGCGCGACACGCTGGAAGAGGTGATCGAGCCCTATCTGCTGCAGCAGGGCCTGCTGCAGCGCACGCCGCGCGGCCGCATGCTGACGGCGAACGGTTTCCGGCATATGGGCCTGACGCCGCCGGCGCGGCCCGAAGGCGCGCAGTTCGACCTGCTGGACGGCGTGGAAGGGGACGGGGATGAGTGAGTCCTTCGCCCCGTCGGGCCGTCTGGACGGGCGCCTGCACCGCTATCCGATCCGGGTCTATATCGAAGATACCGACCTGGGTGGCATCGTCTATCACAGCAATTATCTTCGCTACGCCGAGCGGGCGCGCACCGAGATGCTGCGCCTGCTGGGCGTTTCCCATGCGCAGATGATGGAGACGGACGGCTTGTTCTTCGCCGTGCGCTGGTGCGAGATGGATTTCCTGCGTCCGGCCCGCCTGGATGACGAGGTCGAGGTGCGCACGCGCATCCTGAAGGTCGGCGGCGCTTCGGTGCTGGCCGAGCAGGTGCTGGCGCGGGCCGCGGACGGGCTCGATCTGGTACGGATTCAAATCAAGCTGGCCGCAATGGGGCGCGACCTGGCCCCGGCGCGGCTTTCGGCGCCGTTGCGGGCGCTTCTGACAGACTTCATTTCTCAAGAGAGAGACTAGAATGGAACCAGTGCAGACGGTCGCTTTGACCGCCCAGGCGGCCCATGACATGTCCATGTGGGGCCTCTTCATGCAGGCGGGTCTGGTGGTCAAGCTGGTGATGATCGGCCTGCTCCTGGCCTCGATCTGGAGCTGGGCCATCATTTTCGAGAAGGCTGCGCGCCTGCGCAAGCTGCAGAGCCGGGCCGATCAGTTCGAGGAATCCTTCTGGTCCGGCGGCTCGCTGGAAGAATTGTACGATCGCATGGGCGGCCGTCCGGCCGACCCGATGTCGGCGGTGTTCGCGGCGGCCATGCGCGAATGGCGCCGTTCCGCGACCAAGGGCGACCGCAGCGTCGTCCGGGCCCGTCTGCCCGACCGCCTGGACCGCGTCATGCAGGTGACCTTGGGCCGCGAGATGGAAACGCTGGAAAAGCGCGTCGGCGTCCTCGCCACCGTTGGTTCGACCGCGCCCTTCATCGGCCTGTTCGGCACGGTCTGGGGCATCATGACCGCCTTCCAGGCCATCGCCGGCAGCAATGAGACCAGCCTGGCCGTGGTTGCCCCGGGCATCGCCGAGGCGCTGTTCGCCACCGCCCTGGGCCTGCTCGCCGCCATCCCGGCCGTCATCGCCTATAACAAGATCTCCAGCGACCTGGATCGCTACGCCCAGCGCCTGGAAAACTTCGCCGGCGAATTCGCCGCCATTCTTTCCCGCCAGCTCGAAGAAAGGGGCTAGGGAGAGATGGGCGCTTCGCTTGGTGGGGGTGGAGGCCGCCGGTCCCGTTCGGGTCGGCGCTCCCATAGGCCGATGAGCGAGATCAACGTTACGCCTTTCGTGGACGTGATGCTGGTGCTGCTTATCATTTTCATGGTCACCGCGCCGCTGCTGACGGCGGGGATCCAGATCGAATTGCCGAAGACCAGCGCGGCGCCGCTGCCTGGAAACGACGCGCCGCTGTCGGTCTCGGTGGACCAGCAGGGACGCCTGTTCATCCAGGAAACCGAAGTCGCCCTGGAAGAACTGGGACCCAAGCTGATCGCCATCACCAATGCCAAATCCGATACCCGCGTCTTCGTGCGCGGCGACCAGTCCGTCAATTACGGCCGGGTGATGGAGGTGATGGGCGAGCTATCGGCGTCCGGCTTCACCAATCTGGCCTTCGTCACCGAAAGCAAGCCTGCGGCGCAGGGGGGGCGTTAGACCGCCATGTCCTCGGAGAACGGCTCGTCCTCACTGCGCAAGCCGCTGATGATTTCGGCGGGCTTGCATCTGGCCGTGGCGGTGGCGGCGGTCGTCGGCCTGCCGCAGCTGCGCCAGACAGCGCCGCAGCTGGACAGACCCATCGTCGTCGAGGTGGTGAATGTCTCGAGCATCACCAACCCGCCGCCGCGTCAGGTCGAGCAGAAAAAGCCGGAACCGCCGAAGCCGGAACCCGTCCAGGCTCCGCCGAAGCCCGAGCCCCCCAAACCCGAGCCGCAGCCCAAGCCCGAGCCGCCGAAGCCGCAGCCCCAGCCTCAGCCTCAGCCTAGGCCGGAACCTCAGCCGCAACCGAAGCCCGAGCCCAAGCCGGAACCCAAACCGGAGCCGAAGCCGGAGCCCAAGCCTGAGCCGAAACCGGAACCGAAGCCGGAACCCAAACCCGAGCCGAAGCCGGAACCCAAGCCGCAACCGAAGCCCGAGCCCAAACCGGAACCCAAGCCGCAGCCGAAGCCTGAGGCGAAGAAGCCTGAGCCCAAGCCGCAGGACGATTTCGATTCGCTGCTGAAGACGGTCGAACAGTTCGAGCAGCCGAGGCCGCGTCAGGCCGAGACGCCTGCGCCCGCACCGCCCCAGCAGGCGGCGGGGGCCCATCCGCGCGGTTCGGACATGCATAACCCGAATCTGAGGCTTTCCATGAGCGAGGAAGACTTCATTCGGGCGCAGATCGAGCGGCATTGGAATGTGCCGGCCGGGGCGCGGGATGCGGAGAATCTGGTCATTCCGATCCGCGTGCGTCTCAATCCCGATGGCACCGTGATCAGTGCCACGGTCGAGGAGAGCATGCGCGCGGCGACCGATAGCTTCTATCGGGCCGCGGCGGAAAGTGCCCGGCGCGCGGTCCTGCTGGCCAGCCCGCTGCAATTGCCGCCGGGCAAGTATGAGCTGTTTCAGAACTTCGTTTTGGTCTTCAACCCCCAGGATATGATTGGAAGATGAGCGTGTCTCGCGTTCTCCAACACTTCTCCGCGCTGTTCTTCGCGGCGGTGACGCTGGTGGCCATGGCGCTGCCTGCGGCTGCCGAACTGCGCATCGACATCACGCGCGGCAACATGCAGCCGATGCCCATCGCCATCACCGATTTTACCGGCGGGTCGGGAAGGGAAGCCCAATACGGCGCCGATATTTCCCGGGTGATTTCGGCGAATCTGGAACGGTCCGGCCTGTTCCAGCCCATCGATCCGCGCGCCTTCATCCAATCGGCGGCTTCGCTCGAAGTGCAGCCCCGCTTCGCCGATTGGAAGCTGATCAATGCCCAGGCATTGGTCAACGGCCGTGTGGAAATGCTGTCCGACGGGCGGCTGCGGGTGGAATTCCGCCTGTGGGACGTGACCGCCGAGCAGCAGATGATTGGTCAGGCCTTCACCGCCACGGCCGAGGGCTGGCGGCGCATCGCCCACATCATCTCGGATGCCATCTACAAGCGCATCACGGGTGAGTCGGGCTATTTCGACACCCAGATCGTCTATGTCGCCGAAACCGGTCCCGCTGACAGGCGCGTCAAGCGCCTGGCGATCATGGACCAGGACGGTGAGAATCATAAGTTCCTGACGGACGGTTCGGATCTGGTGCTGACCCCGCGCTTCTCGCCGACGGCGCGCGAGATCACCTATCTGTCCTATTATCAGGGCAATCCGCGCGTCTACGTACTGCAGATCGATACCGCCCGCCGCGAGGTTCTGGGCGACTTCCCCGGCATGACCTTCGCCCCGCGCTTCTCGCCCGACGGCAACAAGGTGATCATGAGCCTGGCGAAGGACGGCAGGACCGACATCTACGAGATGGACCTGCGGACGCGGCGGTCGGTGCAGCTGACCAATCACCCGGCCATCGATACCTCGCCGTCCTATTCTCCCGACGGCACCCAGATCACCTTCAACTCCGACCGGGGCGGGGCGCAGCAGATCTATGTGATGAATGCCGACGGCTCGAACGTCCGGCGCATCAGCTTCGGTGACGGCCGTTATGCGACGCCGGTGTGGTCGCCGCGCGGCGACCTGATCGCCTTCACCAAGATGAAGGGCGGCGAGTTCTTCGTCGGCGTCATGCGTCCCGACGGCTCGGGCGAGCGCCTGCTGACCCAGGGCTACCTGGTCGAAGGTCCTACCTGGGCTCCCAATGGTCGTGTCCTGTCCTTCTTCCGTCAGACCAGGGCCGATGCCCAGGGGCGTGGCGGTTCGACCAGGCTTTATACCATCGACCTGACCGGTTTTAACGAACGTCAGCTGGTTACGCCGGTGGAAGGCTCCGATCCGGCATGGAGCCCCTTGATTCCATGATGTTTCGGCACTATAGTCCGTCGCCGTGAGAAATACGCCGACGACTACGGATCCGAAGACGTCGTGTACTGAGCCGCCGGTTCTCAAGACTTGGGCCGGCGGCAACTCATAGATACAGCAATTCCCATTTTCATATCCTCATCTGCGAGGGGGAGTTCACTTACATGAAGGTCCGTTTTCTGAGCGTTGTCGCCGCCGCCGCCCTGCTGGCTGCCTGCGAAACCGCCCCGACCACCACCGCCACCACCACCGACGCGGGCCGTGTCGAGACCGCTCAGCCGCAGGTCGCTCCGGGCCCGCAGCCGGGTTCGCAGGCTGACCTGGTTGCCACTGCTGGCGACCGCGTCTTCTTCGGCTTCGATCGCTACGATCTGTCGCCGGAGGCCCGCGCCATCCTCGACCGTCAGGCTGCCTGGCTGCGTCAATACCCCAACGTCAACATCGTGATCGAAGGTCACGCTGACGAACGCGGTACCCGCGAATACAACCTCGCCCTGGGCGAGCGTCGCGCCAACTCCGTCCGTGACTATCTCGTGGCTGCCGGCATCCCCGCCAACCGCATCCGCGTGATCTCCTATGGCAAGGAACGTCCGGTCGCTCTCGGCTCGAACGAAGCGGCTTGGTCGCAGAACCGCCGTGGCGTGACCGTCGTCCAGTAATTCCGGACGCCGCACACCGGCTTGAAAAAGGCGCCTGCCTGTTCCGTCGCAATATCGGCGGAGTGGGCGGCGCCTTATTTCTGCCTGGATATCAATCCATCCTGAAGGCTATATTTGTTTCCGACGACGGCCTGTTTGGCAGAGAAACCATGGGCAGCAGACCAGCGAGGATGACGTGAAGAGCAAGGCGTTCTGTGACGGCTTTAACCGAGGCGGCAGTCTCCGTCGGCGGCTGCAGGGCGTGGCGCTCGGCATTCTGGTCGGCGGCACGTCGCTGTTCGGCCTGACCTTGCCGCATGCCGCCCAGTCCCAGCAGATCGAGGCCCAGGCCCTCTACAACCGCCTGGACCGCATGGAACGCGATCTCCAGACCCTGCAAAGGCAGGTCTATCGCGGCCAACCCGCGCCCGCCGCTTCGGCCGGTGCGCCCGCTCCCCTGGCGGCGGAGATGCCCGAGGGTGTGGCGACCAGGCTGCATGTGCGGATCGAACAGCTGGAACAGCAGATCCGGGTGCTGACCGGCCAGGTCGAGGAAGTTTCCTTCAACATGGCCCAGGTTTCCAGCCGCCTGGACAAGGCGCTGGCCGATATCGACCTGCGCCTGACCGAGATCGAGCAGGGACGGACCCTGGCCCAGGGGCCGGACGCCGAGGGACAGGAAGGCACGACGCCGCCTGCCGCGGCCAATGCCGATGCCCCCGCCGTCGCCCCGGCCGCGCCGCCGGGCCAGCTGGCTCTGCCCAGCAACAATGCCGCCGCCGGATCCCAGGCTGCCGCCGCGCCTGCGGGCCTGACCAGCGGCACGCCCCAGGAAAAATACGACTACGCCTTCAGCCTGCTGCGCCAGGCCGATTATTCCGGCGCTGAGCAGGCCCTGCGCGGTTTCCTGGAAGCCCATCCCGATGATGCGCTGGCCGGGAATGCCCAATACTGGCTGGGCGAGACGCATTACGTGCGCGGCGAATACGAACAGGCCGCGGTGCTTTTCCTCCAGGGCTACCAGAAATACGGCAATGGCGGGAAGGCTCCGGACAGCCTGCTCAAGCTGGGCCTGTCGCTGAGCCATCTGGGTAAGTCCAAGGAAGCCTGTGCCGCCCTGGGGCGCCTGGACAGGGAATTCCCGCAAGCTTCCGACGCGATCAAGCGTCGCGCCGTCGTCGAGCGTCAGAAACTCGCCTGCAGCTAAGGTGTGAGTCCGAGCCGTCGGGGCCACGCCCTTTCCGATCGTTTTTTCGCCGTCATGGAAAGGCTGGGACCTTTCGAGTCCCGGCCGATCCTCGCCGTCGCCGTTTCCGGCGGCGCCGACAGCCTGGCACTGTGCCTGCTGGCCGATGACTGGGCCCGCCGCCGCGGCGGTTCCGTGCTGGCGCTGACCGTGGATCATCGCCTGCGCGCCGAATCCGGCGCCGAGGCCGCCCGTGTCGGCGAATGGCTGGCGGGCCGGGCCATTGCCCATCGCATTCTCCGCTGGGACGATCCCAAACCCCGGACGGGCCTGCAGGCCGCCGCCCGCGAGGCGCGTTACGCCCTGCTGGAAGAGGCCTGCGCCGAAAGCGGCATCCTGCATCTTCTGTTGGCCCATCACCGCGCCGACCAGGCCGAGACCGTGCTGCTGCGCCAGCAGCGGGGCAGCGGCATGGATGGCTTGGCGGGGATGTCGGCCATCGTCGAGCGTCCCTCCCTGCGTCTGCTGCGCCCGTTGCTCGCCTGTCGGCCTGAGGATCTGCGCGGATTCCTGAGGGAACAGGGGCAGGACTGGATCGAGGACCCCAGCAACGGCAATCCCGCCTTCGCGCGGGTACGACTGCGCATGCGCCTAGCGGAGGACGGGGGCGAAACGGAACGGTTGCTGTCCATGTCCCGCCGGGCGGGGCAGGAGAGGGCGGCGCTGGAAGAGGCCGTGGCGCAGGCGGCGGCCCGTTCGGTCCTGATCCATCCCGTCGGCTATGCCCTGTGGCGGGTGGAGGATCTGGGACGCCTGCCGGAAGAGGTGGGACTGCGGCTGCTGTCGCGGCTGGTGTGCTGCATGGGCGGACGCGCCTATCCGCCCCGGGCGGAGCGGTTGCGGGGCATCTATGACCAGTTGCGGTCGGGGCGGCGCGATCTAACTTTGGGAGGATGCCTGCTGGCGGCCCGACGCGACGGGCTGCTGGTTTGCCGCGAACCCGGGCGCCTGACGGCGCTTACGGAGTTGCGGCCGGACAAAGTCGTATTATGGGATGGCAGATATCGTATGTTTTTGTCGCCGGAGAAAAACGAGGCCGTTTCCCCGCCGGGCGCCGCCAAGGTGGCCGCCCTGGGGGCGCAAGGCTGGCGGGACATCCGCTCCCATCTCGCCGGAGAGGCGGGAATGGCGCTGCCCGAGCCGGTGCGGCTGGGGCTTCCGGCGATCTATGACGAGCATGGTATATCGGCCGTGCCGCAGCTGGGGTATAAGCGAGAGGGAGGTCGCACCACCGATGCGCGGGTTCCTTCCGTCTTATTCGCTCCACGCATCACGGTTACTGGCGCGGGGCATTGCCTTGTTTGGTGATTCCGCCGCATTATCTACAGAGGCACTGGCTTGCCGTCGATCCGCGAGACGCGGGCCTCGGACGAACGCTTCCGTATATTTGGGAAGGGCTGAAACTTGAACTTTAGCAAGAACCTGGCGCTCTGGGTCATCATCGCCCTGCTGCTGGTGGCGCTCTTCAATCTTTTCGAGCCGCAGCAGACGACCAGGGGCGCGACCTATCCGTTCTCGGATTTCATCTCCGAAGTCGAGCGCGGAAACGTGCGCGACGTCGTCATCCAGGGCGAGTCCATCACCGGCACCTTCGCCGATGGGCGGGCCTTCACCACTTACGCGCCCCAGGATCCGCAGCTGGTTCCGACCCTGCGCGAGCATGGCGTACGCATTTCGGCGCAGCCGCGCGCAGACGACAGCCCGACCTTCTGGGGAATTCTGATCTCCTGGTTCCCGATGCTTCTGCTCATCGGCGTGTGGATCTTCTTCATGCGTCAGATGCAGGGCGGCGGCGGCAAGGCCATGGGCTTCGGCAAGTCCCGTGCCCGCATGCTGACCGAGAAGACCGGCCGCGTGACCTTCGAGGACGTGGCGGGCATCGACGAGGCCAAACAGGAACTGGAAGAGATCGTGGACTTCCTGCGCGACCCGCAGAAGTTCCAGCGCCTGGGCGGCAAGATTCCGAAAGGCTGCTTGCTGGTCGGTCCGCCCGGTACCGGTAAGACGCTGCTGGCCCGCGCCATCGCCGGCGAGGCCAATGTGCCGTTCTTCACCATCTCGGGCTCGGACTTCGTCGAAATGTTCGTCGGCGTGGGTGCCTCGCGTGTCCGCGACATGTTCGAGCAGGGCAAGAAGAACGCGCCGTGCATCATCTTCATCGATGAAATCGACGCCGTCGGCCGCCATCGTGGTGCCGGCCTGGGCGGCGGCAATGACGAGCGCGAGCAGACCCTGAACCAGTTGCTGGTCGAGATGGACGGCTTCGAGGCCAATGAAGGCGTCATCCTGATCGCCGCCACCAACCGTCCCGACGTCCTGGACCCGGCGCTGCTGCGTCCAGGCCGCTTCGACCGTCAGGTGGTGGTGCCCAATCCGGATGTGCTGGGCCGCGAGAAGATCCTGAAGGTGCATATGCGCAAGGTGCCGCTGGCTCCCGACGTGGATGCCCGCATCATCGCGCGCGGCACGCCGGGCTTCTCGGGCGCCGATCTGTCCAACCTGGTGAACGAGGCCGCCCTGATCGCCGCCCGTGCCGGCAAGCGCGTCGTCACCATGTTCGACTTCGAATCCGCCAAGGACAAGGTCATGATGGGCGCGGAACGCCGCTCCATGGTCATGACCGAGAACGAGAAGAAGCTGACCGCCTATCACGAGGCCGGCCACGCCATCGTCGCCCTGCACGAGCCTGAGTCCGATCCCATCCACAAGGCCACCATCATCCCGCGCGGCCGTGCGCTGGGCATGGTGATGCGCCTGCCGGAAGGCGACCGCATCTCGGTCTCGCGCGCCAAGCTGAAGGCCGACCTGGCCGTCGCCATGGGTGGACGTATCGCCGAGGAACTGATCTTCGGTCCGGAAAAGATCACCACCGGTGCGTCCTCGGACATCAAGATGGCGACCGACATTTCCCGCCGCATGGTCACGGAATGGGGCATGAGCGAGAAGCTTGGTCCGCTGACCTATGGCGAGAACGACCAGGAAGTCTTCCTGGGGCATTCCGTGGCGACCCACAAGAACGTCTCGGAAGCCACCGCCAACCTGATCGATGCCGAGGTCAAGAGGGTGGTCCAGGAGGCTTACGACCGGGCCAAGTCCTGCCTGATCGAGCATCGTGACCAGTTGGAAACCCTGGCGAAGGGCCTGCTGGAATACGAAACCCTGAGCGGCGACGAAATCCGCGCGCTGCTCAATGGCGAGCCCATCCACCGCAATGCCGGGAGCGACGACCATCGCCCCCGCGACACCGGCCGCCGTGCCTCGGTGCCCACCACGTCGGGCAATCGCGGCAGCGAGCAGCCGGGCGGAGGCCTCGGTCCCGAACCGCAGCCGGGGGCCTGATGCCGGAAACGGTGTCAGCCTCCCCGCTGGCCCTGCGCATAAGCCCCGCTTTACCGCGGGGCTTTTCGCATGATGGCCGGCCCTTGTGGGAAGAGGCGCCGGAGGGGCGCCTGTATCTTCAACCTTGCGGCATCGTCTCGGGCGCGGCGGCTTCGGCGGCCGTGGCGACGGGGCAGGGTTGGTCTCTTGCCGGCGGCCCTCTGGCCTTCACCGCCTGCACCCTCTATCTGCGCGACGGCGCCAATGTGGTAGTGTCCCACGGCTCCTTCGCCGAGATCCTCGACTGGTCGGCCAATGAGGGCGAGCCGGTCGCTGGCTATGTCTCGCGCCTGCTGCACCGCATCGGCGCCGAGCGTCCGGCCTATGCCGGACTGGCGATGGACCGGCCGTGCATCATGGGCATCATCAACGCCACTCCCGACAGCTTCTCGGACGGCGGCGACCATTACGCCGCCGGGAATGCCGTTGCCAGTGCCCTGGCGATGCTGGAAGCCGGTGCCGAGATCATCGATGTCGGCGGCGAATCCACCCGTCCCGGCTCGGCCCCCGTCTCGCCCGAGGAGGAAATCCGCCGTGTCGTGCCGGTGATCCGCGAACTGGCGAACCGGGGGGCGGTGGTTTCCGTCGATACCCGCCATGCCGCCGTCATGGGGGCGGCCCTGGACGCCGGGGCGGCGATCCTCAACGACATCACTGCCCTTGAAGGCGATCCGGATTCCCTGCCGGTCGCCGCGCGGGCCCAGGTGCCGGTGATGCTGATGCACATGCAGGGCGAGCCCGGCACGATGCAGCAGAATCCGCGCTACGGCTTCGCGCCGTTGGATGTCTACGATTATCTGGCCGGGCGCGTCGCTGCCTGCCGCGCGGCGGGCATCCCTCCGGAACTGATCTGCATCGATCCCGGCATCGGCTTCGGCAAGACGGTGGATCACAACCTCGAGATCATGGCCCGGCTGAGCCTGTTCCATGGGTTGGGCTGCCCGATCCTGCTGGGCACCTCGCGCAAGAGCTTCATCGGCCGCTTGTCGAAGGGCGAGGCGCCGAAGGACCGCTTGGCCGGATCGCTGGCTACCGGACTGGCCGGGCTGGGGCAGGGGGTGCAGATGCTGCGCGTCCACGACGTGGCCGAAACCGCCCAGGCCGTGGCGGTCTGGCGCGCCATGGTGGCGGTCGCCTGAGAAACAGGACATTTTTTACATTTCGTTTACGCGCCGCATGGGCTAATTCCACCCCTTCCGTTGCCGTGCCGCACGGGAGCATGGCAAGATGGCGTGAGTGAGGAAGTGGGAGTGGAGATGACCCGCAAGTTGTTCGGAACCGATGGCGTGCGCGGCTTGGCGAATATCGAGCCGATGACCGCCGAGACTGCAATGAAGCTGGGCATGGCCGCCGGCCGCTATTTCACCCGCGGCGAACACCGTCACACCGTCGTCATCGGCAAGGATACGCGCCTGTCGGGCTACATGCTGGAGCCCGCCCTGACGGCGGGCTTCATTTCCGTGGGCATGGACGTGGTGCTGCTGGGGCCGCTGCCGACCCCGGCGGTGGCCATGCTGACCCGCTCCATGCGGGCCGATCTCGGCGTCATGATCTCGGCCTCGCACAATCCCTACGAGGACAACGGCATCAAGCTGTTCGGCCCCGACGGCTTCAAGCTGTCGGACGAGGCGGAACTGGCGATCGAGGAAAGCATGGCCAACGGCCTGTCCAGCTATCTCGTGCCCTCGGGCAAGCTGGGCAAGGCGCGGCGGCTGGATGACGCGGTAGGCCGCTATATCGAATTCGCCAAGCATTCCTTCCCGCGCGGCCAGCGCCTGGACGGGCTGAAGATCGTCGTCGATTGCGCCAACGGTGCGGCCTACAAGGTGGCACCCACGGTGCTGTGGGAACTCGGCGCCACGGTCATCCCCATCGGCGTCACGCCGGACGGCACCAATATCAACAAGGATTGCGGCTCGCTGCATACCGGGGCCATGCAGTCCCAGGTGGTGGCCCATGGCGCCCATCTCGGCATCGCGCTGGACGGCGATGCCGACCGTCTGGTGATGTGCGACGAGAAGGGCCAGATCATCGACGGCGACCAGTTGATGGCCCTGATTGGCCTGACCTGGGGGCGGTCGGGCCAGCTCAAGGGCGGCGGCATCGTCGCTACGGTCATGTCCAATCTGGGCCTGGAACTGTTCCTGAAGGAGCAGGGGCTGAAGCTGCTGCGTACGGCGGTGGGCGACCGTTATGTGGTCGAGGCGATGCGCCGCGACGGCTTCAATGTCGGCGGCGAGCAATCGGGCCATATCGTCCTGACCGATCATTGCACCACCGGTGACGGCCTGCTGGCGGCCCTGCAGGTGCTGTCGGGCATCGTCGAGTCGGGCAAGCCGGTCAGCGAGGTCACCCGCCTGTTCCAGCCCTTGCCGCAGATCCTGAAGAATGTGCGCGTGGACCGGGCCAAGAACGGCACCGTCCTCGACGCTTCGACGGTGAAGAAGGCCATCAGCGACGGCGAAATCCGTCTGGGCGAGACGGGCCGCGTGCTGATCCGCAAATCGGGTACGGAACCGGTGATCCGCGTCATGGCCGAGGGCCAAGACGAGACCCTGGTGAACAGCGTGGTGGCCGAGATCGCCGAGGCCATCCAGAAGGCGGCGGACTGAAGATGCAGGGACGTGTCCTGATCATTGCGGGATCGGATAGCGGCGGCGGCGCCGGTATCCAGGCCGACATCAAGGCGGTGATGGCCCTGGACGGCTATGCCGCCACCGCCATCACCGCCCTGACGGCCCAGAATACCCTGGGGGTCTTCGGCGTCCATCCCGTGCCGCTGGACTTTCTGGCCCAGCAGATGACGCTGGTGCTCGACGATATCGGCGCCGATTGCGTCAAGACCGGCATGCTCGCTTCCGCCGCCGTCATCGAGACGGTGATGGACGTGCTGGAGCGTTATCCGGGGCTGAAGCTGGTCTGCGACCCGGTGATGATCGCCAAGGGCGGCGCGCCCTTGCTCGATCCCGATGCCGTGGCGACCATGAAGAACCGCATGCTGCCGCGCGCCAGCTTGATCACGCCGAACCTGCCCGAAGCCGAGGCCTTGTCGGGCCGCCGCATCGCCACGCCCGAAGACATGCGCCAAGCCGGGCCGGACTTGCTGGCCCTGGGCCCCCAGGCGGTGCTGCTGAAGGGTGGCCATCTGGAAGGCGACACGGTCGTGGACATGCTGTTCACCGCCGAGGGTGTCCGAGAATATTCTCATCCGCGTATCCTCACCGCCAATACCCACGGCACCGGCTGCACCCTGGCTTCGGCCATCGCCGCCGGTATCGCCCAGGGAATGCCCCTGGCGGCGGCGGTGGAGCGGGGGCGGGATTACGTGCGCAAGGCCATCGAGACCGCGCCCAATTTGGGCAAGGGCCATGGGCCGTTGAACCATGCCCATACTGTGCGGCCTTTCGGATTGAAGGAATAGGCCGGTCATGACGATTTCCTATGCCGCCGAGCCGGGCCTCGATCCGGATGAATTCATCGACGTCCTGAACCGTTCCGGTTTGGGCAAGAGGCGGCCGGTGCGCGATCCCCATCGCATCGCCCGCATGATCGCGCAGGCCGACCTGGTGCTGACCGCACGCGACGAGACGGGGCTTCTGGTCGGGGTGGCCCGTTCGGTCACCGATTTCAGCTATTGCTGCTACCTCTCCGATCTGGCGGTGGACGAGGCCTTCCAGCGCCGGGGCATCGGGCGCGAGTTGATCCGCCGCACGCAGGAGGCGGCGGGTTCGGAGACCAGCCTGTTCCTGATCGCGGCTCCGGATGCCGCCGCCTATTACCCGCATATCGGCCTGGAAAAGGTCGAGCGGGCGTGGATGGTGCCGCGCCAGCGATGAGGGCTGGCGGGGAAGGGCGCCGCCGACCTTTCTGATGACGGCGCTGTTCATCTTGGTCGCTTCCTGCCATGGGGAGTTTAAAGGTCAACAGGCCGATTGACGGCGGCAGGGGGCGCGCCTACTCTCCTGGCGGGCCACGGCCTCCCAACGGGCCGCGTCCTTCTGCAAGGGAAGGAATTTCAAAGTCATGACCGTTCCGAATCGGCCGGATGTCCGGCCTGCCAATCCGAATTTCTCTTCCGGCCCCTGTGCCAAGCGCCCCGGTTGGAGCTTCGATGCACTCGCCGATGCCTGTCTGGGCCGGTCGCACCGCTCGAAGCTGGGCAAGGCCAAGCTGGAAGAAACCATCGCCCTGACCCGCGAGGTGCTGGGCGTGCCCGCCGATTACCGCATCGGCATCGTGCCGGCCTCCGATACCGGGGCCGTCGAGATGGCGCTGTGGTCGCTGCTGGGCGCGCGCGGCATCGACATGCTGGCCTGGGAAAGCTTCGGCGAAGGCTGGGTGACCGATGTCACCAAGCAGCTGAAGCTGACGGACCTGCGCGTCTTCCGCGCCGATTACGGTCAGCTTCCCGATCTGTCGCAGGTCGATTGCGACCGCGACGTGGTCTTCACCTGGAACGGCACGACTTCGGGCGTCCGCGTCCCCGATGGCGACTGGATCAAGGCCGACCGCAAGGGCCTGACGATCTGCGACGCCACCTCGGCGGTCTTCGCCATGGAACTGCCCTGGGACAAGCTCGACGTCGTCACCTATTCCTGGCAGAAGGTGTTGGGCGGCGAGGGCGCCCATGGCGTGCTGATCCTCAGCCCGCGCGCCGTCGAACGCCTGGAAAGCTATACGCCGCCGTGGCCCCTGCCCAAGATCTTCCGCATGACCAAGGGCGGCAAGCTGATCGAGGGCATCTTCAAGGGCGATACCATCAACACGCCTTCGATGATGGTCGTCGAGGATGCCATCGACGCCATGAAATGGGCCAAGTCGGTGGGCGGGCTGTCCGGCCTGATCCAGCGCTCCAATGCCAATCTCAAGGTGCTGGAGGACTGGGTTGCGGCCAGCGACTGGGCGGCCTTCCTGGCCGAGGACAAGGCCATCCGTTCCAACACCTCGATCTGCTTGGTGATCAAGGCCGGTTTCTTTGCCCGCCTGTCCGCCGAGGAGCAGACGGCGGCGGCCAAGAAGATCGCCTCGCTGCTGGAGAAGGAGAAGGTGGCCTACGATATCGGCTCCTACCGCGATGCCCCCTTGGGGCTGCGCATATGGGGCGGTGCTACCGTCGAGGCCTCCGACCTTCAAGCCCTTACCGCGTGGCTGGATTGGGCATTCGCCCAGGTGGCCGCAGATTACGCTGACAAGACCTGATTCCCCAAGGAGCCGCCATGCCTAAGGTTCTCATTAGCGACAAGCTCAGCCCCGCCGCCGTCCAGATCTTCCTGGATCGCGGCATCGAGGCCGATGTCAGGACGGGCCTGCGTCCCGAGGAACTGAAGGCGATCATCGCTGATTACGACGGCCTTGCCATCCGCTCGGCCACCAAGGTCAGCGCCGATATCCTGGCGGCTGCGACCAAGCTGAAGGTGGTGGGCCGGGCCGGCATCGGTGTCGACAACATCGATTTGGCCGCCGCCACCCAGCGCGGCGTCGTGGTGATGAACACGCCTTTCGGCAATTCCATCACCACCGCCGAACACGCCATCGCCCTGATGTTCTCGCTGGCCCGCCAGATTCCGCAGGCCAACGCCCTGACCCATGCGGGCCAATGGGAAAAGAACCGCTTCCTGGGAACCGAACTGACCGGCAAGACCCTGGGCGTGGTGGGCTGCGGCAATATCGGCGCCATCGTCTGCGACCGGGCCTTGGGGCTGAAGATGCGGGTGGTGGCCTATGACCCCTTCCTGTCCTTCGAGCGTGCTGCCGACCTGGGGGTGGAGAAGGTGGACCTGGACGAATTGTTCGCCCGCGCCGACTTCATCACCCTGCACACGCCGCTGACCGACGCGACCCGCGACCTGATCAACGCCAAGTCCATCGCCAAGATGAAGAAGGGCGTGCGCATCATCAATTGCGCCCGTGGCGGTCTGGTGGTCGAGGCCGACCTGAAGGCGGCCATCGAAAGCGGCCATGTCGCCGGGGTGGCGCTGGACGTCTTCAAGAATGAACCGCCCGTCGGCAATCCGCTGTTCGGCATGGAACAGGTGGTCTGTACCCCGCATCTCGGCGCCTCGACCAGCGAGGCACAGGAGAATGTCGCCTTGCAGATCGCCGAGCAGATGGTGGACTACCTGTTGACCGGCGCCGTCACCAATGCCCTGAACATGCCCTCCGTCTCGGCCGAGGATGCGCCCAAGCTGCGGCCCTATATGAGCCTCGCCAAGCAATTGGGCAGCTTCGCCGGGCAGTTGACCGAACATGCGCTGAAGTCGGTGCGCATCGACTTCCAGGGCCATGTGGCGGAACTCAACACCAAGCCGCTGACGGCGATCCTGCTGCAAGGGCTGCTCAGCCCGCTGCTGGAAAACGTCAACATGGTCAACGCGCCGCTGGTTGCCCGCGAGCGTGACATAGACATCACCGAAAGCACCAACGAGCAGGTCAGCGACTACCAGACCCTGATCCGCCTGACGGTGACCACGGATGTCCGCAAGCGCAGCGTCGCCGGAACCCTGTTCGGCGGCGACAAGCCCCGCATCGTCGAGATCAAGGACATTCCCATCGAGGCCGAACTCGGCCCCTACATGCTTTATGTCAGCAATACCGACAAGCCGGGCTTCATCGGCAATCTGGGCAGCACCCTGGGGGCCGAGGGCATCAATATCGCCACCTTCCATCTGGGCCGCAACGCCGCCGGCGGCGATGCCATCGCCCTGATCCAGGTGGACCAGCCCATTTCCGATAGCCTGCTGGAGAAGGTGCGGGCCATTCCCAACGTTCTCCAGGCCAAGGCGCTGCGGTTCTAGGTTCTGTTTTCGACCCGCCAAGGGCCGCAAGGCCCTTGGGCCCTTTCTCTTCTTGAAATTTCAGGAATTCCCGGAGGCTCGCCTCTTGGAGAGGCGGGGCCAAGCCCCGCCGTTCTTTCGTCTGGTCAAAATCCCTTACCGGGAAAAAGGCTATTTGCTATCACTGGCAGTGTGTGAATTTTTAAAGGGATGGCAGCATGAATATGGATCCGGTGTTCACCGAACGTGATCAGGCTTTGGCGGAGGCCATCGACCACCTGCTGGCGGGCCGCTATCTGTCGGTGCCGGAAGGGAGCTGCCTGCTGACGCGCAAGCTGCACGAGCTTGCCCAGGTGCTGGAAGGCCGCGCACGGGAGACGCTGAGCTTCGGCGTCGACATCTCGGCCATCAACAATGAAGCGGTGACGTCCGCCGCCGCCATGATGCGCCATGTGCGCGAGATGGATGGGCGCAGCCAGTCCATCGCCGCCGCGGCCGAGGAGATGGTGGCTTCGGTGGGCGAGATTTCGCGCAATGCCGATGCCGCCGCCCAGGATGCGCAGAATGCGCGCGAAGCGGCCGCCGAGGGACAGAATGCCGCCGATGCCGCCGTGCGGACGATGGAAAGCATCGCCCGGGCGGTCGAGGATGCCGCCGCCAAGGTGGACGGCCTGGCCGAGGCCTCGGCGCAGATCGGCGGCATCGTCAACCAGATTGAGGCCATCGCCAAGCAGACCAACCTGCTGGCGCTGAACGCCACCATCGAAGCGGCCCGTGCCGGCGAGGCGGGCAAGGGCTTCGCCGTGGTGGCGTCCGAGGTCAAGAACCTCGCCAACCAGACGGCCAAGGCCACGGTGGACATCCGCAACCGCATCGAGAACCTGCGGGCGGAGATGTCGGCCATCGTCGATTCCATGCAGGAAGGCGCCGAGGCGGTGCAATCGGGCCAGGAGGTCATCGCCGCCACCGGCCAAGGTATGCGCGACGTGACCGAGCAGATCCACAACGTCTCGGCCAAGATCGAGGAGATTTCCGGCATCCTGGGCCAGCAGGCGCAGGCCACGGCCGAAGTGTCGGAAGGCATCGCCGTCATTGCCCGCATGTCGGGCGAAAGCGTCGAGGGCATCGGCGGGCTGATGGACGGCATGGACAAGGGCGAGGCGGTCGTCACCGAAGCCCTGGCCGCACTCGGCAAGCTGGAGATCCGCGACTTCCCGCTGCATGTGGCGAAGTCCGATCACATGGTCTGGCGCAAGCGTCTGGCCCAGATGATGGCGGGCCGTGTCCAACTCAGCGCGGAGGAACTGGCCGACCATCATTCCTGCCAGCTGGGCAAATGGTATGAAGAGGCCAAGGATGCCGGGCTGAGCAGCCATCCCGCCTGGCAGGCGCTGGAGGCGCCCCATCGCGAGCTCCATGCCAAGGGTGTCCAGGCCGCCCGCCTTCTGTCCCAGGGCAATCTGGAAGGCGCTCTGGCCTGCCTGCACGAGGTCGACAGGGCATCGGCCCAGGTGATGCAGCATCTGGAAGAATTGCTGGCACGCCAGGGCGCGTGACGGCCGAAGCTGAACGGCAGATGGCTTTTCCGTTTGCCGTTCAGCGTCAAAAGCGCTAAATCGGCGGATGCCCTGTGTCGGTTTCCCGGCTCGGGGTGATTCGGCCCGTCCGAGGCAACCTGCCTTGAGGCGCGCCAAGCAAGGGCATGACGAAAACGCCGCAATGAACGATTACGCCAACAGGGCCCTCCTGCCCGCCGGGCTGCGCGACATCCTGCCGCCGGACGCCGCTTTCGAGGCCGAGATCGTCCAGCGTCTGATGGGCTACTTTGCCGCCCAGGGCTACGAGCGCGTCAAGCCGCCGCTCATCGAATTCGAGGAAAGCCTGCTGACCGGCGTCGGCGCCGGCATGGCCGGGCAGACCTTCCGCATCATGGACCCGGTGTCGCAGCGCATGATGGGCGTGCGCGCCGACATGACCTTGCAGGTGGCGCGCATCGCCACCACCCGCCTGGGCAATGCGCCGCGCCCCCTGCGCCTCAGCTATGCCGGGCAGGTGCTGCGGGTCAAGGGCAGCCAGCTGCGTCCCGAGCGCCAGTTCGGCCAGGCCGGGCTCGAACTGATCGGCTCCGACTCGCCCGCCGCCGATGCCGAGGTGGTGGTACTGGCCGCCGAGGCCCTGGCGGAGTTGGGCCTGAGCGACGTCTCGGTGGACCTGACCCTGCCGACGCTGGTTCCGGCGCTGTGCGCCGACCTCGACCTGGACGAGGCGACGATCGGTCGCCTGCGCGGGGCGCTGGATCACAAGGATGCCGCCCTGGTGGCCGCGATCCTGCCCGCGGCGGCGGCGAAAAGCTTCTGCGACCTGCTGCAGGCGGCGGGGCCCGCCGATCAGGCGCTGGCCGCCCTGCGCAGCATGTCCCTGCCGCGCGCGGCGGCGCATGAGCGCGACCGGCTGGCCGTGGTGGTCGAACTGGTGCGCAGCCACGCCCCCGGCCTCGCCCTGACGGTCGACCCGGTGGAGAACCGGGGCTATGAATATCATTCGGGCGTGTCCTTCACGATTTTCTCGCGCCGGGCCATCGCCGAACTGGGGCGAGGCGGGCGCTATCTCGCCGATGGCGACGAACCCGCCACCGGGGTGACGCTGTTCATGGATACGGTGCAGGCGGTTCTGCCCGCGCCGGCGGCCGAGCGCCGCGTCTTCCTGCCTTTCGGTACCGCGCGCGAGGTTTCGGCCCGCCTGCGCGGCGAAGGCTGGGTGACGGTGGCCGGGCTGGAAGAGGTGGCCGATCCGCGCGCCGAGGCGCGGCGGCTGAATTGCGGCCATCTGGTGATGGCCGATCGGGTGATTGAGACGGAATAGGCTGGAGTCCGGGAAAAGATGGCGAATGTTGCGGTAGTGGGCTCCCAGTGGGGCGACGAAGGCAAGGGCAAGGTCGTCGATTGGCTCTCCGAAAGGGCCGACGTGGTGGTGCGCTTCCAGGGCGGCCATAATGCCGGCCATACCCTGGTCATCAACGGCGTCACCTACAAGCTGAGCCTGCTGCCTTCGGGCGTGGTGCGCGGCAAGCTGTCGATCATCGGCAATGGCGTGGTCATCGACCCCTGGGCGCTGCTCAAGGAGATCGAGTCGATCCGCGAAAAGGGCGTGGACATCACCCCCGAGACGCTGAAGATTGCCGAGAACGCGGCGCTGATCCTGCCGCTGCACGGCCATCTGGACCGTGCCCGCGAGGAAGCCAGCGGCGCCGGCAAGATCGGCACCACCGGCCGCGGCATCGGCCCGGCCTACGAGGACAAGGTGGGCCGCCGCGCCATCCGCATCTGCGACCTCGCCGATGAGGGCGTGATGGAGATGAAGCTCGAGCGCATGCTCGCCCATCACAACGCGCTGCTGCGCGGCCTGGGCGCGCCGGAAGCCGATGGCGAAGAGATCATGCGCTCGCTGAAGGAGATCGCGCCCAAGATCCTGCCCTTCGCCGACGTGGTGTGGAAGCGCCTGGAAGAGGTGCGCCGCGACAACAAGCGCATCCTGTTCGAGGGTGCCCAGGGCGCCATGCTGGACGTCGATCACGGCACCTATCCCTTCGTCACCTCGTCCAACACCGTCTCGGGCGCGGCCGCATCCGGTTCGGGCGTCGGTCCGGGGCAGGTGGGCTATGTGCTGGGCATCACCAAGGCCTATACCACCCGCGTCGGTTCCGGGCCGTTCCCGACCGAGCTGCATGACGAGGTGGGCCGGGGCCTGGGCGAGCGCGGCCATGAATTCGGCACCGTGACGGGCCGTGCCCGCCGCTGTGGCTGGTTCGACGCCGTGCTGGTGCGGCAGACCGTCAAGGTCGGCGGCATCCAGGGCATCGCCTTGACCAAGCTGGACGTGCTGGACGGCATGGACGAGTTGAAGATCTGCACCGGCTATCGTTGCGGCGACAAGGTCTATGACCATCTTCCGGCATCGATGGCCGCCCAGGCCGCCATCGAGCCGATCTATGAAAGCATGGAAGGCTGGAAGGAAAGCACCCGCGGGGCGCGTTCCTGGGTCGATCTGCCGGCCACCGCCATCAAGTATATCCGCCGTGTCGAGGAATTGATCGAGGCCCCGGTGGCGCTGCTCTCCACCAGCCCCGAGCGCGAGGACACCATCCTGGTCCACGATCCTTTCGCCAATTGAGCGAGTGGTCTTCATCTTTAACGGGCGGTGGCGGTGCTTGTAAGCAAAGCCACCGCCCGTTAGAGTGCTAAAAGGTTAGTCGTGGCGCAGAAGGCGCTGCAAAGAAAACGGCGAGGGGTATGGCAGAACTCGCTTCGGCGCCGATGCAGGAAGACGCAAATGCTGGTGGAACGGTCGTTCTGCGCGACCGCTATTACATCCATGCCGGTTCGCCGCTTCCCGATCTGGATACACCCAGTGCGCAGGCTTTCGTCGTCGAAGACCGGCGCGATTCCGCGCGTCTGCTCTATGCCCTGATTTGCCGCCCCGATCTGCCGCCGCGCGTCAACGTGATGCGGGCCTTGAAAGGGGTGCAGAATCCCGGTCTCCAGACCCTGGTGGAATGGGGCGTGGTGCCCTGGGCACCGGTCGGCCGTAATTGCATGGCCGTGGTCTATGAACGCCCCATGGGCGGCCGGGTGATGACCAGCCTCACCGCCGAAATCAAGCGGGTCGAGGAACACGAAGTGACTCGGCGCATGCTGACGCCGATCATCGGCGCCTTGCGCGAACTGAATTCCCGTGCGGTGACCCATCGGGCCATCCGCCCGACCAACATGTATTACATGGATGCCGACCGCGAGCGTATCGTGCTCGGCGATTGCGTCACTGCACCGCCCGCCTATGACCAGCCGCTGCTGTTCGAGCCGGTGGAATCGGGGATGTCGCTGCCTTTCGGCCGGGGCAGCGGCAATTACGGCGACGATCTCTACGCCCTGGGGGCCTCGCTGGTCCTGCTGCTGCTGGGGCGCAACCCGGTCGCCCATCTGACAGACGAGCAACTGCTCAAGCAGAAGATCGTCTATGGCAGCTATGTCGCCCTGGTCGGCGACCAGCGCCTGCCCATCAGCATGATCGAGCTTCTGCGCGGCGTGTTGTGCGACGATCCGCATGAACGCTGGAAGCTGGATTCGCTGGATCTGTGGCTCAGCGGGCGGCGTCTCAGCCCCCTCCAGACCAAGCTGGAGAAGCGCACCCAGCGTGCCTTCGTCTTCAACGGCAAGGAATACAGCACCTCGCGGGAACTGGCGATGGCCTTCGTCCGCCGCTGGGACGACGCCATTCCGCTGGTCCTCGAGGGCAAGCTGGAAATCTGGATGCGCCGCGCCATCGAGGACAAGGAACGCGCCGACCAGATCGCCGCCGCCGTGCGCAATGCCGCCGGTTCGCCCGGCGACCGTCGCATCGCCCTGGACGTGATGCTGGCCCGCGTCTGCATCCTGCTCGATCCCCTGGCGCCGATCCGCTACAAGGGGCTGGCGATGATGCCCGACGGCTTCGGCTCGGCGCTTGCCGTGCTGATGAGCCAGCAATCATCGGATATCCGCCTGTTCACCGAGATGATCCAGCGGGAAATCCCCAAGCTGTGGTTCGAGACCCGTGCGGCCTACGATCCCGATCATTCGGTGATGCAGAGCAGCTTCCGCGACCTCAAGGAGCAATTGGTCCGGCCCGGCCTCGGCTTCGGCCTGGAACGTTGCCTGTACGAGATGAACGAGGCGCTGGCCTGCCAGAGCCCGTTGATCGCCCAGGATTACGTGGTGGAAATCCGCGACCTGCTGCCGGCGCTCAACAATGCCGCCAAGCGGGCCGACGGCAAGACGCTGCCGGTGGACCGCCATGTGGCGGCCTTCATCGTCGCCCGTTTCAAGTACGACCTGGAGAAGGCTCTGACCGTCCTCAACGAGGACACGCCGGACCGGCAGCTGGTCGGCATGCTCAGCCTGCTGGCCCTGCTGCAATGGCGGCTGGGGCCCGAGACGCTGTTCGGCCTGACCAGCTGGATCGGCGGGCTGACAGGGCCGATCATCGCCAGCTTCCACAGCCGCGAGACGCGGCGCATGCTGGAGCGGGAAATTCCCCGCCTGGTGCGCAAGGGCAGCCTGATCGAGTTGTTCCGCCTGTTGGACAACACCGAAGAGCGCCAGAAGGATGAATACGGTTTCCAGCAGGCCCGCGCGCAATATGCCGCCGCCAGCGCCGAGATCTCTGAACTGGATTCCAGCGGTGAAGAGCGTGATGCCTTTGCCCTGCGCGTTGGACAACAGACGGCGGCATTGACCAGTGTGCTGATCGCATTGGCCACGATGTCGATCCTGGTCATCATGAAGGTGTGGTGAAGATGGCGGCCAAGCAGCAGGCAAAGGCGCGCGGCGGGCAACAGCGCACGCAGGGCGGGGGAATGCGCTGGATCATGATGCTGGCCGTGACGGCGGCCGTGCCCTTTTCCCTGCCGACCATCCTGCTGCTGTTCGTCGGCCTGCTGCCGACCCTGGTTGCGGCCCTGGTCGATCGCGGTCCCAACCGCTATGCCTGGCTGTGCGTGGGCGGGTTGAACCTGTCGGGCGTCGCGCCCTTCCTGTTCGGCCTGTGGTTCTCGGGACACAGCATGTCGGCGGCCCTCGACATCCTGTTCGACGTCTTTCCGCTGATCGTCATGTACGGCTCGGCCGCCATCGGCTGGCTGCTCTACAGGGCCATGCCGCCGGTGGTGGGGGCCCTGCTGGCCTTGCGGGCGCAACGCCGCGTGACGGTGCTGCGCAACGAACAGCGCCGTCTGGTCGAGGCCTGGGGCGAGGACGTGGCCGAGGAAGAGGTGGGCTGACCGTCCCTTGCAGGATGGTGAAAAGGAAAATGGCCGGCACTTGGGAGTGCCGGCCTTTTTTTATGTTCCCTGGGATAACGGGATCAGGCCGGAGTGGTGCTGTTCTGGCGGAAGAAGCTGCGGTTGGCGGCGATGGCCGCCTGGGTGCGGTTGTTGACCCCCAGCTTCTTCATGATGGATTTCACATGCACCTTCACCGTGCCTTCCAGCATGCCCAGTGAGCGGGCGATCTCCTTGTTGGAATAGCCCAGTGTCAGAAGTTTCAGCACCTGCGTTTCACGCGGGGTGAGTGACTTGAAGTCGGGATTGAAATCGCTGCTTTCTTCCAGTGGCGAACCTTCGTATTCCGCTTCCAGTTCCTCGGCCGCGACGGCCTGGGCCGGGATGTAGAGCTCCCCGGACAGGACCAGCGGCAGGACATGCTTCAGGATCTCGCCGTTGGAGGATTTGAGGATGAAGCCACGTGCGCCGGCATCGATGGCCGCACGAATGGTGGAACGCTGCCGTGACCCGGAAACAATGACAACCGGCACGTCAGGCAGGGTATCGATATACTGCTTCAACTCGCTGATACCGTTCAGGCCGGGCATCTGCAGGTCAAGCAGGATAAGGTCAAGACCCTCCGTCTCATGGGCTAGCTTACGGGCTTCGTCCGCGCCGCTCGCCTGGATGATGGTGACGTCGTTGTAAAGACTTTCTAGAGCCAGCTTGATTCCGTAACGGAACAACGCATGGTCATCGGCTATCAGGACTACCACAGGACTTGCCTCGTATTCGCTCGTGCCGCCAGACGGATATACCGTGGAATGCAGCGATAATTTAATCCATCTTTTGGACTCTAACGCTGAAGGTATACCAAGTTCGAAAGGACTGCTCTTCCGCTATACCAAGCCGGGGGGAGCTTCGATGCGTCCTATCAATCAAGGTTTCCCGTCTTCCTCGGC
This sequence comes from Telmatospirillum sp. J64-1, assembly GCF_006980715.1. GTDB lineage: Bacteria > Pseudomonadota > Alphaproteobacteria > Rhodospirillales > Magnetospirillaceae > Oleiliquidispirillum > Oleiliquidispirillum nitrogeniifigens. The sequence goes on from NZ_SBHN01000011.1 coordinate 140,645, forward strand.
GTCATTTGGTATCTTTCGGCTGCAAATCAATCGCTGGAGAGAGAGCCCGAAAGGTCTTACCCGTTCGCGCGGGGGCCTTACTACGGCAGTTATAGAGTATTTTTCTCGGGTATATGGCTCCAACGGACATCGGCGCGGATCGGAAGATGATCCGAAGCGAGTCGCGATAAAGGTGTGGAATAGGCACTCAAACGAAGTAGGCCATGGGCCGGCCAGATCCACATGCGGTCCAGCGGCAGCATCGGAAAGCGTGACGGAAAGGTGCGGGGCGCCAGGGCCCGGCCGAAGCGCCGGTTGAGGCTGCGCAAGGCCCCGCCCGTGGGCCGCCATTCGTTGAAATCTCCAAGGATTACCATGGGCATGGCCTCTCCTTGCTCTTCCACGTGATGGATCAGGCGGCGTACCTGGAGACGCCGTTCCGCCGCCCGCAGGCCGAGATGCGTGACGATGACGCGCACGGTGCGGTTGCCCGCATCCAGCTCGACATCCAGCAGGCCCCGGGGCTCGAAATTGCGCACGCTTAGGTCGCCTCGCCGAATCTTCCGGATGGGCAGGCGGGTGAGAAGGGCATTGCCCATGCTTCCGCGATGATCGTGGAGGTTGGGGCTCGACACTGCCCTCATGCCTAGGCTTTCTGCCAAGAAGTCTAGTTGGGAATAACCGTCTACGGTCAGATGGGTGTCGACTTCTTGCAGCCCCACCACGTCGCAATCCAAAGCGCGAAGAACCTCCGCGACACGCTCGGGACGGTATTTGCGGTCGGTGCCCCAGCAGCGATGGATGTTGTAGCTGCCGAAGGAAAGGTGGGGCGCGCTTGCCGCTTCCGTCATGCCTCTATCTGCTCCTGGCGCCGCCGCCGCCGACTCAAATGATGGCCGATCCACCACCCGGCGCCGAACAAGGCGGCCACCACGACGGCCAAAAGCCCCAGATTGTCCCAGCTCGGTTCCTGCAAGGCCGCCGCGAGGCGGTCACCGAAGACACTCAATCCTATCATGCCCGGCAGCATACCCAGCGCGCTGCCCAGAACAAAATCCCGAAATCGCAGATGGGAGGCCCCGGCCACCAGATTGAAGACGGTGAAGGGGGCGATGGGCACCATGCGCAGCAGCGCCACCGCCAGGATGCCGTGACGGGCGAGGTTGCGCCCGATGCCTTTGACCCGCGGCCCGACCACCCGGGCCAGCGTCTCGCGGCCGAAGCGGCAGCCCAGCCAGTAGCTGAGGCTGGCGCTTGCCAGGGCGCCGAGCAGGGAACCGGCAAGCCCCACCCAGGGGCCGAACAGCATGCCCGCCAGCGGCACCATCAGCGTGACCGGAAAGGCGATGAAGCCGCCCAGGACGAAGCTCAGCACCACCAGGGGCAGGGCCAGCAGCGAGCCGTCTAGGACGCGCAGGGTATCGATGAACGGGGCGACCTGGGGCAGGAATTCGCCGGGACTGAGGCTCCAGAAGGCCGCCATTACCGCCGAGATGGCGATGATGACCGCCAGGATGCCGAGACGGCGCGAGACCGGTGGAACGGGATTTTCTTCGCTGTCGAGCAGGATCTCTTCCATGGGCCGTTCAGGATCGACCAGCAGGCTTGCCGCACCGAGATCCACCGCCGAGGGCGGCGGCGTGTTCTCCAGGGGCACCAGCCGCCGTTCTTCATGCCCCAGCGCACCGATGGCGCCCCGCAGCCCGCCCTTCCGTTCGATGGCCTGGGCGACCTCCTGGGGGCTTGCGCCCAGATGCTCGCCGAGCAGGCGGTGCAGCAATCCGGCTACGCTTTTTTCGATGCGGCCATCGCCGCAGGATTCGATCATCAGGTCGCATTCCGTGTCCACGCCCATGGAACGGTTGTTGAGATTGGCCGAGCCGATGCGCACCATGGCATTGTCCACGATCATCAGCTTGGAATGCACATGCAGCGCCCGGCCGGCCACTTCCGGCCACAGGACGCGCAGCCGGTCATGACGGTCGAGGCGCTTCAGGCGCTGGCACAGGCGGATGCGTTCCAGCCCCATGGCCGTCTGTTCCACTAGGTTTTCCTGGCGTCGCGGCGTGACGATCACCACTTCCGGCGGATCGTCCTCCCACAGCCGCCGGGCGATGGCCTTGCCGATCTTGCGCGAGACGAAATACTGGTTCTCGATATAGATGAAACGCCGCGCCGCCTTGATCATGTCCAGATACAGCGCCTCGACATCGCGGATTTCCTCGTTGCCGTCCCAGGCCGGCGAGGTGAGGGCGATGGCGACCTGAACCGCCCGCAGGTCGGCGGCCACCTTCTCGTCCGGCCAGGGGCTGGGGCAATCGGCCGGGACGGGCGGCGGAGTCTCGCCGCTGGCGCGCTGCCAGCGCTGCCGGGCGATCTTTCCCAGTTCGGCGGCGACGGGGCCTTCGACCATCATCATCAGGTCGTGGAAGGGCGGATAATTGGGATGGCCGGGATCGGAACGCCGGCGATCGTCGGGTCGGTGCTCGGGACAATCCCAGCGCCGGGCCGTGATGTCGATGCCGCCGCAGAAGGCCACCTTGTCGTCCACCACCACCAGTTTCTGGTGATGCGAGGCGACCAGGGGATGGTCGCTGTCCAGGCGGAAGCGCAGATGGGGATGGGTCAGCCAGTCCAGCTTGATCTCGGGCAGGAATTCCCGGTCCAGCGAATAGAGCAGCGGCGAATCCCAGATCAGCATGCGGCAGTCCAGCCCCGGGCGATTGCGCACCAGGCTGTCGAGCAGCAGGCCGATCTCCGTGCCGTCGGCCTCGGTCGAGCGGTCCAGCCGGGTGCGGCTGTCGATCTCCCAGCCGATGATGACCACCGAATGGCGCGCGCGCTCCAGCGTATGGCGCAAGGCGGCGAAATAGGCGGCGCCATCGACCAGGAAGGCCACGCGGTCGGCCCAGGTACGACAGCGGCAGTTCAACCCCGGGACGGCGACCGGCAGGGCGGAACGGGGTGGAGATTTCAGATCATATGGCATGGTTCTAGACCACAGATGGTGCCTCTCTGGTGGCGGATCAAAACCTCTCCCGAAGGAGGAGGGGCCTCTCCCCTGGGCGGCGGATTGCCCAAGAGGTCCGCCTTGCCCACCTGTTCGACGAAGCGTCCGTCTTCCATTGCCTCCGCATAAACCGGATGAGGACGCCCCGAAGGAGGAAGCTCGCCATGCAGGTCCATCAGATCATGACCCCCAACATCGTCGTCATTCCGCCAGATCTGTCCTTGCGCGATGTCGCCCGGAAAATGCGCGAGTTGGATATCGGGGCCTTGCCGGTGGGCGCCCATGACCGGCTGGTCGGCATGGTTACCGACCGGGACATCACCATCCGCGCCGTGGCCGAAGGGCGCAATGCCGACGACACCCCGGTCAAGGAGGTGATGTCGCCCGACATCATCTATTGCTATGACGACCAGGAGGTCGAAGAGGCCGCCGCGGTGATGGAGCGCGAACAGGTGCGTCGCCTGCCGGTGATCAACCGCGACAAGCGGTTGGTCGGCATCCTGTCCATGGGCGACGTCTCGACGCGCACCGGCGATCTGGGGCTCGCCGGCGAGGTCGCCAAGGAGGTGTCGCAGCCGAGCTGATCTCCCTTTCCCGCCCGCTAGCGCTGCAATCCGGCCCGTTGCGGCGCCATGACCGGTGGCTGGGCGAAGCGCATATGGTTGAGCAGATCCTCGCTGGCCTGGCCGGTGACCGGCAGGCCGGCGGTGGCCTCGTAGTCCCGGATGGCTTCGCGCGTGCGCAGGTCCATGCGGCCGTCGGGATTGCCGCTGAGGAAGCCGCGCATCCGCAATTCCGCCTGGATGCTGGCGACATAGGCCTGCAGGCGACCGCCCTGCTGGAGGAATTGCTCCTGCGGGGTCAACTGGACCTGGGGCTGCGGCTGGCTGGATTGCTGCAGGTCGGCAAGCAGCCCCTGCGAGATCTGGCCGTCCACGCTCAGGCCCCGGTCGCGCTGGTATTGGCGCACCGCCTGGCGGGTCTGCGGACCGACCAGTCCATCCACCGGCCCCACCGGATAATCCGCGTCGCGCAAGTGGCGCTGTACCTCGCGCACCACCTGGGGCAACTGGCCGGTACGCCGCAGATAATCTTCCGGCCCCTCGAACTGTTGGGGCGCGGAGGCCTGCTGCGGGGCGTCATCACTCCCGCCAGCGGACGGACCGCCCGCCACCTGGTGCAGTTGCGAGGTCAGTTCGGGGGTGACCCTGCCCGAGGGCGGCAGGCCCATGTCGCGTTCATAGGCGAGCACCGCCTGGCGGGTCTGTGCGCCGACCCGCCCGTCGATGGGACCGGCCTCGTAACCCAGGGCGCCGAGCGTGCGCTGAACCGTCTGGACTTCTTCCGGCGTCGGCGGGCGGCTGGCCGGGGCTTCCGCCGCCGGTTGCTGCCGCCCTTGCGCTTCGGCCAACTGCCGGGTCAGCTGCCGGGCCATTTCCTCGGCACGGGAACGTTCGCCCTCGGGCAGGGCCTCGCCCAGTTCGTCGCGCACCAGGACGGCATCCCGCAGGCCGTTCTGGGCGGCCAGGTGATACCAGGCATAGGCGCGGACCAGGTCCTGCTCGGTACCCGTTCCCAAGGCGTAGAGGCGGCCCAGCATGAACTGCGATTCCGGGTCGCCCTGGGCGGCGGCCGTGCTGAATTCCGAATAGGCCTGGCCGTAATCGGCGCGGTTGAAGGCGGAGAGTCCCTCACGATATCCGGCATGGGCCGGCAATGCGGCAGGGAGCGCGATCAAGGCGGTCAGGATGGCCGCTGCGGCCATCCTTCTGAAGGGCTGGCCGGCCTGGGCACGTCCCCGGATGACGGCGCGTTTCATCTGCGCTTCCTCCTCTCTGCGTAACTCTTGGTTCATGTCAGAGATTTGAGGTGGGCAGGCCGAACCGGGAGGGGCGCTGCTCCGTCCTGTCACCACTTTTGTCCCTTTGATCCTGCCTCTAGCCCGTTCTAGGCTTGCGGGGCTGCTCCCATTTGATGTTCGGGCGCCCTACTTAGTCCATTGTTGCAACGCATTTTTCTAAGACAGGAACGCAATGCCTCCGCCATGTGTTAAGCCTCGAAAAGTGGGAGGAACGGGAGTGGCTTTACCGCTCGATTCGTCTCTCGCCCCCATGGAGGCGCGGCTGGTAGACGCGGTGCCCGAGGGCGAGGGATGGCTGTATGAGCCGAAATGGGATGGTTTTCGCTGCCTGTGCTTCCGGGACGGCGACCGGATCGATATGCGCTCGAAGGCTCATCGTCCCCTGGCCGCCAACTTCCCGGAAATCGCCGAAGCCTTGCTGTCGCTGGAGGCCAAGCGTTTCGTGCTGGACGGCGAGATCGTGGTGCCGGAAGGGGAAGGGGTGTCCTTCGAGCATCTGCAGCAGCGGCTGCATCCTGGGGCGCGGCCCATCTCGCAGCTTTCTCGCGACCACCCGGCATTGCTGATCGTCTTCGACATGCTGGTTGATAGCGAGGGCATGTCGCTGGTGGACCTGCCCTTGGCCGAGCGCCATCTGCGGCTGGTGGATTTCGCGCGGCGCTATCTGACCTGCGAAGGCATCTGCCTGTCGCCTTCCACCACCGATCCGGGCGATGCACAGCGCTGGTTCGACGAGACGGCGGGCAGCCTGGACGGCATCGTCGCCAAGCGCCTAGACCTGCCCTATCTGCCGGGCGAGCGGACCGGCATGGAGAAATACAAGCGCATCCGCACCGCCGATTGCGTCATCGACGGCTTCCGCTGGGACCAGAACGGGCGGGAGGTCGGGGCCCTGCGGCTGGGCCTCTATGATTCCCAGGAACGGCTGCGCCATGTCGGCTTCACCGCCGCCATCGAGGAAACCCAGCGCCGCCAGTTGACGCCGCTGCTGGTGCCCTTGCTCCAGGCCAGCCCCGTCTCCGCCGCCCAGTCCGGCGACTGGCTGCCGGTGCGGCCCGAAGTGGTGGTGGAGGTCGGCTACGGCCATGTTTCGGGCACGCGTTTCCGCAACGGCGCCCATGTCGTCCGCTGGCGGCCGGACAAGCTGCCCCAGCAATGCCGCCTCGAACAGATCGCCATGCCTTCGGGCGCGGCCCTGAGGCTGCTCTAGCCTTTTCCCTACCGCAGATCGACCAGTTCGATGGCTTCGCTGTCCAAGCTCCAAGGCAGGAAGGTGGCGGCGACGCGGGCGAAGCGGCCGGGTGCGTCGGTGGCGAGATAGCGCAGGCGGCCCGGCCGCTCATGCGTTCCCGCCAGATCGTGGGTGGACAGGGCGGCGGCGACGCTTTCTGCGGTGGTGCTGGCGGAATCGACTAGGATGATGCCGGGACCGGCAACTTTCGCCAGGGTCGTCGCCATGGCCGGGAAATGAGTGCAGCCGAGGACTAGGCAATCGGGGCGGTCGGGACGGTCCGGCGCGAGCAGCGGGTCGAGATAATGGCGCGCCACCGCTTCGGCGATCTCGCCTTCGGTCAGTCCTTCCTCGGCCAGAGAGACGAAGAGCGGGCAGGGACGGGATGCGACGCGGGCATCGGGGCGCAGGCGGCGGATGGCCTGGTCATAGGCGCCGGCCTGGACGGTGCTTTCGGTGGCGATGACCAGGATGCGCCCGCTGAGCGAGGCCGCGCAGGCCGCCGATGCCCCCGGTTCGACCACGCCGATGACCGGCAGATGGGGGAATTCCGCTCGCAAGGCTTCCAGCGCATGGGCCGAGGCGGTGTTGCAGGCCACGACCAGCATCTTGACGTTCCGCTCGACCAGCAGCCTTGCCGCCTGGACGGCGTAGTTTCTGACGGTTTCGGGGCTCTTGGTGCCATAGGGCAGGCGGGCGGTGTCGCCCAGATAGATCAGGTCTTCATGGGGCAGGCGGCGGCGCAGGGCGCGCAGGACCGTCAAGCCGCCGACGCCGGAATCGAAGATGCCGATGGGATGGCTGGGGCTGGGCAGGCGCATGTCGGGGTCCGGAAGGGTTCGAGCGGAGGGAGGCCCGCATCATCGGCAAGCCGCAAGGAAATGCAAGCACTCCAAAAGAGCCTCACGGGCGGATAGCGGAACCTTCCTCCTGCGCGACTGTTTTCCTGTTGAGATGGCGCCGATAGGGCGCCCCCGCTGATTCCGCAACATAAGGCGACAACGCGATGGAGGGTGCAAATGGGTGTACGCGATAGCTCGGGCCAGAAGAGCAGGGCGTCGGAAGCTCTGGACTCGACCAGCGATATCCTGCGCGAAGGCGGCGGGCGTGCGTTCGACCAAGCCATAGGCCGGGTCCGGGGCATGGCCGACGACCAGAAGAAAATTGCGGCCTCGCGCCTGGGCCAGGTGGCCCATGCCCTGCACGAGGCCGCGCGCGACCTGGAAAAGGAAAAGCAGGACATGACCGCCCATTACGCCGATCTGGCCGCCGATCAGATCGAGCGCGTGGCGGAGACCCTGCGTGAGAAGGAGTGGCGTGAACTGGCCGAGGATGTGGAAGCCCTCGCCCGGCGCCAGCCTGCCTTGTTCATCGGCGGTGCCATGGTCGCCGGCTTCCTGCTCGGCCGTTTCCTGCGCAGCAGCGGCAACAGCAGCTACGACAATAACTACGCCTACGGCGAATCCGAGCCCTATGACTATAGCGGCGATTTCTCCTCTTCCGGGAACCGGGAGGAAGAGACCCGGATGAGCGGAGAAATCTGATGCCCAACGGCGTGAGAGACGAGCGGTCGCTGGGCGCGCTCTTCTCGGACCTGACGCGCGAGACGACGACCCTGTTCCGCAAGGAAGTGGATTTGGCCAAGGCCGAGATGTCCGAGACGCTCTCCCGGGCCAGTTCAGGCTTGATCGGCTTGGTGGCGGGCGGGCTGATCGCCTTCATCGGGATCCAGGTGCTGGTCGCCGCGGCGGTGCTGGGCCTTGCCCTGTTCATGCCTTGGTGGGTGGCGGCGCTGGTGGTCGGGCTGGCCGTCCTGGCGATCGGCGGCATCGTCCTCGCGGTTGGGCTGTCGAATCTGCGGGCACGCAAGCTGGTGCCCAAACGCACGATCACCACGATGCGCGACACCACCAGTTGGGCGAAGCAGCAATTGCGCTGAGAGCGGGACCCTCCAACGTTCAGCACAGAAAGAAGGGATGGATTCCATGAACGAGAAGATGCAGGACTATCAGGAAAGAGCCCGCCATTATATCGACGAGGCCCGCGAAAACATGCGCAACTCCGATATGATGCACGGCCGGGCCGCCGAGACGGTTCGGGACAATTCTATCCCGCTGGCCTTGCTGGGCGTTGGTGCCGGCTGGCTGATCTACTCGGCCATGAAGCGTTCGGGCGGCAGCGACGAAAGCAGGATCGAGCGGGGCTCCACCGGGGCGCAAGGCCGCTATAGCCAGCAATCCGGCTACGGCGCCTATGGCCGCCGGAGCACCCAATATGGCGGGCAGGGCGGCGGCTCGGATTACGGTTACAGCCGTCCCTCCGCCTCGGGCTTCCAGGATTATGCCGAGCCCTGGGATGCGCCCTCGTCCAGCGGGATGAGCGAGCATTACAGCGGTTCGGGCGAGCGTTACGGCCAGGGCCGCGAGTCGCAGCATTATGGGGAAGAGATGGGGGAACGCGGCGGGCAATACGGCGAGAAGATGCGGCATCATGCCTCGCATTACGCCGACGAGGCCCGTCACTATGCCGAGGACATGCGTGGCCGCGTCAGCCATTTCGGCGAGAATGCCCGCCGCCGCCTGTCGGAATGGCGCGGCAGCATGCGCGGCTCGTCCTCCAATTACATGGAACGTTCCTCCCAGGCCTTCCGTGAATATCCGCTGGCCATGGGCGCGCTGGCCCTGCTCGCCGGGGCGGCGGTCGCGGCGGCCTTGCCGCGCACCTATCGGGAAGACCAGATCCTGGGCCGCAAGCGCGACGAGATGATGCGCAACGCGCGCGGCAGCAGCCAGGATATGGTGGGCCGGGCCAAGGAAGCGGTGGCCGCCGCCGGTGAAACCTTGACCGACGAGGCCGAAGGCTTGATGAAACATGCCGAAAGCGCCGTCGAACATGCCGCCGAGGCGGCCAAGGACACTATGACCGAAGGCAAGGGCACCGAAGCCGGCAAGAGCGGCAAGAAGGAAGGGGGCAACTCTTCGAGCGGCAATCGTCCCCACTGACGGGACGCCGAAGGAAGCTGCTTCAAAAGCAAAGCCGGGACGGCATTGCCGTCCCGGCTTTTGTGCTTATTCCTCGATCCAGGCGACGCGCAGGATGTTGGTCGTGCCGGGTGTGCCGAAGGGGACGCCGGCGGTGATGACGATGCGTTCGCCCGGCTTGGCGAAGCCTTCGGTCTGGGCCTTCAGCACCGCGCAGGCGACCATCTGGGCGAAGCTGTTGACCTCTTGCGTCACCGAGGAATGGGCGCCCCAGACCAGCGAGAGCTGACGCGCCACCTTCAGGTCCGAGGTCAGGCTGAGCATGCGCACGTCGGGCCGTTCGCGGGCGGCGCGCAAGGTGGTCGAGCCGGACGAGGTGAAGGTGACGATGGCCGCCGCCGACAGGGTATGGGCGACCTGGCGGGCGGCGGCGCTGATGGCGTCGCGGGTGGTGCTTTCCGGTTCGCCGCGCGCGGCATCCATGGTGGCGTGGTAGAGGTCGTCCTTTTCCACGCGGTCGATGATCCGGTCCATGATGGTGACGGCATCGATGGGATATTCCCCCGCCGCCGTTTCGGCCGACAGCATCACCGCATCGGCGCCGTCATAGATGGCGGTGGCAACGTCCGAGGCCTCGGCGCGGGTCGGCGCGGCGGCATGGACCATGGATTCCAGCATCTGGGTCGCCACCACCACCGGCTTTCCGGCGCGGCGGCAGGCGCGCACGATGCGCTTCTGCAGGATCGGCACATTCTCCGGCGGCACCTCGACGCCCAGGTCGCCGCGCGCCACCATCACGGCGTCGGAGAGGTCCACGATCTCTTCCAGGAAGTCGATGGCCGAGGGCTTTTCCAGCTTGGACAGGACCATGGCCCGGCCGCCCACCAGCTTGCGGGCCTCGGCCACGTCATCCGGGCGCTGGACGAAGGACAGGGCCACCCAATCCACCCCCATGTCGAGGGCGAAGTCCAGGTCGCGGCGGTCCTTCTCGGTCAGGGGCGAGATGGGCAGCACCACATTGGGGATGTTCAGGCCCTTGTTGTTGGACAATTCGCCGCCGGTGATGACCACGGTCTCGGCGAAATCCAGGCCGTGATGTTCGACGCGCAGCCGGATGCGGCCGTCATCGAGCAGCAATTCGGTGCCGGCGCCGATGGCGGCGAAGATTTCCGGATGGAGCAGGGGAGCCCGCTGGTGGTCGCCCAATTCCTCGGATAGGTCCAGGCGAAAGGACTGGCCGGCATTCAGGCGGACGCGGCCCTCGGTGAATTTCCCCACGCGCAGCTTCGGTCCCTGCAAGTCGGCCAGGATGCCGATGGGGCGCCCGGCCTTCTTTTCCAGTGTACGGATGATCTCGATGCGCTCGCGGTGGTCGTCATGGCTGCCGTGGCTGAAATTGAGCCGAAAGACATCGGCCCCGGCAGTGTAAAGCGCTTCGATGACCTGAGGGGTGGCACTGGCCGGTCCCAAGGTGGCAATGATTTTGGCGGCGCGGTTCCTCATGCGGACGTGACCCTTCTCGATTGGGAGTCTGTACCAAAAGTTATCTCAGCACACCTATTCGTCTAGGAGAATAGGTCGTAAGTCATTGAGATCGGTGCAAGCGCCGCGGCCGTCCAGCAGGAGCCCGGCCCGCTTGCCCAGGGGCGGCGGGGGAAGGTCGGGGCTGGCGGCGGGGGGCAGGCTTGCGATCTTTACCCGGTCTCCCTCGAAGGAGCGGGCGGCTGTCATGATGCCGGTGACTCGGGCGCAGCGGCGCGCCGGGCGCGGCGTTCGGCGTAATGGGCGCAGACCCAGTCCAGGTGGCGGTCCATGGCGGCGGTGGCGGCCACCGGCGCGCGGTCGCGGATCGCGGCCAGGATGGCGCGGTGCTGGTCCAGCGTCATGCGGTCGTCGGCCGGTGAGGGAAAGAGTTCGTAGCGATGATAGTCGAGCATGCGTGCCAGGGCATCGCGGATGACGCCGACGATATGCATGTAGACGGCGCTGCCCGTGGCCCGGGCGATGGCCAGGTGGAAGCGCACGTCGTCCTCGGCCTTGTGCTGGCCCCGGCGGGAATTGCGCTCCATGTCCCGGAGGATGGCCTCCAATTCGTTCAATTGCTCGGGCGTGGCATTGGCGGCGGCGCGTCCGGCGGCCCAGCTTTCCAGGACACGGCGGATTTCCGCCAAGTCGTGCAGGTTTTCCAGGTTGGCTTCGCCCAGCTGGGCCAAGGGAGGGGAAAGATTTTCATCGGTCAGGACGACGCGGGTGCCGCCGCCCTGGACGGCGGCCAGCAGGCCGCGGGTCTTCAAGGCCTGCAAGGCGGCGCGCACCGAGACACGGCTGACGCCCATGCTCTCGGCCAATTGACGTTCGCCCGGCAGGCGCTGGCCGGGGGCCAGCTCGCCGGTGGCGATCATGCGCAATATCTCGTCCTCGACCCGGTCGGAAACCCGTTCGCCGGACATTTCCCGCCTGACATGTTCTTGTGTGGTCATACCAGTGATCGTGTCTGCGGGCGTCTCTTCCGTCAAGCCCTCCCGCGTAACTTTTCCCTGCGCTGTAACTTTGCCAAGTCGTTGCTATATTGAGGTCACGATGACCAAACTCAGTCCTTCTTCTTCATATCCGACGCTGCTCGGCCCCGACGAGGCCCCGGCCGTTTCCGTCTTCAACGAGCAAGCCTCGACGCCGCTTCTGCTCATCTGCGACCATGCCAGCAATGCCATCCCCCGCAAGCTGGGCACTTTGGGCCTGGATCGCGAGGTGCTGGACCGGCATGTCGGCTACGATATCGGTGCCGCCGCCGTGACCAGGGGATTGGCCGAGCGGCTGGATTGCATCGCCATCATGACCAATTATTCGCGGCTGGTGATCGACTGCAACCGCCAGCCGGGCGACCCCACCTCGATCCCCGAGATCAGCGACGGCATCGCCGTGCCGGGCAATCTGGGGCTGGATGCCGATGCGGCGGCCGAGCGCGTGGCGACCTTCTTCACGCCCTATCACGACACCATCACCCAGGCCATCGCCCGGCTGTGGCATCATCACAGCGCGGCACCGGCCCTGATGTCGGTGCATTCCTTCACGCCGATGCTGATGGATTGCCAGCCGCGCCCCTGGCATATCGGCGTGTTGTGGAACCGCGACCCGCGCATCGCGGTGCCCATGCTGCGCGCGCTGAACGGCTATGCCGATCTCTGCGTGGGGGATAACGAACCCTATTCGGGCCGTCAGATGGGTTATTCCGTCGATACCCATGCCGGTGCGGCGGGGCTGCCCCATGTATCAGTGGAAATTCGCCAGGACCTGATCTCGGACGAAGCCGGAACCAAACGCTGGGCCGAACTCCTGGCCGAGGTCCTGGGGCCGATCCTGGCGGAACCCGGCCTTCACCGCGCGCAGCTCTACTGACATGGCAGAACCGTCCTTCACCATCGGCATCGAAGAGGAATACCATCTGGTCTCGCTGGAGACCCGCGAACTTTGCGTCACGCCGCCGCCCGAGATGCTGCCCGCCTGCGAGGAATTGCTGACCGGGCGGGTCAGTCCCGAATTCATGCGCTCGCAGATCGAGGTGGGGACAGGCGTCTGTTCCAGCATCGGCGAGGTGCGCAACGACCTTGCACAATTGCGCCGGACAGTGGCCGACGTGGCGAGGCGGCACGGCTTGGCGCCCATCGCCGCCTCCACCCATCCCTTCGCCGAATGGGACGTGCAGCGTTTCACCGAGAAGGAGCGCTATTCCGTGCTGGCGCGCGATCTCCAGGGGGTGGGGCGGCGGCTGGTGATCTGCGGCATGCATGTGCATGTGGCGGTGGAGGACGACGAGCTGCGCATCGACCTGATGAACCAGGTGACGTATTTCCTGCCGCACCTGCTGGCGCTGTCGACTTCCTCGCCCTTCTGGCGGGGGCATGATTCCGGCCTGAAATCCTATCGCATGAGCGTCTTCAACGGCCTGCCGCGCACCGGCCTGCCGGAATATTTCGCGTCCTTCAGTGAATACCGCCGCCATGTCTCCTGGCTGGTGGGGGCGGGGCTGATCGAGGATGCGACCAAGCTGTGGTGGGATGTTCGGCCCTCCGACCGCTTTCCCACGCTGGAAATGCGCATCACCGATGTCTGCACCCGGCTGGACGACGCCATCGCCATTGCCGCCCTCTACCGCTGCCTGCTGCGCATGCTGTGGCGGCTGCGGCGCAACAACCAGCGCTGGCGCATCTATGCCCGCATGCTGGTGGACGAGAACCGCTGGCGGGCGCAGCGCTACGGCCTGGATGCCGGGCTGGTGGATTTCGGCAAGGGGCAGATCGTGCCCTGCGCCGACCTGCTGGAGGAACTGATCGCGCTGACGGAGGAGGATGCGCTTTTCTTCGGCTGCACGCAGGAGATCGGCCATCTGCGCACCATCCTGCAGCGGGGCACCAGCGCCCAGCGTCAGCTGGAAGTCCATGCCCGCGCCCTGATGGACGGCATGACCCCGGAAGAGGCATTGCGCCGCGTGGTGGACATGCTGGTGGCCGAGACGGTGGACGGGCTTTAGCCCCGGCCCCACATAAGCGGGGTCAACGGCTGATGGAGGCCCGCCATGGACGACGCCCAACGCCAACGCCTGGAAGCCGCCGCCTTCCGCCGATTGGTGACCCTGCTGCGCAGCCGCACGGACCTGTCGGACGAGATGCTGTACGACAATGTGGGCTTTTCCCGTGACAGCCTGATCCATTGGTACGCCGAGGCCGCCCGCGCCTATGGCATGCATGTCACCGACGAGGAGGTGGCCCGCTGGATCTATGGCGAATCCTGGGAGGACTGGAAAATACGCATGAACAATGAGGACGAAGCCCACTGAGGCCGGGCCTTAGTCCGGCATCTTCCCCACATTGCTCATGGCTGAAGGCGGAGCGTTGCTCGTGGTGCCGATGACATTGAAGCTGCCATCGGTTTCCAGGACCACGGCTTTGACCTGTTCGAGGCTTTGATAACCGCTGGCCCGCGCGGCCGCCATGATCTCCTCCGGTGCCACGCGCTGCTCTTTCATGACTTCGGGAAGCATCTTCCCTTCGAAGAACAGCAGGGTCGGTTCGGCCTTGATGAATTGCCGGAAACGCGCGGAATGTGCTGATCCCCACGCTACTGCCCATTGCAGGAAGATCAGCAGCGCGAAGGCAAGGACGCCCTCGGCCAAGGCTACGTCGCGCGACATTATCACCGTGGCCAGTGTCGAGCCCAGGGCCACGGTGACGATCAGGTCGAAGGCATTCATCTTCGACAGGGTCCGCTTGCCCGTAACCCGCAGCAGGATCACGATGGCGGCATAGGCCGGAATGCCGACCATCAGGATCCGTAGCAATCCTGTCCAATCATTGAAGAACACCGTGTCTCCTCCCATCCGTCGCTTTTGAGGACAACAGCGGCAGGCGGAAAGGGGTTCGCTACGAGGACCTGCTTGCACCAGAGGACGGGGTAGCGGTATTGTCCCTCGGCGTTACGACTTAGGTAAAAGTCCGCCCCGTTTCACCAGCCGAGAATCAGTGGGTCCATGAACGACGAGAATCATTCCGAGATCGGTGGCATTGCGGCCGAAGCCCTGCGCCAGTTCATCGAGCGCATCGAACGCCTTGAGGAAGAAAAAGGCGCCATCGCCAGCGATATCAAGGACGTCTATTCCCAGGCCAAGGGCCAGGGCTTCGACACCAAGATCATCCGTCAGATCATCCGCCTGCGGAAGATGGAAGATCAGGAGCGCGAAGAAATCGACCAGCTGCTCGAACTCTACAAGGCCGCCGTCGGCATGACCTGACGCAGGCGGCAGAGACGATAAAGCCGGCCCTTTCAAGGGCCGGTTTTTTTATGCCTTTTCCTGGCCGGAGCAAATGGCGGGGAACCTTCATCCGTTTGGAGCGTTGGGACAAAAGGTTCACCTTCCCGAAAGGAGCTCTCGGATGAATGGGATGCGCGCGATCGTGGTGATTTCAGGGCTTCTCCTGTTGGCAGCCTGCGGCCCCGTGACGGGCGCCGGGGCCGGTGCCGCGGGCGGAGCCGTCGTGGGCGGACCGGTGGGGGCCGGTGTCGGCGGCCTGGGCGGGGCCGCGGTGGGCGCCGAAACGAACTGACGGCTGTGAAGACCGTGCGGCACATCGTGCCATCCGGTGCCGCCGGTCTTTGTTGACTCCTCTTTCTAGAATGGACATTCTATTTGCGGATGCCCAAGGCCGGGCGTCCGTGATGCGACTTGCAGGAATGTCCATGGTCAGAACAGCCAAATTCCAGCCCGAGGTCTTCGTCGAGGCGGCCATCGATCTCATCGCCGAGGGAGGCCCCTCCGCGGCGACGATGGTGGCGATCGCCCGCAAGGCGGGGGCGCCCACGGGATCGATCTATCACCGTTTCACGTCCCGCAGCTGCGTGGTGGCGACGGCATGGCTGGCGGTCCATGCCTCCCTGAGTACGCGGCTTCTGCCGTTGCTGAGGGCGGGAAAGGGGATGGAAACCGCCTTGGCCCTGACGTCCTGGGCCCGCGAGTCCCTGCGCGAGGCGCGTTTCCTTCTGCTCAACGAGACGGATGACCTCTTCGAGGACACGCCGCCCGAGACCCTGCGCCGCGAGATGCAGCGGCAGCAGGAAGAGCTGGATGAAGCCTTCTTCGCCTTCCTGAAGCAGGAGCAGGGGGAAGAGGCCCTGGCGCGGGCGAAGTTCGCCCTTTTCGATGGCCCGGTGGCGCTGCTGCGGCCCCATCTCCTAGCCGGTGGTCCCGTTCCTTCTTATGTGGACCGCATGGTCATGGACCTGCATCAGGCGGTGGCGGCATGACCCGGACCTCGACGCAGAAAGATGACACCGGCCGTTCCATTCCCCTGTACGGTCCGGAAGGCTTCGCCGGCATGGCGGCAGCGGGCAAGGTGGCGGCGCGATGCCTGGACTTCATTACCGATTACATCCGGCCGGGCGTCTCGACTGCCGAGCTTGACCGTCTGTGCGAAGACTTCATGCGCCAGGCGGGGGCGGTTCCCGCCACCATCGGCTATCACGGCTATCGCCACGCGACCTGCATTTCCGTCAACCATGTCGTCACCCACGGCATCCCCGACGAGAAGAAGATCCTGGTCCCCGGCGACATCCTGAATATCGACGTGACGCCGCGCCTGGACGGCTGGCACGGCGATTCCAGCCGGATGTATGTGGTGGGCGAGACGAGCGTGAAGGCGCGTCGCCTGATCGCGGCGACTCATGAAGCGCTGATGGCGGGCATAGCGGCCGTGCGGCCCGGCGCGACGCTGGGGGATGTTGGTTGGGCGATCCAGCAGGTGGCGCAGCGCGAGCGTTTTTCCATCGTCCGGGATTTCTGCGGTCATGGCGTCGGCAAGGTCTTTCATGACGCGCCGCAGGTCCTGCATTACGGCCGTCCGGGCACCGGGATCGTGCTGGAACCCGGCATGATCTTCACCATCGAGCCCATGTTCAATGCCGGTCGTCCGGAGGTGAAGGTGCTGGCCGACGGCTGGACGGCGGTGACCCGCGACCGCTCGCTCTCGGCGCAGTTCGAACACAGTATCGGCGTGACGGAAAACGGCGTGGAGATTTTCACGCTTTCGGCCTAGGCCCATGAAAAAGGAAGGGGCTCCGAAGAGCCCCTTCCCGCGATATCCGGCCCGATATCTTAGAAGTCCATGTCGCCCATGCCGCCGGGCATGGCGGGAGCAGCCTTCTTTTCGGGCTTCTCGGCGATCATGGCTTCGGTGGTGATCAGCAGGCCGGCCACCGAGGCGGCATCCTGCAGGGCGGTGCGCACGACCTTGGTGGGGTCGATGATACCGGCCTTCACCATGTCGCAGAACTCGCCCTTCTGGGCGTCGTAACCCCAGTTGGTGTCGGTCGAGTCCAGCAGCTTGCCGGCCACGATGGCGCCGTCCTGTCCGGCATTCTCGGCGATCTGACGCACCGGGGCCTGGAGGGCGCGGCGGACGATCTCGATGCCGACCTTCTGGTCCTCGTTGGCGGGCTGCAGCTTGTCCAGCGCCTTGATGGCGTAGATCAGGGCCGAGCCGCCACCGGCGACGATGCCTTCCTCGACCGCAGCGCGGGTAGCGTGCAGGGCGTCATCGACGCGGTCCTTGCGCTCCTTCACCTCGATCTCGCTGGCGCCGCCGACCTTGATCACGGCCACGCCGCCGGCCAGCTTGGCCAGGCGTTCCTGCAGCTTCTCGCGGTCGTAATCCGAGGTGGTTTCCTCGATCTGCGCGCGGATCTGCTTGCAGCGGCCTTCGATGTCGGCCTTGTTGCCGGCACCGTCGACGACGGTGGTGTTTTCCTTGGTGATCACCACCTTCTTGGCGGTACCCAGCATGTCGATGCTGACGCTTTCGAGCTTGATGCCGAGGTCTTCCGAGATCACCTGGCCGCCGGTCAGGATGGCGATGTCTTCCATCATGGCCTTGCGGCGGTCGCCGAAGCCGGGAGCCTTGACGGCAGCGACCTTCAGGCCGCCGCGCAGCTTGTTGACCACCAGCGTGGCCAGGGCTTCGCCTTCGACGTCTTCAGCGATGATCAGCAGCGGACGGCCCGACTGCACCACCTGCTCGAGGACGGGCAGCAGCGGCTGCAGGCCGGCCAGCTTCTTCTCGTGCAGCAGGATGAAGGGGTTGTCCAGCTCGACGGTCATCTTGTCGGCATTGGTGACGAAGTAGGGCGAGGTGTAGCCGCGGTCGAACTGCATGCCCTCGACCACGTCCAGCTCGGTGGTCAGGCCCTTGGCTTCCTCGACGGTGATGACACCCTCGTTGCCGACCTTTTCCATCGCCTTGGCGATCATCTCGCCGATCTCACGCTCGCCATTGGCCGAAATGGTGCCGACCTGGGCGATCTCGGCATTGGTCTCGACCTTGCGCGAACGGTTCTTGACGTCGGCGATGACGGCTTCGACGGCGAGGTCGATGCCGCGCTTCAGGTCCATCGGGTTCATGCCGGCGGCGACGGCCTTGGCGCCTTCGCGCACGATGGCCTGGGCCAGCACG
>NZ_SBHN01000012.1:0-140880 GCF_006980715.1 Telmatospirillum sp. J64-1
CATGGCGAGGGGCCTACACCCGATCCCATCCCGAACTCGACCGTGAAAACCCTCAGCGCCGATGGTACTGCGTCTTAAGACGCGGGAGAGTAGGTCGCCGCCAGGTCTTCAAAACGCGCGCAAAAGAAAAACCTGTTCATCGTCATGCAAACGCCGCTTCCCCCAAGGGAGGCGGCGTTTTTGCGTTCGGGGCGGGGACAAGACACCGAGGAAGGGGAGGGGGCTCTCGTCGCTCCCGCGAAAGCGGGAGCCCATGTCGGGGCCGGAATCCGTGGCGGCATGGATTCCCGCTTGCGCGGGAATGACGAGGAAAACAGGGGGCTTCTCCACAGTCTTTGTGTCTTGGTGGCCCCCATGCGCCATGAAGAAACAAATAAGGCACCAAGGGCACCAAGAAGCCGGTTTCGGTTCCTATGGGTTTCCCCGCCAAGGACGAGGGGAAAGCCATGAGGTGCAGGAGGCGAGCCTCCTGCCGGGTGCAGGGCGGAGCCCTGCGTAAGCCATACCCGCCGATTGCTTACGCCGTCTCCTCCAGCGGGAAGGCGATGGAGACTCGCAGGCCGCCTTGGCCGGACTCTTCCAGGCGCAGTTCGGCCTGATGCAGATCGGCGATTTCCTTGACGATGGCGAGGCCCAGTCCGCAGCCTTCGCTGTTGCGATGATGGCCGCGGCGGAAGGGTTCGAGGACTTGGCCGCGCTGGTCGGCGGGGATGCCGGGACCGTCGTCATCGACTTCGAGGACGGCGCGGTCTCCATCCCGGCGAACACGAACGGTGACGCAGGCGCCCGAACCGGCATAGGCCTGGGCATTGTCGATCAGATTGCCCAGCATCTCCTCGACCAGCAGCGGATTGCAGCGGATGAGGAGCGGCTTGTTGCCGTTGTCCTGCTCGAAGCCCAGGTCGATGCCCGCCTCGAGCGCGGGGAGGACGCGGTTGCGGGCGGTGTCGGCGGCCAGCCTCGCCAGATCGGTCGGTGCCATGCCGCCCGCCTGCATCATCCCACTTTCCAGCCGGGCTAGGCTGAGAAGCTGGTTGGCGAGGCGGCTCGTGCGCAGGGTTCCCTCGTGCAGCCGTTTCAGGGCTTCGCGGGCCGCCTGGGGATCGGAATCCGCCAACCCCAGTTCGGCTTCCGTGCGCAAGGTGGCCAGGGGCGTGCGGAGCTGATGGGCGGCATCGGCGATGAAGCGCTGCATGCTGCGCATGCCGCTGTCGAGCCGGGCCAGCAGATGGTTCAGGGCTGCGACCAGGGCCCGCACTTCCTCGGGGACATTTCCTTCGACCGGGCGCAGATCGCGCATGGTCCGGCGGCTCAGCGCCCCTTGCAGGCGGTTCAGCGGCGCCAAGCCTCGGCTGACGGCGATCCAGACGACGAGGCAGGCCAGGACGACGAGAATGCCCTGGCGCAGGGCGGACCGAAGGACCATCGCATCGGCGAGGGCGCTGCGTTCCCAGCGCGTCTGGGCGACCTGGACGGAGAAATTGCCGCTGCTGCGCCGGTCGGAGAAGAAGCCGCCGATGACGACGATGCGGACCCGCTCGTTGCGGTAGACGGCATCGTAATAGCTTGGCTCGCCCACGCGCAGAACCAGGTCGCGGGGAGGGGGAGGCAGGTCGGGGTAGCCGGTGACGAAGGAATCCTCCGGTCCCGCGACCCGGTAATAGACGCGGTCGTGGGAGGTGGAGGACAGGATTTCCAGGGCGACATAGGGCAGGTCCACCTCGACCTCGCCGTCATCGACCACCACGCGCTCGGTGATGGCCATGGCCGAGGCCAGCAGCAGGCGGTCGAAGACCTCGTCGGCGGTGGCGATTGCGGTGATGCGCGCTTCCAGCAGCATGATGGCGTTGCCGCCGATCAGCGGTACCAGCAGCCAGGCGAGGAGACGCCGGCGGATGGACCAGCTGCGCATGCCCTTGATGACGCTGCCGCTCATTATCCCTGCTCCTGCCCTTCGGCCGGCGCAGGTTCCAGCAGATAGCCCAGCCCCCGGATAGTGCGGATGTCGATATCGGTTTTCGACAATTTCTTGCGCAGCCGGGCGATGTAGAGCTCCACCGCATTCAGCCCGGCTTCATCGTCGAAGCTGAACAGATGTTCGGCGATGCTTTCCTTGGAGACCACGCGGCCGATATTGGCCAGCAGCACCTCCAGCGTTCCCAGTTCGCGCGGGCGCAGGAGCAGGGGCTCGCCGTCGATGGAGACGCTGCGCCGGGCGGTATCCAGGGCGAGGGACCGATAGCGGATCACCGCGCCGCCGCTGCCGCCGCGTCCCCGCCGCAACAGCGCCCGGACGCGGGCTTCCAATTCCCGAAGGTCGAAGGGTTTGGTCAGATAATCGTCCGCACCGTAATCCAGCCCGGCCACGCGCTGTTCCAGGCTGTCCCGCGCGGTGACCACCAGCACGGGCACATCCGATCCACGGGCCCGCAGGGCTTTCAGGATGTCCATGCCGTCCATGCCGGGCAGGGACAGGTCGAGGATGACGAGATCGTATTTCTGGCCGCGCAGCAAGGCTTCCGCGTCATTGCCGTCATTGATCCAGTCCACGGCCTGTCCCAGCCGACGCAGGGCGCGCAATAACCCTTCGGCCAAATCGGGTTCGTCTTCGACAAGAAGTATCCTCATGCATTGAGTATACGTGCACGAAGATGGGGGAGCCATGCTGTCGAAAGGCGCAGCGCCCTGACAGGAATATGACAGGAAAGCCCCCCTATGCTCAGGGCAAACGAGGCCAGTCAAAAAGGCCCGTCAATGGGAAACGAACAGGAAGATTGATGGCCGGCAAAGGGTTACGGCTGTATTGCGCTTGCATTGCCGCATTCATGGTGCTGGTGTCGCCCGTTTCCGCCTCGGTGACGGTGTTCCCGGCGCCCGCGGCCATGGGGGAAGCGCCCATGCCGGAGCGCCGCCTGACCATCTATTCCAATGCAGATCTGTCGGCAATCGAGCCTGTCATCACGGCTTTCCAGCGCTACTATCCCGGTATCACCATCACCTATCTGAACCAGAACGCCACCGAGCTTTATGAACGCTTCCTGAGCGAACTGGAGGAAGACGCCCCGGGGCCGGACCTGATGATGAGTTCGGCCATGGACCTGCAGGCCAAGCTGGTCAATGACGGCTATGCGCGCCGGGTGACGCTGCCGGTGGCGCAGGATCTGCCGAACTGGGCGGTATGGCGTAACGAGGCTTTCGGGATCACCCTCGAACCTGCGGTGATCGTCTACAACAAGGCGCTGCTGGACGATTCGGAAGTGCCGCGCAGCCGCCACGACCTGGCTGAACTGCTGCGCCGCGACCCCAACCGCTTCTTCGGCAAGGTCGCCACCTACGATCCGGAGCGCAGCGGGCTGGGTTTCCTGTTCGCGACCCAGGATGCGGAACGCAGCGAGGTCATCTGGGAACTGGCCCGCGCCATGGGCGGGGCCGGCGTGACGCTTTATACCAACACCTCGGCGATCCTGGACCGGATCAGCGACGGCCGCAGCCTGATCGGCTACAACCTGCTGGGCGCCTATGCCCGCCAGCGGGCCTTGGAGGACCCGGCCTTGGGGGTCGTCCTGCCTGAGGATTACACCCTTTTCCTGTCGCGCATCGCCTTCATTCCCGCCCGCGCCGCCAATGCCGCCGATGCCGAGCTGATGCTGAACTTCCTGCTCTCGGTCAAGGGGCAGAAGATCATCGAGAGCGAGACGGGCCTGGCGGCGATGCATCCTGCCGTGATCGAGGCGGGGGCGGGCTGGGGCGAGGCTGCCGAGGGCGCGCAGCACCATCTGTCGATCCGGATCGGGCCGGGCCTGATGGTCTATCTGGATCAGGCCAAGCGGCGGCGTTTCCTTAACCGCTGGAATGCCGCCCTGGGGGGACGCTGAATGCCCCTCGTCCTGTCCAATTCCCTCCGGCTCATGTTGTCGCTGGCGCTCGGCCTGGCCGGAGGCTGGGTGGCCTATCAGCTGCATCTGCCGCTGCCCTGGCTGCTGGGCGCCCTGGCCGTCACCATGCTGCCGAGCATGGCGGGGGTGAAGCTGCGGGGGCCGAAGCGCCTGCGTTCGGGCGTGCTGGCGGTGATCGGCCTGTTCCTGGGCGGCGGATTCACTCCCGAGATCATCGATCAGTTGGGCCTGTGGTTGGTCAGCCTGGGCGGCATGCTGGCGGCGACGGTCGTGATGGGGGCCTTCGGCGTCTGGTACAGCCACAGGATCGCCGGCTTCGATCGCGCCACGGCCTGGGCCGCCGGTCTGCCCGGCGGCTTGAGCGCCATGACCGTGCTGGCGCCCTCGCTGGGCGCCGATGTGCGGCTGGTGGCGCTGACCCACGGCATGCGCCTGGTGACGGTGCTGGTCGGCGTGCCCTTGGCCGTCGATCTGGTGCTGGGCATCGATCTGGCCGAAGGCAACCTGCCCGAACCCTGGGCGGCGAGCCCCGAGACCGGGCTGACGCTGGTGGAGATGGCCTTCTTCGCGGGGTGTCTGGTGCTGGGCGTTCCGCTGGCGCGGCTGCTGCGCTTTCCCACCCCCTCCTTCACCGGTCCGATGGCGCTGAGTGCCGTGCTGCATATCACCGGCACGCTCCATGCCATGCCGCCCTCGTGGCTGCTGGTCATCGCGCAGGTGGTCATCGGCGTATCGGTCGGGGTGGGTTTCAAGGGTTTCCCCTTCTTGCGCCTGGTGCGCACGCTGATTACCGCAGCGGGGCAATCGGTCGGATTCCTGGTGATCGGCATCGCCAGCGCTGTGCTGATGCATGAGGTCACCGGCCTGCCCCTGGCGCCGATGATGCTGGCCTATGTGCCGGGCGGCGCGGCGGAAATGGGCATCGTCGCCCTGGCGCTGGGCCTCGATCCGGCCTTCGTGGCCGTCCACCACCTCTCGAGGCTGGTGATCATCCTGATGTGCATGCCGCTGCTCATCCAGTGGCTGCTCAAACCCAGGCCGGGGAAGGAAAAGAACGCCCTTCCCCCTATGGGACAGCCCTGACGGGCCGCCCGGAGCCCCCCTGGCGACAGGGGTAGCGTTCAAGAAGACGTCTCTAATATCTGGAGGAGAATATGGGAATTGCATTTCGCGGGATTCTGAAGGCCTCGCTGCTGTCCCTTCTGATCGCCGCTCCGGCCGCCGCTCAGGCCGACTGGCAGCCGACCCGCCCGGTCGAATACATCGCCCCCGCCAATCCCGGCGGCGGCTGGGATACCCTGGTGCGGAGCACCGCCCGGGTGATCCAGGAAGAGAAACTGGCGCCGGTGAACTTCGCCGCCATCAACATCCCCGGCGGCGGCGGTGCCATCGCCTGGGCGCAGATCGCCGCCGACCGCGGCAACCCGCACAAGCTGTTCGCCGCCAGCCCGCCGCTCATCCTGATCCCGCTGTCGGGCCGGTCGCGCGTCACCCATCAGGACTTCACGCCCATCGCGCGCCTGATCACCGACTACTCGATCATCCTGGTGACGAAGGATTCCCCCTTCCAGACGGTGAACGATCTGTTCGATGCCATGCGCGATGATCCGACCATCAGCATCGGCGGCGGCTCGGCCCCGGGCTCGATGGACCATATCTCCATCGCTTCGGCGGCGTCGGCGGCTGGCCTGCAGCCGAACCAGATCAATTACATCGCCTTCTCGGGCGGCGGCGAAGCCATGGTCAGCCTGCTGGGCGGCCATGTCCGTGCCGTGATCACCGGTGCCGGCGAATCCCAGGCCCAGTTGGCCGGTGGCGAACTGCGCGCCCTGGCCGTGTCCTCGCCCGAACGCATGGCGATCCTGCCCGACGTGCCCACTTTCCGCGAGCAGGGCATCGACTACACCTTCGACATCTGGCGCGGCATCATGGGCACTCCCGACATGCCTGCCGAAGCCGTGGCCTATTACCAGGACATGTACGCCCGCATGATGGAAAGCGAGAGCTGGGCCAAGACCCGCGACCAGCTGGGCTGGATCGACGCCTACCAGAACAGCGAGGATTTCGCCCGCTTCCTCGACGAGCAGCAGGCCCAGTTCCGTGCGGTCCTGGGCGAGCTCGGCATGCTGCAGAACTAACCACAGCATCCGTTCATCCGATTCCTGGCCGCCGGCATGTCCGGCGGCCAGACGATTACGTATCCGCCGGGGAGCCCAGTCATGGGACGAATCAGCAGCAACCAGATCATCGCCCTCATCATGGCCGCATTCAGCGTCGCCTATCTGATCGGGGCCTATAACATTCCCGCATTCCCGATCCCGCGCCCCATCGATTCAGACCTCATCCCGAAGGTCCTCGGCTTCTCCATGCTCGTCCTGTCGGTGATCCTGTTCTTCCAGCGCGACAAGGGCGAGGAGCGGGATGCCGCGGCCCAGGATACGGAAGAGACCGCGCGGCACCGCCGGCGCGTGATCGAGGTCCTGGTGACCATCGTTGCCGTGGGAGTCTATGCCGCCGTGCTGCGGTCGGCGGGCTTCGTCCTCGCCTCGGCCCTGCTGGTGGGCGGCTTGGCTTGGTTCTACGGCTTCCGGCGCATTTTCTGGAATATCGGCGTGTCGATCGGGGTGCCGCTGGCCCTCTATCTGATCATGACCAGGGGCATGGATATCTTCCTGCCGCCCGGTATCCTGCCGATCTAAGCCGCCGAGGACCACGATCATGGAAGCTTTCGACAGCCTTATCTACGGCTTCGGCATCGCGCTGCAGCCGGGCAATATCATGTATGTGTTCATCGGCGTGCTGGCCGGAACGATCATCGGCATGCTGCCGGGCTTGGGGCCGATCAGCGCCCTGGCCCTGATGATTCCGATCACCTTCAGCATGGACCCGGCCTCGGGCCTGATCCTGATGGCGGGGGTCTATTACGGCGCCATCTTCGGCGGCTCCACCTCGTCGATCCTGCTCAATGCACCGGGCGTGGCGGGGACGGTGGCGACCTCGTTCGACGGCTATCCGCTGGCCCGCCAGGGCAAGGCGGGCAAGGCGCTGGCCTTGGCGGCCTATGCCTCCTTCATCGGCGGGACGGTCAGCGTGATCGGCCTGATGCTGATCGCGCCCTCCCTGGCCTCGGTCGCCGTCAGCTTCGGTCCGGCGGAATATTTCGCCCTGATGGTGCTGGGCCTGACCGCCGTGGTCAGCCTTTCCGACAAATCCCTGGTCAAGGGGCTGATGGCCGCCGTGCTGGGGGTGATGATCTCGATCGTCGGCCTCGATCGCCAGACCGGCACCGAGCGCTATACCCTCGACATGCTGGAACTGGTCCAGGGTATCGACTTCCTGGTGGTGGCCTTGGGCATCTTCGCCCTGGGCGAGGTCTTCGCCATGCTGCTGGCCGGAGACAACGGCAGCCATCAGCGCCAGAAGATCGGCTCGCTCAAGCTCTCGCGCAGCGAGGCCAAGGAGATCGCCGGTCCCGTGACACGCGGCTCGGTCCTGGGGTTCTTCGTCGGCGTGCTGCCCGGGGCGGGGGCGACCATCGCGTCCTTCCTGGCCTATGGCATGGAAAAGCGTATCGCCCGTGACGGCGACAGCTTCGGCAAGGGCAACCCCAAGGGCGTCGCGGCGCCGGAATCGGCCAATAATGCCGCCTGTGGCGGTTCCTTCGTGCCGCTGCTGACGCTGGGCGTGCCCGGTTCGGGCAGTACGGCGGTGCTGCTGGGCGCGCTGCTGGTGATGGGCGTGACGCCCGGCCCGCTGATGCTGGAACAGCGCCCGGACGTGTTCTGGGGCGTGATTGCCAGCATGTATGTCGGCAACATCTTCCTGCTGCTGCTGAACCTGCCGCTGATCCCGCTCATGGCGCGCATTCTGGAGATCCCGCGCCCGCTGCTGCTGTCGCTGATCGTGCTGTTCTGCATGATCGGGGTCTATGGCCTGAAATTCAGCAGCTTCGACCTTTACCTGCTGCTGATCTTCGGCATCCTGGGCCTGCTGATGAAGCTGTACGGATTCCCGTCGGCTCCGCTGATCCTGGCGCTGATCCTGGGCGACCTGATGGAAGAGAACATGCGCCGCGCCTTGCAGATATCGAACGGCGACTGGATGACCTTCGTCAACAAGCCGATTTCGCTGACCCTGCTGATCATCGCCTTCCTGTCTCTGTTCCTGCCGATGATCATCAAGCCGATCCGCAGGAGGTTCGCAGGCAAACGCCAGCAACCTGCCTGAGAAGAAAGGCCGCCCGGAAAGGGCGGCCTTTAGCTGCTGACAAGGTCGATAGCGACTGCAATGGATCGTCACCCCCGCGAAAGCGGGGGTCCATGTTGGGGCTCATGGAGATTTAAGCCGTCAGATACGGGTGCTTGCGGTTCCGTGGACTCCCGCTTTCGCGGGAGTGACGAGAAAAAGGGTGTGTTGGCAGTCTGAAGGCCGCCCGGAAAGGGCGGCCTTGTCTTTTGCGGGGATCGCGCCCGCTGCGGATGATGGCGTGCGGGCTAGGCCTTTTGCCTGCGGCGCTCCTCGATGCGGGCCAGGATGGCGCGGCGGTCGTCGTCGCTGGCGTCGCGCCAGGCCTTGATCTCGGCGCGGCTGCGCAGGCAGCCCTTGCACAGGCCGGTGTCCGGATCGATACGGCAGATATTGATGCAGGGAGACTCGATCATGCTTGCTCCGGAACGGGAAAAGGCCGGTCCGCATGGGACCGGCCTTCGCCGTCTTGGTCAAGGATAAAGATCAGGCAGAGCGGATGCAGGCCGCCTTCACCTTGTCGTCCACATAGGGGGTGAACTGCTCGAAATTCTTTTCGAAGCGGCGGGCCACGTCCTGGGCGGCGGCGTCATAGGCGGCCTTGTCCGTCCAGGTGGATTTGGGGGTCAGCACGTCGGCCGGGACGTCGGGGCAGGCCTGGGGAACCAGCAGGCCGAAATTGGGATCGGCGACGAATTCCACCTGGCCCAGGCGGCCGTCCAGGGCGGCGCGCACCATGGCGCGGGTATAGGCGATCTTCATGCGGCTGCCGACGCCGTAGCCGCCGCCGCTCCAGCCGGTATTGACCAGCCAGCACTTGGCCTTGTGCTTGGTCATCAGCTCGCCCAGCATCTTGGCGTAGACCGAGGGATGGCGCGGCATGAAGGGGGCGCCGAAGCAGGTCGAGAAGGTGGCCTGGGGCTCGGTCACCCCCTTTTCGGTGCCGGCGACGCGGGCGGTATAGCCCGAGAGGAAGTGGTACATGGCCTGCTCGGGGGTAAGCTGGCTGATCGGCGGCAGCACGCCGAAGGCATCGGCGGTCAGCATGATGATGTTTTCGGGATGGCCGCCCACGCCGCTGGCGCTGGCATTGGGGATGAAGTCCAGCGGATAGGAGGCGCGGGTGTTCTCGGTCAGGCTGGCATCGTCCAGGTCGAGGATGCGGGTGTTCGGATCCATCACGACGTTTTCGAGGATGGTGCCGAAGCGGCGCGTGGTGGCATAGATCTCGGGCTCGGCCTCGGGGCTGAGCTTGATGACCTTGGCATAGCAGCCGCCTTCGAAATTGAACACGCCGTTGGGACCCCAGCCATGCTCGTCGTCGCCGATCAGGGTGCGCGAGGAATCGGCCGACAGCGTGGTCTTGCCGGTGCCGGACAGGCCGAAGAAGATGGCGGTGTCGCCACGCGGGCCGATATTGGCCGAGCAATGCATCGGCAGCACACCGCGTTCGGGCAGCAGGTAGTTGAGATAGGAGAAGACCGACTTCTTGATCTCGCCGGCATAGGAGGTGCCGCCGATCAGCACCAGCCGCTTGGAGAAGTCGACGATCACGAAGACTTCGGAATTGGTGCCGTCCTGTTCCGGGATGGCCTGGAAGCCCGGGGCCTGGATCACCGTGAAATCGGGCGTGAAGTCCTTCAGCTCGCTGGGATGGGGCTGAATGAACATGTTGCGGGCGAACAGGTTGTGCCAGGCGTGCTCGGTGATCACGCGCACTTTCAGGCGGTAATCCGGATCGGCACCGGCATAGCAATCCTGCACATAGATGTCGCGGCCCTGGAGATAGGCCAGCATGCGCTGGTGCAGGCTGTCGAAATTCGCCTGCTGGATCGGTTTGTTGACCTTGCCCCAGTCGATATTGCCTTCGCTGGAGGGTTCCTTGGCGATGAACTTGTCGTTGGGGGAGCGGCCGGTATGGTGACCGGTGCGTGCGACCAGCGGCCCGCCCTGGGCGAGCGCGACTTCCTGGCGGCGGATGGCGTCCTCGACCAGGCCGGCCGTGGAATAGTTCCAGTGGGCGACGCGGATGTTGCGGATGCCGTGATGTTCGAGCCCGTAATCGCTGACGTAAGGTCCAACCTGCTGCACCTTGCTCTCCTGGTTTTTTTTGTTCGGACGGTGAAGCCGGAGCGAGCTCCGGCGGCCCGCCGCCACGCGACGGGAGGTTAGAAAATTATGCCAATGACCTGAAAATGGCAATCATAAGCGAGACTTTTCAACCATACTTGAAGTTTTGTTTCCTTGCCCGTCTGGTTGGCCTGTTCGCTTTAAGGCGATGTCACCTCGACTGACGCGCGTGGGCCGCCAGGGCGACCAGGGTGGCGCGGGCTTGGTCGGGGCTTTTCAGGGGGCGGTCGAAATCCAGCCGGGCGACCTTTTCCCCCAGGGCGAGGTCCAGCCCGTCGAGATCGATTCCGGCCATGCGCCAGCCCGTGCCGGGCAGGCCCAGCAGGATGTTGGCATAGAGGTCCAGCGCCTCGGCATGGTCCGCGTTCATATGCGCAAGGATGGCGGCTTCCGCTTCGGCCATGGCGGTGGCGAGCGAGGCCTCCGCCTTCAGCCGCCCTTCCAGCCAGACGGCGCGGGCGAAGCCGCCGACGAAATGGGCGCGTTCCATCTCGACCACGTAGAAGGCGAAATCGGTGAAGCCGGCATAGAGGGCGGCGGCGGGATGGCGGGCGAGGAAGCGGGCGCGATGGCGCGGCTCGTCGCTGCGCCGGATGCGCCCCATCACCGTGGCGCGCGGCCCGGCCTGCGGATTGTCGAAGCCCGTCGTGCCGTCGAAGAGCAGCGAGACGCGCGCATCCGCCTGGATGTTGCGGCTGTGGTCGGCCAATTGCGACAGCAGCAGGATCGGGCTGGCATCGTGGTCGCAGGCGACGGTGACCAGCGAGGCATAGGGCGCGGGCCCACTTTCCGGCTGGGGCAGCAGGGTCGCCAGGGACGCCTTCGGACTGGCGCGCATCAGACGCCGCGTCAGGCTGCGATGATCCAGTTTCAGCACGTCGGCAAGCTGATCCGTCATGGCTCGAATGTGGCGAGGCGATTATCTTCGTTCAACATCGCCTTCGGCGATAATTCTGCCACAAAACGCGCATATAGGTAATGCCTTAGGAAAAGCTTGCCTACCGCAAGCGAGAGAGGGAATCCTTCGCGCAGGCCAGTTGGGAGAGATACGCCTTGCCCCATACCATCGCCCTGGTCGATGACGACCGCAACATCCTGACCTCGGTCTCCATCGCGCTGGAAGCCGAAGGCTACAAGGTACGCTGCTTCAATGACGGCGCCGAGGCTCTGCGCGGCCTGTCCAGCCAGCCCGCCGACCTGGCCGTGCTGGACATCAAGATGCCGCGCATGGACGGCATGGAGCTGCTCCAGCGCCTGCGCAAGGTGTCGGCCATGCCGGTGATCTTCCTTACCTCGAAGGATGACGAGGTGGACGAATTGCTCGGCCTGCGTATGGGCGCCGACGATTACATGAAGAAGCCCTTCTCGCAGCGCCTGCTGATCGAACGCATCCGCGCCCTGCTGCGCCGCAACGAAGTGGCCTCGGGCAAGACCGCGCCCGAACCCAACAGCGCCCTGGTGCGCGGGGAACTGGTTCTGGATTCCGCCCGCCATGCCTGTACCTGGAAGGGGCAGGGGGTGGACCTGACGGTGACGGAATTCCTGATCCTCAAGGCCCTTGCGGTGCGTCCGGGCCATGTGAAGAGCCGCGATCAACTGATCGACGCCGCCTATGGCGAGAACATCTATGTCGATGACCGCACGATCGACAGCCATATCAAGCGGCTGCGCAAGAAATTCCGCGAGATAGACAGCGAATTTGCCCAGATCGAGACTCTCTACGGCGTCGGATACCGTTACCGCGACGAAGCCGGCCTCTAAGCGGATGGGAGAGCAGCCCCTGGTCGCGGCGCCGGACCTTCGTCCGGTCCGGCCGAGCAGAGAACCGGCGCCACCCAGGAAAAGGCGGCGGCACAAGCGCCTGTCCTCGCCCCTGACCCGGCGCATCCTCGCGGTCAACCTGCTGGCGCCGATCCTGCTGGTGGCGGGGCTGCTTTATCTCGACCGCTATCAGGAGGAACTGGTGGCGGCCGAGCTGCAGGCCATGCGCACCCAGGCCGAGATGTTCGCCGCCGCCATCGGCGAAGGGGCGGTGGTCGAGGAGGGGCAGTCCTTCCTGGAGCTTTCGACCGAACCGGCGCGCCAGATGATCCGCCGTCTGGCCGAACCGGCCGGGCTGCGTGCCCGCCTGTTCGACCGTCATGGCGAGCTGGTGGCCGATTCGAGGCTGCTGATGGGGCCGGGCGGGGTGGTGCAGATCGAGGATTTGCCGCCGCCGGGCGGCGTGCGCGGCGTCGACGACATGCTGCGCCGCGCCTATGGCTATATCTGGTCGTGGCTTCCCTCCGAGCGCAGCCTGCCGACTTACGTGGAACGCCCCAAGCAGCAGGCCAGCGATTATGCGGAAGTCCTGCGTGCCTTGGGTGGCGAGGCGGCGACCTTCCGCCGCCACAGCCCGGTCAGTAATCTCTACCTGACCGTGGCGGTGCCGGTGCAGCGCTACAAGCAGGTCGTCGGCGCGGTGATGCTGAGCAATCCGGGCACGGAAATCGAGCAGGCCATGTTCCAGGTGCGCCTGACCATCCTGCAGCTTTTCATCGCCGCCCTGGCCGTGACCGTGGCGCTGTCCCTCTATCTGGCCGGCACCATCGCCCGTCCCATCCGCCGCCTGGCCCTGGCGGCCGACAGCGTGCGCCGGGGGCATGGCCGCAAATCCATTCCCGACCTGACCGGACGCGGCGACGAGATCGGCGAATTGTCGGGATCGCTGCGCGACATGACCGAGGCCCTGTGGCGGCGCATGGATGCCACCGAGGCCTTCGCTGCCGACGTCGCCCATGAGATCAAGAATCCGCTGTCCAGCCTGCGCAGCGCCGTCGAAACGGTGGCGCGGACCAACAATCCGGAACACCAGAAGCGCCTGATGGCCATCATCCAGGACGACGTGGCGCGCCTCGACCGCCTGATTTCCGACATTTCCGATGCCTCGCGCCTGGATGCGGAACTCTCGCGCGCCGAGACCGAGACGGTGGGCATGGCCTCCATGCTGGAAACCCTGGCCGATGTCTATCGCAGCACCGGCCTGGGCCGCGACCTGGAAGCCGAGGAACAGGGCGAGGAACCGGTTTCCTTCGCCGTCGCCGTGCCCGAAGGGGACCGCCTGGACGTCAGCGGCGTGGAAGGGCGGCTGGTGCAGGTGATCCGCAACCTGATCGGCAATGCCCTGTCCTTCAGCCCGCCCGGCGGCTGCATCACCCTGCGCGGCAGGCGCGTGGACGGGCTGGTGTTGGTAGAGGTGGAGGATGACGGCCCCGGCATTCCGGAAAACAAGCTGGATGCCATTTTCGAGCGTTTCTATTCCGAACGTCCCAAGCAGGAAAAATTCGGCACCCATTCGGGGCTGGGCCTGTCCATCTCGAAACAGATCATCGAGGCGCATGGCGGGTCCATTCGCGCCGAAAACCGCAAAGACGAGGAAGGACGGGTTCTCGGGGCCCGTTTCACCGTCAGCCTGCCCGCCGTCTGAGCAACTTACATTGACTTAATTCTCGCCTCCATCCACCTTCATCACATGATGACTCGTGTGCATGGAAGCTGTGTCGTGATCGGCGAGAAGGCCGTGCTGCTGCGCGGCCCGTCTGGCAGCGGCAAGTCGGATCTGGCCCTGCGCCTGATCGACGATGGTGCGCGGCTGGTTGCCGACGACCAGACCGAACTGACCGTGCTCGGCGGGCGGCTATGGGCCGCACCGCCCGCGACCATCGCCGGCATGATCGAGGTGCGCGGCCTCGGCATCCTGCGCCTGGAACATGTGGAACGGGCGGAACTGGTGCTGGCCGTGGACCTGAAGCCCGGCGGCGAGATCGAGCGTCTGCCCGCGCCACAAAGCGTGGAATGGCTGGGCGTGGACCTGCCCCTGGTGGCGCTGGATCCTTTCCACCCCTCCGCCGCCGCCAAGCTGCGTCTTGCGATGCGCGTGGCAACGCGGGATATAATCGTGCAGACATGACCGATCCTCAAGCCACAGCCAAAGCCGCTTCCCTCGGGCTTTCCGTCCCGGCTTCGGGGGAAGAGTCCACCGGCCGCGTCGTCATCGTCACCGGCATGTCGGGGGCGGGGAAGACCCTGACCCTGAAGACGCTGGAAGACCTGGGCTACGAGACGGTGGACAACCTGCCCCTGCGCTTCCTGCCCAGCTTGGTCGATGCCGGGTCCGAGCGCCCCCTGGCGGTGGGGATCGATATCCGCACCCGCGATTTCGGCGCCGACCCGATGATGGCCGAGATCGACCGGCTGGTGGCGCGGGGACAGCATCCCTCGGCCCGTCCGCTGGATGTCCGGCTGCTTTTCCTGGATTGCGAGGACGAGGTTCTGCGGCGGCGCTATACCGAGACCCGCCACCGCCATCCGCTCGCCGCCGACCGCCCGTTGACCGACGGGATCGTCCATGAACGCAGCCTGATCGGGCCCCTGCGCGGCCGGGCCGACGTGGTGGTCGATACCTCGAACCTGCCGCCGGGCGAACTGAAGCGCATCCTGTCGGGGCATTTCGGCCTGTCCAGCCAGCCCGGCCTCGTGATCTTCGTCACCTCCTTTTCCTATCGCAAGGGTTTGCCGCGCGAGGCCGATCTGGTTTTCGACGCGCGTTTCCTCGATAACCCTCATTACGATCCCGAGCTGCGCCCCTTGACGGGGAAGAATCCGGAGGTTGCCGCCTATGTCGCCCGCGACCCGGGGTTCACGCCTTTTTTCTCAGGATTGAAGACTTTGATCGCGCCGCTCTTGCCGCGCTTCGCGGCAGAAGGCAAAAGCTATCTGACGATCGCCATCGGCTGTACCGGCGGGCGTCACCGTTCGGTGGCGCTGGCCGAGAAGCTGGCGGCCTGGCTGGGCGAGGAAGGCGAAAGGGTGCATCTGCGCCATCGCGACCTCGACGAGGGGGGGCAATGACAGGGAAGGCTTGGGACTGATCATGATCGGAATGGTACTCGTCACCCACGGCCGTCTGGCCGACGAATTGGTCGCCGCGCTGGAACACGTGGTGGGACCCCAGCCGAATGTCGCGACCGTCTGCATCGGACCGGAGGACGACATGGAACAGCGCCGCATGGACATCATGGACAGTGTCGGCCGCGTCGATGCCGGTCTGGGCGTGGTGGTGCTGACCGACATGTTCGGCGGCACGCCCTCGAATCTGGCGATCTCGATCATGGACAAGGCGCGGGTCGAGGTGATCGCCGGCGTCAACCTGCCCATGTTGATCAAGCTGGCCAGCGTGCGTGGCAACGAGAGCTTGGGCAATGCCGTTTCCGCTGCGCAGGAAGCCGGGCGCAAATACATCAATATCGCCTCCAAGCTGCTGACTCAGGACTGAACAGTCATCATGGACCAAACCGCCGCCACGCCGGGCGAGGAACAGCGTCGCAACGCCACCATCACCAACCGTCGCGGCCTGCACGCCCGCGCCGCCGCCAAATTCGTCAAGCTGGCCGGGCAGTTCAACGCCCAGGTGACGGTGGCGAAGAAGGGCACCGAAGTGTCGGGCCTGTCCATCATGGGCTTGATGATGCTGGCCGCCGGACCCGGCTGTACGATCGAATTGCGGGCCCAGGGGCCGCAGGCGGCCGAGGCGCTGGTGGCGCTGGTGGCGTTGATCGACGGCAAGTTTGATGAAGACTGAGACATCGGGCGGAGACACAAGGCATCAGGGACAGGAGGCCGAGGAAGTCGTTTACGACGGCTTGGGCGTCGGTCCCGGCATCGCCATCGGTACCGTTCACCTGCATGATGCCGGTGCCGTCGTCGTGCCGGAATACCGCATCGCCGCCGGTCGCGTGGAAGCGGAATGCAAGCGTTTCCACCATGCCACCGAGATGGCCGCCCGCCAGATCGCCAAGCTGCAGCGCAAGGCCGAGGCTCTGCCGACGGCGGCGGGCGAGGAACTGGGCTATCTGCTGGATGCCTATCAGCAGATGCTCAAGGGATCGCGGCTGGTGCGCGGGGTCGAGCGGCATATCCGCGAGGAGCGCATCAATGCCGAGGCGGCCGTCCAGCAGCAGATCAACGAGATCGTCCAGGGCTTCGAGGCCATGGAGGACGAGTATCTGGCCGCCCGCGCCCAGGATATCCGCGAGGTCGGGCGGCGCCTGCTGCGCCATCTGACCAAGACGCCCTATCAGCCTTTCTCGCTGCTGCCGCGTTCTTCGATCATCCTGGCCGAGGAACTGACCCCGGCCGATACCGCCTTGCTCGATCCCGCCCAGGTCGCCGGTTTCGCCACCGTGCTGGGCGGGGCGCAGAGCCATACCGCCATCATGGCCCGCTCGCTGGGGCTGCCGGCGGTGATCAGCGTCGGCGGCCTGATCCGCGGGGCCCGGCACGGCGACCTGGCGGTCATCGACGGCATGGCGGGCAAGGTCATCCTGCGCCCGCGCCCGGAGACGCTGGCCCTCTATCGCCAGCTTCGTGCCAATTTCCTGCGCCAGCGCCGCACCCTGACGCGGCTGCGCTCGCTGCCCGCCATCACCCGTGACGGCGCCCGTGTCTCGCTTCAGGCCAATATGGAACTGCCCAGCGAGGTCGAGGCGATCCTCATGTCCGGCGCCGAGGGGGTGGGGCTGCTGCGTAGCGAGTTCATGTTCATGAACCGCGACACGGTGCCCGACGAGGAGGAGCAATACGCCATCCTGCGCGATGTGGTCGAGCGCCTGGAAGGACGCTCCATCACCATCCGCACGCTGGATGCCGGTTCCGACAAGATGGCCCCCGCCTTGGGCATCGCGCCGGGCGCCAATCCGGCGCTGGGCCTACGCGCCATCCGCCTGTCGCTCAGCCGCCCGGAACTGCTGGAAATCCAGCTCTCGGCCATCCTGCGGGCGGGCGCCCATGGCCCGGTGCGCATCCTGCTGCCCATGGTCGCCACGGTTCACGAAATCCGCTATGTGCGCAGCTTGTTGGACCGTGTGGTGCGCCGCCTGACCCGCCAGGGCGTCAGGATATCGGACCCGCTGCCGCCGCTGGGGGTGATGATCGAGGTGCCCGGCGCCGCCCTGGCCGCCGATTCCCTGGCGCTCTATGCCGATTTCTTCGCCATCGGCACCAACGACCTGACCCAGTATACCCTGGCCATCGACCGTGCCGACGAGGCCGTGGCCCATCTCTACGATCCGCTGCACCCGGCGGTGCTGCGGCTGATCCAGTTCGCCACCGAGGCCGCCCTGCGGGCCCGCATCCCGGTCTCGCTCTGCGGCGAGATCGCGGGCGATCCGCGCTTCACGGCCTTGCTGCTGGGCCTGGGCATCCGCGACCTGTCCATGGCTGCCCATTCCATTCCCCGCGTCAAGCAGCGCATCCGTTCCCTCGACCTGCTGGCCGCGACACGGCGTGCCCGCGTGGTGATGGACCAATCCGACAGCGCCCGCATCGCCCAACTGATCGACGATTTCAACGGCCAGCGCTGAGGGTGCAATCCGCCCTATGGAAAGTGGCCTATGCCCGCCCCCGCGATCTGGCGGGGGAGGGCAAATCGTGGTAAGGCCACTGTCTGTTTCTGCCGGGTCCTGCCGCCTTGTCTTCCTCCTTCTCTCCTCGCCGCGTCGTCCTGTCCCTGTGCTTTGCCGAAGTGCTGACCATGGTCGGCGTTTTCGCCTTTCCCGCCCTGCTGCCGACCTTCATCGCCGAATGGGGGCTAAGCAATACCGAGGCGGGCTGGATCAGCGGCATCTATTTCGGCGGCTATGCCCTGGCGGTGCCGCTGCTGATGAGCCTGACCGACCGGCTGGATGCGCGGCGCATCTATATCCTGGGCGCGCTGGTCGCGGCCTTTTCGGCGCTGGCCTTCGCCTTGTGGGCGGAAGGATTCTGGACGGCGCTGCTGTTCCGTGCCCTGGGCGGCGTGGGGCTGGCGGGGACCTATATGCCGGGGCTGAAGGCGCTGGTGGACCGGGTCAGTCCCGAACAGGTGGGGAAGGAGAAGCAGGCCCGCTGGATTTCCTATTACACCGCCAGCTTCAGCCTGGGGACCAGCCTGTCCTTCCTGGTCATCGGCGGCCTCGCGGAATTGCTGAGCTGGCGCGCGGCCTTCCTGTTCTCGTGCATCGCCGCCGTGATCGGGGCGGCGCTGGCTTGGTCCCTGCCGGTCAAGGTCCCGCGCAAGCCCGAGCAGCCGGCGGCCTTGCTGGATTTCCGCCCGGTGCTGCGCAACCGTCCGGCCATGGGCTACGTGCTGGGCTACACCACTCATATGTGGGAGCTTTTCGCCTATCGCTCCTGGGTCGTCGCCTTCCTCGCCTTCGTCCTGGTCTGGCAGGATGAAGGCGGCGGCATGGCGCCGACCACGGCCGCCACGCTGTCGGCGCTGCTGGCGATGGCGTCCAGCATCATCGGGGCCGATCTGGCTTCCCGCTTCAACCGCCGCAAGGTCATCGCCGCCGCCATGATTGCCTCGGCCCTGCTGTCGCTGGTGCTGGGCCTGACCGCGCAACTGCCCTATGCCTGGGCGGTGGGGCTGGCCTTGCTGTTGGGCGTCCTGATCCAGGTGGATTCGGCGGCCCTGACCACGGGGGCGGTGCAGGTGGCCGAGCCGGGGCGGCAGGGGGCCACCATGGCGGTGCATTCCCTGCTGGGCTTCGCCGCCGCCTTCCTGGGGCCGCTGGCCTTCGGCGCCGTCCTCGATTTGGCGGGCGGGCAGGAGGATGTCGCCTCTTGGGGCTGGGCCTTCGCCTCGGTCGGAATAGTGGCGCTGCTGGGGCCACTGGCGCTATGGTGGTCGGCGCGTCCCTCGCCGGAGGAAAAAGGCCGGAGCTTATGAAACCGGCCGACGAAAGGAAAGGTCAGGCTTGCAAACTGAAAGAGCCGCAAGCGGGGCCCGCGCGCGCCGCCGCCGCAGGGTGATCGCCGTCCGCTCGAAGCGGGTCGTCCTGCTGAGTTCCGGCTCTACCTTGGTGGTGGCGGGAGTCGCCACGATTCCCACGCCCGTCCCGATCGGATTGCTCCTGATTGTGCTGGGCCTCTATTTCCTGGCCCGCGGCTCCAAGACGTCCCGCCGGGCCATTCCGGCCCTCCGCCGCCGCATGCCGTTCTTCTCGCGCAGCCTGAACGTCATCGGTCACCGCCTGCCCAAGCCCCTGCGCCAATTCATCGAACGCAGCGATCCGGGTGTTTAGCAGGCTGCGGAAAAGCTCCTGTTTTCCTCGTCATTCCCGCGAAAGCGGGAATCCATGCTGCCGCGGCATCCGTATTGAGCGGTTCGCATCTTCACAAGCCCCCACATGGGCCCCCGCCTGCGCGGGGGTGACGATGCGGTGTAGACAGAGCCGACTTTTCCGCAGCCTGTTAGAGCGTGATGCCCTGGCGGCGTTTCGAAGCATGGGGCGGGCTGCGCATTGAAGGGCGAAACTCTCTAGGCGCTTTCCGTGCTGATCCAGTCCAGCCGCCACCGTCCCTCCGGGGCGTCCAGCCGGTCGAGGATCTGCGGCAGGACGCCTTGCAGCACCTCGTCCAGCTGCCAGGGCGGGTTCAGCACGGCGATGCCGCAGCCGTTCAGGCGCGTTGGGTCGTCATTGCCGTGGATCAGCATTTCCGCCGTGAAGGCCTTGTCGGCGAGGGCGCCCAGCCGATCGAGGAAACGGTCCACCGGCTCGCGGCCCTTGATGGGATACCAGATGGCGTAGATGCCGGTCTTCCAGCGCCGCAAGGCTTCGGCGACGCCTTTCAGGATGCGGTCGAACTCGTCGCGGACCTCGAAGGGCGGGTCGATCAGCACCAGGCCCCGCCGTTCCGGTGGGGGCAGCAGGGCTTTCAGCGCCGTATAGGCGTCCATGTGATGGACCGCCGTCTGGGCATCGCGCCCGAACAGGCGCTTGAGCGTACCGCAATCCTCGGGATGCAATTCGACCAGCACCAGCTTGTCCTGGGGGCGCAGCAGATGGCGCGCGACGCGAGGCGAACCGGGATAGATGCCGATGCCGCCCTGCGGGTTCTCGGCCGCCACGGCGGCCAGATAGGGCGCCAGTTCCGGGATCGGTTCCCCTTCCATCAGGCGCAGGATACCGTCGCGGTA
The DNA here is from genome assembly GCF_006980715.1 of Telmatospirillum sp. J64-1. GTDB lineage: Bacteria > Pseudomonadota > Alphaproteobacteria > Rhodospirillales > Magnetospirillaceae > Oleiliquidispirillum > Oleiliquidispirillum nitrogeniifigens. The sequence continues at coordinate 20,272 of NZ_SBHN01000012.1, forward strand.
TTCGCCGGTCTTGTTGGCCTGCACGGCGGACAGGTCGTAGCGCCCGATTCCGGCATGGGTGTCATAGACGCGGAAGGGCGTGTCCTTGCGCTTGAGATGTTCGAGGATCAGCGCCAGGACGCCATGCTTGAAGACATCGGCGAAGTTTCCGGCGTGATAGATATGGCGGTAATTCATCGGACCCAGGCGGTAGGGGGGAACCTTCCGCTCTCTTACAGCCTCGCTTGGCGGGAACCAAGGGCCAAGATGGGTCAGGCCTCGCGCAGGTAACGGATCAGGTCCAGCGAGGGCGGCGAGACCTGGGTATGGGACAGCATGTCATGCACCTGGCCGCGATGATGGGTCTGGTGGTTGAAGACATGGCCCAGGACATGGCCGAGGGGAATGTGATGTTCCTCGCCGGCCATGTTGCGATAGATCAGCGGCGCGGCCAGCCGGGCATCGTCGAACTCCGCCACCGTCGCGATGATCCGGGCGTCGAATTCCTTGCGGGCCTGGAACAATTCGGCGAAGTCCTGATGCAGGATATGGTCGAGGGAGGGAATGGACTCCTCCCGGCCCTCGATGCGCGCCAGCCATATCCTGTCGCCGACCAGAACATGGTTCAGCGTGCCGAGGATCGTGCCGAAGAAGGATGGGCGGCTTTGCGTCAGTGCCGGTTCGGGCAACTGGCCGCAGGCGCCGTAGAGGCGGTGATTGGCCCAGGCATTGTAGCCTGCAAGGATGCGGATCCAGTTCGCATCCATCAGAAGCGCCAGCCTAGCCCGGCGCCGAAGCGGACCTGGTTTTCGCCCTCGCCCCTTTCGTCGAGGGGCAGGGTGCGGCGGGCGGCGGCGCTGCCCGAGACGGATAGGCTGGAGGTGATCGGCCGCGACAGGGTGACCGAGAGATTCACGTCGCCCTCGCGGGTCAGCGAGGTTTGGTCGGCATCGAACCAGCTGTCGGACAGGCTGCCCGCGCCATAGGCGGCGCCGACGCGCAGGGTATAGGTCGCGCCGGTCTGGGCGAGGGGGGCAGACCACGAAGCGCCCAGATCGGCGGCGGTGCCGCTGATGTGATCGGGCGCCAGGCCGACATCGAAGCGCCAGGAGTCCAGGGAATATTCGGCATAGCCGCCCATGCGCAGCGAAGAAGCGCCGCGTCTTTCCGGACCCTCCTGTTGCTGGATGTTGCCGGGCAGCAGGCGCAGGCCCGCCGTGACACCCTGGCCTTCATAAAGATCGAAACGCAGATCGGTCTGGCCGCGGGTCAGGCGCGTCTCGCCGCTGCCTTCTTGCTGCTGGAAGGCGAAGGCGGGGGCGGACAGCGCCAGGACGACGCCAAGACTAGCCAGAAACAAACGGCGCATGATTGCGGATCTTCAGTGAAGGATTGTCTCAATATAGCGCTGCGGGAGAACAAGGTCCAAGGGCATTATGGCGTAAGGGCAGAAGGCAGGGAGAATATGGATATCCCTTTCTTTTGGATGGTTTCTGCGCCTAAGTCGGTGGGATGATTTCAACAGGATAGCGCAAGGGTATGGTGGCTGGACATCCCCGTCCGGCTGATCCACAGTACTTCTGTCCTAATATGCGCGCCAAGCTTCCTCCGATGGGCAGGGAAGCCATTGCCTTCCAGGTGCGCTGCACACAGATACTTCTCTCCATGATGCCACAGCAGACCGAAGCTCCCGTTCCTCCAGAAAAGCCCGCGAATACCGCCCTCGGCGGCTTGGCCGCCCTGTCCGGCAACATGCGCGGGGCCTTGTGGATGCTGGCCGCGGCAGCCTCCTTCGCCTCGATGAACGGCCTGATCAAGGGGCTGGGGCAGGAGATGCATGCCTTCGAGATCGCCTTTTTCCGGGCGCTGTTCGGCCTGCTTCTGGTGGCGCCCTTCGCCATGCGGGGCGGTATCGGCATGGTGAAGACCAAGAAGCCCCATCTCCACCTGCTGCGGGCGGTGCTGGGGGTGACCGCGATGATCACCAGCTTCTATGCTTTTACCCAATTGCCGCTGGCGGCGGTGACGGCCATCCTGTTCACCAAGCCGCTGTTCATGATCGTTCTGGCGGTGCTGTTCCTGGGTGAGGTGGTGCGCTGGCGGCGCTGGGCGGCGACGCTGGTGGGCTTCATCGGCATGCTGGTCATTTTGCAGCCCTGGTCGGGGATGGGCCTGGGCCCGGCGGCCTTGTGGGCGGTGCTGTCGGCCTTCGCCATGGCCGGGGCGCTGGCCATGGTGAAGAAGATGACGGAGACGGAACGGCCGGCGACGATGCTGTTCTGGTTCACCGTCGCGGCGACGGTCGTTTCGGCCATACCGGCGGCCATGGTTTGGCAGACGCCGACCGGCGGGCAGCTGGCGCTGCTGGTCCTGATCGGCGCCCTGGGCAGTGCCGGCCAGTATCTTGCGGTGCGGGCCTATCGCGTGGGCGAGGCCACGCTGGTCACGCCGCTCGATTATTTCCAGCTGCTGTTCGCCGGGGTCATCGGTTACTGGGCGTTCAGCGAAATGCCCGGTATCTGGACGGCGGTGGGGGCCGCTATCATCGTCGCCTCGACTTTCTATATCCTGCGCCGTGAGGCCAGGTTGGGCCGTACGCCCTGAGACTTAGAGGAGAAGCCGCATGTCTGACAAAAAGCGCATCCTTGTCGAGCCGAAGCGCGGCATCCTCCGCACGCTGACCCGCGCCGAGGTCGCCAGCCTGCAAGAGGCCGGTCATAACGGTGTCCATGAGCTTTTCCGCCAGTGCTGCATCGCCGTGCTGAATACCGGCCTGGCCATGGACGACAGCAAGAAGATCCTCGAGCGCTATACGGAGTTCGACGTCGGAATCCTGGTCACCTCGCGCGGGGTGTCGCTGGAGCTGCACAATGTTCCCTACAACGAAAACGTCTTCGTCGACGGCGAGCTGAACCAGGGCACCGAGGAGCATCTGTTCAGCGTGCTGCGCGACATCGTCTTCTTCCGTTCGGAAGTCCAGCGCACCGCCGCCTATGACCTGGAAAGCAGCCAGGGCATCACCGATGCCGTCTTTGCGATCTTCCGCAACGCCAACCTGATCGACGTCAACCGCCCGCCGGCCATGGTGGTCAATTGGGGCGGCCATTCCATCACGCGCGAGGAATACGAATATTCCAAGATGGTCGGCTATCATCTCGGCCTGCGCGGCTGCGATATCGGCACCGGCTGCGGGCCGGGCGCCATGAAGGGGCCGATGAAGGGCGCCGCCTTGGGCCATCTGAAGCAGCGCGTCGGCAACGGCATGTATCTGGGCCTGACCGAGCCCGGCATCATCACCGCCGAGAGTCCCAATCCCTCGGTCAATTCGCTGGTGATCTTCCCCGATATCGAAAAGCGCCTGGAAGGCTTCGTGCGGCGCGGCCACGGCATCATCGTCTATCCCGGCGGCGTCGGCACGGCCGAGGAGATCCTCTATCTGCTGGGTATCCTGATGCACCCGGAGAACAGCGAGATTCCCTTCCCGCTGATCTTCACGGCCGAGGAGAAGTACCGCAATTATTTCGACCTGATCCACCGCTTCATCGCCAGGACGCTGGGCCAGGAGGTCTGCGAGAAATACGAGATCGTCATCGGCAATCCCGCCGAGGTGGCGCGGCGCATGAAGCGCGGCATCCAGGTGGTCGAGGAATTCCGCCGGGCCAATGACGACCACCCGCATTTCAACGGGCTGCTGCATATCGACACCGCCTTCCAGCATCCCTTCGCGCCCACCCACGAGAACGTGTCGAAGCTGGACCTGTCGATGGATCAGCCCAAGCACATGCTGGCGGCCAATCTGCGGCGCATGTTCTCGGCCCTGGTGGCGGGAAATGTGAAGGCGGAAGGCATCAAGGAGATCGACGAGCACGGTCCCTACGAGATCCGCGCCCCCCGCGCCTTGATGGACGACCTGGACGAGCTGCTGCGCACCTTCGTCGAGCAGGGCCGCATGAAGATCAACAGGGACGAATATCGCCCCTGCTACCGTCTGGTCGGGGAGTAAGGGAGGGAATTACTTGGGCTCTGCCCAAACCCGCCAGGAGGCTTGGCCTCCTGGACCTCGGGGAGAGGCGAGCGCTTGCCCATGCTTCGAGACGCCCCTGCGGGGCTCCTCAGCATGAGGTCTATCTTATTCAGGAATATAAAGAAATTAGCCTCACCCTGAGGAGGCTGCAAAGCAGCCGTCTCGAAGGGTGAGCGGACCATCGCCTGTACCCGACAATGTTACGCCTGCGCCCGCCCCCGCGAGAAGGGCATCCGGCCCAGCCCGGCCTGGGCTTTCGCGCGGTGTTCCTCGGTGATGTGCGGGCCGGCCATCTTCAGGGCGGCGAGCAGCACCGCGATGTCGTCGAGCCAGCCGAAGCCGAGCAGGACATCGGGGATGATGTCGATGGGCATGAACAGATAGGCCAGGGCGGCCAGCAGGATGGCTTTCGCCCGCATGGGCGTGCGCGGGTCACGGGCAGCATAGACGGCGGCCAGAATCTCGGTGGCCATGGGCCAGAGCCGAACCATCTTCCGCATGATGAAACCAGCACGCAGCAAACCGATCATTCCATTCCTCCTTGGGGATGGAAGGCATATAGCCTTCTCCGGAAGGATCTCCAGGGGGCTCATCCCTGCGGCGGCGAGCCCCCTCCGAAAGTGAGTCAGTCCAGGATCACATGGGGAAGGAAGCGCGAGGTGTCGCGCGTGATCGGACCGGAATCCTCGCGGATGCCGATGCCGCAGGGCTGGCTGGCGACGGTCCAGGAACCGATGACGGTGTGGTTGCCGTCGAATTCCGGCAGGGGATGCAGGGCCTGGCGGATATAGCCTTCCGCGCCATAGGGGCCGGGGGCGGTGACGGTTTCGCTGCCGGGACGGATCAGCTCGACATTGGCGCCCTCGCGCGAGAACAGCGGCTTGCGGGCGTAGGAGCCGCCCAAGGAGGAGGCGGCCGGGTCATCCTCGAAATAGGCGGGCAGCAGGTTGGGATGGCCCTCGAACATTTCCCACAGCAGGGGCAGCAGGCCCTTGCTGGAGAGGATCAGCTTCCAGGCAGGTTCGATGAAGGTCACGCCGCTATCGGGCACATGCTGGGCGAATTCCTCGCCCATGATCCATTCCCAGGGATAGAGCTTGAACAGATGGGTGATGACGGTGTCGTCGACATCGGTGAAGCGGCCGATGGGATCGACGCCGATCTCGTCGATATAGAGGAAGGGCGCTTCCAGCCCGGCCTGTTCGGCGCAATCGGCCAGATAGGCGACGGTGGCGCGGTCCTCGCTGGAATTGCGCGCGCAGGTCACGTGCAGGGGGCCGTCGATGCCGAAGCGGCTCAACGCATCGACCAGATGCTCGTGGATGGAATTGTACTGGTCGCAGCCATGCGGGATCAGCCGCTTCTCCATGGCCTGCTCCAGCCAGATCCACTGGAAGGTGGCGCTTTCATAGAGCGAGGTCGGGGTATCGGCGTTGTATTCCAGCAGCTTGGCCGGGCCGGTGCCGTCATAGGCGAAGTCCATGCGGCCGTAGAGGTTCTTTTCCTGGCGGCCCCAACTGGCGCGCAGATAGTCGTGGAAATGGGCGGGGATGCCCAGTTTCGAAAGAAGGGCGTTGTCGCCAAGCGCACGCTCGACCACGGCGAAGCACATCTGCTCCAGTTCGGCGGTCGGGGCTTCCAGATCATCCTCGATCTGGCGCAGGGTGAACTGGTAATAGGCGCTTTCGTCCCAATAGGTCTGTCCGCCGACGGAATGGAAGGAGAAGCCCAGGGCTTCGGCCTGGGCGCGCCAATTGGGGCGTTCGGCGACGGGAATACGCTTCATGATGACCTAGCCGCCGTAGCTCATGCTGCCGGACCGTTGGGACGTGCTGGTCGCCGTCGAGCCGAAGCCCCCGCGCGAGACGGTCGAGGTCTTGACGGTGGGCGCGGCGGTGGCGGTGCGCGGCACGTTGGTGATGCCGGTATTGTTGCCGACGCTGGTCCGCTCGGCGGTCTGCATGCCGCCGCCCTGGGCCGGATAGAGGGGCTGGGTCGCGGCGCCGCGATTCATCATGCTGCCCATCAGATAGCCCATCATCATGGGCATGAAGAAGCCGCCTCCGCCGCCCTGGGCGACCTGTTCGCCACCGGCTTCGCACTGGCCGACGCCGAATTCGGCTTCGCATTGCTCGCGGCTGGTGAATTTCGGCGCCACTTCCTCGTGACGGGCGGCGGCCTGGGCGAAATTGCTTTCGCAATATTCGAGGGTGAAGGCGCCGTCCGAGATGCAGTGGTCCACGGAGCGGTAGACCGCAGCTTCGACACTGTCATCCTGGCAGGCGGTCAGCACGAACACGCTGGCAGCCATGGTGGTCAGCGCGACAGCCTTGCTTCTCTTCATCTCGAACCCTCTCCCAACTTCGTTCTTGGCAAACCCAGTGGATATGGCGCAACCGCCTCTCCGATCAAGAGACGCAATATACACGAAAAACATTGGCTCAAATACGAGGATTAGGGTAATCGGGTATATCTCGTCCCACCCGGGCGGGCAGGGCAGGATGATGGGATCCATGACACTGAAGGCAATCATCTTCGATGTAGACGGCACCATAGCCGAGACCGAGGAGGCGCATCGCCAAGCCTTCAATGCCGTCTTCAAGGAATACAACACCGGCTGGCATTGGGATCTGCCGCTCTATCGCACGCTGCTCGACGTGGCGGGCGGAAAGGAAAGGCTGCGCCTTTTCCTGTCCCGGCATCATCCTTCGATGCTGCAATACGAATATACCGACCGCCTGATCACGCAGATGCACCGCGACAAGACGGCGCGCTATCTGCGCAACCTGGCGCATCAGGGCCTGGCCCTGCGGCCGGGCGTGCTGCGCCTGCTGACGGAGGCGCGCTCGAAGGGGGTGCGGCTGGCAATCGCCACCACCACCTATCCGGTCAATGTCACCGCCTTGCTGCGCCATGCCATCGGGCGCCAGGCGGCGGACTGGTTCGAGGTGATCGTCGCGGGCGATCAGGTCGAGCGCAAGAAGCCCCATCCCGACATCTATGAGACGGCCCTGGAACGGCTGGGCCTGCCGCCGGAAGCCTGCATCGCCATCGAGGATTCCCGCAAGGGCATGCTGGCCGCACTGGGGGCGGGCGTGCCGACGGTGGTGACGCGCAGCGCGTGGAGCAGCCACGAGGACTTCACCGGTGCGCAGGCGGTCATCAGCGATCTGGGAGAACCGGGCCGCCCCTTCACCATCTTCTCGGGCGAGAGCCATGGTGCGGAATGGGTGGATGTGGGGCTGCTGCGCCGCTGGCATGCCGCGGCGATTCCGCCGGTCCGGCCCGTTCCCGTCGCTTTCGATCCGGCCCAGGACCCCTTGCAGGCGTGACGCCGCCGCTTGATATCGACAGGGAAGGCGCCAAAGCGTCTGTCGGAAATCAGGGAGATGCCGTCATGCCCATGAAACTGCAAGGCTCCTGCCGCTGCGGGGCCGTCAAATTCGCCGTGGACAGCCATACGCCCCATCCCTATCAGCGCTGCTATTGTTCGATCTGCCGCAAGACCGACGGCGGCGGCGGTTATGCCATCAACATCATGGGCGATGCCAAGTCCCTGACCGTGCTGCGGGGACGGGATTCCCTGCGCGTCTACCGGGCCGAGATCCGGGACGAAAGTGGCCAATGCCATACCAGCAGCGGCCAGCGCCATTTCTGCGTCCAATGCGGCAGCGCGCTCTGGCTGTTCGATCCGGAATGGCCGGACTGGGTCTTTCCCTTCGCCTCGGCCATCGACACCGACCTGCCGGTGCCGCCCGACAAGGTGCATCTGATGCTGCGCTACAAGGCAAGCTGGGTCGAGCCCCAGATCGGGCCGGAGGACGAGACCTTCGATCTCTATCCCGTCGATTCCATCGAGGACTGGCACCGCCAGCGGGGGCTGTGGGTCGAGTGAACCTGCCCTTGGACCGCTTGCTTGCCGAAATCCGCGCCTGCCGCCTGTGCGAGGCGCATCTGCCACTGGGGCCGCGTCCGACCCTGCGGGTCGAATCCACTGCCCGCCTGCTGATCGTCGGCCAGGCGCCGGGGACGGCGGTGCATGAGACCGGCATTCCCTGGAACGATCCCTCGGGCAACCGTCTGCGGCAATGGCTGGGGATGGACCGCGAGGAATTCTACGATTCCTCGCGCATCGCTATCATTCCCGCCGGGCTGTGCTATCCCGGCCGCCATCCCAAGGGCGGCGACCTGCCGCCGCGTCCGGAATGCGCGCCGCTCTGGCATCCCCGCCTGCGGCCCTTCCTGCCCGACCTGCGCCTGATCCTGCTGGTCGGCTCCTATGCGCAGAATTACTACCTGGGCAAGCGGGCGAAGCGCAGCATGACCGAGACGGTGGCGGCCTGGCGCGACTACCTGCCCGATTACCTGCCGCTGCCCCATCCCAGCTGGCGAACGACTTTCTGGCTGAAGAAGAATCCGTGGTTCGAGGAAGAGGTCTTGCCGGAATTGCGGCGTATGGTGGCGGATATAAGATGATCCTGCCCGACGTCCTGGCGGAGGGATTGCACCTCGTCCTGTGCGGCACCGCGCCCAGCCGCGTCTCGGAACAGGCCAAGGCCTATTACGCACATCCCGGCAACATCTTCTGGAGGACCCTGTTCGAGGTCGGCCTGACGCCCAGGCAACTGGTCCCGCAGGACTACCCCCGTGTGCTGGATTACGGCATCGGCCTGACCGACCTGAACAAGACCGAATGGGGCGCGGATTCCGAACTCAGCCTATCGGCCTTCGATGCGGCGGGCTTTGCCGAGAAGATGCGGCGCTACCGCCCCAAGCTGATCGCCTTCGACAGCAAATTCGCCGCCGCCAATTATCTCGGCCACCGCAGCATGCCCTATGGCCTGCAAGCCGAAACCCTGGACGGTATCCCGCTTTACGTGGTGCCGTCGCCCTCGGGCCGGGCGCGGCGCTATTTCGATATCCGGCCCTGGCAGGACCTGGCCCGGCAGGTGCAGCGGTTGCGGGAAGAGTAAGACCGGGTGCCGCCCAAACCCGCAAAGGTTTGATCCTTTTGGATTTCCTCCGTCCTTTCCGCTTTCGCGGGAGTGGCGATTCCGTGCAGACAGAGCTGACTTTTCCGCAGCCTGTTAGAGGACACAGATAAACACAGATGGAAGGGGGGATATTTCCTGGTTTTTCGCGAGAGAAGGGAGGAGGTCAAGAAATAAAAGGCTCCTCTGGCTCCAATGCCCATCTGTGTTTATCTGTGTTCATCTGTGTCTTCTTCGATATCCTCTCCGCCTGTTTCTACCCTTATACCATCCCGCAGAACGCTGGGCAGCGCTCAAGAAATCCTACCGCACCGCCACCACCGAGCACGGCAAATCCTCCGCCGGAGGCAGCAGGTCGAGCGGGGCGACCAGCAGGGAATGGTCGTAGCGGCGGCAGGGCGCGGCGAGGTCGGTGGCGGTGAAGCGCTGGCTGGTGGCGGGCAAGCCGAGGGCGGCCAGGATGGCGCGGGCCTGGTGTTCCAGTTCGTCGGCCGAGGCCGGGTCTGCCGCCGGGATCAGGATTTCCAGGTCGCCGTCGCTTTGCGCGGCCAGGGCGGCGGCGAGGTCGAGGGCGCGGCGGGCGGCGGCGCTGCCGTCATAGGCGACCAGCACCGGGTCGTGGCTGCGCAGGGAATGGCGCAGCAGGAAGACGGGAGCGGCGGCCTTGCCCAACAGGGCACGGGCGACGGTGCCCAGGCGGGCCCTGCGCCCCAGCGGCAGGCCGGGGCGGCCGCTCCATCCGGCGACCAGCAGGTCGCAGGCGGCGGAGGCCTGGATCATCTCGGGTGCAATCAGGCCGCGCCGGGCCTCGAAACGGGCGGTCAGGCCGAAGCGACGGGCGGCATCGTCGAGGGCGCGGCGGGCGGCAGCCTGTTGCAGCTTCATCGCCTGGGCCACCACGTCGGCTTCCAGGCTGCGGCGCTGGGCGGTGGTGAGGCTGTAGCTGTAGGCCTCGGGATAGGAGGCGAGGCGCAGCAGGTTCACGTCCTCGATGAAAAGCGCGGTCAGTTCGGCATGCGACCGCTGCGCCAGCGCCGCCGAGGCCTCCAGCGCCATGAGGCTGAGCGGCGAGGCGTCGACGGCCACCACGATGCGGTGAAAGGCGTGCGGCAGGTCGCTGGACGGCGGCGTGGTCATGACGAACGATCCCGTCTTTCCTCGCCGGGGGCATTGGCCATCAGGATGCGGGTGAAGGCGTTCAGCCGGGCGGCCACGCGGCGGTTGACGCTGCCCAGGGGGAAGTCGCCTTTCTCGTCGGCTAGGCCCGCCTCGACGCCGGTCAGAAGCTCGATGCCCTGGTCGATGGTCTCGACCGGATAGATGTGGAACAGGCCCTGGGCGCAGGCCTCGGCCACGTCAGTGCGCAGCATCAGATGTTTGACGTTGGAGGCGGGGATCAGCACGCCGTGGCTGCCGTCCAGGCCGCGCGCCTTGCAGACGTCGAAGAAGCCCTCGATCTTCTCGTTCACGCCGCCGATGGCCTGGACCTGGCCGAACTGGTTGACCGATCCGGTGACGGCGAGGTTCTGGCGGATCGGCAGTTCGGACAGGGCCGAGAGCAGGGCGTACAGTTCGGTCGAGGAGGCACTGTCGCCGTCGATGCCGCCGTAGGATTGCTCGAAGACCAGGCTGGCCGACAGCGACAGCGGCCCCTTGAGGGCGAAGCGCGAGGCCAGGAAGGCGGACAGGATCATCACCCCCTTGCTGTGCAGCGGCCCGCCCATCTCGACTTCTCGCTCGATATCCAGCACCTCGCCCTTGCCGGGATGGACGCGGCAGGTGATGCGGCTGGGATGGCCGAAGGAGAAACGGCCCAGTTCCATCACCGCTAGGCCGTTGATCTGGCCGCAGACTTCACCCGAGGTGTCGATCAGCACCGTGCCGCGATGGATTTCCTCGAGTATGTGCGAGCGCACGCGGTCGGAGCGGAAGCTATGGGCGTCGATGGCCTTCTGGATATGGCGGCGCTCGACGATGTCCGCACCTTCCTGCCCGGCCCAGTAATCGGCCTCGCGCACCAGGTCGCCCAGGCTGGCCATGTGGGTGGAGAGCTTCTCGACGTCCTCGGCCAGGCGCGAGGCATGTTCGATGATGCGCGCCACCGCGCCACGATGGAGCGGGCGCAGCTTTTCCTGGCGGGACAGGGTGCCGGCAAGGCGGGCATAGGCTTGGATGGCCGCCTCGGTGCGTTCGGTGCGCCAATCGAAATCGGCGGCCACCTTGAAGAGTTCGGAGAATTCCGGATCGTAATGGCTGAGCGTGTAATAGAGCATGGGCTCGCCGGTCAGCACCACCTTGACGTCCAGCGGGATCGGCTCCGGCTCCAGCGACACGGTGGATAGCAGGCCCATATTCTCGCCCGGCCCCTCGATGGTGATCCGCCCGCCGCGCAGGGCGCGCTTCAGCGCCTCCCAGGCGAAGGGCTGCATCAGCAGCTTGTGGGCCTCGATCACCAGATAGCCGCCATTGGCGCGGTGCAGGCTGCCGCCCTTGATCAGGGTGAAGTCGGTCAGCAGGGCGCCGAACTGGGCGATATGCTCGGCCCGTCCCACCAGGCTGGGCATGGTGGGATTGTCCTCGAACACCACCGGTGCCCCTTTGTGATGGCCGTTGGTCACCAGCAGGTTGACCTGATAGCGGCGGAAGGCGGGATGCTGGGACAGCTTGCGCGGCACCGGGCCGTTGGGATGGCGTTCCTCGCCGCCATCGGGATCAAGGAAGTCGCCCACATGCTCGATCACGTCGTCGCGCACGGCATCGAGATAGCGGCTCACGCCCTCGTGGTCCTGCCAGCGGCGGCGCAGGTTTTCCATCAGCCGGTCCACGCTGCCCTGGGCCGTTTCCTGGTCGAGCCGGCGTAGCTTCTCGCGGCTTTCCCGTTCGTGCTGGGGCAGAGCTTTCAGGGCCTGTTCCAGCTGCTCCTGCAGGCGGGCGATATGTTCGCGGAAGGTCTTCTGCTCGTCCTCGGGCAGTTTCTGGAAATCCTCGGGGCTCAAGACCTCCTCGCCGCGCATGGGGGCGAGGGCGAAGCCCACCGGGGTGCGCAGCAGGGCGATGGAATGCTCGGCCGCCTGGGCCTGGACGGTGGCGAAGGCGTTGTCGGAATATTCCTTGAACTGCGCCTCGATGACCTGCTTGCGGGTGCGGTATTCCTCGCTCTCGAAGACCGCCGGCAGGGCCAGGCCCAGATCCTCGACCAGCGTCTCCATGCCCTTCTTCAGTTCGGGGCCGCAGCCGGGCGGCAGGCGCAGGGCCCAGGGCTTGTGCGGCTTGTCGAAATTGTTGACGTAGACCCAGTCGTCCGGCGCGTTCTGGTCCGTGGCGGCGGCGGTCAGGTACTGGCGGATCATGCTGCTCTTGCCGGTGCCTTCCGGGCCCAGCGCGAACAGGTTGAAGCCATGCGCCCGGATGCCGATGCCGAAGCGGATGGCCTCGACGGCGCGGTCCTGGCCGAAGGGCTCGCTCAGGTCGGGAAGTTCGGCAGTGGTCTCGAAGGGGAGCAGACTTTCGTCGCAGCGTCGGTACAGGGCTTCGGCAGGCAGGGGGGCGATGGGCATTCGCGGCGGTTTCCTCGTGTTCTTCTTGTTCTTCGTCGGATCAGTCCTGGTTCTCGATCGCGTCCATGTCCTCGTCGGACAGGCCGAAGTGATGGCCGATCTCATGGATCAGCACATGGCGGACCACATGGGTGAGGTCTTCCTCGGACTCGCACCAGTAATCCAGGATGGGGCGGCGGTAGAGGAAGATCATGTCCATATGGCCGCCGGGATCGAGCAGGCTCTTGCGGTCCAGCGACACGCCCTGATACAGGCCCAGCAGGTCGAACGGGCTTTCCAGCCCCATCTCGCGCCCGACCTCCTCGGTGGGGAAGTCTTCCACCTGGATCACCACGTTGCCCACATGGCGGCGCAGTTCCTCGGGGATGCTGTGAAAGGCCTCGTCGGCGATGGCTTCCATCTCGGCGATGGTCGGCGGGGTAGTATGGCGTCTCATCCGGCAACCTTACAGCGGGTTGATGAAGGCGCCAAGCCGTCCCACCTTCTGGGCCAAAGGGAAGAGGAGGAACAGCATGGCAAAACTGACCGATGACGAACGCGCCGAGGCCCTGGCGGGCTTGCCGGACTGGCGGATGGTCGAGGGGCGCGATGCCATCACCCGCGCTTTCCGTTTCCCCGATTTCAACGCCGCCTTCGGCTTCATGACGCGCATCGCCCTGATGGCCGAGAAGATGGACCACCATCCGGAATGGTTCAATGTCTACAATCGCGTCGAAATTACTCTCGCGACTCATGATGTGGGAGGGTTGAGCCGCCGGGACATCGAGTTGGCCCGCTTTATCGACCGCTGCGCGCCCAAGAATTAGCACCCGCTTTACCACTGCCGGAATATAGGATATCAGGCGCGGCAGGGGATCGCCGCCGCTCTCGCTCTTCCATGCCTGTTGTGAAAGGTCGATCAGGATTATGATCAAGAAGACTGTCGCAGCCAGTCTGATGTCGCTTTTCCTTGCCGCCCCCGCTCATGCCGACATGGCGGCGGCGCGTCAGGCGCTGGAGGAGGGGCAGTTCGCCATTGCCTTCCGCGAATTCAACGACGCCGCCCGCGACGGCAATGCCGAGGCGCAGTACCAACTCGGCCTGATGCTGCTCAACGGCCGGGGCACCCGCGTCAATCTGCCGCTGGGCATGAAATGGCTGCGCGACGCCGGGGAGCAGGGACATCCCGAGGCGGTGAAATTCCTTGCCGAGGCCTATGAAACCGGCCGTCCGGTGGAACGCGACCTTTCCGAGGCGATGACCTGGCACCGCAAGCGGGCCGAAGCCGGAGACCTGGAGGCCCAGCGCCTGGTCGCGGCGCGCCTGATGAGGGGCGAGAAGGGAGCGAGGAAGGACGAGGCCGAAGCCGCCCGCTGGTACATGGCCGCCGCCCGTCAGGGGGACGTGCCGTCCCAGTTGATGCTGGGGAAATTGCTGGTCCAGGGCATCGGCCTGCCCGCCAATCCCGCCGATGCGCAGCGCTGGCTGCGGCCGCTGGCCGAAGCCGGTGATGCCGAGGCCCGCTATTGGCTGGCCCTGGCGCTGCGGGACGGCACCGGCCTGTCCCCCGCATCGCGCGAGGCGGCGCGCTGGTTGCGGCTGGCGGCCGAACAGGAACTGCCCGCCGCCTGGCATCAATTGGGGCTGGATCACCTGGGCGGGATCGAGGCCAGCCTGGATATCGTGCGTGCCCTCGAATATCTGCGCCTTGCCGCCGACAAGGCCTATCCGCCGTCCCTGCTGCAACTGGGCCGCCTGCATCTGGCGGGTACCGGCTTGCCCCAGGACAACCGCCAGGCCTTCATGTATCTGGATCTCGCCCGCCATTTCGGCAGCCGCGAGGCCGCCGCCGAGATGGAGGCCCTCAGGAAGACCCTGAGCAAGCAGGATGTCGCGGAAGGCCAACGCCTCGCCCGGACCTGGCGCAGCCTGCGGGGCCTGTAGAAGCAAGCCTTGGCCTGCCGATAAAGCTTTTTCCCAAACCCTTTTCCTCGTCACTCCCGCGCAAGCGGGAGTCCATGGAGCCGCTTCATCCCTCTCTGGCGGCTCGCATCTCCATGCACTTCAACATGGACCCCCGCTTTCGCGGGGGTGACGGTTTATTGCGAGCGGTATCGGCTCCGTCAGCAATTAGGACAGGTCCCATTCCATACGGATGATGCACGGAGAACTTGCAGCGGAGAGACTGCGGGGAAAAAGGCCTATTCCGGAGAATCTTCTTGATCTGGAGGAATAGGTCAACAATGCTGTCTTATCTAGAGGTGCTCTTCCATCGCCGGAGAGGAGATAAGCATGGCATCCACTCCTACGCTTGCTCACACGCCCTTCGAGGACGCTCTCGCCTTTCTGATGGGAACCCTGTTCATCGCGTTGGGCCTCGCCTTCCTCAAGGCTTCGGGGCTGGGGATCGGGGGAACCGCCGGACTTGCCTTCCTGGCCCATTTCGGCGCCGGGCTTGAATTCGGCCTGATCTTCTTTCTTCTCAATCTTCCCTTCTTCACTTTCGCCTATCTGGTTTTCGGCCGGGCCTATCTGCTGCGCTCGATCCTCGCGACGGCCATGCTGTCCATCGAGGTGATGCTTCTGCCCCTGTTCGTAACCTTGGACCAGGTCAATCCCTATTTCGCCGCCGTCCTGGGCGGCCTGCTCTGCGGCATGGGGATGCTGGCACTGATCCGCCACCATGCGGGATTGGGCGGTTTCGCCACGGCGGCGGTCTATCTGCAGGAACGCTTCGGTTGGCGCGCCGGACGGGTGCTGATGGTGGCCGATTGCTGCGTGGTCGCGGCGGCCTTCATGCTGCTGGAACCGCGTCAGGTGCTGCTGTCGGTGCTGGCGGTGATCTGCCTGAACCTGGTTCTGGCCTTCTACCACAAGCCGGGACGCTATTCGGCCTGTTAAACCGCTGGAAGGGGCAAAGCCGGGTGCGTAGGATGCCGGAATGTTCACCGCCTCGCTGACGGAACTCTCCCTGGCCGCGCTCGCCTTCACCGGCGGGCATTTCCTGCTGTCCAGCACGCCCTTGCGCGGATATCTGGCGGGGCGGCTGGGCGAGAAAGGCTTCCTTGGCGTCTTCTCGCTGCTGTCCCTGGCCGCTTTGGCCTGGCTGATCCTGTCCTACCGGCAGGCGCCCTATGTGGAATTCTGGATGCCCGCCGTCTGGTCGCGGCATCTGTCCCTGACCTTCATGCCCGTCGCGCTGGTCCTGTTCGCCGGATCGCTGCGCAGGGACAATCCCACCGCGACCACCGGCCGGACGGACGGGCTGGACCCGAACCGGCTGGGCATCTTCGCGGTCACCCGCCATCCCATGATGTGGGGCACGGGCCTGTGGGCCGGGCTGCATCTGCTGGCCAACGGGGATGCCGCCTCGCTGATTCTGTTCGGCGGCATCCTGGTCCTGGCCCTGGGCGGAACGGTCGCCATCGACAGGAAGCTGCGCCGCCGCGATCCCCTGGCTTTCGCTAGGCTGGCGGCGGTCACGTCGAACCTGCCTTTCGCGGCGGTCCTGGCCGGGCGCAATCGTCTGGGCCGCGAGGGGATGCTGTGGCCGGTGGCGATCGGCCTAGCGCTCTACGCCCTGCTGATCTGGCTGCATCCCCTCCTGTTCGGGCCCGCCCTGATTTACTGAGTGGGCGTCGCCGGCTCGCCCTTCTTCTCGCCCAGGATGCCGCGCAGGGTATCGGTCAGGGGATTGCTTCCCGAGGGCGATGGCGAGGGCGTCGTGGGCGTGGGAAGGATGTCCACGGCGGGATGGTCGCCGATCAGGCGGCGTTCCACCCGGTCGCGGACCACCGCGCCTAGATCGGGGCGGAAGGACAGGGCATCCCACGGCCCGTCCACCACCACGGGAACCAGCAGGCCGGTCAGTTCCGCCTGTCCGCCCTGGCCCTCCAGCGAAGGCACGGCCTTGGGTTCGATGCGGTAATCGACCCGGCGCTGGGGCAGGTTGACGATGCCTTCACCGCCCACCCGCAGCAGGGGCGAGAGCAGCGACAGGTCGTTGTTGCGCAGGGTGCCGTTCTGCATCGTCCAGCGCCCCGTCAATTCGGTGAAATCGGTCTGCTGGGGTTCGTTGGACAAGGAGGCGCCGATGAAGGCGGCCTGCACGTTGCGCACCATGCCCGCCAGATTGAAGCCGGCGATGGCGCCGTCGGTGAAGCTGAGGCTGCCTTCCCCGTTCAGGGAGGAGACGATCTCGCGTTCGCTGCTACCCCGGCCCTGGATGCGGCCGTCGGTGGCCGCCATGCCGATCAGCCGCTGGAAGCCCGCGGCATCGGTCAGGAAGGGCTGGGCCTTCAGCCCGGTCAGCGCCCATTGCGCCTCAATGCCCGGCACCGCGCCCGAACCGTCGAGGACGAGGCGCAGCTTACCCTTGCCGTCATAGAGGGCGGTTTCCGTCAGGTCGATTTCCAGCTTGCCGTTGTTCAGGACCAGCCGGGCCGTGCTGGCGCCGATCTTGATGTCGCGTACCTGGACGGAGGCGACGGAGAGCCCCAGATCGGCATCGGCGGTTTTCAGGGCGGAGAGGTCCAGCGGCGCGTCGCTCCATCCGGCGGCGGCGGAAGAGGAGGGAGCCGCTTCCTCGGCGGGCGGCGGCAGATAGCGGTCGAGCATCAGCGGGCCGAGGGCCAGAGTGCCGGTCAGGCGTGGGCGCGGGCCGTTCAGGGCGACGGCGATATCGCCCTCGGCGGTGACCTCGTCCAGGGTCAGCTTGGTCTGGGACAAGGCGATGCTGGCGGGCGAGGCGGCGAGGCTGCCTTTCAGCGTCACGCCGCCCAGTTCCACGGGCATGTCCAGGGGCTGCCCGGCCCAGGCCGCCAGTTCGGGCAGGGCGGGGACGGAAAGGTCGATCTTGCCGTCGATGCGCGGCGTCTCGCCCTGCACCAGGCGTCCGTCCAGGCTGGTCTTCACCAGATCGGAATCCAGGGCCAGGCGCAGGGGAGTCTCGCCGCCTTCGATCAAGGCGCGGGGTTGCTGGGCGGTCAGGTTCAGCGACAGCTTGCGCTCGCGCCAAGTCAGGCTGCCCTTGGCCGTCAGCGGCTGGTCCAGGCTGTCCAGTTCGACGGTCAGCGAGACATTCCGCACTTCCTGCGTCTGGCCGCTTTGGGCATCGTGATAGGTGATCGTGCCGTCGTTGATGCGCACCTCGCCCAGGGCCAGGTCCTTCAGTCCCAGCCCGCCGCCGTCGCCTTGCTGCGCATTGCCGCCGGTGCCTTCGCCGAATTCCCAATTGCCCCGGCCCTGGCGGTCGGTGGCGAGGGCGACGACCGGGCGGTCAAGGATGAAGCTGTCCAGCTCCACGCGGCCGGACAGCAGCGGCAGCAGCTTGACCGAGACGGTCAGGCGGTCGAGCGCCACCATGTCGCCGCTGCGGCCCGGCGCGTCGGCCAGGCGCAGGTCGGCGATCTCGACAGCGAGGTTGGGGAAGACGGCGATGGAGACTTCGCCCGCATCTAGGCGGCGCCCGGTGCTGCGTTCGATCTCGGCGGCGACACGGTCGCGGATCGCCTCGGCGGGAACCAGCAGGGGCAGGGCGACGACGGCGCCGCCACCCAGCAGGGCGATGGCAGCCACGGCTATGAGAAGTTTTTTCATGCGCGGCTTCCTCTCCTTTATCCCGCATTCTCACGCTGTCGCTGGCATCGCATAATGCCGGTCGATGTGTCGAAACAATGGCGAAGGAGGACGAGATGAGCAAAGCCCGGGCCCGCGAGATCCTGGATTTCTGGTTCGACGACAGCACCAAGCCTCGCTGGTTCGCCCCGGACGCGGCCTTCGACGAAGCCATCCGTCAGCGTTTCGAGCAGGATTACGAAAAGGCACGCGCCGGTCAACTGGGGGAGTGGGAAGAGCATCCGGAGACCATGCTGGCGCTGATCCTGCTGCTCGACCAGTTTCCGCGCAACATGTACCGCGCCACGCCGCGCGCCTTCGAGGGCGACGACCTGGCCCTGCGCCTTGCGCAGCGCGCGGTGAGCCAGGGCTGGGACGAAACCCTGCCGATGGAGGCGCGGCGATTCCTCTACCTGCCCTTCGAGCATAGCGAGAGCCTGGCGAACCAGCGGATGTCGGTGGCGCTGTTCGAGCGTTGGGAGGATGATCCCGAAGGGCTGGACTACGCCCGCCGCCATCTCGAGGTGATCGAGCGTTTCGGCCGTTTCCCCCATCGCAACGCCATCCTGGGCCGTCCCAGCACGCCCGAAGAGATCGAGTTCCTGAAGCAGCCCGGCTCGTCTTTCTGACGATGGATGGGTCTTGGCGGCGGCTATCCCTCTGTGGTGTAATCCTTTTCCAATAAGGGCGCCGGATAAAAAAAGGGCGCCAAGGGAGGCGCCAATGGGAGTGATTTCATCGGTCGTGGAAACCGACGCCGAGAAGATCGCGCGTCTGGAAAAGCGTATCGCCGAACTCGAAGCCGAACGGGAAAAGTCGGCGCGCATCCAGCAGGCCCTGCGCGAGAGCGAGGAACGTTACGCGCTGGCCATGCGCGGCCCCAACGAGGGGCTGTGGGATTGGAACGCCACCACCAGGGAACTCTACCTTTCGGCCCGGCTGCTTTCGATCCTGGGGATGGAAGCCGAGACGGTGCGCACCACCAGCGAGGCATGGCTGCATGTCATCCACCCCCAGGACCGCGTGCTCTATCGCACCCGGTTGATCGAATATCTGAAGGGCTTCAGCGATCATTTCGAATGCGAATACCGCGTCCAGATTCCGGGCGGTGGCTGGCGCTGGGTGCTGACGCGCGGGCTGGCCCTGCGCGACGAGAAGGGGCGGGCCTATCGCATGGTCGGCTCGGTGGGCGACATCACCGAGATGAAGGCGCGCGAGGAACGCCTGCGGGAGGCGCACGAGGCGCTTTCCCGCGCCCATGAGGAACTGGCGCGGGCGCATGAGGAACTGGAAAGCCGGGTCGCCGAGCGCACTTGCGAACTGGCGGCGGCCAAGGAACAGGCGGAAATGGCCAACCGCGCGAAAAGCGAGTTCCTGGCCAATATGAGCCACGAATTGCGCACGCCGCTCAATGCTATCATCGGCTTCTCCGACATGATGCGCAGCGAGGTCTTCGGCCCCCTTGGCTCGCCCCGCTACCGTGAATATCTCGCCGATATCGCCCAGTCGGGCGGGCATCTGCTGGCGGTCATCAACGACATCCTGGACCTCGCCAAGGTCGAGGCGGGCAAGTTCGAGCTGCGCTGCGAGAAGGTCATGCTGAGTTGCGTGGTCGAGGCGGTGATGCGGCTGCTTCAGGACCGCGCGGCCGAGGCCGGGGTGGCGCTTTCCGCCGATATCGCCCCGGTCCTGCCGGTGCTGGACGCCGACCCGCTGCGCATCAAGCAGGTGCTGCTGAACCTGATCGCCAATTCCATCAAGTTCACCCCGCCCGGCGGCAGTGTCGATGTCAGCGTCTGCGCCGAGGAGGGCGGCGTCCTCATCACCGTCGCCGATACCGGCATCGGTATGAGCCCCGAAGGCCTCGCCCGTGCCCTGCAGCCCTTCGGCCAAGTCGACAGCCGCCTTTCCCGCCGCTACGGCGGCACCGGGCTGGGCCTGCCTCTGGCGAAATCCTTCGTCGAGCTTCACGGCGGCCGCATGGAGATCGACAGCCGCGAAGGCGAGGGGACGGTGGTGCGGTTAAGGTTTCCGGTCGAGGCCTTTCCCGGCTGATGCGCCTGCCCGGGCCGCTCGGCTCATGCTTCGGCGGAACCGAGCGGGCGCGCCTTGAGCCAGAGGAACATGGGAATGCGCGTCCATTGCTTCAGATGTTCCTCGCCTTCGCCGTGATCGGGGATCGGTTCGCGCAGGGAGGTGATGGCCAGGCCAGCCTTTTCCAGGGCGGCCGCATAGGCCTCCAGAGGCTGCGACCATCCGGCGAAATGCATCCGCAGGCCGTCCCGTTCCTCAACCCCTTCGAAGCGCTGGCGCCCGAAATAGGTGTCTTTCAGCACGAAGGGAGCATCGGGCTGCGACGTGACGAAATTTCCCCGGTCCCGGAACGGATGCACGATGGAAATGAAAAGCTGCCCGTCGGGACGCATGACCCGCCGGATCTCCTTCAGCGTCCCAGGGACATCCTCTACGCCCATCAAGACGTTATAGGCGACGACCAGGTCGAAGCCGCCGTCCTCGAACGGGAGGTCGCGGGCATCCGCCACGGCATAGGCGTGGGCGGATTCCGCCTGACGGGCCGCTTCGACAAGCTCGGCGACCGCGTCCAATGCGGTGACGCGGTATCCCAGGCCTTTCAACTCGCGGGAGATGCGGCCTTCGCCGCATCCGACCTCCAGCGCCTTGCCGCAGCCCTTGCCGAGATAGGCTAGCAGTGCCTCGCGATAGGCCCAGAAGGCGTCATGCCTGGGGGAGCGCGCCCAGGCAATCCATTCCGCCGCGACGCGAGCCCAATGCTCCCGCTCCTTGAAGGGCTCGTCCATCGGCCTATTCCGCCAATTTCTCGGCCAGGCTGTCGAGAACCTGCCAGAGCCTTGCGATATCGGCAGGCGAGGACAGGCGGTGGTCGCCGTTCTTGACCAGGATCATCTCGACATCCTCGCTTGCCAGTTGTTCCGACAGGCGCAGGGCGGTGCGCCAGGGCACGTCCTCGTCCTTTTGGCCGTGGATCAGGCGGACGGGGCAGTGGAGGTTGATGATGTCGGGCAGCAGCAGGTTGTTGCGCCCATCCTCGATCAGGGCGCGGCCGATGCGGTAGGGTTCGTCGCTATAGCAATTGGGCAGCTCGGTCCAGCCCTGTTCCAGGAGCTGCCGGCGCTGTTCGGCGCTGAAATCGTGCCACATCAGCTCTTCGGTGAAATCGGGGGCGGCGGCCAGGGTGACTAGGGCGGCGATGCGGTCGCGCCGCTGCAAGGCGGCCAGCAGGGCGGCCCAGCCGCCCATGCTCGACCCCACCAGGATCTGCGGGCCCTCGGTCAGGTGGTCGAGCACGGCCACGGCGTCACCGGCCCAGCGGGTCATGGTGCCGTGGACGAAATCGCCCGAGGATTGGCCATGGCCGAAGGCGTCGAAACGCACGAAGGCGCGACCGTTCCTGCGGCACCATTCCTCGGTCGCCAATGCCTTGGTGCCCTGCATGTCCGATTTCAGGCCGTGCAGGAAGACGACGCCCGGCCCCTTTCCGGGCAGGGCGTGATAGGCGATGGACGCGCCGTCCTCGCGTGTTAATATCCCGGCCGCTCCGGAGAATTGATCGTCTTGCATCGCTACACTTCCATGAATGAACTGTCTGGCCCGAACGGTGCCGCTCCTGCTTCCGGCCGTCAACCCGTCGTCCTTCAGGTCCTGCCGTCGCTTGTGACCGGCGGGGTCGAGCGCGGCACCGTCGAAGTGGCCCAGGCCCTGGTCGAAGCCGGCTGGACCGCCCTGGTCGCCTCGTCGGGCGGCCCGATGGTCCACGACCTGGAACGGGTGGGGGGAAAACACATCACCCTGCCGCTGGACAGCAAGAACCCGCTGGTGCTGCGTAAGAATATCCGCAGGCTGGAACAGGTGATCCGCGAAAACGGGGTGGATATCATCCATGCCCGTTCGCGTGCCCCGGCCTGGAGCGCGATGGCGGCGGCCAAGGCCACCGGCGCCCATTTCATCACTACCTTCCACGGCACCTATAATCGCGGGACCTGGCTGAAGAACCACTACAATTCCGTGATGGTGCGCGGCGAGCGGGTGATCGCCATTTCCGACTTCATCGCCGAGCATGCCCTGCGCCTCTATGGGCTGGACGTGCGGCGGATGCGCGTCATCCATCGTGGCGTGGACCTGGCGAAATTCGATCCGGCCAAGGTCAGCCAGGAACGCATCATCCAGTTGGCCCGCGCCTGGCGTCTACCCGACGACGTGAAGGTGGTGATGCTGCCCGGCCGCCTGACCCGGTGGAAGGGACAGACAGTGCTGATCGAGGCGCTGGCCCTGCTGGGGCGCAAGGACATCCGCTGCCTGCTGGTGGGATCGGACCAGGGGCGCAGCGGCTATCGCGAGGAACTGACCCGGCTGATCGGCCAGAAGGGCCTGACCGAGGTGGTCCACCTGGTCGATCACTGCAACGACATGCCCGCGGCCTATATGCTGACCGATGTGGTGGTCTCGGCCTCGACCGATCCGGAAGCCTTCGGGCGCGTCATCATCGAGGGGCAGGCCATGGGCCGCCCGGTGATCGCCACCGATCACGGCGGCGCGCGCGAGACGGTGATTCCAGGCGAGACGGGGCTGCTGTGCAAGCCCAACGACCTGGTCTCCCTGGCGGCCGCCATCGCCGAGGCGCTGGACTATGACGCCGACCGCCGCCTGCTCTTCGCCGAGCGGGCGATGGCCCATGTGCGCGAGAACTTCTCGCGCCAGCGCATGTGCGACAAGACCCTGGCGGTCTACCGCGAGGTGCTGGCCCTGCCCGAGCCGACGGCGGGAAGCGACGAGGCCGGGGCCTGAGGCTTTGGCGGTGCAGCGCATTCTCGTCATCAAGCTGGGCGCCTTCGGCGACATGATCGTGGCGCTGGGGCCGTTCCAGGCCGTCCGCCGCGCCCATCCCGACGCCCGCATCACCCTGCTGACCACGCCGCCCTTCGAAAGCCTGGGCCGTGCCTGCGGCCTGTTCGACGAGGTGCTGCCGATCGGCCGGGCCAAGGGCCTGCGGGCTTGGCTGCATCTGGTCCGCGAGATGCGCCGCCGTGATTTCCAGCGCGTCTACGACTTCCAGCGCAACGACCGCACGCGCCTGCTCCATGCGCTGATGACACCGGGGCGGCGGCTGGAATGGAGCGGCGTGATCAAGGGCGCCAGCCTTTACTGCCCCAACACCCCCGATCCGCCGCGCCAGGCTTTCGTCAGATATTGCGAGCAACTGGCCGTGGCGGGCATCCGCGACGTGCCGCTGCCCGATATCTCTTTCCTGCGCGCGGATATCTCGGGGCTGGGGGTGAACGCGCCCTATGTCCTGCTGGTGCCCGGTGCCTCGCCCAAGCGGCCCGGTAAGCGCGCGCCGGCGGCGCTTTACGCGGCGATGGGGCGTCGGCTGCTGGAACGGGGCTTCACGCCGGTCCTGGTGGGAACGGCGGCGGAGGCGGATATCCTGCGCGAGATCACGGCGGCCTGCCCCTGTGCCCTCGATCTGTGCGGACGGACGGATTTCGCCGCCTTGGCCGAGTTGGGGCGCGGCGCCTCGGCGGCTTTGGGCAACGATACGG
The DNA here is from genome assembly GCF_006980715.1 of Telmatospirillum sp. J64-1. Taxonomy (GTDB): domain Bacteria; phylum Pseudomonadota; class Alphaproteobacteria; order Rhodospirillales; family Magnetospirillaceae; genus Oleiliquidispirillum; species Oleiliquidispirillum nitrogeniifigens. The sequence continues at coordinate 43,997 of NZ_SBHN01000012.1, forward strand.
GGCCGGTGCATTTGCTGGCGGTGGCGGGCTGTCCTACATTCGTCCTGTTCTCGGATGCCTCCGACCCGCGGGAGTGCCGTCCGTTAGGGCGCAAAGTCGAGGTGTTGCAGCATTCCCCTCTGGCCGATTTGCGCGAAGATGACTTATGGTCGGCCTTTGCACCACTTCTGCCCAGGCCTTGAGGCTGGGGCGGTACCCGGTGCCTTGACTTGATCCCGAATCCTTCTACTCTCCCGGTTTCCCGGGTTTCTCGAACGAAGAGACAGCGTTTCATGGTTGCTATTTCCCTGCCTGACGGCAGCGTTCGCCAGTATGACGGTGCCGTGACCGGCGCCGACGTCGCCAAGGATATCGGTCCGGGCCTGTTCAAGGCCGCTCTTGCCATCAAGGTGGATGGCGAGATGAAGGACCTCTACACCGTCCTCGACCGCGACTGCACACTGGCCATCGTCACAGGCAAGGACCCGGAAGGCCTGGAACTGCTGCGCCACGACGCCGCTCATGTGATGGCCGAAGCGGTCAAGGAGCTGTATCCCGAAACCCAGGTGACCATCGGCCCGGCCATCGAGAACGGCTTCTATTACGACTTCGCCCGTTCCACGCCCTTCACGCCCGACGATCTGGAAAAGATCGAGGCCCGCATGCGCGAGATCGTCGCCCGCGACGAGCCGATCCGGCGCGAGGTGTGGAACCGCGACGAGGCGGTCAAGTTCTTCGACAGCATCGGCGAGAAGTACAAGGCCGAGATCATCGCCTCGATTCCCAGCAACGAGGATATCAGCCTCTATCGCCAGGGCGAGTTCATCGACCTCTGCCGCGGGCCGCACCTGCCCTCGACCGCCCGGCTGGGCAATGCCTTCAAGTTGATGAAGGTGGCCGGCGCCTATTGGCGCGGCGATTCGCGCAACGAGATGCTCCAGCGCGTCTACGGCACCGCCTGGGCGACCGAGAAGCAACTCAAGGAATACCTCCACATGCTGGAGGAGGCCGAAAAGCGCGACCATCGCCGCATCGGCAAGGAGATGGACCTGTTCCATATCCAGGAAGAGGCCGTGGGCAGCGTCTTCTGGCACCACAAGGGCTGGACGCTCTACCGCACCCTGGAAAGCTATATCCGCACCCGCTTGGAAAAGTCGGGCTATCAGGAAGTGCGCACGCCCCAGCTCGTGGACCGTTCCCTGTGGGAAGCGTCGGGCCACTGGGAGAAGTTCGGCGAGAACATGTTCACCATCGACACGCCCGACGAACGCGTGCTGGCGGTGAAGCCGATGAACTGCCCCTGCCATGTGCAGATCTTCCGCCATGGCCTGAAGAGCTATCGCGACCTGCCGCTGCGCATGGCCGAGTTCGGCTCCTGCCACCGCTACGAGCCGTCGGGGGCGCTGCACGGCATCATGCGCGTGCGTGCCTTCACCCAGGACGACGCCCATATCTTCTGCACCGAGGACCAGATCACCGCCGAAACGGTGGCCTTCTGCGAATTGCTGAAATCCGTCTACAAGGATTTCGGCTTCGAGGACGTGCGGGTGAAATTCTCGGACCGTCCGGCGGTGCGCGCCGGCAGCGACGAGGTCTGGGACCAGGCCGAGGGCGCGCTGCTGGAAGCGGCCAAGGCCGCCGGGCTGGAAACCACGCTCAATCCCGGCGAAGGCGCCTTCTACGGGCCGAAGCTGGAATTTACCCTGCGCGACGCCATCGGCCGCGACTGGCAGTGCGGCACGCTGCAGGTGGACTTCGTGCTGCCCGAGCGTCTGGATGCCAGCTATATCGCCCCCGACAGCTCGCGCAAGCGCCCGGTCATGCTCCATCGCGCCATCCTGGGCTCGTTCGAGCGCTTCATCGGCATCCTGATCGAGCATTTCGCCGGTCGCTTCCCGATGTGGCTGGCGCCGCTCCAGGTGGTGGTGGCGACCATCACCAATGATGCCGACGATTATGCGCGCGAAGTGAAGGCGGCCCTTGACGCGGCGGGACTGCGTGCCGACCTTGACCTGAGAAACGAGAAGATCAATCTCAAGGTCCGCGAGCATAGCCTTGCCAAGGTCCCGGTGATCCTGGTCGTCGGGAAACGCGAAGGCGAGGAACGCACCGTTGCGGTGCGCCGTCTGGGCGGTCAGCAGCAAGAAGTTCTTGCGCTGGAGCAAGCCGTTGCTACACTGGCGCAGGAAGCCGCTCCGCCAGCGGCTTAAGGCTGGGTGTGCCCCCGCTGTTTCGGAGGTCCGGAACGGGCAGAGTAGGGCATACCCGTAACGTTATTCTAGTAAGGGAGAAGTCTCTATAGCCAGGCCACCGATTGCGCCCACCCGTGAAGGGCCGCGCGTTAACACCGAGATCGATTCCCGCACCATTCGCCTGATCGACGACGACGGCGAAATGATCGGGGTCGTGTCCTTGCGAGAAGGTTTGGAAATGGCGGCGGAAGCCGGCCTCGATCTGGTCGAGGTCTCGCCGAACGCCGAACCGCCTGTCTGCAAGATCCTTGACTACGGCAAGTTCAAATACGAGAACCAAAAAAAGAAGAACGAAGCTCGCAAGAAGCAGAAGGTTATCGAGGTCAAGGAGGTCAAACTCCGCCCCAATATCGACGAAAACGATTACCAGGTGAAGCTGCGCGCCATGCATCGCTTCCTCGGGGAAGGCGACAAGGTGAAGGTCACCCTGCGCTTCCGCGGCCGCGAGATGGCTCACCAGGACTTGGGCATGAAAGTGCTTGAGCGGGTGCGTGCCGAACTGGACGAAATCGCCAAGGTCGAGCAGATGCCGAAGCTTGAGGGGCGGCAGATGATCATGGTGATCGCTCCGCGCTAAGAGACAGGCTATCCGACTTTTAAAACCCGCCGCATTCATTTGCGGCGGGTTTTGTCTTTCGGGGGGAGGCAAGGGATATGCGGCACGGGCTGCTGACAAAGCACTGTTCCCTTCGTCACTCCCGCGCAAGCGGGAGTCCATGCTAGAGCAGCTTGCGTCAAATATGACGCAAGCTGCGATGAGCGGCCGTTGAGGCCGCGGCCAAGCGTGCGGAGGCGCGCGCCCGGCGAGGGCAAATGTCAAAGCGAGATCGTGATGCAGATTTACTGCGTCACGATCTGGTCCCGGAAGGCGCGGCGGCGGCATGGATGCCCGCCTTCGCGGGCATGACGGATGAAGGAGCGAGGCCCTACGGGAAGCAAGCCCGCCATGCTGCACATGCTTGCAAAGGCGGGGGGATATCTTTATAAAGCTCCCCTTCACGGATGTCAGGGGCTAGGGCTGCCTCGGCGTCCCAGTCATCGTTCCCGAACCAAGGAATACGAAATGCCCAAGATGAAGACGAAGAGCGCCGCCAAGAAGCGGTTCAGCCTTACCGGCACGGGCAAGGTCAAAGGCAACGTGGCCAACAAGCGCCACCTGCTCGCGGCCAAGAGCCAGAAGATGAAGCGTCAGGCGCGCGGCACCATGGTGCTGGCCGAGCCCGATCAGATCATCGTCCGCAAATTCTTCCTGCCCTACGGAGTCTGATCCATGGCGCGTGTTAAGCGGGGCGTCACCACTCACGCCCGTCACCGTAAGATCATCAAGCTGGCCAAGGGTTATCGCGGCCGCGCCAAGAACTGCTTCCGCGTCGCTATCCAGCGCGTGGAAAAGGCGCTGCGTTACGCCTATCGTGACCGCCGCAACAAGAAGCGCAATTTCCGCGCCCTGTGGATCCAGCGCATCAATGCCGGCACCCGCCAGCATGGCCTGACCTATTCGCGCTTCATGAACGGCCTGAAGAAGGCTGGCATCGAGCTCGACCGCAAGGTTCTCTCGGATATCGCCACCCGCGAGCCCGAGGCCTTCAAGTCCCTGGTGCAGCAGGCCTCGGCGGCCCTGTCCAAGGCTGCTTGATCGCGTTCCCAAACGCGCGTTTCGAGTAGGATACCGGGAAGGGGCGCGCCCATGGCGTGCCCCTTTCGTTTGTCCGAGATAAGGAAATCCCGATGCAGGATCTTGATCGCCTCCGTGCCGAGGCACTGCAGGCGGCGGCGAATGCCGATAGCCTGGACGCGCTGGAAAATCTGCGTGTCTCGACGCTGGGCAAGAAGGGTTCGATCACCGGCCTGATGAAGACTTTGGGCCAGATGGACCCCGAGGCCCGCAAGGCCGCCGGTCAGGCGCTGAATGCGGTGAAGGACGAGGTCGCGGCGCTGCTGGATGCGCGCAAGGCCGAGCTCGAGGAAAAGGCGCTGGATGCGCGCCTGGCCTCCGAGCGCGTCGACGTCTCCCTGCCTGTGCGCCCCGAAACCACCGGCCGTATCCATCCCATCAGCCAAGTGATGGACGAGATGATCGCCATCTTCGGCCAGATGGGCTTCGAGGTCGCCGAAGGTCCCGACATCGAGGACGATTTCCATAATTTCACGGCGCTGAACTTCCCGCCGGAACATCCGGCCCGCCAGATGCACGACACCTTCTTCCTGCCCGAGAAGGAAGACGGTTCGCGCCTGCTGCTGCGCACCCATACCTCGCCGGTGCAGGTCCGCAGCATGCTGAAGTCCAAACCGCCGATCCGCATCATCGCGCCGGGCCGTACCTATCGCTGCGACAGCGACATGACCCATACGCCCATGTTCCACCAGATCGAAGGCCTGGTGATCGACAAGGCGACCCATATGGGCCATCTCAAGGGCTGCCTGATCGAGTTCGTCCGCACCTTCTTCGAGGTCGACGACGTGCCGGTGCGTTTCCGTCCCAGCTTCTTCCCCTTCACCGAGCCCTCGGCGGAAGTGGATATCGGCTGCTCGCGCGCGGGCGGGGAGCTGAAGATCGGCGCCGGGGCCGACTGGCTGGAAATCCTCGGCTGCGGCATGGTGCATCCCAATGTGCTGCGTCATTGCGGCATCGATCCCGACGAGTATCAAGGCTTCGCCTTCGGCATGGGGATCGAGCGCGTGGCGATGCTGAAATACGGCATCCCCGATTTGCGCACCTTCTTCGATTCCGATTTGCGCTGGCTGAAGCATTACGGTTTCCTGCCCATTGATGTGCCGAGCCTGACCGGAGGGCTGACGCGATGAAATTCACCCTGTCCTGGCTCAAGCAGCATCTCGATACCGAAGCCAGCCTGGACCAGATCGTCGAGAAGCTGACGGCGCTGGGCCTCGAGGTCGAGGACGTCAAGGACCCGTCGGCGCAGTTGCAGCCCTTCACTGTGGCGCGCATCCAGGAAGCCGAGAAGCATCCTAATGCCGACCGCCTGCGCGTCTGCAAGGTCGATACCGGCTCGGGGGTCATCCAGGTGGTCTGCGGCGCGCCCAATGCGCGGGCGGGGCTGAAGGTCATCCTGGCCCAGCCGGGCGCGCGTATCCCCGTGACCGGCGACGTGCTGAAGAAGGGCGTCGTGCGCGGCGTCGAAAGCCAGGGCATGATGTGCTCCTGGCGTGAACTCGGCCTGGGCGAGGATCACGAGGGCATCGCCGAGCTGGAGGCTTCGTCCCAGGTCGGCGCCAAGCTGGTCGATGTCATGGAATTCGATCCGGTCATCGACATCTCGCTGACGCCGAACCGTGCGGATTGCTTAGGGATTCGCGGCATCGCGCGCGATCTGGCCGCCGCCGGGCTGGGCCGCCTGAAGCCGCTGACGGTCGAGCCGGTTCCGGCTTCTTTCACCGGCCCGATCGGCGTGCGTCTCGACTTCACGCCCGAGACCGCCTCGGCCTGCTCGCTCTTCGCCGGACGCTGCATCCGTGGCGTGAAGAATGGCGAAAGCCCGCAATGGCTGAAGGATCGCCTGACCGCCATCGGCCTGCGCCCGATCTCGGTGCTGGTGGACATCACCAATTTCTTCACCTTCGACCTGGCCCGGCCGCTGCACGTCTTCGACGCCGACAAGCTGAAGGGCGACCTGCATGTCCGCCTGTCCAAGGCGGGCGAGACGCTGGAGGCCCTGAACGACAAGAGCTACGTCCTCGACGACGGCATGACCGTGATCGCGGATGAGGCGGGCGTGCAGAGCCTGGCGGGCGTCATCGGCGGGGCGCCGACCGGCGTGACCGAAGACACCGTGACGGTGTTCCTGGAATCGGCCCTGTTCGATCCGGTGCGCACCGCCATGACCGGGCGCAAGCTGAGCATCGATTCGGATGCCCGCCACCGCTTCGAGCGCCATGTCGACCCGGAAAGCGTGATCCCGGGCATGGAACTGGCGACGCGCATGATCATCGATCTCTGCGGCGGCGAGGCCTCGGAACCGGTCATCGCCGGGTCGCTGCCGGAATGGCGCCATCCCGCCACTCTGCGGCCGTCCCGTGTGGCCGAACTGGGCGGCGTGGAGATGTCCAAGGAGGCGATGATCCGCATCCTCAAGGATCTGGGCTGCGAGGTGAATGAGCAGGACGGTACGCTGCTGGTGGTGCCGCCGTCCTGGCGTGCCGACATCACCGCCGAGCATGACTTGGTGGAAGAGGTCGTGCGCGTCTATGGCTACGACAACATCCCCGTCGTCCTGCTGCCGCGTCCGTCCATGCCGCGCACCATCCTGACCGCGCCGCAGAAGCGGGACAACTGGGTGCGCCGCTCCCTGGCGGGCCGGGGCATGGTCGAGACCGTCACTTGGTCCTTCACGTCCCAGGCCTTCGCCGAATTGTTCGGCGGCGGGCAGCCGGAACTGGCCCTGGCCAATCCCATCAGTGCAGACCTGGACGCCATGCGTCCCTCGATCCTGCCTAATCTGATCGCCGCCGCCGGGCGCAATGCCGCGCGCGGCATGAAGGATCTGGCGCTGTTCGAGATCGGCCCGCAATTCTTCGGGGACGAGCCGGGCAAGCAGCATCGCGTGGCGACCGGCCTGCGCGCCGGGGCGACCGGTCCGCGCCATTGGGGGCAGCCGCCGCGTGCCGTCGATGTCTTCGACGCCAAGGCCGATGTCCTGGCCGCCATCGCTGCCGCCGGTGGCCCGGCCGAGAACCTTCAGGTTTCGACCGATGCGCCGGGCTGGTATCATCCTGGACGCTCGGGCTGCCTGAAGCTGGGCAACAAGGTCGTCGCCAGCTTCGGCGAGATCCATCCGCGCGTGCTGAAGGCGGTGGATGTGGACGGGCCGATGGTCGGCTTCGAGCTGTTCCTCGACGTCATCCCGCAGCCCAAGGCCAAGGCGACCAAGGCCAAGCCCCTGCTGAAGGCCTCGCCCTTCCAGGCGCTGGAACGCGACTTCGCCTTCGTGGTCGATGCCGATGTCGCCGCCGAAGCCATGCTGCGCGCCGCCAAGGGCGCCGATAAGGCGCTGATCACCGAGGTTTCGGTCTTCGACGTCTATCAGGGCGACAAGATGGAAGCGGGCAAGAAGTCTGTCGCCATCTCGGTGACCCTGCAGCCGCAGGACCGCACCCTCACCGACGAAGAGATCGAGGCGGTCTCGAAGAAGGTGGTGGATGCCGTGGTAAAGGTCAGCGGCGGCGTGCTGCGCGGCTGAACAATAAGGCGGGCCGCACTCTGCGCGGTCCGCCTCGCTCTTCGAGACGCCCCTTTGGGGCTCCTCAGGGTGAGGCTATTGAATCATTCCTCATCCTGAGGAGCCGCATCAGCGGCGTCTCGAAGGATGAGGGGTGCTCTGGCACCTGCGGAAAGGGAGTGAACCCGGCACGGCCATTGCTTCGGCCGTGCCGTTATCCTATCTTCCGGCAAATTTCGGAAAGCGCATGATATGACGGACCTGAAGCACATCCGCAACTTCGCGATCATCGCCCATATCGACCATGGCAAGTCGACTCTGGCCGACCGGCTGATTCAGAAATGCGGCGGCATCGAGGAGCGCGAGATGCGCGACCAGATCCTCGATTCCATGGATATCGAGCGCGAGCGCGGCATCACCATCAAGGCCCAGACCGTGCGCTTGTCCTACAAGGCCCAGGACGGTCAGACCTATCAGCTGAACCTGATGGACACGCCCGGCCACGTCGACTTCGCTTACGAGGTCAGCCGCTCGCTGGCCGCCTGCGAAGGTTCGCTGCTGGTGGTCGATGCCAGCCAGGGTGTCGAGGCCCAGACCTTGGCCAACGTCTATCAGGCCATCGAGAACAATCACGAGATCCTGCCGGTCCTGAACAAGATCGATCTGCCCGCCGCCGAGCCCGACCGGGTCAAGCAGCAGATCGAGGACGTGATCGGCCTGGATTGCTCGGACGCCGTGATGATCTCGGCCAAGACCGGCATCGGCATCGAGGACGTGCTGGAAGCCATGGTCAAGCGCCTGCCGCCGCCGCAAGGCGATGCCGAGGCGCCGACCAAGGCGCTGCTGGTCGACAGCTGGTACGATTCCTATCTCGGCGTGGTCATCCTGGTCCGCGTCAAGGACGGCTATCTGCGCCGGGGGCAGAAGATCCGCATGATGGCGACCGGGGCCACCTATGAAGTGGATTCGGTGGGCTTCTTCACGCCCAAGATGGTCAAGGTGGAAAGCCTGGGGCCGGGCGAGATGGGCTTTCTGCAGGCCGGCATCAAGGCCGTGGCCGATTGCCAGGTGGGTGACACCATCACCGACGAGCGCCGCCCCGCCGCCGAGCCGCTGCCCGGCTTTAAGCCCAATGTGCCGGTGGTCTTCTGCGGCCTGTTCCCCATCGATGCCTCGGATTACGAGGACCTGCGCGACAGCCTGGCCAAGCTGCGTCTGAACGATGCCAGCTTCGAATACGAGCCGGAAACCTCGGCGGCCTTGGGCTTCGGTTTCCGTTGCGGCTTCCTCGGCCTCCTGCACCTGGAGATCATCCAGGAGCGGCTGGAGCGGGAATTCAACCTCGACCTGCTGACCACCGCGCCCAGCGTGGTCTATCGCGTCCATCTCACCAATGGCGAGATGATCCTGCTGCACAACCCGGCCGACATGCCCGATCCCGGCCGCATCGACCATATCGAGGAGCCGTGGATCAAGGCCACCATCATGGTGCCCGACGATTATCTCGGCGCGGTCCTGCAGCTCTGCACCGAGCGGCGGGGTGAGCAGATCGACCTGACCTATGCCGGTAACCGCGCCATGGCGGTCTATCGCCTGCCGCTGAACGAGATCGTCTTCGACTTCTACGACCGTCTGAAGTCGGTCAGCCGCGGCTATGCCAGCTTCGACTATGATATGGACGAATATCGCGAAAGCGATCTGGTCAAGGTGTCGATCCTGGTCAATGCCGAGCCGGTGGACGCGCTGTCCTTCATCGTTCACCGCGCCCAGGCGGAAGGCCGTGGCCGTGCCATCTGCGCCAAGCTGAAGGAACTGATCCCGCGCCAGATGTTCCAGATCCCCATCCAGGCCGCTATCGGCGGCAAGGTTGTGGCGCGCGAGACCATCAGCGCCATGCGCAAGGACGTCACCGCCAAATGCTATGGCGGCGACATCAGCCGCAAGCGCAAGCTGCTGGAGAAGCAGAAGGAAGGGAAGAAGCGCATGCGCCAGTTCGGCCGCGTGGAAATCCCCCAATCGGCCTTCATCGCCGCGCTGAAGATCGGCGACTAGATCGTGACGCAGTAAATCTGCATCACGATCTCGCTTTATATTTAGCCCTCGCCGGGCGCGCGCCTCCGCGCGCTTGGCCGCGGCCTCAATGGCCGCTGATCGCAACCTGCGTCATCTTTGACGCAGGTTGCTTTAAGAACGACTTCCTCGCCAAGCAAAAGGGGCGCTCCGACCGGAGCGCCCCTTCGCATTTTGGGAGGTTTATCTCGTCCTTCCCGCGAAAGCGGGAATCCATCAGGGCCGCAACACTTGTATTCAGAGACAGGCATCTTCATGAGCCCCCGCTTTCGCGGGGGTGACGATATGGCATGCCCGGGACCGGTGTGCCGGGCGTTCCCGGGGGAGCGCCCGGCAGCGGGCCTTATCCCTGGCGGACGGAGGCCAGGAAGGTTTCCACTTCCGTCTGGAGCATCGTCGCCTGCTGGGCGAGCTGGGTGGAGGCCCCCAGCACTTGCTGGGCGGCGCTTCCGGTCTCGCCGGCGGCGGCGGTGACAGAGGCGATGGTGCTCGTGACATGCCCGGTGCCCTGGGCGGCTTCCGAAACGTTGCGGGCGATTTCCTGGGTGGCCGCGCCTTGTTCCTCGACGGCGGCGGCGATGGCCGAGGCGGTGTTGTTGATTTCGTCGATGGTGCGGCCGATGCCCTGGATGGCCGACACGGCGGCCTGGGTGGCCTCCTGCACTGCGCTGATCTGGGTGGAGATCTCTTCCGTTGCCTTCGAGGTCTGGTTGGCCAGCGACTTCACCTCGTTGGCGACCACCGCGAAGCCCTTGCCGGCCTCGCCCGCGCGCGCCGCCTCGATGGTGGCGTTCAGGGCCAAAAGGTTGGTCTGGCTGGCGATGTCGTTGATCAGGCTGACCACTTCGCCGATCTTGCCCGCGGCCTGCGCCAGGCCCTGGACCAGATCATTGGTCCGCATGGCCTCGTCCACGGCATTCTGGCTGATGGTCGAGGAATGGGTGACCTGACGGCTGATCTCGGCGATGGAATTGTGCAGTTCCTCGGCGGCGGCGGCCACCGTCTGGACATTGGCCGAGGCCTGTTCGGCGGCCGAGGCGACGGTGGTCGCCTGGGCGCTGGCCTGTTCGGCGGTGCTCGACATGCCGGCTGCCGTCGATTGCATCTGCGACGCCATCGAGGACACGCCGACGACCACGCCCTTCACCCGGCTTTCGAAGGCATCGGCCATCGACAGCATGGCGGCCCGCCTTTCGCTTTCCGAACGGCGCTGCGCCTCTTCCTGTTCGGCCCGCATCCGCTCCATGGCGATGGCATTGTCCTTGAAGATCTGGACGGCCTTGGCCATCTCGCCGATTTCGTCCCGGCGGTCCTGGGCGGGCACCTCGATCGTCTGGTCGCCCTTGGACAGGGCGGTCATGACATGGGTCATGCCGTTGATCGGCTTGACGATGCTGCGTCCGATGCCCCAGGCCATGCCGAGGCCCAGCAGAAGGGAGATGGAGGCGAGGGCGATCGCCGCTTGCTTGGCGGCCTCGACGCTGGCGAGGATGCCGGAGGACAGCTCGTCCTCCAGTTCCTGGGCCAGCGTGTTGACCTCGTCGGTGGTGCCCAGGATGATCGGCCCGGTCGTCCGGAGCTTGCCCTGGTGTTCGAGGCGGTCGCGGGAGAGCTGGCGCAGCCTCTGGAAATCCGCCGCATATTGGTTGACGAGGGGCAGGACCTTCTGGTTGCCGGAAACCGTCGCCAATTCCTCGGCGGCCGCCTTCAGGAACTTCTCGGCATCCGCCGCCTGTCCGGCGTCATCCGATTGCTTGAACTGCGAAACCGCGAAGCGGGCCGCCTGGATGTACTGCTTGACGTTATTGATCTTCTCGCCGCTTCCGGCGTTCCACGACTGCTCGTCCTTGAGCTCGTCCAAGGCCGTCAGCAGATCGGGCGCGGTGGCAAGAAGCTTCGTGCCCAATGCCTCGTGGGCTTCCAGCGCGGCACTCATGTCTTTGAGCGCGCCGTTGTAATTGGCGAAAGCGGTTTCCAGCTGGTCCTGGTAATCGCTCAACCGCGTCTGGCGGATGAAGCGGTCGAGGCTGGCCAGTCTTTCCTCGACGACAATCGCGGCCTGGGCCATGGCCTGACGGTTCTTCTCGGTCGATTCCAGGAAGAACTCGAAGACTTTTCTTCTGAACAGAACCATGTCGCGGTCAAGAAGTCTTGCCTGGGCTGCCACGTCAACGGCAACGCCGACTTCTTCGAGACCCCGGCTGGTTTTTGTCGAAGACCATATCGAGGCGGCAGAAATAATCCCCAACAGGAGAAGGATAGCTAAGAAACCTAAATAAAGACGAGTGCCAACCTTGACCCTAACCATCCTTAATTCCCCCATTCTCCATCTGTAGGACCGAATGAAATTTTGCGGCAGTGCAGCATATGGGTGCTGGTCATATCACATTGGGCGGGGGAAAAGAATTCTTTATATAACTACCTAAGTGATGAAGACTTGTTGGGTAAATTTATTAAAAAACTATATATTTTGCGGAGAAGAATTGGCCGGGATGTTTCCTTTTCCGGCATGGCGGAATGGCAGATGAAGATTGTCCGGAACCCCAGAGGGCAGGGGGAAGCCTTTCGCGGTGGTCCGCTTATCCTTGTCGGAAGGTGACAATTCCGGGGCGTCCGGGAAGAGTCACTTCCGCCCGGCGGGACGGGCTGCGGCTGACGACGTGGCCGCGCCGCATGACCACGAGGCGGCTGGCCCGCAGGCGGATGGCCTCGACCGGGTCGGCGGCGTCGAGGATCACCAGATCGGCCTTGCAGCCCGGCTCCAGGCCATAGCCTTCCAGCCCCAGGATGCTGGCGGGGTTGACGGTCACGGCGTCGAAGCATTGGCGGATCTGGTCGGTGCCGGTCATCTGCGCCACATGAAGGCCCATATGGGCGACGTCGAGCATGTCGCCGCTGCCCAGCGGATACCAGGGGTCCATGACGCAATCATGGCCGAAGGCCACCGTCAGCCCGGCCGCCATCAATTCCGGCACGCGGGTCATGCCCCGGCGCTTCGGATAGCTGTCGTGGCGGCCTTGCAGGGTGATGTTGATCAGCGGGTTGGCGACCACCGACAATCTGGCCTCGGCCATCAGCGGGATCAGCTTGCTGACATAGTAATTGTCCATGGAATGCATGGAGGTGAGGTGCGAGCCGTTGACCCGTCCTTCCAGCCCGTGGCGGATGGTCTCGGCGGCCAGGCTTTCGACATGGCGCGACAGGGGATCGTCGCTTTCGTCGCAATGCATGTCCACGCGCTTGCCGTGCTCGGCGGCGAGGCGGCAGAGCAGACGCACGCTTTCCGCGCCCTCGGCCATGGTCCGTTCGAAATGCGGGATGCCGCCGACCACGTCGACGCCCATCTCCAGGGCGCGGGGCAGAAGCTCGGTCACGCCAGCTTGGCGCAGATAGCCGTCCTGGGGAAAGGCCACCAGTTGCAGGTCGAGATAGGGCGCCACGCGGCGCTTGACCTCCAGCATGGCCTCGACCGCCAGCAGGCGCGGATCGCAGACATCGACATGGCTGCGGATCGCCAGCAATCCTTGCGCCACCGCCCAGTCGCAATAGGCCAGGGCGCGGTTGACCAGGGCATCCTGGTCGAGCTGGGGCTTCAATTCGCCCCAGAGCGCGATGCCTTCAAGCAAGGTGCCCGAGCGGTTGATGCGCGGCAGGCCGTAGCTCAGCGTAGCGTCCATATGGAAATGGGCATCGACGAAGGGCGGCGAGACCAGATTGCCCGCCGCATCCAGGCTTTCGCCCCCTTCGTCGGGCAGGGAGGGGGCGACGGCCTCGATCACGCCGGCGCTTATGCCGATATCCATGCCGCTGCGCCCGTCGGGCAGGGCGGCGTTGCGGATGACGAGGTCGAAGGCCATGCCGGAGGCTCCTTTTACTTGGTGCCGAACAGCCGGTCCCCGGCATCTCCGAGGCCGGGGAGGATATAGGCCTTCTCGTTTAGCCGCGCGTCCAGGGCCGCGACATAGACCGGCACGTCGGGATGCTTGGCGAAGAAGGTGGCGGCCCCTTCCGGCGCGGCGACGAGGGCGAGAAAGCGGATATTCCGGGGGCTGACGCCATGGCGCAGCAGGACGTCCACCGCATGGACGGCGGAATTGCCCGTCGCCAGCATGGGATCGACCAGGATGAACAGCCGCCCTTCCGGCTCGGGCAGCTTGACCAGATATTCCACCGGACGGTGGGTCTCTTCGTCGCGGTAGAGGCCGAGATGGCCGACGCGGGCCGAGGGCACCAGCTCCAGCAGGCCGTCGGCCATCCCCGATCCGGCCCGCAGGATCGGCACCACCGCCAGCTTCTTTCCGGCGATGACCTGCGCGTCGAAATCTTCCAGCGGCGTCTTGATCCTTTTCCGCTCCATGGGCAGGTTGCGGGTGACTTCATAGCCCATCAACAGCGAGATCTCGCGCAGCAACTGGCGGAACGTCTTGGTCGACGTCCCCTTGTCGCGCATATGGGTCAGCTTGTGCTGGATCAGCGGATGGTCGAGGACATGGAGATTGGGAAAATTCTGTGCGGTCATCGGCTTCCAGAGTGTGAGAGGCCCCCGTATCAGGCCAGGAGCTGCGCCAAGAATCCCGCCATGGTGCTGTAGAACCGCAGTGCGGGCAAGACGAAGCGGAGGGCCCTCCCTTCGGTGCCCGCTATTCCCCAACGGAGTTGGGCCGCTTCAATCGTTGAAGGCGCGGCGCCTGCGGCGGCGGGACGTGCGGCAGGCGAAAAGCAGGGCGGTCCCCAGCAGCCCGGGCAGCACCCAGGCCGGCCATTCCCCCAAGGCTGCCCAGCGGCCGATCTCGGGAGTGCTGCCCACCAGCAGGAGCCACATATCGGCGGTGGCGATGCGTTCATAGGGGTGGGGGCTGAAGGCCATCACCGCATCCGCCGAAGCCAGGACTGCCGCCGCTGCAAGAAGGATCCAAGCGCAAAGGCGACCGAGAAACATGGAAAGGCATCTCCTGTGTCCTGTTATTACCGGATAACGCAACCTTCCATTCCGATCAACCTGTAAGGTTATAGAAGGCTTGCGGAACGACGTTTGCGCGCTCTTTTTTCAGGGGTTGCATCCTGCGTCGATCTCCTATAGTTTGCCCCACCTCCGGCCCGTGACGAGCCGGACCGATGGATGGGTGGCCGAGTGGTCGAAGGCGCACGCCTGGAAAGTGTGTGTACGTCAAAAGCGTACCGTGGGTTCGAATCCCACCCCATCCGCCAAAACAAAAGGCTGCCTTCGGGCGGCCTTTTTGTTTAGGCCCCCTGGCTGGTCCGTCCTGGCCGTCTGGCGGCCGCTTTCCCGTCGCAAGCCGCGCTCCTCGTCGCCATATGGGCTCGTATGTTTTGCCCAGTGCATCGAGGAGATGAGGCATGAACGAGCATGTCTACAAGAAGGTCGAGGTGGTCGGGTCGTCCCCGGTCAGCATCGAGGACGCCATCCAGAATGCGGTGGAGAAGGCGGGCAAGAGCCTGCGCCATCTGCGCTGGTTCGAGGTGACCGAGACTCGTGGCCATATTGAAGACGGCAAGGTCAGCCATTATCAGGTCACCATCAAGATCGGCTTTACACTCGACGACCAATAATCACAGCCCGGAAAGATCGGGCCCTGGGGCATCGGCACGGGCAGTTCGCGGGTGGGGGAAGGGCGGCGGCGAGATTTTCACGCTCCTGTCCCAAGGGAGGATTGAGACTCCCCGTCCGCTTCGCTAGCCTCATGGACAATGCTCCCGGACAAGCGCAGGGAAGTAGCATGGCTGATATCAACGAGATGATCCGTGATCGCGCCTACCAGATCTGGGAGGCCGAAGGGCGACCGGAAGGGCGCGACATCGAACATTGGGCGCGGGCCGAGGCGGAGATCCGGGCCGGGCAGAAGGCGGAAGTCACCGCCGAGGCTGCCCCGGCCCCCGCGAAGAAGACGGCACGCAAGCCCGCCGCCCGGAAGGCCGCGGCACCCAAGGCGGTGGCCGCCGAGGCCGAGGTGGTGAAGGAAAAGGCCCGCAAGACCTCCACCAGGAAGAGCGAGGCCAAGGATGCCGAAAAGGCCGAGCCGAAGAAGGCCGCTCCCCGCAGGACCGGGGGCCGGGCCGCCAGAACGGAGGAGAAAAAGGCGGCGGTCTGACGCCGGCCTTGCTTGATCCGCATGGGGGCTTTTCTTCGTCTGTGTCTGTTGCTGACCGCCGCCCTGGCCGGTCTCGCCCTGGCGCCCGGTCTGGCGCGGGAAGGATGGATGGCGCGCTTGCCCGCCCCCGAGCGGCTGGAAGGCGCCATCCTCGCCCGCATGGCGCAATTCGCCTATCCCGGCTGGATGGAAGCCCAGGTCGCTTCCGCCATTGCCGCCGATGATCCCGACAGCCTGGAAATCCTGATCGACACGGCGCGCATGCTGGACCGCCCGGTGCCGGAGGCATGGCTGTCGGCACTGGAGGACATGACGACCCCTGCCGCCATCACCGCCCGCTGGGCGCGGCGCGGCGTCGAGGGATTCGTGTCGGGCGGCGGCGACAGTGTCGAGGCGATGGCGGCGGGTGTCGTGTCGGACTTCACCCTGTGGGGCGACCTGCGCGACGGCAGCCGGGAATTGGGCAAGCTGGCGGCAGGCGAAGAGGCGGACGAACTGGTCCTGATGCTGTCGGGGGCGGGCGTGGCGCTGACGGCAGTGACGGTCGCCACGGCGGGCGGCGGCGCGGCAGCGAAAGGCGGTCTGTCGCTCCTGAAGGGGGCGGCGCGGTCCGGGCTGCTATCTCCCGCCCTGCGCCGTGAGGCGACGGCGACCTTGCGCGCGGCACGGGGCGGCGGCCGGGTGGCCCTGCGGCCCTTGCAGGAAGCGGGCGAGCGGCTGTGGCGGATCGAGCAGGCTTCCTCGACCCGCCATGCCGTCCGGGTGATCCGCCATGTGAACGGTTTCGAGGACCTGCGCCATGCTGAAACGATCGCGCAGACCTTCGGCAAGCGCACGGGATCGGTGTTCAAGGTGCTGGGCCGCGAGGCTATCCATGTCGTCAAAGCCACCACCCGCCTGACGGTCGCGGGCATCGCCTGGCTGACGGCAGCCGCCATCTCGCTGATCGGCGGTTTCCTGTCCTTCCTCAGCGCCGTCTCGCTGCTGATCTCGATGGTTTCCGGCGCCTTGTCCCTGCTTTGGCGGGGGATGCAGAAGGTGGCCTCGCTCTGACGTCCTCCGGGGTGGGCGATCACCGATATGGGGGGCTTTCCGCCCCCGTTTTCGTGGTTGCGCCCATTTCTTTTCTTCCCATGTGACTCGTCAAGGACCCTGTCCAGAGGAGAAAGGAAAGCGGCATGGCAAAGCCTGAAGACCAGACCCCCGCCGAGCGGCTGAAGCAGGAGCAGCGCAAGGCCAAGCCGGGGATGGTGGAAGACAAGGAAGGCGCCCGTGACGAGGACGAGGTCGACGAAGCCTCGGAAGAATCCTTCCCCGCCAGCGACCCGCCCTCCTTCACGCCGGTCCGTCGTCCTGGCGGTCCCAAGCATTGAGCGCCTTTCGCGGCGGCCCCTGTTCGGGGGTCGCCGTTTTCAGATCTCCCCCATGACCGAAGCGGAGCCGGGCGGCCTTGCGTGGCCGCTGTCCGGCGAAGAGAGACCGGCGGCGATGCGCATCACCGCCGCCGGGATGACCGGTCATTGATCCTGGCTAGAATTCCTTATGGCTGGTGCCGAGCCAGACGCGGCTGGCCTGCGGCCCGGTATCGCCGACGGCTTCTACATAATGTACCACGTCGCCGCTCTTCAGCTCCTCGAGCTGGGCATTGAGCACGCTGTTGCGGTGGAAATAAAGTTGTCCCCCAGTATTGGTGAGCAGGAAGCCGTAATCATCCTCGGGATGAACGGTGGCTACCTGGCCATGGAAGGACGTCGATCGGTCGCCATGCTGCTTGGTGTCGCCGCTCAGCCGTTCCTTGTATTCGAGCAATTGCCGCTCGGCGGCGTCGAAGGCATCGCGCAGGGCCTTGTAGACATCGGGATTGGCGTAGCGGTCCTGGGCCTTGTGGGGTTCGCGGTTGACCATCAATTCGGTGCCCGGCACCGTCATGTTGACCGTGACGTAATAGAGATTGCCCTTGCGGTGCTGCTTGTGAGGGGCCTCCACCGCGACCCGGCACGAGGTCAGTCGGCCATAGAGCTTGTCCAACCGAGCTGCGCGTTCGCGGATCGCAGCTTCGAGGGCGTCGGAAACCTCGACGTTGTGAAAACGGATTTCGAGGGGGACTTCCATGGGCTTTGCCTCTTTGTCGTGGACATGGGAGGTATCTTGGACATGGAGCACTGTCCCGGAAGGCTGGCGCAGGCCGCTTCCCCCAGAGGGGCGCCGCCGAGGGGCCGTCTCCTGGTCTCTTACGTAACGACTTATGGCTGGTTTTGAAGTCCCGCCGGATAGGCACTACCCCTTCCGCGCGGACGGGGAGACTGGGCATGCCCGGCGCGCGCTTCCGGTAAGGGCCGGCGCCTCTGCCTCATTCTCGCCAAGCTTTGGCGCATGATGGGCGCAGGAGAGCAAGCGGAAGGGCAGCCATATCCATGATCCTGCATCCCGAGATCACCATGACCGCCGTGGTGGCCCTGGTGGCATTGCTATGCGGGGCCGTCCTGGCGCGGATGCGCCAATCCCCGCTCATCGGCTATATCCTCGCCGGCGCCTTGCTGGGGCCGTTCGGCGTGGGGTTCGTCGGCAGCCAGGATACGGTGAAAACGCTCGCGGAATTCGGCATCCTGCTGCTGCTCTTCCTGGTCGGATTGGAACTGGACCTGCGGCGCTTCGTCTCGGTCTGGCGGGTGTCGCTGCTGGCGACGCTGATCCAGATCGGCGGCAGCGTCGGCATGACCCTGCTGCTAGGCGGGCTGTTCGGCTGGCCGCTGGGGCTGGCGGTGCTGCTGGGCTTCGTCATCGCCACCTCCTCGACCGCCGTGGTTATCAAGACGCTGGAAGATTCCGGCGAGGCGCAAAGCCCGGCCGGGCGCACGACGCTGGGCATCACCATCGCCCAGGATATCGCCGTCGTGCCCATGATGTTGGTCCTGGCCGGACTGGCGAGCGAGAGCATCGGGATCCTCGATATGGGCAAGGTAGCGCTGTCGCTGGTCCTGTTGGCCGGGCTGATCGTCGTGCTGCTGCGCTTTAGGGTCAGGCTGCCGTTCACGCGCTCCGTCACCGGCCATAATGAATTGTCGCCGATCCTGGGTCTGGCCTGGTGCTTCGGGGCGGCGGCCCTGTCCGGCTTCCTGGGCCTGTCGGCGGCCTATGGCGCCTTCCTGGCGGGGATGGTGCTGGGCAATTCCGCCGCGCGCGACAGCCAACTGGTGCAGAATATCCGGCCGATCCAGAGCGTGCTGATGATGGTCTTCTTCCTGTCCATCGGCATGATGCTGGACCTGAGCTTCATCCTGAAGCATCTGGACATGGTGCTGCTGCTTCTGCTGCTGGTTACCGTCTTCAAGACGGTGCTGAATGTGGGGGCGCTGCGCCTGCTGGGGCAAAGCTGGCCCCATGCCGCCATGGCCGGGGTGGCGGTGGCGCAGATCGGCGAATTTTCCTTCCTGCTGTCCGAGGTTGGTCTGGCGCATGGCCTGATCACCGCCGACGATGCCCGGCTGGTGGTGTCGGTGGCGGTGCTCAGCCTGATGCTGTCGCCGGTCTGGACCATGGCCGCAAAAAGCTTGCATCACACCGCGCGCGGGGGCACCACTCCGGGCGAGGACAAACGCGCCTCTTCCATGGAATTGCGGGCGCAACGGGAGGAACGGGTTGCCGAATCTTGATTTCGAACGTGCGGCCGGCGGACTGGTCTGCGGCATAGACGAAGCCGGGCGCGGGCCCTTGGCCGGACCCGTGGTCGCCGCCGCCGTGATCATCGACGAGGCGCGCCTGCCCGGCCGCCTGCTGTCCGAGCTGGACGATTCCAAGGCGCTGAGCGCCAAGAAGCGGGAAGCCCTGTTCGCGCTGCTGCCCGAATGCGCGACCATCGGTGTCGGCATCGCCAGCGTGGCGGAGATCGACCGCCACAACATCCTGCGCGCCACCTTCCTGGCCATGGGCCGCGCCGTCGAGGAATTGGGAACGCGCCCCGACCTGGCGCTGGTGGACGGCAACCAGACCCCGCCACTGCCTTGCCCGGTGCGCTGCGTGATCGGCGGCGACGCCAAATGCCTGTCCATCGCGGCGGCGTCGATCATCGCCAAGGTCACCCGCGACCGCATCATGGCGCAACTGGCCGGGGAATTTCCCGGCTATGGCTGGGAAAAGAATGCCGGATACGGCACCGCCCAGCACCGCGAGGCCATGCGCAGCCTGGGCGTCACGCCCCACCACCGGCGCAGTTTCGCCCCTTGCGCCGACTTGTTGGCCCTGGCGGCACAAGAGGATTCTTGACGCGGAGTCGCGGCTGACTCAAAGTCTGCCCATGACCTTTTCGCGCCAAACCACCCCCCTCGATATCATTCATCACGGCGATTGCATTGCCGTGATGAATTCCCTGCCCGAGAAATCGGTGGATATGGTTTTTGCCGATCCGCCCTATAACCTGCAACTGGGCGGGGAGTTGCGGCGTCCCAACAACAGCCG
Organism: Telmatospirillum sp. J64-1; assembly: GCF_006980715.1. GTDB lineage: Bacteria > Pseudomonadota > Alphaproteobacteria > Rhodospirillales > Magnetospirillaceae > Oleiliquidispirillum > Oleiliquidispirillum nitrogeniifigens. Next base: position 64,040 of record NZ_SBHN01000012.1, read on the forward strand.
CGTGGACGGAGTGGTCGACGAGTGGGACCGCTTCGACGATTTCGCGGCCTATGATCGCTTCACCCGCGACTGGCTGACGGCGGCGCGCCGGGTGCTGAAGGATGACGGCTGCCTGTGGGTGATCGGCAGCTATCACAACATCTTCCGCGTCGGCGCCATCCTCCAGGACTTGGGCTTCTGGATCCTGAACGACGTGGTCTGGCGCAAGTCCAATCCGATGCCCAACTTCCGGGGCACGCGCTTCACCAATGCCCACGAGACGCTGATCTGGTGCGGCAAGTCCAAGGATTCGCGCTACACCTTCAACTACGATTCGATGAAGGCCCTGAACGAGGGCTTGCAGATGCGCAGCGACTGGGTACTGCCGCTTTGCAGCGGCCCCGAGCGGCTGAAGGGCGCGGCGGGCAAGAAGGCCCATCCCACCCAGAAGCCCGAAGCCCTGCTGTATCGCGTGGTGCTGTCCGCCTCGAAGCCCGGCGACGTGATCCTCGATCCCTTCTTCGGCACCGGCACCACCGGCGCCGTCGCCAAGAAGCTGAACCGCCGCTGGATCGGCATCGAGCGCGACCCGGCCTATATCGCTGCCGCGCAGCAGCGCATCGACCAGGTCACGCCGATCGAGGACATGAAGCTGCTGCTCACCCCTTCCAAGCGCAGCGAACCGCGGGTGCCCTTCGGCCAGGTGCTGGAACGCGGCCTGCTGCGCCCCGGCGACATGCTGTGGGGCGGCGAGCGCCGGTTATGGAGCGCCCAGGTCGCCGCCGATGGCACCATCATCTCGGCCAATCATCGCGGCTCGATCCACAAGGTGGGGGCGGCGGTGCAGGGCGCGGCGGCCTGCAACGGCTGGACTTTCTGGCATTTCCAGCAGGGCGAGGAATTTCCGGCGATCGATGTGCTGCGCCAGATGATCCGGGCGGAGCTGCATTAGAGCTTGCCTCATTCCCGCTTGCGCGGGGATGACGAATAGATACGGGCGGCGCCGGTCCTGCGTGCCGCCGGGTCAGGATGGGAACGGGGGAAGGGCGGAAATTTCCCTCTCATCGCGACGACAGCGAAGACGGCTGGTGCGCCTTGGTGGCCTTGCCGAGGCCGCCCCTGCCATGCCCGGCGCGCGCATGGCCTTCCTCGGTGGCGGCGGCGCGGTAGTAGTTCATCACAAAGACCCGCAATTCTGCCGTCAGGGTGGAACCGGGGGATTTTCCGGCATCCACCAGCGTGGCGATGGCGTGGATGGACATGGCCTCGCGCCGGGCGATGGCGTGCAGCGCGTCCCACATCTCGGGTTCCAGCCGGACGCTGGTGCGGCGGCCGGCGATGGTGACATTGCGGTTGATCAGCATGATGCCCGTGTCAGCTTGGAAAAACCCTTTCAGCGGCATCCGGACAGGGCCGGGCAGCTACAACCAACTAACCTGAAAACATAAAATATTGCAAATATTGGTTGCAACCTGCGGCGGCAGAAGAAAAGGGGCCGGACTTGCGTTCCGGCCCACTGGTAACCCGTCTCTCAGACCCTATATCCTTCTGGCGAAGAGGGGGGCAGAGGCTGCTACTGCTCTTCTTCCGGGGTGAGGGTCGCCAGCGACAAGGCATGAACCCGCGCCCGCAGCTCTTCGGCCAGAATGTCATAGACCAGACGCTGGCGCGCCACGCGGTTCTTTCCGGCAAAAGCGTTTGAAACGATCTCGATGCGGAAATGGCTTTCGCCGTCGGGATGGGCGCCGCCATGTCCGGCGTGGTGGTGGGATTCGTCGATGATGTCCAGTCGCACCGGAGCCAGGGCTTCGGTGAGCTTCTTTTTCATGGTGTCGGCTACGCGCATGTCCATACGCCCTTGGCATAATGAATCGTGTTCGGAAAAGGCAGCAAGTCCGCGGCGGAGACGGCTTGCCAGCATTCCCGCGAAACTTCATAGTGTCCCATTATGAAGGCCCAATCACGTCATAATTGGAAGCGCTGGGATGCCCCCAAGCCAGAAACACGAGCTTGCGATCATCCGGGTTGCGCAGGAGCAGGTGAATACCGCGCGCCGAAGGGGCGCGACCGGTTGAACGAGTATTACTGGTTCTGCCTGGATCACGTGCGCGCCTATAATGCCAATTGGAATTACTATGCCGGCATGAATGCCGAGGAGATCGAGGCGCAGCTCCGCCACGATACCACCTGGCAGCGGCCGACCTGGCCTCTGGGCGCGAAGACCGCCAGCGAGCGCGAGCGTATCTGGCGGGCCCGGGTGCGTGATCCCTTCAACATTTTCGAGGATTTCGCCAGCGGCCACGAAAAGCCGCCGCCACCGCCGCCCAAGCGTCCCCGCACCGCCGAAGAGGATGCCATGGCGGTGATGGACCTGGAACCGCCGCTGACCCTGGCGGGACTGCGTCTGCGCTACCGCGAACTGGTCAAGCTCTACCATCCGGACGTGACCGGAGGAGACAAGGCGGCCGAAGAGCGGTTCAAGCAGATCGGCCAGGCCTACAATCTTCTCCTCAAGACCCTAAATGACTAGGGCTCCCACGCGATCCCGGCCGGGCTCCGCCCCCTGGCCCCCGACACTTCTGCGGAAAAGAATATGACGCAAGCCAGCACGACTCCTCTTGCCTCCGACAATCCGATGGCGATGCCTGATATCAAGGTGTCGGTCCGCCAGACCTTCGGCATCGACAGCGACCTGGAGGTACCCGCCTTCAGCCAGGGTAGCGAGCATGTCCCGGATCTGGATCCGAGCTATCGCTTCGACCGCGACACCACCCTGGCCATCCTTGCCGGCTTTGCCTTCAATCGCCGCGTCATGGTCCAGGGCTATCACGGCACCGGCAAGTCCACCCATATCGAACAGGTCGCCGCGCGCCTGAACTGGCCCTGCATCCGCATCAACCTGGACAGCCATGTCAGCCGTATCGACTTGGTGGGCAAGGACGCCATCGTCCTGCGCGAGGGCAAGCAGGTCACCGAATTCCGTGAAGGCATCCTGCCCTGGGCTTTGCAGCATCCCTGCGCCCTGGTCTTCGACGAATACGACGCCGGCCGTCCGGACGTGATGTTCGTCATCCAGCGCGTGCTGGAAGTGGAAGGGCGGCTGACGCTGCTCGACCAGAACCGGGTGATCCGTCCGCATCCCGCCTTCCGCCTGTTCGCCACCGCCAATACGGTGGGGCTGGGCGACACGACGGGCCTGTATCACGGTACCCAGCAGATCAACCAGGGCCAGATGGACCGCTGGAACATCGTCGCGACCCTGAACTATCTGGAGCACGACGCCGAGGTCGAAATCATCCTGGCCAAGCAGCCCGGCTATGAGAGCAAGGAAGGCCGCGAGACCATCAGCGCCATGGTCAGCCTTGCCGACATGACCCGCAACGGCTTCATCAACGGCGATATCTCGACGGTGATGTCGCCGCGCACCGTGCTGACCTGGGCCGAGAACGCCCGCATCTTCGGCGATGTCGCCTTCGCCTTCCGCCTGACCTTCCTCAACAAATGCGACGAGGTCGAGCGTCCGGTCGTGGCGGAATACTATCAGCGCTGCTTCGGCAAGGAACTGCCGGAAAGCCCTGCCGCCAGCGCCTTGCTGTAACGGGGGACGCATGAGCGGCAGCAATCTCCGGCATGGCGGCCTGGTCCGCGAGGGCGGTCCCACGGAAACGGTGAAGCGCGCCACCGCCTCGGCCCTGCGTGCCCTGTCGGGCAAGGCCGAGGTCGAGGTCGCCTTCGTCGCCGGTCCGCCCGGCGGCCATGGCAAGGAGGCCCGCCTGCCGGCGCCGCCGCGCGATATGCGTCCCGATGAACTGGTCCGTCTGCGCGGTGCCGCCGATGCCCTGGCCCTGCGCATGCGTTATACCGACGAAAGCACCCATGCCCGCCGCATGCCGGCGGGGCGGGATGCGCGCGACGTCTATAACGCCATCGAACAGGCCCGGGTCGAGGCCCTGGGTGCCCGCCGCTGGGCCGGTGTCGCCGCGAATATCGCCGAGGCGGTGGACCTGCGCTGCCAAGCCGAAGGCTACGACCGCGCCACCTCGCGCGATGCCGCGCCGCTATCCGAGGTGCTGCGCCTACTGGCGCGCGAGAGCTTCCTGGATCAGCCCGCCCCCGAATCGGCCAAGCCGTTGCTCGATCTGTGGCGGGGCGACCTGGAACCGCGCCTGGGACGGCGCCTGAACGTGCTGCGCGATTGCCTCGACGACCAGGAAGCCTTCGACATCGCCCTGCGTGACCTGCTGGCCGCCCTCGATCTGGCCGAGCAGGAAACGGAGATGGAGGAGGAAGAGGAAAGCCAGGAAGGCGAGGAAAGCGCGGAGGGCGAGAGCGGCGGCGAACAGGAACAGCAGCAGAGCCAGTCCACCTCCGGCGACAGCCAGGCGGGCATGGATTCGTCCGCCGCCGCCGAAAGCGACGGCACGGGCGAGGATGACGGTGAAGGCGAGGACATGATGGTCCCAGGCCGAGGCACGGAAGAGCCGGGCGGGCCGTCCCGCCAGCGTTCCTCCATGCCCCAGCACGGCCTGGACGGTCAGGAAAGGGTCTATGGCGCCTATACCACCGCCTTCGATCAGGTGATGGATGCCGCCGATCTCTGCGATCCCGAGGAATTGCAGCGGCTGCGTGCCCAGCTCGACCAGCAGCTCTTCCACCTGCAAGGCGTCGTCTCGCGCTTGGCCAACCGTCTGCAGCGCCGCCTGATGGCCAAGCAGACCCGTGCCTGGTCCTTCGACCTGGAAGAAGGCATGCTGGATGCCAGCCGCTTGGCGCGCATCGTCGCCAATCCGCTGCATTCGCTGTCCTTCAAGCAGGAAAGCGAGACCGACTTCCGCGACACGGTGGTCTCGCTGCTGATCGACAATTCCGGCTCCATGCGCGGCCGCCCCATCACCGTGGCGGCGATGAGCGCCGACATCCTGGCCCGCACCCTGGAGCGCTGCGGCGTGAAGGTGGAAATCCTGGGCTTCACCACCAGCGCCTGGAAGGGCGGCCGGTCGCGCGAGAAGTGGCTGAGCGAGGGCAAGAAGCCCAATCCAGGCCGCCTCAACGACCTGCGCCACATCATCTATAAAAGCGCCGACGCGCCCTGGCGGCGGGTCCGCCGCAATCTGGGCCTGATGCTGCGCGAAGGCGTGCTGAAGGAGAATATCGACGGCGAGGCCCTGCTGTGGGCGCATCAGCGCCTGATCGCCCGCCCCGAGCAGCGCCGCATCCTGATGGTGATTTCGGACGGTGCGCCGGTGGACGATTCCACCCTGTCGGTCAATCCCGGCAACTATCTGGAAAAGCATCTGCGCGACGTCATCGACTGGATCGAGACCTCGTCGCCGGTTTCGCTGGTCGCCATCGGCATCGGCCACGACGTGACCCGCTATTACCGCCGCGCCGTCACCATCATGGATGCCGAGGAACTGGGCGGGACCATGCTCAAGCAATTGACCTCGCTGTTCGACGAGGAGGATTCCCTGCCCGCGCCGATGCGCCGTCAAAGGATGCGGGGATAGGAGGTTTTCTGGGCTCTGCCCAGCCCCGCCAAGGGCCTCGGCCCTTGGAGCCCTTTCCTTTTAAAAGAGACTGAGCGCTTGCCCATGCTTCGAGACGGGCCTGCGGCCCTCCTCAGCATGAGGGGTATCTTGGTGATAAGATTAAGGAATTAGCCTCATCCTGAGGAGGCCGCATAGCGGCCGTCTCGAAGGACGGGGCGGACCAAAGGCACAACCTTTCGGGGTCTGGGGCCTAAGGCCCCAGCGGGCTTGGGCGGAGCCCTGAAAATAAAAAAGGCGGGCTGAAAAGCCCGCCTTTTTCTCGTTCCGCCGCCGTGCTTACTGCTCGACGAAGGCCTTCTCGATGACGAAATGGCCGGGCTTGTTGTGGCTGCCTTCCTCGAAGCCCTTTTCTTCCAGCAGGGCGCGGGTATCGGCCAGCATGGCCGGACTGCCGCAGAGCATGACGCGGTCGTGCTCGCGGTCCAGTTCGGGCAGGCCCAGGTCCTGGAAGATCTTGCCGTTGCTGATCAGGTCGGTGATGCGGCCCTGGTTGCGGAAGTCCTCGCGGGTGACGGTGGGGTAGTAGACCAGCTTCTCCTTCACCGCATCGCCGAAGAATTCGTTGTTCGGCAGTTCCTTGGTGATGAAATCGCTGTAGGCCAGCTCCGAGACATAGCGGCAGGTATGGGTCAGGACGATGCGCTCGAAGCGCTCGTAGACGTCGGGGTCCTTGATAATGCTCATGAAGGGCGCCAGGCCGGTGCCGGTGGACAGCAGATAGAGGGTGCGGCCGGGCAGCAGGCTGTCCTGGACCAGCGTGCCGGTGGCCTTGCGGCCGACCAGGATGGTGTCGCCTTCCTTGAGATGCTGCAGGCGCGAGGTCAGGGGACCGTTGGGCACCTTGATGCTGAAGAATTCCAGCGTCTCTTCGTAATTGGCGCTGACCATGCTGTAGGCGCGCATGATCGGACGGTCCTCAACCTGCAGGCCGATCATGGCAAACTGTCCGTTCTGGAAGCGGAAGGACGGATCACGGGTGGCCGTGAAGCTGAACAGGGTGTCGGTCCAGTGGTGGACACTCAGGACGCGTTCTTCTCGCAGGTTGCTCATGATCCGGAACTCTCGTAGCTATAGCCAATATCTAGCGTTGGCAGTGTAATATCAGAAGGTTTCACCGTATTTCCACGGTAAAATGCCTTCGGGCGGTAATTTCCTAGCCATCCTCGGCGAATCGCGCCGGGTCGTAGGGGCGCGGCTGGCCGGGACCTTCGCCCGGCGGCGTCAGGGTCAGGGACAGCATGACGCTGGAGCGGGTATCGGTGCGGCCGGCCTGGAAGACCAGCAGGCCGGGCAGGGCATAGGCCCGCATGTCGGTCAGGAAGAGACTGCAGGCTTCGCTGAAGACTTCGCCGGTGGCAAAGGCGATGCGGTGGGCCCCCTCCGGAATGCCGGTCAGCAGGACGGTCCGGCCTGCCGCGACATAGGCCGACAAAATAGTGTGACCGGCCTGTGTACGCAACTTTACCACGGCATCATGCGGCATGGGGTTGGCAATCTGCAGGCGGTGGTCGCCGCTGCCCCGGCGCAGCAGGATCTGGCCGTTGAACGGGGGCTGGCCGCGATTCTCGGCGCACCAGCGGCGGCGCGGCCTCCACCCGTCGCCTTCGCCCAGATGGCGGGTCCGTGCATAGCCCACCGCCCCGCTGGCGCTGCGCAACTGCACCCATTCCGGGTCGCTGGTGCGGTCGATGACCTGGACGGTGGTGAAGCGGTCGAGCAGGGCCACCATGGCGGCATGGTCGACGGGAAGCTGGCGCAGCTTCAATTCCGTTGCCTGGACGTGGCGGATCTCGCCGGGACGGGGCGGCACGATGTCGGAGCGGGCGGCGAGGGCCGCGTCTGGCTGGGGAGACGGAGAGAACAGCGGCACCAGCCACAGCGATATGCCGTAGGACCACAGGCCGACCATCGCCACCAGCGGCAGGGCCAGGAGCCACATGGTCAGGCCGGGGCGGTGCCAGCGGTCCTTCAGGCGCGGGCCCGTGTCCGGCAGGGCGGCCAACAGGGCTTCGGCCTCGCGCGCCTGCTCGCCCCGGGCGAAGGTCCGCGCCTGAAGGGCGGCGGACCGGGCGAGATGTATCTCGCCGCGCGCCTGGAAGTGGCGGGCTAGGCGGAGCAGCAGGACGGCATTTTCCCGCCGGGGCTTCTCGCCGCCGCCCAGGCTGTCCAGCAGGGCCCACAGGCTGAGGAACGGGCCGACCGGCGACCACCATCCCCAGGCCCATGTCATGGCGCTGACCTGCAAGGCGGTCCGGTCGGCGCAGTCGCGGCAGAAGATGCCAGCGATCTTTTCGCGGCGGCTGAACAGCAGGAAGCTGCGCACTTTCTGGAAGATCACATAGCGCGGCTGGGCCGAGATCTTGCCGCAGCAGCGGCAGGACAGGCCATCGGCGGGCGGTGGCTTGGTGGATGGCGACAGGGCGTCGTACTGGGCGCGGCTCTTGGGATCGCGCAGCACGGTATAAGCCTCGCCCAATCTGGTAAAGGCTTCGGCATCTCCTCCGTCGCGGCGGTCGGGATGGAGTTCCTTGGCGCGCCGGCGATAGGCGGCCTGAATCTCTTCCGGCCGGGCCTTCGGCGTCAGGCCGAGCACCGCATAATAGCCTTTGGGATCGTAAAAACCGCTCATGGCGGTGTTTCTACTCTTCTCCCAACCGGGCGAGAAGAGGAGCGTTGTCCCAGCGGGGATGACGATCCTCGATCAGGACGCAATGGCCGCAGGCGGGATTCTCCGCCGTCAGGCGTACTTGCACCCAGCGCGCCACGGTTTCGTCCATCACGTCATCGAGCAAGATGGCGGCGGCGGCTTCCAGGCTGTCCCAGCCCATGCCGCCGAGATGTTCGAGATAAGGCGGCAGGGCCGTGGGGCGCAGGATCAGGCGGTCGGGGACGTAGCGCAGCCGCAGCCGCGCCGGGCAGGGGCCGGGCAGGCTGCCTGCCAGGGTCACGACGTAATCCAGCCGGGCCGAGGGATTGGTCGCCGTGGCCAGCAGGCCGCGCCGGATGCCGGGGCCGTTCATGCCAGGACTCCTTCGCCCAAGGGTGTGGCGGCGGGAGGAGCGGGCAGGTCGGCAAAGCGGCCTCCGGGCTGGAAACCGGCGCTGCCGACTAGGCCCAAGGCATCGCAGGTGCCGGTGAAGATAGCCATGATCTCGCGCCGCATCTCCTCGGGCAGGGCGTTGCCGCTGCGCAGGATCAGGTCGAAGCGGCGGGCCTGGCGCTTGAACAGCCCGTCCAGTTGCAGCCGTCCCAGCCGCGACAGGGTGAGGTCGAGCACGAAACGCATGCCCCTGTCGGCTTCGCCCGAGGGCTGGTCCTCGTTCTCGTCCGCCGGGCGGCGCAGGTAAAGGCGGATGGGCTCGATGGTCTGGCCGTTGAGCAGCGGCAGGGTGGTGACGCGCCAGTCGCCGGCAGGGCGGTCCGCTTGCCGGGCCATCTCGTCGAATTCCGTTGCCAGGGCGCGCATTCCCTCCGGTCGGATCTCGCGCAGCAGGCTTTCGCCCAGGGCATTGCCCAAGGCGCGGCGCGGTTCGGGACTGCGCAGGGCACCGGCGAAGGCAATCATGGCTGCTGCCATGCGCGGGCCGGGCTGCGGCAGGGCCTGGGCCAGTGCCTGGGCGGCGGCGGGATCGGTGCTGCGCAGGGCCGTCAGCATCGTTTGCAGGGCCTGCCAGGGGGCAGGGGCCAGCGGTGCGGGAGACGGCGCGGCGGCACCGGGCGGAAGCGGCAGCCCCGCCATCTCCAATGTGATCGTGGTGCCGGGCCGCAAGCCGGTGGCGGCGATCTGCACCATGCCCAGCGGCGTCTCCACCACCGCCGATCCGCCGGGCGGCGCGGCCACGACCGTTCCGCCGAGGACCGGGGGCAGGGACGGCAGGACGGGCTGCGCCTGACCGGCGGGACCCTGTCCCGGCAGGGCTTGGCCGGGGGGAAGCTGGGGCATGGGGGCCTGCGCCTGGGGCGCGGCGGGCACCGTCGCGCCAACGGGAGTTCCGCCCAAGGCCAAGCCCGGCACGGCCGCACCCGGTGTCCCAGGCGTGCCGGATGTGGGTGTGACAGGTATGGCGGGGCCGGGCGTATTCGGCAGGGGCGTCGTCGGCTGCATCGTGGGCAGGGAAGGGGTGCTGCCGGTCGTGGGAATCGGCTGCGGCGCGAGACTGCCCGCTGGCGGCGGCTGGAGGGCGGCGATGCGGACGGTCAGGATGGTCCCGACCGGCAAGACCGGCATGCCGGGAGCGGGGGCAGGGCGCAGCAGCAAGGCCGTCAGCCCCTGTGGGGAAGGGGCGGGCGTGGGTGCACTCTGCGTCGGTGCCGCTGCCGGTGCTGAAGTGTGAGGCGCCGGTACGGTCGGGTTCGCTGCCGGAGACGCGGGAGCGCGGAGCGGCAGCGGAGGCAGACCGGCAGGCCCGACGGGCCGGTCATTGACGGCGGCGATGCGCAGCACGGTCTGGCTGGGCGCCTGGGAAACGACTTGCAGGGCCAGTTTGCTGCCCTCGGGCAGGGGCTGGGGCAGGCGCAGGGACATCTCGCCATGCTGCTCGCTGCTCAGATGCGCGAGCCCCCGGGCGGACATGGCCGCGACCAGGGCCAGCAATTGCGCACCGACTTGCAGCCGGGCAACGGACGGGGGCGGATCGGGCAGCACCACCGTCGTTCCGCCCGGCGTTGCGCCGGGGGCGGGAACGGGAGGAGACGGCGGAAGCTGCACCGTGCTCATGTCATGGGGCTCATGTCATGGAGCTCAGCGCAGGCTGGCGAGCAGGCGCTCGGCCAAGGCCTCCACATCGGCGGCCGCCTCGGAATTGGGGGAACGGATCAAAAGCGGCGTCTGGTTGCGGATGGCGTCGCGGACCTTGAGGTCGCGGCGGATCACACCGGCCAGGGGCGGGGAAATCTTCAGGAAGCCTTCGCAGGCCTTCAGCAGGGTATGATAGATGCGCTCGCCCTCGCGGGTGGAATTGGCCATGTTGACCACCACCCGCATGTCGGTGCCGGGCCGTTCGATATGGGTGACCTTGATGAAGGCATAGGCGTCGGTCAGCGAGGTCGGTTCGTCGGTGGTGACCACCAGGATCGTCCCCGCATGTTCGGCCAGCTGGCGTACCGTCTTTTCCACGCCCGCGCCCAGGTCCAGCACCACCCGGTCGTAGCCGGCGGCCAGCAGGGCCAGATCGTCGCCCAGCATCTGCAGGCGCGACAGCGGGATATTGGCCAGCGTGCCCGAGCCCGAGCGTCCGGCGATGATGTCGAAGCCCGCTTCGGGATGGGTGGTCATGGCCTGATTGAGCGTCAGGCGTCCCGCGACCACGCTGCCAAGATCGTATTTGGGCATCAGGCCGAGCTGGATGTCCACATTGGCCAGACCCAGGTCGCCGTCGAACAGTAGGGTCCGCTGCCCCGCCCGGGTCAAAGCGTGGCTGAGGGTGATCGAGAACCAGGTCTTGCCGACGCCTCCCTTGCCCGAAGCGACGGCGATGACGTTACGGCCCTTGGCGCGTTGCGTCGGGCGCGGAGCCAGAATAGGTGCCGAAGGGATTGTCATGCCGAGGGTTCCGTCCAGAACTGGTTATCGTTGTCCTGCTGCTCGGGTTCGGGCGGCAAGATAAGGCGTGCGAGCGCGACAGGCGTGACCGGACACAGGCCGCTGGCCACATGCGGGCTGACGCTGACATCGCAGAAGATCAGCTGGCCGGCTTCGGCGGCTGTAACCAGCGCACCGACGCGGCGGGTGGTGTCCAGGCGCGAGCCGAACAGCCGGGTGGCGCCGATCGTGGCGAAACAATCGGCGATCTCGGCTGCTTCGAGAGGATCTCCGCCGCCGGGCAGAACCAGGATGGGCTCCACGTCGGCCGCCTCGATCATGGCCGCCAAGTAATCCATATCGCTTCGCTTGAAGGGATTCAAGCCGGGGCTGTCGATGAAGACCAGATCGAAGCTGGCCGCGGCTTCCTCGACGGCGCGCTGCAAGGCCTCCGGCCCCCGCGCCGAGACCAGATCGATCTCCAGGATGCGGGTGAAGGCCGCCAATTGCTCGACAGCCCCGGCGCGCATTCCGTCGGTGGTGATGATGCCGACCTTGCGGTGCTTGAGGACCGAGCGCGCGGCCAGCTTGGCAACCGCGATGGACTTGCCGGCGCCGGGCGGGCCGACCAGCATGAAGGGCCGGGGCGATCCGTGCTCGGGCAGAGGTGCGAAGGCGAATCCCGCCTCCAGTGCGGCGGCACAGGACAGGGTGGGGTCGGTCAGGGCCGCGTCGCGGGCCGAAAGCGCCAGCCGCTCGATCAGCCGCTCGGGTACGCCATGTTCGGCCAGGGCATGGCGCAGGCGGTGTTCGCAAAGATCCTCGCCGCCCCCCGGCAGGTCGAACAGCGCCGCTTCCGGGGCCTGGGCTTCCAGGGCGGCGGTGATGCGCACGCCTGCGGCGCCGGCAGCGCGCTGGGTCGAGACGATGATGGCGTCCTCTCCCAGTTCCTGCCTGACCATCTGCATGGCCTCGGCCATGCTGGGCGCGGTGTAGGACTTCAGGCGCATGGCTTAGATCTGCCCCAGAGTCTTGATCTTGGCCTTGGGGTGGATCTCGTTCTGAGACATCACCACCGTGACCGGGCGGAAGCGCTCGATGATCGAGCGGACATAGGGGCGCACCAGCGGACTGGTCAACAGTACCGGCGTTTCGCCCTGCATGGCGAAGCGCTCGAAGGTCTGGCGGACCCGATTGATGAAATCCTGCAACTGGCTGGGCGACATGGCGAGATGACGTTCCTCCCCTTGGCCGACCAGCGAATCGGCGAAGGCCTGTTCCCATTCCGGTGACAGTGTGACCAACGGAATGAAGCCCTGCATGCCGGTATTGGCATCGCTGATCTGCCGGGCGAGACGGGATCGTACATGCTCAGTAATTAGCATTACGTTGCGCGTATGGCCGCAGGCTTCGGAAATCCCTTCCAGGATGGTCGGCAGGTCGCGCACCGAAATACGCTCGCCCAGCAGGTTCTGGAGGATGCGCTGCAGTGCACCCAGGGAAATCTGCGAGGGGATGAGATCAGAGACCAGTTTCTGGTGCTCCCGGTCCATCTCATCGAGCAGCTTCTGGGTTTCGGCATAGGACAGCAGGTCGGGCATGTTGTCGCGCACCACCTCGGTCAGGTGGGTGGTGATGACGGTCGGCGGGTCGACGACGGTATAGCCGCGGAACAGGGCTTCCTCGCGGTTGGTGGCGTCGATCCACATGGCCGGCAGGCCGAAGGTCGGTTCGCGCGTGGCCTCGCCGGGCAAGGTGATCTCCTCGCCGCGGGGGTCCATGACCAGCAGCATGTTCGGACGCAGGTCGCCGCGTCCGGCTTCGACCTCCTTGACGTAGATCACATAGGTGTTGGCCGCCAGTTGCATGTTGTCCTGGATGCGCACGGCGGGCATGACGAAGCCCAGCTCTGCGGCCAGGGCGCGGCGCAGGGACTTGATCTGGTCGGTCAGGCGCTGGCCGTGGGAGGTGTTGACCATGGTCAGCAGGCCGTAACCCAGTTCCAGGCGCAGGCTGTCGATCTTCAGAGCGGCAGCGATGGGTTCCTCGGCGACGGGAAGCTGCTGGGTCTGTTCGATGCCCGACTTTTCCTGTTCGAGCGCCAGCTTGTTTTCCCGCTGCATCAGGAAGAACGCGCCGGCCCCGGTGGCGGCGGACAGGATCAGGAAGGGCATCGCCGGCATGCCCGGCACCATCGCCAGGGTGAGCATCAGGAAGGAGCTCATGCCCAGGGTCTTGGGATGGGCGGAGATCTGGCCGATCAGCGCCTTGTCGGTGGCGCCCGTCATGCCTGCCTTGGTCACCAGGATACCGGCGGCGACCGAGACGATCAGGGCGGGCACCTGCGACACCAGGCCGTCACCGACGGTCAGGCGGGTATAGGTCTCGGCGGCGTCGCCGAAGTTCATGCCGTTCTGCGCCATGCCGATGATCATGCCGCCGATGACGTTGATGAAGGTGATCAGCAGGCCGGCCACGGCATCGCCGCGCACGAATTTCGAGGCACCGTCCATGGCGCCGAAGAAGGAGCTTTCGCCTTCCAGTTCCTTGCGGCGGGCGCGGGCGCCTTCTTCGTCGATCATGCCGGCGGACAGGTCGGCGTCGATAGCCATCTGCTTGCCCGGCATGGCATCCAGGGTGAAGCGGGCCGAGACCTCGGCGATACGGGTCGAGCCCTTGGTGATGACCATGAAGTTCACGATCACCAGGATGCCGAAGACGATGATGCCGATGACGAAGTTGCCGCCCATGATGAAGCCCGAGAAGGCTTCGATGATCTTGCCCGCGCCGTCGGTGCCGGTATGGCCCTGGGACAGGATCAGGCGCGTCGAGGCCAGGTTCAGGGCCAGGCGCAGCAGGGTGGCGATCAGCAGGATCGTCGGGAAGGAACTGAATTGCAGCGGCTTCTCGATGAACAGCACCGTCATCAGGATCAGCACCGAGAAGGTGATCGACAGCGCCAGGCTGAAATCCAGCAGCCAAGTCGGCAGCGGCAGGATCAGCACGGTCAGGATGGTCATCACACCCAAGGCGAGCGCCAGGTCGCCGCGTTTGGATACGGCGTTGAGCTTGTCTAGGATACCTTGACCCACCGAGGCCATTCCCCCCGATCCGGCACCTGTCTCGGACATGAACTAGCGTCTCCTTACAGGGCTGCCCGGTCGGCTTCGCCGGGATGGGGAACGTCGAAGCCTTCCTGCATGTACTGCTTCAGCTTGTTACGCAGGGTGCGGATGGAAATGCCCAGGATGTTGGCGGCATGGGTGCGGTTGCCCAGCGTGTGATGCAGGGTGTCGATGATCAGGTCGCGCTCCACGTCGGCCACGGTGCGCCCGACCAGACGGGCGCGCATGTCCGCCTCGGGGCCGGTGGCCGCCGGGCTGGCGGCCTGGGCGGCCGGGGCCGAAGCGGCGGTCGGCTGGGAGCCGGTCAGCATGATGGCCTCGGGGCCGATCTGGTCGCCCGAGGCCAGCAGCACGGCGCGGTGCAGGGTATTCTCCAGTTCGCGGACATTGCCGCGCCAGCCATGGCGGCGCAGCAGGGCGCGGGCTTCTTCGGACAGGCTGCGCTGGGGAAGGTCGTTCATGTCCGCGAATTTGCGGGCGAAGTGGTCGGCCAGGGCGATGATGTCCAGCGGACGCTCGCGCAGCGGAGGGATCTCGAGATTCATCACGTTGAGGCGGAAATAGAGATCCTCGCGGAAGGTGCCCTTGCGCACTTCCTCTTCCAGATTGCGGTTCGAAGTGGCGATCAGGCGCACATCGACCTTGACCGGCTGGTTGCCGCCCACCCGGTCGAGTTCCTTTTCCTGGATCACGCGCAGCAGCTTGGCCTGCAGGCGCGGGTCCATCTCGCTGATCTCGTCGAGCAGCAGGGTGCCGCCATTGGCTTCCTCGAACTTGCCGATGCGCCGGGCCACGGCGCCGGTGAAGGCGCCCTTCTCATGGCCGAACAATTCCGATTCCAGCAGGTTTTCGGGGATCGCGGCGCAGTTGACGGCGACGAAGCGTTCCTTGGAGCGGCGGCTCTTGCGATGGACGAAGCGCGCCATGATCTCCTTGCCGGTGCCCGATTCGCCGGTGATCAGGATCGAGGCGTCGCTGGGCGCGACCTGTTCGGCCAGACGCAGGACCTGGCCCATGCGCGGGTCGCGGAAGACGAGCTGATGGCTTTCCTCGGTCACCGCCTGGAGCACGGCGGCGATCAGTTCGGCATCGGGGGGCAGCGGGATGTATTCCTTGGCCCCGGCCTTGATGGCGCGCACGGCGGCGGTGGCATCGTTGGCGATGCCGCAGGCCACGACGGGAATGCTGATACGCTCGCTGGCCAGGCTGTCGATCAACTGCTTGATGTCGCAGCGGACATCGACCATCACCAGGTCGGCGCCCGCACCGCGCAGCACATCCAGCCCCGAGATCACGTCCCCGGCATGGGTCACCTTGGCGCCGCGCGCCATGGCGATCTGGCTGGCGGCGCCGATCTGTCCTTCCAGCGATCCGATGATCAGCAGTCGCATGAGCGTCTCTCTTCCTTCGAACCGGTCAATCGAAATAGGCGATACGCTTGGAGGGCGGCAGGGTGCTGTTGAGCAGCATTTCCAGCCGCCTGGGATTGTCCTGGCGGCCGATGGAGACCACGCCCAGAACGTAGAGTTGGTAGACGAGTACTTCGTCGGCGGTGTTGCGCTCCAGCTTCGAGGCCAGGGGCGAGAACACCATGTTGGCGAGGATGGCGCCGTAGAAGGTGGTCAGCAGCGCCACGGCCATAGCCGGGCCGATGCTGGACGGGTCGTGCAGGTTGCTCAGCATCTGCACCAGCCCGATCAGGGTGCCGATCAGGCCCATGGCCGGGGCCACTTCGGCGGCCCGGCGCAGCACTCCGGCGGCCCGGTGGTGGCGGCTGATGGTGGACTGGATGTCGCGGCGCAGGATGAGTTCCGCCTCTTCCGGCGAGGTGCCGTCGAGGATCATCCCCAAGCCCTTGCGCAGGAAGGGCTCGCGGCCCAATCCGTCGATCACCCCTTGCAGCCCGAGAAGGCCGTTGTGGTTCTTGCGCAGGCCTTCGGAAATCTGCACCAGGGTGATGGCCGCCTCGGCCGGATCGCGGGTCTGGTAGCGCACCGTCTTGCCCAGAACGCCGATCGTGCGCGCCATTTCGGTAAGCGAGAAGCTGACGGTGGTCACCGCCAGGGTGCCGCCGATGACGATCAGCACTGCCGGGATGTCGATGAAGGCGCCCGGCGACCCGCCGAGGGTGATGGCGATGGCGATGAGCAGCAGGCCGCCGCCCAGCCCGACGACGGTGGCAAGGTCCAAGCCGGTGCGGGCCTTGATGCCCCGCACCCGAATCGGCTCGACCCGGATCTGCTCGCCGCCATCGGCCATGATCGGCTCAGCTCCGGTCGGTCTTGATGATTTCGGTCATGGTGACGCCGAGGCGGTCTTCCACCACCACGACCTCACCGCGCGCGACAAGACGGTTGTTGACATAGATGTCGATGGCCTCGCCGACCTTGCGGTCCAGTTCGACCACGGCGCCACGGCCCAGCTTCAGCAGCTGGTTGACCTGCATGGTGGCCTTGCCCAGCACGGCCGAGACCTGGACCGGGATGTCGTAGACGGCCTCGAGGTCCCGCGAAGAGCGCGGGGTGTCGGGGATGTCGCTCTGCTCTTCCATCTGAGCCCCCAGTTCGTTGAGTTGGAAGTCCTTGTCACCCATAAGCGGCTCTCCTAGGCGGGCAATGTTTCAGCCGGCTGCATCTGCGGCCGCTCGGCTTCGGCAAAGGATTTTTCAATTACGGCGTCGATTTCGCGCCACAGCCGTTCCAGCGAACGGTCTGCGCCGCCATCGGTCCATTCCACGCGGCAGTCACTGCCGGCAAGACGGGAATCGGCGGCCACCACCATGCGACCCTCGAAGCCGGACATCTCGGTCACGGCCTCGATCCGTTGGCGCATCTCCTCGACCAGCGGGGGAGGGACGCGCAGGACGATCCGCTCCTCATCCAGCAGGTGGGGAATGCATTCGGCGACCAGGGCTTCGATCTCGTCCGTGGCGGCACGCTCGGCAGTGGCCGGCAGCACCTTGCGGGTGATGGCCACGGCGATGCGGGCGGCGTCCTCGGCGATGCGCTGGTTGGCCTCTTTCTGCTGGCGCTCGATCTGCTCCAGGGCCTGGGCCAGTCCGGCGATGGCCTGGGCGAGCATGCGCTCGTCCGAAGCTGCGGCCTCCTGCAATGCGGCCTGGCGCCCGGCCTCGAAGGATTGTTCGCGCGCGGCGGCCAGTTCCTCCTCGCTGAAGGTCGGCGGCGGCGGCAGGTATTCTTCCTCTTCCGGCTCTTCCGCGGCCTGCGCCTCGGCGGCAGGGACCTCCGCCGCCTTCGCCGGGGGCGGGGCGTCGAAATCGTGGTCGAACAGGAACTTGCGGATCGCTGGCATCTATCGGGCCTAGGGACTAGTAAATGAGTTCGTCTTCTTCGCGACCTTCCGAGATCACGATCTGACCGCTGGCGGCCAGTTCCTTGGCCATGACGACGATGGCGCTCTGCGCCTGGTCCACGTCGCGCAGACGGACCGGACCCATGGCTTCCATGTCCTCGCGCAGCATCTTGCCGGCACGTTCGGACATGTTCTTGAAGAACAGGTCCTTGACCGCGTCCGAACCGCCTTTCAGCGCAATCGCCAGCTTGTCCTTCTCGACGCTGCGCAGCAGGGTCTGGATGCCCTGGGCGTCGATGCGCACCAGGTCCTCGAAGGTGAACATGAGCTGCTTGATGCGCTCGGCGGATTCGCGGTTGCGTTCCTCCAGCGCACTCATGAAGCGGTTCTCGGCGTTGCGGTCCAGGTTGTTGAAGATGTCGGCCATCAGTTCGTGGGCATCGCGGCGCGCGGTGCGGGCGAGGTTCGACATGAATTCGGTGCGCAGCGTCTTCTCGACGCCGTCCAGAACTTCCTTCTGCACCGCCTCCATGCGCAGCATGCGCATGATGACTTCCATGGCGAAATTCTCGGGCAGCAGGGCCAGCACGCGCGAGGCATGGTCGGCCTTGATCTTGGCCAGCACCACGGCGACGGTCTGGGGATATTCGTTCTTCAGGTAATTGGCGAGCACCGCCTCGTTCACGTTGCCCAGCTTGTCCCACATGGTGCGGCCGGCGGGACCACGGATTTCCTCCATGATCATCTCGACGCGGTCCTTGGGCAGCGAGCGCATGAGCAGGCGTTCGGTGCTGTCGTACGACCCCACCAGCGAGCCGGTCGAGGAAATCTGGTCGGCGAATTCCACGAACAGGCGTTCGACCAGATTGGAGGAAATGGTGCCCAGCCCGGACATGATCTGGGAGATCTCCTTGATCTCCTCGTCATCCATCAGGGCGAACAGCTTGGCGGAATGCTCCTCGCCCAGCGACAGCATCAGGATGGCTGCCTTCTCGGGGCCGCTCAGGCTGCGATAGTCTTCCTTGACGCGGGCCATGGCTTAATTTTCCTGATAGAGCCAGTTGCGGATGATCGACAGGGCTTCCTCGGGATGCTTGTCGACGATTTCGCCGATCTTGCGCATAGAGGAGGCCTTGACGCGGCCTTCGACCTTCTCGATGTCGATCAGTTCGTCCATTTCCATTTCATCCAGCCCCATTCCGGGCACCGGGGCCAGCGCACCGCCGGGGCCGGTCAGGGCCGGGGCGCCGGTGGTCTGGTCGGTCAGCAGGCGGCGGCCGTCGGGACCGACCGGCTGGGACATGGATTCCACGGCCCGGCTGACCAGCGGGCGCAGGACCAGCAGCAGGAACAGGATGGCGACGATGGACAGGCCCAGGTTGGAGGCGACCTTCTCGAGGAAGTCGCGGTCCATGCCGAAGATCTTGTTGTCGTCGATCTCGGCGAACATGTCCTCGAAGTCGGCGAACTGCATGTTCACCACCTCGACCATGTCCCCGCGATTGCCGTCGAAGCCGATGGTCGACCGCACCAGGGAGGACAGCTGATCGAGCTGTTGCTGGCTGAGCGGTTCGTAGACCCGCTGCCCTTCGGCATTGGTGATCATGCGGCCATTGACCAGCACGGCCACCGACAGGCGCCGGACCTCGCCCAGTTCCTTGACGTGGTTGCGGACCGTCTTGGAGATTTCGTAATTGACGGTTTCCTGGGTGCGGTTGGCGCTGCTCGAGGACCGTCCGCTACTGTTGAAGGCGGCATTCACGTCGGGCAGGTTCTGTTGCACCGTCACCGGGTTGCCTTCGGTGTCTTCCGACTGCTCGTTCTCGTTGATGGTGACTTCCGAACGCACCACGCGGGAATCGGGGTCGAAGATTTCCTCGGTGGTGGCGACGCGGTTGAAGTCCATCTCGGCGGAGACTTCGGCGCGCACATTGCCCACGCCGACCGAACGCTCGAGCAATTGCTCGATGGTGCGGGCGAGGCGGCTTTCATAGGCCAGGCGCATCTCTTCGGAAGAATGGGCCAGCATGTCCTGCTGGTTCTCGTAGCCGCGCGCCAGCAGTGTGCCGCGATCGTCGACGATGGAGATGCGGTGGGGTTTCAACTTGGGCACCGAGGCGGCGACCATATGCTGGATCGCTTCCACCTGCTGGCGGTTCAGCCGGGCGCCGCCTTCCATCTGCAGCACGATCGAGGCCGACGGCTCCTGCTCCTCGCGCGAGAAGAGTTCGCGCTTGGGCATGACCAGATGGACGCGCACATTGCGCACCCGGTCGATGGAGCGGATGGTCCGTGCCAACTCGCCTTCCAGGGCGCGCACCAGGTTCACGTTCTGCATGAAGCTCGTCGAGCCGAAGGTATCGGCATTGTCGAAGACTTCATAGCCCAGCGAAGGCGCGCCGCCCGCAGGCAGCGAGGCTTCCGCCATCTTCACGCGCAACTGGTTCTTGAGATCGGCCGGAACCCAGATCTCGGTGCCGTCGCGGCGCAGCTGATAGGGCGCGCGTTCGGCTTCCAGGCGTTCGACGATGCGCCCGGAATCCGCCAGATCGAGATTGCCGTAAAGCAACTCCATCTGCGGGCTGGAGACCCGCGCCATGATATAGATGAAGAAGGCCAGGATACCGATGCCGATGCCGGCCATGGCGGCCAGGCGCATGGGGCCCAGGCTACGCACCGACTGAAGAAAAGCCTTCACGATCCCTCGCACGTTGCTGCGGTGGCGCATCAGGCGCCGTCGCCCCAGCCCTACCCATTTCGTGGGATAAACCTATGCACCCTATGGTGAAGAAGCCGTTAACACTGGGCAGTTTTTGCCCAGCCCCAAGAGGGGCGCAACCTAGCGGCGGGAAGGAGGTCTGACGAGGTCTTTCTTCTTGCGAGGAAATAAAAAATGAAGATGCGTGCCGCGAAAAAAAGAGCCCGCCGGAATCGGGCGGGCTCTTAAGAAAAGTTAAGGGGTGACGCGGGGGTCTAGCTTTTCGGTTGAAAGCGGACGCTGCGGATCTGGTCGAGCGGAACGTAGAAATCCCCGAGCTCCAGGGTGATGTCTCCCTCTTCGGCGGCAACGCCGGTCACAAGGCCGGTGATGCGGGTGGGGATGACGACTGAAACCCCGTCCTTGTCGGTGGCCGTGGCGGTGACCTTATAGGTGCCGTCAGGCGCCTGCTGGCCGTTCTGGTCCTTGCCGTCCCATGTCAGCTCGTGCTCGCCCGCCGTGGTCTGGCCCTTGAGGGTGGCGACCACCGAGCCCGCTTCGTTGGTGATGGTGAAGGTCACTTCCTTGGAATCGGCCGGCGTGAGATAGCGCAGCTTGGCCGTGCCGTTCTGCAGGGGCAGGGCGTTCATGTCTACTTCGACGGTCTGGCCGATATATCCCAGCGCGCTGGTTACCTGATTGCCCTGGTTCAGCTTGACCAGCTGCTCCAACTGCTGGTTGGTGCTGATCTGCTGCTCGACGCTGGCGAACTGCACCAACTGCGCCGTGAACTGGTGGGTGTCCATAGGCGAGAGCGGATCCTGGTTCTTGAGCTGCGTGGTCAGCATCAGCAGGAAGGTGTCCAGGTTCTCGGCAAGCTTGGTGCGGGCGCCTTCGCTGGCGCTGTTGGCGACATTGCTCGCGGAATTGACGGAACTGACGGTCATGGGACGCTCCTAGACCTGAATGTCGAGGCCGCCACGGCTGCTTTTGGCCGGGGCAGGTTGTTGTGAGGCTACGCTTTCTTCGGCGTTGCCCTGGGCATCGCCTTTGCCGTCATTGTGTCCGGAAGCCGTTGACTGGCCCCGGCCGCCTTGGCCGCGCAGTTGGAAATTGAGGGAATTGGAATCGGTCTGTAGACCGGCATCCTTCAAGGCCTGTTCGAGGCCGCGCGAATCGCGCTGCAGCAGCTCCAGCGTGTCACGCTGGTCAGCGGTGACGACGGCCTGGATACGGCCCTCCGAGAGGTCCAACTGGACGTCGATGCGGCCGAGATGGGCCGGGCGCAGTTGGATGGTGATGCGATCCTGCTTCTCGGCCACGGCGCGCTGGATATGAGCGGCGACCTGGGTGGCCGGAGGCGTGGGCATGGCTCGGGGGGCTGCCTGGGCGGCGGCGGCGCGTTCCGTGGCGGCAGTCGACTGCACCTGGGTCGTGTGCAGGCTGCCCAAGGCGTCGCGGCTGGTACCCTCCTGGTGCAGGACGGGTTCCGCGGCGGCGGCCATGGCGGGCTGAGGAGGCTGGGGCTGCGCGGCAGGCGCGGGCTGGACCTGTCCCTGCGGAGCGGCGGCGGTCTGGGCCGGAGACGGGCCGTTTGCGGCCGTGGCGAGGGCGCCGGGCGTGCCGGCATTGCCGCCATTGGCAAGGCTGCCGGAGGTTTGCCGGGGCTGGCCTTCGGCGCCCCGGATTTCGGCCACGCGCGCCGTTTGGCGCAGGTCGGCCGCTTCGTCGGTCAGGCCGGGTTCGGCGGCTTCTTCGCCCGCCACCTGGGCAGGCTGACCCGCCTGGGTGGCCGTCGGGCGGGAGGGGACGCTGGCCGCCGTGGTTTGGGAAACCGAAACCTTGACGCTTGTCTCCGGGCTGCTGCCGGAATCGCGGATCACGGAAGAAAGCTCGGCGACCTGCCGGCGGAGCGTTTCCGTCTGCGGCTGGGCAGCCGTGGCCTGGGAGGCGCCATCCTGTTCCGGCGCCATGGCCTGTGTCGTTTGGGGCCGGGGCGCCTGCTGTTCCTGCGGCGTCTGGGCAGTCTGGCCCGCATTGGGCTGGGGCGCGGCTGCCGCCGTCTGGGGCGCTGCGACTCCATGCGGCTGCTGGCCGGCCGGAGCGGCTTGCGCCGTCGCAGTGGCCGGAGTCTTGGTCTCGGCTGTGGTCACGACCTGAGCTTCGGTAGTGACGGGGGCGGCGACCTGAACTGTCGTTTCGGCAGTCGCGGCGCTTTCGCCGGTGGCGGCAGGCGGAGATTCGGCATCGGCCGGTGCGGTTGCCACGTCCTGGGCAGGAGCATCCGGCGTGTTGGCGGGCTCCTGCGCCTCGGCGGGGGGCGCCGTCTCGGCTTTTGCTTCCTTGCCGGGGGCCGCTTCGCCGCGGCTGCGGTTTTGTTCGGTGGTGCGGCTTTCGCGCACTGTTTCACGCCACTCGCGCCGTTCGGCGCTGGCGGCTTCTGCGCGGCGGCGGTCGTCCGCAGCGCGGCTGTCGTCGGAGCGGGACGGTTCCGGGCGCGCGGGGGGCGCCTCCTTGGCATCGGTACGGGCGTCGGCCAGCAGATCGGCGAATCCGTTCACGCCGCTCCTGCTGCGGATATTGGCGTCCACGCTTTCGCTGCGGGGGCCAAGAATACCGATGATGCTGGTTTCCATTCCGCTCAACCTATCTTGCTGACATCGTCCGGCCGGTACCGGACATCACCCAAGCCCTGAATGCTTTGCAATCCCCGTGCCGAAGCGTGGCTTGGGTCTAGGCTGCATTTTTCCGGGGATTTTCCCCTGGGAACGGTGAAGGGGGGAGTGGCAGATTTTGCCGACCCGGCAAGCTTGGCCGGGTCGGCTGTGATGTTACAGGGGTTTGTCGAGGGCGACCGGAGCCGTGCCGCTGCCGGTCAGGCGGCCGTTCTGGCCATAGCCCAGCGAGGCGCGGTCGTTGCCGCTGGTGGCAGCGTTCTTCACCGCATCCAGCACCATGCCGCAGCTTTCCAGCCGAGCTTCCAGCAACCTGCTGTTGGTTTCCAGGTGCCGTTCGAGCTTTTCGGCGGCGCTCTGCAGGGCATGGCGCGCGTCTTCTTCCAGTCCTTCGATCAGGCCCTCCGTCTCCGTCAACACGCGAAAGGCGCTTTCATAGGACTGGGCGGCATCGGCCTTGAGCGCGGCGGCTTCGGTCAGGTCTTCATTCCGGCTGGAGGCGAGAAGGCGGTTCTCGGCCTCCAACGCCCGGCACAGATGCTTGGTGGCGTCCAGATAAAGATCCACAGGATCAGCCAAGATGCCGCTGTTCATCAGCCTTCTCCTCGATTTCGCTTGTCTGCGGGGCCTGCTGCATTTCCTGCTGGCGCATCAATTCGCGATAGACCGCATCGGCGATGCCCACGCCGCCGCGCTTGGCGGTGGAGGTGGCGTATTCCTCGACCAGCAGGGAGCGGAACATCTTTTCGCCATGGCCGCCACCGAACAGGCCGTCGGTTTCGATGTCGGTCATCATGTGCTGCATCATTTGCGACAGGAAGACGGACTCGAATTTCTCGGCGACCTCCCGCACCTCGTCGGAGGTCTTACCGGCGCTCGGCTTGGTGAAGTCGTCGATATTGGGCAGCTTCGGGGTCGTCTGGGCCAGTTGGCTGGCGAAGGGAGCGTTCTTGATATCCATGATCACATCACCTGGATTTCAGCCTGAAGGGCACCGGCAGCCTTGATCGCCTGAAGAATGGTGATCATGTCGCGCGGGCCGACCCCCAGGGCGTTGAGGCCGTTGACGAGGTCCTGCAGGCTGACCCCGCCGTCCATCACCGCCAGCCGGCGGTCGTCGTCTTCGTCGATCTCGATCTCGGTGCGCGGCACGACGGTGGTCTCACCGCCTTCCGAGAAGGGATTGGGTTGCGAGACCTGAGGCGTCTCGGTGATGCGGATGGTCAGGTTGCCCTGGGCGATGGCGACGGTGCTGATGCGCACATTCTCGCCCATGACGATGGTGCCTGAGCTTTCGTCGATGACCACGCGGGCCAGTTGGTCGGGCTCGATCCGCAATTGTTCGATATCGGTCAGCAGGCCGACCACATCGCCGCGCGCCTGGGGCGGAACCGTCACCATGACGGTGGCGGGGTCCAGCGACCGGGCGGCCTCGGTGCCGAGATAGGCGTTGATGGCCTGCGAGATACGCCGGGCCGTGGTCAGGTCGGGATTACGCAGGCTGATATTGACGGTGTTCATGCCGGCCAGGGCGAAGGGCAGTTCGCGCTCGACGATGGCGCCGTTGGCGATGCGGCCCGAGGTCGGCACGCCCCTGGTGACGCTTTGCGCCGCCCCCTGGGCGGAGAAGCCGCCGACCGCCAGCTGTCCCTGGCCCACCGCATAGACCTCGCCGTCGGCGCCGACCAGCGGCGTCACCAGAAGCGTGCCGCCCAGCAGGCTCTTGGCATCGCCCAGGGCGCTGACGGTGGCGTCGATGCGGGTGCCCTGGCGTGCGAAGGGCGGCAGTACGGCGGTGACCATCACAGCGGCCACATTCTTCGGCGAGAGGTTGGAGCTGTCGCGGGTGTTCACGCCCAGGCGTTCCAGCATGCCGATCAGGCTCTGGCGGGTGAAGGCCGAGTTGTTGAGGGTGTCGCCCGTGCCGTTCAGGCCCACCACCAGGCCGTATCCCACCAGCAGGTTGTCGCGCACGCCTTCGAAATCGGCGATGTCCTTGATGCGCGAATTGGCCTCGGCTGCCGGAGTGGCGGCAAGGGAGGCGAGGGCCGCGAAGGCGGCGACGGCGGCAGCCTTTGCGGCCGTGCGGCAGACGCTGGACAACACCCTTCTCATGGCGAACCTCTCACATCACACGGGCATTCTTGCAACCCTTATAATGCAATTACCGGGCCAAGGGAATGAATGGGCGTTTTCCTCATTCCCGGGGAAGAAGGAGGGGCGGTTTCGCGGTTCCGGGATGGGCAATATCGTCGCAGTAGGGAAATTCTTGCCGGGGCCGGGCCGTTCTTGCCGAGGGGCGGCGGGGCGGGAAGTGGCGGAAAGCGTGGCTTGCGCATTTGGCATGGCTTATGCATCGGAAGGCGCAACTTGTGACGAAACCGTCTGCGGAGACGCTGCCATGTCCCTCTTTGCCTCGATGACTGCCGCCGTGTCGGGCCTGAACGCCCAGGCCCGGAAAATGGGGCACATTTCCGAGAACATCGCCAATGTCAGCACCACCAGCTACAAGAAGATCTCGACCAATTTCTCGACGCTGGTGACGCAGTCGGGCAAGCGCATTCACTCTCCGGCCGGCGTGACCTCGGCTCCTTATTACAACAACTCGGTGCAGGGCCAGATCGTCGGCTCGGCAAGTTCGACCCATCTGGCGCTGAATGGCGGCGGCTATTTCATCGTCCGCAACTTCCCCGATGACACCAATACCGCCGGTCTGAACAAGCAGAATTTCTATACCCGCAAGGGCGATTTCGGCTTCGACGACAAGGGCAATCTGGTCAATTCCTCCGGCTACTACCTGATGGGGCGGGCCTATGATCCGGTGACGGGCCAGTTAAAGCCCGGTGACCTGACCACCGTCAATGTCAGCAACATGGGCGGCATGGCCAAGGCGACGCAGAATGTGAAGATCGGCGCCAACCTGCCGGCTGCCATCGGCATCACCAGCGCCTGGGAATTGGGCGGCGCTACCGGCGACCTGACGGTCAGCCTCGGTTCGACCTCGGTCACGCTTACGAATGTCGATCCGACCAATCTGCAGAATGTTGTCGCGGCCATCAATGGCGATCTTGATCTGCAGCAGGCCGGCATCAGCGCGTCGGCCAGCGGCGGCCGGCTGCTGCTGACCGGTCCTTCCGGGGCTGCGGCGCCGACGGTCACTGCAGGTGCCGGCATGACTGCTGTGGCGGAGGACCTGCCGTTGGGCAGCTCGCCCTATTTCACCGAGCAGACCTATTTCGACTCGCTGGGGCAAGCGCATACGGTCCGCACCGAATATATCAAAAGCGGTGAGAACCAGTGGAATGTCCGTATGCTGGAGAACAATGCCGGCGGTGAATGGGTGGACCTGACGGACGGCGATCCGCTGGTTATCACGTTCAATGCCAACGGCACGCTGCGCGGTATCACCGGGGGGCCGGACTGGATGTCCATCAATGGAACTTCCGGCGCCATCTCCTTCGATCCCTCCGAACTGCCTGCGGGCCTCAACACCTCCCCGGCCTGGTCCTGGGATGACGAACCCTTGCAGATCAGCTTGGGCAGCTTCAACGAGGCTTCGGGCCTGACCCAGTTCTCGGGCGAGTTCGCGGTGACCGACCTGGTGCAGGACGGCCTGCCTTATGGCCAGTTTACCGGCGTCGCCGTTGATGAGTATGGCGATGTCTGGGCCCAGTACGGCAACGGCGCCGCCGTGCGCATCTACAACCTGCCGATCGCCGTCTTCGCCAATCCCGATGGATTGGAAAACGTGGCCGGTAATGCCTTCCGCGCTACGGCCTTCTCGGGCGATGCATCGATCCTGCAGCCGGGCGTCGGCCGGGCCGGCGTGGTCATCTCCGAGTCGCTGGAATCCTCGAACGTGGATATCGCCGAGGAATTCACGCAGATGATCCAGACCCAGCGCGCCTATTCGGCCAACAGCCGCGTCATCACCACTGCCGACGAGATGACCGAGGAAGTGATCCGCATCAAGCGCTAAGAGTGATGCGGTGAACAGCTAGGACGGAGGATATCGTGAAGGTCGTTTCCACTCTTGCTCAGAACATGACGCTCCGGCGCACCGTGGCCTCCATGCAGGAACGCCTGCTGACGGCGCGCACGCAGATGGGAACCTATGCCAAGGCCGAAACCTATGGCGGCTACGGCGCGAAATCCTCCGTCATGCTTTCGCTGCGGTCCAATCTCAGTGCGATCGAACAGTATCAGTCCTCGATCGGCCAAGCGCTGACGCGCACCGAAGTCATGCAGAACGCGTTGAGCATCACCCGCGATTCCGCTGCGGAGGTCGGGCAGCTGGCTCTTTCCTCGCTCAATTCAGAAACCGAGCGGGCGACCATCCAACCCACCGCCTCCAACCGGTTGGAACAAGTCGTTTCGGCCTTGAATACCCGACTGGGCGACCGCTACCTTTTCAGTGGCAACGAGCGGGCGACCGAGCCGGTGAAGAGTGCTGAGGAGATCGTGACGGCCTTGCAGCAGGTCGTTGCCACCCTGGACCCTAACAGCCCCACCTATGTTGATGATGTGATGGCTGCGGCGGATGCGATGTTTGCCGATGTAAGCACGTGGTACAACGGCCAGTCCATTCCCGCAAACGGCACCCCGCCTGATCGCAGCGGTGCCGCCGCCCAGGCCGATACGAGCACTGCGGTCCAGTATGGTGTTCGTGCGGACGAGCAGTCTCTGCTCGATACCGTCAAGTCCCTGGCCTTGCTGTCGGCCTTTTCGGAATCGGATTTTCCCGATGGCGAAAGCTATCGGGCCTTCGCCGACAAGGTCGGCTCGGACCTGATGGAGAACCGCAACGCCGTGACCGCGACTCAGGCCGATCTCGGCCTGCGGGAAGAGCAGCTGCAATCACTGTCGGACAAGCATACCCGCAGCCGGAACAGCATAGAGGTTCAGATCGCCAATATCGAGAACGTGGACATGTTCGAAGCCGTGTCCCTGGTTGAGCAGCTGGAGGCACAGCTGCAGGCGACCTATACGGTCGCTACACGGATGCAGAGCATGTCCCTGGTCCACTACCTCTAACAGCCTTCCTTCCTGATCGCGTGTCCAGGAGACCGTCATGACCCTGATGTCCGCCCTTTCTTCTGCTCTCAGCGGGCTGCAGGCCAATCAAGCGAAGATCGACGTTATTTCGCGTAACGTCTCCAATGCCAGCACGCCGGGCTATACCCGTAAATACGCTCCGACCGAGAATGCGATTTACGGCACCCATGGCGGCGGCGTTCGCTTGCTGGCGGTGCAGCGTCAGGTGGACAACCGGATGCAGCTGGAGATGTTCGCGCAAAGCGGGCAAGCCAGCCAGCACAACGTGATCAGCGACTTCTTGTCGCGGGTGGACCAGTTGTTCGGCCGACCGCAAGATGCCGTCTCGGTTTCCGCCAGCGTCAAGAACCTGACCAATTCGCTTCAGGCCCTTGCCGATACACCTGAAATGGCAGCCCTGCGCCAGGGCGTTCTGAACGATGCGCAGAACCTTGCCATGGATCTCAACAACATGAGCCAGTCCATCCAGAAGATGCGGCTGGAGGCCGAGCAGGGGATCGCGGCTTCGGTCAAGACGATCAACAATGCGCTGCATAACATCGACCGCCTGAACAACATGATCGCCCAGGCGACGATCAAGGGGCAGTCCACTGCCGACCTGGAGGACCAGCGCGACATCTACATGGGGCAGATCAGCGCCGAGATGGGCGTGCGTTTTGCCCAGGCTGAGAACAATCGGGTGGTGGTCTTCACCGAGACCGGCCGCGTCCTGCTGGATGGCGCCGTCAACGAATTGGCCTTCCGCCCCGCTTCCAACGTCACCGCTGCGTCGAACAGCGAGAACGGGCTTCTTGGTCAGATCATCCTGACCAGCACCGGCGAAGACTTGGTGGCCACCAATGCGATCCGTAGCGGCAATCTGGGCGGCTATCTTGCCCTGCGCGACGAGATCCTGCCTGAGGCCCAGCGTCAGCTCGATGAACTGGCGCATGCCCTTGCGACGAGCCTGGCGGCTGACTATCACGCCGTCAATGCAGACGGTTCGGCGACGTTGGACTTCACCAAGATGGGCTTCACCGGTGATGAAGTCGTGGTGGAATATCGGGATGCCAGCGGCAAGACGCAGCAGACAGTCGTAACTTTCAGCAGTGATGACGACACGACCAATCGTGCCGATCTCCTTGCCGCCCTGGGGCCCGGCTTCTCCTTCTCCGGCGACACCCTGGTGCCGCCTGCAGGCAGCACGATCTCTTCCGTCCGCAGCTTTTCGGAAACCGCCGGGAGCGGCATAGAATTGTTTGTCGACGGCGACGGCAATGGCGGCTCGACGAGCTATCGTGGATTTACTGACGAGAACTGGGACGGTGTGCCTAGCGGCGCGGACCAGAAGACGGGTTTCGCCGGCCGGATCACGGTCAACCCTGCCTTGCTTTCCAATCCCGCCAAGCTCGTCACGCCTTTGGACGGCTCGACCGGCCAGAGCGAGGGGCGGCCGCTTGAACTGGCCCGCCGTCTCAGCCAGACGGAATTCGATTTCGCCGGCAATACCGGGATTGGCGGCGTGGACGGCATCTATCGCGGTACGATCGAGAACTTCGCCGCGAATATCGTTTCCTATCAGGCGGTGCAGACCGCTGGTGCTCAGGAACGCGCGACCTACGAGAACCGTTATCACGATACCTTGAGCGAGCGCTTCCAGTCCTCGACGGGCGTCAATATTGACGATGAACTGGCCCAACTCATCCTGGTGCAGACGGCCTATGGGGCCAGCTCGAAGATCATCCAGTCGATCCAGGCCATGATGGATGAACTGATGCAGATGACGCGCTAGGGTCTGCGCTTTTCCTTCTCAAGGGGCGGCTTCGGCCGCCCTTTTTCTTTGCGCGGCTATGTGCGCATAAAAAAACCCGGCAGGCGGGAGGCCTGCCGGGTTTTTTCTGGAATGCCAGGATCAGCCGACGGAAATCGGACGCTGGGAAAGCGCCTGTTCCTGCATTTCGCGTCGCTTGGCAAGAGCATTGTTCAGGCCCGTTGCTACGGTCCGGTTGATGTCGCACAAAGGCGCGACCGGTGCTTGGTCGCCGATCACCTTGCGGGTGTGGTTGGTCACCCAGATCGCCAACGAAATGATGTTGGCCCGCAATTCCGGCGGCAGCCCATTGCCCGTCTCGGCGCAGTCAGAGGCAAAGGTGTTCCACAGTTCCATGTTCCGCTGCAGGGCCGCAATATGCTCGGCAAAGTGGGCATCGGCCGTCGCTTCGATCTCGTAGGCGGCCCGAAGCAGCGCATCATGTTCAAATTGCATGGGGTCGAAAGTCTTGCGCTGAACAGCAGCGTAGGCGGCAACACCCTTCATGGCGTCCTCAATCAGCCTGGAAGCTGGGAGGCATTCTAGACCGGGTTGGTTAACAGTTCCATAACCATCCGGGGTAGATGCTCTGAACTTGTTTTTACGGACAGTGGCATAGGCCGCGCGAGGGGATATGGCTCAAACAGCGACAATCAATATCGGTCAATTGCTTGCCGCTGGGCGTTTGGAGGAAGTCCGCTCGCTGCTGAAACGTCATTTGTCCGTTCAGAAGAAGGATGCCGCGGCGCTGCGGCTGTTGGGCAAGGTCGAGTTCCAGTTGGGGCAGAAGGAGACGGGAATCCGTCTGCTGCGCAAGGCCATCGCCCTGGTCCCGCAAGAGGCGGAACTGCATTACGAACTGGGCACTCTTTATCTGTCCTGCGGCATGCAGGGCCAAGCGATTACTGCCCTGGAAGCCGCCGTGCGGCGCAATCCCGATCATCACGATGCCCTTTACAACCTGGGCTGGGCGCTGCTGGAAACGGAGCGCTATGCCGAGGCGGTTCAGGCATTGGAAAAATCGCTGGCGCTCCGGCCGGACCAGCCCAAGGCTTGGTACAATCTAGGCAATGCCCGCTGGAGAATGGGAGATGCTGAGGCCGCCACCGCCGCTTACGAGCAGGCTTTGGGGCAACAGGCGGTTTCCCGCGACTTGTTGTACAATTACGGTCTGGCCCTAGCGAAGACCGGGCGCCTTGCCGAGGCCGAGGAAGCCTTGCGCAAGGTAATCAGTCTGGCCCCCGCCAACGCCCCGGATGTTCCGGCAGGCTGTGCATTGGCAAGCGTTCTGGGCGATCTCGGGCGGCGCGACGAGGCCGAGAGCCTGCTCTTCGCGCTGGCAGAGGAGGTGCCGCAGGACCCGCAGGTGATCTGCGCCCTTGCGGGGATGTTGCACGGCGGAATGCTTTTTAGCCAAGAGAAGCTTCTGGTGCTTCTGCCGCTGCTTGCTTCCGCTCTTAATTCGCATCCCGAAAATGTGGAGCTGTGGAACTGGACAGGTTTGGTCCAGATGCGGGTGGGGCAGTATAGGGCTGCGGTGGAGGCCTTTGACCAAGCCCTTGCCTTGCGTCCCGGTTTCCCGGCGACGCTGAGTAATTTGGCTGTTCTGCACTCCCGGCGCGGAGACCCGGAAACCGCCCTTGATTACTTGCGCAAAGCTCACGAGGCGGCCCCCGAGGATGCGGCTGTTCATAGCAATCTTCTGTTTACGCTGCAGCATAGCGGGAATATTTCGGCGGAAGAGCTATTCATCGAGCATTGCCGCTTCGGGGAATATCAGGAAACCCGGGTCAAGCCTTTGGATGTCCTTGCGCCTGGGCCCGACGATGCCGAACGGCGCTTGCGGGTCGGATTTGTTTCTCCTGATTTCCGAAGCCATGCCGTTTCCTTCTTCTTCGAGCCCCTCCTCGAACATCTGGACGGTAAGAAAGTCGAGTCCTATTGCTATTATACGGGCCGGGCGAGAGACGAGGTTACCGTACGTCTTCAGGCTGCGGCTGATCATTGGCGTGACTTGCCGGGCTTGACGGCGGATACGGCGGCCCAGTTGGTCCGGCAGGATGAGATAGACATCCTGATCGATTTGGCTGGCCATACGGCGGGAAATGCCTTGCCGGTCTTTGCCCGCAAGCCAGCGCCGGTCCAGGTGACATGGCTTGGCTATCCCGCGACGACAGGGCTCAGCCGCATCGACTATCGTCTCACGAATTGGCTGCCGGACGGTAAGCTGGTGGCAGAGGATCCCTTCCATACGGAAAAGCTGCTCAAGCTCCGCTATGGTGCGACTTTCCGCGCGCCGGTCTCTTCTCCCGCTGTGGTGCCTCCGCCCTTGCTGCATCGCGGGCGGCCGACTTTCGGTTCGCTGAACAAGGCGCTTAAGATCAGTGATGGCGTTTTTGCAACCTGGTGCAGCCTTCTGCATCGGGTGCCGGATGCAGACCTGCTGATGATTGCCGGTGGTGTCGAGGACGGGCCTGCATACTGGAAGAACCGTTTTGCGGCGGAAGGGATCGAACCGGCGAGAATTCACGTCAAGGCTCCCATGCCGCTCGAAGAGTTTCTGCATCTTTTCGCCGAGATCGATATTGCCCTCGATCCCTTCCCTTATAGCGGTGGTACGACCAGTCTGCTGACGACCTGGATGGGGGTGCCCCTGATCTGCATGGACGGGCTTCAGGACAGCAGCGGGAGTTCTTCGGTTCTGATGAGGTCGCTTGGATTGGGCGACCTTCTGGTGGCCCGGAATGAGGACAACTACGTGCAGCTTGCTGCCGCGCTTGCCTCCGACAGGGAGCGCTTGGCGGAACTGAGAACAGGATTGCGGGAGAAAATGGCTGCCTTGCCTTCTATGGATCCGGCCACCTTTGCCAAGGAGTTCGTCTCCTCCCTGCGTCATGCCTGGTGGATCGCATGCGGAAAGCAGCCAGCCTGAGCTACTTGATCGCCGAGGGGGCCGAGGGGACAGGTAGAGAGGATGAGGACGGGATGAGATTTCGTCGCTGTAGGTTCCGCCGATTCATGCGGGCACGGAAGTGATGAAGTATGCGCCAACTCCAGGCGCGAGGCAGATGGACGCTGTCTATCCCCAATGTCGCTGGCATGGCGACGTCCGCCAGATGATTGTCCCCCAGATGGAGCAGGGAACCCGGCGGGACGCCTTCCTCGTCGAGGATTGCTTGGAACAAGGTGCCGTGCCGTTTGGTGCGCTTGAACTCGCTGCTGACATAGAGCCGATGGCATCGGAAGGTGCCCAGCAAACCGTCGCAGAGCTGACGGAGATCGTCCGCACCAAGATACATGTCGCTCGCCAGGATGATGCGTTTGCCGTTCGCCTTGGCCTCGGTCAGCAGGCCGAGAAGCGAGCGGTTCGGCTGCAGCATCTTGCGCTCGTAGGCGAGCTCGATATGCCGCAAGTGGGGAATGCATTCTGGAGGAAGGCCGGTCAAGGCGCAGGTGAGGCCGAGGATGTCGTTGAAATGTGCTTCGTCCAGGCCCTTGCTTCCGGCTACGCGCCCATAAACAGTCCGCCCGGCGCGCAGGCGTGCTTCGTATAGGGAGGCAATGCTGGGCAGAGGATGGTGGACCATGGTGCGCAGGAAGGCATGCTGCAGCCGCGTCACGTCCTCAAAGCGCAGCAGTTCCGGTCGGGTCGTGCGCAGCAGCAGGGTGTCGAAGACATCGACCGAAATGATGCTATAGGTGGAAGAGGTAGTCTTCCGGCGTAGATCCTGCCAGGAATTCATATCTGGGTTGGGAGTTGGAGAAAGATGCTCCTGAAGGCTAAAGGTTTGCACAGGTTAAGTCCAGGGACGGGCAAATGTTCGCACTGAGCCCCTATGCTTCGGCACCACTGCCCGAGCTGTGCCCAATTACGCATCTGGCGCCCTCTGGCTCGTCGTCTCAAGGCGTGCTTGCTCTTGTCTGCGGCGCCCGGATCTCTCCTGCCGCATCAGCACTCATACAGGCATGGCATTCGGAGGGCAGGCCGCTGAGGTTGCTGCTGACCGATGAGCAGAGCCCGCCAAACTTGCCTTCTGGGTTCGTGCCGGAGCATTTGGCCGAATTTCTCGGCTGGCAGCCGCCCTATATGCCGCTGCGGGCCCTGGGCGTGCATCATTGGCTGAAGCAGGCAGAACCAGCGGGGATCGTCATTTGCGGAGAGCCGGCACTCGCACATTATACCACTTTGGCCCGTCGGCAGGGGCTGGCTCATCAGCAGGCGGGGATCTGGCTTCTGGATCCCTTGCCTCATGCGCAGCAACTTCAGGAAAGATGCGTTTTCCCGACAGGGCGGACGGATCTGGAACGCGATTACCTGGACCGTGAAGCCGCAGCGCGTTGCGATGGACTTCTCGTTTCGGATGCTGACTTGGTAACGTGGTGCGCGGGTGCCGGGTGGCCTCTCCCGGATCAGGTGGGGCTTCTCGCTACGGTGCCTGGGGAACCCGCCCATGTCGCCCGTTTGGTGGGAGCTCCCCGACCGGTTTCTGCTGCTGAGGGCAGGGGGAAACGTCCCTTGGTCTCGGTCTGCATGCCGACATACAACCGCGGCGAAATGTTGCTCGAAACCCTGAAGGCCTGGCGCCGGCAGAGCTATGACAAGATCGAACTGATTTTGGTCGATGACGGCAGTACCGATCCCAAGACCCGAGAGATCCTGGACCGCCTGGAAGACAGTTTCCCGCCGGGATGGCAGTTGCTACGGCAAGCCAATGCCGGTCCGGCCTCCGCACGACGACGGGCGGTGGCGGCGGCTTGTGGAGAGTTCCTGTTGTTTGCCGATGATGACAACCTGCCGCTGCTTCATCAGGTGGAAAACTTCGTCACCGCGGCTGTAACAAGCGGGGCGGATATTCTCACCTGTATTCCAGGCTACCACCCCGAATCCGACGCCGCCCCGGGGACGCCCGTCTCGCTGGCGGGGGATGATCCGGCTTATCCGCGGGTGCAGGTGGACTGGACGCCGCTGGGGGGATCACCACTGCTTGGGGCTTTGATCAATTGCTTCGGCGATAACAATGCGCTGTATCGGCGGGCGAGTTACGAAGCGTTGGGTGGTTTCCAGGGGGACCGCGACTTCGTGATGGAGGATATGGAACTCTTCTTCCGGGCTGCCGTCCAAGGATACCGGCTCGAGGTGGTGCCGGAAGTTTTGTTTCTTTATCGCAAACACAAGAACTCCCGAAGCCTGAACCGCCGGGTCTTCGATTCTCATCTCCAGTCTCTTTTCCCGCTGTCGCGCGTCCTGCCGCCGGTGCTTTGGCCTCTGGCGCTGATGGCCCGTTCCGGCTTTCACGCACGGCATGAAGCGATCAATGCTGAGATGCGGGAGAAGCCTCTCTATTCCCCCGGCACCCTTATCGATCTTGCCGCAGGGTTTGATGACCGCTGGCGGGTAACGGTCGATGAAGAGGGAAGGGAGTCCAGCCTTTCCTTCATGCTTGCCGGATCGTGGAACCAGTCTGTCCTGTTCCTTGAAGTGGAGGGAGGCGGTGAAGGCATGCTGAGCATTGGGGAGTGGACCCGGCCGATGGAGGATAGGGGCGGGTCAAACCTGTGGCAGGTCGAATTGCCTGCGGGCTTGCTGGTTGGCGGCGACGTGACGATCCGCTTGATCACGCCGAGCAGGCATCGCCTGCTGCGTTTCTGGATGCTGGTCAAGGGATGAGGATGACGCTAGACGAGCATCTACAGCAGGCCGGCACATATGGTATCGCCGAAGGCGATTTCTTCGGCCTTTACGGTTTTGCTCATGTGGGGCCGGTCTTCACTTCTTTCGTGGAGTGGACCTGGGAGGCATGGCGGAAGAGGGGAGAAGCTCCACTCTATGGGGTCATGCGGGATGGGGGATTCCTGACCCGTCTCCTGGCCGAGCGCTTTCCGGAAGCCCGGCCGCATCTGGGGACGCTTTGGTTGAGCCGGCGACTCTGCCTTCTGGGCGCGATTCTGGGCAGCGAAGATGTGGAAGGGCTGACGAATCTTCTCGTCCGGGCGCGGGGCATGCCGGCGCGAGTGTCGGACGCTCTCGCCGAACTCGGCTTGGATGAGGAAATTCCTCCTGCAGGCTGGACGGGCGAGGAGCGTCTGGACCAGGAGCGGCTGCCGGTTTTTCTAGCATGGCTTGACCAGTCGTCGAGTCGGCGGGCCCAGATCGCGAAAACCTGCCGTGCGGCGCGCCGCGCCATCTGTACGCATCTGGACAATTGCACTGTCCTGGATCACGGTGAACTGGGGCTCCTGGATGTGGGATATGGGGGAAACATCCAGCGCACGTTGATCTCCATCCTTCAGGCAGAGGGGCGGCCGACGAGAACCTGGGGGGCCTATCTCGTCACCACCAAAGGCGGAAGATGGGTGGAGCAGGCCGGTGGGCAACAGCAGGGCTTCCTGGGCCATCTCGGCCATCCCGATGCATTCACCGCAGTTTTCCTGCGTTGCCGCGACCTTTTCGAACTGTTCCTGGCCGATACACGCGGTCCTTTGGACCATTACGATTTGAGCGGAATGCCCGTCTGCAGACCTTCGGCTCTTTCTGCCCGGCAGCATGAGGAGATCGGACGTTTGCAGGAGGGTATCCTGGCTTATGCCCGCTTTCGTGCCGACACAGGGCATGTTGCCCCGCTTTTTGAGCCAGAGGCTCGGTTGAGGCAGGCTCGCTTGGCCGTCTTGCGTTTGGTCATGATGCCGAGTGTCGAGGAAGCGCATCAGATGGCTGGATGGATCTATGAAGATGCACTGGCAGTCGGCGGGGCTCGTCCCCTGATCGGAGGCGCACCGGCGGAATGGGATATGGTTCGCCTGTTGGCGGCCAGCCGGGACGACGTACTGTGGCCGGAAGCCACGGCCGTCTTACGGTTCCGGGATGATTGCCGAATGCTGCTTCAGGAGCGCTGGGAGAAGATTGCAGGAGGGCTCGCTGCGAGGTCGTGAGATGCAGGCCGCATTCTGCTGTTCTGTGCAACGGTAACCTTAGGGGAGCAAGCCCGAGATGGCGTCTGCATTCGTGGGCTTAGTGTATTTTTTCATGAATACCGTAAAGAATTTTTTGGCCACATTCTGACGAGTTTCCTGTCCGTCAGGCCCGAGCAACTCGGGAAGCGTCGCCAGGAGCTGAGAGGGCCCATCGGCTTCTCTGGTGAAGCCCAGCCCCCCGAAATAGGCGCGTCCACAGAGAAGAACCGGTTTGCCGAGCATGGCGGCTTCCAGGCCTGCTTGCGACGTGACCGTGACACAGGCTGCTGCTTCTTGGATCAGGCGATAGGTGTCGTAACGGTTGTCGGCATCTATCAGAAGATGCCCGTGCTCCACCAAGTCGGTGAGCGCTTTGTTTGTTGCTATCTTCCGGTAGGTCAGGCGGTTATAGGGGGTTCCCAGGGGAGTGATCCCGCCATCTTCCTTCGGGTGCAGCTTGATAATGGTGCGGTAGCCATTCTCGGCTGCCCATCGGCAGGTTCTCTCCATGACCTCCACTTGATCTTTGAAACCACGGATGCCAAACAACACGGAGGCATCGGAATAGACTTGGCCCAGGTAGAGCAGGTAGGGACGAGGATCCTCGCCTTCCGGCAGGTGCTGTTGTGGCGTGATGTGTTCCTGCTGCTTCATGGCCTTCAATGAAGAAAGATAGGCGTCTGCGAATTCGCAGGCTTCTTTGTCATTGATCAAGTCGCCATAGCGGAGAAAGAACCTGCGCGGTAGGTCGCTGTTTACTGCGATGCCGGTGAAGTCATCCCAGACCAGCCGGTCGCGGACCAGCGTATTTTCCAGCGTGACAGTCTTCACTCCTCTTTGCGCGGCCAACGCATTGAGAACGGCGGAGTGGAGGATGTATCCTTGCGTGGTCAGGATGCCGTCTGGATCGTAAAAATCCAGGTACCTGTTGTATATAATGATCAGTCTGGCGGCACGCCTGAAGAAACTCCCGATATGTTCCTTGTCTTCTTCAGCATTGATGTCGGTCGGACATTTTTCTGCTGCGGTACATATCGAGTAGGCGCTGACACCCCACAAGTTTATCCCTTGGTATCTTATTTCCCTGAAATCGGGACCGAGGGAGAAATCGGGGCCAGCTATGTCGTCATCCATGCCAGAAACAAGAACCGCATATCTTCCGCTTCTGTGCTGTGCCTGCTTTATCTGGCACAGCAGGGCCTGGTGCCAGGGCAAATAAATCAGGGACGTTTTTTCGGGAAGTCCGTGCCGATAATCGGCATAACGGCCGGGAGCGGCCATCGCTTCCCGTTGAGATTTTTTGGCGAGGAAGGCATCTCCTGCTTCTGCCGCCAGTTTGGCGTTGGAGAGGAGGGAAAAAGCGGAAGAGAAAACTTCCTTATTGGTTTTTGCCCAGGCCTCCATGGCATTCCTCTCCGCTTGCGGGCCCGCGTCTTGCGCAACGGATACTAGATGCGTGGGTTCTTCTGCCATCTGGGCCTTGCGATATCATATTTTCGCGGCGAGCATTTGCAGATGCCAAGCTTCGCTATCAGGTCCCTGTAGGACACGCTCAATCTTTTCGAAGCCAGCCGAGGCCAGTTCCTGAGTAAGGCTGCTTTCGGTGTAGCCCCAGCGATGCGCGTCATGCCGGCTTCCTCCGCGCATCTCATCCCGCCATCCCCAGAAGCCAGCAAAGGCATGCTGTAACTGATCGGGAAAGCGGCTTTGAGCAAGACCAAGCAATTGCCGGGCGTGGAATTCGATGTCGGGAACGACAAGGTGGAGAATTCCACCGGGAGCTAGCAGGCTATGCCAGCGCCGGAGCGTGCGCCGAGCGTCGTTGGGGTCGAGATGCTCCAGCATATGCCGTGAATAAATTTCGCTGACACTGCCGTCGGCGAACATATGGAGGTCCCAGGCGTCCGATACCGCATCGGTGGCCTTCGTCTGGCGACAGTCGATATTCACATAACCGTCCAGCCGTTTATCAGCGCAGCCAACATGAAGCTTTATCATGTCGTCAATCCCGCTTCCGGCCAATGAAGACAAGGAATTGTCCATCATAGTCGGAGCGAAGGTCCATGGCCGCTTCGGGCAGCACGCTCGTCATGCGTCCGTTGCGCATGGCATAGGTGTCTTGCCCATATTTTTCCAGGATTTCAATGCCGGCGGCATCCAGCATCTCCGTTACTTCTGCCTGTGTGAAATGGCGGAAATGAAAGCGGTTATGGGTGTCGGTCAGCGGCAGCTGGTCCTGATTGGGCACAGAGGCAAAGAAGAAGCCGCGCGGGCGCAAGGCCTGGCTCAGCGCGGCCACCAGTGCCGGTCCGTCCGGGACATGCTCAATGGATTCGAAGCTCGTGATGAAGTCGAAGCGCGCTTGAGGCAGCGTGAAGGGGAAAAGCTTGTGCACGAAGAAGGTGGAAGGCGAGGAAAAATGTTCTTCGCCAACCGCAATTGCTTCGGGTGAACCGTCAATACCGAGCATGGGGGTATGGGTTTCTTCTCCCAGGTAACCCGTCCCGTAGCCATTGCCGCAGAAGAGATCGAGCCCGAATCTGTCAGGACCACCGACGCCCCAAGCCGCCACTTTCCGGGCTGCCAATTCATAGCGGACCCGATGATCGCGCCGGATTTCCTGATAGGACAGCGCGGTCTGACGTTCACCACTTGTATACGCGTAGTCTTTCACTGCGCCGTTCCTTTGCTTTTACCACCCCGCTAGCATGCCTGGGCGACATTAAACCAAAGTTAAAAGGTTGATCGCTGGGGTTGCTTCAGGCGGCGGACAATGGGAAAGATGAGGCTATGCTCAGGACTATCCTGTAGGGTAGGTTTTCGTGCCGTGCCGCTCACTGCTGCAAGGAATGCTTTTCCTTGGCCAGAAGGTAAGAGGCTCCCTTCCCTTGTTGTTCGGCTTCTTGAATCAGCAATCGTATATAAGGGGCGAGATTGGCGTAGTGCCGGTCGCTGTAGAAGGCTTCAAGCTGTTCGAGGCCTATATAACCCTCGCGGAAAGCCACTTCTTCGACGCAGGCGATCTTCAGTCCTTGACGGGATTCGATCGTGCGGATGAAGTTCGAGGCTTCCAGAAGCGAATCGTGCGATCCCGTATCCAGCCAAGCATAGCCACGTCCCAGGCGTTCGACCGTCAGCCGTCCTTCCGCCAGATAGCGCAGATTGATGTCGGTGATTTCAAGCTCGCCGCGCTCGGACGGTTTCACCTCGCGCGCCAAGTCGACGACGTTGTTGTCATAGAAATAAAGGCCGGTGACCGCCCATTGAGATCGTGGAGTCGGCGGTTTCTCGATGATGTTGAGAGGCCGGAATCCTTCGTCGAGTTCCACTACGCCATAGCGTTCCGGGTCGGCCACCCAATAGGCGAAGATGGTGGCGCCGCTCTTGCGCTGGATCACGCGGCGCAGCATGTCGCGTAGGCCCTGGCCATAGAACAGGTTGTCGCCCAGGACCAGGGTGCAGGCTTCTCCTGCCAGGAAGTCCTCGGCGATCAGGAAGGCTTCGGCAAGGCCGCGCGCTTTGGGCTGTATTTCATAGTTCAGGCGAATGCCCCACTGGCTTCCATCGCCGAGCAGGCGGCGGAAGGCGGGCTGGTCGTGAGGTGTGGTGATGACCAGGATGTCCCGGATGCCCGCCATCATCAGTGTGGTCAGCGGGTAATAGATCATCGGCTTGTCGTAGACGGGCAGGAGCTGCTTGCTGACACCCAGCGTGACCGGATACAGGCGTGTGCCGCTGCCGCCAGCAAGAATGATCCCTTTCATCGGGAAGTCTCCAATTGTCCCAGGCGACTTAGCCGTTCGGCTGGGGCATTCCTGTTGTAGCTGCCGTCGAGGATGGGCTGCCACCAATCCGCATTGTCGAGATACCAGCGCACCGTCCGTTTCAGCCCGTCTGCGAAGCCATGGCGGGGTTGCCAGCCCAGTTCTCGGCTGATCTTACCGATATCGGCGGCATAGCGCGCGTCATGGCCCGGTCGGTCGGTCACGAAAGTAATGAGGCTGCGGCGGCTTTTGCCCCGGGGCAGGGGAGGGGCCATTTCGTCCATCAGGTCGCACAGGGCGGTGACGACCTCGATGTTGCGGCGTTCGCAATCACCGCCGACCATGTAACTTCCGCCCGGTTTGCCCCGTTCCAGGATAAGATGTAGAGCTTCGGCATGGTCTTCGACGAACAACCAGTCGCGGATATTCTCGCCCTTGCCATAGACGGGCAGGGGCTCGTCGCGCAAGGCCTTCAGGATGGTCAGCGGGATCAGCTTTTCGGGGAACTGCCGCGGACCGTAATTGTTCGAGCAATTGCTGATGATGACTGGCAAACCATAGGTTTGCCCCCAGGCCCGTACCAAGTGGTCGGCCCCGGCCTTGCTGGCGCTGTAGGGCGAATTGGGTTGGTACTGGCTGGTTTCGCTGAACTTGCCTTCCGCTCCCAGCGAGCCGAAGACTTCATCGGTCGAGACATGAAGAAAACGGAAGTCTCGGCGCCGGTCATCCGGCAGTTTCTGCCAATGGCGGCGGGCGGCTTCCAGCAGGGTGAAGGTACCGGTCACATTAGTCCGGATAAATTGGCCGGGGTCGTCGATGGAGCGGTCCACATGGGACTCAGCCGCCAGATGAAGGACGTAATCGGGGCGGTATTGCTGGAAAATGGCCTCGACGGTTTCGGCATCCAGGATATCGGCATGCTCAAAGACATAGCGGGGATTGTCCGTCATGTCGGCCAGCGATGCGGGCTGGGCCGCATATGTCAAGGCGTCTAGATTGATGATCGTCCAGGAGGTGGAGCCGAGAAG
The DNA here is from genome assembly GCF_006980715.1 of Telmatospirillum sp. J64-1. Taxonomy (GTDB): domain Bacteria; phylum Pseudomonadota; class Alphaproteobacteria; order Rhodospirillales; family Magnetospirillaceae; genus Oleiliquidispirillum; species Oleiliquidispirillum nitrogeniifigens. The sequence continues at coordinate 105,486 of NZ_SBHN01000012.1, forward strand.
GCGTCGGACGGTTGCCGAGCCGATGAAACCGCTCCCGCCCGTAACCAATGCGACAGCCAAGGGCCGCTCCTCGAGAATAGGTAAGTCTATTGGACTATATAAATAGGGGGAGGGGGATGCAAGGTGATAGACTCAAACCTCAGGCATTACACGTGCCCGTGCCGGATTGCCATGTGCCATGGCTTCTGCGGGGATGTCGGCATAGACAACCGCGCCGGCGGCGATTTTGCATTTTTTCCCCAGTTTCAGGCGGGCCGTGACCACTGCCGAGGACCCAACGAGAACCTGTTCGTCGGTTTCCACCCACCCATTGATGACGGCATGGGGCGAGATCACCGAGCAGAGGCCGATACGGCAGTCATGGCCGATCCCGGCATGGGTATTGACCAGGCAATGGGCATTCAGGCGGGCATGCGGGCCGACTGTGGCGAAAGGCGCGACGATACAGCCAGGAGCCAAGCTGGCATTGGTGGCGACATAGGCCAAGGGATGGACCAGGGTAGCGAAGTCGGCGCCGCGTGCCTCCAGGCGGGCGGCGACGGCAGCGCGATCCTGGGGCGTTCCCACGGCGACCAGCACCTGCATTCCCAATGCCGGAGTAAAGTCGTCGATGCTCCCCAGCACCGGCAGGGGACAGCCGAATTCTTCGGGGTGAGCGCCGGTATCGTCCAGGAAACCGGCTATCTGCGCCTTCAGGCTTCCGGCGGCAATGGCCTCGGCGGCATAGGTGGCGGCTTCGCGGCCCAAGCCGCCGGCTCCGGCGATGACCAGCGTGATGCTTGCGCTCATGATTCCCTCACCGTGACGAAACGCAGAAAGGCATGGGGCAGATCGATGCCGTCCCAGACCGTATCGAAGGACAGAGCCTGGCCGACGGGTACCATGCGGTCGATGCCGACGCCGTTGAGATGGCGGGCGAAGTCCAGCAGCGCTTCCCGGGGAAAGCCGAAATGTGTCAGCGTCTGGTCGCGCCGGCTAACCAGAGGCGAGGCTTCTTTTAGGCTGGGCAGGATCATCTCTACCACGGCTCCGCCCGGTGCGGCCAAGGCCTTCAGGCGCTGGGGATCGGGATATTCCGTCAGGCGCAGCAGGGTCCATTGCCCATGATCGGCCAATTCGCCGGTCGGCAGGTCCAGGGCGGCTTCATGCAGGGCCAACAGGCGCGCAAGGCGTCCGCCGGCATCCTGGGCGTGACCTGCCTTGCGGGCCTGGGCGGCAATGCGCGGGTGGAAGTCTCGTGCCGCCGTTTCGGCCTCTTCGTGTCGGCCGATCCAGGCCAGCAGGCGCGGCGAGGAACAGGCCTGCTGGTCGAACCAGAAGACGTCGTTGACGAAATCCTCGGCCAGCTTTTCCCGTCTTGCCTCGTCGGCGGCCAGATAAGCCCCGACGGCGATGGCCGACCAAGAGAAACGGTCGGGAAAGGTCAGCTCCGTCCCATGAGGCGGCAGGGGGAGGCAGCGCAGATGAGAAATGGTGCTGTCACCGCCCCAGATCACCCGCATGTCCGCTGCGCGGGACAAGGCGGCTGTTACCGCATCATCGGGCGGATAGGCAAGAAAGGCGGTAATGGCGCGCAGCCGAGAGAAGGGAGCTTCTTCCAGCACAGCGCCCATGGTGTCTACCAGAATCTCACCGGCTTCCGTCAGGCGGCGGGGCAAGCGCAGCAGGGTGCGGTTTCCGGCCAGGATTGCCGGGGCCAGGGAATAGCCGATCATCGTCGCCACATTGGCCGGCGGTATGTGCAGCACTGTTCCCTTCGGCACGGCCAGAGCTTCGGGCGGCAGGCGTTGCTGCAGCGAAAGGCAGAGCCGCTTCAGCGAGGCGGGGCGCAGGAAGAAGGCGAGGACCTGAAGGTCGGGATGATGCCTGGCTACCTCATCGCGCAACAGTCTTTCCGAAACGGCGGCGAGGAAAGATACGGATTCCGGATCGAAAGGCGGCAGGGTGGGGGCGGCGACCAAGCCGGACAGCAGTGCCTCGATCGTCAAGGATGTGGCAGGCACTGGAAGACGGCGTTCGATGATCACGCGACGGTGCTCCCATAAACATCGCTGCATCCCCGCCGTTCGGCGCGAGGTGCCCGGCCCAGGATGCGCAGGCCCTTCCCGAGTAGTCCCCCCTGGTCGATGGTCTCGACCACGCCGATATCCTCGGTCAGCAGGGAATGGCCGGGATAGCTGCCGGGAAGAAGACTCAGCACCTGCACGATCCCGGCCTTGCCCGGGGGCACGGGGCGCCAGTCGGCGGGATCGCGGATGATGACATCGGCAAAGGCGGGCGGATGCAGCAGTCCGTCTTCGCCCTCCAGGTGAACAGTGCCGATCTGCTCGGCCATGCCGTAGAAATTGCGGATGTTGGACAAGCCGCAGGACCGGGTCAGGGCGGCGCGGAAGGTGGCTGCATCGACGGCTTCGTCGGCCAGCTTTTTCCAGCCGCCGCTATGGATCAGGGTGCCGTTGGACAGATCCATCCCTTCGGCCTCCATTTCACGGTGCAGATGGCGCCAGACCATGAAGGTGAAGCCGAACAGGGCGAAAGGCTTGCCGCCGTGCTTGTCCAGGAAGGCGGTCAGGGCGGAACGGTCCAGGCGCATCTGGCTGTCCAGGGCGAAGAGATGGTCGCGGCCGAATTTCATCATGCCCAGGATGCCTGCTGCCCGTGCGCTGATGGCGCCTGCGGTCAGGGTGTCGCGGGAATCGACGATGATCATGGGCAGGCGGGCGGGGCCTAGCGCCTCGCGCATCACGCTCGCCAGGGCCAGGGCCTGCATCCGGGCCGAGGTCGCGTCAAGCGGGACGCGGCTGACGGCGGCGCCGGTGGTGCCGCTGGAGGTGACCCAGCCGGTGATGGCGCCTTCGGGGATGCTGGATAGGACGCGGCTCTTGAACAGGCCGACGGGAAGGAAGGGAATATCTTCCAGGCTGCCGGCGTCGCGCCAGCCAGGGTGGAAGAGATCGGCCAGCTTGCCGTAGTCAGGGCAGGCTGAGGCATGATGGGCGCACAGCATCTTGAAGCGCGGCAGCAGCAGGGCATCCTTTTCCGCCTGCGTCAGGCCGAAGGCTGGTCCGCGCACCAATTCTTCCACTGTCTCGCTCATGCCTGGGCTTCCAATGCCGCCAGATCGGGTTTGCCGCTTGGCAGGTGCGGCACCTCGTCGATTGCGCGTACCGTCACCGAGCCAGGATGCACTCCCGTCCCTTCGGCGACGATCTTGCGTAGGGAAGCATGAATATCTGGTTGCTGAGCCGTGGTGAATAGGACCAGCTTGCCTTTCCCTTCAACGGCGATGACGGGTGCAAGGGATTCGGCCAGTCTTTCGACTTCGGCCAAGTCGAGGCGCAGGCCGAACAGCTTGGCGAAGCGTTTCCGCCGCCCGGTGATGAACAGATAGCCTTCCTCGTCCAGATGACCCAGGTCGCCGGTGGGCAGGCGTCCATTCATTTCGTCTCCGCGCGTCAGGTCGTCGCGGCTTTCGGCATAGCCCATCATCACATTGGGGCCATGATAGATCACTTCGCCGTCTTCGATCACGAACCGGCCGCCGGGCAGGGGCAGGCCCACCGAACCCGGCTTGCGCGAGGCATCGGCGGCGGGCAGAACGGCCATGCGCGGGGCGGCCTCGGTCTGGCCGTACATGACGTGAAAGCGGCCCCGGCGGCTTTCTACTTGGCGGGAGAAATGTTCGACCAGCGCCGGAGCCATCCGGCCGCCGGCCTGGAGGAAGCAGTTCAGTTCCGGGGCATCGAGTTTATCGAGCCCCAGGCGGCGCAGGCTGTCGTAGTGATAGGGAACGCCGGGAAAGACCGTGGCCCGCGCGTTGCGCGCCAAATCCCAGAAGGGCCGCTCCAGCACGCTACGGGCGGTCACCACCAGGGACGCCCCGGCCAAAAGGTGGCTGTTCAGGACGGAGAGGCCGAAGGAATAGGCAAGCGGCAGATGGGCTATTGCCCGCTCGTCGGGCGTGACCGCCAGAGCCTGGATGATCTGGTGAGCATTGGCCAGGGCGGCTGTCCGGGACAGCCGCACCAGTTTTGGGCTGCCCGTGCTGCCCGAAGTGGAAAGCAGCAAGGCAAGGTCTGGATGAGGCGGCGGAGCGGGAAAGGGGCTGCGCCAAGCGGGCAGCCCGGCCAACTCCATCCGCTCGCCCGGGCCAAGGGCGGCTAGAAGACTGTCCTTCTCGGCCATCACAAGGTCGGGACGATGTGTCTCGGCCAGGATCTTCAGACGCGCCGGTGGAGTGTCTGGGGCCAGGGGGAGAACGGCATGGCCGTTCTCCAACGCCGTCAGATAGGCGATGAGGGCAGCAGGGCTGTTGCCGGCAAGAAGCCAGATCACCGACTTGGCAGGCAGATCGGGGCGGGCCTCGATGACGGCCCTGCGCAACGTGCCATAGTGGATTGTCCCTTCCTCGGTGACGATCGCTTCGGCCGTGTCGGGGGCGGGGCTGGCGGACAGAAACACCGGGCCGTCTCAGATCACCATGCCGCCGTCCACGCCAATGATCTGGCCGGTGACATAGGAGGCTTCGTCGGACAGCAGGAACAAGATGACCCGGGCCACGTCCTCGGCGCTGCCGGGACGGCCCATGGCGATGCCGGCCAAGCGGGCGGCGCGGGTTTCGTCATCGAGATGGCCGATCATATCCGTCTCGATGAAGCCTGGTGCCACCGCATTGACGCGGATGTTCTGCGGTGCCAGTTCCTTGGCCGCCGATTTGGTGAGGCCGATCAGGCCAGCCTTCGAGGCGCCGTAAACCGCCTGCCCCGCATTGCCGGCCGTGCCGATGATGGAGCTGACATTGACGATGGCGCCGCCGGGATTGCGGCGCATCAGCCGGGCCGCCTGCTGGAGGGAGTGCAGGCCTCCATGCAGATTGACCCGCAGCACCCGGTCGATCATGTCGTCAGAGATCATGCCGATCAGGGCGTCACCCAGGATGCCCGCATTGTTGACCATCAGGTCGAGGCGCCTGAAGCGCGTGAAAACCTGCTTGTACATGGCCTTGACCTGGTCGGGTTCGGCCAGGTCGGCGGCCAGGGCGATGCAGGGTGTGCCGAATTCGGCCGACAGGGCCTCGGCCTTGGCCTCCAGCGCTTCGGACATTTCCATGCCGTTCACGATGACCGAGGCGCCGCGTTCGGCCAAAAGCCGCGCCGTCGCCCAGCCTATGCCGCGCGAGGCTCCGGTGACCAGGGCGACCTTGCCCTCAAGAGGCCGTGTCGATGCCATGGGAGGCCAAAATCTCCAACGCCTTGTCGAAGCTGCTCATGTCGATGATCTGTTCTGTTTCCAGCATGACATCGAATTCGGTTTCGATGCCGGCAACCAGTTGCATATGCCCGACCGAATTCCATTCGCTGATGGAACGGTAGGTCAGGCTGGGGATGTCCACTTCGGGCGAGAGGCCCAAGGCGTCGCGGAAGGTCTGGACGAGGCGATCGCGGGTGGTCATGGCAAATCCTGCAAACAGCACTCTCCGGTCACTATAGCAGGCGGGTCAAGCCGTCAAGCGCGCCGCCTTGCCGCCGGCAAAGGGCCGTGACTATACTGCGCCCTTTCTTTCCGTGTGCGGAGTCAGAATGTCCCAGGCCATCGTCCCGGTCGCCAAACCCCTACTGCCGTCCGCGCATGACATTCTTCCTTATCTCGAGCGCATGGACCAAGCCCGCTGGTACAGCAATGGTGGTATCCTGGTGCAGGAATTGAGGCGGCGTCTAGCCGCTCATTTCGGAGTTCAGCCTGGTTGTGTCCGGCTCGTGGGGAACGGGACGCAGGGGCTGACGGCGGCACTGCTGGCGTCAGAAGTGCGGGCCGGTGCCTATTGCGTCATGCCAGCCTGGACTTTCGCGGCCTCGGCCCAGGCCGTGCTGGCGGCGGGGCTGCGGCCGTATTTCATCGATGTCGAGGCGAAGGCCGGGGTGATCACGCCGGCCCTGGTCGATGCCGCGCTGCCGCATGTGCCGGGGGAGGTTGCGGCGGTGATGCCGGTTTCTCCCTTCGGCGCACCTCTTGATTTGCGGATATGGGAAGAATGGCGCGACCGGAGCGGTATCCCTGTCATCGTCGATGCGGCCGCCGGCTTCGATACCTGTAAGCCTTCGCACCTGCCGGTCATGGTCAGCCTGCACGCCACGAAGATTTTTGGTGTCGGGGAAGGGGGCTTTCTCTTGTGTGACGATCCTGCTTTTCAGCAGGAGGTTGAATTCCGGATCAATTTCGGTTTCTCCGGCGGCCGCGAAGCTCGGTCTGTGGGAATGAATGGCAAGATGAGTGAATATCATGCGGCGGTGGGGCTGGCTCAGATGGACCGTTGGGGCGAAACGCGGGCGGAATTCATAAAGATCGCTCAGGCGTGGCGGGAGGCCTTGGCACCCTTGCCGGATATCCGTCTGCAGGAGGGCTGGGGAGAAAGCTGGATCAGCGCCACTTGCGTGATCGAGAAGGGCAATGCCGTTGAGGCCGCCCGCAAACTGGCCTCGCACGGGATCGAGACGCGGCGTTGGTGGGAACGTGGCCTGCACAGACAGCCTGCGTTCACCTGCTATTCCCATGCCGTGTTGGACGTGACGGAAAAATTGGCCGAACGCTGCCTGGGGCTGCCTTTTCATGTAGACCTGGGACGAGACGTGCCCCGGCAAGTGGCCGCTCTTCTGGCGTGAGAAGGAAAGGGCTAGGGCGTTCTCATTCGATGCAAAAAAGATCCCATCCGATTCATGTTGACTCTTTCGGAGTATGGGATCACTCTGGCGGCATCACAGAAGGTGATACGGCGCATAGAAAATGCGTCGCGAATTCTAGAATGGAGTATTCTACATGTCTTCTGTCCTGACGAATGTCGGCGCGATGACCGCCCTGCGGACCCTGCAGAACACCAACGCCAATCTGGTGAAGACGCAGGACCGTGTTTCGACCGGTATGAAGGTTGCTTCGGCCAAGGATAACGCCGCCAGCTGGTCGATCGCCGCCACCATGTCCTCCGATGCCAACGCCTTCAAGGTGATGGCGGACGGTGCCGGTGTGGCGATGGCGAGCGTCGGTGCCGCCCTGAAGGCTGCCGAAGAAATCGTCGAAACCCTGAAGACCATCAAGGGTAAGGTCGCTCAGTACGAAGGTGCTTCGTCCAGCGACCAGGCCGTGCTGGCTTCGGAAATTTCCGAACTCGCCGGTGCCATTAGCGATATCGCCAGCAGCGCCAACTTCAATGGCGTCAACCTGGTCAACGGCACGGACAGCCTGACGGTTAAGACCGGTCTGGAGTCCAGCGACCTGACCATCACCGGCGTCGACCTCAGCGGCCTGGGCGACCAGACCACCCTTGCGGGCATCGACGGCGATCTGGACACCGCCAAGGCGCATGCCCAGACCCTCGGTGCTGCCTATCAGCGTCTGGAAGTGCAGCAGCGCTTCCTGAACGTCATGGCCGACAGCCTGACCAAGGGCGTGGGTGCGCTGGTTGATGCCGACATGACCGAAGAATCGGCTCGTCTCTCGGCCCTGCAGGTCCAGCAGCAGCTGGGTGCGCAGGCCCTGTCGATCGCGAACCAGGCTCCGCAGACCCTGCTCAACCTGTTCCGCTAATAGACTGCGACGGGATTGGGCGCCACCTCAGCTGGGGTGGCGCCCTCTTCTTTTTTACCAAGCCGACAGCCGCTAGGAGGCTGAAATGGCCCTCAAGCTGAAGCTGAAACCGCAGGAAAAAGTCGTCATCAACGGCGCCGTGATCCAGAACGGTGATCGTATGGCCGAAATTGTCGTGGTGAACCGCGCACAAGTTCTGCGGCAGAAGGATGTTCTGCAAGAGGAAGAGGCGAATACGCCTGTCAAAAGGGCCTACTACGTCGCCCAGCTCATGCTTCTGGATCCGCAGGGGGCTCGTCAGTATTGGCCGCGCTTCCAGTCGTTGATGCAGGATTTACAGTCGGCATTCCTTAACCCCGAGATTTTGAGTCTGCTGGCGAAGGCTTTGGACTCGGCCGAGGGGAAGGATTACTATGTGGCTCTTAGCCAATTGCGCAAGGTCATGAAGTACGAGCAATTGGTGCTGCAAAAGGCGCAGCCCCCGCTGTCGGAATAAGATAGGGATGGAAGAGGAGGCTTTAGCATGATCGGAGCTTTGGTCGGCGGGTTTTCCGGCTCCTCAATCTCAGGCTATCGTGTCGTAAAAAGCCAGATGGACATGCTGCGCGAGAGTTTCGCCAAGCAGCCCGAGATCCAGCGGGAGATCGCGAAATTCAAGGAAGCGATCACCTCGGTCGAGACGCCTCATGATCTGGTGAACAATTACCAAGCCTATACTTTCGCAATGCATGCTTTCGGCTTGGAAGAGCGCATTTTCGCCAAAGCCTTCATGCAGAAGGCGCATGAGGAAGGGTTGACGGACAAGAATGCGCTGGCGAACCGCATGCTTGATCCCAGAGTCCGTGAAATGGTCGAGTTCTTCGATTTCGAAGCCAAGCAGGGCGCGAATATGAAGGATCCGGCCTGGATCGACAAAATCGTTGATAAGTATATCACCGCGCAATTCGAGGCTTCGGCCGAATCGGGCAATCCGGCAGTCCGCCAGGCTCTTTATGCGGAGCGAAAGGCGCCGACGCTCAATTCCTGGATGGAAGTGCTTGCGGACAAGGACCTGTCCGAAGTCTTCCGTGCCGCCGCCGGCTTGCCGCCGGAATCGGCGAGGATGGATATTGATAAGCAGGTTGCTCTTCTTGAGAAGCGCTTCAATATCGAGGATCTGAAGGACCCGGTGAAGCTGGGCAAGATCATCGACCGTTTTCTTGCGAATTACGATATCAGGAATGGGGGCAGCTCGATGGCTATGTCCATTCCGAACATGCTGCTGTCGAATAGTACAACCGGTTATATGCCGATCATTCAATTCGACCCCAGCCTGTTCCTGGCGCTTCGTCCCAAGTGACGGGTGCGTAAAGACTCGATTTTTATGTAGAACTGTTCTAATCTAGATAGTTGGCCAGTCACAATGAATTGAGAGAGGCGAAAATGTTGGAAGTGGCGCGCATGGGCGCAACGGCGCCTGTCCAACAGTCCCACCAGATTGGTGAGCGGCTGACAGCTTCTGCGATGGCTGCGTCAAAGGCTGTCCTCAAGATTCCTCAGGTCCTGGTCAACCCGGCTATTCGCTTCGATATCGCATCGGGCTTGGTGGTCGTCCAGTTCCGGAATACCGAAACCGGCGAAGTAAAGACACAGTACCCTTCCGAGAGGGTAGTGAGCGAGTATCGTCGCCAAGCCGCCACCCAGGGGGGTGCCGAGACTGCACATGTCAAGTCCAGGCACGAAGCTGGCAGAACTCCGATGCCTGAGAGGGCGTCCGAACCAAAGACTGTTGCGGTCGGCTGAATTTGCGATTTTCGTGAAAAAGGCGGGAGAGCGATCTCCCGCCTTTTTGTTTTCCCTTACAGCGTCTCGTCGAGGCGGACGGAAGGGGCGGCGCCCTGGACTTCGGTCTGGAGCCGGGCCTTCTCGTCATAGCGGCCCGGCCCGGCCAGTTCCTTGCGGACGGCTTCGGCAAAGGTGGTCAGGCCGCGCTGGCGGACCTGGCGGGAGATGTTGAGGATCGTGGCGTTCTTCTCGGCGGCGGCCAGCAGGCGCTGCTGGCTTTCCTGGAAGGGTTCGAGGCTTTCCGCGTCCAGCTGGGCGATCTCGTCGGAATGGGCGCGGACGAGGTCGAGATGGGCGGTATATTCGCCCAGTAGCCATTTCTTGCGATGGGCCAGGAATTCGACCGTATGCAGGTCTTCCTTTTCCAGGGCGCGTGTCTCTTCGTCCAGCAGCTTGGCCAGTTCCAGGCTGTCGATGCGGGCGCGGTCGAGGATCTTCTCCGCCAGGGTGACGACGGGCGCCTCCATGTCGTCGAAGGCAGCGGGGTCGGGATCCGGGGCGAAGAAGTCGCTCATGGCCATATGCTCCCATTCAACCAAGGCTTCATCATTATCCCCTTTGTGGTTAATGGGCAGTAAAGCGGTGTCGCCCTCTTTCATCCGGACGTCCCGATGCGTTAGAATAGGATTTCTCCTGGCAGGATGCAGGCAAAGATGAAGGTTACCGGGGTCGGATCGAGCTATTCCAGCGCAGGAACGCGCCGGACCGAGCGCAAGGATCGCCATGGCGGCTTCTCCAGCCTCCTGGGGACGGAGGAGACTGCGGAAACCCGTGCCGTCGACATCGCCCAGCCGCTGGCCGGCGTCGATGCGCTGCTGGCCGTGCAATCCGTCGATGCGGTGGACGAGCGCGAGGCCCGTCGCCGCGCCGCCCAGCAGGGGGCGGCCTTGCTCGACGGCCTGGAGGAGATCCGCATGGGCCTGCTGACGGGCGCCCTGCCCAAGGAAAGGCTCGTGGAATTGTCCCGCATGGTGCGCAGCCGCAGGGAAGGGGTCAGCGACCCGCGCTTGTCCCAATTGCTCGATGAAATCGAGTTGCGCGTCGAAGTGGAGCTGGCGAAGTTGGAACGATAAGACCCGTTCCTTCCTTTTCCACTGACATATCAAGCTTATGGCTATTTGACCGGTCATAAATCCGGCCTTGCGGCCTCGCCTTCCCACCCATATATTCCGCACCACATATCGCGCCCCAGGCTTTGGGTGCGGTGACTTGGTTGCCAGGATGGGGGAAGAGATGAGCATCACCCTGCCGCCCGATTACCGGCCGTCCGATGACGAGCCCTTTATGAACGAGACGCAACGCGAGTATTTCCGCCAGAAACTCCTGAAATGGCGGAGCGAACTCTTGCGTGAATCGGATGAAACCCTGCAGCACCTGCAGGAAGGCGGCCTTCAGGAACCCGACATTGCCGACCGTGCCTCGGCCGAGACGGACCGGGCCCTCGAACTGCGCACCCGTGACCGCGCCCGCAAGCTGATCTCCAAGATCGACGCGGCCCTCGGACGGATCGAAGACGGCAGCTACGGCTATTGCGAGGAAACGGGCGAGCCCATCAGCCTGCGCCGCCTGGAAGCCCGCCCCATCGCCACCCTGTCGATCGAGGCCCAGGAACGCCACGAACGGATGGAACGCACCCACCGAGAGGAATAGCGGTTACCAGGGCCGTAGCGCTCCCAGCCGCTTGTAGATGGATAAAAGAACCGCCGGATGGAGATATCCGGCGGTTTTTTGTTTCAAGGAACGTTGCATGGGTGTTCTGGCAGCGACGCCATTCATGGCCGACAGTCCTTGAGAATATCTTGGCCTCCAGGCACAACGCAGCTCCAAGGGGTGATTCCGCTTGGTCTGGAACCGCGACAGCGATATGCGCTCCGCAGGTTGAGGACGCGCCTCGCTTGATCAAGCCATCTGCCGCCCCGGCAAAAAACAACACGCTTGTGTCAGGATTCAGGAACGGCGTTCGGGTTCTGAGTGGACAGCAATTGATCAAAATAGGAAATCGTATGGCGCAACCCTTCTTTCAGGGGAACGCAAGGTTCCCAGCCGAGAAGAGAGCGCGCCTTGCTGATGTCCGGGCGGCGTTGCTTGGGATCGTCGGCCGGTAGAGGGTGATAGACCAGTTTCGAACGGGAGCCGGTTAATTCCAGGACCGTTCGAGCTAGTTCCTCCATGGTGAATTCGCCAGGATTGCCCAGGTTGATGGGTCCGGTAATGGAATCTTCCGTGTCCATCAAGCGGATGAAGCCGTCGATCAGGTCTTCGTAATAGCAGAAGGAACGGGTTTGCTGGCCGTCGCCATAGATGGTGATGGGCTCGCCCTTCAGCGCCTGGACGACGAAGTTCGACACCACGCGGCCGTCATTGGGGTGCATGCGTGGGCCATAGGTGTTGAAGATTCGGGCGACCTTTATCCGCAGGCGGTACTGGCGGTGATAGTCGAAGAACAGCGTCTCGGCGCAGCGCTTGCCCTCGTCGTAGCAGGCGCGGGGGCCGATGGGATTGACGTTACCCCAGTAATCTTCCGTCTGCGGATGGACGAATGGATCGCCATAGACCTCGCTGGTCGAGGCCTGGAAGATCTTGGCCCGCGTGCGTTTGGCCAGGCCCAGCATGTTGATGGCGCCATGCACGCTGGTCTTGGTCGTCTGGACCGGGTTCTGCTGGTAGTGGATAGGCGAGGCCGGACAGGCGAGGTTGTAGATTTCGTCCACTTCGACATAAAGCGGGAAGGTGACGTCGTGGCGCATGATCTCGAAACGGGGATTGTCGAAAAGATGCGCGACATTGCTACGCCGCCCGGTAAAGTAGTTGTCCACGCAAAGTACGTCATGGCCAAGCTCCAGCAGGCGCTCGCATAAATGAGAGCCGAGAAAGCCGGCGCCGCCGGTAACGAGGATACGCTTGGTCTGGGCAGAGGGCGCCATAGGAGTGCTCTTAGGCTGCTGCGATAGATAAGGGCGAGGCGCCTAAAGCTCTCGCCGACCGTCAGAACGGGAACAGGATGTCGAAGATCTGCTGGCCGTAGCGGGGCTGCTGGACGTCGCTGATGGTGCCCCGGCCGCCATAGGAAATTCGTGCCTCGGCAATTTTTTCCGAGGAGATGACGTTGCTGGACGAAATGTCCTCGGGGCGGATGACGCCGGTGACGGTCAGTTCGCGCAATTCCTGGTTCACGCGCACTTCCTGGCGGCCGGCGATGACCAGGTTGCCGTTGGGCAGGATCTGGGTGATGACGGCGGCCAGGTTGACGCGGATATTCTCTTCGCGGGCCATCTGGCCGTTCCCGCCAGCGGCGCTGGTGCTGCCGAGGCTGGCGAGGTTGTTGGGATCACCGTCGGAGCTGAAGGCCGTGGCGATGCGGTTCTCCAGCCCCATGAGGACCAGCGGATTGACCGCTTCCGAGCCGCTGCGGGACCGCGTGGTGCTGTTGTTCATGCTGGCCTCGTCGCGGATATTGACCGCGACGGTCAGGATGTCGCCCACCTGGGCGGCGCGCTGGTCCTTGAAGAAGGCGCGCGAGCCCGGCCGCCACAGGGAATTGGCATTGGGCTGCGAGGAATGGATCTGCGGCATGGGCATGGAGACCTGGCGGTAGCTCGGATGCTCCACCGGGTTCTCGATCTGCGAGATCTTCGGCCCCGAGCCCACTTCCGACAGGCGGGTGACGGTGTTGCAGGCGCTCAGGGAGAGGGCGGCGGCGGCCAGGATGGCGGCTCGGGTGACGAGGGGCAGGCTCGACATCGGCTCTTCTCTCCTAATTCGCAAGCAGGACCGGACCGGCCGGCATCACCGAAACCAGGCCGGGCCCTTCGATTCTCGCTTCGACGGTGATGTTGCTGCTGACATTGGTCACGCGGATGGTATCACCCGCCCCGCCATTGTCGATGGCACGGCCCTGAGCCGTCAAGGTCATGCCGCCGGCTTGCAGGGTCATGGTGACCATGCTGCCCTTGCCGACTAGCACCGGGCGCTGCAATTCGTTGCGGCGCAGCGGCTGGTGGGGGCGCAGGGTCTGGCGGGCCTCCATGCCGATCATGTCGGCGGCCTCGGTGATGAGGCCCTGGCGCAGGGCGTCGCCGCGCAGCGGGATCCAGGCGATGTCGGTTTCCCGGACGACCTGCCCGCGGTCGATGGTGCGCGTCAGGACCGGCACTTCGGTCATGTCGTGGACGCGTCCGGCCAGGCGCAGGCGCTGGGCGTCGGGCGAATCCGCCGGGGCCTCGATGGTGGCGACGAAGCGGCGGCTGCGGGGATCGAAATTGAGGTCGCGCACCGCCAGGCTGTTGGGGGCTTCGGCCGGAACATAGAGCTGCAGGTCGCGCTGGTTGATCTCCAGCTGCGCATTGATGCCGATGCCGTAGGGGGTGAGGGCGGCCAGCACTTCTTCTTCGATGCGCTCGCGCGTGATCTCGACGCTGGCGCGGTCGACGACGGTGCGCTCATAGGCGCTGCTGGGCTGCCAGGGCAGGCCATGGGCATGGGCGACGCTGGCCAGCCAGCGGGCGTCGAGGACCACGCGCTTGCCCGGATGCGGGGCATGGGCGATGGGCGTGTCGGCCTTGTCGCCGGCATTCTCGAACAGATCGCCGAGGCGGATGAGATCGCCCTCGATGGTGGCGGAGGGCTTCAGCATCGGCGGCGCCTGGAAGCTGCCCGAGGAGATCGACTCGCCCGCGTTCGGAAGCTGGCGCAAGCCTTCCTGGGCGGCGGCCGAAGCGGCGGTCCCGAGCAGGGCTGTGGCAAGTCCGAAGGCGAGGGCGAAGCGTCTCATGGCGGTTCCAGCTGGCTGGCGGTTACTTCATGTGGTTCAGCGTCGACATCATCTCGTCCGAGGTCTGGATGACCTTGGAGTTCATTTCATAGGCGCGCTGGGCGGAGATCAGGTTGGTGATTTCCGAGACGACATTAACGTTCGAAGTCTCAAGAAAGCCTTGCAGCAGGCTGCCATAGCCCAGGGTGCCGGGATTGCCTTCCGCCGCGGCGCCCGAAGCCGGGGTCTCCGTGTACAGGTTGTCGCCGCGTGCTTCCAGGCCGGCTTCGTTGGGGAAGATGGCCAATTGCAGCTGGCCGACCACCTGCTGTTCCACCTGGCCATCGATCTTCACGGAAACTTCACCCGAACCGTTGATCGAGATGCCGGTGGCGTTGATCGGAATGTTGATGCCGGGCAGGACGGTGTAGCCGTCATGGGTGACGATGGTGCCTTCCGGCGAGAGCTGGAACGAACCGTCGCGGGTATAGGCGGTTTCACCGTTGGGCATTTCGATCTGGAAATAGCCCTTGCCCTGGATGGCGAGGTCGAGGGTGTTCTCGGTGGTCTGCAGGCCGCCCTGCTCGGTGATGCGGTAGACGGCGGTGGTCTTCACGCCCAGGCCCAGCTGCACACCGGTCGGCACGATGGTGCCGGCATCCGAGGAGGTGGAGCCGACGCGGCGCATATTCTGGTAGAGCAGATCGCTGAATTCGGGACGGCGGCGGGAATAGGCCGTCGTGTTCATGTTGGCGATGTTGTTCGAGATGACCTCGACATTGGTCTGCTGGGCCAACATGCCCGTGGCGGCGACGCTGAGCGACCTCATGGCGATATTCCTTCTTCTTGGTCCGATGCCGGTCAGGCGTTCTGGTTGGGACGGCCGAGGCTGTTGATCACCTTCAACTGCCGTTCATGTTCGTTGTCGAGCATCTTCTGGATGCCCTGGTAGCTGCGCAGGATGCTGATCATGTTGGTCATCTCGGCGACGGCCACGACATTGGATTCCTCGACCATGCCCTGCACCACGTCGGGACGCTCCTTCTCGATCGGCTCGGCCAGGGTGTCGTAGAGCCCGGCGCCGGCCTTGCGCAGATCCTGCTCGTTCTCGAAGGTCACCACGCGCAGGCGGCCGATGACGCCGTTTTCGGTCGAGACCGTGCCGTCGCGGGCGATGGTGATTTCCCGTTCATTGGGGGCGAAGATCACCGGCAGGTCGCCGTTCTGCATCACCGCATGGCCCTCGGTGGTGACCATCATGCCGGTCTCGTCCAGGCGGAAATGGCCGGCGCGCGTGTAGCGCATGCCCGCGGGGGTGTCGATGACGAAGTAGCCGTCGCCCTGGATGGCGACGTCCAGCGCATTGCCGGTATGGGTCATGCTGCCTTCGCGGGTGTCGCGCACCATGCCGACATCGCGCGGGAAGGCCAGCTTCTGGCCGAACGGGCGCTCATGCGTCTTGGTCTTCACCAGGTAATCGCTGAACATCATCTGCTCGGCCTTGAAGGCGGGCGTGTTCGCGTTCGCCATGTTGTTGGCGACCGTTTCCAGCTGGCGCCACAGGGCGGCCTGACGGGAGAGGGCGATGTAGCCGGTGTTGTCCATGCTGCGTATCCGCTGCTTCTGAAAATCGACGCCAAACCATATGCATTCTCCGTGCCAAAAGCCGGAAAGGCGGAAAGGCGCGGAAAAGCTGGAGTCGGGTGGGCGGAAAGGCGGCGACGGGGCAGGCATTGCCCGGCAGTTATTGCCGCCCCCATCCCCCTTTGCTATCGTCCCGCCTCGCCGGGGATCCGCCTCATGCGGAAGAGAGGTAAGGACTCCCTAAACCTCTCGTTAACCATCTGGCATCTAAGGTATAACTCTGCCGCCGGGGGAACCCGGTGGCCCAACTACGGGCACGGATACATGGCCGAGGATCTCGAAGAGGACTTCGAAGAAGGCGAGGGCGCAGATCCGTCTGCGATTCCCGGTTCGAAACGTAACAACGGCAAGCTGAAGAAGCTGTTGCTGCTGCTGGTGCTGCCTTTGGTGCTGGTACTCGGCGGCGCGGCGGCGGTGTATTACAGCGGTATCGCCGATGTGTTGTTCGCGCCTTCCACGCCGAAGGTCGCCGCGGCGCCCGCGCCCGGTTCCGGTCCGGTCCAGCCGGCGGTCTTCTACGACCTGCCCGAGATGCTGGTGAACCTGAATACCGGGGCGCGCAAGCAGAGCTTCCTGAAGATCCGCGTCAGCCTGGAACTGGAGAACAGCCAGGACATTCCGCGTATCGAACAGGTGATGCCGCGCATCATCGACAACTTCCAGGTCTATCTGCGCGAATTGCGGCTGGAAGACCTGCAAGGCGCTGCGGGCGTGTATCGCCTGCGCGAAGAATTGCTGACACGCGTCAACATGGCGGCCCGTCCGGCCCGCGTGAACGACGTGCTGTTCAAGGAAATGCTGGTTCAGTGACGGGGCTCTGATGTCCGCTGCGAGCGAAGAGGAAGGCGGCCCGGGGCGGTCGGCCGA
Organism: Telmatospirillum sp. J64-1; assembly: GCF_006980715.1. Classification (GTDB taxonomy): domain Bacteria; phylum Pseudomonadota; class Alphaproteobacteria; order Rhodospirillales; family Magnetospirillaceae; genus Oleiliquidispirillum; species Oleiliquidispirillum nitrogeniifigens. The sequence continues at coordinate 122,149 of NZ_SBHN01000012.1, forward strand.
CGATGAAGAAGCCTTGATGGCCGAATGGGCCGCCATGGCCGGTGTCGGCGACGACGGCGATTCCCAGGCCGAAGGCGAGGAGGGCGGTGACCAGGACGCCATGGCGGCGGAATGGGAAGCCATGCTCGGCGGCGACGACGGCGGCATCGGCGGCGGTGGCGGTGGCGGCGACGACAGCGGCAGCCCGCGCGAATCGACCCGCGTCCTCAACCAGGACGAAATCGACAGCCTGCTCGGCTTCGACGAAATGCAGGAGGGCGAGGGCGAGCGTTCGGGCATCCAGGCCATCCTCAATTCGGCCCTGGTGTCCTACGAGCGCCTGCCCATGCTCGAGGTGGTGTTCGACCGCCTCGTCCGCATGATGTCCACCTCGATGCGCAATTTCACCTCGGACAACGTCGAGGTGTCGCTGGACAACATCCTGTCGCTGCGTTTCGGGGACTACCTGAACTCGATCCCGCTGCCGGCCATGCTGGCGGTGTTCAAGGCCGAGGAATGGGACAATTACGGCCTGCTGACGGTGGATTCGTCGCTGATCTATTCGATCGTCGACGTGCTGCTGGGCGGGCGGCGCGGCACCGCGGCCATGCGCATCGAGGGGCGTCCCTATACGACCATCGAGCGCAATCTGGTCGAGCGCATGGTCCATGTCGTCCTTTCGGACCTGTCGGCGGCCTTCGATCCGCTGTCGCCGGTGACCTTCCGCTTCGACCGCCTGGAGACCAATCCGCGCTTCGCCACCATCTCGCGGCCCAGCAACGCGGCCATCGTCGCCAAGCTGCGCATCGACATGGAGGATCGCGGCGGACGCCTGGAATTGCTGCTGCCCTATGCCACGCTGGAGCCGGTGCGCGAGCTGCTGCTCCAGATGTTCATGGGGGAAAAGTTCGGCCGCGACTCGATCTGGGAAACCCACCTGGCCGAAGAGCTGTGGATGACCGAGGTCGAGATGGAGGCGGTGCTGGACGAGCAGGTGATGAATCTGCGCGATATCCTGAAGCTCAAGGTCGGCTCGCAGATCATGCTCAATGCTGCGCCCGATTCGCCGGTGGAATTGCGCTGCGGGGACATTCCCATGTTCGGTGGGCGGATGGGCCGCAAGGGCAACCACATCGCCATCCGGGTCGAAGACAAGATCCGCAAGCAGAAGGGATAGGGCCGTGGACTTCAAGCTCCTGCTCGACGTCGTCATCGCGGTCCTGCTTGCCGCCACCATCGCTTATGCGGTGATGCTGAACAAGCAGCTCCAGGCGTTGCGCAAGAACCGCGACGACATGGCGAAGATCATCAACAACTTCAACGATGCCACCCTGCGCGCGGAATCGAGCATTCCCAAGCTGCGCAAGGCGGCCGAGGAAGCCGGGCAGGGGTTGCAGGAACGTGTCGAGAAGGCCCAGACCCTGCGCGACGACCTGGCCTTCATGATCGAGCGGGCGGATTCCATGGCCAACAAGCTGGAGCAATCGGTGCGCGAGGCGCGCGCCGAGGTCAAGACGCCGTCCGTGCCGCCGAGTCTGGCCGCCGCCGCGGTGGCCCGCGCCCGTAGCGCGGTTTCCGCCGGTGCCGCCGCCGCGCCTGCCGCCGGCAGCGCCGTGGTGGCGAATGCCGCCGCCAATGCCGCACCCGATTTCACTGTCGAGGATGAGCGCTCCGAAGCCGAGCGCGAGCTTCTGCGCGCGCTGCAATCCCTCCGCTGAGTTCCGCCATGACAACCCGCACGCCTCCCCAGACTTCCGCCCGTCCCCAGGCCCCGGCCCAGCCGGTGCCGCAGGCCCCGTCCCGCAAGGATCGGCGCATGTTCAGCCTGCGCCTGCTGCCGCTGGTGATCTTCATGGCGGCGCTGATGCTGTCGGTGCGGGTCAAGGATATCTGGCAGGGGGTGCTGACCATCGATTTCGGCGGCGTGACCGCCACGCAGGTAGAGGCCAAGGCCCCGGCGCCGCTTCAGGTTTCGGGCGGGCTGGTGTCTGCAGCCCGCGCCCAGGCTGCCGATCAGGCCGCGCCTACCGCTGCCGCCGCCGAACCGGGCGGGATCGATCCGGCCATGCCGCCGGGCGTGCCGCCGCCGGGGGAATTCGGCGAACCGGCCTTCTCGCCCAATGAACTGGATGTGCTGCAGCGCCTGTCCGAACGCCGCGAGGGCCTGGACGCCCGCTCGCGCGAGTTGGACATGCGCGAAGGCCTGCTGAAGGCCGCCGAAGAGCGGATCGACAGGAAGATCAGCGAGTTGAAGACCCTCCAGGACAGCATCGACTCCCTGCTGCGGAAGCATGACGAGCAGGAAGAGGAGAAGATGCGCAGCCTGGTGAGGATCTATGAAAACATGAAGCCCAAGGAGGCCGCGCGCATCTTCGAGGAATTGGACATGCCGATTCTTCTGGATGTGGTCGAGCGGATGAAGGAGCAGAGAGTTGCCCCGATCCTGGCTTCGATGGAGCCCTCGAAGGCGCGGGCGCTGACGGCGGAAATGGCCATGCGGCGCCAATTGCCGGTCGCGGACGTGAATGGGTAAAAGGGCGAAAAGGCTTGCGTACCACTATTGGGGTAATTTAACTATTCCCTCTGCTGGCTTTTTCAAGCCCAAAGGGTGGGCGCAGCTGCTGTTTGATGGAGCGATGAATGGCCGTTGATAAAAATATGAATGTTTTGATTGTGGATGATTACAAGACAATGTTGCGTATCATCCGCAATCTGCTCAGGCAGCTGGGCTTCGTGAATATTGACGAAGCCACGGATGGCAGCATGGCGCTGCAGATGCTGCGCAACGGCAATTACGGTCTGGTCATTTCCGACTGGAACATGGAACCCATGACCGGCCTGCAGCTTCTGCGCGAAGTCCGTGCCGATGCCAAGCTGAAGCCCACTCCCTTCATCATGGTCACGGCCGAATCCAAGTCCGAGAACGTGATCGCGGCCAAGGAGGCGGGCGTTTCGAACTACATCGTCAAGCCCTTCAACGCCGAGACGCTGAAGGCCAAGATGGTGAGCGTGCTGGGCGATTTCTGATCGCCCGGCCCCTCCTGGGGGGAGAGCAGGATGTCGGCGAGTGACTTGGACCGCCAGTTGGCCTTGCGGCTCGAAGAGCTGCGCAAGGAATATGGGGACGCGGTCAAGCTCGAGAGGGTCGCGGACGTGGTTCGCGCCCTCCTGCTCTCGGTGAACCACGGGGATGTCCGGCTCTACAAAGAGCTGGAAAGCCTGGCTGCCTATATTCAGCAGGCCAAGGAAGAGATCGCCTCGCTTCAGCCGGACGAGCTGCGGCAGGAGGTGATCGCTTCCGCCACGGACGAACTGGACGCCATCGTCGGGGCCACCGAGCAGGCCACCAACACCATCATGGACATGGCGGACCAGCTGGAGATCCTGCGCCCGGAGCTGCCCCCGGAAGTCGGGGAGAAGCTGGGCGAGGTGACCACGCATATCTACGAGGCGTGCAGCTTCCAGGACATCACCGGCCAGCGCATCAGCAAGGTGGTCGGGGCGCTGAAGCATATCGAGAGCAAGCTCGATGCCCTGGTGCGTGCCTTCGGGCCTGAATTCGAGCGTCCGGTCGCGTCGCAGGCCAGGCCGTTCTCCGCCGCTGGCGCGCCCAGCGACGAGGATCTGCTCAACGGGCCGCAGCTGCCCGACAAGGCCAAGAAGCAGGACGAAATCGACGCCTTGTTCAACAGCATAGGCTGACGCCGATGCGCGAGCAGGACGACGAGCAACCGCAATATCGGGCGGAGCCGCCGGGCGCGTCTCCGTTGATGCTGTCGGTGTTCCTGCTGCTGCTCGCCTTCTTCATTCTGCTCAATTCTCTTTCGACCTATCAGGACGTTCGGGGCCAGGCGGTGCTGGAGAGTGTGAAATCGACCTTCTCTCCGCAGCGCGAGAGTCCGTCCCTGATGCCCGAGCGGGCCGATCTGGGCGAGGTGCTGGCCGCGCAGCAATCCTTCCAGGACCGCCTGCAATCGGTGATGGAAGGGGCCATTCCGGCCGTGCGCCTGAACTTCATCCGCGCCGGGCGGGAATTGGAGGCGGTCTTCCACAGTGACAATCTGTTCGTGGAGGACCAGGTGGCCTTGCGGCCGGGACGGGGGCCTTTCCTTGATGGGATCGCCGCCGCCATGGCCGCCGCGCCGCCGGGCTTGCGCTTCGAGATGGATGTGATGGTCGGCGTCGCGGACGGCGCCATGCCCGTCGGCGAAACCCTGGAGGCCGCCCGCGCCGGTCTGGTGGTGCGCGAGATGGGAACGCGCGGCCTGGACGGGTCCGCCCTGGCCATCGGGATGGAACGGGGCCATCCGGGCCGCGTCCGGCTGGTCTTCCGCGTGCGCGGGCAGGATGCCGCCGCTCAGCCGTCTTCCGCCGAAGGGGGCGCGTGATGTGGGAGGAGAACGGACAGGCCTCGCCTTATCAGGCCCCGGCACCTTCCAACCGGGCGTGGATGATCACGTTCGCCGACTTGATATCGTTGATGTTGACGTTTTTCGTGATGCTCTATGCCATGTCTTCGATTAATGTCGAAACGTGGAGGCCGGTCGCGGACATGCTGGCGCGGCGGCCGATGGCCGTGGAGGGCCCCGAAACCGCGATCCCCACGGCGCCGCAGAATATCACGGCGACCTTTCGCAAGAGAGCCATCAACCTCGACTATTTGCACGCCGTGATCGAAAAGTCCGTTGCCGCCGACCCGGTCCTCGCCCAGGCCATCCTGCGCCAGGACGAGGACAGGATCATCCTCTCCCTGCCGGGTTCCCTGTTCTTCCAACCGGCCAGCGCGCGGCTCGATCGCGCGGCCGAGGATGCCTTGTACCGTCTGGGTGGGATGCTCGTTCATATCGCCAATCCGGTGGCCGTGATCGGTCATGACGAAGCCGCGCCGCTGGCCCGCGATTCGGGCTACAGCTCGAGCTGGGAATTGTCGTTGGGGCGTGCCGCCGCCGTGGCCAATGCCTTGAATCATGCCGGCTACGACCGGGACGTGACCGTGCTGGGGGCCGGCTCGGGCCGGGCCACGGCCGATCTGGAATCTTTCGGACCCGGCGAAAGGACGCATGCCGCCCGCCGGGTCGATATCATCATTCTCGCCGGAGGAATGGGCTGATGGTGCTGCGCAGCCGTCTCCTCGCCATGGCGCTGTTCGCCGGTATGCCCGTCCTTGCGGCAACCGCCTTGCCCGTGGCCGCCTGGGCGCAAAGCTCCCCCAGCCCGCGCGCGGCGATCCATGACGGCTTCGGCCGCATGGTCTTCGACTGGCCGACCGGCGGAACCCATGACGTAGAGATCGTGGACGGCCAGCTGGTGCTGCGCTTCGACCGCCCCGCCGAAGGGGATTTCCGCAGCCTGTTGCGGCCCCTGGCCGGTTACGTGCGCGGTGTCTCGGTCAGCGAGGACCGCCGTACGGCGACCTTCCCGTTGGCCCGGCCGCTGGGCCTGCGCAGCTTCGTCACCGGACAGTCGGTGGTGGTGGACCTGCTCGACGATCCCGCCGCGGCGCCGCCCCGGCCGCAGACCCTGACCGTCCAGGCCGCGCAGCCGGTCCAGCCTGCCGCCCAGCAAGCCCCGGCGCCGCAGCCGGCCCCGGCGGAGACCGCGCCGAGGATCGTCGTGCGCGCGGGCGAGCATGCCGGGTTCACGCGCCTGGTCTTCGACTGGACCGGGCCGGTGGAATATCAGGTGGAGAAGGAGGGCGACCGCGCCCTGGTGACCTTCGACCGCCCGGCCCGCATCGACGCCCAGGGCACGCGGCGCGACCTGCCCGCCGATATTTCCGTCCTGGGGTCTGAAGAAGCCGGACGCGGGACCCGTGTCAGCATCGCCATTCCGGCCGAGACGCGGCTGCGCCATTTCCGCAGCGGCCCCAAGGTGGTGGTCGATGTGGTCCGGCCCGCCGCCGCGACTCCGCCGCCCCGTCCCGAGGGCGCGACGCCGGTGCCCCTGGCGCCGCCGCCCGGCGCCTCCGAAGCCCTGCCCGTGGTTGCGCCGCCTCCGGCTGCCCCCGCCGCCAAGCCGGAAGCGCCCGCCGTCGAGCAGCCCGCCGCCCCGCAACCGGCTGCTCCGGCACCGGCGGTTCGGCCGGAGCCGGTCCAGGTGCCGCAAATCCTGCCCGCCGCGCTGACGCCGCCCGCCGAAGAAGTGGACGAGCCCGTCCCGACGACGCCGACCGGGCCCGTCGTCAGCCTCAGCTTCTCCTGGGGCGAGCCCGCTGCCGCCGCCGCTTTCCGCCGTGCGGGCTGGCTGTGGGTGGTCTTCGACCGCCGCCAGGACGTGGACCTGCGTCTCCTCCGCCGCCTGGGCGGGGATGTGGTCGAGCATATCGAGCAGGTGCCCCATCAGGGCGCCACGGCGGTGCGCATGATCACCAAGCCGGGCTACAATCCCTCGCTGCGCCGCGAGGGGCTGATGTGGATTCTCGATCTGTGGCAGCAGCCCTTGCGGCCCAAGGAGCCGATCCGCATCGAGACGCCGCGCGATCCGCCTGCCGGGCCGCGCATCTTCCTGCCGGTGGCCGAGGGCGGTTCGCTGATCACCGTGGACGATCCGGAAGTGGGCGACAAGATCGTCGTCGTGCCGGTCCTGCCGCTGGGCCAGGGCGTCTATCCCAGCCAGCGGACTCCGGAACTGGAAATGCTGGTGACCGCCCAGGGCATCGCCGTGGTGCCGACGGCCGACGGGCCGGAGGTCCGGTCCTCGCGCAGCGGCGTCGAGATCAGCCAGCGCGGCGGCCTGATGCTGTCCAGCGAGGCCGACAAGGCCGCCGCCCAGTTCCAGCCCAGCGCCGAGATGGGCAGCGGCAAGCTGCTCGACCTGGGCGCCTGGAAGCGGGGCGGACCGGACAGGGTGGACGAGGACCGCCCGGTGGTCCACGGCCTGCTGACCACCGTTCCGGCCGACCAGCGCAACGACGCCCGCCTGGAACTCGCCCGTTATTACCTGGCGAACGGTTACGCCGCCGAAGCCCTGGGCGTGCTGCGCGTCATGACCCTCTTCGATCCCCAGGTGTCGGAGATGCCGGCATTCCGGGCCGCCCTGGGGGCGGCGGAATTCATGATCGGCCGCTATCCCGAAGCGCTGAACGCCTTCAGCCATGACGGCTTGCAGGATGTGCCGGAGGTGCAGGTCTGGAAGGCCCTGGCCGAGGCCTCGATGGATACGCCCGGCCGCTTCTACGAGGACATGAAGGACGAAGGGCGCAGGATGATCCTGGATTACGCCCGGCCAGTGAAGCTGCCCTTGGCGCTGATCATGGCCGAGGCCGCCATCGAGGCCGCCGACGACCTGAATGCGCGCAACCTGCTGGGCGACATCCGCGACATGGCGATCGACGATCCGACCGCGGAAGCCAAGCTGTCCTGGCTGCAGGGCCGCTATGATGCCATGACCGGGTCCTTCGAGAGCGCGATCAATCACTACAAGGACGCCGAGGAAGGCCCCTCGCGGCCGCATCGCGCCTATGCCGCCCGCGACCGGGTGGAATTGCAATTGCGCCAGGGCGATATGTCGGTGGCCGATGCCATCCAGGAATTCGAGAAGCTGCGCTTTGCCTGGCGCGGCCCGGAATTCGAATTCCCGCTGCTCAAGCGCCTGGGTGAGCTTTACATGGCCGAGGGCGACTATCCCAACGCCATGCGCACCCTGCGCCAGCTTGCCTCGACCTTCGGCGACCACCGCGACGTGGGGCAGGCGACCCAGATGATGAGCCGCGCCTTCGAGGATCTGTATCTCCACGGCCAGGCCGACAGCATGGCGCCGGTCACCGCCATCGCCCTGTTCGACGAATTCCGCGAACTGACCCCGGCCGGCGAGAAGGGCGACGAGATGATCCGCCGCCTGGCCGACCGCTTGGCCTCGGTCGATCTGCTCGACCGCGCGGCCGATCTGCTGCGCCATCAGGTCAAGTTCCGCCTGGAGGGCGTGGAGAAGGCCCGCGTGGGGGCGCAGCTGGCCCTGCTGGAACTGATGGACCAGCAGCCCGAACGGGCCCTGGCGACGCTGGACGAGACCGACGAGTCGGGCCAGCCTGCCGACCTGCGCGCCCAGCGCCGTCAGCTTCGCGCCCGCGCCTTGGCCGACATGAGCGCGCCGGGCGATGCCATCACCATGCTGGCCGGCGACGAATCCTTCGAGGGCCGCCTGCTCAAGGCGGAATTCGAATGGCGCCGCCAGAACTGGCCCGCCGCCGCCCAGGCGCTGGAATCCCTGGTGCAGCGTCCGGTGCGGGGCGAACCGCTGGAGGAAGGGCAGGGCCGCCTGGTGCTGGATTGGGCGACGGCCCTGGCGCTGTCGGGCAACGAGCGCGGCTTGGCCGGTCTGCGCCGGGTCTACGGCCCGCTGATGCAGGAAACCCGCTATCGCGACGCCTTCAACCTGCTGACCGCCGAGATCGAGCAGGGGCTGATCGACTATCGTTCGGTGTCCGACAAGATCCGCGAGGCCGAGGCTTTCCAGAGTTTCATGGCCTCCTATCGCCAGCGTTTGCGGGCCGAAGGGCTGTCGGCCATTAACTGACGCGGCTGTGTCTATGACAGAGACGTAACCGTTAATTCATGTTTTTTGGGTGGGGGCTATGATTTCCCTTGCATTGCAGCGAGGAATCAGCGAAAACGCCCCCCTCATTCTTCTGGTCCATCTACTGGTTAGGAGGGGGGAGCAATGGCTAAGGTCTCTCTTGCCACCCAACTGGGGATGCACTCGGAAGCCAATCCGAGTTTTCCCAAAGACACTACCGCCCGCAACGACGAAGGCCAGTCCTGGCCGGTGGTCGATAACGGCAAGGACTACTTCATCGAGCGGAACGGCATCAAGTATGCCGGTGTCCATCTCCTCATCGATTTGTGGGGGGCCAGCAAGCTCGATAATATCGAGGTCATCGAAGCCGCCCTTCGGGAATCGGCCGAGATTGCCGGTGCGACCCTGCTGCACTGCCATCTGCATCACTTCTCACCCAATGGCGGGGTGTCTGGGGTGCTGGTGCTCGCGGAGTCGCATATCAGCATTCATACCTGGCCGGAACGCAATTACGCGGCTCTGGACGTCTTCATGTGCGGGGATTGCGATCCCTGGAAGGCGATTCCCGTGCTGAAGAAAGCGTTCACGCCGGATAACGTCGTCGTGGCCGAGCAGAAGCGCGGAATTATCGCGTGAGCTGGTTCAACGAGACTCTGTATCCGTCCTGGCGTCAATCCTTCCAGATCGCCAAGACCCTTTACGAGGATAAGTCCGAGTTCCAGGAACTCGTGATCTTTGAGGCACCCGGTTTCGGCCGGGTGCTGACCCTCGATGGCGTCGTCCAGGTCACGGAAGGCGACGAATACGTCTATCATGAAATGCTCGCCCATGTGCCCATGCTGGCCCATGGCGCGGTGCGCGAGGTCCTGATCATCGGCGGCGGCGATGGCGGCATGCTGCGCGAGGTGCTGAAGCATCCCGTGACGCGCGCCACCATGGTCGAGATCGACCGTTCGGTCATCGATCTCTGCACCCAATATATGCCGTCCATCTCGGACGGGGCCTTCGAGGACCCGCGCGCCGAGATCGTGATCGCCGACGGCTTGAAGTATGTCGCCGAGACAGACCGCCGCTTCGACCTGATCATCGTCGATTCCACCGATCCCATCGGACCGGGCGAGGTGCTGTTCTCGGAAGCCTTCTACGCCGATTGCCGTGCGCGCCTCAATCCCGGCGGCATCATCGTGACGCAGAACGGCGTGCCCTTTCTGCAGGCCGAGGAACTGAAGAGCAGCTATGCCAAGTTCCGCCGCCTGTTCCAGGATCCCGGCTTCTTCGTCGCCGCCGTTCCCACCTATGTGGGCGGCTTCATGACGCTGGGCTGGGGCAGCGACGAGGCCAGTCATCGCCAGCATTCGGTGGAGGAAATCCGTCGCCGTTTCGAGGCCCGTCCGTTCAAGACCCGCTACTACAATCCGGAAATCCACGTCGCTTCCTTTGCCCTGCCGCAATTCGTCCGCGATATGATGAAGGAAGCCTGAGGCTTCGCCTTTCAGGGGTTTCCTGAGTTTCGGCCGGAACAAGCCGGGGAGACACTCCCCGGCTTTTCTTGTTTCGGGCTAGCCATTCTCATCCCTCGCTCACCGCCTGCTCCGGCGGGGGCGTCTCCGCGATGAAGCGTTCGGCGGGCAGGACGACCGTGACGGTCGTTCCCAGGCCCAGCCTGCTGGCCAGGGTCAGGCTGCCGCCATGCATCTCGGCCAGGGACTTGATCAGGGGCAGGCCCAGCCCGGTGCCTTCGTAGCGGCGGGTATGGGAATCGTCCGCCTGATGGAAGGGCTGGAGCACCAGTTCCATGTGCTGGGGCGCGATGCCGATACCGGTATCGGAAACGGACAGGATGGCGCAGCCGGTGACGTCGCGCTGGACCTTCAGCAGCACCGACCCGCCGGGCGGAGTGAACTTCACCGCGTTGGACAGCATGTTCAGCAGGATCTGGCGGATCGCCCGTTCATCGGCATGCAGGGGCGGCAGTCCCTCTTCCAACTGGGACCGCAGGATCACGCCGTTTTCCGCGGCGCGGTTGCCGACCTGGCGCAGAGCCATCTCCGCGGCGGCGGCAAGGTCCACCGGTTCCTCGTAAAGTGCGTATTTGCCCGATTCGATCTTGGCGATGTCGAGGATGGTGTTGATCAGCCCCAGCAGATGCAGGGCCGATACATGGATATCGCCCATATATTCGTGCTGCTTCGGTTCCAGCTTGCCGAAGAGCTCGGTCTTCAGCATTTCCGAAAAGCCGATAATGGCGTTCAGCGGCGTGCGCAATTCGTGGCTCATATTGGCCAGGAACTGCGTCTTGGCGCGGTTGGCGATCTCCGCCTGTTCCTTGGCGGCCATCATTTCGGCCAAGGCTGTTTCCCGCCGCCGGAGCAGGCGCAGGGCGATACAGGTCAGGGTGAAGAGGACCAGCGTGCCGCTGCTGGCGGCGATGCCGTATTTGACCGCATCGTCATGGACCGGCTTCATGATGATATTGTAGTCGAGCTCCGCCATGACGATCAGGGGCAGGTCGGGGACGGCGCGATAGGAGAGGATGCGGCGGACATCATCCAGTTGCGACACGTAATCGACCGTGCCCGTTTCCTGCATCGCCAGATGCCCGCGATAGAGGGGCGTGGACGCGATGGATGTGCCGATGAGGGAGGCATGGCGCGGCCAGCGGGCCAGGATGGTGCCGTCCTCGTGCAGCAGGGTGATGGCCCCAGGCATGTCCCAGCTAAGTCTGGCATAGAAGTTGGACAAGGCCTCGGGGGAGAGGAGGGTGGCGATAACGCCGGCGAACTGGCCGTTGCCGTATTCCAGGCGCCGGCTGAGTCCGATCATCCAGGTGCCGCTGATACGCGCTATCAGCGGCTTGCTGATGAACAGGCCGTGAAGGTCGTCGTTGCGGTGGACCTGGAAATATTCCCGGTCCGACAGGTCCAGCTCATAAAGGGGCGCGCCGTCCGAATCGTGCAGCAGCATACCGTCCTCGTCGAGGACGATGATGTCGCTGCTGAAGTGCATATAGGGCAGTTGTCGGCGCAGCAGGGCATGCACTTCGGGAGTGCCGGGCAGGAAGGTATCGTAGCGCACCGCCAATGTCTCCGACATCCCCTGTAGGACCAGATTGGCGGTGTTGATGGTCGAGGAGGTATGGGCCTCCAGGGACTCGACGATGAGACGGGAATTCAGTTCCGCTTCATCCCGAGCATGATCGTGGATATGCCAGAAATTGAGAGCGAGCGCGCCGTTGAAGGCGACACAGACCAGCGCGCTCGCCGTGACGAGCCTTTTGCCCAGGCTGAGACCCATAATGTTGGACGATATCCGACAATTGTATGGGCACGAACCATAGCGGAAAGGCTAGGGAAAGAGCTACATCGACGTGCCGCCCACCGTGAGGCGATCGATCAGCAGGGTCGGCTGGCCGACACCGACGGCCACGCCCTGGCCATCCTTGCCGCAAGTGCCGATGCCGTCATCCAGCTTCAGGTCGTTGCCGATCATCGAGACCCTGGTCATGACGTCCGGGCCGTTGCCGATCAGGGTGGCGCCCTTGACCGGCGCGCCGATGCGGCCGTTCTCGATCAGATAGGCTTCCGAGGCCGAGAAGACAAACTTGCCCGAGGTGATGTCCACCTGTCCGCCGCCGAAATTGACGGCATAGATGCCGTTCTTGACGCTGCGCAGGATTTCCTCGGGGTCCTTGTCGCCGGCAGTCATGTAGGTGTTGGTCATGCGCGGCAGGACGGGGCTGGCGAAGCTTTCGCGCCGTCCGTTGCCGGTGGGGCGGGCGCCCATCAGCCGGGCATTCTGGCGGTCGAACAGATAGCCGGTCAGGATGCCGTCCTCGATCAGCACGGTGCGTTGGGTCGGCGTGCCTTCGTCGTCGATGGTCAGCGAGCCGCGCCGGTCCTCGATATTGCCCTCGTCGACCACGGTGACGCCGGGCGCGGCGACGCGCTGGCCCATCATGCCCGCGAAGGCCGAGGTCTTCTTGCGGTTGAAGTCGCCTTCCAGGCCGTGGCCCACCGCTTCATGCAGCAGCACGCCCGGCCAGCCCGGCCCCAGCACCACGGGAATTTCGCCCGCCGGGGCATCGATGGAATCCAGGTTCACCAGGGCCTGGCGCAGGGCTTCGTCCACCGCCGCGCGCCAGGTGGCGGGATCGACGAGGCGTTCATAGGTGAAGCGCCCGCCCAGGCCGTGGCCGCCGGTTTCCATGCGGTCACCCTGGCCGACCACCACCGAGACGTTGAGCCGGACCAGCGGACGGATGTCGGCGGCCTGGGTGCCGTCGGCGCGGATGATATGCACCGCCTGCCAGGAGCCGGAGATCGAGGCCATGACCTGCTTGACGCGCGGATCGGCGCTGCGGGCATAGGCGTCGATTTCCCCGAGCAGCCGCACCTTGTCCTCGAAGGGCAGCAGCGGCAGGGGATTGGCGTCGGTATAGAGGCTGCGATTGGTGCGGGCAGGGCCTTCGCCCGCCATGCCGGAGTGATTGCCGCGCACCGCCCGCACGGTTTCGGCGGCGCGGGCCAGGGCGGCGGGAGTCAATTCGCAGGAATGGGCATAGCCGGTGGCTTCGCCGGCGACCGCGCGCAGGCCGAAGCCCTGGGCGGTATCGAAGCTGGCGCTGCGGATGCGACCGTCATCCAGGGCCACGCTTTCTGACTGGCGGTATTCGAGGAACAATTCGCCATCGTCGCAGCCTTCCAGCGCATTGGTGACGACCCGGGTGGCGTGGTCCCGGTCAAGACCGGCGCGGGCGAAGAACAATTCTTCGGTTGCGGCCAAATCGGACATTTCGGCTCCTTTCTAGGCGGCGCGACGGGTGCATGTTGGCAATCCCCCCGCTTCCCGTCATGATAATGCGCGCTCTCCGAAAGGCGAGCGCATTCCTTCACTTCATCGCTTCGGGGATATATAGGGCATGCGCATCCCAATGGCAGCCGGCTCGCCGGAAGTTGCGGCGACTCCGGCCTTGGGTTTTGTCGAACATCCACTGCGCCACGTCTTGACCAACGAGGTTCATGCCCGGCCGTACGAGACATTCCGCGCGCCGGTGCGGGCGACCCATCTGGCGGTGATCAGCGGCGAGGGCTCGGCCCAGGCCGAATACGACCTGGTGGCGGCCTTGTGCGATCACTTCGGCCAAGCCCCGCCGTCGCGCAACGCCAACCATTGCAGCCGCGACATGGGTGCCTTCCGCCTGCGCTGGGAGCGGCATACCGAATTCTCGACCTATACCATCCTGCGCTTCGATCCCTTCGACGAGCCCTTCGTCGAGACGGCACTGTCGCTGGTGCCGCGCGATTGGCTGGACCAGTTGCCCGGTTCGGTCCTGGTGGCCAAGCATCTGGCGCTGGAAACCGCCGAACGTTCGGCCGATGACATGGCGCGGCTGTTCGAAGGCAATGCCGTGATCGGCAGCCGCATGCTGGGCGGCGCGGCCTGTGCCTGGACCGATTTCCGTATTCATTCCGGCGGCTTCGGGCGCATCCTGGTGCGCGACCAGGGCATGACCGAGGGGCAGGGCGGGCGGTTGATGCAACGCCTGCTGGAGATCGAGACCTATCGCATGATGGCGCTGCTGGCCTTTCCGGTGGCACGCGAGGCGGGGCCGGTGATCTCGCGCATCGACCAGGGGCTGGCCGACATCACTGGGCGCATCGCCGCCTCGGGCGAGAGCGAGACCGACCGTGCGCTGCTCGACCGCCTGACCGGCCTGGCGGCCGAGGTCGAGCAGGTCTCGGCGGCGACCAGCTACCGTATCTCGGCGGCGCGCGCCTACAAGGCCATCGTCAATCAGCGTATCGAGGAATTGCGCGAGGAACGCATCCCCGGCACCCAGACCATCGGCGAATTCATGTCCCGCCGCCTGGATCCGGCCATGAAGACCTGCGAATCGGTGGCCGAACGGCTCGATGCCCTGTCGCGCCGCGTCGCCCGGGCGGGCGACCTGTTGCGGACGCGGGTGGATATCGCGCTCGAGGAAAAGAATCGCGACCTGCTCAATTCGATGAACCGCCGTGCCCAGTTGCAGCTGCGCCTGCAGGAGACGGTCGAGGGCCTGTCGGTCGTGGCGATCAGCTATTACCTGCTCGGCCTGCTGGGCTATGCCGCCAAGGGGGCCAAGGCGGGCGGCCTGCCCATCAATCCCGATGTGGCGGTGCTGGCGGGCATTCCCGTCGTGGTGGGGCTGGTCTGGCTGGGGGTACGGCGGCTGCGCAAGGCTCTGACACATGGCGAGGATGATAGGGAGTGACCTAGAGAAACCGCAATAATTTATGGCCTATGGCCTATCGTTCTTCTCCGGGGGGCAGGATATCATTTGTCGACCGATGAGAGAGGAAGTGAAGGAGACCAGGGTGGGTGAGTACGACAGTAAGACTGCCGCCCCGGATACCTGCTTCCTTTACTTGAGGTCTCCGGCCGCGCTGCTTTGCCTGGACGAAAATGGTTGCGTCGGCAACATCAACGACACTGCCGCGCGCCTACTGGGCTGTGACCGTGAAGAAGCCCAAGGGCGTCCTTTGGCGAATTACCTCGCGCCGTCCAGCGCCCGGTTCTTCCGGGCCTGTGTCCTGCCGCAACTGGCGCAGGCAGGGCAGGGCGAGGCCTCATGCCTGGAACTGGGCGACGGCAGCGGACGGTCCGTATCCTTTAGCGGCCATTGGGAGGCGGACCCGGCTTCTGGCCGCCGTTTCTGTCTCGCCATGCTGGCAGACGTCACGGCCCGTCATCGCGCCGAAGCGGCGGCGGCCCTGGCCCATGCCCGCCTGCGCGATGCCGTCGGTGGCCTGCCCTTCGGCTTCTGCCTGTGGGATAGCGAGGACCGGCTGCTGCTGGCCAATGACGAAACCCTGCACATTTTCGAGCGGATCGGGTACGAGCTCGCGCCGGGGCAGAGCTTTGCCACGCTGTTCCGCGACTTTATCTCCTGCGGCTTGATGGTCAGTCCGCCCAGTCTCGAGGAGGTGCAGGAGGCAAGACGAAACCTCGTGGCGGGGACGCTTCGCCGCCACGAGGTGAAATTCACCGACGGCCGCACGATCCTGATCCTGGACTGGCGCAGCAGCGAAGGCGGCATCGCCAGCCTGTATCAGGATATCACTGCCGAGACGACGATGAGGGCTCAGTTGCGGGCCGCCCGGCGGCGGGCCGAGCGGGCGGACCTGAGCAAGACGCGCTTCCTGGCCGCCGCCGCCCATGATCTGCGGCAGCCCTTGCAGGGGCTGAGCCTCTACCTGCATGTCCTGAGCAGCCGCCTGGGGGACGACCAGGCCGAATTGATGGGCAAGGTGGAAGCCTGCTCCGCCAGCCTTCACGAAATGCTCGACGGCCTGCTGGACATGACCAAGCTGGAAGCCGGGCTGATGCAGCCCGAGGTCACGCGGGTCTCGGCCCAGGCCGTGGCCCGGCGCGTGGCGGAGGGCCTGCGCGAACAGGCCGGACGCAAGGGGCTGGAACTGCGCCTGCACGTGCCCGCGCTGGAGGTCGAGAGCGATCCCCGGATGCTGGAACGCATCCTGATGAACCTCGCGTCCAATGCTGTGCGCTATACCAAGGCGGGGGGCGTGCTGATTGCCGGGCGGCGGCGGGGCGACAGGCTGCGCCTCGAAGTCTGGGATACCGGCATGGGCCTGCCGTCCGACCGCCTGAAGGTGATTTCCCGCGAATTCCACCGCCCGGAAACGGCGGGGGCGGAGCGGGGCAGCGGGTTGGGATTGACCATCGTGCAGCGGCTGTCCCATCTGCTGGGGCATTCCCTCGACGTCGCCTCGCGTCCCGACCGGGGCTCCGTCTTCTCGGTGGAAGTGCCGCTGGCCGTCAAGCTGCCATGCCGGGAGCGGGTCCCGGCGATAGCCGCATCGTAATCAGGAGAAGTTCCGTGGCGGTCCCGGCTTCATCGGCCGCGACCGCCGCGATTGCATGTGCCGGGATCAAGATTGGCTGCGGGCGGCCTCTTCTCCCCTGACCCCGTGCAGAAGCCACAGCGCCAGGGTGAACACCACCAGCGCGCCCGCCTGATGGGCGGCGCCCAGGGCGACCGGCACGGCCAGCAGCAGGGTGACGATCCCCAGCCCCGCCTGGGCCAGGGCCGCCGCCGCCAGGAAGTCGAGGCCGCGCCGCAGGCGCGCCGGCAAGGCGAGGCGCCGGCCATGGGCCCACAGCAGCAGCGTCGCGGCGACCGTCGTCACCGCCAGCAGGCGGTGGTCGAATTGCACGGTGGCGTGGTTCTCGAGGAAATTCAGCCAGAACGGCGACAGGCTCCACATATCGGGCGGCAGCAGCTGTCCGTCCATCAGGGGGAAGGTGTTGTAGAGCAGCCCTGCCTTGAGACCGGCCACGAAGGCGCCGGAAAGGATGGTCACGCAGATCAGTGTGAAGAGGGCGGTCATGCGACGACGCAGGCGGTGCAGGTCGGCCAGGGGAACGGCCGAAGGCTCCGCCGGGCGGCGCAGCAGGCCCAGCGCGATCCACAGCATGACGCCATAGATCACCAGGGCGAGGCTGAGATGGGCGGCGAGGCGGTAATGGCTGACTGCCGGCTGGTCCACGAGGCCGCTTTTCACCATGTACCAGCCCAGCGCGCCCTGGGCGCCGCCCAGCACGAAGAGCAGGACCAGACTGGGCACCATGGGGCGGCGGATCATGCCGCGCCACAGGAAGAACAGGAAGGGCAGCAGAAAGGCCACGCCCATCAGCCTGCCCCACAGGCGGTGGAAATATTCCAGCCAGAAGATGCCCTTGAATTCGTCCAGCGTCATGCCGGCATTGACCAGCAGGTATTCCGGGCTCTGGCGGTATTTCTCGAAGGTCGCCAGCCATTCCCCCTGGTCCATGGGGGGCAGCCATCGGAAAAGCTGCCATTCCACCATGGACAATCCCGATCCGGTCAGCCGCGTCACCCCGCCCAGCACGACCATGGCGAAGACCATGCCGCATAGGGTCAGCAGCCAATAGGCCACCGCGCGGTCGGAATTCGCCCCGGATGCCGGCGCCGTTCTATGCAGGCTTCCCGTTCTCGCTGCGAAATCGCTCATCTTACCCCCTCGGACTCGGCTCTTTGGATCAAGCTGGCTGCCCAAAGGTGGGGGCGCTGCCGCAGCCTGAAAAGGGGAGGATGACCGATATCGGTTGCGTTTTCTCTCCGGCAGTGAGCGGTACTGGCGAAAATCTTAGTGCAGGCGGCCGAATTCGCTGACCAGGCGCAGCTCGGCGGGCTGGACCAGTTGCAGGCTGGCGATCTTGACGGAATGCAGCTTGCCGTCCAGTTCGCGTTCCCAGAAATCGAGGAATTCATGCAGGCGGGGGAAGTCCGGCGCCTTGTCGAGATTCTGCCAGACATAGCTTTGCAGCAATTCGGGGTGGTCGGGCATGTGGTAGAGGATCTCTGCCGTGGTCATGCGGAAACCGCGAAGTTGCATCTCCAGCTGCGTCATCAGGCACCTCCATCAAGACATGTTTCCTTTCCTGATTTTGGCGCGCTCTTGCCGGGCTGCAATATAAAAGTGTTTAAAATCATAATGTTAGCAGCATGTAGGGGAGAGTGCTGCCAATCCTTGCTTGACAGTTTCCCGCCCTCCGCATAGATCGTTAGCACTCACCGCCCTGGAGTGCTAACAGCGCACGAAGCTCCGGGTGGGCAGCAACGCAATTCATCGGAGGTTGTGATGAAGTTCAGGCCGCTCCACGACCGTGTGCTGGTCAAGCGCATCGAGCAGGAGAACAAGACCGCGGGCGGTATCATTATCCCCGACACCGCCAAGGAAAAGCCCCAGGAAGGCGAAGTCATCGCCGTCGGCCCTGGTGCCCGTGGCGAAGACGGAAAGCTGGTCGCGCTGGACGTCAAGGTGGGCGACCGTGTGCTGTTCGGCAAGTGGTCGGGCACCGAAGTGCGGATCGAGGGCGAAGAGCTCTTGATCATGAAGGAAAGCGACATCATGGGCGTGATCGCCTAATTTCGGGGAGTTTCGAGGAATGGCTGCTAAGGAAGTCAAATTCGGCGCCGATGCCCGCGCCCGCATGCTGCGCGGCGTCGACATCCTGGCCGACGCGGTCAAGGTGACCCTGGGTCCGAAGGGCCGCAACGTGGTCATCGAGAAGTCCTTCGGCGCCCCGCGCATCACCAAGGACGGTGTCTCGGTCGCCAAGGAAATCGAACTGACCGACAAGTTCGAGAACATGGGCGCGCAGATGGTGCGCGAAGTGGCCTCGAAGACCGCCGATCTGGCGGGTGACGGCACC
>NZ_SBHN01000012.1:140890-152054 GCF_006980715.1 Telmatospirillum sp. J64-1
GCCGTTCGCGCAAGGTCGAGACCAATGCCGAGATCGCCCAGGTCGGCACCATTTCGGCCAATGGCGAGCGTGAAATCGGCGAGATGATCGCCAAGGCGATGGAAAAGGTCGGCAACGAGGGTGTCATCACCGTCGAGGAAGCCAAGGGCCTGACCACCGAGTTGGACGTGGTCGAGGGCATGCAGTTCGACCGCGGCTACACCTCGCCCTACTTCGTCACCAACGCCGACAAGATGACCGTCGAGCTGGACAACCCCTTCATCCTGCTGCACGAGAAGAAGCTGGCCGGCCTGCAGCCGCTGCTGCCCGTCCTCGAGCAGGTGGTGCAGTCGGGCCGTCCGCTGCTGATCATCGCTGAAGATGTCGAAGGCGAAGCCCTGGCCACGCTGGTGGTCAACAAGCTGCGCGGCGGCCTGAAGGTCGCTGCCGTCAAGGCTCCCGGCTTCGGCGACCGCCGCAAGGCCATGATGGAAGACATCGCCATCCTGACCGGCGGCCAGGTGATCTCGGAAGACCTCGGCATCAAGCTCGAAACCGTGACCACCGACATGCTGGGTACCGCCAAGAAGGTGGTGATCACCAAGGAAGACACCACCATCGTCGACGGTGCCGGCGAGAAGGCCGAGATCGAAGCCCGCTGCAAGCAGATCCGCGCCCAGGCTGAAGAGACCTCTTCGGACTACGACCGCGAGAAGCTGCAGGAACGCCTGGCCAAGCTGGCCGGTGGCGTGGCCGTGATCAAGGTTGGCGGCGCCAGCGAGATCGAGGTGAAGGAGCGCAAGGACCGCGTCGATGACGCCCTGCACGCTACCCGCGCCGCGGTCGAGGAAGGCATCGTCGCCGGTGGCGGCTCGGCCCTGCTGTACTCGGTGCGTGCCCTCGAAGGTCTGTCCCCGGTCAATGACGACCAGAAGGTCGGCATCGAGATCGTCCGCCGCGCCCTCCAGGCCCCGGTGCGCCAGATCGCCGAGAACGCCGGTCATGACGGTGCCGTGGTCGCCGGCAAGCTGCTGGAAGGCAGCGATGTCAGCCAGGGCTTCGACGCCCAGAACGGCGTCTACACCGACATGGTGAAGGCCGGTATCATCGACCCCACCAAGGTCGTGCGCACCGCCCTGCAGGATGCCGCCTCGGTGGCCGGCCTGCTGATCACCACCGAAGCCATGATCGCCGAGAAGCCCGAGAAGAAGGCTGCTCCCGACATGGGCGACATGGGTGGCATGGGCGGTATGGGTGGCATGGGCGGCATGGGCTTCTAAGCCTTTACCGACCGGCACAGCCGCAAGACGGAAAGGGGTCGCGATTTCCGCGGCCCCTTATCCATTTTGGAGAAGAGTGTTCTACCTACCTGGCGGCACGAGGTGCGCGCGCGATGACCCAGATGGCGTGGATGATTCCCGGCAAGTAACCCAGCAGGGTGAGAAGGATGTTCAGCCAGAATTGTACGCCCAGCCCTACCTGGAGGAATACCCCGAGTGGTGGCAGTACAATGGCTGCGAGAATCCGGATGACGTCCATTCGTTTGCCCCGCTTGCAGTTTCGTTGTTGTTTTCAACAGCCGAAAGGGGCGATCGGTTCTTGCCTCGGCCCCCATCCAGGAGGCATAGTGTGCGCCGCAAGAAATCGGGCAGGTGGGTCATTAGGGTACAGAGCTTTCATCCGCAGGCTGTTTGTGGTAGAGGGCTTGCTTCTCTGTGAACGGGGATAACCCTGCTGGCGAGGTGAGGGGCGTGTTGGCTGATAAGTTGGAAGCCGCTGGAACCGCACGGGACAGCGGTCTGATCGCCGTGGTCGAGGACGAGGCCATCGTCCTGGTAGGCTATCAGATGCTGTTCGAAAGCTGGGGCTATAGCGTCGTCGCGGCGAGTTCCGCCGACGAGGCTTTGTCGCAATTACATGACGGTGGCCGAAAACCGGACATTGTCGTTGCCGATTACCGGCTGAAACATGGCCGTACGGGAATAGAAGCCGTGCGCGAAATCCAGGCTGCCTTCGGGGACGATATTCCCGGCATTCTGGTAACCGGCGATACCGCCGCCGATCGTTTGCGGGAAGCCGCGGCCAGCGGTCTGCCGATCCTGCACAAGCCGGTCAACGGCAAGCAACTCCAGGCGCTGATCGCCCAATATCTCGGCCGTGCCTGACGGCTGCACTCCGGTGTCCTGAGACGGGCCGACGGCCCTCTTCAGTGTAAAGGCGGTTTCTTCTCATAGACGTGCTTCTTCGGCGACGCCTCATGCAATGGGGCGGTCTTCGCATGCGTGCAGCCGCGTTGCCCCGATAAGAGAGGCTTACCGGGGCGTTTCGCGGAACGTCATGCACGGGCGCTCAGGCTATTTTCTGGCTGCGTGGCGCCAAGGCCTGGGCGGCCGACTCCATCAATCCCTTCAGCTTCTTGACCGCAGCATTCTCGATCTGGCGCACGCGCTCGCGCGAGATGCCGTGAGTCTGGGCGAGGTCTTCCAGGCGCAGCGGCTCCTCGCGCAGGCGCCGTCCGGAAAGGATGTCGCGCTCGCGCTGGCTCAGTCCTTCCCAGGCCTTGGCCAGCAGGCGGCGGCGCCAGCTTTTTTCCTGGTGTTCGGCCAGGATTTCTTCCGGGTCCGGCTCATCGCTGGCGAGGCTGGCCATCCAGCTTTCCTCGTGCTCCTGGCTGCGCGGGGCGTCGAGCGAGCGGGCGGGCTGGTCCATCAACTGCTCCATCTCGCGCACGATGGTCGCACGCACCCCCAGCGTCTCGGCGACCTGATCGACCTCGGCATCGCTCATGGCGCCGCTGCTGTAATCGCCCAGCTTGGCGCGCAGGCCGCGCAGCTTGAAGAACAGCTTCTTGCGCTCGGCGGTCAGGCCGATCTTCACCGGGGTCGAGTTTTCCAGGACATACTCGAACATGGCGGCGCGGATCCACCACAGGGCATAGGTCGAGAAACGCAGGCCCCGGTCCGGGTCGTAGCGTTTCAGGGCCTGCATCAGGCCCAGATTGCCTTCGGCAATGATATCCGACAGGGGCAGGCCGTAGCCTTTGAAGCTGACGGCCATGCGGAGCACCAGTCGGAGATGGGCGTGAACGATACGCTGTCCCGCTTCTTCGTCCCCCTGGTCACGCCAGGCACGGGCGAGGCGGTCCTCCTCCTCGGGGGTCAGCATTGAATGACTGCGCACCGCCGCGAGATAGGTCGAGAACTCTGCCATGGTTCATCTCCTTAGCCTCGGGAAGAAACCCTCTTCCCACGGCCTTAGGATGCCAGAGGCGCCTGTGATACATCCAATGGATTTAAATTGTCCATTTGATAATGAAAGTGTATCATGAAGCCATGATCTCGATTCGCCAACTCCGCTGTATCGCCGCCCTGGATGAAACCCTGCATTTTCATCGGGCGGCCGAACGCTGCCATATCAGCCAACCGGCCCTGAGCAACCAGATCCGCCAGATGGAGGAGGAACTGGGCGTGGTGCTGGTCGAACGTTCCAAGCGCCGTGTGATGATGACCCAGGTGGGGCACCAGGTGGCCGAACGCGCCAAGGCCATCCTGCGGGATATCGAGGAACTGAAGCATCTGACCCGCGGCGGCGAGAAGCCGTTGTCGGGTACGTTGCGCATGGGGGTGCTGCCGACCTTGGGGCCGTATCTCCTGCCTCATATCCTGCCGGCCCTGATCGCCAAGTTCCCCGACCTGAAGCTCTATCTGCGCGAGGAGCCGGTGGGCCGTCTGGTCGAGGAATTGATGCATGGTGATCTGGACCTGCTGCTGGTCTCGCTGCCCCAGCGGCGGGACGACATCACCGTCTATCCGATGTTGTGGGAACCGTTCTGGGCCGCCTTGCCGATCAGCCATCCTTTGGCCGCGCGCGAGGAACTGGAACTGACCGACCTGAAGGGGGAGATGCTGATCCTGCTGGAACGCGGCGATTGCCTGCGCGAGGGCGAGTTGAAGCTGTGCCAGTCCTCGGGTGCGGGCGAACATCCCGATTTCCGCGCCACCAGCCTGGATTCCCTGCGCCAGATGGTGGCGACCGGGCTGGGGGCGACGGTGCTGCCGGCGCTCTACGTCAATTCCGAGGCGCGCAAGGACGACAAGATCGCCGTCCGTCCCTTCCGTCCGCGCGGCGAGGACGGGCGCGGGGCAGGGCGCGAAATCGACCTGGTCTGGCGGCGCACCAGCACCCGTGCCGCCGAGTTCCGCATGTTCGCCGAACTGATCCGCAGCAATCTACCCGATGTCGTGACCTTGCTGTGATGGGCGGGGTAGGCATCTTCCGGCAGGGGTGTTACTCTAGGTTCTGGTAAGGAGGATTACCATGGCCGATGATGTCATGAGTGGAGCGCGCGTTCTCGTCGTCGAAGACGATGAGATGCAGCGCATGGCATTGGAGATGCTGTTGCAGGCCTGGGGCAGCGCGCCGGTCATGGCCGCTACGGCCCAGGAAGCCGAGGACGCGGCCGCCAAGGACGCGCCGATGGTGATCCTCAGCGATTTCCGTCTGCCCAGCGGCCGGTCGGGCCTCGATCTGGTGCTGCAGCTGCGCCAGCGTGCGGCCGTGGAAATTCCCGCCATCCTGCTAACCGGCGACACCGCCACCGATCTGGCTCGTCAGGCCGAAGAAGCCAATTGCGTGCTGATCAACAAGCCCTGCGACCCCAATACCCTACGTACGACGATTCTTCGCCTTCTGTCCCGGTGATTTCCCCGCTTCCCATTGACGAGGCGCTGCCCGCCTTGCTGGCGGCGCTGAAGGATGACCCGCGCGCGGTGCTTCAGGCGCCGCCCGGTGCGGGCAAGACGACAAGGGTGCCGCTGGCCCTGCTCGACCAGGACTGGGCGGAGGGGCGGCGTATCCTCATGCTCGAACCCCGGCGGCTGGCGGCCCGCGCCGCCGCTGCGCGCATGGCCCAGACATTGGGCGAGGCGGTGGGAGAGACAATCGGCTATCGCATCCGCCTGGACAGCCGGGTCTCCGGCCGCACCCGGATCGAGGTGGTGACCGAGGGCATCCTGACCCGCATGATCCAGGACGATCCCGCCCTGGACGGCGTGGCGGCGGTGATCTTCGACGAATTCCACGAACGCTCGCTCAATGCCGATCTGGGGCTGGCCCTGGCGCTGGAGGCCCAGGCCCTGCGCGAGGACCTGCGCATCCTGGTCATGTCGGCGACGCTGGACGGCGAGGCGGTGGCGGCCCTTCTCGGCGATGCGCCCATCGTCACCAGCCAGGGCCGCGCCTTTCCCGTCGAGACGCGCCATCTCGATCCGCAGCCGAAGAACCGGATCGAGGAGGAGGTCGCCGCCGCCATCCGCCGCGCCCTGGCCGAGGAAAGCGGCAGCATCCTGGTCTTCCTGCCCGGGCAGGGGGAAATCCGCCGGGTCCAGTCCCTGCTGGGCGACTTGGGCGAGGATGTGCTGGTGGCGCCGCTCTACGGCGACCTGCCCCAGGCCGCCCAGGATGCCGCCATCCGTCCGTGCCCGCAGGGGCGGCGCAAGGTGGTGCTGTCCACCGCCATCGCCGAAACCAGCCTGACCATCGAGGGCATCCGCGTGGTGATCGACAGCGGCCTGATGCGGGTGCCGCGCTTCGAACCGGCCAGCGGCATGACCCGGCTGGTCACCGTCAAGGTTTCGAAGGCTTCGGCCGAACAGCGCCGGGGCCGTGCCGGGCGCATGGAGCCGGGCGTCTGCTACCGCCTGTGGCCCGAAGCCGCCCATGGCGCCCTGGCCGCCCAGTCGACGCCGGAGATCCTGGAGGCCGATCTGGCTCCGCTGGCGCTGGACCTGGCGCAATGGGGCGTGACCGATCCCCGCCAACTGGCCTGGCTCGATGCGCCGCCGACGGCGGCATGGTCCCAGGCCTGCGATCTGCTGCGTCGCCTGGGCGCGCTGGACGCAGAGGGACGCATCACCCGCCATGGGCAGGTCATGGCCCGCCTGCCGCTGCATCCGCGCCTGGCCCATATGATCCTGGCTGCCAAGGAGCTGGGGCTGGGCGGATTGGCCTGCGAGGTGGCTGCCATACTCTCGGAACGCGACCTGCTGCGCGGCCAGCGCGACGCCGACCTGCGCCGCCGTATCGAGGTGCTGCGTGGGGCGGAACGCGGCCTGGAAGTGGACCGGGGCGCGGTGCAGCGGGCCCGCCAGTCCATCCGCCAATGGCAGCGCCAGCTCGACATCAAGGAAGGCGAAGGCGGCATCGAGGAGACCGGGCTGGTCCTCGCCTTCGCCTATCCCGACCGGATCGGCCAGCGCCGCTCCGGGGCTGGCCGACAATACCGCCTGAGCAACGGGCGCGGCGCCTTCTTCTCCGACCAGGGCGAGCGCCTGGCGGCGGAAGACTTTATCGTTTGCGCGGAACTCGATGGCGACAAGCGCGAAGCCCGCATTTTCCTGGCCGCTCCCGTCACCCGCGCCGAACTGGAAACCCATTTCGCCGATGCCATCGAGGCGGTGGACGAGGTCGCCTGGGACTCGCGCGAACAGGCCGTCCAGGCCCGCCGCCGCCGCAAGCTGGGCGCGCTGGTGCTGAAGGACGAGCCTTTGGGCGGCAATGCCGATTCCCAGGCCGCCATCTCCGCCATGTGCGAGGGCATCCGCGAATTGGGGCTGAACGTGCTGCCCTGGACCAAGGAATTGGAGAACTGGCGCGGCCGGGTCATGTTCCTGCGCCGGGTGGAGGGCGAGTCCTGGCCCGATCTTTCCGATCAGGCCCTGCTCGACGGGCTGGAGGACTGGCTGGGACCGTTCCTGACGGGTATCACGCGGCGCGGCCATCTCGCCAAGCTGGACTTGGCCGCCGCCCTGCATGCTCTGCTCGACTGGCCGCAGAGCCAAGCCCTGGACAAGCTGGCGCCAAGTCATCTGACGGTCCCGTCGGGATCACGCATCCCGCTCGATTACGCGGGCGGCGAGACGCCCGTCTTGGCCGTGCGCCTGCAGGAAATGTTCGGCGCCACCGAAACGCCCGCTTTGGCCGGGGGCAAGGTGCCGCTGGTGGTTCATTTGCTCTCGCCGGCCCATCGTCCGGTCCAGGTGACGCAGGATCTGGCCGGTTTCTGGAAAAGCTCCTACCACGCCGTGAAGGCCGACCTGAAGGGGCGCTATCCCAAGCATTACTGGCCGGACGACCCGCTCCAGGCCCAGGCCACCAGCCGCGCCAAGCCCCGGGGACAATAGCCCTCTGGAAGGCTGCGAAAGAAGCTGGTTCCGCCCGCAATACATCGTCACCCCCGCGAAAGCGGGGGCCCATGGTGGGGCCCCTGGAGATGTAAGCCGCCAGAGAGGGATGAAGCGGCTCCCTGGACTCCCGCTTACGCGGGAGTGACGAGGAAAGACGGGTTCATCAGCATTCCGGGGGCAATAGCCCCTTTATGCCACGACGGCCATCTCCAGTTCACGGCTGCGGCCGAGGCTGCTCATCCAGTCCACGAAGGAGGGTTCGTGCTTGATCTGATGGCCGTAATGCCGCCGCAGCGCGGCCGTCAGCCGACCCTTGCGGCCAAGGAAGTCGTCGGCATAGCCGATCATCAGCGAGTTCGGCCAGGCTTGCGGGCGGATGTGCCGCAGGCGCGCGAAGAGCCGGTCTTCCTCTTCCTCCGGCAGGGCCTGGGCGAGCAGGCTCAGCATCGCGGCGGTGGAGCGGGACACGCCCATGTGGCAGTGGACCAGCAGATGGCCGTCTTGCAGCCCGGCGCCGGAGTCGGCCAGTTCCGTCCCGAAGCGCAGGATGGCCGCGACATGGTCCGGCGTCGGCATCACCTTTCCGGGAAGAGGATCGATGATGTCGTGGAACCGCAAGGTCGTGCGGTGATGGTCGCCATAGGCCTCGAAGGCATCCAGTTCCGGCCATTCGGGATCGAGCAGGGACAGGACATGGGTGACGGAATGTTCACGCGGGGCGGAAAGTTCCTCGATTCCGCAGATGGTCAGGGTCCGGAAGGGGATGGTTTCCATGAGGTCTCCTTTGGATCGAGTGGACGTCCGTCTCAGTAATGGGGCGGCGGCTTATCGTCGCTGGGAGAACGGTCGACGCCTGCTTCCAGGGCGCGGACGCGGTCCTTGAGAAGACGGGCCTGGGTGGTCAGGCTGTCGATCTCGGCCCATTGCCGTGCGGCCATGTCGCTGAGGTCCTGGATGCTGGCCTCGGCATGGGCCAGCGCGATTTCCAGGGTGGCGATGCGTTTTTCCAGTTCCTCGCTCATGCCAGGAAGCGCTCCACTTCGGTGGTGAAGTCCTGGGGCTTTTCGGCGTGCAGCCAATGGCCGGCGCCGGGGATGACGGAAAAGCGGGCCTGGGGAAAGAGGCGCAGGATCAGCGGGCGATATTCGGGCCGCACGTAATCCGAATTGCCGCCATGCAGGAACAGGGCGGGCGCGTTGAAGCTTTGGCCCTCGACTTCGGGGAAGGAGGTAATGCGGTCCATCCAGGCCATCAAGGCATCCAGGTTGACGCGCCAGAACAGCTTGCCGTCCTCGGAGACCAGATTCTGCAGCAGGAACATGCGCACGCCCGCTTCCGGCACGGTCTCGACCAGCTGCGATTCCACTTCCGAACGCCGGGTCAGGCCGGTCAGGTCGATGCCCTTCATGGCCTTGGCATAGCTGAGGAAGACCTGGTTGTAGGTGACGGGGGCCACGTCGGCGACGATCAGGCGGTCGATCAGGTCGGGATGGCGCAGAGCGGCCATCATCGCGGCCTTGCCGCCCATGGAATGGCCCAGCAGGTCGATCCGCCCCAGGCTATGGGCGCGGGCGAAGGCGGCCACGTCCTCGGCCATGGCTTCATAGGACATGTCGTCGTGCCAGGGCGAGTTGCCGTGATTGCGCAGGTCCAGGGCATAGATCTTGCGCTTGGCCCCCAGGCTGCGGCCGATTGCCGACCAGTTGCGGGCCGATCCGAACAGGCCGTGCAGCACCACCAGCGGCTTTCCGCTTTCGCCGAATTCCAGATAGGACAGGGTCTCGCTCATTCTTGCTCCTTTCGCCGTCCGGGCTCGCAGGATGCGGTGCTTTGCCGGGAAAGTGAACCGGCTTTCTGCATTCCCGCGAGTGAGGTAGGGTATACCCATGCTTTCCGTGCGTGATCTTTCCGCGCGCGGCATCGTCACGGCCTCCTTCGATCTTCCGCCCGGCGCCTGTTTCGCCCTGCGCGGTCCATCGGGATCGGGCAAGACGCTGCTGCTGCGCGCCATAGCCGACCTCGACCCCGCCGAGGGCGAGGTCCTGCTCGACGGCCGCCCGCGGGCCCTGATGGACGGGCCGGACTGGCGCCGCCGCGTCGTCTATCTGGCCGCCGAGCCGGGCTGGTGGGCGGAGCGGGTCGACCAGCATTTTCCCGATTGGCCCTCCGCCCTGCCCATGGCCGAGGCCCTGGGCCTTTCCCCGGATATGGGAAGGCGCCCGGTGGCGGAGCTTTCCACCGGCCAGCGCCAACGCCTGGTCCTGGTCCGCGCGCTGGCGCGGGGGCCGCAGGTGCTGCTGCTGGACGAACCCACCTCCGCCCTGGACGAGGACTCGCGCGATCGCCTGGAATCTCTGATCAAGGCGAAGCAGGCGCAAGGGTTGGCGGTGCTGTGGGTCAGCCATGATCCGGCCCAGGCCGCCCGCGTGGCCTCGCATTCCCTGGTTCTTGAAGGCGGCCGGGTGAGGGCAGGCTGAAATGGATTACATCGCTCTCGACTGGCGCGACCTTGCCGTCGCGTCGCTGCTGGTGATGGCCAATGCGGGATTGTCCCTGTGGCTGAAGCTGGGCATCGAACGCCGCCTGCTGATCGCGGCCTTGCGATCGGCGGTGCAACTGGTCCTGGTCGGACTGGTGCTGACCACCTTGTTCCGCCTGTCTTCGCCCCTGTGGACCGGGCTGGCGGCGCTGGTGATGATCCTGCTGGCCGGGCGCGAGATCATGGCCCGCCAGGACCGCCGCTTCACCGGCTGGTGGTCCTATGGGTTGGGGACGGTCTGCATCATGACGGCGGCTTCGGTGGTCACCGTCTTCGCCCTGACCACGCAGGTCCGCCCCGATCCCTGGTTCGATCCGCGCTATGCCCTGCCCATGCTGGGCATGATCCTGGGCAGCACCATGACCGGCATCAGCCTGGGCCTGCACAGCCTGACGAAAGGCGCCATCCAGGGACGACAGGCGATCGAGGCGCAGTTGGCCCTGGGGGCGACGCGCAGCGAAGCCATGCGGCCGATCCTGCGCGAGGCCCTGCGCAGCGCCCTGATGCCGGTGATCAATTCCATGTCGGCCACCGGCATCGTCGCGCTGCCGGGCATGATGACGGGCCAGATCCTGGCCG
Source organism: Telmatospirillum sp. J64-1 (assembly GCF_006980715.1). Classification (GTDB taxonomy): domain Bacteria; phylum Pseudomonadota; class Alphaproteobacteria; order Rhodospirillales; family Magnetospirillaceae; genus Oleiliquidispirillum; species Oleiliquidispirillum nitrogeniifigens. Next base: position 151,172 of record NZ_SBHN01000012.1, read on the forward strand.
GGGTCGAACCGGTCGAGGCGGTCAAGTACCAGATCCTGATCATGTTCCTGATCGCCGGGGGCACTGCTTTGGGCGCCGTCATGGCGGTGCTGGGCGGCCTGCGCCGGCTTTCGGACAGCCGCCACCGGCTGCGCCTGGACCGCCTGCGGGCGGATTGAGGCCGGGCAGGGCGCAGGGGGGACAGGTCCTTGCAGGACGGGGGGCGTCATTCCCAAACTTCTGGAATGCGCCTGCTTTGCGATGAAATGCTTTCCGGCTTCGCCCGCTGGCTGCGGGCGGCGGGCTATGATACCGCCAGCCAATCGCCCCAGGACAGCGACCGCGTGCTGGTGGCCCGTGCCGTGGCCGAGGATCGGGTGATCCTGACCCGCGACCGCCAGATCGCCGAGCATCGCGCGGCGGCCGGGCGGGTGCTGGTGCTGCACGGCGACAGCCTGGACGGCTGGGCCGCGCAGGCGGCAGGGGAATTGGGCATCGACTGGCTGTACCGGCCTTTCTCGCGCTGCCTGGTCTGCAACGTGGGTGTCCTGCCGGCTCCGGCCCATCTGCATCATCGCGTGCCGCCGGGCAGCGGGAGCCCCATCACCTGGTGCCCATGCTGCGACCGCCTGTATTGGCCGGGCAGTCATGTCAGGCGGATGAGCGCCACTCTGGAAAGATGGCGCTCGGAGGAATGGCAGCGTTAATCGCCGCCATCGCCTCCGCCATCCCCGCCACCGGAACCGCCGTCACCTCCGCCGGAACCACCGTCCCCGCCACCGGAGCCGCCATCACCTCCGCCGGAGCCGCCATCCCCGCCACCGGAACCGCCGTCACCTCCGCCGGAACCACCGTCCCCGCCACCGGAGCCGCCATCACCTCCGCCGGAGCCGCCGTCCCCGCC
>NZ_SBHN01000013.1 GCF_006980715.1 Telmatospirillum sp. J64-1
AAGCTGGCCGGGGGCTATTCGCACATCCTGGCGCCTGCCACCACCTTCGGGAAGAACTTCCTGCCGCGCGTCGCCGCCCTGCTCGACGTCGCGCAGATCTCGGAGATCGTCGCCGTCGAGAGCCCCGACACCTTCGTGCGCACCATCTATGCCGGCAACGCCATGGCCACCGTGCAGAGCAAGGATGCGGTGAAGGTCATCACCGTGCGCGCCACCGCCTTCGAGGCGGCCTCCGCCGGCGGCGGGGCGGCGGCCATCGAGGAAGCGGGCGCGGCGGACAATCCCGGCACCTCGTCCTATGTCGGCTCGGAACTGTCGAAGTCGGAACGTCCCGAACTGACCGCCGCGCGGGTCATCGTCTCGGGCGGGCGCGGCATGCAATCGGGCGAGAACTTCAAGCTGCTCGAGGCCGTGGCCGACAAGCTGGGCGCCGCCGTCGGGGCCTCGCGCGCCGCCGTCGATGCCGGCTTCGTCCCCAACGACCTCCAGGTCGGCCAGACCGGCAAGATCGTCGCCCCGGAACTCTACATCGCCGTCGGCATCTCCGGCGCCATCCAGCACCTCGCCGGCATGAAGGATTCCAAGATCATCGTCGCCATCAACAAGGACGAAGAGGCGCCCATCTTCCAGGTCGCCGATTACGGACTCGTCGGCGACCTGTTCCAGATCCTGCCGGAACTGGCGTCGGAACTCGACAAGAAATAACGTCTTCCACTGCGAGACTTTAAGACACGGAGCCCTAGCATGATTCAGAAAATCGGCGTCATTGGTGCCGGCCAAATGGGCAACGGTATCGCCCATGTCTGCGCCTTGTCCGGCTTCGATGTGAAGCTGGTGGACATCAACGAGGCGCAGATTTCGCGCGGGCTCGGTGTCATCGAGAAGAACCTCGACCGTCAGGTGTCGAAGGGCAAGATCTCGGCCGAACTCAAGGCCGCGACCATGAGCCGCATCAAGACCTCGACCGACTACAATGTCTTCGAGGACTGCGATCTGGTGATCGAGGCGGCGTCCGAGGACGAAAGCATTAAGAAGCAGATCTTCGCCAAGCTCTGTCCGGTGCTGAAGCCCGAAGCCATCGTCGCCTCCAACACCTCTTCCATCTCGATCACCCGTCTCGGCGCCGCCACCGACCGCCCCGCCCAGTTCATGGGCATGCATTTCATGAATCCGGTGCCGGTGATGCAGCTGGTCGAACTGATCCGCGGCATCGCCACCAGCGAAGAGACCTTCGCCACCATCCGGGAAATGACCCTGAAGCTGAACAAGCAGCCGGTCAGCGCCGAGGATTTCCCGGCCTTCATCGTCAACCGCATCCTGCTGCCGATGATCAACGAGGCGGTCTATACCCTGTACGAAGGCGTGGGCTCGGTCGATGCCATCGACACCGCGATGAAGCTGGGTGCCAACCATCCGATGGGGCCGCTGGAACTGGCCGACTTCATCGGCCTGGATGTCTGCCTCGCGGTCATGCAGGTGCTGCATGACGGTCTGGCCGATACCAAGTACCGTCCTTGCCCGCTGCTGGTGAAATATGTCGAAGCCGGTTGGCTGGGCCGCAAGACGGGCCGCGGCTTCTACGACTATACCGGCGAGAAGCCCGTCCCCACCCGCTGAGGGCAAGCGGACGCTTTGGGAATTCTTTTTGACAAGGACCCCGTGCCTCTTGAACGAGACACGGGGTTCTCCATTTCCTGGCCGCCTTCCGACAGAAGAGGAATAGCCTTTGGACCGGCCGCTTTCCCTGGACCTGACCACCCGCTTCCATGCCGTCAGGCGGGACCTCGTGTCCTTCTCCCGTTCTTATCCGCTGACCGCCGGTTTCATCGCAGTCCTCCTGTTCAGCCTGTTCAGCATGGTCGTCATCGACCGGCCCGTGGCCTTGTGGTTCAAGGCCAATATGGGCGGCAATATCCAGGGCTTCTTCAAGATCGTGACGGAGGTCGGGCTGGCCGAATACTGGCTGGTTCCGTCGGCCTTGCTGTGGGTTTTCTTCCGCTTGCGGGCGATGATGGCGCTGATGCTGCCGGCCCGCGAGATCCTGCTCTACCGCGCCCGGCTCTGCGCCTATTTCTTCCTTACCATGGCCCTGTCGGGCATCTTCGTGAACCTGGTCAAGCTGATCGTCGGGCGTTGGCGCCCGCGCTTCCTGTTTCATGACGAGCTCTACGGCTTTTCCATGTTCACGCTGGCGGCGAATTCCTATCCCTCGGGGCATAGTCAAGCCATCTGGGCCGCCATGACCGCGCTGATGGTGATCTGCCCGCGCTACAACTTGGCCTGGGCCTTCCTGGCGGTGCTGGTGGCCGTCAGCCGCTTCGCCACCACCGTCCATTTCGTTTCGGACGTCGCCATGGGCTCCTTCATCGGCATCGCCGGGGCGATCCTGATGCGCCGCTGGTTCGAGGCGCGCGGCTATCTTCAGCATCCCTATCCTGCCCAGGCGGGGCTGTGCTTGACCTGCCCGGCGCGCAGGGCGGCGGAATAGGGGCGGTCAGGACTGCTCCATCACCGCCTTGATCTTTTCGATCATCTGCGGCGAATCCCAGTCCCGCTCGCCCAGGACGGTCATGGCGATGGCGCCCTCGGCGTCGATCAGATAGGTGGTGGGCAGGGCTTGCAGGCCGAGGGCACGCCCGGCCGAGCCATCCTGGTCGAGATAGGCGGGCAGGTGGGTCAGCTGCTGGCGTTCGAAGAAGTCTTGTACCACCGGCAGGCCCTGGCGGTCCTGGGACAGCGTCAGGACCTGGAAGCCGTCGCCGCCCAGGCGCTGCTGCAGGCGGTCCAGCGACGGCATCTCCTTGACGCAGGGGGCGCACCAGGTGGCCCAGAAATTGACCAGCAGCACTTGGCCGCGGAAGTCTTCCAGGGTCATCGGCTCACCCTGTGGGCCGGTGAAGGCGACGGCAGGCGCGGTCTCGCGCTGGCCCTGGGGAACGGTCGGGGTGGCCGCTTCCACGCTGCCGGGGCTGGGCAGGCGCGAGACGGCGTAGGCCGAAAAACCACCGAGTGCCGCCAGAACCGCAAGAACGACCACAGCCCGCTTCATTCTTCCTTCTCCCTTTTCGTTATTGCCCCGTGGCGATGGCCTGGATATGGGCCATGATCTCGGGGCTGTCCCATTTCGTCGCGCCTTCCACCAGCATGGCCAGTCCGCCCTGGGCGTCGATGACGAAGCTGGTGGGCAGGCTGCGCAGATACATGGCGCTGACCGCCGTGCCGTTTATATCGGCATAGGGTCGCAGGTTTTCGACCTTCTGTTGACGCAGGAAGGACCGGGCCGCGGCGATGCCGCCGGGATCGACCGAGACGGCCATGACCTGGAAGCGCGGTCCGCCCATGACCTGCTGCACATGGTCCAGCCCGGCCAGCGTCTTGATGCAGGGGCCGCAGGTGCTGGACCAGAAATGCAGCAGGACGGTGCGGCCCCGGAAGAGGTTGAGGCGGATGGCCGCGCCCGACGGATCGGTGACGGTGATGTCGGGAACCTGGCGGCGTTTCCCGAGTTCGGCGAAATGTATGCCGCTATTGACCGTGGTGATGTCGAGCCTGCTTTCGGAGAGGGGAGGAATTGTGTACCCTCCCGCCCAAGCCGTGCTTGGTGCGGCGGCCAAGCCGCCCGCGATGAGGGCGGCGGAGGCGAAGACCTTCAATGCGCATTCCATCCTTGTGTTCCAGATCTCGAAGAAGAGCCGATGACCGCTAAGAACAACGCCGCCACGACGAATTCCGGAGCCAGCTCCATCTGGGGCGGCCGTTTCGAAGGCGGACCCTCCGCCATCATGCAACGGATCAACGCCTCCATCGACTTCGACAAGCGCCTTTATGCCCAGGATATCCGCGGGTCCAAGGCGCATTGCCGGATGCTGATGGCGACGGGCGTGATCGCCAAGGAAGATGGCGAGGCCATCCTGGACGGCCTTGAGAAGGTTTTGCAAGAGATTGAGAGCGGCAGCTTTGAATTCTCGGCGGCACTCGAGGATATCCACATGAACGTGGAATCCCGTCTCGCCCAGATCATCGGCGAACCGGCCGGGCGCCTGCACACGGCCCGCTCGCGCAACGACCAGGTGGCGACCGACTTCCGCCTGTGGGTGCGCGATGCTATCGACGGCATGGAAGCAGCGCTGAAGGGGCTTCAGGAGGTGCTGATCAGGCGCGCCGAACAGCATGCCGCCACGGTCATGCCGGGCTTCACCCATCTCCAGGCGGCCCAGCCGGTGACCTTCGGTCATCACATGCTGGCCTATGTGGAAATGATCGGCCGCGACCGCTCGCGCCTTGCCGATGCCCGCCGCCGCCTCAACGAAAGCCCGCTGGGCAGCGCCGCCCTGGCCGGCACCTCCTTCCCCATCGACCGCCACATGACGGCCAAGGAACTGGGCTTCGATCGTCCCTGCGCCAATTCGCTGGACGGCGTGTCGGATCGCGATTTCGCCCTGGAATTCCTGGCCGCCAGCTCGATCTGTGCGGTGCATCTGTCGCGTCTGGCCGAGGAATTGGTGATCTGGACCTCGGCCCAGTTCCGCTTCGTCACCCTGTCCGACGGCTTCACCACCGGCAGCTCGATCATGCCGCAGAAGCGTAATCCCGATGCCGCCGAACTGGTCCGCGCCAAGGCGGGCCGCGTGATCGGCGACCTGAACTCGCTGCTGATCGTCATGAAGGGCCTGCCGCTGACCTATTCCAAGGACATGCAGGACGACAAGGAACCGGTCTTCGAAGCCGCCGAGACCATGGAATTGTGCATCGCCGCCATGACCGGCATGATCGCCGACATGACGGTCAACGAGGACGTGCTGAAGGCCGCCGCCGGGGCCGGCTTCACCACCGCCACCGATATCGCCGATTGGCTGGTGCGCGTGCTGGGCATGCCCTTCCGCCAGGCGCACCATGTCACCGGGCGCATCGTCAAGCTGGCCGAGGATCGCGGCTGCGGCCTGGAGGACCTGAGCCTCGCCGACATGCAGGGCGTCGAGCCGCGCATCACCGAGGATGTGTTCACCGTGCTGGGGGTCGAGAAATCGGCGGCCAGCCGCACCAGTTTCGGCGGCACCGCGCCGGACAATGTGCGTGCCCAGGCCAAGGCCGCGCGGGAGCGTTTCCTGTGAGGCCCGTATCCTGTCTCGCCCTCGCCCTGGCCGCCCTGATGCTGGCGGCCTGCGGCCGGGTCGGGCCGCTGAACCCGCCGGAAGGCAGCGTCTATCCGCGCAGCTATCCCGAGGGCGCGCGGCAGCATCCCGTGCCGTCGCGCGAGCAGACGATGCCGACGCCGCCGGTTCCCGACACCCACCAGCAGCCCCGGCCAGCTTATTGAAGCCCTGAGCAAAGAAGATCATGAATCATTTCGAATACCGCTACGGCCAGCTTCACGCCGAAGACGTCGCCATCGCGCGCATCGCCGCTGCCGTCGGCACGCCTTTCTACTGCTATTCGACGGCGACGCTGGAGCGGCATTTCACCGTCTTCCGCGATGCCTTCGCCGGGCTGAATGCCCGCATCTGCTATGCCATGAAGGCCAATTCCAACATCGCCGTGGTGCGCACCCTGGCGGATCTGGGGGCGGGGGCCGACGTGGTGTCGGAAGGCGAGCTGCGCCAAGCCCTGGCCGCCGGTGTTCCGGCCGACCGCATCGTCTTCTCGGGCGTCGGCAAGACCCGCCGCGAGCTGGCGCTGGCCCTTGATGTCGGGATCATGCAGATCAATGTGGAATCCGAGCCGGAACTCCACGCCCTGAACGAAGCCGCCTTGGCGGCGGGCAAGAAGGCGCCGATCGCCATCCGCGTCAATCCCGACGTGGATGCCGGCACCCATGCCAAGATCACCACGGGGCGCAAGGAGAACAAGTTCGGCATCGAATGGACCCGCGCCCACGAGGTCTATCGCCGCGCCGCCGCCCTGCCGGGGATCGAAGTGATGGGCATCGCCTGCCATATCGGTTCGCAGCTGACCGACCTGACGCCCTTCCGCGAGGCGTTCCGCCGCGTCCGCGATCTGGTCGCCATTCTTCGTGCCGACGGCATCAATATTCGCCGCCTCGATCTGGGGGGCGGTCTGGGAATTCCGTATGATTCCGAAATCCCCCCGCAGCCCGAGGCCTATGCGCAGATGGTGCGCGAGACCCTGGGCGACCTGGGCTGCGAACTGGTCTTCGAGCCGGGCCGCCTGATCGTCGGCAATGCCGGCATCCTGGTCAGCCGCGTGATCTATGTGAAGGAAGGCGCCACGCGCAGCTTCGCCATCCTGGACGCGGCGATGAACGATTTGATGCGGCCGTCGCTCTATGACGCCTATCACGCGATCAAGCCGGTGGACGAGCCCAAGGCCGGTGTGCCGCTGGTGCCCATCGACGTGGTCGGCCCGGTCTGCGAGACCGGCGATACCTTCGCCCAGCAGCGCGCCCTGCCGCCGGTGAAGGCGGGCGACCTGATGGCCATCTGCTCGGCCGGCGCCTATGGCGCGGTTATGGCCTCGACCTACAACACCCGCCCGTTGATCCCGGAAGTATTGGTCAAGGCGGACAGGTTTGCCATCGTGCGCGCGCGTCCCACATACGAAGAGATGCTGTCGCTGGAAAGCCTGCCGGATTGGATGGAAGGCGGTTCCGTCGGCAGGAAAAGGTCCACCGGCACCATGTGAGGTCCCTTGACTCGAAGCGGCGCCCCTCAGCGGAAAGAGAATCCCGATCACGGTCGGATCGGGCGTCGCTTGCGCCAGGCACGCTTCGTGCTGTGGTGGGAGACCTTGTGGCCGGCCATGTGGCCGCCCTTCGGGGTGGCCCTGGTCTTCCTGGCCGTGGCCCTGTTCGATGTCCTGCCGCTCCTGCCGGGCTGGCTGCACGGATTGGTGCTGCTGGCCTTCGCCGGAACCTTCCTGGGCCTGCTGCTGCGGGCCATCCGCCAGGTCCGCCGTCATGAACCGCGCGACGAAGCCGCCTTGCGCCGGGTCGAGCGCGACAGCGGCCTGTCCCACCATCCCCTGACCGCCCTGTCCGACGACCTGGCCGCCGGGCAGGACGATCCCGTCTCCCGCTCTCTGTGGGAAGCCCATCGCCGCCGCGCCCTGGAAGCCGCCCGCAGTCTGCGGGTGGGGTTGCCCGATCCGCGCATGGCCCGCCGCGATCCGCTGGGCCTGCGCGCCGCCGCCTTGCTGGCGGTCTTCGTGGCCGTCTTCGGCACCTGGGGCAGCGCCATGCCGCGCCTGGAACGGGCCGTGACGCCGACCATTCCCTTCCTCGCCGCCGAGCCCGGCCGCTTGCAGGTCTGGATCACGCCCCCCGATTATACCGGCCGTCCGCCGATCCTGCTGGAACCCCTCCCGGAGGAGCAGCAGGCCCGGGGCGAGCCGGCGGAACTGGCGGTGCCGGCGGGCAGTCGCCTGCTGGGCATGGTCGAGGGCGGCAAGGGGCAGGCGCGGCTGGACGTGCTGGACGGCGTGAAGGGCGATTTCACCGCCTTGGGAAGCGGCGGCACCCAGCGGATCGAGATGGTGCTGGAACAGGGCAGCCGTCTGCGCATCTCGCAGGGCCGTTCCATCCTGGCCGACTGGCCGGTGGCGGTGGTGCAGGACGTGCCGCCCGATATCGCCTTCGCCGGGCGCCCCGAGACGGGAGAGCGGGGCCGCTTGCGGGTGGGCTACGAGGCCTCCGACGATTACGGCGTGACCGCTGCCTGGCTGGTGGTGCGCCGCCAGGACGGCCGCCAGGAGGAGCGGAATATCTCGGTCGAGCTGAACGTCCCGCAGGGACAGGCGGCGCGCGGCTTCCGCCTGTCTTCCTGGCAGGACCTGACCGCCCATCCCTGGGCCGGGCTTCCCGTCACCCTGCATCTGGTGGCCGAGGATGCCTTGGGCCAGCGCGGCGAGAGCGAGGCCCAGCAGATCACCCTGCCGGAGCGCCAGTTCACCCATCCCGTCGCCCGCGCCATCATCGAACAGCGCCGCCTGCTGTCGGAAACGCCCGAAGCGCGGCGCCAGGTGGCGGTGCGGCTGGACGACATCTCGCTGATGCCTGAAAGCTACGGCCATGACCTGCGCGCCTATCTGAGCTTGCGCACCGCCCGCCATCGTCTTCAGCACCAGCCGGGGCAGGCCGGTATCGACGGGGCCATGGACCTGATGTGGCACGCCGCCCTGCGTATCGAGGAGGGCGATCTGGCCGATGCCGAGGCCGAACTGGAACGTGCCGTCCAGGCCCTGGAAGAGGCGCTGGACCGCGACGCCACCGCCGAGGAATTGCAGCGGCTGGTGGACCAGTTGCAGCAGGCCACCGAGAACTATCTCCAGGCCATGGCCGAGCAGATGATGCGCCAGGGCGCCGAGCCCATGCCGGCGGAGCAATTCGCCGCCGATCAGGTGCTGCGCCCCGAGGACATGCAGGCCATGTTCGACCAATTGCGTGATCTGTCCCAGACCGGCGCCCGCGAGGGGGCCCGCCAGATGCTCAACGACCTGGCCGAGATGATGCAGAATCTGCGCATGGCCCAGCCCCAGCAGATGACCGAGGAAATGCGTCAGGCCATGCAGGCCATGGAGGGCTTGCAGGACCTGTCGCGGCGTCAGCAGGAACTGATGGATGAAGGCTATCGCCGCTCGCGCGAAGGCGGAATGGCCGAGGAAGAAAACCTGGCCGGGGCCGCGCGCCAGGAGGAACTGCGCCGCGAACTGGGGGAAATGATGCGCCAGCTGGGCGAGTCCATGGGCGAGATCCCGTCTTCCCTCGGTGATGCGGAACAGGCCATGCGCGAGGCCACCGGCAGCCTGGAGAGCAACCGCCCCGGCGAGGCCTCGGGCTTCCAGGGCGAGGCGCTGGAACATCTGCGCGAGGGTGCGCAGCAGGCCATGCAGGCCTTGTCACGCCAGATGGGGCCGGGACTGGCCCAGGGGCAAAGCATGCCGGGCCAGGGGCAGGACCCGCTGGGCCGCCGCATGCGCCAGCCCGGCCCGACCGATGACGGCACCGTGCGTATCCCCGAGGAAATGGAAATCCGCCGCTCCCACGAAATCCTCGACGAACTCCGCCGCCGCTCCGGCGAGCCCCAGCGCGGCCCGGACGAACGCGAATACCTGCATCGCCTGCTGCGCCAGTTCTGAGCGGGAGGGGTTCCCTTTCCCGCGGTGATTTCTTGCGTAAGCCCGTGGCTGTAGCGGCTTCTTGGTGCCTTGGTGGTTTCTTCCTGCTGCAGGATGCCGCCAAGGCACCAAGGGCACCAAGGCTGTGGGGGCGTGGCGTCGAGCCCTTTGCGGCCCAATTTCAACAGACTGCTGAGAAACCCTTTTTTCCTCGTCACTCCCGCGAAAGCGGGAGTCCATGGAGCTACTTCATCCATCTCTGGCGGGGCTCACATCGCCATGAACCCTAGCATGGGCTCCCGCTTTCGCGGGAGCGACGGAAATAGGGAAGGGAGTTCCGAGAGAAGGCCCTCGGCGGGGCCGGGCGGAGCCCAGCAGGCCCCGCCACCGTGACCTCAATTCGTCGGCTGAACGCCGTCTTCCGCGCGGGCGAAGGTGATCTCGAAGCGGGTCGAGTCCGGATGGGGTTCGTCCAGGCTGAGGCGGAAGGTGGTGGTGGCGCCGGCTTCCAGTCCGGGAACGGGCGGACGGACCACTTTTTCCTGCAACAGCGTGCCGCTGCGGTCGAACAGCGCCAGGCGCATCAGCGGCAGGTCGCGCGGGCGGTCGGTGACATTGGCGATGACGCCGCGCACCACCAGCACTTCGCTGCCGCCTTCCTGGCGGACGCGTTCCGGATGGAAATCCTGGAAGCGCAGGCCCGCGCCCACCTGTTCCTGGCGCAGGCCGGCGCTGCGGTACAGGCTTTCGGCGGCGGGAACGGCCCGGACGATCTGGTCCTGGAAGAACCAGGCACCGGCAGCCGCGCCGCCCAGGAGCAGCACGCTGACGCAGGCGGCGATCAGGCCGCCTTTCTTCTTGCCCTTGTCCTGGGCCTTGGATTTGGTGGCGGCCTGGGGGGTGGTGAAGACCTCGGGCAGCGGGTCCGTGCCGTCCAGGTCCAGGTCGAGATCCAGCTCGTCGGCCTTGTCCGCGCCCTCGCCGGCGATGGACTGGCTGAATTCGTCGCTTTCCTCGGGTCCGTCGCCGAAATCGAGGTTGAAGTCGAAATCTTCGGTGGTGTTCTTATCTTCTGCCGGGTCGTCGCCGCTGGGCGGCATTTCCAGCGGCAGGTCGTCCAGGCGGAAGTCGTCGGCCTGCACGCTGTCCTCCGAATAGCCGGAGGTGGCGAGGTCGTCGGAGGTGGCGAAGGCGTCGCGCGCGAATTCGGCCTGCGGTTCGGCCATCGCCTCGGCCATGGGTTCCGGCTGCGGGACGGCGGCCGGTTCGGCTTCCTCGGGCGCAGCCGCGTTCAGCGGCGCCTGATGCCAGACATGGCCGCATTTGGCGCATTTCATCTTCCGTCCCTTGGTCCCAAGGGCGGTATCGGGGACTGAGAACTGAGTCTCGCACTGCGGACAGAGAATATGCATGCGCTGCTAACCAACCAAAAGTCTTTCTCTTATAGAGTTTGCGTCAGCCCAACACAAGCGCGTGCTGGACGGAGCTGCGTGGGCAATGTAATCCTGCCTGGGTCTAAGGAGTGGGGGCAGTGCGTCAAAAGGGGTCCAATCAAGCAGAGAGCGTGGTGACGTTCGAGGAGGTCGGGCTGCGCTATGGACGCGGGCCGGAGATCCTTCAGGACGTGAATTTCGCCCTGCCGGCGGGATCCTTCCATTTCCTGACCGGCATGTCGGGGGCTGGGAAATCCTCGCTGCTGCGCCTGATCTATCTGGCGGCCCGTCCCTCGTCCGGCCGTATCCGGCTGTTCGGCCAGGATATCAGCCGCCTGCCGCGCGCGGAGATGCCCGCCTTGCGGCGGCGCGTAGGGGTGGTGTTCCAGGATTTCCGCCTGCTCGACCATCTTTCCGCCCTGGACAATGTGGCGCTGCCCTTGCGCGTGGCGGGGGCCAGGGAATCCGAGGTGCAGAAGCATGTGCCGGAATTGCTGTCCTGGGTCGGCCTGTCGGAATATCTGCATGCCAAGCCGCCGACCCTGTCGGGCGGGCAGCAGCAGCGCGTCGCCATCGCCCGGGCGGTCATCGCCCGGCCCGACCTGCTGCTCGCCGACGAGCCGACGGGCAATGTGGACGATCACATCGCCATGCGCCTGCTCTATCTGTTCGAGGAATTGAACCGCCTGGGCACGACCATCGTCATCGCCACCCATAACGAGGCCCTGGTCTCGCGCTTCAACCATCCGCGCCTGCATATCGAGCGCGGCCGCGTGGAGCGCGTGTGATGCTATTCTTCCGCCGCCGTTCCGACCTGCCGCTGAAGGACGACGCCACCAGCCGTTTCCTGCCCTGGCTGGTGGCCCTGATGACCTTCCTGTCCGCGGTATCGCTGGCGGGCGTCTTCGTGCTGGGCGGGGTGATCGAGCGTTGGGACCGCGATGTCTCCGGCACCCTGACGGTGCAGGTCGCTCCGGCCCCCGGCAATGCCGTGGATTCCGAGGTCCGCACCCGGGAACGGGTCGAGGCGGCGGTCAGGCTGCTGCGCTCGACGCCGGGCGTGCTGTCGGCCCATTCCATCGACAAGACCCGCACCCTGCAATTGCTGGAACCCTGGCTGGGGGACACGGCGCTGCTGCAGGACCTGCCGCTGCCCTTGCTGATCGACGTCACCGTCGATCCCTCCAAGCGCGTGGACCTGGACGCCTTGTCCGAGACGCTGAAGGCTTCCGTTCCCGGTGCGACCTTGGACGACCACCGGGTCTGGCTGTCGCGCCTGGTCAATCTCAGCCGTACGGTCGAGATGCTGGCCCTGTCGGTGGTGCTGATGATCGGCGGGGTGACGTCGGCGACGGTGATCTATGCCACCCGCACCGGCCTCGCGGTCCATCAGGAAGTGATCAACGTGCTGCACATGATCGGTGCGCAGGATTCCTATATCGCCCGGCAATTCGCCGAACGTGCCTTCAATCTGGGACTGGCCGGCGGCCTGCTGGGGCTGGCCCTGGCGGCGCCGGCCCTGGGGATGGTCGGCTGGGCGGCGCGGCGGCTGGAAGGCGGCTTGCTGCCCGACCTGTCGATGCCTTGGACGGGGTGGGTGATGCTGCTGGTGCTGCCCTGGATCGCGGCGCTGCTGGCCATGGTGACGGCGCGCTTCACCGTGTTGCGGAGCCTCGCGCGGATGCCATGAAGGACGAAGCCGGGATGGAGGGCGAGATCATGCCTGCCCGCTCGGGCTGGGGGGCCTTGCGTCGTCTGGTCCTGGCGGTGCTGGCGGTCGGCCTGTTCCTTTTCTTGCTCTGGCTGGCCGGGCTGATCTGGTTCGCCGCCGACATTCCCGACCGTGTCGAGGACGAGACGACGGCGACCGACGCCATCGTCGTGCTGACCGGCGGCAGCGACCGGGTGCGCACCGGCCTAGCCCTGCTGGCCGAGGGCAAGGCGCGCAAGCTGCTGGTCTCGGGCGTTCATCGCGACGTCGAGATGACCGAATTGCTGAGCCTGTTCGAGGAAGGCCGCAACATCGATTCCGATTGCTGCGTCGTGCTGGGCTATGCCGCCGACAACACCATCGGCAATGCCTCGGAAACCGCCGCCTGGATGGTCGAGGAAGGGTATGATTCGCTGCGCGTGGTCACCGCCAATTACCACATGCGCCGCAGCCTGATGGAATTCCGCCGCGCCATGCCGGGCGTGCGGCTGATCCCCCATCCCGTCTTCCCCGACCAGTTCAAGCGGGATGAATGGTGGCGCTGGCCCGGCACGGCCCATCTTCTCGCGACCGAATACACCAAGTATCTTGCGGCCTTCCTGCGCCACAAGCTGATTGACCATGGGAACCCACCTGGATGACCGCCCTGCGTTCGATTGCCTTTTCCATCGCCTTCTATCTGTGGACGGTGCCGCTCGCCTTCCTCTATCTGCCGCTGCTGCTGGCACCCCGGCGCTGGATGGTCGAGGCGGCGCGGTTCTGGATCAGGGGCGTGCTGGCGCTGCTGGCGGTCACGGCGGGGGTGCGGCATGAGGTGCGTGGGCGCGAGAACCTGCCCAAGGGCGGCTGCCTGATCGTCGCCAAGCATCAATCCATGTGGGAGACGCTGGTCTTCCACACGCTGCTCGACGATCCGGCCTATATCCTGAAGAAGGAACTGACGGCGATTCCCTTCTTCGGCTGGTATCTCAAGAAAACCGGCATGATCGCCATCGACCGCAAGGCAGGGGCCAAGGCGCTGCGCTCGATGCTGGACGGCGCGCGCGAGGCGGTCGCCGAAGGCCGCCAGGTCATCATCTTCCCGGAAGGCACCCGCACGGCACCGGGCGAGACCAAGCCCTATCATTCGGGCGTGGCGATGCTCTATGGCCTGGACGTGCCGGTGGTGCCGGTGGCGCTGAATTCGGGATTGTTTTGGGGGCGGCTCAGCTTCTTCAAGAAGCCCGGCACGATTACCCTGGAATTCCTGCCCGAACTGCCGCGCAACCTGGATCGCCGCCAGGTCGTCGCGGAAGTCCAGGGCCGCATCGAAGCCAGTTCGACCGCCCTGAAGGAAGAAGCCGAACGCCGTTTCCCGTCCTTGGTGCAAGGCTAGGGCAGCTTTCGTCCCGACGGTGCCGGAACGATAAATGCGATAAGCCCGCGCAGCGTCTGAGCGGCCCTGGGAAGGGCTGCCTGGCTGCATGCATGCGTATGTCCTTCGGTCTGTAATGCTGACCTTTGGCAGGTTGCCAGGGGAGAGGTTCCTTCCCTAAAATCCTAGGGTGTTGCTCGGACTTAACAAGATGGGTCCGAGACTTTCCGGAGTACCTCTATCCCGCGTTATCTGGCTTTTACAGACCGTGAAGGGGGGCGCATGCAGCACCCTCAGCCAAGTTCTTTATTCCTGCCTGTTTCCCTTGAAGGGACGGTGCGGAATATTGTTCTTCCAGCCGCCGTCGCCGTGCTGCTCGTCGTCGTGTACGGTGTCGTCTATCTGTCCGGCGGGAGCAAGTTCGCCTATACCCATCTCGCCTATTTCCCGATCATTCTCGGCGCCTTCCTGTACGGACCCCGGGGCGGGGTCTGCGTCGCCTTGCTCTGTGCCGTGATGCTGGGGCCGCTGATGCCCTTCGACGTGGCGACGGGCACGCGCCAGCCGCTGCATAGCTGGCTCATCCGGGGCGTCTTCTTCCTCTTCGTCGGCGGGGTGGCCGGAAAGCTGTTCCAGGCGGCCCGGCACCAATCCGCGCGCCAGTCGCTGGCCTCCCTGCGTTGCGGCCTGACGGGGCTGCCGACGCGGATGCGCTTCGAACGCGAGGCATTCCCGCATCTGGCCGACGGAACGGTCGTCCGCGCCATGGTATTCAACGACATCTTCCGCCTTACCGGCGTCTTTGGGGATGCGACGGCGGCAAGCGTGGAAGTGGCGGCGGTCGAGCGGATGCGGGAGAAGGCCGGAGGATTGCCCGTCTTCCGGATCAAGACGGGCGGCTACCTGCTGCTCGGCGCACCCAATCCCTGTACGGACCTCGCCCCGAGCATGAGCGCCGCCGTCAAGGCATGCGGCACTTCCTTCTATCTCCGCCCTTCTTTCGGGACGGCCGTCGTGCAGGCGGGGGATACGGCCAATGACGTGATCCGCCGGGCCTTTTCCGCTGCCGAACTGGCGGCGGAGGAGGGGGTGGCGCATCTGGAATTCTCCGAGGAAAGGGAGAATGAGCGGCGCCATCGCTTTTCCCTGCTGGGAGAGCTGCGGCAGGCGATCGACAATGGCGAGCTTCATCTCCTGTTCCAGCCGAAGATCCGGCTGAGCGACCGCCGGATCGGAGGATGCGAAGCCCTGCTGCGCTGGACGCATCCCAGGCGGGGCAACATCCCGCCCTCGGAGTTCATCCCGCTTGCGGAATATTCCCCGATCATGGCCGACCTGACCCTGCATGTCGTGGATCTGGCGGTGGCGCAGGTTCTGGAATGGCGGAAGTCGGGAATCGACCTGGACGTCTCGGTCAATGTTTCCGTGCGCAACCTGATGGACCCCGGATTCGCCGCCCGGCTGGTGACGCGCATCGCTCCCCTCCAGCCCCGGCCGCTGGCCATCGAGATCACGGAAAGCGCGGCTGCCGATCCGTCCTGCGATGTCTTCGCCTCCATGCAGGAAATCGCCGCGGCAGGGATCGAACTGCATGTGGATGATTACGGGACGGGGATGTCCTCGCTGGCCTATCTGAAGAAGATTCCCGCCACCCAGATCAAGATCGACCAGAGCTTCATCCGCAATATGAGCCAGGACATGCGGGACAGGGCCATGGTCAAATCGACGATCCTGCTCTGCCGTGAATTGGGACTGGCGGCGGTGGCGGAAGGCGTGGAAGATGACGCGGCTGCTGAGATTCTGCATTCCTTCGGATGTCATTACGCCCAGGGCTTTCACTTCGCTAAACCGCTGGCCGCGCGGGAGATCAGGGCGCTGCTCGCGGACGGGGGCATCCCGCAGGCCGGTCTTCCGGGGGCGGGGCGGACGGGGGTTTGAGGATATGTGGAAAACTCTGTGGACGTTCGTTTGTCCCCAGACTTTTCCACAACTGTGGAAAACCGGGAAAGCGGGGGAAGAATCGGGACACACCAGTCCCAGGGCGCATCGGAGTCTGTGGAAACAAAATAGGAACAAGGGCTCTTGACCCACCCCCTGCCCAAGACCTACACTTAGGAGCCTCACTCTAGCTGCGGAGGGCGGACATGAGGCAGGGGACAGGCATTTCCCGGCAGATCTGGGATATGAAGTACCGGCTGAAAACGCCTGAAGGCCAGCCGGTGGACGCCACCATCGAGGACAGCTGGCGCCGTGTCGCCCGCAGCCTGGCCCAGCCCGAAGCCGATCCCGTCCGCTGGGAAGCCGAATTCTACGACATCCTGGACGGCTTCAAGTTCCTGCCCGCCGGGCGCATTCTTTCCGGGGCCGGAACGGATCGCAGGGTTACCCTGTTCAATTGCTTCGTCATGGGGGACATCCCCGACGACATGGCGGGCATCTTCGAGCATCTGAAGGAAGCGGCCCTGACCATGCAGCAGGGCGGCGGCATCGGCTACGACTTCTCGACCCTGCGGCCCAAGGGCGCGGTGGTCAGGGGCGTGGGGGCGGATGCCTCGGGCCCGCTGTCCTTCATGGATGTCTGGGACGCCATGTGCCGCACCATCATGAGCGCCGGTTCCCGCCGGGGGGCGATGATGGCGACCTTGCGCTGCGACCATCCCGATATCGAAAGCTTCATCGAGGCCAAGCAGGAGCCGGGCCGGCTGCGCATGTTCAACCTGTCGGTGCTGGTCACGGATGCGTTCATGGACGCGGTGGAGCAGGACCGCGACTGGGACCTCGTCTTCGGCGGCCGGACCTACCGCACCGTCAAGGCGCGCGACCTGTGGGACAGGATCATGCGTGCCACCTATGCCTATGCCGAACCGGGCGTGATCTTCATCGACCGCATCAACCGGCGGAATAATCTTTGGTATGTCGAAAATATTCATGCGACCAATCCCTGCCTCACCGCCGATACCTGGGTCCAGACCGCTGAAGGACCACGCCGGGTGGGGGAATTGGTGGGGCGCCCCTTCACCGCCATCGTCAATGGCGGCGCCCATGAATCCGGCCCCCAGGGATTCTTCTCCACGGGTCGCAAGCCGGTCCTGCGTCTGACGACGCGGGAGGGCCATCTGCTGCGCCTGACCGACGACCACCCGCTGCGCAAGGTGGTGGAGAAAACGCGGTATCGCCTGGACACCGTCTGGGCCAAGGCGGGGGAGCTTGCCCCCGGCGACCGGGTCATGCTCAACGACCACCGCGGCCAGGCGGAATGGCCCGGCGCGCATGGTAGGGCCGAGGGCTATCTGCTGGGCTTGCTGGTGGGGGACGGCACGCTGAAAGAGGACAAGGCTGTCCTCAGCGTCTGGCCCGGCCGCTTGGCCGTCAATGGCGGCTGGGAGCGGCCGGGCATCGCCGCCGTCATGGAGGAAGCCCTGGAAGCCGCCCGGCGGATGCCCCATCGCAGCGATTTCGTGAGCTGGATGGAGGTGCCGGGCCGGGGGGAATGGCGGCTGTCCCTGGCGGCCTTGCGTCGCTTGGCCCTGGCTTTGGGCCTGTCGCCCGCGCGCAAGACCATCACCCCTGCCGTCGAAGTTTGTTCCAGCGATTTCTACCGGGGATTCCTGCGCGGCCTTTTCGATGCCGATGGCAGCGTCCAGGGCAGCCAGCAGAAGGGAGTCAGCCTCCGCCTGGCGCAAAGCGACCTGGACCTTCTGCGCGCGGTTCAGCGCATGCTGTTACGCCTGGGCATCGCCTGCAGCCTCTACCGGAACCGTCGTTTGGCGGCATCCCGTGCCCTGCCCGACGGCAAGGGCGGGATGAAGGCCTATGATTGCGCGGCCCAGCATGAGTTGGTGATAAGCGGAGAGAATATCGTCCTCTTCGCCGAGAAGATCGGTTTCGCCGATAGCGAGAAGTCAGCCCGCCTTGCCGCCAGCTTGGCCAATTACCGCCGGGCCCTCAATCGCGAGGCGTTCATCGCCACCATCGATTGCCTCGGTGCCGATGGCGAGGAGGAGGTCTTCGATGTGCAGATCCCCGGCATCAATGCTTTCGATGCCAATGGGCTGCTGGTCCATAATTGCGGGGAGCAGCCGCTGCCCCCCTATGGTGTCTGCCTGCTGGGATCGGTCAATCTGGCGAAGCTGGTGGAGAAGCCTTTCGCGCCCGATGCCGGGATCGATCTGGACAAACTGTCGGCGCTGGTGAAGACCGCCGTGCGGATGTTGGACAATGTGATCGACGTGTCCAACTTCCCGCTCGAGGCGCATCGGCGGGAGGCTTTCGCCAAGCGGCGGATCGGGCTGGGCGTTACCGGCCTGGCCGATGCGCTGATCCTGTGCCGGGCGCGCTATGGCGGCGGCGAGGCGGTGCGGCTGACGGAAACATGGATGGCGGCCATCCGCAGGGCCGCCTATCTGGCCTCGGTGGATCTGGCCCGCGAGAAGGGCGCCTTTCCGCTTTTCGATGCCGAACCCTATCTGGCGGGCGAGACCGTCCGCGAACTGGACGAGGATGTGCGCGAGGCGATTCGCGCCCATGGCATCCGCAACGCGCTGCTGACCTCCATCGCGCCGACCGGCACCATTTCGCTGTTCGCCGACAACGTATCCTCGGGGCTGGAGCCGGTCTTCAGCTTCGCCTATACGCGCAGCGTGCTCCAGCCCGACGGCTCGCGGCGCGACGAGGAGGTGACGGATTACGCCTATCGCCTCTATCGCCGCATGGCCGGAGACGGGGGACTGCCGGATTATTTCGTCGATGCCCAGACCCTGTCGCCCTCCGACCATGTGGTGATGCAGGCGGTGGTGCAGAAATACATCGATTCCTCCATCTCCAAGACCATCAACCTGCCCGAAAGCATCTCGTTCGAGGCCTTCAAGGACGTCTACCGGCAGGCCTACGACCTGGGCTGCAAGGGCTGCACCACCTATCGTCCCAACGACGTCACCGGGGCCGTGTTGCAGGTCAGGAAGGAAGCGGAAGAGAAGCCCCGGAAGGAACAGGAGGCCCGGAAGACCACGCTGGTGGTCCAGCCGGAACTGCCCTTCGAGGCCGAGACCCGCCGGGTACGGGCCGAGGACGAATATGAATCCGGCGTGGTCTACATGACCCAGCCGCTGGATCGCCCCGAGGCGCTGCCGGGCGCGACCTACAAGCTGCGCTGGCACGATTCCGACCATGCCCTCTATATCACCATCAACGATATCATCCAGGATGGCCGCCGCCGCCCCTTCGAGGTCTTCATCAACTCGAAGAACATGGAGCATTACGCCTGGACGGTGGCGCTGACACGCATGATCTCGGCGGTCTTCCGGCGCGGCGGCGACGTGGCCTTCGTGGTCGAGGAATTGAAGGCGGTGTTCGATCCGCGCGGCGGGCAATGGATGGGCGGGCGCTACGTGCCTTCGCTGCTGGCCGCCATCGGCGAGGTGATCGAGCGCCACATGACCGCCATCGGTTTCCTCGCCAATCCCGGCGAATCCAACCCGCCGCCCCAGGACCAGCGGATCGTCACCCTCCAGGCAAACCGGACGAAGCTCGCGCAATGCCCCAAATGCGGCCAGCCCTCGCTGCTGCGCCAGGAAGGCTGCGACACCTGCACCAGTTGCGGCTATTCCAAATGCGGGTGAGGGAAAGCGCGCAGGTTTCTCACCCGAGCGGATAGATCGCCGCCGCCGTGTAGACGGCGCCGGAGCGGCCGAGATGGCTGCGGAACAGGGTGAAGTGCTCGACGCGGGAAGAGGGGGCAGGCGGAGCAGGTTGTTGGCCGCCAGGAAAGCCTGGAGCCGCTGCATGGGGGCGTCCTTCAGGCGGGCGAGGGTGACATGGGGGGCGAATTTGCGGGATTCCGGGGGCAGGCCGGCCCGCACCACGGCGGATTCCACCTTGTCGCGCAGATGAACCAGTTCGGGCGAGCGCACCACCCCGGCCCAGAGGGAGCGGGCGCGGCGGCCGCTGTCGAAGCTGCCGACGCCGCGGATTTCCAGATCGAAGGCCGGGGCGGTGATTTCGCTTAAGGAATCGTGGATTTCCTCGGCCAGCGGCTCCTCCACCTCGCCGATGAAGCGCAAGGTGAGGTGGAGGTTCGTGTCCTCGACCCAGCGGGCGTTGGGGATGCCCGATTCCAGTTCCGCCAGTCTCTCGCGCGCTTCTTCGGGCAGCTCCAGCCCGACGAACAGCCTGATCATCCTCTCTCCCTACAGAAACAGCGTCAGCACCGCCGAATAGCCGAACAGGTGATCATTGCTGATTTCGCCGCTGGTATGGAAGCCGACCATGGGGAAATCCCCCAATGTCTCGCTGATCAGCGCGGTCTCGACGCTGCCGGGGCCGAACATGTGGGCGCCGCGCGCGATGCAGGAGACGTAGATGCCGCCCCGGATCGGGTGGCCGTTGACCTTCTCCTTCAGCTTGACCAGCATGTCCTCCAGGTCCTGGCGGGCGGTGTTGGGGTCGCGGCGCACGAACATCATGCGGTCGCCGGGCTGAAGCCGGTCGTCGACCGCCAGCCAGCCGCGCCGGGGATCGATGCCGGTCAGGCTGCGGACCGCATAGGTCGGTGCCTCGGGCCGCTGCGGCGGGGCGGCATTGACGCGGACGGCGGGCGGGGGAGGAGTGTCCAGCGGCAGGGCCACATGGATGTAGCCCGCCGCGCGGCGCAGGTCGCGGGCGATCAGGTCGCCCGCTTCGTCCTTCAGGACGCTCAGGGCCGGGCGGCCGTCCAGGCTCATCACCACGTCCTCCAGGCTTTCGGTGACGCAATGGATCGGGCCGATGGGCGAGCAGCCCTGGGTCAGGCCGGTGACGACGGGAATGTCGGCGCCGAACATCACCCCCGACAATCCGCCGCCCGTCACGTTGCCCGCCACCTGCGAGCGGAAGTCGCCGGTCACGGTCAGCCCGCCCACCAGGCTGCCCTGGGCGCCGGCGGACAGCCCGGCCAGCAATTCCAGCAGCATGGGATTGGACGGATCGCCATGGACCAGCCCGACCACCGGCAGGCTGTGCTCCATCCATTCCTCGTTCTGGCTGAGGAAGGGTTCGGGGGCGGCGGTCAGGCCGGTGAAGACGCGGAACGAGCCTTCGGGCAGGGCGGCGACCATGACCGAGATGGCCGCGCCGTCCTGGTATTCCTGGCCGGGCGCCAGCACGCCATGCCCCACCGCGCCGACCCAGTCCTGGATGCGCGTGGTCGCACGCAGGAAGGTCAGGATGCTGCCCAGATCGGGAGCGAAGGCCTGGGTGACGTAGAGGAAGCCCAGGTTATAGGCGGGCGAAAGCTCGCCCAGCCCTTGCAGGCAGGTCTTGGCGGCCAATCCCCAATGAATGGCCTCGCCGTCCAATGCGTCGGCACGAAAGGATGAAGCTTTGAAGGGGTCGGGCATTCTCCTCCGCCTTTCCTCGCGGCATGGGTTAGGACACCTTCACCCTGTCGAGTAATTCTTTAACATAGGGCAGGATGCTTTCCACGATGATATTGATTCCCGCTTCGTTGGGGTGAATGCCGTCGGCCAGGTTGAGTTCCGGCTGCATGGCTACCCCTTCCAGGAAGAAGGGATAGAAGACGATGTCGTGTTCCTCGGCCAGCCGGGTGAAGGTGGCGCGGAAGTCTTCGCCATATTGCCGGCCCAGATTGGGCGGGGCGTACATGCCGGCCAGCATGACCTTGATATTGCGGTCGTGCAGCTGGGTGATGATGGCGTCCAGGTTGCGGTAGGTTTCCGCAGGGTCGAGGCCGCGCAGGCCGTCATTGGCGCCCAGCTCGACGATGGCGGCATCCACATGCTCGCCGAGCATCCAGTCCAGCCGTGCCAGCCCGCCGGCGGAGGTGTCGCCGGACACGCCGCCGTCGATGACCTCGACGTCATAGCCGCTTTCGCGCAGCGCCTGTTCCAGGCGGGGGACGAAGCCCTGACCGGCCGGCAGGTTGTACCCCGCCGTCAGGCTATCGCCCAGAGCCAGAAGTCGTAACGTTTCGGCTGAGGCGGGAGCCATCAAGCCAAAGTTGACAAGGCACAGGACTAGACCATATCCCCAGAGAGCCCGCCCAAGCCTTGCTCCTGTCTTACGAGCGGCGTAACCGAGAAAAGAAACCCGCATGACAACTGTAACTCCCGCCAGCGAACCCATGATCGTCCTTGAAGACGTGCATCTTAAGCTGGCGAGCTTGGCGGGCGAGGTCAACATCTTGCGCGGCATGAATCTTGCTATCCCTGAGGGTGAGACCGTTGGGGTTGTGGGGCCGTCCGGTTCGGGCAAGTCGACCATGATGATGGTGATGGCCGGGCTGGAACGTCCCACCGGCGGCAAGGTGCTGGTCGGCGGGCAGGATCTGGGGGCCATGAACGAGGACCAACTGGCCCTGTTCCGGCGCGAGAATGTGGGCATCGTCTTCCAGTCCTTTCATCTGGTCCCGACCATGACGGCGCTGGAGAACGTGGCCCTGCCGCTGGAATTCGCCGGCCGCTCCGATGCCTTCGAGCGGGCGCGGGCGCAGCTCGACGCGGTGGGGCTGGGCCATCGCCTGAGCCATTATCCCGGCCAGCTGTCCGGGGGCGAGCAGCAGCGCGTGGCGCTGGCCCGCGCCTTCGCCGCCCGGCCCAAGCTGCTGCTGGCCGACGAGCCGACGGGCAATCTGGACGGCAAGACCGGCCAGTCCATCATCGAATTGCTGTTCAAGCTGCATGCGGAAACCAACACGACGCTGCTGCTGATCACGCATGATCCCGCCTTGGCGGCGCGCTGCGACCGCATGATCCGGGTGCAGGACGGCGTGATCGCCAGCGACGAGCGCAACGACCGCAGGCGCAGCGCCGAGTCCGGCGACGAACGCGTCGTGCCGATCCGCCGCCCATGACCATGCCTCTCGCCCTGCGCCTGGCCCGGCGCGAATTGCGCGGCGGGCTGAAAGGCTTCCGCATCTTCCTGGCCTGCCTGGCGATCGGCGTCGCCGCCATCGCTGCCGCCGGTTCGCTCAACGCCTCGCTGCGCAGTGCCCTGGAGCAGGATGCCCGCGCGCTGCTGGGCGGCGATGTCTCCATGCGCCTGACCCATAGCGAGGCCAGCCCGGAACAGGTGGCCTGGCTGGAAGAGCGCGGCGATCTGTCGAGCCTCATCGAAATGCGCGCCATGGCCGCAGGAGGAGCCGAGGGAGCCCGCACCCTGGTCGAGCTGAAGGGCATTGACGGCCCTTATCCCCTCTACGGGGAATTGCGGCTGTCGCCCGAAATGGGCGTGGACGAGGCCCTGGGGCAGCGCAACGGCCTGTGGGGCGCGGTGGCCGACCGCAACCTGCTCGACCGGCTGGGACTGGAGATCGGCGACCGCCTGACCCTGGGCGATGCCGATTTCGAATTGCGCGGGGTGATCGAGCACGAGCCCGACCGCGTGGCCGCCATGCTCAGCTTCGGCCCGCGCGTCATGGTCGAGAGCGCGGCGATGGCCGAGACCGGGCTGCTCCAGCCCGGCAGCATGATCCATTACGTCTACCGCGTCCGCCTGCCGCCGACGGTGCAGGCCGCCGCTTTCGTCGACCAGCTCGAGGCGGAATTCCCCCGGGCCGGATGGCGCGTGCGCACGCTGGAAGAAGCGGCGCCGGGCATCCGCCGTTTCCTCGACAACATGACCGTCTTCCTGACCCTGGTCGGGCTGACTTCGTTGCTGGTGGGCGGGATCGGCGTCGCCAATGCGGTCAAATCCTTCATCGAAGGCCGGGTGCGGACCATCGCCATCCTGAAGACGGTGGGGGCCGAGGGGCGGATGATCTTCGCCGTCTATTTCGCGCAGATCGCCGTGCTCGCCCTGCTGGGCATCGCCATCGGCCTGGCGGTCGGCGCGGCCTTGCCGCCGCTGGCGATCCTGTTGGCCGGGGACCGCTTGCCGCTGGACGCCCGGATCGGGGTCTATGGCGGGCCCTTGCTGCTGGCGGGCGTCTTCGGCGCCCTGACCGCCCTGGCCTTCACCCTGTGGCCCTTGGCGCGCGCCCGGGAGATTCCGGCCGCCAGCCTGTTCCGCGACACCATCGTCCATGGCCGGTTGCGTCCGCGCCTGCCGACCGTCGTTTCCATCCTCGCCGCTGGGCTGGCCCTGTCCGGCCTGGCCGTGATCACCGCCGAGCGGCCGATGCTGGCGGCGTGGTTCGTGCTGGGGTCGCTGCTGGCCCTGGTGGTCTTCCAGGGCGCGGCCGGTCTCGTCATCGGCTTGGCCCGCCGCCTGTCTCAGACCCGGGCCGAGCGCAGCGGCACGCCGCGCATGCGGCTGGCCCTGGGCAATCTGCATCGGCCGGGGGCGCCGACGGCCAGCGTCGTGCTGTCGCTGGGCCTGGGGGTGACGGTGCTGGTCGCCATCGCCCTGATCGAAGGCAACCTGACCCGCCAGATCGACCAGGACATGCCGGCCCGCGCCCCGGCCTATTTCTTCATCGACATCCAGCGCAACCAGGCCGAGGCCTTCCGTCAGGCCGTGTCCTCCGTGCCGGGGGCGGGCGAGGTCAAGATGGCGCCGACTATTCGCGGCCATATCACCCATATCGCCGGGCGGCCGGTGGACGAGGTGACGGTCGATCCCTCGGTGGAATGGGCGATCCGCGGCGATCGCGGCATCACGGCGGCCGAGCAGCAGCCGGCGGATAGCCGCCTGGTGGCCGGGCAATGGTGGGATGCGGATTACCAGGGGCCGCCTTTGGCCTCGCTGACCGCCGATATCGCGCGCGGCTTCGGCATCGGCGTCGGAGACACGATCACGCTCAGCATCCTCGGGCGGCCGATCACCGTCACCATCGCCAGCCTGCGCGAGGTGGACTGGTCCAGCCTGGCGATGAATTTCTCCTTCGTGCTGACGCCCCACACCCTGGCCGGCGCGCCCTATACCTATATCGCCACCGTCCAGGCCGAGCCCGAGGCGGAAACCGCCGTCGAACGCGCGGTGACCCAGGCCATGCCCAATGTCTCGGCCATCCGCGTCCGCGAAGCCCTGGAGCAGGTGTCGCAGATGATGGAGGATTCCAGCATCGCCATCCGCGCCGCCGCCGGAATCACTCTGCTGGCCGGGGCCCTGGTCCTGTCGGGCGCCGTCGCCGCCACCCATCGCCGCCGCGTCTACGAGGCCGTGGTGCTGAAGGTGGTGGGGGTGACCCGGGCCGATCTGTGGCGCGCCTTCCTGCTGGAATACGGCCTGTTGGGTGCGGCCACCGGCCTTGTCGCCGGGATCATCGGCGCCATCGCCGCCTGGGCGGTCTCCGTCCATGTCCTACGGTTGAACTGGGTCCTGTTGCCCGACGTCGCCTTGTGGACGATTGTTGCGTGCATGCTGGCAACCATGGTGGTAGGCTTCGCCGGCACCTGGAAGGCGCTGGGTGCCAAGGTGGCACCTTATCTGCGCAACGAGTGACGGACAGGGCAAGAAGCGGGAAACCCACTATTGAAGTGGTTCTATTGATTCCCTCTGGTTTTGTGCCATATCCTGCCCGAAACAATTCGTCCGTCCAGACCGAGGGACTTCGACATGGCGTTCAACACTCGTAAATATATGAGCAGCAGCCAAGCGGAAGCTGCTCATCTTGATGTAGGCCTGCGGGAGCATATGCTCCGCGTCTACAACTACATGGCTTCGGGCCTCGCCCTGACCGGTATCCTGGCTTGGGTCGTGGCGACCGTGCCGGCCATCCAGATGCTGTTCTTCCAGCCGACCGGCGGTTTGACCGGCCTGGGATGGATCGCCTTCCTGGCCCCCATCGGCCTGGTCCTGCTGCTCAGCTTCGGCGTTCACAAGATGAAGGCCAGCACCGCCATGGCGGTGTTCTGGGGCTATGCCGCGCTGATGGGCGTATCGCTGGCCGCGATCTTCATGGCCTATACGGCTGAAAGCATCGCCCGCGTCTTCTTCATCACGGCGGCCACTTTCGGCGCGATGAGCCTTTACGGCTACACCACCAAGCGCGATCTCAGCGGCTTCGGCTCCTTCCTGTTCATGGGCCTGATCGGCATGCTGATCGCCATGGTGGTCAACATCTTCCTGCAGAGCACCATGCTGCACTTCCTGGTGTCCGTGGTGGGCGTGCTGATCTTCACCGGTCTGACCGCCTATGACACCCAAAAGATCAAGGAAGCCTATTACGAAGGCGACGACGCCGACACCGCCGGCAAGAAGGCCATCATGGGCGCGCTGGCCCTGTACCTGGACTTCATCAACCTCTTCATCATGCTGATGAGGCTGATCGGCGAACGCCGCTAAGCCTTCCGGGCGACGGACATCGAAAGGCCGGGGAGCAATCTCCGGCCTTTTTCTTTGTCTTGGGCGAAGGCGGACAAGACGAGAGTTTCATGCCTATGACACGCCTTACCGTCCGGCTTCCTCCCAGTCCTCGCCGTGCCCGCCCCACGCTTCGAGACGCCGCTTCGCGGCTCCTCAGCGTGAGGCAAATCTCTCAGCATGCTAAACCTCATGCTGAGGAGGCCCGCAGGGCCGTCTCGAAGCATGGCCGCTTTGCAGGCCGTGATCCACATTAAGGGCATCACGATCTAGCGCCTTGCGGACATGAAAAAGCCCTCCTGCCTCTGGTCCGAGGCAGGAGGGCTGCTTTTGGTGGAGTGCATGATCAGGCCATGGCGAGCTTGTTCTTGTCCGAGTTCAGCAGGTCACCGACCATGCGCTTCAGCTTGTCGAAGGCCTTTTCCTCGATCTGGCGCACACGTTCGCGCGAGACGCCGTAACGCTTGCCCAGTTCTTCCAGGGTCGGCGGCTCTTCGAGGAAGCGGCGCTCGGACAGGATGGTGCGTTCGCGGTCGTTCAGCTTCGCCATGGCTTCGGCCACCAGGCTCCGCTGCCAGTCGCGATGCTCGCTGTTGCCCAGCAATTCTTCCTGGTTTTCGCGGTCGTCCATCAGGAAGTCCTGCCATTCGCCGCCGGGTTCGTCGGCCGAGAGGGGCACGTTGAGCGAGCGGTCGCCGCCGATGCGACGGTTCATGGCCACCACGTCTTCTTCCGAGACATCGAGGTCGCGGGCGATTTCGGCCACGGTTTCCGGCGACAGGTCGCCGTTTTCCAGCTCGTTCAGGCGGGCCTTGGCGCTGCGCAGGTTGAAGAACAGCTTCTTCTGCGAGGCGGTGGTCCCCATCTTCACCAGCGACCAGGAATGCAGGATATGTTCCTGGATCATGGCGCGGATCCACCACAGCGCATAGGTCGCCAGACGGAAGCCGCGATCGGGGTCGAAACGTTCGACCGCCTGCATCAGGCCCACATTGCCCTCGGCGATCAGATCCTCGATGGGCAGGCCGTAGCCACGGAAGCCCTTGGCGATCTTGACCACCAGACGCAGATGGCTTCCCACCAGCAGACGGGCGGCTTCGGGATCGCGGGAATCCCGCCAGCGCATGGCCAGTTCGAGTTCCTGGTCGGCGTCCAGCATCGGATAACGGCGCACGTCCTGAAGGTAGCGCGCCATTCCGCTCGCCGGAGTCACGGTCATCATCATAGACATACGGTTTCTCTCCTCTTCATGGATAGGCGTCGCCAACCTTGGCGCCGGTTGCAAACAAGCCGGCACCTGCTGTTTTTGTTATTGCCCTTGGGGGGAGTTGGCTCCTTTAATATGGGAACGTCCAGCGAACAATCAAGATGCAATCCCCCAAAAATATATAAGACTTTCTGGTACTTAGACCCACATCCATCGGTGTGTTTGGCCTATTCGATTGCGTGTGGGGGCAAGAGGTCTATATCGATAGGCGGGGGTGTCCGGGCGCGTTTTGTTCGACGCATTTCCCCCTGACGCAGGCGCATACCCATGCTATATAAATTTCTTCCCTATCCCGGCGCGCCCGTAGCTCAGCAGGATAGAGCACAGGATTCCTAATCCTGGGGCCACTGGTTCGAATCCAGTCGGGCGCACCATCCTTCCCTTCGCCAGGGCCCGTTCCATTCCTCGGGACTCTGACCCCGGAAGCAAGAATGGGGCATGAGGAGCTTTCCAGTCCAATCGATTATTACAAATGTTTTAATCGTTTTGGTCGATTACAGCCTGCCGCCTTGGCGGCGCGGAAGGAAAAGGTCATAAGCCCCGTCAAAGGCTGTTGACGCTCTTTGCCAGCTTTTGTATAAGGCCGGTCCCACACTGCTCCGGTGTAGCTCAGTCGGTAGAGCAAGCGGCTGTTAACCGCTCGGTCGTTGGTTCGAGTCCAACCGCCGGAGCCAATTCTCCCCCCTCTTCGGAAATCCTGTCCTTACGCCCCGGCGGGCGTGAGTTCGGCGAGCTTTTGCTCCACCTGATCCAGCATGTCCGCCAAGTCGGCGGGGCTGGCGGTGGCGGCTGCGCTTTCCAGCTGGGCCAGCAGGACGGTCATCGCGGGATCGGCGAAAAGCGCGGCCTTGCCGCGCAGACGATGGGCGAGTTCGGCCAGCTGGTGCCGGTCCTCCGCCGCCAGGCTTCTGCGCAGGCTGACGATATCGGCGGTGGCTTCCGTCAGGAAACGCGGAAACAGCGCCGCCAGGGCGGGGTCCAGACCCGGCGGCGGGGAATCGGCGGGAAGGGCGGCATGGGCCGCCGCCAGATGGGGCTCCAGGCGGGCGAACAGGGCTTCGCGGGCCACCGGCTTGGCGATGAAATCGTTGACCCCGGCGGCGCGGGCGGCGGCGCGTTCCTCGGCCGAGGCACCGGCGGTCAGGGCCAGGATCGGCACCGGGCGGCGGCCATGGCGGCGTTCGTTGTCGCGGATCATGCGCGTGGCCTCGAAGCCGTCGATGCCGGGCATGCGCATGTCCATCAGGATCAGGTCGAAATTCTCGGAGGCCGCCAGGGCCACGGCCTGCGTGCCGTCCGAGGCCTCTTGTACAGTGATCGGACGCTCGGCCAGGAATTCGCGCAGCACCACCCGGTTCAGCTCGGTGTCGTCGGCCACCAGGATATGCGTCTGTCCGGGCGCCGGTTGCGGGCGCTGATCGTCGAGTACCACCAGCGGCAAGGTGATGATGAAGCGGCTGCCCCGGCCTGGGCTGCTTTCCAGGACGATATTGCCGCCCATCAGCTCGACCAGCCGACGGCAGATGGACAGGCCCAGCCCCGAGCCGCCATGCAGGCGCCGGGTCGAGGCATCCACCTGCACGAAGGCGCCGAAGATATCCTCCTGCTTCTCGGGGGGAATGCCGCAGCCGGTATCGCTGACCTCGAAGGTGACCAGCCGCCGCCCCGCCTCGATCTCGGGCTTGGCCGAGACCTCCAGGCGGACATGCCCCTGGGTGGTGAATTTGGCAGCATTATCGAGCAGGTTGAACAGCACCTGGCGCAGGGCGCCGCTGTCGCCGACCACCTTTCCCGGCAGCCCCGGGGACAGGCGCAGCAGCAGCCGGACCGGGCGGCCCAGGGCCTCGATCCGGCCCCGGCCGACCGCCGCCACCCCCTCGACCAGGTCGTGTAGCTGGAAGGGCACGAGGTCCAGCTCCATCTTTCCGGCTTCGAGGCGGGAGGCATCGAGGATGTTGCCCATCAGCCCGCCCAGATGCTCTCCGGTCAGGCGCAGCAGGCGCACGAGGCGGCGCTGTTTCTCGTTCAGAGGCGTGGCTTCCAGCAATTCCGTCACGCCCGCCCAGCCATGCAGGGGGGTGCGGATCTCGTGGCCGATCATGGCCAGGAATTGCGTGTTGGCGGCCTTGGCCTTTTCCAGCGCGGCGCTCCGCTCGCGCACCTCGATCTCCAGCGCGTTCTTCAGTTGCCCCAGCTCGGTCACCTTCTCTTCCAGGTCGCGGTTGGCGGCCTCCAGGCTGCGCGACAGGGAGGAGACCTGGCGCTGGTGACGCAGGCCCAAGGCGGCGGCATGGCCCAGGATGAACAGCGCGAAGCCCAGCGGGACCATGTCCACCCCCTGCAGCAGGCGCTGATAGAGCAGGGAATCGTGCAGCGCCGCAGCGGTCAGGGCGATAGTGCCCAGCAGCACCGGCAGGGCGGCGACGCGCCCCCGGTGCCAGGCCAGGGCCAGCCCCACCAGGCCCAGCAGCAGGGAAGAGAAGACCACGCCCTGCATGGGCTCGCGCAGCAGGGTATAGGTTTCCGGCGGCACGATCAGGGCGAACAGCGAGGTGCCGACGGACAGGACCATGGCGACGGTCACCGCAAGGGACGGAATCTCGCGCGGGAACAGGCGGCGCAGGATCAGGAGATAGAGGCCGGAAAACAGGAAGAAGGGATGATAGCTTCCCGGCAGGTGCCACAGATCGGCGCGGAAGCCGTCGCCGAAGACCACGTAGAGCTGCCCGTTCATGGCCGTGCGCATGGCGGCCAGCAGCGACAGCAGCAGGAAGGGAGCGAATTCCGAGCCCCTGCCGATGCGCAGATGGAAGGTCAGCTGGAACAGGGCGATCAGCAGCATCGCCCCCAGCGCCACCCAATAGACCGCCCGGCGGCGCTCCAGGCCGATCGCCAGGTCCTTCGGCTGTCCCAGTTCGAGGGCCAGCCCCGGCCCACCTTCGAAATGATGGTAATTGGCGACTTCCAGGACCAGGTCGAGCTGCGGCCCGGCGGCGGGCAGGATGACGACGCTGCGCACGGTTTCCGGCCAGGATTCCGCGCGGCGCTCCCCCACCTGGCCGCGTGAGTCGATCAGGCTGTCATTGGCGAACAGGCGATAGGCGGAATTGATGTCGGGCAGCAGCAGCCCCAGGGCCGGGGGCATATTGCCGGGCAGCAGCACCCGCAGGCGGAAGGTGCCATAGCCTTGCCCGCCTAAGGTCTGGCCGTCGATGACGGCGCCGTTCCACATGCGCGGCAACGACAGGAAGGAAGGGCCGGGGTCGGGCGGCAGGTCGGCGGCCCAGCGCTGCCAGTGGAATTCCCATTCCCCCCGCAAGGGCAGGCTGCGCTGCGTCTCGAAGTCCCACTCGCGCAGGTCCAGTATCCCGGCCACGGCGCGGGGCGGCGCGTCGGCAAGGGCGGTGTTTTCCGAACAGAGCCAGGCGAACAGGAGAAGGAAGGAGGAGGCAACCCGCCGTACAAGACGCATGGCTCACGGCCAAAAGCTGTAGAAGCTGCCGCATCCTATCCTTTTTCGCGCGTCCGCGCCAAGCAAGTCCCCTTCAGAGGCAGGCGACGACGGCCCGGCGGGCCAGCACGCCGATCAGATGGGCGCGGTATTCGGGCGAGCCGTGCAGGTCGGAATTGAGGCCCTCGGCGGCGATATCCAGCCCGGCCAGGGCTTCCGGGCGGAAGGAATGGGTCAGGCTGGTTTCCATCTCGCCCTGGCGGAAGACGCAGGGACCGGCCCCGGTGACTGCG
Source organism: Telmatospirillum sp. J64-1 (assembly GCF_006980715.1). GTDB lineage: Bacteria > Pseudomonadota > Alphaproteobacteria > Rhodospirillales > Magnetospirillaceae > Oleiliquidispirillum > Oleiliquidispirillum nitrogeniifigens. The sequence goes on from NZ_SBHN01000013.1 coordinate 30,816, forward strand.
ACGCGCACCCCGCCGTCCTGCATCACGCCGACGAAGACTCCGACCAGGGCGAAGCGCGAAGCGGGCTGGTCCATGCGGGCATAGGCGGCGGTCCGGGGAATGGGGAAGCGCACCGCGACCACCAGCTCGCCCGGTTGCAGGGCGGTTTCCAGGATGTCGATGAAGAAATCGGCGGCGGCGATCTCGCGCCGGTCGGTCACCACCACCGCGTCCAGTCCCAGCAGGGCGGCGGGATAATCGGCGGCGGGGTCGTTATTGGCGATGGAGCCGCCCAGCGTGCCGCGATGCCGCACCTGCTGGTCGCCGATCTTGGCGGCCATGGCCGACAGGGCGGGGATGGCCTGGGTCACTTCGGCGGATTCGGCGATCTCGGCATGGGTGGTCAGGGCGCCGATGGTGACGGCCTGGGGCGAGAGGTCGATGCCGCGCAATTCGGGGACGCCGGAAAGGTCCACCAGGGCGCTGGGCGCGGCCAGGCGTTGCTTCATGACCGGCAGCAGGGTCTGCCCCCCGGCCAGCGGCCGGGCCTCGGGCGATTCGGCCAGCAGCGCCAGGGCGTCCTTCAGGCTGCATGGACGGTGATAGGCGAAATCATACATCGGCCACCCCCGGGGTGAGAGGTCAACGCATGGCCTTGGCTCCCGCCTGCACGGCTTCGACGATGCTGCCATAGCCGGTGCAGCGGCAGAAATTGCCCTTCAGGCCATCGCGGATCTGGGCTTCGCTAGGATCGGGGTGTCGGCGCACGATGTCCAGCGCGCTCATGACCATGCCGGGCGTGCAGAAGCCGCATTGCAGTCCGTGATGGTCTTGGAAGGCCTGCTGCATGGGATGCAGCGTCTCACCCTCGGCCAGGCCTTCGATGGTCGTCACATCCGCGCCGTCCGCCTGCATGGCCAGGACCGTGCAGGCCTTGACCGACAAGCCGTTGATCTGGACCACGCAGGCGCCGCACTGGCTGGTGTCGCAGCCGACATGGGTGCCGGTCAGGCCGAGGTGGTCGCGCAGGAAGTCGACCAGCAGGGTCCGCGCCTCCACATGGGCATTCACTTCGCGGCCATTGACGATCATCGACAGGGCATGTGCCATCGGAAATTTCCCGTATCCGTCCCGCGTCATGCGAGAGCATCCCGCGCTTCGCTGCGGGCGGCTGCGCGGCTCTGATCCAGCAGATGAGATGGGAGAAGCGCGAAGGGGCTTCAACCCCCGCGTAAGCATCTCCCGTCCTTCGGCTACTCAGCGCAGATGGCGGAAATCCTGGGTCGCCTGGATCAGGGCGCGGCGCAGCGGAGGCTCCATGGCGGAATGACCGGCATCGGGGATCATCGTCAGGCGGCAGCTCGGCCAGGCCTGGGCTAGTTCGTAGGCGGTGGCGGGCGGGCAGACCACGTCGTAGCGGCCCTGCACGATGACGGCGGGATGGTCCTTCAGCACGGAAATGCCGCGCAGCAGCTCGCCTTCCTCCAGGAAGCCGCCATGCATCATGTAATGGGCCTCCAGCCGCGCCATGGCCAGGGCGTCCTCGCCCGCCCGTCCGCTGCTGGCCGGGCGTCCCGCCGTTTCCGGCGGCGGCAGCAGGCGCGAGCAGGCCTCTTCATAGGCGCACCAGGACAGTGCGGCGGGCAGATGAACGTCGCGGTCGGGATGGATCAGCCGGCGGTGATAGGCGTCCAGCGGATCGCCCCGCTCTTCCGCGGGCAGGAATTCGAGGAAGCGGCGACCGGCCTCGGGGAAGATCTGGCCCATGCGGTAGAGGAACCATTCTACCTCGGCGCGGCGGAACAGGAAGACCCCGCGCAGCACGAAGCCGAGGCAGCGTTCGGGATGGGCGATGCCATAGGCCAGCGCCAGCGTGCTGCCCCAGGAACCGCCGAAGACCAGCCAGCGCTCGATGCCCAGATGGCGGCGCAGGGCCTCGATATCGGCCACCAGGTCGGCGGTGGTGTTGGCCTCGATCCCGGCCTTGGGGACCGAGCGCCCGGCGCCGCGCTGGTCGAACAGCACCACCCGCCAGTGGCGGGGGTCGAAGAAACGGCGGAAGACGGGCGAGGCCCCGGCTCCCGGCCCGCCATGCAGGAACAGCGCCGCCACGCCCTGGGCATTGCCGGATTGCTCCCAGTACAGGCTATGGCCGCCGGAAACGTCCAGCATGCCGCGCTCATAGGGTTCGAGAGGGGGGAAAAGGTCCTGCGCCTTCAAGAAGGGGCTGCGTTGATCGGGGGCCATGTCTGGATATTAGCGCCGCTTGCGCCGGCGGCAAGGGCCGCGATCACGACAGGATTTCGATCTGCTCGGGATGGCTGACCTCAATGCGCGGGCCGTTATGGGATTTCAGCCAGCCGCGTACCCGGATTTCCCGTCCCTGCAAGGCCAGCGGGTCGATGCCCGCCTGGCGGAACAGGGCCAGGGCCGCGCGGTCCAGGCGCAGGCTGAACTCCCCGCGCCAGTCCTTGCTGAAATTCAGGAAGACCTGGTTGCCGACCCGCGTCGCCTCGACCACCCGGCCTTCGACCAGTTGATAGCTGTCGATCAGGCCGTCCAGTCCGTCGGGGCTGCGCACTGCATAGAAATCGTGGCCCCAGATGCCGCGCCTTGCCGCCCGTGCCTCGGCCTCGCGCGCCAGCATCTCGGGCACGACGGAGCGGTTGTCGGGGAAGGTATAGACCCGCGCCATGCCCTGGCGCAGCATCTCGCCCTGCACCCACAGCCCGTCCTCGCGGAAGAGATGGGCGAGATGGCGGCCATGCCGGTCCTTTGGCGCGCCGCCATGGCGCAGTTCGACGATCCGCCCCTGCACCATCTCTTCCAAGGCGCGCTTGGACTCCTCGGCCAGCGGCCAAGTGGGGAAATTGCGCCGTCCCAGGGGCAGCTTCGGCGCCTGCAGGCCGACCAGCCGTACCTGGCTGCCGTCCTCCAGCCGCACCGTGTCGCCGTCCACGACTTCGACCACCCGCGCCGAGGGACCCGGCGTCAGCGCCTCGCGCGGGGAGGCCTCGGCCAGGACGGGCAGCAGCAGGACCAGCAGCGCCATCACTCCGGCAGGTAATTTTCCGTTCGCCGCCAGTAACTTCCGCATGAACCCTCCTTACCTCCTCAAGGCATGTCTTAATGTAAGCGCGGCAGGGGGGAGAGCAAAAAGAAAGGCCTCTACCTCTACGGGAAGCGCGCGGTTCCGTTCAAAGCCGAGCATAATCAAGCAGGGAGGTGCGAGTTTGTACAACCTGGACGCCAAGGACTGGGCCAAGAGCGACGATTGGCGCCGGATGCAGGGCGAGGCGCTGGAGCGCTTGGGCCATGGTCCGTTGCGCACGCCGTCGCGCCGGATGCTGGAAGGGCCCGGCTTTCGCCTGCTCGACCATGGCGGCGAGGGGCCGCCCGTGCTGCTGCTGCCCGCGCCCATCAAGCGGGCCTATATCTGGGACCTGAACGAGCGGGCCAGCGTGGTGCGCCGCTGCTTGGAAAACGGCTGCCGGGTGCTGCTGCTGGAATGGATCGAGGACGAACGGATCAACCAAGCCGGCCTGGCTTGGCATGCCTGCGATGTCCCTCTGGCCTGTGCCGAGGCCATCCGTGCCGAGACGGGGGACTGGCCGGCAATCGTCGGCCACAGCCTGGGCGGCACCTTCGCCGCCATCTTCGCCGCGCTGTATCCCCAATGCCTGCGCGGGGTGGTCCTGGTGGCCGGGCCGGTGCGCTTCGGTCCCGCCGCCGGGCCGCTGGGCACGCTCGTCGCCTCCTCGCCGCCGGCGGGGATCGTGACTGCGGGCCTGGAACGGGTGCCGGGGCGGATGCTCAACATGGCCGCCGCCACCGCCTCGCCCGAGGAATTCATCTGGTGGCGCATGGCCGATTGGGCCGCCAGCCTCGCGGATCCCCCGGCCATGCGGCTGCATATGCAGGTGATGCGCTGGAGCATGGACGAATTCGCCATGCCCGTCCGCCTGTTCCGCGAGGTCATGGAACTGCTCTATCGCCGCGACCTGTTCCATCGCGGGCGGCTGGTCCTGGGCGGGCGGCTGGCCCGGCCGCGTTTGTCGGTGCCGCTGTTCTCGGTGGTGGACCCGGTCGGCACCATCGTTCCTCCCTCCTCGATCCTCGGCCTGTCTCCGGACCGCTGCGAGGAATATGAAGGCGATCACGGTGTCGGCCTGCGCCATGTCGGCATGCTGGTGGGAGCCAGCGCCCAGCGCCGCCTCTGGCCGCGCATCATCCGCTGGATGCATGATCTGTGAAAATCGTGAAAGGCCGGTCTGCCGCTTGCTTTCCGTGAGGCCGGCAGGCTAGAAGGGCGCCCTTCTGGAGGAGAGCGCAGCCAATGATGGCGAAATCCCACATGGTCGTCGGCGGCGCAAGCTGGGTGCTGGTCGCCGCTGCGGCGGGCATGGACCCGCTCGACCCGCAGGGGATTGCCCTGGCGGTGTTCGGGGCATTGCTGCCCGATATCGACCATCCGCAATCCTGGGCCGGGCGCAAGTTCCGGCTGATTTCGGTTCCCTTGGCGGCCCTGGTGGGCCATCGCGGCGTGACCCATTCCCTGCTGGCGACCCTGGCTTGTTTGCTGGCCGTGCTGTGGATGGGCATGGAGGCGATGGCGACGCCGCTGGTGGTGGGCTATCTGTCCCATCTCGCGGCCGATACCTGCACCCCTTCGGGTGTGCCCTATCTCTGGCCCTCGCGCCGCCGCTTCACTCTCAATCTCTGCCGCACCGGCAGTGCGGCCGAATACGGCATCGTGACGGCCGTGGCCGCCGGGGCGGCCTGGGCGGCAGGCGTTCCGGTCGAAGCCCTGCTGCCGAATTAACCTTCATCCAGCGGTAACAAAGTTTCTCTTGCCTGAGCGGCGGGGCTGCTTAAGTAGCCTTATGAGGCTGGCAGCATGCTATGCCTTTAGAATGAGTATAATAAAAATATTACCCAATATGGACAAAAGGGGAAAGTTTATTGCTTTCCGGCGTTCCGCAGTCCTATAATGCGGGACGTCCAAGAAAAAGAAATCTCCTGACATTCCACGTAGAAGGGAAGGGTTGCGCCATGGGTACAGGTGCCTCTCAGTTCAGGCCCGCCCGCCGGGCTTCCATGAATCCGCTTCGTCGTTCCTCCGGGTCTCGTGCCGTGGACGGGGCTCGCTATGCCGGCAGCGAAGAGCCGACATTGAACGAACTTCTCAACGATCCCATCATGCAGCGCCTGCTGGATAGCGACGGCATCGCGCCCGAAAGCCTGCGTGCGGTCCTCGACGACGCACGTGCCAGGTTGATGCCGTAGGGACTTTCTGCCTCTTGCAGAACAGCCCAAGACAGAAAAAGGGCGCCGGTGAGGACCGGCGCCCTTTGCCGTTGACGGGGGCTTTCCGTCAGGCCAGTCCTTTCTCCAGGGCGGCGGCCATGCGGCGGGCGAAGGCCGCCGGATCGGGCAGGGTTTCGCCTTCCAGGATGCGCGCCTGGTCGAGCAGCAGATGCGCCGCGTCCTCGATCCCCCCGGCGCCCTCGCTTCCGGCCTTCTCGGCCAGGCGGCGGATCAGGGCATGGCGTGGGTTGATTTCCAGGATGCGCGGCGCGCCCTGACCCAGTTGCTGGTGCTGGCGCAGCAGGCGTTCCAGATGCAGGCTCATCTCGCCCTGATCGGAGACGAGGCAGACGGCGCTCTCGGTCAGTCGTTCCGAGGGGCGCACATCCTTCACCTGTTCCCCCAGGGCCAGTTTCAGCGCGGCGATCAGCGTGTCCATGTCCTTGGCCGGGGCGGCTTCGGGCTCGGGCGTCTCGCCTTCCTTCTCTTCCTTGGCGATGGCGCCGAGATCGGTGCCGGCCTGGGCGACCGAGCGGAAGGGCTTGTCCTCGAAGCTGCCCACCGCCGAGACCCAGAATTCGTCGATGGGATCGGTCAGCAGCAGCACTTCGACGTCGCGCGCCAGGAAGCCTTCGAGCTGCGGGCTCTTGCGCAGGGCCACCGGATCGTCGCCGGTGATGGTGTAGATGGCCTCCTGGCCGGGCTTCATGCGCTCGACATATTGTTTCAGGCTGACCAGGCCATCGCCCTTGGTGCTGCGGAAGCGGCAGAGCGGCAGGATCTCGTCGCGGCGCTCGCGTTCCTCGTAGAGGCCCTCCTTCAGCACGGCGCCGAACTCGTTCCAGAAGGCGTCGTAATTGCCGTTTTCATCCTCGGCCCGCTTCTTCAGCTCAGACAGCACGCGCTTGACCAAGCCGGTACGGATCTTGGCCAGCACGGGATTGTGCTGCAGCATCTCGCGGCTGATGTTCAGCGGCAGGTCCTGGCTGTCCACCACCCCGCGCAGGAAGCGCAGGTAGGGCGGCAGCAAATCGGCGCAGTCGTCGGTGATGAAGACCCGCTTCACATACAGCTTCACATGCTGCTTGCGGTCGGGATGGAACAGGTCGAAGGGCTTGTGGCTGGGGATGAACAGCAGCCCGGTATATTCGATGGCGCCTTCGGCCTTGTAATGCAGGGTCAGCCAGGGCTCGTCGAAGGCATGGGCGACATGGTGGTAGAATTCGCGGTACTGCTCGGGGGTGACTTCCGACTTGCTGCGCGTCCACAGGGCCGAGGCGGCATTGAGGCGTTCTTCCTTGCCCTCTTCCTCGACCAGCAGCACCGGCAGGGCGATATGGTCGGAATAGGTCTTGACGATATGGCGCAGGCGCTGGCTTTCCAGGAATTCGTCCTCGCCGTCGCGCAGATGCAGCACGATCCGGGCGCCGCGTCCGGCCGATTCGTCTTCCGCGATGGTGAAGGCGCCGCGCCCGTCCGAGGTCCAGCGCCAGCCTTCGCTCTCGCCGGCCTTGCGGGTGATGACCTCGACCTTGTCGGCGACCATGAAGGCGGAATAGAAGCCGACGCCGAACTGGCCGATCAGGGTGACGTCCTTCTTGGCATCGCCGGAAAGCTGGGACAGGAAATTGGCCGTGCCCGAACGCGCGATGGTGCCCAGATTCTCGACCAGGTCGGCCTTGTTCATGCCGATGCCGTTATCGGCGATGGTCAGGGTGCGGGCCTGCTTGTCGGGGATCAGGCGAATCTTGTAGTCGCTGTCGCCCTCCACCAGTTCGGGCTGGGTCAGCGCCGCATAGCGCAGCTTGTCGCAGGCGTCGGACGCATTGGATACAAGCTCGCGCAGGAAGATTTCCTTGTTGCTGTAGAGCGAGTGGACGACGATCTCGAGCAGCTTTGAGACTTCCGCCTGGAAGTTCAGGGTCTCCTGGGCCATTTCCGCAACCTTCGGTGAAACTGTTCCTGGGATGAGCCATCCATGGCATCGGCCTGATATGAGGCAAAGGGCGCTTACACGCAAGACCCTGAGGGATTAGGTGCCAATTCCCTTTTTTCCTTCCGGTTTCCATTGCCGGGGCGCCCCCGAAAGGCTATGAATCAATAACCGGATTCGTGAAGCGGGGCGCCTGAGATGCGCTTCCGTGCGGTACCAAAAACAGGCCGGAGCGGCAACGAATCCTGCCGGCCCGAGTGAGGAGCAAGCCGATGCAGATTCCCTTGCAGATCACCTTCCATGGCGTCGACCATTCTGACGCGGTCGAGGAACGCATCCGCAGCAAGGTCCAGAAGCTTGAACAATTATGCGACCGTATCACCAGTTGCCGCGTGGTGATCGAATGCACGCACAAGAATGGCAGCACCGAGCACCAGCCCTTCCATATCCGCCTGGACGTGACCGTGCCCGGCCAGGAACTGGTGGTGCGCCGCGATCCCAAGGACCCGCATGCCCATGAAGACATCTATGTCTGCCTGCGCGACGTCTTCCAGGCCATGGAGCGTCAGGTGAAGGAATATGTCGAGCGCCAGCGCGGCGGTCCCAAGTTCAAGGCCCAAGCCGCCGGCTAGGCTCTTCCCATTCTCTCCGAAAGACGGCGCCGCCAGCAATGGCGGCGCCTTTTTTGTATCGGTGGGCCTGTGGCTCCGCCTCGCCGTGCTTGCATTCACTTCGGCCAGGGCCGATCTTCTGCTTATGAATACTCTTCGTCCGACTGGTGCCGAATCCGGACGTGTCATCGCCGTCCTGGGGCCCACGAATACCGGCAAGACCCATCTGGCTCTCGAAAGGATGTTGGGTCATGCCAGCGGCATGATCGGCTTTCCGTTGCGCCTGCTGGCGCGCGAGAATTACGAGCGGATCGTCCGCATCAAAGGACCGCAGGCGGTGGCCCTGCTGACCGGCGAGGAAAAGATCGTCCCGCCGCGTCCGTCCTATTTCGTCTGCACCGTGGAAAGCATGCCGCTGGACCGCCGCGTGTCCTTCCTGGCGGTGGACGAGATCCAGCTTTGCGCCGATCCCGACCGGGGCCATGTCTTCACCGACCGCCTGCTTTACGCGCGCGGCGAGACCGAGACCATGTTCCTGGGCGCCGAGACCATCAAGCCGCTGGTGCGGCGCCTGGTGCCGGGCGTCGAATTCATGAGCCGCCCGCGCTTTTCCCAGCTGGAATATAGCGGTCCGCGCAAGCTGACCCGGCTGCCGCCGCGTTCGGCCGTGGTCGCCTTCTCGGCCTCCGACGTCTATACCATGGCCGAGCTGATCCGCCGCCAGCGCGGCGGCGCCGCCGTGGTGCTGGGCGCTTTGAGCCCGCGCACCCGCAATGCCCAGGTCGGCATGTATCAGGCGGGCGAGGTGGATTACCTGGTGGCGACGGATGCCATCGGCATGGGGCTGAACATGGATGTGGACCATGTCGCCTTCGCCAGCCTGCGCAAATTCGACGGCCGCCAGCCCCGCGACCTCAATGCCTCGGAAATCGGCCAGATCGCCGGGCGCGCCGGACGCCATATGAATGACGGCACCTTCGGCACCACCGGCGATGCCGGGGGCATCGAGCCGGAAATCGTCGAAGCGGTGGAAAATCACGAATTCCCGGCGCTGAAGGGCCTGTTCTGGCGCAATCCCGAGCTGCGTTTCGCTTCGGTCGAGGCCCTGCTGCATTCCCTCGGCCGCCCGCCCCAGGAGCCGGGCCTGATCCGCGCGCGGGAGGCGGACGATCATCTGGCCCTGGCCGCCCTGGCGCGGGATGCCGAGATCCTGAAGGTGGCGGATAAGCCGAACCGCGTGCGCCTGCTGTGGGAGGTCTGCCAGATTCCCGATTTCCGAAAGGTGATGGCGGAGAACCACACCAGGCTGCTGGGCCAGATCTACCGTCACCTTACCTCGGGCAGCGGCTTCCTGCCCGCCGACTGGCTGGACAACCACGTCAAGCGGCTGGACCGCACCGACGGCGATATCGAAACCATCATCGGGCGCATCGCCAATATCCGCACCTGGACCTTCGTGTCCCATCGCGGCGACTGGGTGGCCGATCCGGTGCATTGGCAGGAACGCACGCGGACCATCGAGGATCATCTCTCCGATGCCCTGCACGAGCGCCTGACCCAGCGTTTCGTCGATCGCCGCACGGCGGTGCTGGTGCGCCGCCTGAAGGAAGGCGAGGAATTGCTGTCGGCGGTCAGCAAGCAGGGCGAGGTGCTGGTGGAAGGCCAGTTCGTCGGTCGTTTGTCCGGCTTCCATTTCGTCGCCGACCGTAGCGAAAGCGTCTCGGGTACCCGCGCCGTGGCCGCCGCCGCCAGCCGGGCGCTGAAAAGCGAGATCGCCGCCCGCGCCCGCCGCCTTGCCGCCGAACCGGACGAGGCCTTCGCCCTGACCTCGGAAGGCATCCTGCTATGGCGGGACGAGCCGGTGGCGCGGCTGGCCGCCGGGGCCGATTTGCTGCGCCCGGTGGTCGAACCCCTGTCGGTCGATCTGCTCGACCATGCCGCCCGCGAAGCCGTCGGCCAGCGCCTGGAAAGCTGGGTGGCCGGGGCCATCCGCACCCAATTGCGGCCCCTGTTCCGGGCGCGCGAGGCGGAACTGACCGGCCCCGCGCGCGGCCTAGTCTTCCAAATGAGCGAGGCCCTCGGCTCGCTGCCCCGCCGACCCGCCGAACAGCAGGTCTCCGCCCTGTCCGCCGAAGAGCGCAAGGCCCTGGCGCGGCTGGATATACGCCTGGGGGTGGAAAGCATCTTCCTGCCCGGCATGCTCAAGCCCAACGCCCAGGCGATGCGCGCCTTGCTATGGTGCGTTCATCGCGGCATCGCTCCCATCGAGCCGCCGCCGCCCGGGCGCGTGTCGCTGCAGGATGCGCGTTCCTGGCCGGTGGGATTCCTCGAGGCGGTGGGGTTCCGTCCGCTGGGTCCGATGGCCGTGCGGGTGGACATGCTGGAACGCTTCGCCGCCGAAATCCGCCAGCGCGCGCGGCAGAGCCCCTTCGCGATGCCGCCCGAATTGCTGTCCACCATCGGCCTGAAGGCGGAAGACCTGCCTGCCGTGATGGAGGCGCTGGGCTGGCGCGAGGTCAAGGGCGAGGAGGGCGGCATCCTGTTCGAAAGCGCCCGGAAAGGCCCGCGCGGCAAGAAAGCGCACCTGCCGCAAAAGAACAGGCCCGAGAAGGGCAGAAGACGGGAACGCCCGCGCGACCCTGCCGATTCGCCTTTTGCCAAGCTGCGTCATCTGGTGTCGTCTTGAATGAACGAAACTTTGCGTATCGATAAATGGCTGTGGTTCGCGCGCTTCTGCAAATCCCGCAGCCTGGCCGCCAGCCTGTGCGAGGAGGGCGAAATCCACCTCAACGACCGCCCTGCCGGCAAGGCGCAAAGCCTGAAGACCGGCGATATCGTCGAATTCCCGGCAGGCCCCCGCCGGCGCCGCCGCGTCCGGGTGCTGGCGCTTGGCGAAAGACGCGGTCCGGCGCCCGAGGCCCAGCTGCTTTACGAGGAACTGGACTCGGTGCCGGTGCGGGAGGATTAGGCGGAACAAGCTGCTTCTTTCCGGTTCCGTCACTCCCGCGGAAGCGGGAGGCCATATCAGGTCCGGAAGGCGTGGCGGCATGGATGCCCGCTTTCGCGGGCATGGCGAAGAAAATTCCATGAGGTCCAGGAGCCCGAGGCCCTTGGCGGGGTCGGGCAGAGCCCGGAAACCCTATCCCTGTTTGACGTCTATGGGGCCTTTCGGCAGCGCCAGTTCCGCTTCCAGCAGGGCCGCCGCCGACAGCAGGGCTGCTTCGCCGCGTGGCGGCGCGATCAGTTGCAGCCCGACCGGCAGGCCGTTGCGGGTGAAGCCGCAGGGCAGGGACAGGGCGGGGCAGCCGGTCAGGGTGATGGCGAAGGTGGGCGCGACCCAACTGATATAGGTGGCGAAGGCGACGCCTCCGGCCTCGGTGGGATAGCGCATGGTGACGTCGAAAGGCGGCACTACCGTCACCGGGCAGGCCAGCAGGTCGAAGCGGGTGAAGAAATCGGTGCAACGCCAGACCAGCGCCGCCCGCGCCCGTTCCGCCTTGCCGATGGTGTCGGCATCCAGCGCCAGGCCCTTCTCGATATTCCACACCACCTCGGGCTTCAGCTTGTCGCGCTGCCGTTCCAGCGTCGGGGCATGAAGCATGGCGAAATGGGCCGCGCGCAGGGTCTGGAAGATGGTTTCGGCATCGGACAGGTCCGGATGCGCTTCCTCGACCGCCACGCCCAGCCCGGCGAAGCGGGCGACGGCACGGGCGCAGACTTCCTTGATTTCGCGGTCCACCGGCGCCACGCCCAGATCGGGCGACCAGGCAATGCGGCGCGGCGCCCTGGGGGCATCAACGGCGGCGGTGAAGGGTTGTTCAGGACGGGGCAGGCTGAGCGGGTCGAAGGGATGCGCACCGCTCATGGCGTCGAGCATCAGTGCCGCATCGCCGACGCTGCGGGCCAGCGGGCCATGCACGTCCAGTGTCGAATAGGGAAGGGGATCGGGGCCGCGCGCGACCCGTCCCGGCGAGGGGCGCAGGCCGACCACGCCGCTGAAGGCCGCCGGGATCCGCAGCGACCCGCCGAGATCGGTGCCATGGGCCAACCAGGCTTGGCCGGTGGCGACGGCGACGGCCGATCCGCCCGAGGAGCCGCCGGGGGTCAGCGCGGTGTTCCAGGGATTGCGGGTGACGCCGAAGACCTCGTTGAAGGTCTGGGCCCCGGCGCCGAATTCGGGGGTGTTGGACTTGCCGATGACGATGCCGCCACGCGATTCCAGGGTCTGGACCACGATGTCGGAGGTATCGGCGATGCGTTCGGCGAAGGCCGCCGAGCCCAGGGTGCAGCGCAGACCAGCCACGTCGGTCAGGTCCTTGATCGCCACCGGCAGGCCGTGAAGCGGCCCGGCCTGGGGCTTGGCGGCGGCCTTGCGGGCGCGGTCGAAGCAGGGGGTGGGCAGGGCGTTCACCGCATCGTCCACCTGTTCGTGCCGCGCCGCCGCCAGATCGACCACTTCCCTGGGCGAAACCTCGCCTTTCGCCAGAAGCCCGGCCACGGCGCGGGCATCAAGGCGTAGCAGCTCTTCCATTTTTCCTCCCTTTCCCGTCCCGCTTCACGCCGCGGATTTTTCCGGCATCAGCAGCGATAGCGGCTTGTCCGCCAGCACGATATTGGCCGGCAGGGCGGTAAGGATATCACCGTCGCATTGAATGGGCAGGGCGGAGTCGCATTCCACCACCACTTCACGGCCGGTGACTACGGTGACGTCGGGAAGCTTGCTCAGGCGTCCCAGGGCCAGGGCGATGCCGTAGCGGATCTGGTCGAGAACGCCGCCGCCTGCCAGCAGGCAGATTTCGAAGCTGGGCTGGTCCAGGCGCGCCCGGGGGGCGAGGATGAAGCGCCCGCCATAGAGACGTCCCTTGCAGGCCACCACTCCGCGCGCCCGATATTCGCGGCCGTCCACGGTGACGCGGAAGTTGGGGAAGGGATAGCGGAGGCTTTGCACCAGCGCCTCGGCGACATAGGCCAGTTTTCCGGTCAGGCGCTTCAGGCGCGGGCGGAGTTTGCCGACCACCCAGGAATCGAAGCCGATCCCGGCCATCAGCAGGAAGCGGCGGCCGTTGACCATGCCCGGCCGCATGGCCATCGCATGGCCGAAGGCGATGGTCTCGGCGATGTCCTCGGGATTGTCCAGGCCGATCTCGGCGGCCAGCACATTGGCCGTCCCCAGGGGGATCACGGCCAGGGGCGGCACCGCTCCCTCGGCCTGGGCCAAGCCGTTGGCCAGTTCGTTGACGGTGCCGTCGCCGCCCGCCGCCGCCACCACGTCGAAGTCGGCGGTGGAGACGGTGCGGCCGATGCGTTCGGCGTCCCCGGCGCAGGTGGTCTCGCGCAGGGTGACGCGGCAGCCCCGGCGGGTCAGCCCCGCCAGGACGGCATCGAGCCGCTTGCGCCGGCGGCGTCCGGCGGTGGGGTTGAAGACCACGAGGACCCGGCGGAAGGAGGTGCGCGACATGGGAGTCTCCTTCAACTGCCGGCGGCGTTGGGCGAGGTGAGGGAGGATTGCAGCGGTCCGGGCGGCAGGACGGGCTCCGGTGCCGGGACGACGGGCGGCAGCATGTTCTCGCGCAGCACATGCTGGCGGCCCGAGAACAGATCGGTGCCGATGGTCCGCACATTGTCCAGCCAGGCCGAGGACATCTCGCACAGCGCCGGATCGCGCTCCTCGCCCCGGCAGACCGCCGTTTCGCCCCCGGGACCCTGGACCACATGCATGCCGGGCAGGGGACGGACGCGGAAGTCCTTGGGGGTGCGAGTCAGGTCCATGGGCGTGGCGACGGGCCGGTCCAGCAATTCCAGGATCAGCGAGGGCAGCTGGTACATGGGCATGTCGCCCAGGCGCAGCGGGCCCTGGCGCCCGTCGATGACGATCAGGGGCGTGGCCGAGACCTCGACGAACATCTTATCGGTGAATTCGCTGCGGCTGCGGGCCAGGACCCCGGATTGGGTGTAGTTCTCGAAATTCGGCCCCAGGAAGGGCAGATGGTCGCCGAAGATGACGATGATGCCGTCCGGGTCGCGGGCGCGCAGGTCCTTCAGCAGGTCCATCAATTCCAGCGTCTTGTAATGGACGGTGTTGGCATAGAGGGCCAGGCGCTGGTCGCCATGCTTGGCGGTGATGACCGGCGGGCGGTTGTCGTTCAGCGGATAGTCCAGATGGCCGAAGAAGGTCAGCACGTAGTTGAAGACGGGCGTGCCGGTATCGAGCATCGGCTCGACCTTTTCCATGACCTGGCGGTAGAGCGAGGCGTCGCCCAGGAACTCGCCGTTCATGTCGTCGAGCTGGAAGTCCTTGGCCGACCAATAGGTGCCGAAGCCGATGCGCTTATAGGCGTTCACCCGGTTCCAGAACACCGCGACATTGGGATGGGAGGCGACCGTCTCGTAGCCCAGTCCGCCCAGGGTGCGCGGCAGGCAGGGGACTTCGTTGCGCAGGCGGCCTTCGAAGAAGACGGCATCCTCGGTCACAGGAAAGCCGCACAAGGCTTCGAATTCGGCATTGGCGGTATAGCCGCCGAAGACCGGCGACAGGGCACGGGACTTGCCGGTGGCGTCCCACAGGGCACGGAACTCCTTGGCGAAGGGGTCCTGGGACAGGCCGGCCTTCTTCAGGACCGACGGATCCCAGAAGCTTTCGAGCACGATCATATGGACATTGCGCCCGGCGCGCGGGAAGGCTTCGGCCTTCTTCGTGGCCTTGCCGTCGGGGGCGGGCAGGGCGGCCGGGTACATGGACGGCATCAGGTTTTGCGACGCCGCCAGGACATGGCCGCGATGGGGCGGGTCGTCGCGCCGCGCGGCATGGCGCGTCGTTTCCTGGAGGATATGCACCAGCGGGCCGCGCCGGATGTAATTGCCGTGCTGGTCCCAGACGATATTGCCGAAGCGCTTGTCCATGGCCGCGACCAGCGGCTGGGGCGTCAGGGTGATCGCCGCAACGGCACCGGCGAGGCCGAGGGCCGCGATGCGCGCCCGCCAGGGCTTCAGCGTGATGGCGGCCAGCAGCGACAGGGTCAGCGCGGCGATGGCCAGCCAGCCCAGGACCAGCCAGCCGCCTTCCAGCAGCAGCATCAGCGTCGGCAGGGAACCGGCGTCGTCGGGCATCAGGGGGCCGCCGAGAATGGCGATCTTCATGGGGTTGCCCAGATGGAGCAGTGCCATCAGCACCGTCGCCAGGACCAGGAAGACGGCCAGGTTGCGCGACAGCGCACGGAGAAGCACCGCCAGGATCAGATGCAGGGTCAGATCGGCGGGAATGGCCTCGGGCCGCAGGGCGACGCCCAGGTTCCGTTCTGCAAACCACTGGAAAATTCCATACAAGGCCGCCACAGCCGCCAAAGGCAGACCCCAATGGAAAAGAAACATGCGACCGTA
This sequence comes from Telmatospirillum sp. J64-1, assembly GCF_006980715.1. GTDB lineage: Bacteria > Pseudomonadota > Alphaproteobacteria > Rhodospirillales > Magnetospirillaceae > Oleiliquidispirillum > Oleiliquidispirillum nitrogeniifigens. The sequence goes on from NZ_SBHN01000013.1 coordinate 46,023, forward strand.
TTTTACCATAGGTGCTTCCTGCAGCGGATAAATCGCGCATGTGGTTATTGGCGGGCGGAGAATTGCAACAGAATCGTCATAAAAGCAACCGCTCCTACACCACATTCTTACACTTTCGTGACATCACTTTTGGGCAGAACGATGGTTGCTTCGGCGCAACGCTCCCTCTACGATTGGGAACGCTGCGGACAGAGGTCGCAGCCTGGCCAGAGGTTTCGGAGACGGCGGTGCCGAACAGCACTGGGGTAATGCTAACGGAGACGGTAGATACGGCCTCCCCCGACAAGGAAGGCGTGCTTTGGCGCGCAATCCTGGACGGTGCGCCTGACGCCATTCTAGCGCTAGACGGGAATGGGCGTATCGCCGGCATGAATGCGGTGGCCGAGGCACTGTTCGGCCGGACGATGGTGCAGATGCGGGGCCAGACGCTGGATTCGCTGCTGGAAAAGAGCAGCGCGCTTCCCGCCTGCCTTACCGCCGCGCGCCAGGCCGGGCCGGGCATGCCGCAGCGCTGCCTTCACATCGGCCTGGACGGTACGCCGGTCACGCTCGAGGTCACCGTCACCCCGGCGGACGGCGTTTATAATCTGGATGTGGTGGTGCTGCGCGACGTGTCGGGCCGCACCGAACTGGAAGACGCGCTGATCGAGACCGAGGAAAGGCTGGCGGGCATCATCGCCAACCTGCCCGGCATCGTCTTCCAGCGCATGCAGACCCCCGACGGCGCCCTGTTCTATCCCTTCTTCACCATCGGCGTGCGCGACATCCTGGGCTACAGCCCGGAAGACATGCGGGTGAACGCCGAGGGCTGCCTGGAAGTGGTGCATTGGGCCGACCGTGACGAGCATATGGCCGCGATTCGCAGTTCCGCCGCCTTGCTGGAGCCCTGCGTCGAGGAATTCCGCGCCATCACCCGGGACGGCGAGGTGCGTTGGCTGCGCGGCACCTCGCGGCCTCAGCGCCTGTCGGGCGGGGAGGTGCTGTGGGACGGCGTGCTGCTGGACGTGACCGACCGCAAGCGCATCGAACAGCGCTTGGAAATGATCATGGACAATGCGGCCGACGGCATCATCACCGCCGACGAGCATGGCTGCATCGAGAACGTGAATGCGGCGGTCGAGCGGCTGTTCGGCTATTCCGCCTCGGAACTGGTGGGCGGGTCCATGGGGCTGCTGATGCCCGAGCCCTACCGCAGTACCCATGCGGATTATCTGAGCCAGTATCTGGAAACCGGGGAATCCCGCATTATCGGCAACGGGCCGGTGGAATTCCTGGGGCAGCGCCGCGACGGCAGCGTCTTCCCGATGGAACTGGCGACCACCGAAGTCCGCATGGAAGGCCGCCGCCTCTTCGTCGGCATCGCCCGCGACGTCACCGGCCGCAAGCAGACCGAAGCCGCCCTGCGCGAAAGCCAGGAGCGGATGCATACCATCGCCACCCATCTGCCCGGCATCGTCTATCAGCGCGTGCTGAAGACCAACGGGCAGCTGATCTATTCCTATGTCAGCGAGGGCTGCCGCCAGGTGCTGGGGGTCGAGCCGAGGGAATTGCTCGACGATCCCACGCTGTTCGTCCAGGCCCTGACGCCCGAGGCGCGTGACAGCTATGCCGATGCCCTGCAACGCTCGGCGCGCTTCCTCGAACCCTTGGACGAGGAATTATGCGTCATCGCCCGCAATGGCGAGATGCGCTGGCTGCGTGGCCGGTCGCGCCCGCGCCAGATGGAAAACGGCGATCTGGTCTGGGACGGCGTGCTGCTCGACGTGACCGACCGGCGCGAGGCGGAGGAACGCCTGTCCTTCCTCGCCTATCACGACCCGCTGACCGGCGTCGCCAACCGCACCCGCTTCATCGAGCTTTTCGAACAGGCCTCGCGCCGCGCGCTGGACCGCCGGGAGAGGCTGGCAGTGCTGTCGCTAGGCATCGACCGCTTCACCATCATCAACACCACCATGGGCCATGCCGTGGGCGATCAGGTGCTGATCGCCGTGGCGCAGCGCCTCCAGAAGGCGCTGAAGAGCGGCGATTTGCTGGCGCGGGCCAGCGGCGATCGTTTCCTGGTCCTGCTCGACGGCCTGGCGACCAAGCGCGACATCAACCGCGCCGTTGACCGCATCCTTTCGCAATTCCATGTTCCGGTGGTCATCGAGGCCGGGGAGTTCGACCTCAGCGCCTGCGGCGGGGTGGCTCTCTACCCGAATGACGGCGATGACGCCTCGACCCTGATCCGCAATGCCGAGGCGGCGCTGGCCGATGCCAAGAGCCAGGGGCCGGGGACCCAGCAATTCTATACGCGCGAGATGAACGATCTGGCGACCCGCACCCTGTCGGTGCAGAACCGCCTGCGCCGTGCGCTGGAACATGAGGAATTCGTCGCCTTCTACCAGCCCCAGCTCGATCTTCAGAGCGGCGCGATCGTCGGCATGGAGGCCCTGGTGCGCTGGATGGATCCGGAAAAGGGCATCGTGCCACCGGGCGATTTCATCCCGGTGGCCGAGGAATACGGGCTGATCGACGCCATCTGCGAACAGGTGCTGCGCGATTCCTGCCGCCACAACCGCGCCTGGATGGAGGCCGGTCTGGCCGAGGTCCCGGTGGCGGTCAATATCTCGGGCCGTCAGTTCCAGAATTCCCGCCAGCTCATCGCCACGGTCCAGGACGTGCTGGCCGAGACGGGCCTGCCGCCCCGGCTGCTGGAGTTGGAGCTGACGGAAAGCTCGGCCATGAGCGACGCCAATACCGCCATCGCCGTGGTCCAGATGCTGAAAGAGGAAATGGGAATCTCCTGTTCCATCGACGATTTCGGAACCGGCTATTCCTCGCTCAGCGTGCTCAAGCGCTTCCCCATCCGCAAGCTGAAGATCGACCGCTCCTTCGTCACCGACGCCATCACCGATCCCAACGATGCCGCCATCGTCAAGGCGATCATCGCCATGGCCCATGCACTGAAGCTGAAGGTGGTGGCCGAAGGGGTGGAAGTGGTCGAGCAGCTTGAATTCCTGCGCCGCCTGGGCTGCGACCAGATGCAGGGCTATTTCTTCAGCCGCCCGTTGCCGGCCGATGCGATGGAGGAACTGTTCCGCAGCGGGCGCCGCCTGCCGCTGGCGACGGCGGAGTAAAGCCTCCAGGCGTCGAATGGGGTGCAGGCGAGAGTCTAGCAGGTTGCGGAAAAATCGGCTCTGTCTGCACCGCATCGTCACTCCCGCGAAAGCGGGGGACCATATGGGGGCTTGTGGAGATGTGAACCGCTCAAGACCGATGCTGCGGCAGCATGGATTCCCGCTTGCGCGGGAATGACGAGAAAAATAGGAGTTTTCCCGCAGTATGCTAGATCGTGATGCCCTTGCGGTGGCTCACAGTCTGTAAAGCGGCCATGCTTCGAGACGGCCCTGCGGGCCTCCGTTAACCTATTGAGATATTTTCCGAATTAGCCTCATGCCGAGGAGCCGCCCTGGCGGCGTCTCGAAGCATGGGGCGGCCCCGGCTCGGCCGTCAGGTGCTCGACCAGCTTCCGGGCATGGAGGGGCAAGGCCTCGAAACGCCGGACGCAGAGGACGAGACGGCGCAGCGCCCACGGGTCCTTCAGGCGCAGAAGGCGGATGGGCATGGAACGGCGGCAGCGCCGCGCGGCGGTCTCGGGCAGGATGGCGATCCCGACGCCGCTCGCCACCATGCGGCAGACCGCCTCGAAGCCGCGCAGGCGCACGCGCAGTTTCAAGGGCGTCCCGGCCCGGATGGCGTGCTGGACGAGATGATCCTGCAAGGCGCTGCCGGGCGTCAGGCCGATATAGGGTTCGGCCAGCGTTTCGTGAAAGAATATCTCCCGCCGTCCGGCGAAGGCATGGTCCTGCGGCACGACCAGGACCAGCCGGTCGACCCGGAAGGGGAAGGTTTGCAGTCCCGCCAGGTCCACCGTATCGGCGACGATGCCGATATCTCCCCGTCCTTCGGCGATGGCCAGGGCGATCTCGTAGCTCAGTCCCTCCTCCAGGTCGATGTCGATATGGGGGTGGCGGGACAGATACGCGCCCAGGCTTTCCGGCAGGAATTCGGTCAGCGCCGCCGTGTTGCACAACAGGCGCAGATGACCTTTCAGCCCCTGCGCATATTGCCCCAACTCCCCCCGCATCTGCTCGACCTGTAGCAGAACGAGGCGGGCATGGTGGACCAGGGCTTGCCCGGCGGGAGTCGGCTGGACGCCCCGGGGGCCCCGTTCCAGCAGGGGAGCGCCGAGCGTTTCCTCCATTCCCCTGACCCGGGCGCTGGCCGAGGCAAGCGCCAGTCCGGCCGCCTCGGCGCCCTGGGTGATGCTTCCCGCCTCGGCGATATGCAGGAACAGGCGTAGGTCCGTCAGGTCGAAGCGCATGGGGGTCTTCCCAGAAGAAGGGACAGGGGGATGAGCCTTCGTGTGAGGCGAAGGCTCGTGCCGGAAATCCCAGATTGTCATCATGCCGGGCGCCAAGCAAGCTGGCCCCCATGTTCGAGTCTTCGCTGTTTCTGGCCTTCATCGGCCTCGTCTTCCTGCTGGCAGGCTTCGTCAAAGGCGTTATCGGCCTGGGCCTGCCCACCGTGGCGGTCGGCCTGCTCGGCCTGGTGATGATACCGGCCCAGGCGGCCGCCCTGCTGGTCGTGCCGTCGCTGGTCACCAATCTCTGGCAATTGATCGCCGGTCCCGGCCTCGTCAGGCTGATGCGCCGCCTCTGGCCGATGATGGCGGGGATCTGCTTCGGGACCTGGGCCGGGACGGGGATGCTGGGCGGCGCGAATGCGGCCCATGCCACGACGGCCCTGGGGCTTGCCCTGGTGGCCTATGCCGTTCTCGGCCTCGCTTCCTTCCGCCTGAATGTTCCGGCGCGGACGGAGGGGTGGCTTTCCCCTCTGGTCGGGGCGGTGACCGGCTGGATCACGGCGGCGACCGGCGTTTTCGTGATCCCCGCCGTGCCCTATCTCCAGGCGCTGGACCTGGAGAAGGACGAACTGATCCAGGCCTTGGGCCTTTCCTTTACCGTTTCCACCATCGCCCTGGCGCTTGGCCTGATGTATGGCGGGCTACTGTCGCAGGACATGGCCGGGGTCTCGCTGCTGGCGCTGCTTCCCGCCATGGCCGGGATGTTCCTGGGGCAATGGCTGCGCGGCAGGGTGAGCCCGCAGGCCTTCCGGCGCTGGTTCTTCCTTGGGCTGCTGGCGCTGGGAATTCACCTGGCGGTGAAGGCGCTGCTGTAGGCTTGTCCGGAAGGAGAAGTCCTTTCATCGACATGGGTAGTTGACGCTCTGTCCTGCGACGCCTATTCGTTTCCCAAACCAAAAGACGCTAAGGGCGCCGGTATGGGATTTCGCAGAATGACGGTTAGCTTTCTCAAGCATTCCTATACCATCCCCTGTGCCAGCGCCTTCCGCGATGCCATCGAGGCGCTGGCGGCGAAGCGCCGGGTCAATGTGGGCGATCTGGCACGTTCCGTCCTGCTGGTGGTGCCGGCTGGCGAGATCCAGGCCTTTCCCGATCCGGGCGAGCCGGAGGCCGAGGACCGCGAGACGGTGGTGCTGAAATCCGGCCCCGCCGAGGGCCGCCCCTGGCGCCGCAAGCCGCGTCTGCAGGTCCGCATGCCGCAGGGCTACAAGGTGGAATTCATCCGCAAGGCCCTGGGCGTGGCGCTGGCGATGGACCGGGGCGAACTGGCCGTCAGCCTGGGCCGCTCCGCCCCCGTTCCCCAGGACTACACGCCGCAGCGCCTGCCCGAGCATCTGGAAGAGATGGAGCGCATGCGCGCCATCATTTCCGTGCTGGCCTTCGAGCCCTTGGCCGAGGGGCCGCGCAATCGCGCCGAAGCCTTGCATGTGCTGGGCTTCCCGCCTTCGGCCAATCCCGACATGCGGAAAGTGCGCGCGAAGTTCCGAATGCTGGCGACCATCCACCACCCCGACAGCAATTACGGCAGCCATGCCCGCATGAGCCAGCTCAACAAGGCCATGGAGATACTCAAGCGGGCCTCCTAGCTGATGCTGCCCGGTTTGACCGCTTGCTGACAAAGTCGATACCGCTTGCATGGACTCCCGCTTTTGCGGGGGGGGGGCGAGGGCTCAGGTCCTTGAAGGCGGCGCAAATAAAAACCCCGCCGGGGACGGCGGGGTTTCGAGGTCGTTCTGGCGGTGCCGGAATTACTTGTTGGTGGCGCGGTCGATCGCGGCCTGGATCATTTCGGCGGCCTTTTCCGGGCCTTCCCAGCCCTTGATCTTGACCCACTTGCCTTCTTCGAGGTCCTTGTAGTGGGCGAAGAAGTGCTCGATCTGCTGAAGCAGGATCTTCGGCAGGTCTTCGGGCTTCTTCACTTCGTCGTAGAAGGGGTGCAGCTTGGTGTGCGGTACGGCCAGGATCTTTTCGTCATGGCCGCTTTCGTCTTCCATCATCAGCACGCCGATCGGGCGCGAGCGGAGGACGGAGCCGACCGCCACCGGGACGCGGCCCAGGACCATCACGTCCACCGGGTCGCCGTCATCGGACAGGGTGTGCGGGACGAAGCCGTAATTGACGGGATAGTACATGGCGGTGTGCAGGAAGCGATCGACGAACATCGCGCCGGATTCCTTGCAAACCTCATACTTGACCGGGTCGCTGCGGAGCGGGATCTCGATGATCACGTTCACGTCGTTCGGCGGGTTCTTGCCGATCGGGATCTTCTTGATATCCATGCTGCTATCGTTCCTTGTGCCTTAGGTCTGCCCGTCACGTAAGGACGTCGGCGGCGGGAGAATAACCGTAACCCAGGTCTTGAGCCACCGCTTCGTGCGTAATCCTTCCGGCGTGCACGTTTAGGCCATTCCGCAGCTGCGGATCGTCGGCAAGGGCCTGCTTCCAGCCCTTGTCGGCGAGGGCGAGGACGAAGGGCAGGGTGGCGTTGTTCAAGGCGATGGTCGAGGTGCGGGCGACCGCGCCGGGCATGTTGGTGACGCAGTAATGGACCACGTCATCGACCATATAGGTGGGCTCGGCATGGGTGGTGGGGTGCGAGGTCTCGAAGCAGCCGCCTTGGTCGATGGCGACGTCCACCACCACCGCGCCGCGTTTCATGCGCGACACCATCTCGCGGGTCACCAGCTTGGGCGCGGCGGCGCCGGGCACCAGCACCGCGCCGATCACCAAATCAGCATCCAGCACCGCGCTTTCGATGCCGTCCATGGTGGCGAACAGGGTGTTGAGGCGGGGCCCCCAGCGGTCGTCCAGCTCGGTCAGGCGGGGGAGGGAGCGGTCGATGACGGTGACTCGCGCTTCCAGCCCGATCGCCATGCGCAGAGCGCTGGAGCCGACAACGCCGCCGCCCAGCACCACCACATGGGCCGAGGGCACCCCGGCGACGCCGCCCAGCAGCACGCCTTGCCCCCCTTGCGCCTTTTCCAGGCAATGGGCCCCGGCCTGCACCGCCATGCGTCCGGCGACCTCGCTCATGGGGGCGAGCAGGGGCAGGCGGCCGAAGCGGTCGGTCACGGTCTCATAGGCGATCGCCGTCGCCCCCGAGGCCATCAGGCCGCGTGCCTGTTCGGCATCGGCGGCCAGATGCAGATAGGTGAACAGCACCTGCCCCTCGCGCAGCATGGCCCATTCGCCGGGCTGGGGTTCCTTGACCTTGACCACCATCTCGGCGTCCTGGAAGACGGAGCGGGACTCGCCGGCGATCTCGGCCCCGGCGGCGCGGTAATCCGCGTCGGTGAAGCCGCTGCCCAGACCGGCCTGGGTCTCGACGGTCACGGCATGCCCGCGATGGACCAGTTCGCGGATGCTGGAGGGAGTGAGGCCGACCCGGTATTCGTGGGTCTTGATTTCCTTGGGGACACCGATGCGCATGGGGTTTCTCCCGCCGGCATGCAATACTCCCTGAAAAGATGGGGATTCTTGGAAGGGCCGCAAGCTGCAGGGGTTGAAACCCCTTCCCCAGGACAAAGGTCTGTGGATATCGGCAACCGAAGGAGTCCGCCCCATGTTCGGCCACCGCGTCACCCTGTTCCGGTTGATGGGCTTCGCCGTCCGGGTCGATCTGTCCTGGCTGTTCCTGGCGGTGCTGATCACCTGGAGCCTGGCGGAGGGCTATTTCCCCCAGGCCTTGCCCGGCCTGGCGCCGGGGGCGTATTGGGCGATGGGGCTGGCCGGGCTGGTGGGGCTGGCTTTTTCCATCATCGTCCATGAATTCGCCCATTCCCTGGTGGCGCGGCGCTTTTCCATGCCCATCAACGGCATCACCCTGTTCATCTTCGGCGGCGTGGCTGAGATGGAGGAGGAGCCGTCCTCGCCCAAGGGCGAATTCCTGATGGCGATCGCGGGTCCCTTGACCAGTTTGGCCGTCGCCCTGGGATTCTGGGGCGTGGTGCTGGGGCTCGAGGCGGCGCTGGGCGATCCCGCGCAGCCCGGCCTGCATCCGGCGGCGGCGGTGGCCGGTTATCTGGCCTTCATCAATGTGATCCTGGCGGTGTTCAACATGGTCCCGGCCTTTCCTATGGATGGCGGGCGGGTGCTGCGCTCGATCCTGTGGGGATGGCGCGGCGATATCCTGTGGGCCACCCGCATCGCCGCCCAGGCCGGATCGGTCTTTGGCATGGTGCTGATCGCCCTGGCCTTGGTGTCGCTGCTTTGGGGCAATGTGGTCGGCGCGGTATGGTGGTTCCTGATCGGCCTGTTCGTGCGCATGGCTGCCGCCAGCGCCACCCAGCGGCAAGTCGCCCAGACCGTCTTCTCGGCCCGTCCGGTGCGGCATTTCATGCGTCACCGCCCCATTGCCGTCCACCCCGACCTGCCGCTGAACCGGCTGGTCGAGGAATATTTCTTCCACCACTATTTCAAGGACTTCCCGGTCACCAGCGACGGCCGCCTGCAAGGGGTGGTGTCGCTGGAGGCGGTCAAGCGGATCGAGGACGGGCGGCGGCGCTGGACCACCGTTTCCGCCGTCATGGAGCCGGTGGGCGCGGACAACGCCATCGATGCCGACGAGGATGCGGGCAAGGCGCTGGGCATGATGCAAAGGCTGGGCAAGACCCGCCTGCTGGTCACCGAACGCGAGCGGCTGGTCGGCGTGCTGGCCCTGCGCGACCTGATGAACTATCTGGAACTCCGCCAGAGCCTGTCCGAGAGCGGCGGGCTGAAAAAGGCGTCGTAGCGCCGCAGGTCCGGCGGCATTCCGCCTCTTCCGGCTGCTCCATTGACAGACCCGGCAGGTCGGTTGATCCTTTGGCTCCGTTCTACCCGGAGCCTTCCATGTCCAGATCCTGGCGTCTGCCAATCCTGATCCTGTTCTGCGGGTCGCTGGTGCTGTCCCTCAACCTGGGCATTCGCCAGTCCCTGGGCCTGTTCATCCCCGACCTGATGAACGAGAAGGGCTGGAGTGCCGGGACTCTCGCCTTTGCCTTCGCGATCCAGAATCTGGTCTGGGGCCTGGCCTCGCCGCTGGGCGGAATGCTGGCCGACCGCTGGGGGACGGCCAAGACGCTGGCCCTGGGCTGTGCCGTCTATGCCTCGGGCCTGGCGCTGATGGGCATGTCCGACAGCGTGTGGATGCTGCATGGCAGTGCCGGCCTGCTGATCGGAGCGGGGGTCGGGGCCACGACCTTCCCCATCGTGTTGGGAGCCATCGGCCGGGCGGTGCCGCCCGAGAAGCGCAGCTTCGCCTTGGGAATCGCCAGCGCAGGCGGCTCGTTCGGCCAGTTCATCATGGCGCCCGTGACCCAGCAGCTCAATCTCGGCTTCGGCCCGGAAACGGCGCTGCTGCTGCTGGCGGCGATCAGTCTGCTGATGGTGCCTGCCGGTCTGGCCCTGGCGGGCAAGCCCGAGCCGGGGCAGGGTGTGGGGCAGCAGAGCCTGACGGAGGCCCTGCGCGAGGCGGCGGGACAGCGCAGCTATCTGCTGCTGATGGCCGGTTTCTTCGTCTGCGGCTTCCATGTGGCCTTCATCTCGGTCCATCTGCCGGTCTTCTCGGCCTTGTGCGGCATGGTTCCGGCGGTGGCCGCCACCTCCCTGGCGCTGGTCGGGCTGTTCAACATCTTCGGGACGCTGACGACCGGGGCCCTGGGCGGGCGCTATCCGAAGAAATGGTTGCTGTCGGGAATCTATTTCGGCCGCGCCGTCGCCATTGGCGCCTTCATGCTGGCACCCAAGACCGAGGCTTCCTTCCTGATCTTCGCCAGCGTCATGGGTTTCCTGTGGCTGTCCACCGTGCCGCCGACCAGCGGGCTGATCGCGCAGATCTTTGGTCCCCGCTACCTCGCCAGCCTGTTCGGGCTGGTGATGCTCAGCCATCAGGTGGGCGCCTTCCTAGGCGCCTGGAGCGGCGGGCTGGTCTACGACCTGACGGGGTCCTACGATGCCGTCTGGGTTGCCGCCCTGGCGCTCGGCGTCTTCGCCGGGCTGGTGCATCTGCCGATCCGCGAGGCGCCGCTGCAGCGGGAGGCCGTTCCGGCCTGAGAAAGGCCCTTCCGCCTGGAACCGGATTCCCGCCGCCCCTGTTCAAGAGGATGAAGCATCCTTCAGGCAGAGCGGCGGGGGCAGGACATGGCGGTTATCAGTAAGGTGGATGAGGTCACGCCGGATCTCCTCCGGCTGCGCTATCTTTTCGTCAATCTCTATTTCTGGAGCTCCGGCTCCTCCTGGGTGCTGGTCGATGCGGGGCTGAACGGCTGCGCCGGCAAGGTCCTGGAAACCGCCGAGCGGCATTTCGGCAAGGGCGCCAAGCCGGAAGCTGTCATCCTGACCCATGGGCATTTCGATCACGTGGGAGCGTTTCCCCAGCTCTTTGAGCATTGGGACGTGCCGGTCTACGCGCACCGCCAGGAGATGCCGCATCTGACCGGCCAAGCCGATTATCCGCCGCCCGATCCCAGCATCGGCGAGGGCGTGCTGGCGAGCCTCTCCTTCACCTATCCCAACAAGGCCATCGATCTTGGCAGCCGCGTCAGGCCCCTGCCCGAGGATGGCGGCGTGCCGCACATGCCCGGCTGGCGCTGGATCCAGACGCCCGGTCATACCGCCGGTCATGTCTCGTTCTTCCGCGAGCAGGACCGCTGCCTGATCGCGGGGGATGCCTTCGTGACGGTGAAGCAGGAATCCCTTTATGCCGTCGCGGTGCAGGAGCCGGAAGTGCATGGGCCGCCTGCCTATTTCACCCAGGACTGGAAGGCGGCGCGGCATTCGGTGGAGAAACTGGCGGCGTTGCGCCCGGCCATCGCGGCGACCGGCCACGGTACGCCCATGCGCGGCGACGGCCTGAGCCGGGGACTCGAGCGCCTGGTCAGCGATTTCGAGACCCTCGCCGTGCCCGATCACGGGAAATACGTGCCCTGAAGAAAGGCCGCGCTTCCATCGGGAAACGCGGCCTTGGGGCTTACTTCATCCGCAGGCGGGTCAGCGTGCGGTCGGCGGGTTCGCGGAAGCGGTCGAGGTAAAGCGGCAGGATCACTTCCGCGGCGGTGGGGTTGATGCCCAGATCCTTCAGGCCGGGCTGCCCGCCGGTCAGGACGTTGTCGTTGCGCAACTGGCGCAGCTGGTCGGGCGTCAGCATGGGCTTGGGCAGGAATTGCAGGATAGCGGCCTGCAAGCCGGCCAGCCCGAATGTCAGGGGAAGCAGGCGGCGCTGGCGGCCGGTCTGGGCCATGACCAGTTCCATCACTTCCTTCATGGTGTAGACGCGCGGTCCGCCCAATTCGTAGGTCTGGCCCTTGGTGGCTTCGTCCGCGGCGGCCTTCATGAAGGCTTCGGCGACATCGCCCACATAGACCGGCTGGAACTTGGTGCCGCCGCTGCCGAAGCAGTCGAAGCGCAGCCTGCCGCCCTCGTTCTTGAGCTTCAGCCCGTCCCGGGTGATCACCGGCAGGAAGGGAGCGTTGGCGGCCAGGCTGGCGAAGCGGTTGAAGAAATCGTCTTCCGGGCCGAAGATCACGCTGGGGCGGAAGATGGTGGCCTCGGGGAAGGCGGCGCGCACGGTGTCCTCGCCCAGGGCCTTGGTGCGGGCGTAGTCGGATTGCGACCGCTTGTCCGCGCCGAGGGCCGACATATGCATGAGGCGCGAGACGCCGGCAGCCTTGGCGGCCTTGGCCACGTTGGCGGCGCCGTCCACATGCACGGCCTGGAAGCCGCTCTTGCCGCGCTCGAAGAGGATGCCCACCAGATTGATCACCAGTTCCGCGCCTTCGACGGCGGCGGCGACCGAAGCGGGGCGGGTGATGTCGGCGGCGACGGGAACGATCTGCGCCAGATTGCCGAGCGGCTGAAGGAAAGCGGCCGCATCGGGATCGCGCACGGCGACCCTGACGACCCAATCTTCCTGCGCCAAGCGCTTGACGAGATGCCGCCCAATGAAGCCGGATCCCCCGAAGACCGTGACCAGACGACGTGCCATAAGAGCCTTCTCCATGCTCAAATCATTGAGCGGGAAGCTAAAACTTTCCGCGACTGTTGGCAAGCCGGACCCCTGCGAAAGTGTGGGTTTAGGGTGGGGCTGTAAAAAAAATGACAAACCATACGAAAAGCCTTTGACAGGGCGTCTCGTCCCCAGTACATATCCCGCCATCGACGCCCTGCGGGGCGAGCGCGGTGCCCAGGTGGCGGAACTGGTAGACGCGCTAGATTCAGGTTCTAGTGGCCGAAAGGTCGTGGAAGTTCGAGTCTTCTCCTGGGCACCATTTCTCTCTACTCCCCCCTTGTTGTCGAATACCTGAAACTGCCGATAATCCGGCAGGGCACAAGGGGGAGTAAGAGATGAGCATTTCCTATCATCGTGGCGATCTTCCGGCCGGCATCGATTTCGGCGACATGGTCGCCGTCGATTCCGAGACCATGGGCCTGAACCTGCATCGCGACCGTCTTTGCGTCGTGCAGCTTTCGGCCGGTGACGGCACCGCCCATGTGGTCCACCTGCCCAACCGAGTCTATGACTGCCCGAATTTGAAGGCGCTGCTGGCCAATCCGGCAGTGACCAAGCTGTTCCATTTCGGGCGGTTTGACATTGCCATCCTGCAGCGCCATCTCGGTGTGGTCTGCGCCCCGGTCTTCTGCACGAAGATCGCGTCGAAGCTGGTGCGCACCAATACCGACCGTCATGGCCTGAAGGATTTGTGCCGCGACCTGCTGGGCGTGGAACTGTCCAAGCAGCAGCAGACCTCCGACTGGGGGGCCGACAGCCTGACCGACGAACAGCTGGCCTATGCCGCGTCGGACGTTCTTTATCTGCATGCGCTGAAGGCCAAGCTGGACGTGCTGCTGGACCGCGAGGGCCGGCGCGACCTGGCCCAGGCCTGCTTCGATTTCCTGCCCGGCCGCGCGGCCCTGGACCTGAACGGCTGGGAAGAGCAGGACATTTTCGCTCATTAAAAGAAAGAGCGGAGACGGAAGGGGCGGGCTTGGCTTGCTCCGACCGGCTCAGGGAAGCCCGGGGTCCAGGCAGGGCGAGGCTCCGCCCGGGGACGATCTTTGGTGTAATCGTCGTCCTTCATACCACCCTGGACCCTGGTTTCGTTGACTTTCATGCCGTCCGGCGCGTAGTTTGCATGACGGCTGGATTGTCCGGCCGGCGCCCCGGTGTGGAGCGGGGCGAAAGTGAGGGCAGGGCCTAGATGACTTCTTCGACCACCGCCATCCTTGCCGCCGTTCCGGCGGAATCCGATCTGGACGCGGCGCGCCGCGTGCTGGAAACCGAGGCCGATGCCTTGCGCGTGCTGGCCGACAGTCTGGGCGAGGGCTTCGTCCAGGCGATCGACCTGTTCTCGGCGGTGCAGGGCCGGGTGGTGGTCAGCGGCATGGGCAAGAGCGGCCATGTGGCGCGCAAGATCGCTGCCACCCTGGCCTCGACCGGGACACCGGCCTTCTTCGTCCATCCCGCCGAAGCCAGCCATGGCGACCTGGGCATGATCGCCAAGGGCGACGCCGTGCTGGCGCTGTCCAATTCCGGCGAGACGCCCGAACTCTCCGACCTGATCGCCTATACCCGGCGCTTCGCCATCCCGCTGGTCGGCATGACCGGGCGGGAGGAAAGCTCGCTGGCCCAGGCCTCGGATGCCGCCCTGGTCCTGCCGCGCCTGAAGGAAGCCTGCCCGATGGGTTTGGCGCCGACCACCTCGACCACGGCCATGCTGGCCTTGGGCGACGCCATTGCCGTGGCGCTGCTGGCGCGCAAGGGCTTCTCGGCGGCTGATTTCCGCGTCTTCCATCCCGGCGGCCAGTTGGGCCGGCGCCTGCTGAAAGTGGGCGACCTGATGCATCAGGGGCCGGAATTGCCGCTGGCGCCTGCTTCCATGCCCATGTCCGAGGCCTTGCTGGTCATGACCGCCAAGAGCTTCGGCTGCGTCGGCGTCATCGATGAAGACGGCCTGCTGGTCGGCATCGTGACGGACGGCGACCTGCGCCGCCATCTGTCCGACGACCTGCTGGCCCGTACCGCCGGCGAGGTGATGACCCCGGCGCCGAAGACGGTGCGCCCCTCGCTTCTGGCGGCAGAGGCGCTGCGCATCCTGAACAGCTGCACCATCACCAGCCTGTTCGTGGCGGAAGAGGGACGTCCGGTGGGCATCCTGCATATTCACGACTGCCTGCGGGCCGGTATCGCCTGATCCCGCCGAGGAACGCCATGGCCGCGACCGTTGATCCCAACACCCCCCTTGCAGCCGCGCCGCGAAAGGCGGATTTCGGCTATTCGCGCTTCGTCCATGTCATGAAGCGGCTGCTGCCGGCCCTGGCGGCGGCGCTGATGGGGCTGGTTTTCGCTTGGCCGCAGCTTTCGGGGATGGCCGAGCAGTCGTTCAGCCTCAGCCTGTCGGACATGGACCCTTCCGAGGCCGACACGCTGACTATGAACAATCCCCGCTTCTTCGGCAGCGACACGCAGCGGCGGCTGTTCTTCGTGACCGCCAATTCCGCTTCGCAGGTCGAGAGCCTGACCGGCGTGGTGACCCTCGATGCCCCGCGGGCCGACATGACCGGGGCGGACGGCAAGAAGATCAGCATGGATTCCCGGCTCGGCTATTACAGCCAGGAAGGCGAGCTTCTCGATCTCCTGGGCGGAGTGGACCTCTACCACCAGGACGGCTATCAGGTCCATACGACGGCCGCGCGGATCTCGCTGAAGGCAGGCCGCGCCGAGGGCGACACTCCGGTCCAGGCCCATGGCAGCTTCGGCGAGGCGGAGGGCGAAGGTTTCGTCATCTCCGATCATGGCCGTGTCGTTCACTTCACCGGTCAGTCCCGGGCGGTGCTGAAGAGTGGCGGGGTGAAGCAGTGAGGATGCGCCGCTCTCTTCTGGCGGCGGCCGTGGTGGCCCTGGGGCTCGGAGGGAGCGTCTGGCCGGCTCAGGCCTTCGAATTCGCCAGCCAGGGGCAGACCCTGCCCATCGAGGTCACCGCCGATGACGGCATCGAGTGGCGCCAGGACGGACAGGTCTTCATCGCCCGGGGCAATGCCCGCGCGGCGCGGGGCGATGTGACGATCAGCGCCGATACCCTGACCGCCCATTACCGCCAGACCCCTGACGGCGAAAGCGAGATCTGGCGGCTGGATGCCGACGGCGCGGTGACCATCGCCACCGCCACCGAGACCGCCACCGGCAGCAACGCCACTTATAATATCGATGATGCGGTGCTGGTCCTGGTCGGCCAGCCGGCCCGGCTGGTGACGGCCGATGAAGAGGTCATCGCCCATGAAAGCCTGGAATATTGGGAAGCGAAGCGGCTGGCGGTGGCGCGCGGCAAGGCCAGCCTGATCGCGCCCGACCGCCGCCTGGATGCCGATGTCATCACAGCCGATCTGGCGGAAGAGACCCAGGCGCAGCGCACGGGCAATGCGCCCCAGCCGGGGACGGGCGGATTGCGCCTCAAGGTGGCGCGCGGATTCGGCAATGTGGTGGTGTCCTCCCAGCGCGAGCGCGCCTCGGCCGACCGGGGCAGCTATGATGCCGAAACGGGTATCGCCGAGCTGATCGGCTCGGTGAGGCTGAGCCGCGACGATAACCATCTGGCCGGCGGCTATGCGACGATGAACCTCAATACCGGGGTCAGCCGCCTGTTCCCGGCACCGCCGGGCGGCCAGGCTGCGGAAGGCCGGGTGCGCGGTGTCTTCGTGCCCGAAGCCCGCCGCGAGCTTCGCGAACCGGCCGAGCAATCCCCGCAGTCTTCGCCCGCCCCGACGACCTCCACCCGCTAGGAGATACATGAACGCCGAGAACAATCCGCATAGCGGTTCCGGTCCGCGTCTGGTGACCGACAATCCCGGCCTGATGGCGATGAATATCGGCAAGCGCTACAAGGGGCGGCCGGTGCTGCGCGACATCAGCATGAAGGTGCAGCGGGGCGAGGCGGTGGGGCTGCTGGGGCCCAACGGTGCCGGCAAGACCACCTCCTTCTATTGCATCACCGGGCTGATCACCCCGGATTCCGGCAGCGTGATGCTGGACGGCCAGGACATCACCAACCTGCCCATGTATCGCCGCGCCCGGCTGGGCATCGGCTATCTGCCGCAGGAAGCCTCGATCTTCCGGGGCCTGAGCGTCGAGAACAATATCCGCGCCGTGCTGGAAGTGGTCGAACGCGACCGCGACCGGCGCGAGGCCATGCTCGACGATTTGCTGGCGGAATTCTCGATCACCCATCTGCGCCGCGCCCCGGCCCTGGCTTTGTCGGGCGGCGAACGGCGGCGCGTGGAAATCGCCCGCGCCCTGGCCGCTCAGCCCCATTTCATCCTGCTCGACGAGCCCCTGGCCGGCATCGATCCCATCGCGGTCAGCGACATCCGCGAGCTGGTGGGGCATCTCAAGCATCGCGGCCTGGGCGTGCTGATTACCGATCACAACGTGCGCGAGACTCTGGAAATCATCGACCGCGCTTATATCCTGCATGACGGCACGGTGATGATGGAGGGGACTCCCGACGAGATCGTTTCGCACGACGGCGTGCGGCGGGTTTATCTCGGCGAACGCTTCAGTCTCTGACGGAACAGGCTCATGGCGCTAACACCTCGGCTTGATCTTCGCCAGACGCAATCCCTGGTCATGACGCCGCAATTGCAGCAGGCGATCAAGCTGCTGCAATTGTCCAATCTGGAATTGTCCGCCTTCATCGAGCAGGAACTGGAGCGGAATCCGCTGCTCCAGCGCGAGGATGGCGAGGATGGCGGCAACGACGAGCATGTGCCGCCTGCCGAGGACCGGACCGGTGATAGCGACGGCGCCATGCTCGATGCCATGCCCGGCCGCGATGAAACGCCGCTGGACGTGGATTACGACAACACCTTCAACAATGACAGCGCCTCCGACGGGCATGACGGCGAGCGCTACGAGGGCGGCGAGGCCTTTGCCGAATGGGGGCGGGGCGGCGGCCAGGGTTTCGACGGCGGCGGCGGCGATTTCGAGCAGATGGTTTCGGGCGAGGTCAGCTTGCACGACCATCTGGTCGAGCAGCTCAACCTCGATTTGCCCGATCCCGCCGATCGCATCATCGGCCTGCATCTGATCGAGATGCTGGACGAGGTGGGCTATCTGCGCGGCGACCTGAACGAAGTGGCGGAATTGCTGGGCTGCCCGCTGGAGAAGGTGGAGGCCGTCCTGGCCCGCCTGCAGCACTTCGACCCGGCGGGACTATTCGCCCGCTCGCTGTCGGAATGCCTGGCCCTGCAATTGCGCGACCGCAACCGCCTGGACCCGGCCATGCAGGCGCTGCTGGACAATCTGGACATGCTGGCGCGGCGCGATCTGCCGGGCCTGCTGCGGGTCTGCGGCGTCGATTCCGAGGATCTGGCCGAGATGATCGGCGAGATCAAGGCGTTGAATCCCAAGCCGGCCCTGGCTTTCGACCATGTGGTGGCGCAGCCGGTGACGCCCGATGTGCTGATGCGCCCGGTGGCCGGGGGCGAGTGGCTCGTCGAGCTGAACAACGAAACCCTGCCCAGGGTGCTGGTGGATACCCGCTATCACGCCAAGGTGTCCGCGGCCAGCCTGAGCAAGGAGGACAAGACCTATCTGTCCGAGCAGTTCCAGTCGGCCAACTGGCTGGTCAAGTCGCTGCACCAGCGGGCCACCACCATCCTGAAGGTGGCCAGCGAGATCGTGCGCCAGCAGGATGCCTTCTTCGCCAAGGGCGTGCAGCATCTGCGTCCGCTGGTTCTGCGCGATATCGCCCAGGCGATCGGCATGCACGAAAGCACCGTCAGCCGCGTCACTGCGAATAAGTATATCGCCACGCCAAGGGGTATATACGAGCTGAAATACTTCTTCACCCAGGCCATCGCCGCTTCCGCAGGGGGGGAAGCACATTCGGCTGAGGCGGTACGTCATCGGATTAAGTCCTTGATAGACGCGGAGACTCCAAAGGAGGTCTTGTCCGATGACCGGATTGTTGAAATCTTGAAGGAGGACGGAATCGACATCGCCCGCCGGACCGTGGCCAAATATCGTGAAGCCATGCGCATCCCATCTTCCGTGCAGCGCCGTCGCGAAAAGGCGTTGGGGGTATGAAAGGCACACGCGGAAGGGTTAGGCCGCGCTGCGGCTTGACTTGCCGGGAAGCGGGAACTATGTTCCGGCCCTTCAACGGCCATACCGGTGGCCGGGCTGAAACGGCAGCGGCTTATAGCATGGCCGTGGCTGGAAACGAGGCTGGGCGGAAAGTGGATATGAAGCCGGAAGCGGCTATCGGGATGGGAAAGGATTGTCGCCCATCCGCCAGATACAGGACCGCCCGCCCGGTGGGCTTCCCTGTCAGACCGACAAAGATAACAAGAACAGTAGAAACCTCTCGGGGCGCCCCTATCGCAACCATGAGGGTATTGTCATGGAAATTGCCGACCTGATCACCCCGCAAAGCATCATTGCCAATCTGCGGGCCACCAGCAAGAAGCAGGCCCTGCAGGAACTGGCGCGCCGCGCGGCGGAGATCACCGGACTGCATGAACGTGCAGTCTTCGACGTGCTTCTCGAACGCGAACGCCTTGGCACCACCGGCGTGGGCAACGGAATCGCCATCCCGCATGGCAAGCTGCCCAACCTGGACGGCCTGCATGGTCTGTTCGCCCGTCTGGAGCGACCTATCAATTTCGATTCCATCGACGAACAGCCGGTGGACCTGATCTTCCTGTTGCTGGCCCCGGAGTCGGCCGGCGCGGATCACCTCAAGGCCTTGGCGCGGGTGTCGCGTCTGTTGCGGGACAAATCCATCTGCGAGAAGCTGCGCGGCACCGAAAAGACCGATGCCCTTTACGCTCTCCTGACGGAATCCCCGGCCAGCCGGGCGGCCTGAGCCCCCTTCCCGGACATAACGCATAACACGAGAAAGGCGGCCTCCGATGGAGGCCGCCTTTTTTCGTTCAGGAAAGAAGGACCTGGTTCAGTGAACGCTTAACGGTTCCAGATCGTGCTGCTTGATGGCGGCAAAGGCCAGTTCCCGTTCCGGGGCCATGCCCATATGGGTGCCGTCGGCGGCATAGATGGCCCAGCCTTCTTCGCCGTCTTCCATGACCCGCTTGACGTAGGCAACGTCCTGCAGGCCCCACAGGGCCAGGTCATGCGCCGACATGTCGCGCAGGTCCTGGCCTGGGCTATTGGTGGCGTCGTCCTTCATGTCGCACCTCCTTCTGGCGTCGGCCTAATCCTGGCCGGGCCGGTTAGCAGCCTGTGCGTCGTCGACATCTATCGTCTGCGGCGCCGTCGTGCCCTGAGACTGGTTAGGGGCACGTTGAATCTTGATGGTGCGTATGCGGGTTTCCGGTATGGGCCGGACCAGGTCCACATGCAGGAGACCATTGTCCAGCCACGCGCCCTTCACCTCGATGCCTTCGGCCAGGACGAAGCCGCGCTGGAACTGCCTGGCGGCGATGCCGCGATGCAGGAAGACGCGGTTGTTGTCGTCCTCGCTCTGTCGACCACGGATGATCAGCTGGTTGTCCTCGATGGCAACCTGGAGATTGTCCATGGTAAAGCCGGCGACGGCAAGGGTGATGCGCAGGCCGTCCTCCCCGATCTGCTCGATGTTATAGGGCGGGTAGCCCTCGGCGGAGGTCTTCGATATCCGGTCCAGCACCCGTTCGAAATGGTCGAAGCCGAGCAGGAGTGGACTGTTGAACGTGGAAAGGCGGGTCACGTGATGCGTCCTCCTCAAAGGTGAGCGAGTACGGCTTCGGGCCCGAAAGCGGCGCCCGTAACCGGCGGACCCCGGATCTGAGGCTCCGCCATGAGAATATTTTGTCCGCGAATCCCCCCGCGTCAAGTCGGTGTTGCGTTGCGGCAGCCGCGCGCGGGGCTTTGGTATGCATACCAAAGTATGAGGATGCCTGGGAATGTGAAGGATTTGTAAAAAATTTCAGCGCTGCCAGTGGTTTCGCAAATTATGTAAAATTCAATGAAAAAACGATAGAAATCCGAAAGTATGTTTAGGCTATTTGTGGGTTGTCTTAGCTTTCTGCTTTAGTAATAGTCGCCCCTCTGAGGGTGGTATGCCCTTTGTAATCAAATAAAAAATATACCGATCCGGCGAGGGGTGTAAATATCCAAGATGGAAAAGGCAGTCATTCATCAAGCGCGAGCGATGATCAAGAGGCTGCCGAAACATTTGCGTACCGAGCATTGGTACAATGATTGGCAGCATGCCGTGTTCCTGATCATTTTCGATCATCTCAGCAGGGCCTTGCGGGATAACCAGACGGCCATGGCCGAGCGTCAACTTGACAAGCTGACCCTTTATATTTTCGTTCATTTCCTGTGCGAGGAAGAAGGCATGAGCTTTTCCCTGGACCGCAGCCTGATCGCGGCCCAGACGGTGGAGCAGCATCAGGCCGTCCACATGAAGATCCTGGATTACTGGCATGAGGCCATCCAGCGCCCCTACAAGGAAGGATTGCTGCCCTATCGCGAGATCGCCGAGCGGATCGAGGAATTCTACGGCCGTATCCTCGACCATATCGAGCATACCGACCAGGCCAGCTATGGCGTGAAGTCGGACCGGGACCCGGCCAGCATCCGCAGCGAAGTGGCGCATATCGCCCGTTGCGGCCTGCCGCTCTCGCCCAACATGGCCGGGGCCGCCCGGGTGGTGGAGCAGGCCTCCGCCGAGACCTTTTCCCTTTTGGACCTCTCTTCCTTGCCCAGCAAGGCGGTGAACCCGTTGCGGGTCTTGACCCTGGTCAAGCAAACGGACGGCGCCGATCTCGTATCCCTGCGCCGCCGCTTCATTGTCAATCTTTCCCGCATCCAGTCGTTGCCGCGTGCAGCGCAAGCAGCCTGAAGAAGCTGCGTCGAATCAAGAACCTACGGAAGGACGGCGTCCGAGGAAGACCGGGCTTAATGCCCGGTCTTCCGTTTTGGGGCTGGCCCTTTTGGCTATGCCGGATTTGCGTTAGGATCGGCAGCAGCAAAGGTAGCGGAGAAAGCAGAATTCCGCGCAGAATGTTCTCCGGCCATAATCACCGGATAGCGTCATGAGCGTCTCACGGCCCAGCCTGCCCTATGGCGGCAGCCGGGCGATCCTTGCCACCAAGCTGAAGCCGCCGGTTTCGGAAAGCCGGCTGGTGTCGCGTCCGCGCGTCGAGGCCTTGCTGCCGGGGCGGGGGCGGCAGGCGCGGCTGGTGGTGGTCTCGGCACCGGCGGGGGCGGGCAAGACCACCTTGCTGGCGCGCTGGCATGACGCGGCGGACGGGGCCGCATGGCTGTCGCTGGACGCGGGCGACGACGATGCCTCGACCTTCTTCGCCCATCTGATCTGGTCGGTGCGGGAAAGCCATCCCGGTCTGGGCGCGCAGGCCCTGTCCCTGCTGGAGACGGCAAGCGAGGCGGCGGTCGGCGACGCGGTGCCGCTTTTCGCCAACGACCTGCTGTCGCTGGGCCGCCCGCTGACCCTGTTCCTGGATGATTATCATGTCATCACGCAGGGGCGCATCCACCAGCTTCTCGACCATTTCATCGCCTATCTTCCCGCCAATGTGATGGTGGTGATCGGCAGCCGCAACGAACCGCCCTTGTCCCTGGCCCGGCTGCGGTCGCGCGGGCAATTGGTGGAATTGCGCTGGCCGGAACTCCGCTTCACGGCCAAGGAGGCCAGCCAGTATCTGCGCGCCGCCCAGGCCCTGTCCCTGTCCGATGAATCGGTGGGGCGGCTGACCGAACGCAGCGAGGGCTGGATCACCGGGCTGCAACTGGCCGCCCTGCTGCTGCGCGGCGGCGGCGATCCGGCGGCCTTCGTCGAGGATTTCTCGGGCAGCCAAGCCGAACTGGCCGATTACCTGATGGACGAGGTGTTTTCCCGCCAGCCCGAGCAGATGCGCGACTTCCTGCTGCGCTCCTCGGTGCTGGAAAGCCTGTCCGGACCGCTGGTCGAGGCGGTGACCGGGCTGCCCGCCGGACAGCGGATGCTGGAAATGGTCGAGCGCGGCAACCTGTTCCTGTTCCGCCTGGACCAGAATCGCCGCTGGTTCCGCTATCACCACCTGTTCCGCCAGTTCCTGCGCGACCGCCTGGACGAGGAGCAGCCGCAGCTGGTGGCCGAGCTGCATCGCCGCGCCAGCTTGTGGTTCGAGGATGCCGGCATGGTCATCGAGGCGATGGGCCATGCCATGGCCGGGGGCTTCCACGAACGCGCCGCCACCTTGCTGTCCAGCGTCGGACGCGACTGGTTCCGCGCGGGCGGGTTCAAACAGATCCGTCAATGGATCGACCGCCTGCCTCAGGAGTTGATGCTGCGCCGTCCGCGCCTGTGCATCCTGCATGGCTGGTCCTTGGCCTATCTCGGCGAGTTCGACGCCGCCCGCCGCCGCATGGCCGAAGCCCAGGCCGGGCTGGAGGCCATGGGCGATGCGGCGGAAGGCTTGGCGGGCATCGTGCCGCTGGCGGTGGAGCTGAAGATCCTCAAGGCGGTGATGGGCGTCATCGAAAGCGATGAACCCGACGTGGAGGAGGATATCGGCGATTTGGCCGCCCTGGTGCCCGACGAGGATGCCGCGATGCGCGGCTTCGCCCATATCATCATGGGCTATGTCATGCGCAGCCGAGGCCGTTTCGACGAGGCCCAGCGTCATTTCCATTGCGCCGTCGAGGATTCCGCCCGTGTTGAAAGCGCCATGGTCAATCTGCTGGCGCGGTTCAATATCGGCACCCTGCTGTTCCTGAAGGCCGAGATGGCCGAGGCGGAAGCCTATCTGCGCGCCTCGCTCGCCTATTCCGAGGAAAAGCGCTGGACCCATTGCATCGCCTCGGCCTTCCTGCATGTCCAGCTCGGCGCGGTGCTGCATGAATACAACCGCATCGAGGAAGGGCTGGAGCATCTGGGAACGGCCATCCCCATCCTGGAAAACAGCGATGCCTTCGGCTTCCTCGGAGTCGGGCTGGTGGAGCGGTCGCGCCTGTTCGCCGCCGCCGCACGGGCGGACCGGGCCAGCCAGGACCTGGACCGGGCGCGCGGTCTGGCCCGCCGCCTGGCGGTCAGCCGGGTGGTGTTCCGCGCCGATGTGCTGGAAGCCCTGGCGGCCCTGGATGCCGGGGATGTGGCGCGGGCGGAACGGGCGGTGGAACGCCTGCGCGCCGCCACCCGCGCCGAGAAAGCGCCGCCCGGCGACGGCCTGTCGGAAAAGGCCGAACTGGCGATGATGGCCGAAATCCGCCTCGCCGCCGTCCAGGGCCAGCACCAGCAGGCCATCCGCCTCGCCGCCGAGGCCCTGCGCAGCGCCTCGAAGGCCCAGCGCAACCGCCATGCGCTGATCTTCCTGGCGATGCAGGCGGCCTCGTGGTGGGCGCTGGGCGAGGACGGGCGGGCGCTGGACAAGATGGCCCAGGCGCTGGGGCGGGCAAAAGGACTGGCGCGTCTGTTCCTGATGGCCGGGCCGGATGCGGTGCGGCTGCTCAAGCGCCTGGCGAGCGGCAAGGGCGCGCCGACGCCCGCCATCCAAGCCGAGGCGTCCCGCATCCTCGCCGATTTGCGCATCGGGCGCGGTGAAAGCCGTCTCAAGCCCCAGCCCGCTTCGCCGTTGCGCGATTTCCACCAGCGCGAGGTGCAGATCCTGCGCCTTGTCGCCGAGGGCCTGAAGAACCGCGAGATCGCCCAGCGCCTGAATATCTCGGACGAGACGGTGAAGTGGTATCTGAAGGGCCTCTACGGCAAGCTCGACGTCTCCTCCCGCACCCAGGCCCTGGCGGCGGCGCGGGGGCTGGGCTTGCTGGAGTAGGGGAAGCCTCTCTCCGCAAGCGGCCGGGCCGCTGCTTTACCCCCTTTTCCCAATGCCCGTCATGCCAGGCGGTAACATATATGCCGCAGGGATGGTGTCTCCTGGCGAGGGGAGAAAGATGAATTCTTACGCCAAGTTTGCCCTCATGCTCATCATAAATACGGCGGTCATGTTCGTCCTGACGATGGCCTTCGTGAATAGCTGGGATCACTTCCACCTTAATATCAGCAACTTCTACATGGCGCTTCTCATGGTCGCGCCGATGGCGATCCTCATGCTTGTCCTCATGGGGGGAATGTTTCCGAACAAGGCGCTGAACATGGCGCTGATCCTCGGCTTCGCCCTTCTGTTCGTGGCCGCCTTGTGGCTCGGGCGGGCGGAAGTCCTGGTGGGGGACGAGCAGTTTCTGAGGGCAATGATTCCTCATCACTCCCGCGCCATTCTGGTGTGCGAGCAGGCTGCGATCACCGATCCCGAGATCGTCCGGCTCTGCGGACAGATCATCGATTCCCAGCAGCGGGAAATCGATCAGATGCAGCAGATCCTGTCCCGCTATTGAGGCGACGGGGCGGGCGCCATTTTTCCGCCTTTTCCTTCGCGCCGCGCCCTCGGCCATCGAACTAGGCAGTGTTCTAGCCCTGAAGGCTAGTCCTTGCTTTTCCCCCCGTTCGGGGGGTGCCCCCCCTTGCGACTTGTCGTCATGCTCTTCGGTGCGCAGGACCGCGTGCATGTCGGAAAGACAGCACGTCAGAATCCGAAAACGGGTCTGGTCCGCAAGGGAGTAAACGTCTGATGAACGTGGGCAATCTGCTGGCCCGCGCCGGGACCTCTTGTGCCGATTTTCCGGCCGTGGCCCTGGGCAGCCAGCGCCTTCTGACCTATGGACAGTTGGCCCGCCGTGCCGGTGGCATCGCCGCCGCGCTGCGTGTGCGTCACGACTTGCGGCCCGGTGATCGGGTGGCGCTGGTGATGCGCAACAGCGTCCCTTATCTCGAAACCCTGTTCGCCATCTGGTATGCCGGACTGATCGCCGTGCCGGTCAATCCCCGGCTGCATGCCCGCGAGATCGGGCAGATCCTGGAAGATTGCGGCGCGCGCCTCTGCTTCGTCACCGACGACACCGCCCAGACGGTCAACGACGCCATCGCCGGCCTGCTGCCCGCGCCCTGCATCATCCCCGTTTCCAGCCGTGACTATGCCGCCCTCTGCGCCGCCGAGCCGATGGAACCGGTGGAATGTACGCCGCTGGACGGCGCCTGGCTGTTCTACACCAGCGGCACGACGGGGCGGTCCAAGGGCGCGCTGCTGAGCCATCGCAGCCTGATGGCCATGAGCTGCGCCTATTTCGTCGACGTCGACACGGTCGGGCCGCGCGATTCCATCCTGCATGCCGCGCCGCTGTCCCATGGTTCGGGCCTTTACATCCTGCCCTATGTGGCGGCGGCGGCGACCCATGTGGTGCCGGAAAGCGGGAAATTCGATCCGGCCGAGATGTTCGACCTGATCGCCTCCCATCGTGGGGTCAGTTTCTTCGTCGCGCCCACGATGATCCACCGCCTGCTCG
Organism: Telmatospirillum sp. J64-1; assembly: GCF_006980715.1. Classification (GTDB taxonomy): domain Bacteria; phylum Pseudomonadota; class Alphaproteobacteria; order Rhodospirillales; family Magnetospirillaceae; genus Oleiliquidispirillum; species Oleiliquidispirillum nitrogeniifigens. The sequence goes on from NZ_SBHN01000013.1 coordinate 71,744, forward strand.
ACAGCCCGCTGATGGGCTCGACCGATACCGGCAACCTGAAGACCATCATCGCCGGTGGCGCCCCCTCTATGCCGCCGATTCCCGCCGCCTGCTGGCGGCCTTGGGACCGAAGCTGGCGCAGATCTATGGTCAGGGCGAGGCGCCGATGTCGATCGCCGCCATGCCGAAATGGCGGCTGCTCGACGAGTCCCATCCGCGTTTCGAGCAGCGCCTGGCCTCGGTCGGCACGCCTTTCTGCAATGTCGAGGTGCGGGTGGTCGACGAGGCCGGGCTGCCCTTGCCCCCCGGAGAGGCGGGCGAGGTGGTGGTGCGCGGCGATGTGGTGATGGCCGGATACTGGAACAACCCCGCCGCCACCGCCCAGGCCCTGCGTGACGGCTGGCTCTATACCGGCGATGTCGGCCTGTTCGACGAGGAGGGGTTCCTGACGCTCAAGGACCGCTCCAAGGACCTCATCATTTCCGGCGGCAGCAACATCTATCCCCGCGAAGTCGAGGAAGTGCTGCTCCGTCATCCGGCGGTGGCGGAAGCCGCCGTGATCGGTCGCCCCGATCCGGAATGGGGCGAGGAAGTGGTCGCCTTCCTGGTGACCCGCGAAACGGTGACGCCCGAGGAACTCGATGCCCTATGCCTGGCGCAGATCGCCCGCTTCAAGCGGCCGAAGAGCTATCGCTTCGTCGAGGCGCTGCCGAAGAACAACTACGGCAAGGTCCTCAAGACCGCGCTGAGGAACATGCTTGAACAACCAGAAAATTTGGGAGGCTTTCAATGAATTTCCGTGCATTCCTTGGCATGGCGACAGCCCTGTCGCTGGTCACCGGTGCGGCCCAGGCGCTGGAACTGACCGACGGCAAGGTCAAGATCGGCGTTCTGACGGACCTGTCGGGCACCTATTCCGACCTGTCGGGGCGGGGCTCGGTCGAGGCCGCGCGCATGGCCGTCGAGGATTTCGGCGGCCAGATCGGCGGCATGCCGATCGAGGTCGTCTCGGCCGACCACCAGAACAAGGCCGACATTTCCTCCTCCATCGCCCGCAAATGGTATGATGCCGAACAGGTCGATGCCATTTTCGACCTGGTGACCTCGTCGGTCGGCTTGGCGGTGCAGGAAGTGGGCCGCGAGAGCAAGAAGATCGTCGTCAACAACGCCGCCGGTTCCACCGCCCTGACCGGCAAGAACTGCTCGCCCTATGGCGTCCACTATACCTACGACACCTATGCCCTGGCGGTCGGCACCGGCAGCGCCGTGGTGCAGCAGGGCGGCGATTCCTGGTTCTTCGTCACCGCCGACTATGCCTTCGGCCACGACCTGGAAAACACCACCAGCACCGTGGTCAAGCAGGCGGGCGGCGAAGTGAAGGGCGCGGTGCGCCATCCCTTCCCGAATTCCGACTTCTCTTCCTTCCTGCTTCAGGCCCAGGCCTCGGGCGCCAAGGTGATCGGCCTGGCCAATGCCGGTTCGGACACCATCAACGCCATCAAGCAGGCGCGTGAATTCGGCATCGTCCAGGGCGGCCAGAGCCTCGCCGGCCTGCTGCTGTTCATCAGCGACATCCACTCGCTGGGCCTGGACACCGCCCAGGGCCTGCTGCTGACCACCGGCTTCTATTGGGACCGCACCGATGAAAGCCGCGAATGGGCCCAGCGTTTCGCCCAGCGCATGGGCGGCACCATGCCGACCATGGCCCATGCCGGCGTCTATTCCTCGGTCATGCATTACCTGAAGGCCATCGAGGCCGCCGGTACCGATAATTCCGACAAGGTGATGGAGCAGATGCGTGCCACGCCCATCAACGACTTCTTCGCCGAGAACGGCGTGATCCGCGAAGACGGCCGCATGGTCCACGACATGTATCTGGCCCAGGTCAAGACGCCCGAGGAATCCCAGGGTCCCTGGGACTACTACAACATCCTGCGCACCATTCCCGGCGAGGAAGCCTATCGTCCGCTGTCCGAGGAATGCCCGCTGGTGAAGAAGGCGAGCTGACCCTTCCGCGGAAAGGGGCGGGGGGCCGGGTCCTGCCGGTTTCCCGTCCCGCCGGAAGGCTTGGTTTCCTCCGACCATGGAGACGGGCATGAGCACCGATTACGTTATTCAGACCGAAGGGCTGACCAAGGCTTTCAAGGGCTTCGTCGCCGTCAACGACGTGACCATGAAGGTGCGTCGCCACTCGATCCACGCCCTGATCGGCCCCAATGGCGCAGGCAAGACCACCTGCTTCAACCTCTTGACCAAGTTCCTGACGCCGACTCAGGGCAGGATCATCTATAACGGCCGCGACGTCACCCATGCCAAGCCCGCCGACCTGGCGCGCCAAGGCATGGTGCGTTCCTTTCAGATTTCCGCGGTCTTCCCCCATCTGTCGGTGCTCGAGAATGTGCGGGTGGCCTTGCAGCGCAAGCTCGGCACCACCTTCCATTTCTGGCGTTCCGACAAGAGCCTGGACGTGCTCAACGAGCGCGCCCGCGAGCTGATTTCCGCCGTCGGCCTGGACGAATTCGTCGATGTGGCGGCGGGCGAGCTGTCCTATGGCCGCAAGCGCGCCTTGGAAATCGCCACCACGCTGGCGCTGGACCCCGAGATGATGCTGCTCGACGAGCCCATGGCGGGCATGGGGCACGAGGATATCGACCGCATCTCGGACCTGATCAAGAAGGTCTCGGCCAACCGCACCATCCTGATGGTCGAACATCACATGTCGGTGGTCGCCAAGCTGTGCGACACCATCACCGTGCTCCAGCGCGGCGAGATCCTGGCCGAGGGCACCTACGAAGAGGTGTCCAGCAATCCCGAAGTCATCGAAGCCTATATGGGGACCGGCCATGCTTGACACCAACACGTCCGTCCGCCCGTCCCCGGGCGCTGCTGCCGCGCCGGCGCTGCTGGAGGTGGAGAATCTCCAGGCCTGGTACGGCGAATCCCATATCCTGCACGGCATGACCTTCCAGGTCCGCCGGGGCGAGGTGGTGACACTGCTGGGCCGCAACGGCGCGGGCAAGACCACCACCATGAAATCCGTCATGGGCGTGGTCGGCCAGCGCACGGGGTCCGTGCGCTATCAGGGCACCGAGACGATCAGCCTGCCGCCCAACAAGATCGCCCGCCTCGGCGTCGCCTGGTGCCCCGAGGAACGCGGCATCTTCGCCAGCCTGAACGTGCGCGAGAATTTGATGCTGCCGCCCGTGGTCAAGCCCGGCGGCATGAGCCTGGAGGAGGTCTACGACCTGTTTCCGCGCCTGAAGGAACGCGCCACCTCGCAGGGCACCAAGCTGTCGGGCGGCGAGCAGCAGATGCTGGCCATCGCCCGCATCCTGCGCACCGGGGCCGAGATGCTGCTGCTGGACGAACCGACCGAGGGTCTGGCCCCGGTGATCGTGCAGCAGATCGGCACCATCATCCGCCAGCTCAAGGAACGCGGCCTGACGATCTTGCTGGTCGAGCAGAATTTCCGCTTCGCCGCCACCGTCGCCGACCGCCATTACGTGGTCGAGCATGGACAGGTGATCGACGAAATCGCCAATAGCGAGCTGGAGCGCAACCGCGCCAAGCTCGAAGAATATCTGGGGGTCTGACGCCATGGCGGAACTTCTCGGCTTCCCGCCGCAGGTCCTGTTCGGCCAGCTGCTGCTGGGCCTGATCAACGGCGCTTTCTACGCCATCCTGAGCCTCGGCCTGGCGCTGATCTTCGGCCTGCTCAACATCATCAACTTCGCCCATGGCGCGCAATACATGATGGGCGCCTTCTTCGCCTATCTGCTGCTCAACATCCTGGGCATCGGCTATTGGCCGGCGCTGATCCTCGCCCCGCTGCTGGTCGGCGTGACGGGCATCATCATCGAGCGGCTGTTCCTCTCGCGCCTCTATAAGCTGGACCATCTCTACGGCCTGCTGCTGACCTTCGGCCTGGCGCTGATCCTGGAAGGGGTGTTCCGCCACCTCTACGGCGTCTCGGGCCTGCCCTATGCTCAGCCCGCCGCCCTGCAGGGCGGCCAGAATCTGGGCTTCATGTATCTGCCCAATTACCGCGCCTGGGTTGTCGTGGCCTCGGTGGCGGTCTGCCTGGGCACCTGGCTGCTGATCGAGAAGACCAAGCTTGGCGCCTATCTGCGCGCGGCGACGGAAAACCCGACCCTGGTCCAGGCGTTCGGCATCAACGTGCCGGTGATGATCACCCTGACCTATGGCTTCGGCGTCGCCCTGGCCGGTTTCGCGGGCGTTCTGGCCGCGCCGATCTATTCGGTCAATCCGCTGATGGGCTCGAACCTGATCATCATCGTTTTCGCCGTCGTGGTCATCGGCGGCATGGGCTCGATCATGGGCGCGGTGCTGACCGGCTTCGGCCTCGGCATCATCGAGGGCCTGACCAAGGTCTTCTATCCCGAAGCCTCCTCCACCGTGATCTTCGTCATCATGGCCATCGTCCTGCTGATCAAACCGGCGGGCCTGTTCGGGAAGGCGCACTAATATGTCCCAGCTGAACCGCAACATCATCTACGGAATCCTGCTCGCCGGGCTTCTGGTGGCGCCGCTGCTCTTCTATCCGATCTTCCTGATGAAGGTGCTGTGCTTCGCGCTGTTCGCCTGCGCCTTCAACCTGCTGCTCGGCTTCACAGGCCTGCTGTCCTTCGGCCATGCCGCCTTCTTCGGCATGTCGGCCTATGTCACCGCCCATGCCGTCAAGGTCTGGGGCTTGCCGCCCGAGATCGGCATCCTGGCCGGGATGGTGGTGGGGGCTGGCTTGGGCTTGGTCGTCGGCCTCATCGCCATCCGCCGCCAGGGCATCTATTTCGCGATGATCACCCTGGCGCTGGCCCAGATGGTCTTCTTCTTCGCCCTCCAGGCGCCTTTTACCGGCGGCGAGGACGGCCTGCAGGCGGTGCCGCGCGGCCATCTCTTCGGCTTCATCAGCCTCGCCAACAACACGGCCATGTACTATTTCGTGCTGGCGGTCTTCCTGATCGGCTTCCTGCTGATCTGGCGCGTGGTGCATTCGCCCTTCGGCCAGGTGCTGAAGGCCATCCGCGAGAACGAGCAGCGCGCCATTTCGCTGGGCTACAAGGTCGACCAGTACAAGCTGACCGCCTTCGTCATGTCGGCGGCCCTGTCCGGCCTGGCGGGATCGACCAAGTCGCTGGTCTTCCAGCTGGCCTCGCTGACCGACGTGCATTGGCATATGTCGGGCGAGGTGGTGCTGATGACCCTGCTGGGCGGCATGGGCACCCTGTTCGGCCCCGTCGTCGGCGCCTTGCTGGTCGTGTCGATCCAGAACTACTTCGCCACCTTCGGCGCCTTCGTGACCATCATCCAGGGCGTCATCTTCGTCGCCTGTGTGCTGATGTTCCGCCGGGGCATCGTGGGCGAGTTCAACGCCTTCATCTCCCGCCGCCGCAACCAGAAGCGCGAAGCCGAGAAGGCGGTGCCGGGAGGGCATGCGGACAAGCCCGCCGGGCGCACGCCCCCCTCGGCCGGAGCGCCGGAGACGGCATAGGCGGATATCCTTCCCCAGGAGAAAAACCTTGAGGCGGTGCATGCACCGCCTTCTTTTTTGGGCGCCGACCCAAGCGGCGGGGCGGGCCTATCCTTCCGCATTCTCCTTCTTGGCGGCTGGCCCTTATGCCCTGCGGCAATCTGGCCTCCTGCCCCTTGCACTCGCGCGGTTCAGACGTAAAGTGTTGTTAATGAAAGGCTTATCTTGACGCAGGGGGGATGCTTGGGCAGACTTTCCAGGTCCGGGCGCCGATGCCGCCCGTTCATCAAGGCTTCTAGGAATTGATCGCGCCATGACCAAGTCGGAGCTCATCGCCCGCATTGCGGAGCAGAACCCGCATCTCTACCAGCGCGATGTCGAGCGCATCGTCACCACCATCTTCGACGAGATCGCCGGAGCGCTGGCGCGGGGCGATCGTGTTGAATTGCGCGGCTTCGGGGCCTTTTCGGTCAAGCACCGCGACGCCCGCCAGGGACGCAACCCGCGCACCGGCGAGTCGGTGGAAGTGACGGAAAAGGCCATTCCCTTCTTCAAGACCGGCAAGCAGCTGCGCGAGCGGCTGAATACCGGCGGCGACGAGGAGTAGTTCATTGCGTGTCCTGGCCTGGCTGATCGGACTACCCGTTGCCGTGATCGCCATCGTCTTCGCCGTTTCGAACCGGCAGACGACGACGGTCGAGCTGTGGCCGCTACCCTTCACCTTCAGCCTGCCGCTCTTCCTGATCGTGCTGGTGCCGTTCATGGTGGGGCTGCTGGCGGGTGCCGTGATCCTGTGGTTCAGCCAGGGCCGCCGCCGTTCCGCCGCGCGGGCCGACCGCCGCCGCCTGCGCGCCCTGGAACGCGAGAATGAACAACTGAAGGCCAAGGCCGCCACGCTGGTCGAGCCCGGACGTGACGCGGCGGGACGCGAAGTCATCGTCGCCCCGGCGTCCTCCACCCTGGAACATCCTTCGACCGAGGCGCCGCCCTCGTCGGCCCGTCCCCTGAACTGACGATGCAAGGCACCGAGGCGGGGCGCCGTTTCGACGCGGCCGCCCTGGACGGCTTGGCCGGGCAGCCCGCCTTCCTGGCGGCGCTGTCGGCCCGGCTGCAGGCCGCCCTGGCCGAGGGTCAGGACATGCCGGTGCGGCGCGTCCATGTGGAGGCCGGCCCCTCGGATCTGTGTACCCGGCAGGATCCTGTCGACCTCGAAGGGAGCGTCTTCGACGGCCCGGCTTTGGCGCGCCTGCGTGCTTGCGCCGTTTCCCTGCTGGGCGCTTCCTTCCTGGCCCGCCGCGAGGTGGCGCCGATCCTGGTGGTGGGGACGGGGGCACTGGCCACCGCCCTGGCCCGCGCCCATGCCCCGAATGCCTCCGGCGCGGAATTCCTGGTCTGGGGCCGCGATGAGGCCAAGGCCGCCGCCCTGGCGGCGGCGGTGGGCGGCAGGACGGTGTCCGATCTGGCCGCGGCCGTGGGACAAGCGGGACGTATCCTGGTGGCGGCGGGGACGGCCGCGCCGTTGCTTCAGGGGACATGGCTGAAGGCCGGGACCTATGTCGAGCTTGCGGGGGCCAACCGGCCCGATCTGCGCAGCGCCGACGACCAGGCCATGCGGCGCGCGGCGCTGTTCGCCGATGCCCGTCAGGCGGGCCTGCGGCGTGCCGGGGATCTGGCCCAGACGCTGCGCAAGGGCGTTATCGCGCCCGATGCCCTGCGCGCCGACCTGGCCGATCTGGCGCGGGGGCGGCATCCGGGGCGGCAGGACGGCACCCAGATCACCTTCTTCCTTCCCGTCGGCACGGCCTTTGCCGACCATGTGGCCGCGCGAATGGTGATGGAATGGGCCTGACACGAACTTTCATTTACCCTTCCGCATAAAACCGCTGTAACAAGAAGCTTTGACCACCGAAGCGATTACCCGATGCATTCTCCCTCTTCCGCCTCTCCCGTCTTCTGCGCGCTGGATACGACCGATGTCAGCCAAGCTACAGGTTTGGCCCAGCGACTGGCGGGCAGCATCGGCGGCATCAAGCTTGGCTTGGAATTCTTCTGCGCCAACGGCCCGTCCGGGATCGAGGCGGTGGCCGAAAGCGGCCTGCCGCTTTTCCTCGACCTGAAATTCCACGACATTCCCAATACCGTGGCGGGCGCCATGCGTTCGGCCCTGCGGCTGCGCCCCTTCATGACCACGCTGCATGCCTGCGGCGGTACCGAGATGATGCGCGCGGCCTGCGATGAAGCCGCCGAGGCCCAGGCCCGCCAGGGTGGTTCCCGCACCCTGGTCCTGGCCGTGACCGTGCTGACCAGCATGGACCAAGCGGGGCTGGACGGAACGGGCGTGACGGCGTCGGTCGCCGATCAGGTGCGCCGCCTCGCCGCCCTGGCCCAGGACGCCGGTTGCGACGGCGTCATCTGTTCGCCGCGCGAGGCCGCCGATCTGCGCGCCCATTGCGGTCCCGATTTCAAGCTGGTGGTGCCCGGCATCCGTCCGTCCTGGGCCGCCGCCAACGATCAGAAGCGTATCATGACACCGGCGGAAGCCATGGCCGCGGGGGCCGACTACCTGGTCATCGGGCGTCCCATCACCGAGGCGTCCGATCCCGCCGTCGCGGCGCGGCGCATCGCCGAAGAACTGGCGGAGGGCTAGAGACGTGGCTGTCGACGTCAAGATTTGCGGCATTACCAGCGAAGAGGCCATGGCGGCGGCTTATGAAAGCGGTGCGTCCTTCATCGGCATGGTCTTCTATCCACCCTCGCCGCGTTCGGTGACGGTCGAGCGGGCTCAGGAATTGCTGAGCCTGCTGCCGCCCGAGCTGGAGCCGGAGGAACTGGCCCGAGTCGGCCTGTTCGTCGATCCCGAGGACAGCCTGCTCGATTCGGTGATGAATTACGTGCGGCTGGATATCCTGCAATTGCACGGCAAGGAAACACCGGAACGGGTGGAAGCGCTGCGCCAGGAATACGGCCTGCCGGTGATGAAGTCGCTGTCCATCGGCAGTGCCGAGGACCTGGCGCGGGTGGATGAATGGCTGGACGTGGCCGATTGGCTGCTGTTCGACGCCAAGCCGCCGAAAGGTGCGACCCTGCCCGGCGGCAATGCCGCCAGCTTCGACTGGTCGCTGTTGCAGGGCAAGTCCTGGCCGCTGCCCTGGATGCTGGCCGGGGGGCTGAATGTCGGCAATCTGGAACAGGCCGTGCGCCAGAGCGGCGCGCGGATCGTCGATGTTTCCTCGGGCGTCGAGGATGCGCCGGGGGTGAAGAGCCCCGAGAAGATCAAGGCTTTCCTGGATCTGGCGCTGAGTTTGTAATAGAGGGATGGCCCGCCTCGCCCTTCGAGACGACCGCTGCGCGGTCTCCTCAGGGTGAGGCTATTTCCCCCTCATCCTGAGGAGGCCCGCAGGGCCGTCTCGAAGGATGCAAAACCACCGGGTGTTGGGGCCCCGGATTTCATTGAAGGGTGTCCATGACGCATCAGCGGCCTGATCCCGAAATTCCTCAGCGGCTTGCCGCCGACCCGGTCAAATCGGTCTGGGTGGGCGCTTCGGCCGGCACCGGCAAGACCAAGGTGCTGACCGACCGGGTACTGAACCTGCTGCTGGCCGGGACGCCGCCCCATCGCCTGCTCTGCCTGACCTTCACCAAGGCGGCGGCGGCGGAAATGTCCAACCGCATCGCCGCCCGCCTGGCCCGCTGGTCCACCGCGCCCGACGACCAGCTTGCGGACGAGCTGGGTCGCCTGCTGGGCAGCCCGCCTGACGAGGAACGCTGCACCACCGCACGCCGCCTGTTCGCCCAGGTGCTGGACGCGCCGGGCGGCATGAAGATCCAGACCATCCACGCCTTCTGTCAGTCGCTGCTGCGCCGCTTTCCGCTGGAAGCGGGCCTTGCGCCCCATTTCCAGGTGATGGACGACCGCGATGCGGGCGAGTTGCTGGAAGGGGCCAAGGAAGAAGTTCTGATGCGCGCCCGCTCGGGCGAGGACGACCTGCTGGCCAAGGCCCTGGCCGAGGTGACGGGCCATGTCCATGAATCCATGTTTCCCGATTTGATGAACGGTTTGGCCTCGGAACGCGGGCGTCTGCGCCGGATGATCGAGCGGGAAGGCGGGGTGGACGGGCTGATTGCCGCCCTCTACAAGCGCCTGGGACTGGAGCGGGGCGAGACGCCGCAGGCGGTCATCGCGGCGGCCTGCGAGGACAGCGCCTTCGACGCCGGCGGATGCCGCGCCGCGCTGGAGGCCCTGAACCAGGGCAGCAAGACGGATGTCGAACGCGCCGATCTGATGGCGCAATGGCTGGCGGCGCCGGAAGCCCGGGTGGACGGCTGGCGCGACTGGCTGCGTGCCTATCTCACCTCGACCGGCGAGATCCGCAAGACCCTGTGCACCAAGAAGGTCTTGCAGGCCGCGCCCCATGTGGCGGACATCCTGCTGAAGGAGGCCGAGCGGCTGCTGCGGGTCCAGGACCGTTGGCGCGCCGCCGTCACCGCCCAGGCCACTGCCGGGCTGCTACGCCTGGGCGAGGCGCTGCTGGCCTCCTATCAGCGTCACAAGGAAGGGCGGGCGCTGCTGGATTACGACGACCTGATCCTGGCCGCCCGCCGCCTGCTGTCCGCTCCCGGCGTCTCGGCCTGGGTGCTTTACAAGCTCGACGGCGGCATCGATCATGTATTGATCGACGAAGCCCAGGACACCAACCCCGACCAGTGGGCCGTCGTCGCCGCCCTGACCGAGGATTTCTTCGCGGGCCTCAGCGCCAGCGAGACCCTGCGCACGGTCTTCGCCGTGGGCGACGTCAAGCAATCCATCTACAGCTTCCAGCGCGCCGATCCCCGCGAATTCGAGCGGATGCGCCGCAGCTTCGCCGAGCGGCTGAACCTGCTGGGCGATCCACTGCGCCTGGTCGATCTGCAGATTTCCTTTCGCTCCACCCGCGCCGTGCTGGACGTGGTGGACAAGGTCTTCGCCGACGGGACCGGGCGCGATGGCGTGGCCTTCGGCGACGAAAATATCCGCCATATCTCTTGGCGCGACAGCGATGCCGGGCTGGTCGAACTGTGGCCGCCGGTCGAGCCGCGCGCCATCGACGAGCCGGAGGCCTGGAAGCCGCCGATCGAGCGTATCCGGGGGGATTCCCCGCGTACCCGCCTGGCCAAGCTGGTGGCCCGGCGCATCCAGAAGATGGTGGAAGGCGGCGAGCGGCTGGAGTCCAAAAACCGTCCCATCCGCCCCGGCGACATCATGGTGCTGCTGCGCCGCCGTTCGGCCTTCGTGGAAGAACTGGTGCGCGAGCTGAAGACGCTGAAGGTGGAAGTGGCGGGCGTGGACCGCATGGTGCTGACCGAGCAGATGGCGGTCATGGACCTGATGGCGCTGGCCAATTTCCTGCTGCTGCCCGATGACGACCTGACGCTCGCTACCGTGCTGAAGGGGCCGCTGATCGGCTTGAGCGAGGAGGATCTGTTTCGCCTGGCTTATAACCGCCGCGAAAAGCATCTGTGGCAGCGCCTGCGCGAAGAAGGGGCGGAAGGCAACGCTCCCTTCGAGGCGGCTTGGCAGATGCTGTCGGGCCTGCTGGCGCGCGCCGACCGCATGCCGCCCCATGAATTGTTCAACCATGTGCTGACGGCCAAGGACGGGCGGCGCAAGCTGGTCGAGCGCCTGGGTTCGGAAGCCGAGGATGCCATCGACGAATTCCTCGGCCTGACGCTGGCTTATGAACGCGCCCATGTGCCGTCGCTGCAAGGTTTCCTGCATTGGCTGGAGACCGGCCATGTGGAGATCAAGCGCGACCTGGAACAGGGCACGCGCGATGCCGTGCGCATCATGACCGTCCATGGCTCGAAGGGCCTGCAGGCGCCCATCGTCTTCCTGCCCGATACGCTTCAGGCCCCGGCCAAGGCACCGCGCTTCTATTGGCTGGGCGGGCGTGAGGACGAGGTGCTGCTGTGGCCGCCGCGCGCCGAGATGCAAGACGAGGCCTGCCGGGAGGCCAGGGCCGAGGCGGAAAAGGCGCGCGACCAGGAATATCGCCGCCTGCTCTATGTCGCCATGACGCGGGCCGAGGACCGGCTTTATGTCTGCGGCTGGCAGACCCGCAAGGCCGAGCCCGAGGATTGCTGGTACAACCTGATCAAGCGCGCCATGAATGCGTTGGGCGAGGAAGTCGAGGATCCTTTCCTCGCCGAACAGGGCGAGACGGCTACGAATACCCTGCTGCGCCTGTCCTGCCGCCAGGAACGCCAGGTGCCCGAACAGGCGCCGAAGGCCGAGCGTGCGGCCATGGGTGCCGACAGTCTGCCCGCCTGGGCGCTGACCGCGCCGGGGCGCGAGCCCAGCCCGCCGCGTCCGCTGGCGCCGTCCCGTCCCGAAGGCGAGGAACCGCCGGTGCGTTCGCCCCTGGGCGAGGATGACGGCGCGAAATTCCGGCGCGGCCGCCTGGTCCACCGCCTGCTGCAGATCCTGCCCGACTTGCCCAAGCACGAACGCGGCGCGGCCATGGCCCGTTTCCTGGCGAAATCGCCCTGGGGCCTGAGTTTCGGCGAACAGGCGCTGATCGCCACCGAGGTGGCGTCGATCCTGGAGGACCGGACCTTCGCGCCGATCTTCGGTCCCGGATCGCGGGCCGAGGTGCCGGTGGTCGGCATGGTGGGCGAACGTGTGATCTCCGGCCAGGTGGACCGGCTGCTGGTCAGCGATAGCGAAGTCCTGATCATCGACTACAAGACCAACCGCCGCCCGCCGCGCAAGGTGGAGGACGTGCCGGAGCTCTATCTGCGCCAGATGGCGGCCTATCGCATGGCGCTGGCCTGCATCTATCCCGGCCGGGCCATACGCTGCGGCCTGTTATGGACCGACGGCCCCAGCCTGATGCTGCTGGAGAATCATCGCCTGGACGACGCTTTGTCGGGTCTGTTGGACCAGATCGGATAGGGTGTTGGACAGGGGATGGGGCGGATCCTATATCTAGCCGGGTTGGCTGGCCGCTTGACTAGGATTGGGGGGCTCCCTAGAGTCTGACCCCGAACGGGGGCAAGCCGGCTTGACCCCAAGGAATAGCTGAACAGGATTGCCGAAATGAAACAAGTCACCGATGCGTCGTTCGATGCCGACGTCCTGAAGGCTTCGGGGCCGGTCCTGGTGGACTTCTGGGCCGAATGGTGCGGCCCTTGCCGCCAGATTGCCCCGGCGCTGGAGGAACTGTCCACCGAGCTGGGCGATCGCGTCACCGTCGCCAAGATCAATATCGACGAGAATCCGGTGACTCCGGCCAAATACGGCGTGCGCGGCATCCCCACGCTGATGATCTTCAAGGACGGTCAGGTGGCCGCCACCAAGATCGGCGCCCTGCCCAAGAGCAAGCTGTTCGAATGGGTGGAATCCTCCCTCTAAGACGGCTCTCGCTTTCGTCGGAACCCGTCGGCAGAAATGCCGGCGGGTTTTTTGATTCCGGCTCCCCGAAAGGCAGAATATGCCCCCTTACCCCTCCGCGCTCTTCCCCTTCCGGAAGTAGGGGAATATCCTGTCGGAAATTCCATTCGAGGGAGCCTGCCCCATGAAGATAACCCACAAGGCCAAGGCGATGGCCTTTTCCGCCCTGCTCGGTTTCGGTGCCGTCGGTCTTGGCGGCTATGCCTTCACCTCGGCCCCGGCCGCTGCCTCGGATGTGACCGTCTTCAAGTCGCCCTATTGCGGCTGCTGCGGCGATTGGATCAGGCATATGGAAGCCAACGGCTTCAAGGTCACCGCCAAGGATGTCGAAGACTTGGCGCCGATCAAGAAGCAGCATGGCCTGTGGGATGAAGTGGCGTCCTGCCATACCGCCGTCGTTGACGGCTATGTGGTCGAGGGGCATGTCCCGGCCGAGGACGTGAAGCGCCTGCTGGCCGAACGGCACAAGGCCCGCGGCCTCGCCGTGCCCGGGATGCCGCTCGGTTCGCCCGGCATGGAAAGCGCGGTGAAGGAACCCTTCGAGGTGCTGATGATCGGCCTGGACGGCAGCACCAGCGTCTTCGCCCAATACTGAGTCAGTCCGCCGCGATCATCCGGCGCACCAGCCGCAGGAAGGTCTGGGTGCCGGCCAGATAGAGCGGGCCGGGCGGCAGGCTGTCGAGGATCTCGGCCAGGGCAGGGGCGTCGTCATAGCGGACGGCGCCCTTGTTGCGTTCGGGCCACAGGCGTTTGGCCGTTTCGTGGGACAGGAAGCCGCGCTCGCCGGTCAGCTCCACATGGAAGGGCGGCAGGCCTCGGCTTTCCAGTGCGGCCACCACGCCCGTCACATCCTTGTCGTCGGGCAGCGAGACCAAGGCGTGCAGGCCCGGCATCGTCTCCTTCAGGCGGGCCAGGAAATCGAAGTCCAGCGAGGCCGGGGCGATGGCCGCTTCATGGACGATCTCGCGCCCGCGCCAGAGGCAGCGTCCGAAGGACGGCACCGGGGCCAGGGGCACCGGATGGCCCGTCGCCGCCTGGGCCAGGGCGCGATCCAGTTCGTACCAGGCGGGCGCCGCCTCCGCCGGGGGCTGAGCGATGCTTTCCCCCGGAATCCCCAGCCTGTCCGCCCAGGATGCCGCCAGCGGTCCCAGCAGCAGGCGGCGGCTGTTGGCGGCGATGGACAGCTTGTCGCGCGCCACGTCCTCTTCCGTCGGGCCGATCTGGGCCAGATGTTCGGGCAGGATCGAGGTGACGATGGACGTGGCGGAAGGAAACAATCCCGTCTCGTCATGGCGCACGCCGCGCCCGCCTTCGATGACGAAGCGCCGCACACCCTTTTCCTTGAACCAGGCCAGGGCGACGGCCAGGAACAGCCCGAAAGGCGAAAGATATCGTCCCGGCTTCAGGCTGGCGGCGAGGGCGTCCAGGCGCGGTTTCAGGCGGGCATGGACGGCGATGAAGTCTTCTTCCGGGATGGCTTGCCCGTCGATACGGATGCGGTCCAGCGCATGGTCTTCCTCGGGCGAGACCACCAGCCCCACAGGGCCTTCCCCGGCTACCGTCAGCGCCGCCGCCGCCAGACGGCTGACGCTGCCCTTGCCCTTGCTGCCGGTCACCCGGATCACCCTTTCGGCGGGGGGAATCAGCCTCATCTCCGCCAGCAGTTCCATCAGCGGCCTTGGGTCGCGGGTTTCCGAATCGGGACGGCCCGCCAGCAAGGGCTTGGCGGCCAGATAGCCGGAATAGATGTGGTCGAGGCAGGATTGCAGGGTCATCGGGGGGCCTTCTTGGGGGCTGCCGCCCATGCCTGCTTGGGGCCTTGAGGCCCCAAACCCCATTGGTTTTATTCCTTCGTCATTCCGGGCGGAGCGCAGCGCAGACCCGGAATCCAGCCGCCGCCACCGATGGACTCCCGCTTTCGCGGGAGTGACGAGAAACAAGAGAGGGGTTTGGGGCCTCAAGGCCCCAAGCAGGTCCGGGCGGCAGCCCGGAAGTTATCTTTCCAAATCCCGCAGCACTTCACCCACCAGCGCCACCGATCCACAGATCAGGACGCGGCCCGGCTGTTCCTTCGCCAGGATATCGGTCAGGGCGTCCCGCCAAGTGGCAAATTCGGCCGCTTGCAGGCCTTCGTCCCGGGCGGCTTGGGCGATGGCGGCGGCGGGCAGGGAATCGGGATGATGGAAGGTGATGGCGCGCAGCGAGGCGGCTTGACGACCCACCGGCCCGACGAAGGGGCGCGGGTCGCGGGTGTTCAGCATTCCGGCCACCACATGCAGGGGACGGTCGCGCCAGCTTTCGGCCTGGGCGACCAGAACCTGGGCAGCGCCGGGATTGTGGCCGGCATCGAGCCAAATTTCCCAGCCCTCGGGAGCTTGGCCTTCCAGACGTTGCAGGCGTCCCGGCCAATCGATCCGGGTCAGGCCCTGGCCGATATGGTGGACCTGCACATCCAGCGGCATCAGGCGGATGGCGGCGACGGCCACGGCGGCATTGTCGATCTGGTGGGGGCCGGGCAGCGAGGGAATGGGCAGGCGCAGCATCTCGTCGCCTTCCCAATACATCACGCCGTTCTCGGCCATGGCGCCGAAATCATCGACCTGGCGCCAGAGCGGGCAGCCCAGTTCCTCGGCGTGGGTGGCGATCACGGCGGCGGCCTCGGGCTCCTGCCGGGCGACGACGCAGGGAATTCCGGCTTTCAGGATCCCGGCCTTCTCGGCGGCGATGCTGGCGAGGTCGCCACCGAGATATTGCTCGTGATCCATCGAAATGGGGGTGATCACCGTCAGGGCCGGGCTGGCGACCATGTTGGTGGCGTCCAGCCGTCCGCCCAGGCCGGTTTCCAGCAGGCAGACATCGGCGGGCGTGCGGGCGAAGGCCAGGAAGGCCGCCGCCGTGGTGATCTCGAAGAAGGTGATGGGCTGGCCGTCATTGGCGCGCTCGCAGTCTCCCAGTACCTGGACCAGCGCATCTTCGGAAATGATCTCTCCGGCGACACGGATGCGTTCGTGGAAACGCACCAGATGCGGCGAGGTATAGACATGGACGCGCAGGCCGGCGGCTTCGAGCATGGCCCGCATCATCGCGGTGACCGAGCCCTTGCCGTTGGTTCCGGCGATGTGAATGACCGGCGGCAGCTTGTCCTGGGGGCGGTCGAGGGCGTTCAGCAGGCGCTCGACACGCTCCAGGGACAGGTCGATGACCTTGGGATGATACCGGCCCAGCCTCTCGAGAAGCTGGGCCGAGGTCACATCACGGCTGGACATTCTCGTCCCGGGCCGGGCTGTCGGCCTTTTCGGGCAGCGGCAGGACTTCGCCCGCCGGTTTGCGGTTCAGCAGCAGGTCGAGCACGCGGACCAGGGTGGCGCGCAGGTCCTTGCGCGGCACCACCATGTCGACCATGCCGTGGTCGAGCAGGTATTCGGCGCGCTGGAAGCCTTCGGGCAGCTTCTCGCGGATGGTGCTTTCGATAACGCGGGCACCGGCGAAGCCGATGACCGAACCCGGCTCGGCGATCTGGATGTCGCCCAGCATGGCGAAAGAGGCCGAGACGCCGCCGGTGGTCGGGTCGGTCAGCAGCACCACATAGGGCAGGCCCTTTTCCTTGACCTTTTCCACGGCCACGGTGGTGCGGGCCATCTGCATCAGCGACAGGATGCCTTCCTGCATGCGGGCGCCGCCCGAGGCGGGAATGACGATCAGCGGGGCGTCCTGCAACACCGCCAGTTCGGCGGCGGCGACGATGCCTTCGCCCACGGCGATGCCCATCGAGCCGCCCATGAATTCAAAGTTGAAGGCAGCGATGACCACGTTCAGCCCGCCCATGCGGCCATGGGCGACGATGATGGCGTCCTGTTCGCCGGTCTTGGCCTGGGCGTCCTTCATGCGGTCGCCGTAACGCTTCTGGTCGCGGAAGCGCAAGGGATCGGCGGGAGTCTTGGGCAATTCGATGCGCTGGTACTCGCCCCCGTCGAACAGCATCTCCAGGCGCTTCTTGACCGGCAGGCGCATATGATGGCCGCAATGCTGGCAGACGCGCAGATTGGCGTCCAGATCGCGGTGGAAGATCATATGGCCGCAATTGCTGCATTTATGCCAAAGATTCTCGGGCACCTCGCGCGGGCGCACCAGCTTTTGAATCTTGGGCAGGACGGAATTTGTCAGCCAGTTCATTTTGCTCTTCCTCAGCCGCGGGCCGTGCGTACGCCATTCGCCAGCGCACGCACCAATCCCAGCACGTTGTCCTTCAAGCCCTCGGTCGCGCGGCCTTCGCCATCCAGCGACTCGGCCAAGGCTTGCACCAGGGCGGAACCCACTACCACGCCATCGGCATGGCGCGCCACATCGGCCGCCTGTTCCGGCGTGCGGATGCCGAAGCCGACGGCGACGGGCAACGCAGTGGCCGCCTTCAGCCGGGCCACCGCTTCCTCGATGGCCGACATCTGGGCCGAGGCGGTACCGGTGATACCGGCGATGGAGACGTAATAGACGAAGCCGGAGGCGTTGCCCAGCACGACGGGCAGGCGCTCGCCCACCGTGGTCGGCGTGGTCAGTACGATGAAGTCGATGCCGGCGGGGCGGGCATGAGCCAGCAATTCCTCGGCTTCCTCGGGCGGCAGGTCGACGATGATCAGGCCGTCCACCCCGGCCTCGGCGGCATCCTTGCAGAAGCGTTCGGGACCGTAGGCATAGATGGGGTTGTAATAGCCCATCAGGATCAGCGGCGTTTCGCTTTCCTGTTCGCGGAAGCTGCGCACGGCGCTAAGGCAACGCTCGATGCTGCCGCCGGCGGCCAAAGCGCGCTGCGAGGCGAGCTGGATCGCCGGGCCGTCGGCCATGGGATCGGTGAAGGGCATGCCCAGCTCGATCAGATCGGCCCCGGCGGCGGGCAGGCCCTTCAGCACATCGAGCGAGGTGTCGTAATCGGGGTCGCAGGCGGTCAGGAAGGTGACTAGGCCCGCGCGGCCTTCGGCCTTCAGGGCGTTGAAGCGGCGCGCGATGCGGCCGGTTTGCAGGTTACGGGCGCTCACAGGCTCTCTCCCTGGGCCTTGGCGATGGTGGCGAGATCCTTGTCGCCGCGTCCCGACAGGTTGACGACCATCAGGTGGTCCTTGGGCAGGGACGGGGCGAGCTTGGCGGCATGGGCGATGGCATGCGAGGATTCCAGCGCCGGGATGATGCCTTCCAGGCGGGTCACCATGCCGAAGGCCTCGACTGCCTCGGTATCGGTGACCGAGACATATTCCACGCGCTTGATGTCGTGCAGCCAGGAATGTTCCGGCCCGATGCCGGGATAGTCCAGGCCCGCCGAGATGGAATGGGCTTCGGCGATCTGGCCGTCCTGGTCCTGCAGCAGATAGGTGCGGTTGCCGTGCAGCACGCCGGGGCGCCCGCCGGTCAGCGATGCAGCATGCTGGCCGGACTCGAGGCCGTGACCGGCGGCCTCGACGCCGATGATGCGCACGGCGGCATCGTCGAGGAAGGGATGGAACAGGCCCATGGCGTTGGAACCGCCGCCGATGCAGGCGACCAGGCTGTCGGGCAGGCGGCCTTCGGCCTTCATGATCTGCTGGCGCGTTTCCTCGCCGATGACGCATTGGAAGTCGCGCACCATGGCGGGATAGGGATGCGGCCCGGCCACCGTGCCGATCAGGTAATAGGTGGTGTCCACATTCGTCACCCAGTCGCGCAGGGCGTCGTTCATGGCATCCTTCAGGGTGCCCGCGCCCGAGGTGACGGGCTTGACCGTCGCGCCCAGCATCTTCATGCGATAGACGTTCGGCGCCTGACGCTCGATGTCGGTGGCGCCCATATAGATGACGCATTCCAGGCCGAACAGCGCGCAGACGGTGGCCGTCGCCACGCCATGCTGGCCGGCGCCGGTCTCGGCGATGATGCGCTTCTTGCCCATGCGGCGGGCCAGCAGGATCTGGCCGACGCAATTGTTGATCTTGTGCGCGCCGGTATGGTTCAGGTCTTCGCGCTTCAGATAGATCTTGGCGCCGCCCAGGGACTCGGTCAGGCGGCGGGCATAATAGAGCGGGCTGGGGCGGCCGACATAATCGGACAGGTAATAATCCAGCTCCTGCTGGAAGGAGGGATCGGCCTTGGCCGCCTTATAGGCCTTTTCGACCTCCAGGATCAGCGGCATCAGGGTTTCCGCGACGAATCGTCCGCCGAAAATGCCGAAATGGCCGCGCTCGTCCGGTCCGGCGCGGTAGGTGTTCAAACTCTGCATGCTGGCCCCGAGATGGTCTCGTACCTGAAAGGACGGTAATAAAGCACAAACAGGCCGGGGAGCCGAAAGGATTTCTGATTTTAATAGGCCTTCTTCACGAAGGGGGAAGAGTGGGGGCCACAGGCTCGAACAAGCGGATGACGTCGGGGGCGATGAACAGGCGTTCTTTCGTGGATGTCTCGACCTGCTTTAGGATTCCCGTAGATTCCAAGCGCCGGACGGCGGTGTTCATTGCCTGGAAAGAAAGATCCTTGCCAATCGCCACGCGGGCATCGCGCAGGGTGAAGGTCGGAGTGACCAGAACCCAGGGCACCAGGGCATGGACGATGCTGTGGGCACGGGCGGATTTCGTCACGCTTCTCCAGTGCTGATACACTTGTTCCAGTTGGTGAAGGCGGTCGAGATTGGCGGCGGCGGTCTGGGCGATCAACGAGCAGAAGACGCGGGTCCAGGCGCCCAGGTCGCCCTTGCGGCGGCCATCCTTCAAGGCCTCCACATAGATATCCTTGTTCAGGTGCACCGCTTCCCCCAGAAAAGCGCAGGCATGATGCAGGGTGCTTTTGCGGCGCAGGGCCAGGGGCACCAGCAATCTGCCGACACGGCCATTGCCGTCGGGGACGGGGTGGATATGCTCGAACATCCAGTGGGAAAGCGCCTGGCGCACCAATTCCGGCCGGTCGTCGCGGGCGGCGGTGAAGCTTTCCCATTCGGCCATGGCGTCGGCGGTGGAGGCCGGTGCGGTATAGTGGAAGGTGCCGGCCGGGCTTTCCCGGTCATAGGTCCCGTTGGGATAGGCTTTCAGGCGTCCTGCTCCGGCGGCGGCCATGGAATCGGCGGCATTGCGGAACAGCCGGTGATGGATCGCCAAAGCCATTTCCGTGAAGGAAAGGGAGGGGCTTTCCGCCAAGGCGTCGAAGGCATCGGCGGTGGCAGCCACCGCGCGCGCGTCTTCAGGGTCCCGTGCCCGGCTGAGCGAGGTCTGGTATTCGAGCAGGTCGGTAAAGGTGGTGGTCGTTCCTTCCGCCCCCGAGGAATGGACGGCATCCAGCCGGGCGAACAGCTTGCCGGTCACATCGGGGACGGGAAAGGTACTCAAGGCGCGGTCGAATTCCTCGACCGCCTTGCGGGCCCGTTCGTATTGCCCCCAAACATCATCCATCCTGGGGAAGGCCGGTATCGGCGGGCGATAGCAGGAGCGGCCCCGGTCATCCGTCTCGTAGAGGCCGAAAGCTTGCATCCCCACCCCTTTCATTCAAGTTTTCTGGTGGAAAGCTAGAATGAAAGGGGCGCTCCTTCAAGGCTGAGGATAGCAGCCGGGGAGACTATTCTCCTTCGTCATCCCCTAGGCTGGCCCATTCCTTGACGCGGGCGAGGTGGCCGTAATCGCTGTAGCGGGGGGCGCGGTCGGGATGGGGGCGGGCTTCGTAGGGGGTGTCGGGATTGTCGAAGACCTGGACCAGGCCGCGCAGGCCGTCCAGGGCTTCCTGCACCAGCTTGGCGCAGTCGTCACCGGCGCTGCTTTCCTCGCCGCCCGCTTCGTTGCCGCGCAGGCGCCAGTAGAGAAGTTGGGAGACCGGGGCGGCGGGAATGTCGCGGAAGCCGCCGGCCTGGGCGATGGCGGCTTCCAGCGGAAGCTGGGGCGCATAGCCGGCGGCGACTTCCTTCTTGCTGGGCACGGCGCCGGTCTTGTAGTCGATGATGGTTAAGCTGCCGTCCTTCATGCGGTCGATGCGGTCGGCCTTTGCGGTCAGGGTGAAGGGAGCGTAATCGGCATCGATCTCCAGCCGCCCGCCGCTTTCGCAGATGATCGACTGGATTTCGTGGCGGCGGCCGTATTCATGGCCGATGAACCATTTGGCGATGCGCTCGAAGCGCGGCCACCAGAAGGCCCAGACGCCGGGCCGGGTCAGGGCTTCGGCGAAGACGGCGCGGCCCGTCTCGATCAGCTTGGCCTCGGCATCGTCAGGCAACTGCCCCGGATAGTCGCGGGTGAAGGTTTCCAGCGCCTTGTGAACCAGGTTGCCGTAATCGGCGGCGCCCGGATCGGCATCGATGGGGTCCAGCGCTTCCAGCCCCAGGATATGGCGGGCGTAGATGGCGTAGGGGTCGCGCATCCAGGTCTCGATCTGGGTCACCGACAGGCGGCGCGGGCGGGCCTCGACGGGCGGGCGCGGGGCGGGCGGCGGCAGCGGAGTGTGGCTGGCCGGGGCATCCAGCAGGGTATGCCAGTCCAGCCAATGCGGCGCGTGCCATTCGGTTCCCTTCGCCGCCTCTTCCAGGCCGCAGGCGCGCATCACGGTTTCCAGCCGCAGCAGCCATCGCGAGGGAACGGTGGGCGTGCCTTCGTTCTTCATCGCCCGCGTCATCACCACGCGCGGGGCGCAGAAGGCCTGGACGAAGTCGTGGGCGGCGAGGCCGACCCGGCGCTCGGGCGAGGGCAGGCCGAAATCGCGGCGCATGGGGCGGCTCATCCAGGGATCGGAATCCGCTTCGGGCGGCCAGCTTCCTTCGTTCAGCCCGCCCAGGATGATCAGATCGGCATGTTGCAGCCGGGCTTCCAGCAAGCCCCAGATATGCAGGCGGGGATGGCGGCCCCAGACGGGGCGGACGACGACGCCTTCCATCAGGCAGGCGAGCAGGCCGGGATAGGCCCGGGGCCAGACCTCGCCCATGGCCTCGGCGGCCTCGCCCAGATCGGCGGCGAAATTGGCGGCCACTTCGCCCGCCTCGCCGCGCCACAGGCGGGTCGGGCCGGGCAGGGTGTCGTCGGTGGCAAGGGCTTCGGCGAATTCCATATGGGCGCGGACCAGATCGGCCAGGGGCACGATGTCCTTGTCCATCAGCGCGGCGAAGGGGCGGGCGGCCTGATCCAGGATGCCCAGCCATTCCTTCAGCTCCGTTTCCTTCTCGCCCAGGGCCGCGCACAGCCCTTCGATCCCCGGCGCCGGGCGCGCGCCGCGCAGCACCACCACTTCCAGGCGCCGCACCAGCGCGCGGCACTGGTCCGGGCGCAGCCCGGCGGCGGCCAGGGGATGTTTCAGGCAGGCCAAAGTGGCGTGCGGCGAGAAATTCTCGGCCACCATCTCGGCGGCCAGCAGCAGGAACACGCCGGGCGGAGTCAGGGCCAGCGGACGGCCTGCGGAATCGTCGACCTCGATGTCCCAGCGTTCCAGTTCGGCGGCGACGCGGCGGGCGAGGTTGCGGTCCGGCGTGATCAGGGCGGCGGTGCGGCCTTCGGTTTCCAGGGCCTCGCGCAGCAGCATGGCGATGGCGCCCGCTTCCTCGCGCGGGCCGGGGCAGTCCAGCCGCGTCACGCCCTCGATGGCGGCAGCATCGGCCTGGGCGGGCAGGCTGCGCCACAGATCGGTGGTGGCGGCGGGGCGCATGGCCTCGGCGATCAGCCAAGCGCGGGCGGTGCGGGGATTGGGCGTTCTGCTCCAGGGCCGCACCCGGTCGGGCGTGATCTCCAGCTTTTCCAGAAGCTGCTTCATGCCGTGCTGGGGATGGGTCTCGTCCAGGGCTTGCCAGGAGGTGCGGTCCATGTGCTGGTCCAGGCCGGGCAGCACCACGGCCCCTTGCGGCAGGTTGGCGATGACGGCCAGCAAGGCGGCGGCGGCCGGGTTGCTGCCGGTCGAGCCGGCGGCGATGACGGGGTGATGCGGCGGCTCCTTGCGCCAGCGTTCGGCCTGGGCATGGAGAAGCAGGCTGCGTCGCGTGCTGGGATCGGCCGCGCCATGGGCCTCCAGCAGGACCGGCCAGTTCTGGGTCAGGATTTCCAGGAATTTCAGCGTGACCTGCCAATGCTCGGCCAGGTTCTCCGGCACCAGCTTTTCCAGCAGGTCGAAGGACAAATCCTCGGTCTGCACCTGGTCGAGCAGCTTGGCGAGTTCTCCGGCCAGCCTTGCCGCCTGTTCCGGCCCCGGCGGCTTGCCGCCGCGTCCCTGGCCCATGGCCATGATCAGGCGGGCCAGCAGCAGTTGCCGCTTCAGCCCCGGTATGGCGGGCGGTACCTCCAGCGAGGCGAGCGAGATGGCAAGCTCTTCCTCCTCCACCTCGCCCAGCGGCAGCATGCGCGGCAGCAGCAGCGGCTTGCCCTTGGACAGGCGCAGGAAGGCTTCGCGCAGCGAACGGCAGGCGCGGCGGGTGGGCAGCAGGATCAGGTGGCTGGCCAGCGCCAAGGGATCATGCCCCGCCTGCTCCATCACGCCCCGCGCCAGTTCATCGACGAAGGGCAGGCCGGGCGGGATGGAATAGACGGTCGGGGACATGGACGATCCTTCCTGGGGCCGCCTCACCTTTCGAGACGGCCGCTGAAGCGGCCTCTTCAAGATGAGGCTATTCCAATACCTTCCTCCTTATGCTGAGGAGCCCCAAAGGGGCGTCTCAAAGCATGGGCAGGCGCTCAGGCGCGAGGCAAGCCCTTTCTACCCTTCCCGGGCGCGCAGCAGGGCATCTATTTCGAACAGGGCGTCCGGCGTGCCGACATGGAACCAGTCGCCGTCATGGACGATGCCGAACAGGCGGCCCGCCTCCAGTGCCCGGTCGTAGAGGACATTGAGCGAGAACCGGCCTTCCGGCGCGCCGTCGAACAGGCGCGGATGCAGGATCTGCACACCAGCGAACAGCAGCGGCGCCACTTCCTTTTCGCCTCGGCGGCGCGGCACGCCCAAGGGATCGAGAAAGAAGTCGCCCTTGCCCTCATAGCCCTTGGCGGTGGCGGTGCGCTGCATCAGCAGCAGGGCGTCCATGCGGTCTGGATCGAAGGCCTGGGCCAGGCGCTGCAGGGCCGGTGTGGTGCCGTCGAGCCAGATGATGTCGCTGTTGGCGACATAGAAAGGGTCGTCGCCCAGCAGGGGCAGGGCATGCTTCACGCCGCCGCCGGTTTCCAGCAGGCTTTCCTCGTTGGAAAAGGCGATCCCGGGCCGGGTGCCGAGATGGTTGTGGATCTTACCGGCCTTCCAATGGGTATTGACGACGATGCGCTCGACCCCGGCATTGCCGAAATGGTCGAGGACGCGGTCGAGCATGGTGCGTCCGGCGACTTCGATCAGCGGCTTGGGGATTTCGTTGGTGAGGGGGCGCATGCGTTGGCCCAGGCCGGCGGCCAGGGCCATGGCGACTTTGGGCGTAACCGTCATGGAGTGGGAACCTTGCGGGCGTGAGGGGGCATGTGCCGCTCCAGCCATTCGGCGACCGGGGCCAGGGCGGGATGGGCCAGGGCGTTGTCGAAAAGGCGCCAGACGCGGGGAATATGGCCCAGATAGAGGGGCTTGCCGTCGCGGCGGCTGAGGCGGGTGAAGATGCCGATGACCTTGGCATGGCGCTGGGCCGCCAGCACCGCCCAGGAGGCCTCGAAATCATCCTGCGCGATGGCGGGCAGGGCGGCGAGGTAGCGCGCCTTCATTCCGGCGATCAGGGCGGGGTCGATGTCGCGGCGGGCGTCTTCCAGCAGGCTCATCAGGTCGTAGGTGACGGGACCGGCCACGGCATCCTGGAAATCGAGCAGGCCGCAGGCGGCAAGGCCGGGACGGTCGAGCAGCATCAGGTTGTCGACATGGAAATCGCGCAGCACGATGGTGTCGGGCACGCGGCGGGCCTGGGGCAGGACCTGGCGCCAGCGGGCGATATACTCTTCCCGCGCCGCCGGATCGGTCTCTTGTCCCAGCACGGCGGGCATGTACCAGTCGGTCAGCAGCAGCGCCTCGGTGAGCAGGCGGTCCTCGTCATAGAGCGGCAGCCCCTGCGGGATGGCCGCGCCGCCGCGCCCGTGCAGGTCGGCCAGGACGTCCACCGCCAGGGCATAGAGGGCCTTCTCGTCATGGCCGCGCGCCAGCAGGCGGGTATAGGTGTCGTCGCCCAGGTCCTCGAGCAGCAGCAGCCCGGCATCCTCGTCGGCCGCCAGGATGCGCGGCGCGCTGTAGCCCAGGCCGGTTAGGTGGCGGGCGATGGCCAGGAAAGGGCGCACGTCTTCCTGCGGCGGCGGCGCATCCATCAGCACCGCGCGCTCGCCCTTGCGCGCCAGCCGGTCATAGCGGCGGAAAGAGGCGTCGCCGGCCAGCTTGCCGCGTTCCGCCCCGTTCCAGCCGCTGCGGGCCAGGAAGTCCTCGATCAAGCCGTCGCGCCTAGTCATGCCCAAGAAGCTCCTTTAGCCGGGCGGGCCAGTCCGCCGCGCCCTTCAGTTCCGCCTGCCGGACGGTCGGGCCGTCTCCGGGGGAGAGGGTGATGTCCAGCCGCTTGGCGGGCAGAAGGTTGCCCAGCCGGTCGGGCCATTCGATCAGGCTGATTCCGTCCGCGAACGCGTCCTCGATGTCCAGTTCCCAGGCGTCGTCCGGGCTTTCCAGGCGGTAGAGGTCGAAATGCCAGATCGTCCCGGCCTCGGTGTCATAGACCTGGACCAGGGTGAAGGTCGGGCTGGGCACGTCTTCCCCGGCCCCGGCCAGCGAGCGGACGAAGGCACGCGCAAAGGCAGTCTTGCCCATGCCGAGGTCGCCGCGCAAGGCGATGACATCGCCCGGCCGCACGCAGGCAGCCAAGCGTGCCGCCAGGCTGGCGGTCGCGGCCTCGTCGGCAAGGACGAGGGTGAAAGGGTCTGTATCCATAGTATGTTTTTATCCTTGCCACTGCGGCGGTGCAACAACGCCGGAAAGGCCCGAATGATGCTTCTCTTGATTCACGGACGCCAGCCGGTATTAATCGCCCCTGATCCGCCGCAAGGAGTAAGCCAGCCATGTCCCAGACCCCCCATATCACCGATGCCATCATCGTCGGCGCCGGCCCCGTCGGTCTTTTCGCCGTCTTCGAATGCGGCATGGTGCGCCTGCGCTGCCATGTGGTGGATGCGCTGGACATGGTGGGCGGCCAATGCAGCGCGCTCTATCCCGAAAAGCCGATCTACGACATTCCCGGCCATCCCAAGATCCTGGCCGCCGACCTGGTCGCGCAGCTCGAGGAACAGGCCAAGCCCTTCGCGCCGGTCTATCACCTGGGCCAGCGCGTCGAGAAGCTGGAACGCACGGAAGACGGCAAATGGCGTGTCGAATTGACCGATGCAACCGCGATCATCGCCCCGGTGGTCATCATCGCCGCCGGTGTCGGCGCCTTCGGCCCCAACCGTCCGCCGCTGGAAGGGCTGGACGCCTATGAAGGCAAGAGCATCTTCTACATGGTGCGCAAGCGCGAGGACTTCCGCGGCAAGCGTGTGGTCATCGCAGGCGGCGGCGATTCCGCGGTGGATTGGGCGATCTCGCTGGCCGAAGTGGCCGAGAAGGTGATGGTCGTCCATCGCCGTCCCAAGTTCCGCTGCGCCCCGGAAAGCCAGGCGCGGCTGGAGCAGATGGCCAAGGAGGGCCGGATCGAGATGGTCGTTCCCTACCAGCTTCACAGCCTGGAAGGGGAAGACGGCCAGCTTTCGGCGGTGAATGTGGCGACGCTGGACGGCGCGGTGAAGCGGCTGGAGGCGGACGCCCTGCTGCCCTTCTTCGGCCTGTCGATGAATCTCGGCCCCATCGCCGAATGGGGGCTGGACATGGACCGCGCCCATATCGCCATCGACCCCAATGGCTGCAAGACCTCGGCGGAAGGCGTCTTCGCCATCGGCGATATCGCCACCTATCCCGGCAAGCTGAAGCTGATCCTTTGCGGGTTCGCCGAAGCCGCCAGCGCCGCCCATGCCGCCCGCGAGGTGGTGCATCCCGGCGAGGCGCTGCATTTCGAATATTCTACCACCAGCGGCGTACCGCAGGCCTGATCAAGGGGGGCTTCGGCCCCCGAGAAGGCCGCTTCCACCCTTGCAATCCGTCACCCCCGCGCAAGCGGGGGGCCATGGCGGGGCATATGGAATGGATTCCCGCTTTCGCGGGAATGACGAAAAAGGGATGGGCCTGTCAGCAGTCTGAAGGGGGCTTCGGCCCCGTCCTATCGGTTGCGCCGTTCCTGCTGCGCCTGGATATGGGGCGGCCAGGTGGACTTGATATAGGCCAGCACCGCGCGGATTTCCTCGTCCGACAGGATGTCGCCGAAGGCGGGCATGTCGGTGGGGTAATCCGGCCCGGCGAAATGCTGGATGCCGTATTTGGTGATGGCGAACAATTCCTCGTCGGAATGGTGCCAAGTATGGCCGCTCTCGTCATGGGGCGGGGCGGGCAGGCGGCCATCGGCGCGGCGGCTGCGCCAGTCGGGCTGGCCTTCCAGGTCGGCGCCGTGGCAGGCGGCGCAATGCTCCTGGTAGACGGCTTGGCCCTGGGCCAGCGAAGGCGCTTCTTCGCCCTGGGGCAGATAACGGGCGAAGATCGACAGCACCGCGACGATGGAGGACAGCACCAGGACGGTCCGTCCATTGACCCAGCGCATCACCTCAAACGGCCCCGGTGGTGATGACGACCTTGCCGGTGGATTTGCGGGACAGCAGGCTTTCTATGGCCGCCGGGGTGTCGGCAAGGTCGAAGCTGGCCGAAACCAGAGGCTTCAGGCGCCCTTGTTCGTACCATTCCATCAATTGCCGGAACGAGGCCCGCATGCCCTCGGGATCGAGCTGGCGGTAGGCGCCCCAATAATAGCCGATGACGGTGATATTCTTGACCAGCAGGATATTGGCCGGGATCTGCGGCACGTTGCCGCCCGCGAAGCCGACCACCAGGATACGGCCGTTGGGCGCGGTGCAGCGCAAGGAGGCGTCGAAGACGTTTCCGCCCACCGGGTCGTAGACCACATCGGCCCCGCGTCCGCCGGTGATCTCCTTGACCCGTTCGCGGATGTCCTCGCTCTTGTAGTCGATCAGATGGGTGGCGCCATGGGCCTGGGCGACGGCCAGCTTTTCCGGGCCGCCCGCCGTGGCGATGACGGTGGCGCCCAGGGCCGCGCCCACTTCGACGGCGGTCAGGCCGACACCGCCCGCCGCGCCATGGACCAGCAGTACCTCGCCCGCTTTCAAGCCGCAGCGATGGACCAGCCCGTAATGCGAGGTCCCCCAGGCGATGGGAAAACCGGCGGCGGTGACGAAATCCATCCTATCGGGGATGGCATGGACGTCGCTGGCCCGGGCGATGGCATAATCGGCGAAGCCGCCCTTGCTCAGCGTCGCCATCACCCGTTCGCCGGGACGGCAGGAGGCGACGCCGGGCCCGACCGCCTCGATGATGCCGGCGGCTTCGAAGCCCGGCGTGAAAGGCGGCTGGTGCTTTTCCTGGTATTTGCCCGCCGTGACCAGGCTGTCGGCAAAGTTCACCCCTGCCGCATGGACGCGGATCAGCACTTCGCCCTCGCCAGGTTCGGGGCGCGGCAGGTCTTCGAGCACCAGGGCGGAAGGGCCGGACAAATCGCGGCAGATCACGGCGCGCATGCGGTTCTCCTTGAACGGGGAACGTAAATGGTCATCATGCCGTTCCTGATCGACGGAGTGAAGAGGTGACGGCGTGTCGGAATTGGGGATGCGGGGTTTCTACGGTATCGGCGTGGAAGGGATCAGCAAGATCGCCAATGTCGGCAGCCTGTTCCGCACCGCTCATGCCTTCCAGGCCAGTTTCGTCTTCACCATCGGTACCGATTATTCCCGCATGCAGGGAAAACGTACCGATACCTCCGATACCACCCGGCAATTGCCCTTCTACGCCTTCCCCGACGCCACCGCCCTGATGCTGCCTCAGGGCTGCAAGCTGGTGGGGGTGGAACTGACCGACGAGGCCATCGACCTGCCGGTCTTCCGCCATCCCTATAACGCCGCCTATGTGCTGGGCCGCGAGCGGGGATCGCTGACCCCGGCCTTGCAGGAACGCTGCGACTTCATGGTGAAGATTCCCACGCGCTTCTGCCTCAATGTCGCCCTGGCCGGGGCGCTGGTGATGTATGACCGCCTGCTCAGCTTCGGCCGCTTCCCCGACCGCGCCGCCAAGCCCGGCGAAAAGCCCGAAGCCCGCCAGCACACTTTCGGCACGCCGATCTTCCGCAACCCGGAAAATCTGGCCCGCTTCCGCATGGAGCCGCCGGAGGAGTAAGGGGGTAAGGCTGCCGTCACTCCCGCGTAAGCGGGAGTCCATGTCGGTCCCAAAAGACGCTGCGGTGGCATGGATTCCCGCTTGCGCGGGAATGACGTGCTAAATCAATAAGTTCCAAGAGGCGTGCCTCTTGGCGGGTGCAGGACGGAGCCCTGCTAGAACACCGGCCGCTCGAAGGTCTGCGGCGCGGGCGAGATTTCGCGCGGGCCGGCGCGGGTGACTTCCAGAACGGCGAAGCCGCGTTCGGCGGTGCCGTTGGGCAGCAGGCGGAAGATGCCGTCGATGCCGGCAAAGCCGCTGGGATTGGTCAGGCTGGCGGTGGAGAAGTCCGGATTGGGGCGGCGGGCCAGCACGGCGGCCAACGCCGTGGCGTCATAGGCCAGGCTGGCGATGCGCGGCGGACGCGAGCCGAAGGACTGGGCGTAGCGGCTCTGGAATTCCATGAACTGGGCCGAGGGTGGCAGGGGATACCAGGCGCCGACCAGGGCCGGTTCCTGGCCCAGGCGTGGATCGTCCCACAGCATGGTGCCCAGCAGCTTGACCCGCGTCGTGTCCACTCCGGCGACCGCCAGCTGCGAGGCCAGGGCACGCAGGCGCAGGCCTTCGTCGGGCAGCAGGATGGCATCCAGGCTATCGGCCTGGGCGGCGATGGCGCGCACCGGCTGGCCCAGGTCGTTGGCGTTGGGGTCGTAGAATTCCGTTGCCACGAGGGTGCCGCCGCCACGCCTCAGGGTTTCCTGCATGGCCTGCGAGACGGCGCGGCCATATTCGGTATTGGGCAGCAGCGCGCCGAAGCGGCTCATGCCCTGGCTGCGGGCGTAGGAGACGACGCGCTCGACCTGCGGGCCGGGCAGGAAGCCCAGCACGAAGACCCCCTGCGACGCCGCCGTGCGGTCGGTCGAGAAGGACACCACGTTCAGGTTGGCCTGGCGGGCGATCGGGCCGGTGGCCTTGACGTCGCCGGAAAAGAGCGGGCCGAGGATCACGTCCACGCCCTCGGACACGGCGTGGCGCGCGGCCGCGGCGGCACCGTCGGGCGTGCCGCGCGTATCCAGCGGCAGTAGGGTGAAGTTTTCCGGCGCGGTGTCGAACAGCGCCAGCTGCGCCGCGTTCAGCATGGCGGTGCCGACGCCCGCCGAGGGGCCGGACAGCGGCAGCAGCAGGGCCGCACGCACCGGGCGGCCTTCCTGGAGCGGAACCGCCATCTCGGGCGAGATGATCACCTGCTCCTGCGGCGCGGCCTGGGCCGGCGGCGCTTCGGCGACGGGCGCAGCCCTATTGGTTCCGCCGAGGATGGGTGGTAAGTCAGTGGTCCCGCAACCGCCGACAAGCAGCAGGGCTCCAAGCAATGGCAGGACGGACAGGCGACGAAAACGAGCGGCGAGACGGCGCAAGCGCATCCTCCGATACGACAGTTCCGGGAGAGGCGCAGAGTAACGGTGGAACGGCCGGAAGTAAACCTGCCGCCGGTCTCTATCTGGTCGCTACTCCCATCGGAAATATCCGCGACATCACCTTACGGGCGCTGGATGTGTTGGCCGGCGCGGATCTGGTGGCCTGCGAAGACACCAGGGTTACCGCCAAATTGCTGGGCCTGCTGGGACTGAAGGCGCCGCTTTTCGCCTATCACGACCACAATGCCGACCGCGCCGGTCCGGCCCTGCTGGAGAAGCTGCGGGCGGGTCTTGCCGTGGCGCTGGTTTCCGACGCCGGAACACCGCTGGTTTCGGACCCGGGCTTCCGGCTGGTGCGCGCCTGCGTGGAGGAAGGAATCCCCGTCACCTCGCTGCCCGGCCCCTCGGCGCCGCTGACGGCGCTGCAATTGTCCGGCCTGCCCAGCGACCGTTTCCTGTTCGCGGGCTTCCTGCCCAACAAATCCTCGGCCCGCCGCACGGTGCTGGCCGAGCTGGCGGGGGTTCCGGCGACGCTGATCTTCTTCGAAAGCCCCCATCGCCTTGCCGAAAGCCTGGAGGACATGGCGGCCGTCCTGGGCGGACGCGATGCCGCCGTGGCGCGCGAACTGACCAAGCTGTTCGAGGAGGTGCGCCGGGCGCCCCTGCCGACGCTGGCCGCCCATTATGCCGAGGCAGGCGGTCCCAAGGGCGAGGTGGTGGTGGTGGTCGGGCCGCCGGGCGAGGCCGAGGCCGCTTCGGCCGAGGACGTGGATGCCCTGCTGCGCGATGCCCTGGCCGATGCCTCGGTGCGCGATGCCGCCGCCACCGTGGCCGCCGCCACCGGACGGCCGCGCCGGGAAATCTACGCCCGCGCCCTGGAACTGGCGAAAGAGCGGAAATGACGGGCGAGGCGCAGCGCCGGGGGCGGCGGGCCGAAACGCTTGCCGTCTGGCTGCTGCGGCTGAAGGGCTGGCGGATTCTGGCGCGGGGCCACAGGACCGGGCGCGGCA
Source organism: Telmatospirillum sp. J64-1 (assembly GCF_006980715.1). Lineage (GTDB taxonomy): Bacteria > Pseudomonadota > Alphaproteobacteria > Rhodospirillales > Magnetospirillaceae > Oleiliquidispirillum > Oleiliquidispirillum nitrogeniifigens. Next base: position 103,271 of record NZ_SBHN01000013.1, read on the forward strand.
CCGGGGCGGGCGAGGTGGATATCGTCGCCCGGCGGGGCAGGGTGCTGGCCTTCGTCGAGGTCAAGGCCCGCGCCGACCGCGCCGCCGCCGCCGAGGCGGTCTCTCCGCGCCAGCGCGCCCGCATCCTCCGGGCGGCCGAAGCTTTTCTTGCGGCACATCCTCATCTGGCCACATTGACGCCACGCTTCGACGTGATTCTGGTTACCCCCGCCGCGCTGCCCTGTCATCTGATCGACGCTTGGCGGCCATGAGGCGGCGGGGGTAAACTTATAGCCAATCCCATTATCCATGAGGATGAGGACCATCGTGACCATCTGCCGCCTTCTTCCCGCCTTGGCCGCCTGCGGCCTTGTTGCCCTTTCGACCGCTTGCGTTCCCGTGGTCGTCGGCGCGGGTGCCACGGCGGGCGTCGCCGCCGTTCAGGAACGGGGTTTCTCGGGGGCCGTGGATGACACGCGCATCCGCGCCGAAATCAACCATCTGTGGTTCCAGCATAGCGAGGAGATCTTCCGCAAGGTGGATCTGCGCATCACCGAAGGCCGCGTTCTGCTGACCGGGCAGGTGCCGACGCCGGAGGACCGCGTCGATGCGGTGCGCCTGGCCTGGCAGGCCAATGGCGTGCGCGAGGTGCTGAACGAGATCCAGGTCGGCGAGACGTCGGGCCTGATGGACATGGGCCGCGACAGCATCATCGCCAATCGGTTGCGTACCCGTCTGCTGACGGATAGTGCCATCCGTAACGTCAATTACAGCGTCGATACGGTCAACGGCGTTGTCTATATCATGGGACTGGCACAGGACCAGGAGGAGCTTGACCGCGTCATCGGCCATGCTCGCAGCATCCCCAACGTCCGACAGGTGGTATCCCATGTCGTATTGCGTGACGACCCAGCCCGCTTCCAGCGCTGATTCCGTGTAATGGCGGAAAAGGACGCGTTGCGCGAGGAACTCGCCCGGCTGGCGACGCTGGAGGACGAGCGGATCGATCTGGCCGGGGTCGCCCTGACCCTGGCCGCCCTGCATCTGGAAACCCCGAGGCTGGAAGAGGCCTATACCCATCTCGACGAGATCGTGGCCGATCTGGCCGGATTGGCGGCCGAGGCCGTGCAGCCCGAGGAAAAGGCCGCCGCCTTGACGGAAGTGCTGGCGGTGCGCTGGGGCTATGCCGGCGATGACGAGGATTACGACAATCTCGACAACGGCAACCTGATCCGCGTGATCGAGCGGCGCCGGGGGTTGCCGGTGGCCTTGGGCATCCTGTGGATTCATGCCGGACGCAGCCAGGGATGGAGCATTGAAGGACTGTCCTTCCCCGCCCATTTCCTGCTGCGGATCGAGGACGATAGCGGCCGGCGCGTCATCATCGACCCCTTCCATGCCGGGCGGCTGGTCGATGCCGCGGGCTTGCGCGAATTGCTGAAGACCTTCGCCGGTACGGCGGCCGAGCTGGAACCGGCCCATTACGCCCCGGTGGGCAACCGCGACATCCTGCTGCGCCTGCAAAACAACAACAAGCTGCGCCTGCTGCGCGGCGGCCGTTTGGAAGAGGCGCTGGAGATCGTCGAGGAAATGCTGCTCTTCGCACCGGAGGAGTTGCTGCTGTGGCGCGAGGCGGGCATGATCCATGTGCGCCTGGGCAATACCCGCGCCGCCATCGCGGCGCTGGAGCAATTCGTCGCCCGCGCGCCCAACGGGGCGATGCGCACCCGCGCCGTCATGCTGCTGCGCGATCTGCGCGAAAGACTGCACTAAGAAGAAAAGAGGATTTCATGAGCCTGGCCGTCGCCATCCAGATGGACCCCATCGAGAGCATCGATATCAATGCCGACAGCACCTTCGCCCTGGCATTGGAAGCGCAGAAGCGGGGCCACGGCCTGTTCCACTACCTGCCGCAGTCCTTAAGCTTCCGCAACGGCCGGGTGATGGCCCGTGCCCGCGCCCTGTCGGTGCGGCGCGAGAAGGGCAATCACGCCACGCTGGGCGCGCCCGAGATGCTGGACTTGGCGACCATGGACGTGGTGCTGATGCGCCAGGACCCGCCCTTCGACATGGCCTATATCACCGCCACCCATCTGCTGGAGCATGTCCATCCGCAGACCCTGGTGGTCAACGATCCGGTGCAGGTGCGCAATGCTCCCGAAAAGCTGCTGGTCACCCATTTCCCGACGCTGATGCCGCCGACCCTGATCACCAGCGATCGCCAGGAAATCCTCGACTTCCGGGCCGAGCACAAGGATATCATCGTCAAGCCGCTGTTCGGTAATGGCGGGGCAGGGGTGTTCCACATCAAGCCCGAGGACGATAACCTCAATTCCCTGCTGGAATTGTTCACCCAGCTCTACCGCGAGCCGATCATCGTCCAGCGCTATCTGCCCGAGGTACGCCAGGGCGACAAGCGCATCATCCTGGTGGACGGCAAGGTGGCCGGGGCGGTCAACCGCGTCCCCGCCCAGGGCGAATCCCGCTCGAACATGCATGTCGGCGGCAGGCCCGAAAAGACGGCGCTGACCCCGCGTGAAGAGGAAATCTGCGAAGCTATCGGGCCGACCCTCTCGGAACGCGGCCTGCTGTTCGTCGGTATCGACGTGATCGGCGACTACCTGACCGAAATCAACGTTACCTCGCCCACCGGCATCCAGGAAATCGACCGCTTCAACGGCAGCAACATCGCCGGTCTGGTCTGGGATGCCATCGAGGAGAAAGTCACCGCCCGCCATGCCGCCTCGGCCTGAGCGGCGGCCCATGCTTCGAGACGGCCCTTCGGGCCTTCTCGGCATGAGGTTAGGTCATTGAAAAATGAGAAAGTAGCCTCGTCCTGAGGAGCCGCATAGCGGCGTCTCGAAGGACGGGGCGGGCCGGAAGCCTCGCCCACACCCATCCGTCACCGCTGCGATGGATGGGTGTGGCGAGGGCATGACGATGAAGAAAGGGATGCAGGACAGGACCCTGCATCCCTTTTTCCTTACAGGATGAACTTCGACAGGTCGGCGTTCTTCGCCAGCGTGCCGACGCGGTCGCGGACCATGGCGGCATCGATGGTGATGGTGGTGCCGGACTGGTCGGTGGCGGTGAAGCTGATCTCTTCCAGCAGCCGTTCCATCACCGTGTGCAGGCGCCGGGCGCCGATATTCTCCACCCCGCGATTGATCTCGGCGGCCAGGTCGGCCAGGGCCTCGATGGCGTCGTCGGTGAAGTCCAGCGTCACTTCCTCGGTCGCCAGCAGGGCCTTGTACTGCTTGATCAGGCTGGCTTCCGGTTCGGTGAGGATGCGGATGAAGTCCTCGCGAGACAGGGCCTTCAATTCCACGCGGATGGGCAGGCGGCCCTGCAATTCCGGCAGCAGGTCCGACGGCTTGGCGACATGGAAGGCGCCCGAGGCGATGAACAGGATGTGGTCGGTCTTCACCGGGCCGTGCTTGGTGGCGACCGTGGTGCCTTCGATCAGCGGCAGCAGGTCGCGCTGCACGCCTTCGCGCGACACGTCGCCGCCGCCGCCGCGTTCGGCACGGGCGCAGATCTTGTCGATCTCGTCCAGGAAGACGATGCCGCTGTTCTCGACCGAATGGATGGCTTCCTTGACCACCTTTTCCTGGTCGAGCAGGGCTTCGCTTTCCTCCTGCACCAGGATGGGATGGGATTCGGCCACGGTCATGCGGCGGGCCTTGGTGCGGCCGCCGAAGGCCTTGCCGAAGATGTCGCCCAGATTGACCATGCCCATCTGCGTGCCCGGCATGCCGGGAATGTCGAATGTGGGCAGCCCCATGCCGCTGTTGTCGGCGACCTGGACCTCGATCTCCTTGTCATCGAGCTGGCCTTCACGCAGCATCTTGCGGAATTTCTGGCGCGTCTCGGCGCTGGCGGTCTCGCCCACCAGGGCGTTCAGCACGCGCTCTTCGGCGGCCAGTTCGGCCTTGGCGACCACCTGCTTGCGCAGCTTCTCGCGGGTCATGCCGATGGCCGCTTCCAGCAGGTCGCGGACGATCTGCTCGACGTCGCGGCCGACATAGCCGACCTCGGTGAACTTGGTCGCTTCGACCTTGATGAAGGGCGCCTGGGCCAGGCGGGCGAGGCGGCGGGCGATCTCGGTCTTGCCGACGCCGGTCGGGCCGATCATCAGGATGTTCTTGGGCAGGACCTCTTCGCGCAGGGCCTCGGGCAATTGCTGGCGGCGCCAGCGGTTGCGCAGGGCGATGGCGACGGCGCGCTTGGCGTCGTTCTGGCCGACGATGTAGCGGTCGAGTTCCGAGACGATCTCGCGCGGGCTGAAGGCGGTCATAGGCTTTCCACGACGACGTTGTGATTGGTGTAGACGCAGATTTCTGCGGCGATCTTCATGGCGCGGCGGGCCACGGTCTCGGCGTCCAGGTCCTCGACCGTCATCAGGGCGCGGGCGGCGGCCAAGGCGTAATTGCCGCCCGAACCGATGCCGATGACGCCGTCTTCGGGCTCCAGCACGTCGCCGGTGCCGGTCAGGACCAGCGAGACGGAAGCATCGGCCACCGCCATCATGGCTTCCAGGCGGCGCAGGTAGCGGTCGGTGCGCCAGTCCTTGGCGAGTTCGACGCAGGCGCGGGTGAGCTGGCCGGGATATTGCTCCAGCTTGGCTTCCAGGCGCTCGAACAGGGTGAAGGCGTCGGCGGTGGCGCCGGCGAAGCCGCCGATCACGCTGCCGTCACCGAGGCGGCGCACCTTGCGCGCGTTCGACTTGATGACCGTTTGGCCCAGGCTGACCTGACCGTCACCGGCGATCACCACCTTGCCGCCCTTGCGGACGCAAAGGATGGTGGTGCCATGCCAAAGCTGGCTGCTGTCCTGTGACATGATTCCCCGCGAAACTGACGTAGGGGCCCGCCGGGCGACGTTTACGTGAAGGGTCTCCGGTTGGCCCAGGACCCCCGAAGATGTCGTGACTCGGCAGCAGCGGTCAAGTCTGCGGGGGATGGCTTGAACCCAAGATATAGCGCGTGAAACCGGGCAGTCCAGGAAGCGGCTTCTTTTCCCCGTTCAGTCCAGGCGGAGGTTCAGTTTTTCCAGGGCGTCATGGATGGGGATGAACAGGTTCAGGCCCATGGTGTCGCCGCTTTCGCCCAGATAGCCCGCCACCGCCATGCCGACCAGATTGCCCTGGCCGTCCAGCAGCGGACCGCCGCTATTGCCGCCATGGATGGTGACGTCGCTCTGGATCAGGTCCAGCCCGGTGCGGGGCTGGCGGCGGATGCTGCTGACGACGCCCTTGGTCAGGGTATGGGACAGGGCTGGGGAGGTCGGGGCCCCGATCGCCAGCACATCCTCGCCCAGCTGGGCCATGCGGTCGCGGACCGGCAGGGCCGGGTAGTGGCTTTCCTCGACCAGCAGCAGGGCGACGTCGCGCATTTCGTTGACGCGCAGCACTTCGGCCACCACCTCACGGCCAGACAGCAGGCGAACCTTCACCAGCCGGGCGCCGCCGGTGACATGGGCGTTGGTCAGCAGATAGCCCTTGGGCGAGATGAAGAAGCCCGAGCCATGGCCGTCGGGCGTGATGACCGTCACGGTGGCGGCGCGGACCTGGTCCATATGGGCGGCGATGGGCGCGGTATAGGCGGGCACGCGATCCAGCCGCATGGCCGGGCCGTCATAGGCACGCACCGCCACGGGAAGCAGATCGGCGCCGCCGTCACGGTGCAGGCCGGGGGCGGGCTGGCCGCTGGTGACCAGGCGGCGGAAGCCCGCATCGGCGGCCAGATTGGCGGCGGCCGCGGCGAAGGCGCCGCCCAGGATCACCGCTTCGCCGTCGACCGAACCGGAAGAGGTCGAGAAACTGCCCTCGGTCGTGGTCTCGTAGATGATTTCGCGGTTGAGATTGTCGTAGACCTGCCAGGTCACGCGCAGGAAACCGTCGCCGCTGATGGTGCCGGTGCGCGTGCCCCAGAACCAGTCCACGTCGCGGCAGAGATTGAACTGGATCTCGGAGACGCGCCCGCCGACGCTGTAGACGGCGCGCCCGGCATCGCGGCGCTGCTCGAAGATCTGCCTGGGGTCGCCGACCACGTCGTAGCCGGCCCCGGTCAGGGCTTCGTGGAAGAGATCGGCCAGTTCGACCGAGGAATCGGTCAGCCGCCCGCTGCCCCAGCTTACCTGCCCTATGGAGGCGTCGCAGGACAGGGGGACGAATTTGAAGCCGCCCAGCGTGGTGCCGCGCTTGATGTCGAAGACCGTGCGCAGATAGCGGATGGGCTGGGGCTGCGCCTCGGGCGACAGGGTGACGACCGGCCGCTGTTCGGCCTGATGGACGGGGGTGCCCTGGCAGGCGGCAATGACCAGCACCGCCGCTGTCGGCAGGATCAGGCGCAAGGCCCGGAACGGCTGTGGCATCTTTCCCCCTTTTTGCAGCTGCGCACTACATTAGCGCGAGAATTCTATCGTTATTCGCGCATAGGGCAAGCCGGGGAAACGGGGGCTGGTGATAAAAGGCTTTTCCTGTTAGTACGGGGCGCAGCACAGGAGTACCGTCATGCGCCAGGCAACGATCGAGCGCAATACCAACGAAACCCGTATCAAGGTCACGGTGAACCTCGACGGCACCGGGATCTATGACGTGAAGACCGGCATCGGCTTCTTCGATCACATGCTCGAACAGCTGTCGCGGCACAGCCTGATCGACATCACCTTGCGCGCTGAGGGCGACCTGCATATCGACTGCCATCACACGGTCGAGGATTGCGGCATCGCCATGGGCATGGCGGTGGCGAAGGCGCTGGGCGACCGCAAGGGCATCACCCGCTACGGCTCGGCCATGATCCCGATGGACGAGACGCTGACGCGCGTGGCGCTGGACCTGTCGAACCGGGCCTATCTGATCTGGAAGGTCAAGTTCACCCAGCCGCGCCTCGGTCAGATGGACACCGAACTGTTCAAGGAATGGTTCCAGGCCTTCGCCCAGGCCGCCGGCATCACGCTGCATGTCGAATGCCTGTATGGCGAGAACAACCATCACATGGTCGAAGCCAGCTACAAGGCCCTGGCCCGCGCGCTGCGCGAAGCCATCGAGATCGACCCGCGCAAGGCCGATGCCGTGCCCTCGACCAAGGGCGTGCTCGGCGGCTCGCTCTGAAGGCGATAGGGGCATGAACGTCGCGATCATCGATTACGGTTCGGGCAATCTGCGTTCGGCGGCCAAGGCCTTCGAGCGGGCGGTGGCCGAAGCCGGGCTGGACATCGCCGTCGCCGTCACCTCGGACCCCGAGGCGGTGCGCCGCGCCGACCGGGTGGTGTTGCCCGGCGTCGGCGCCTTCGGCGATTGCATCAAGGGGCTGAATGCCCTTTCCGGCATGCGCGAGGCCATGGAAGAGGCCGTGCATGGCGCGGGCCGCCCGTTCCTCGGCATCTGCGTCGGCATGCAGCTCATGGCCAGCAAGGGCCGCGAGCATGGCGAGCATCGGGGCCTGGGCTGGATCGACGGCGAGGTGGTGCCCATCACGCCCGCCGACCCGGCGTTGAAGGTGCCGCATATGGGCTGGAACGAACTGGACTTCACGCCCGGCCGCCATCCGCTGCTGGACGGGCTGGAGCCCGGCGCCCATGCCTATTTCGTCCATTCCTATCATTTCGTCTGTGCCGATCCGGCCCAGAGCCTTGCCTCCGTCTCCTATGGCGAGGCGCTGACGGCGGTGATCGGGCGCGGCAACATGGTCGGCACCCAGTTCCATCCCGAAAAGAGCCAAGCCACCGGTCTGGCCGTCCTTACGAATTTCCTGCGCTGGAAACCCTAAGATGATTCTCTTTCCCGCCATCGACCTGAAAGACGGCGCCTGCGTGCGTTTGCTGCGCGGCGAGATGGACCAAGCCACGGTGTTCAGCACCGCCCCCGCCGAGCAGGCTCGCGAATTCGCCGATGCCGGTTGCGAATGGCTGCATGTGGTGGACCTCAACGGCGCCTTCGCCGGCAAGCCGGTGAACCAGGATGCGGTGGCCGCCATCCTCAAGGCAGTCAAGGTGCCGGTGCAATTGGGCGGCGGCATCCGCGACATGCGCACCATCGAGGCCTGGCTGGAAGCGGGCGTGCGCCGCGTCATCCTGGGCACCGTCGCCCTGCGCGACCCGACCCTGGTCAAGGAAGCCTGCAAGCGCTTCCCCTCGCGCGTGGCCGTGGGCATCGACGCCCGCGACGGCATGGTGGCGGTCGAGGGCTGGGCCGAGACCTCGCAGGTCAGTGCCCTGGACCTCGCCCTGAAATTCGAGGATGTGGGCGTCGCCGCCATCATCTTCACCGACATTTCCCGCGACGGCGCCATGCAGGGCCCCAATGTGGAGGCCACCGCCGAGCTGGCCCGCCGCCTGACCACGCCGGTTATCGCCTCGGGCGGCGTGTCCTCGATCGAGGACTTGAAGGCGCTGAAGGCCCTGTCCGGTTCGGGCATCGCCGGCGTCATCTCGGGCCGGGCGCTCTATGACGGCCGGATCGACCTGCGCGAGGCGCTGGCGCTGCTCAAGGGCTGATACCGATGCTGAAGACGCGCGTCATTCCCTGCCTGGACGTCAAGGACGGCCGTGTGGTCAAGGGCGTCAATTTCGTCGATCTGGTCGATGCCGGGGATCCGGTGGAACAGGCCCGCGTCTATGACAGGGCCGGGGCCGACGAACTGACCTTCCTCGACATCACCGCCAGTTCCGACAACCGCGACACTTTGTATGACGTGGTGGCGCGCACGGCGGAACAATGCTTCATGCCGCTGACCGTGGGCGGCGGCGTGCGGCAGGTCGAAGACATCCGCAAGCTGTTGCTGGCCGGTGCCGACAAGGTCTCGATCAACACCGCCGCGGTGCATCGCCCTGAATTCGTGCGCGAGGCGGCCGAGAAATTCGGCAGCCAGTGCATCGTGGTCGCCATCGATGCCAAGTCGGTGGGGCCGGGCAAGTTCGAGATCTTCACCCATGGCGGGCGCAAGCCCACCGGCCTGGACGCCGTGGACTGGGCCAAGCGCATGACCGAATATGGCGCGGGCGAGATCCTGCTGACTTCGATGGACCGCGACGGCACGCGCGAGGGCTTCAACCTGCCGCTGACCCGCGCCGTCGCCGATGCGGTGTCCGTACCGGTTATCGCCTCGGGCGGGGTGGGCAATCTCGACCATCTGGTCGATGGTGTGCGCGAGGGCCATGCCTCTGCCGTTCTGGCTGCCTCCATCTTCCACTTTGGTCTCTATTCCATCAGCGAGGCGAAGGCACATATGAAGGCGGCGGGCATTCCCGTCCGTCTGGACCGCTAAGAAAAAGAAAGAAGGTATGAGCGCCACCATCGACGAGCTTTATGCCGTCATCGCCAGCCGCAAGGGCGGCGACCCCGAAAAATCCCATACCGCCAAGATGTTCGCGCGCGGGCGCGGCAAGATCGCGCAGAAGGTGGGGGAAGAAGCGGTCGAAACCGTGATCGCCGCGCTGGCCGAGACCCCCGACCATGTGGTCGCGGAAAGCGCCGACCTGCTTTATCATCTGATGATCCTCTGGGCCGATATCGGTATCAAGCCGGAACAGGTCTGGGCCGAGCTGGAACGCCGCAAGGGCGTCTCGGGGATCGAAGAGAAGAAGTCGCGGAAGAAATAAGCGCGCTTGCCCATGCTTCGAGACGGCCCTTCGGGCCTCTTCAGCATAAGGCCGGAGCAGTTTGAAAAAATAGCCTCGCGCCTTCAGGAGCCGCCCCGGCGGCGTCTAAGGATGAGGCGGGCCGGAAATCTTTTTTCAAACAAGAAACGGGGGAAGATCATGTCCTATGATGACAACAACATCTTCGCGAAGATCCTGCGCGGCGAGATCCCGTGCAAGAAGGTCCACGAGGACGATTTCACCCTGGCTTTCCACGACATCAATCCCCAGGCGCCGGTCCATGTGCTGGTGATCCCCAAGGGCAAATACGTTTCCATGGCCGATTTCAGCGCCAAGGCTTCCGAGGCCGAGATCGCCGGCTTCATCCGCGCCGTCGGCAAGGTCGCCCGCGACCTGGGCCTGGAAGAAGAGGGCTATCGGGTGCTGGCCAATATCGGCGCCAATGGCGGCCAGGAAGTGCCCCATCTGCATGTCCATATCTGCGGCGGCCGCAAGCTGGGCCGGATGATCCATCTGGCTTAAGGCGCGTTCCGCTTCACCTTCCGACTCATTGATCCCTCGGCGCGCGGGCGCTACCTCCTGGGACGGAGGTGTCAATGCAACCGATCCGCCGTCCCGAATTGCTGCCGCACGAGGATTATGCCGCGCGCCGTTCCGAGATGCGGCGCCGCTTCGAGGAATTGGTAAGTCACCGCCGGGTGAGTATCGGCCCCTATGCCATCCTCGATTTCGAGAACCACGCGACCTTGCGTGCCCGCGCCCAAGAGGCGGCCTGGGCGCGCAAGGCCGAGGGCGCAGATCTCGAGCGCCTGGTCGAGGCCTATAACCGCCTGATGCCCCGGGGGCAGGAATTGGTGGCGCGGCTGTGGTTCGATATCGACGACCACGACCGGCGGCGCCGCGAGATCGAGGCCCAGACCGGCATCGAGGCCACCGGCAGCATCTCCTTCACCGATTTCGTCATTCACGGGGTCGCCGATCCCGAGGCTGTGCAGGCCCTGCGGGAATGGGAGGACGAGAGCAGCCTGCTGCATGTGCTGCGCTTCCCCTTCCGCCGCAGCCATATCGAGGCCTTCGGCCATCCCGATGCCGTCGTGGTGGTCGGGCTGGGGCAGGATACCTATGGCCATCTGACCATCCTGCCGGTCCACCAGCGCAATGCCCTGGACGGAGATTTCGACCCACCGTCCTGACGACGGTAAAGGATCAGTCCACCGCTTCGCGGGAATAGACGCCCCAGAATTCGTCGCGGCGCATCCAGCCGACATGGCCGCCCACCTCGACCTGGCACATCTCGCTGTCGCGGGGGCAGCGTTGCAGGCGGCCGATGACGTCGGGCTCGACCAGGGCGATGGCATTGGCGCTGGCGTCGGCGGTGCGGCGCAAGGGGCGGGTGGTGCCGGTGACGACCATCATGCGCCGGCCGGACAGCATGCTCTGATGCACCCAGCCTTCCGTGCCCTGCCAGTCGCGGATCCGGCGCCAGGCTTCGAATTCCGCGATCACCTCGACCGGCAGGTCGCGGCGGGTATAGGTCCAGTCCACCGGATAGCGGGTTCCCGGCCCGGTGCGCAGGTTGACTTCGTCCGACCGCAGGGACAGGAAGCGCGGCAGGGGCAGGCCGGTGGTTCCCTGCGCCGCGACGGGTGCGGACAGCGTGAACAGGACGAGCAGGAGACAAAAGGAAGTTGCGGCGCGCATCATGGATTTTGGCTGACGACTCTCTGCTGACGGGAGGGCATTATAGGAGCCGGGCGCAGCGTCGGGTCAAGCCACGAGAGCACACAACATCACTGGACAACCCAGCGGGACCTTGTTAAGCCCATTGGGAATGTGATCCGGGAAGGGAGAGCTGGAATGGGCCAAAAGAAGCCACAGGTCGTCGTCACGAGAAAGTTGCCGGACGCCATCGAAACCCGGATGATGGAGCTGTTCAACACACGCCTGAACGTTGATGACACGCCCATGACCAAGGCCGATCTGGTCGAGGCGGTCAAGCAGGCCGATGTCCTGGTTTCCACCGTCACGGACCGCATCGATGCCGCCGTCCTGTCCCAGGCCGGGCCCAATCTGCGCCTGATCGCCAATTTCGGTGCCGGGGTGGACCATATCGACCTCGCCACCGCCCGCCAGCGGGGCATCACCGTCACCAACACGCCCGACGTGCTGACCGAGGACACCGCCGACATGGCCATGGCCATGATCCTGGCCGTGCCGCGCCGTCTGGTCGAGGGCGAGCATGTCATCCGCCAGGGCAAATGGGCCGGCTGGTCGCCGACCTGGATGCTGGGTCACCGCATCTGGGGCAAGCGCCTCGGCATCATCGGCATGGGCCGCATCGGCCAGGCCGTGGCACGCCGCGCCAAGGGCTTCGGATTGTCGGTCCATTACCACAACCGCAAGCGCGTCCATCCCGAGATCGAGAACGAACTGGAAGCGACCTATTGGGAAAGCCTGGACCAGATGCTGGCCCGCATGGACGTGATCTCGGTCCATTGCCCGCATACCCCGGCGACCTTCCACCTGCTGTCCGCCCGCCGCCTGAAGCTGTTGCAGCCCCATGCCTATGTGGTCAACACCGCGCGCGGCGAGGTCATCGACGAATCCGCCCTGACCCGCATGCTGGTCAAGCGCGAGATCGCCGGTGCCGCGCTGGATGTGTTCGAGAACGAACCGGCGGTGAATCCCAAGCTGGTGGAACTCGACAACGTGCTGCTGCTGCCGCATATGGGCTCGGCCACCATCGAGGCCAGGGTCGATATGGGCGAGAAGGTGATCATCAACATCAAGACCTTTGTGGACGGCCACAACCCGCCCGACCGCGTGCTCGCCAGCATGCTGTGAGGCTGGGGCCGATGGTGGTGATGCAGGGCTTCGCCCTGCATGCGCCTGAAGGCTGCCTTCCGGATTTCTTTGTATCCATTCATTCTTTCTGCGAGAGCGGAAGCGATGAAGCAAGGAAGGGAGGCCAAGGGCGAAGCCCAAGGAAGAATGCGGCCTGTGTATGACCAGAGTCTTTTCCCTTCCCTATGGCGACCCGCTCGCCGCCTTCGCCCCCTTCGCGGAGGAAGACTTCGCGCTGCTGCTAGACAGCGCCGCCAATGACGGCGGGCGCGGGCGCTATTCCTATCTCTGCCTGCGTCCCCGCCATGTGCTGACGCTGAAGGATCATGCCGATCCGCTGGGGATGCTGGCGCAGGTGCTGGACGGGATGGGAAAGGTCCCGGCGCAGCCCGACCTGCCGCCTTTCCAGGGCGGTGTGGCGGGTTTCCTGTCCTATGATCTGGGCCGCAGCCTGGAACGCCTGCCCGCCCTCCAGCCCGACGATCTCGGCTTTCCCGACCTCTGCCTCGGCGTCTTTCCCGCCGTGGCCGCTTGGGATCATGAACGCCGTCAGGCCTGGGTGCTGGGCGAGAAGGAGGCGGCAAAGGAATTGTGCGAACTGCTGGAGCCGCAGGCCCCGCCCCTGGACGCGCCCGATTGGGGGCCGCGTCTGCCGTGGCGGGCCGAGCTGGACCGGGAAAGCTATCTGAACCAGATCGGCCGGGTGGTGAGCTACATCTTCGCCGGCGATATCTTCCAGGCCAATCTGTCGCAGCGTTTCCTGGCGACATTGCCGCCGGAACTGACGCCTTTCGGGCTTTATCGCCGCCTGCGGGCGCTTTCGCCGGCGCCTTTCGCCGCCTATCTGCGCTACAAGGACATCAGTCTCGTCTCGGCCTCGCCCGAGCGTTTCCTGCGCTGCTTCTCCGACGGCCTGGTCGAGACCCGGCCGATCAAGGGAACCCGCCCGCGCAGTCCCGATCCCGCCGAGGATGCCCGCCAGGCCGAAGCGCTGAGCCGGAGCGGCAAGGATCTGGCGGAGAATCTGATGATCGTCGATCTGCTGCGGAACGACCTGGCGCGGGTCTGTCGGCCAGGCAGCGTCGTCGTGCCCGAACTCTTTACCCTGGAAAGCTTCGCCAGCGTCCACCATCTGGTGTCCGCAGTGGAAGGGCGCTTGCGCCCCGGGTTGGGCGCGGTGGACCTGCTGCGCGCCACCTTCCCCGGCGGCTCGATCACCGGCGCGCCGAAAATCCGCGCCATGGAGATCATCGAGGAATTGGAAACCGCCCGTCGCGGCCCCTATTGCGGGTCGATGATCTGGATCGGACGGGATGGCGCCATGGACTCATCCATCCTGATCCGTACCATGGCTATCCATGGGGACAGGATCGCGGTCCAGGCGGGCGGCGGGATCGTCGCCGAATCCGACCCCCATGCGGAATGGGAAGAGACGATGGTCAAGGCCCGTGCCATGCTGGCGAGCCTGGAGGGAAGGGGGCAGGAATGAAGCTGTTTCTCAATGGTGCCATTTTACCTTTGGACGAGGCTTTCATCAGCCCTACCGACCGGGGATTCGCCCTGGGCGACGGGTTGTTCGAGACGATCCGCGCGGCGGAAGCCAGGCCGCTGCGCATCCGCAGCCATCTGACCCGTCTGCGCGAAGGCGCCAAATGCCTCGGCATTTCCCTGACGCTGACCGATGGCGAATTGATCAACGCCCTGGGCACCACGCTGGAGGTCAACGGCCTGACCGAGGGCGTGCTGCGGCTGACCTTGAGCCGGGGACCGGCGGCCCGGGGTCTGCTGCCGCCCGCCCATCCCCATCCGACCCTGCTGATCACCGCCGGTCCCCTGCCGCCGCCGGCCGCCCCGGCGCGCGCCGCCATCGCCCAGGACGTGCGGCGCAACGAGCATTCGCCGCTGTCGCGCTTCAAGACGCTCAGCTATCTCGACAATGTTCTGGCCCGCATGGAGGCCGAGCGACGCGGCGCCGACGAAGCCCTGCTGCTCAACACCGCGGGTCGATTGGCCGAGTCCACCATCGCCAATCTCTTCCTGGTGATCGATGGCGATGTCGTCACCCCGCCGGTCTCGGAAGGGGCGCTGCCGGGCGTGATGCGCGCCGATGTGATGGACCGGCTGGGCGCGGCGACGGCACGACTGACCCTGCACGACCTTGCCGCCGCGTCCGAGGCCTTCCTGACCAACAGCCTGGGGATTCGCCCCCTGATCGAGGTGGATGGCCGGCCGGTCGGAACGGGGCAGATGGGGCCGGTGACCCGGCGCCTGATGGAGGACCTGGGCTGACGCTCTCTGCGGCAGCGCCTCGCAAATGGTGAAAAATTTATTAAAGAGAGCAAAGTAAATCATCTTGATTTAAATTTGCGTACTAAGGTGTTAGGCTCAGGGTAAGATCCCGTATCAGACCGAACGCCGTGGATATCGAACACTATATCGAAGAAACGAATCGTGCCGAAACGGCGGAAGAAGTCTTCCGGCTGTTCCAGACCCATGTCGCCGCCCTGGGATTCGACAAGAGTATTTTCGGAGGGGCGACCAATGACGAATTGTTCAAGGATCGCTTCGAGATCAGTCTTCCTGCGCCGATCCTGGTCAACAATTATCCGGAAGACTGGACCAAGCATTATTTGCAGAACGACTATGCCCGCTTCGACCCGGTGATCGCCATGATGCCCCGGCAATGGGGGCCGCTGGTCTGGCGGGACATCGCCAAGAAGGACCACATCACCCGCAAGCAGAAACGCCTGCTTCGGGAAAGCGAGGATGCCGGATTGCGCAACGGCGTCAGCCTGCCCATGCGCGGCCCGGACGGCGAGACCTTCGTCATCAGCCTTGCCAGCGAGCATGCCGGCGATCTCGACCTTGCGCAGAATCTGCCCCAATTGCGCGTGATCGCCGCCCAGTTCTTCTTTTCCTTCATGGATCTCTGGGCGGCCCGGCGGCCCGAGCCGCAGTCGGTGAGCCTGACGCGGCGCGAGCAGGAATGCCTGCAATGGTCGGCACGCGGCAAAAGCGCCTGGGATATCAGCGTCATCCTCAATATCTCCGAGGCGACGGTGCGCTTCCACCTGTCCAACGCCTTCAGCAAGCTCGGCGCGGGCAACCGCGTCAGCGCCATCGTACGCGCCTTACGCTGGGGCCTGATCCAGCTTTAGCAGATTGCGGAAAAGCCGGTTCTGTCTGCACCGAACCGTCACCCCCGCGAAAGCGGGGGGCCATGTGAGGCCTGTGGAAATGCGTTGGGGCGGCATGGATTCCCGCTTGCCCGGGAATGACGATGAAAACAGGAGTTTTTCCGCCGAGGGGGCAAACCCGGCAATGACGGAAAGGCGAGGAGCCCTCGACGCCATGCCCCCACCGCCTTGGTGTCTTTGTGTCTTTGTGTCTTTGTGTCTTGGTGGCCCCGTGCGGGATGAAGAAACCACCAAGACACCAAGATATCAAGACACTGGTTTCGAGGGGCTCGCCCGCCCATGGGCTCCCGCTTTCGCGGGAGCGACGGAACAAGGAATGCGGGCCAGGAGCCGGGGGCTCCTGGCGGGTAAAGGGCGGGCTTACATCCGGACGCGCACGCGATAGGTCAGTACGGTTTCGCCGCCGGCGGGAACCTGCAGCTGCCATTCGGGCGTGGTGGCGTCGAAGCGGGTATGTTCGGCGCTTTCCTGAAGGATTTCCCAATCGCCGCCCACATGCTCGCGCAGGATCACGGTGACCGGCTGGCCCTTGCCGTTGATCACGCGGACTTCGTGGCTGCTTTCCCAGACATTGTCGGAAACGCGCTGGAATTCCGTCTGGCGGCGGCGCACCGGCACGTCCATGTCACGGCCCAGCGTCAGGCGGATTTCCTGGCCGGTGGCGGTATGGTTCAGGCGGTCCTCGCCGAGGAACTGCATGGCGCCCGAGGCATCGCGCTGATAGGCGCGGACCACGCCGCCCGGCAGGGGCATGCCGAGACCGGATTCCTCGTCATTCTTCACCGAAAGCACGATTTCCGCCGCTTCCTCGGGCAGTTCGCCGACGCGGGAGCGGAAGAGATAGGGCTGGGCCTGGGCGATCAGCTGACGCTCGAAGGCCACGGTGGGGGCGCCCAGCAGCTCGATCTGCTTGGTCTGGCGCGGGGCGATGTCCACCGGCCGGTCGATGTCGTAGAGGTGATAGCCGCCGATGGCCTGCTCCGCCACGTCCTGGGCCATGGCGGGCGCGGCCATTTCGAGAGACTTCATCATCATCGTGCGCATTTGTGGCTGCGGGGGCTGGGACACGCGGCGCGGCTCGCCCGCCACCACCTTCAGCCGGGCCTCGGGAAAGGCGGTGTCGGAGTCGTTGGTCACCGTCACCCATCCGCGCAGATCCAGCCGGTCGCCGCCTTCGGCGGGCAGTTCGGCCACGTAATCGGCACGCCAGGACAGGCCGCCGGCCAGATAGGACAGCTCGACCTCGCGTTCGCCGCTACCCTCCGCGTCGAGCCGCGCCGACAGGGTCGGTTCGGCGCGCAGGCCCGGGGGCAGGGCGGGGAACTGGATGCGGCCGGGCGGATCGACCTCGACGCGGCCGTCGACCTCGACCACCACGCTGCCGTTGCGGGCCGAGATCAGCCGCGCTTCCTGGCGCTGTTCCTCGCCCGTCGCCGGGTTGGTGGTCACCAGGATCACATTGCCGCCCTCGGCGCTGCGCAGCAGGGTGTCACGGCCAAGGGTGTGGAAATCATAGACCTGCTCAACCACGCGGAAGGCGGGGCCTTCGCCCGCCGGGCGCAGCAGGGCCGTTTCCGGCTGGAGGGCGCCACTGACTCCCTGGAAGGCCAGAAGCCCGACGCCGCGTTGCAGGGAGATGCGGCGGCGGTCCTTCACCAAGGTGGTGCCGTCGCCATAGACCGTCAGCTCCACGCCTGTGCGGTCCTGGGCCGGAACGGAAGTCTCGGGCACTTGCGCTTCGGCAGAGCCGGGATGGACGGCTGCCAGGCCAAGACCGCAAAGAAGGGCGGCAGTATAGGGTTTCATATAATTTCTCTCCCCAAGGAAGGCTTCGTGGAATGAAGGCTGTGCTATAAAGCCGGCAGGATGATGGCAGGCGAAAGGATTGGCAATGGAAGCGGCGGTCTTCGGAATCCTGATTGCCTTGCTGGCGGTGGCGGGTGCGGTGGTCTGGCTGGTGCTGCGCGGCGACCGGGGACAGGCGCAACTGGCGGGAAGACTGGCGCAATTGGCCGAAACCCAGGCGGCGGCCCAGTCCATGCTGTCGGAGCGCCTGCAGGCCCAGGAGCGGATCCTGGCGCGGGCGGTGGAGGAACGGCTGGCCGAAACGGCCAAGCGGCTGAACGAGTCGCTAGAGCATTCCGCCCATCGCCAAGCCCAGACCATGCATGACTTGCGCGAGCGCCTGGCCGTGATCGACGCCGCCCAGCGCAACATCACCGAGCTTTCGGCCCAGGTGGTGGGATTGCAGGACATCCTGTCCAACAAGCAGGCGCGCGGCGCCTTCGGGGAAATCCAGCTCAACGACCTGGTGTCCTCGATCCTGCCGCCCTCGGCCTATGGCTTCCAAGTGGCTTTGGGCGAGGGGCGGCGGGTGGATTGCCTGCTGCGCCTGCCCAATCCCCCCGGCCCCATCGCCATCGACGCCAAATTCCCGCTGGAAAGCTGGCACGCTTTGCGCGCGGCCCGCGACGACGCTTCGCGGCTGGCCGCCGGACGGGCCTTTTCGGCGGCGATCCTCAAGCATGTGAAGGATATTTCCGAACGCTATATCGTGCCCGGCCAGACCGCCGAATCGGCGCTGATGTTCCTGCCTTCGGAAGCCGTCTACGCCGAGATGCACGCGAACTTCCCCGATGTGGTCGAGAAATCCTATCGGGCGCGGGTGTGGATCGTCTCGCCGACCACGCTGATGGCGACGCTGAACACCGTGCGCGCGGTGCTGAAGGATGCCCGCCTGCGTGAGGAAGCGGGCGTGATCCAGGCCGAGGTGCGGCTGCTGCTCGACGACGTGGCGCGGCTGGACGACCGGGTGGGGCGTCTGGCGCGGCACTTCGACCAGGCCCAGGAAGACATCCGCCAGATCCGCATCTCCGCCGAGAAGGTCACCCGCCGGGGTGACCGGATCGAGGAAATCCAGCTTTCCGGCAGCGGCACCACGACCGAGGAACTGACCCCGCCCCAGCCGGAGCGGATCAGCCGCCCCTAGGCCGGATGGGCGAAAGTTGCGGCGGGGTCTTCCCTCTTAAGTTATGATCGGGCGATTTTGTTCAGAGGACGTCCATGGCCGAGCTTTTCTCTATCTTCGTCATCGCCATCATCGTGCTGGGCGTGGTCCTGGTCGGGCTGGGTGTCAAGGTGGTGCCCCAGGGAATGGAATACACGGTCGAACGCTTCGGCCGCTATGTCCGCACGCTGCGTCCCGGCCTGCACATCATCACCCCGCTGATCGAGACGATCGGCGCCAAGCTGAACATGATGGAAGAGGTGCTGGACGTCCCCTCGCAGGAGATCATCACCCGCGACAACGCCATGGTGCGGGTGGACGGCGTGGTCTTCTACCAGATCCTGGATGCCGCCAAGGCCGCCTATGAAGTCCGGCAGCTGGAAATCGCCATCCTCAACCTGACCATGACCAATATCCGCACGGTCATGGGCAGCATGGACCTGGACGAGCTGCTGTCCCAGCGCGACAAGATCAACGCCCAGCTTCTGGGCGTGGTGGACGAGGCGACCAACAATTGGGGCGTCAAGATCACCCGTATCGAGATCAAGGACATCGCCCCGCCCCGCGACCTGGTGGAGGCCATGGCCCGCCAGATGAAGGCCGAACGCGACAAGCGCGCCGCCGTGCTGGAGGCCGAGGGTTTGCGTCAGGCGGAAATCCTGCGGGCCGAGGGCGAGAAGCAGGCCCAGATCCTGGCCGCGGAAGGCCGCCGCGAAGCCGCCTTCCGCGATGCCGAGGCGCGCGAGCGCGAGGCGGAGGCCGAAGCCAAGGCGACGGCAATGGTCTCGGAAGCGATCGCCAAGGGCGACGTGCAGGCGGTCAATTACTTCGTGGCGCTGAAATATGTGGATGCCCTGCGCGATGTGGCGGCGGCGCCCAACCAGAAGCTGGTGATGATGCCGCTCGAAGCCTCGAGCATCATCGGGGCCATCGGCGGTATCGCCGAACTGGCCAAGAAGACGGCGGGCGACAAGTAAGGCCATGTTCGACGGCTTCACCCTGGTCTTCTGGCATTGGTGGATCCTGGCCGTCCTCCTGATGGTGGCCGAGGTCTTCGCGCCGGGCGTCTTCTTCCTGTGGTTCGGCCTGGCTGCCGTCGCCACCGGCTTCGTGGCCCTGCTGCTGCCGGATATCGGCTGGCAGGCGGAAGGGCTGACCTTCGCCGTGCTGGCCGTGGCGGCGGCGTTGATCGGCAAGCGCGTCTATGCCCGCAACGACACCGAAACCGATCAGCCCGGCCTCAACCGCCGCGCCGCCCAATATCTCGGTCAGACCTACCGCCTGGACAGCCCCATCGAAGGCGGCCAGGGCCGGATGCGCCTGGGCGATGGAAGCTGGAAGATTTCCGGTCCCGACTTGCCCGCCGGAACCCTGGTCAAGGTCGTCGGCGCGGAAGGCACCGTGCTGAAGGTCGAGGCGGCGGAGTAGGTTTTTGCAGGGTGGCGCTCCTTTCTTTTTGAAAGAGGCGGAGCGCTTATTCATGCTTCGAGAAGGGCCTTTCGGCCCTCCTCAGCATGAGGGCTATATTCTTGATATAAAATAATAAAATAGCCTCACCCTGAGGAGCCGCGGAGCGGCGTCTCGAAGGACGAGGCGGGCCAAGGTCCCAGCGGGTGCGGGCAGAGCCCGTCTTTTCTCAAGTCTTCCCCTTCAGTTGCTGCTTCAGCAACCGGTCCCGCCGCACCTGATATTCCCGCTGCTGGGCCGGTCCCTTGCCGTCGAAGGGGCCTTCGCAATAGACCAGCGCCCAGGGCCCCCGGCCACGGGTGAAGCGGGCGCCGGTGCCGTTGTTGTGCCGGTTCAGCCGTTCCTCCGGATCGGGGCTGATGCCGGTATAGGCCTCGCCCTTGCCGTTGAGCAGGACATAGAGATACCAGGGCCGCATCATCCCCCGTCCAGGCTGGCCGGCGAGATCGCCGCCTGTCCGTTATGCACCGGCGTGGCCGGCATGTCGGGGGCGCGCAGGCGGGCGGTGCGGTGGATCGAGGCGGCGGCGGCGCGCAGGGTGGACTCGTCCACGTCCCCGGCCAGCAGGAAGAGCAGCGGCCCGTCCTTCCAATAGGCGAGGCCCATGCCGTCGCGGCGTTCCAGGCGGGGCTTGGGCTGCTCGGCCGGGCGGGGCGTGGCGACGAAGAGGCGCAGCCGTTTTCCCTCGGTGCCCTGGGTGTCGCGATAGGTCAGCCGCACCACCGAGCGACCCTCGACCGACATCAGATCCCCCCGCTCCAGGGCGAATCCCTCCGCCGTCAGGTCGGGCTGGCGCAGATTGAGGGCGATACTGTTGGACAGCCAGTCCACCGGCGGCAGGGTGCCGACCAGGGTCGGGGCGGCAAGCTCGTCTTCCGTCTCCAGATGCGGCAGGAAGGCCTCGATGGCCATGCCGGGATCGTCGCTTTCGTTTCCCAGCATCCAGCCGGTGAATCCCGAAAGCAGAAGCAGGGCCAGCACGGCGGCGGCGGCGGCAAGGCGCGGCGGCGCGGCGCGGGGGCGTTCCTCC
This sequence comes from Telmatospirillum sp. J64-1, assembly GCF_006980715.1. Taxonomy (GTDB): domain Bacteria; phylum Pseudomonadota; class Alphaproteobacteria; order Rhodospirillales; family Magnetospirillaceae; genus Oleiliquidispirillum; species Oleiliquidispirillum nitrogeniifigens. Next base: position 124,398 of record NZ_SBHN01000013.1, read on the forward strand.
AGCACCGCCATCAGGCGGGCGGGAACGGGTTCGTCGGCGACGGCGGCAAAGCGCTGCCGGATGGCGGCATTCTGGGCGCGGTAATCGGCGACGCGGCGGGCGGCGTCCGGGTTCCGGGCCAGGAAGTCCTCCACCTCGCTCCGGCGGGCGGGGTCGAGCAGGCCGTCCACGTAATGCATCAGGTCCGTTTCGCCGACGGGGTGCGATGCCGTCATTTCACCCTCCTCAACCTTGTGGTGACGCCGATCCAGGAACGGCGCAGGCTTTCCCGCCCCCGCGACAGGCGCGAGCGCACGGTGCCGACCTCGATTCCCAGCACCAGCGCCGCCTCGTCATAACTCATGCCCTCCAGGGCGACCAGCAGCAGGACCTCGCGCTGGGAGGCGGGCAGGGCGGCCATGGCTTCGGCCACGTCGTGGCATTCGATCCGCTTTTCCTGGGCCGGGGCGGTGGCCCATTCGTATTCGTCCGCGTCCACTTCCCGGCGCCGGCTGCGCAGGGCGTCCACATGGCAGCGGTAGAGGATGCGGAACAGCCAATGGCGCACGCTGCCCTGGCGCCGCCATTGCTGGCGCTTGCGCAAGGCTTTCTCCAGGCAGTCCTGCACGATGTCGTCCGCCCGGTCGGCATCTCCCACCAGCGCGCGGGCGTAGCGCCGCAGATGGGGAATCTCGCGGGCCATCAGCAGTTTCAGGTCGTCCATGGGCTTTCCTCGCCGTCGCTTCTCCTCGAAAGACGGGGCGTCCGCTGCGAAAGTTCCATTTTTTTGGGAACTTTCGGCCTGCCCCACCCGTCGAATGGGGGAGTGCGCGCTCACCCCCCTGAATTTCTCCAGAGGAGACTCCATGTTCAATCGTCTTTGCACTGCTGTCGCCGCCTTTGCCGTTGTCGCCCTGGCCTGGACACCCCAGGTGATGGCGCAGCAGGACCCGGCGCCGCAGCAGCAGACGGCGCCGCAGGCCCAGCATGACTTCGATGACGCTAAGCTGGTGCAATTCGCCTCGGCCGCCGACGACATGGCGGGTGTCGCACAGGAATATGAAACGCGGCTGCAAAATGCCACATCCGAAGAAGAGGGTATGCGCCTGCGGGAGGAAGCGAATGCCGAGATGATGGGCATCTTGCAGGAGAACGGGTTGAGCGTCGAGGAGTATAACCAGATCCTGACCGCAGCTTTGAGCGATCCGGCCTTGCATGCCCGTATTATCGAACTGGCGGAATGAGGTTCCGGGACGGCGGGTGCATCCCTGCCGTCCCATACCCGCCCGGGAGAATATGGAGGACTGAATGAGAACATTGCCCCTTCTCGCCGGTGTCGGCGTGATCGGTGCCGGTCTCATCGGCTTGGCAGCCTTGACGCTTACCGGCAATGATGACGGCGATACCGCTATGCCGGCCTTTCCGGCCTTGGCCCAGCACCAGGACGCCGTCACCGCCATCGTGCTGGGGGACGAGGGGCAGACCCTGCGCCTGACGCGCGAGAATGGCTGGCGCCTGGCGGACAAGGCGGGCTATCCGGTCGAGAACGAAAAGGTCGAGGGGCTGCTTGCCGCCCTGGCCCAGAGCCGCCTGTCGGAGACGCCCCTGCAGGCATCCGGCAGCCAGACCAGCCAGCGCGTCCGGCTGGAGACGGAACAGGGCGAGGCCCTGGCCGATTTCCGCATCATCGGCTGGGGCGGCGTCGCCGGGCAGATCGAGCCGGTGACCGCCATCTCCCATGCCGATGGCGGCGTAAGCACCATCACCGGCCGCCTGATGGCCGGAAACCAGGCCGAGGATTGGGCGGAACCCCATGTGGTGGACATCTCGCGCTGGCGGATCGCCCAGGCCGTGACGGCGGGCGATCCGCCCGTGGAGGTCGTCCAGCGCCCGGATGGCAGCGGCTTCAACCTTCAGCCGGAAAGCTCGGCGGTCGAGGGCGAATGGATCACCCAGACCATCGCCGGGGCGTTGGAACGCATCTATTTCAGCGATGCGCTGCCCTTGGAAGCGGGCGCGGGAATGGAGGAACTGGGCGAGGCGCGCTACACCACTCTGGACGGCCTGCGCATCACGGCCCGCCTTCTGCGCGACAACGAAAAGCAGGTATGGGTCCATCTGGAGCCCCAGCCCTCCCCGCCGATCAACCAGGACAGGGAAAGCATGTCCCTGATGGCCCAGGCGCAGGTCAAGTCGCCAGAGGATGTGGAGCGCGAGATCGCCCAGGTGCGGGATCGCAGCGCCGGGCGGTTGCTGCGTGTCTCGGACGTGACGGCCATGGTGATGACCGTGACGCCGGGTTCGCTCGACCGCCTGAGCCAGCCCACCGAGCGTCAGACCAGCGAAGAGGGGCCATAGGGCGAAAGAGACCGTCCGCGCTCTTCCGCCCCAAGGCACCTGTTCGCATCAAGCGGCGGCGCGCTTCGCTTCGGCGGCGTCGGGCTGCGGCTTGCCGGGGAAAGGGGTGGGGGTGGCGGTGTCGAGCCAGTTGAGGTCGCCCCGGCCCAGGCCGTCGCGGGCGAGTTCGGCATTGGGCGTCAGGCCCAGCTTGACCACCACCAGCAATTCCGCCATGCGGCGCAGGCGCTGGCGGGCCAGCGGGGGCAGCATCGAGGCCTCCAGCCGGGTATCCAGGCGGCCCATGATCGGCTGGGCGTGGGTCTGCTTCGGATCGTGGGCCATGCGGTGCAGGCTGCCGGCGATGGCGATGGCATTGGCGCGGGCGATATGGATGGCTTCGCCCAGTTCCAGCCCATGCAGGGCATGATGGACGGAATGGGCGACGGTCCAGGGCTCACCGGTCCAGCCCAGTTCGCGCAGCATGTCCTTGGCCTTGGCCACGGCCTTGCCGGCGGTCGCCGCCTCCAGGGTCATGTCGGTGCCGCGCGGCAGGAAGCCGTCATCCTCGACATTGGCCAGCAGGTCGTCGCCGGTCATCATGAACCAGACGATACGGCCGGTCGGAGCGATCAGGAAGGCGGCGGTGCCGCCTTGCGTATCCAGGGACAGCAGATTCAAGTCAAAGATCTTGGCGCTCATTGCTTTACTCCTACGGTCAAAGGAAAGGCGACGACATTGCACGCCAGGGATTCGTTCTGGTTTGAAATGTGCGGCTTGGCCGGAAGGGGGACCGGAGGTACTTCCCGCTGGGCAGCCTCCAATGCCTCCTGGCTGGCGACGGCGATCACATGAGCGAGGAGGGGCTGGTCAAGGGCCAGCGCCTCTTCCCGCAATTGTTCGAGGCATTGATGCATGGCAAGCAGGGAAGATGATGCGGACATCGCGTTACGCGCTCCTGTTGATCCACTTCGACGTGACGCGGATCGTTCCTCCGATACTGTCTGCGACGTCGCCCATGCCGGCCCGTTTGGCTTCCTGCCACAGGAACAGCAGCGCCTCGCAGATATTCGACGCGGTAACGGCGGGGGATTCCTCTTCGCCCTGAGAAGGCCCGCTTTCCTCGCGGGAAGGATGCGGCGGGTCCACCTCGGCCCGCCGCAGGCTGTTGTTTCGCTTCATGCTGCCACCCGCTGGGGCAGCGGCTGGGGTTGGCCGATCAGGTCGAGGACCGGGCCTTCGACGCCCTTGCGGCGGCGCACTTCGGCCAGGGATGCGGCCGTCACGTTGATCTTCACCGCCTGGACGCGCCAGGTGTCGCCGACCGTCTTGGGGCTGCCGATCAGGTCCACGTCCAGTCCGGCGCCGATCATGGCGCGGCGGACGATGCCCGCGGGCATGATGCCGATATACCAGTCGATGCCGCGCGCCATGCCGAATTCCAGCACGCCGCACAGCAGTTCGCCGAAATAGCGGTCGCGCAGCTTGGGCTCGAGCCGGTCGTCCACGCCGATGCGGCTGCCCTCCCAGACATTCGGGCTCGACGGCAGTTCGTTCAGCTCCTCCACCAGGTCGGGCCACAATTCCTTGATCATGTAATTGGTGGTGGTGGGGATCAGCCGGTTGATGGCACGCACGATGCCCTGTTCGTCGCGGCGCACCACATAGGTGGCGGCGGGCGTGTCGAACTGGTCGTATTCCATGCCGTTATAGGCCGGCACCTGGTAATTCTGGCGTTCGATGAAGATGCGATGCCGCAGGCGGTGCTGGCCAGCCAGGGCGTCGCCGAAACAATGCGCGTTTTCCCACGAGAAGGCTTCGACGGTCATCTTTCTTCTCCTCTGAACTAGTGCTCAGAGGAAAGCGGTTTCCCGCTTTATAAACATCCTAGCGACTCTGAGAGGTTTTTGGACGCCAGGGCCGGAAACCGCCTGTTTCCGCCCGGAAAATCCGCTCCGGACGGCCTCCGGGCACCGAGTTTCTTGACGGAGGATAGCCCTAGGCCATATGTGAACGGATCCGAACTGCGCATAAGGACATATCTGCGCCATGGCTCTGTTGCCCATTCTCACTGCCCCGGATCCCCGGCTGAAGCAGGTGTCCAAGCCGGTGGAGAAGGTCGATGACGATCTGCGCCGCCTGATGGACGACATGCTGGAAACCATGTATGCCGCGCCAGGCATCGGACTGGCGGCGGTACAGGTGGGCGTGCACAAGCGGGTGCTGGTGCTCGATATCGGCGAAGAGGGCAACCGCCAGCCGGTGCGGATGGCCAATCCGGAGATCATCTGGGTGTCCGACGACGATGCCCCCTACGAGGAAGGCTGCCTGTCGGTGCCCGAGCATTACGCCGAGGTGGTGCGTCCGCGTGCCATCCGCGTGCGCTACATCGACCACGAGAACGAGATCCGCGAACTGGAGGCCGACGGCCTGCTGGCGGTGGTGATCCAGCACGAGATGGACCATCTGGACGGCATCCTGTTCCTCGACCACCTGTCGGCGCTGAAGCGCAACATGATCCTGCGCAAGCTGACCAAGGCCAAGCGCCATCAGGTCACCGTGGCTCGGTAGACTTCATGCGCCTGGTCTTCATGGGGACGCCGGATTTCTCGGTGTCCATCCTTGCCGCCCTGCTGGATGCCGGGCACGAGGTCGCCTGCGTCTATTCCCAGCCGCCGCGCCCGGCGGGACGGGGTCACAAGGAGCGCCCGACGCCCGTCCATGCCTTCGCCGAAGCGCGCGGCATCGAGGTGCGCACGCCCAAATCCCTGCGCTCGGAAGAGGAACAGCGGCTTTTCGCCGCGATCGGCGCCGATGCGGCGGTGGTGGCGGCCTACGGCCTGATCCTGCCCAAGCCGATCCTTGATGCGCCGCGCCTGGGCTGCCTCAACGTCCATGCCTCGCTGCTGCCGCGCTGGCGCGGCGCGGCGCCGATCCAGCGCGCCATCATGGCGGGCGATGAGGAGACCGGCTGCACCATCATGCAGATGGATGTCGGGCTCGATACCGGCGACATGCTGCTCAAGGAAAGCCTGCCGATCACCGACGAGACCACGGCCGCGGAACTGCACGACGCCCTGGCCGCCCAAGGCGCCCGGCTGATCGTGGAGGCCCTGGACCGGCTGGCCCGGAACGCCTTGCCGCCCGAGACGCAGCCGGAAGAGGGCGTGAGCTACGCCGCCAAGATCGACAAGGCCGAGGCCCGCATCGACTGGTCCCGGCCCGCGCGCCTGCTGGCGCGCCATATCAACGGCCTGTCACCTTTCCCCGGCGCCTGGTTCGAGTATCAGGGCGAGCGCTTCAAGGTGCTGCGCGCCATCCCCGAAGCGGGCGGCGGGACGCCCGGCACGGTACTGGACGACAAGCTGCTGGTGGCGGCGGGCGAGGGGGCCGTGCGGTTGCTGCAGATCCAGCGGGCCGGCGGCAAGCCCCTGGATGCCGAGACCTTCCTGCGCGGCTTTCCTCTTGCCGAAGGGACCTCCTTGGCCTCGTCATGCCCCGCTACAAACTGACGTTGGAATATGACGGCACCGACCTGGTGGGGTGGCAGCGCCAGGACAGCGGGCCGTCGGTTCAGCAGCATCTCGAAGAGGCGGTGTTCCGCTTCTGCGGCGAGGAAGTGCGCGCCCATGCCGCCGGGCGCACCGATGCCGGTGTCCATGCCCTGGGGCAGGTCGCCCATGTCGAGCTGTCGCGCGACTATCCGACCGACCGCATACGGGATGCCATCAACTTCTACCTGAAGCCTGCCCCGGTGGCGGTGCTGGAGGCCGAACGGGTGCCGGACGACTTCCACGCCCGCTTTTCGGCGGTGGGGCGGTCCTATCTCTACCGCATCGTCAACCGCCGGGCGCGCCTGGTGATCGGCGCGGGCTATGCCTGGTGGATCCCCAAGCCGCTGAATGCCGAGGCCATGCACGAAGCCGCGCAGCATCTGGTGGGGCATTACGATTTCAGCACCTTCCGCGCCGCCGAATGCCAGGGCAATACGCCCTTCAAGACGCTCGACCGGCTGGACGTGGAGCGGCAAGGGGATGAAATCCTGATCCGCGCCGCCGCCCGTTCCTTCCTGCATCATCAGGTGCGCAACATGGTCGGCACGCTGAAGCTGGTCGGCGAGGGCAAATGGACGGTGGCCGATTTCATCAAGGCCCGGGATGCCTGCGACCGCCGCGCCGGGGGACAGACCGCGCCCGCCTGCGGCCTGTATTTCACCGGAGTGGTCTACCCGCCCTTCCTGGAAGACGCCTGAAGGCTCAGCCGACTTCGCCCATCCGGGAGAAGAATTCGATCTGCCAGATCATTTCGTCCTCGGTCAGGGGATAGCTGGCGACGCCGCGGGGATGCAGGACGTCGCCCGCCGGAATATGTGCGAGGCGGGTCTGCAACTGGACCGCCAGGGTCATGCTGAGTCCGGCCTTCCAGCAGGCGGCGGTGATGCCCTTGGCGCTGTGGGTCGCCACCATGTTGGCGACCACCGCCAGCGGCAGGCCGGCGCGGACGGCCAGGGCGGCGATGACGAAATTCTTGTCCCCGGCGCCCACGGCGCGGACCACCGCCGCTTCGTCGAGCGTTCCCGCCGCGTGCATGCGCCGGGCCACCGCTTCGGGCGCGTTCACATGAAGCGAGGAATTGCCCTCTTCCTTGTCGTGGGTGGCGGCGAGACGTTCCTGTACCGCCTGGGCGACGGCGTCCAGGGTCGCGGCGTCGAAGTCCTCGCGCGTCTTCAGCACCTCGATCAGGTGGTCGGCGACGAATTGCGCCAGACGGGCGGCGGCATGGCGCGACAGGCGGGGGCGGCGCACCAGCGGGTCCTGCCATTGCTCGACCTCGCGGGACCGTTCGATCAGGTGGTCCAGCGTCTCTTCCCTGATCTGGGCCGAAGGATTGCCCAGAAGCGTCGCTACCGCTTCCCGGTCCTCGGTGGCGGCGATGGCGTCGCAGACGGCCGGGTGCACACCGCGGCGGCGCGAGATGGCGCGCAAGGCCCCCTGGATCGGGCTGCCGTTGATGATTTCCAGCAGGTCCTCGTCGGTCAGGACCGGCGAGTTCTCCAGCACCGGCCCGGCCACCGTGATCTCGGTGTCATGGGCCAGGCGGCGGATCGTCTCGGGCGGGACGTCGGCCACGTCCTTCAGGGCTTCGGCCAGGATTTCGCGGACCCTGACCAACTGGTCGCGGGCGAGCAGTTCCAGCGTCTCGTAAGCCATGCGGCGCAGACGGTCGCGCTCGTCGCTGCTCAGATGCGGGGCGAGATGGGCGATCTTCTCCGCCAGCCTGCTTCGCACGCCGCCATCGGCATCCCGCGCCAGCAGCAGATCGGCCTGATGCGGTGTCGCGTTGTTGGCGGCGATGGCGCGGCGGACTTCCGCATCCTCGTCCTCGGCCAGGAAATACAGGATTTCCGGCCGCAAATCCTGGCGCGCGGCCAGACGGCAGCGCACCTTCGGGTCGGGATGGCGGGCGAGTTCGCGCATCTGCTCGTAGGTCAGCTTGTCCTCGTCGGCCTGCTGCCCGTTCCCGGCGCCGCCCAGGCCGAACAGCCGCCGCAGCATTCGCAGCATGAGGTCAGCCCTCCGCCGCCGCCACGGCGAGACGGCAAGCGCCTTTGCCCGCGCGTTTGCCGGCATACATGGCCTCGTCGGCGCGGGCGATCAGCTGTTCCAGCGTCTCGTTCCGGCTGGGATCGTAGACGGCGATCCCCAGGGACAGCAGCAGCGGATGTTCGGCATCTCCCGAGAAGCAGGACAGACCTTCCGCCGCTTCCAGAAGGGCGTTGCCGCGCATCACCGCCGTCTTCTCGTCGGCGCCTTCCAGCCAGATGGCGAATTCGTCGCCGCCCAGGCGGGCCACCAGATCGATCGGCCGGGTGCTGCTGACCAGCAGGTCGCGGACTGCCAGCAAGGCCTCGTCGCCGCGCTGATGGCCGTGGATGTCGTTGACCAGCTTGAAGTTGTCGAGGTCGACATAGATCAGCGCGGCGGATCTGTTGTCGCGGGACAGGCGCGAGAAGCGGCGCCCCAGTTCCTCGAAGAAGGCGCGGCGGTTGAACAGGCCGGTCAGCGAATCCGTGCGCGACAATTGCAGGATGCGTTCGTGATTGGCGATCTGTTCGTTGGCGATGCCGATCTGGTTGGCGACCTCGTCGATCAGCAGGCGCTCGTCATCGGTCCAGTCCAGGCGGTCGCTGTCGCGCCACAGCACCACCGCCCCGTTGACGTTGCGGCGGTAGCGGCTGACCGCCGCCAGCACCAGGCAACCCAGCAGGCGCCCCTCGTAATGGTCGCGGGCGCGCAGATGGGGCAGGATGGCCGAGGCATCAGCGGTTTCGCCCCAGCAGGCCGCCAGTTTCAGGTCGCCTTTCTCTCCGCTGCGATAGATGGCGCAGCCATTGGCGCCCAGGGCGCGGGCCGTGGCCTGGGCGGCGGCTGCGAGCATGTCGGCGGGGTCCACCACGTCGCGGATGGTGCGCACGATATGGGTGATCAGGCGTTCGCGGTTGTTGGCCCGCGCCAGGGCGGCGTCGCGGGCGCGTTCCAACGTCACGTCGCGGCAGACCCCCCGCGCCCCGCGCCATTCCCCGGCCGCGCTGGTCAGCGGCGCGGCGGCGGCGATCAGGCAGGCCTGACGGCCGTCGATGTCGCGCATCCAGATTTCCGCTTCTTCCACCGAAACGGTGGTCAGGAAGGGAGAGGGGCCGGGGGTGCCGGGCAGGTCAATGACGAAGTCCGACGGGGAGCGTCCGATCATCTCCTCCGGGCGATAGCCCAGGGCACCGCGCGAGGAGACGAAGACGAAGCGGCCGTCCGGCCCGATTTCCCAGGCGAAATCGCTGGAGACCTCGACCAAGTCCTTGTAGCGTTGGCGGGATTCCACCAGGGCGGTGCAGAGGTTGCGTTCGAGGGTGGAATCCCGCGCCAGGACCAGCAGCCCTTCCATGTCGGGCGTTCCATCCTCCGGCGCCCGCGCCGCGACCGGCAGCAGGGTCAGCTCGTAATGGCGCAGGCCCTCGGGACCGGCGGCCGAGACGGGCTCCGTCCCGGAGCGGCGGGCGGCCAGGGCATAGGAAATGGCGACGGAAAGATCAGGATTGCCCCCGGCCTCGTACAGCCGGGCCAGTTCCTCGGCGGCGGCATTGGCCCATTGCACCCGGCCGGGGGAGGTCACCAGGAAGGCGGGGGCGGTCAGGGCCGCCAATCCCTGCAGACTGACGCCTAGATCGACTTCCTTCTGCGGCATGTCTCCGACCAGACCGTCCATAAGTCTTATCCTCTTTCACCCAAGGGCTATCATGGCCCTCCGGCGCTTTTCCCGCAACTGCGGCAACACGTTCGGACTCTTGCCTTGCGGCAGGGGAGGCCGTACCTATTGATCTATGACCATAGCCATTGAAAAGACGGGCGGGGCCATGCGCCGCCTGGACGAGTTGGATGTGTGGGTTTTCGACCTGGACAACACGCTCTATCCGTCCAGTTGCAGCCTCTTTCCGCAGATCGACCTGCGCATGCGCCAGTTCATTGCCGAACGGCTCGGCCTGTCCCTGGAAGAGGCCTTCGTTCTGCAGAAGCGCTATTACCGGGAATTCGGGACGACCTTGCGCGGGCTGATGCTCAATCACGGGCTGGAGCCCGACGCGTTCCTGGCCTTCGTCCACGATATCGATTGCTCGGTGCTGGAGCCCTGCCAGCGCCTGGACGGGATGCTGGAGCAACTGGGCGGGCGCAAGATCGTCTTCACCAACGGGTCCGAACGCCATGCCCTCAACGTGATGGAACGCTTGGGCATCGAGCGTCATTTCGAAGCCATCTTCGACATCGCGGCGGCCGAGTTCATCCCCAAGCCCCAGCCCGAGACCTACCGCAAGATGGTCCAGCGCCACGGCTTCGACCCGCGCGCCTCGGCGATGTTCGAGGATCTTCATCGCAACCTGTTGCCCGCCCATGCCATCGGCATGACCACGGTGTGGATCAAGGGCGAGGACCATCCGGATTTTCCCGTCGTGCCCGAAGACGACATCAGCCATGTCCACCATGTCACCGACGATCTGGCGGGCTGGCTGGAACAGGTGGTGCACGCACAGGCCGGAAAAGTGTGACGTTTGTTGACAGCCGCCGTGCGGCAGGTATGTTTCCGGCGGACCCTGGACCGCTTTCAAAGTAAAAAGGAAGGACCCGCCGGATGAGCCTGTCCTCGCTCAAGACCACCATCGAAACCGCCTGGGAACAGCGCGACGGCATCAACACCCAGACCACCGGCGAAGTGCGCGACGCCGTCGAGGCCGCGCTGGACGCCCTGGACAAGGGCGAGGCCCGCGTCGCCGAGAAGGTGGACGGCGCCTGGCAGGTGAATCAGTGGCTGAAGAAGGCCGTGCTGCTGTCCTTCCGCCTCAACGACATGACCACCATCGCGGGCGGCCCCGGCGGCGCCAATTGGTGGGACAAGGTGCCCAGCAAGTTCGAGGGCTGGAACGAAGAGCGTTTCCGTCAGGCCGGTTTCCGTGCCGTGCCCGGCGCCATCGTCCGCCGCTCGGCCTATATCGCCCCTGGCGTGGTGCTGATGCCCAGCTTCGTCAACCTGGGTGCCCGCGTCGATAGCGGCACCATGGTCGATACCTGGGCTACCGTCGGCTCCTGCGCCCAGATCGGCAAGAACGTCCATATCTCGGGCGGCGCCGGTATCGGCGGCGTGCTGGAGCCCCTGCAGGCCGGTCCGGTGATCATCGAGGATGATTGCTTCATCGGCGCCCGCGCCGAAGTGGCCGAGGGCGTGATCGTCGAACAGGGCGCGGTGCTGTCCATGGGCGTCTATATCGGCGCCTCGACCAAGATCATCGACCGGGCCACCGGCGAGGTCTTCGTCGGTCGCGTTCCCGCCTATTCGGTGGTCGTTCCGGGCACCCTGCCGGGCAAGAACCTGCCCGACGGCACCCCCGGCCCGGGCCTCTATTGCGCCGTGATCGTCAAGCGCGTGGACGAGAAGACCCGTTCCAAGGTCTCGATCAACGAATTGCTGCGCGACTGACCATGACGCTGACCCTGACCGATCCGCTGGACCTGGCACGGGCGCTGATCCGCTGCCCCAGCGTGACGCCCGAGGACGGCGGCGCGCTCGACGTCCTCGAAGCGTCTCTGACGCGGCTGGGCTTTACCTGTCATCGCCTGGACTTCTCGCAGGAGGGGACGCCGGACGTGCGCAACCTCTATGCGCGTCTGGGCGAGGACGGGCCGAATTTCTGCTTCGCCGGCCATACCGACGTGGTGCCGGTGGGGCAGGGCTGGACCACCGACCCCTTCGCGGGCGAGGTGATCGACGGCCATCTCTACGGACGGGGCGCCGCCGATATGAAGGGGGCCATCGCCGCCTTCGTCGCCGCACTGGCCCGTCATCTGGAAACCGGACGCCCCATCGGCTCGGTCAGCCTGCTGATCACCGGCGACGAGGAAGGCCCGGCCATCAACGGCACCAAGAAGATGCTGCAATGGCTGGAGGAGCGGGGCGAGCGCATCGATCTCTGCGTGGTGGGCGAGCCGACCAATCCCCGCCGCCTCGGCGAGATGATGAAGATCGGCCGGCGCGGCAGCCTGAACGGCCGCCTGACCGTCTATGGCAGCCAGGGCCATGTCGCCTATCCGCATCTGGCCGACAATCCCATTCCGCGCCTGATCGCCATGCTGACGGCCCTGACGGCCGAACCGCTGGACCAGGGCACGGCGCATTTCCAGCCCTCGACCCTGACGCTGACCACGGTGGATGTGGGCAATCCCGCCACCAATGTCATTCCGGCGCAGGCCCATGCGGGCTTCAACATCCGCTTCAACGACCTGCATAGCGGCGCCAGCCTGGAAGACTGGCTGCGCCAGAAGCTGGAAACGGTGGGCGGCGATTACGAGCTGAAGGTCTCCGTCTCCGGCGAGGCCTTCCTGACCCCGCCGGGTCCCTTGAGCGACGCCGTCGCACGCGCCGTCCAGGCGGTGCTGGGCGTCTCGCCCGAGCCCTCGACCTCGGGCGGCACCTCGGATGCCCGCTTCATCAAGGATTACTGCCCCGTCGTCGAATTCGGCCTGGTGGGCCAGACCATGCACAAGGCGGACGAGCGGGTGGCCGTGGCGGACCTGGAAGCGCTGGCGGAAATCTACCGTCTGGTGCTGGCCGACGTGCTGCCTACGCTATGACGTCGCGGGAGATCATCGCCTATCTCTATGCCGCTTGGCGCATCGTCAAGCTCGACCGCGAGGCCATTGGGCGATTCGATCCCACCCCGGAAGGCGCCTGGAAGTCCTTCACCGCCGCCTTCCTGGTTGCTCCCGTCTACCTGCTGCTGGTGCTGTCGGACATCTTCACGGCCGAGCAGCCGCTGCGCCTCTTCCTGCTGCAGGTGATCGCCTATGTGATCAGCTGGGTCGCCTTCCCGCTGCTGATGGTATCGCTGACCCGGCTGCTGGGGCGCGAGGCGGAATTTTGCCGCTGGCTGTCGACCTATAACTGGTTCCAGATTCCCCAGATCATGATCATGCTGCCGGTGGCCCTGCTCGCCCTGGCCGCCGGTCCGATCGCGCCGCTCTTCCTGCTCAGCCTGATGGTGATGACGGCGGTGCTGATGTACCACTGGTTCATCGCCCATCATGCCCTGAAGCTGGACGGGCTGGCGGCGGCGGCAGTGGTGACGATCAATTTCCTGCTCGACCTGCTGATCCGCGGCACCATGCTGGGCCTCGCCAGCGCCTGAGGGCCGCTCGCACGCTTCTCTCTTCGCTGTCCCATCCCTCCCGCGCAAGCGGGAGTCCATGCCGATGCCGGAGACCCTGCGGACCCATGGATGCCCGCTTTCGCGGGCATGACGGATTATATTGAAGAAGGGCTGAGGTGCCGGGCGGGATGCCAGAGCGGGGCCCGGCGCCTTCCCTGTCCAGTTGATCTTCTTCGTCACTCCCGCGCAAGCGGGAGTCCATGCCGATGCCGGAGTACTCTGCAGGCCCATGGATGCCCGCTTTCGCGGGCATGACGGATCATATTGGGGAAAGGGCTGAGGCCCTGGAAAGGATGCAGGGCCTCAGCCCTGCATCCTTTTTCTATTCCGCCGCGACCTGGGCGGTGCGGTGCTTCGGCAGCAGCAGCCAATATCCCCCGCGGCTGCGCATCCGTCCGGCATCGTCCAGGGCGGCTTCGCCGGTGCCCCAGAAGAAGTCGCCGCGCACGGGGCCCTTGATGGCGCTGCCGGTATCCTGGGCGATCATCAGGCGCTGCAGGCGCGGGCCGTTGCGGGGATGTTCGGTGTCCAGCCACAAAGGGGTGCCCAGCGGCACGAAATCCGGGTCCACGGCCATGCTGCGCATGGCGGTGAGCGCCACGCCCTGCGAGCCGATGGGGCCGTCGCCGTCGATCCTGCGGAAGAAGATGTAACGCGGATTCTCGTTCATCAGCTCCGTCGCCTTGTCCGGATTGGCGCGCAGCCATGCACGGATGTGCTGCATGCTCGATTGCCCCGGCGGCAGGAGATTGCGGTCCAGCATCACCCGGCCGATGCCGACGAAGCCATGGCCGTTATTGCCGGCATAGCCCAGGCGCAGGGTCTTGCCGTCGGGCAGCACGACGCGGCCCGAGCCCTGGATATGCAGGATGAAGCTATCGACCGGATCGTCCACCCACAGGATCGGCTGGGCCTTGCCCTTGATGGCGCCGGCCTCGATCTGGGCGCGGTCGGGATAGGGCTGGAAGCGTCCCGAGTCGACCCGCCCGACCAGGCGCCGTCCGGCCAAGGCGGGGTCGAAAGCGCCCAGATCGGCCTGGACCAGATCTTCCGGCAGGCCCCAGATGGGCCAGCGATGGCGGGAATCGGGGGCCAGCGCGCCGCGCAGCTCTGCTTCGTAATAGCCGGTGAATAACCCTTCCGGGTTGCCGTTATTGGCGGCGCGGTAAGGCTGGAACCAGGTTTCAAAATAGCTGCGCACGGCGGCGTGGTCGTTGGGCGGCAGACGCTGGGCGGCGGCGCAGGGGCCATGCCAGTCGGCGATCACGCCGCCCAGGCCGTTGCGGCCCACGGGACGGGTTTCGGGCTGTGTCAGCAGCCGGGCGCAGGATTTCAGCAGGGCCGGCAGGACCTCCGCGGCGCTGTCGGCGCGCCAGCCCGGCAGGTCGTCGTAGCTGGCGGCCGTCAGGGTCAGCCGCCGCTCGGGCGCGGCGGGCGTTTCGGCGGGGGACTTGTCGGCGGCTTGGTCGACCACGGGGGCGCAAGCCCCCAGGGCGAGGAGGCCCAGCAGGGCCCCGGTCAGGACGGAACGCAAATCAGTCGAGCTCCGTCAGACTTCTTCGTCAACCGCGGTGGTTTCGACCAGGAACCAGGCCGGATCGGGCGAGGTGGTGTCGCGGGCGAAGGTCCAGACGTCGTCGACCTTGCTCACCTGATTGGGATCGCCCTCGACGACATGGCCTTCGGCATCGCGGATCACGCTGACCTGCTCGCTGGTATAGTGGACGGTCACGAAGGCGTTATTGCCCTCCATGCGCGCCCCTTCGATGGCCGTCTTGCGGATGCCCACCAGTTCGAATTCCATGGTTTCACCGGCCCGCTCGCGGGCATCGATGCCGTTCATGAAATTGCCGTAGACCTCGTCGCTGAGCAGCGGCCGCAACGTCTGGGCATCGCCCCGTGCATAGGCGGTGACGATCATCTCGAAGGCCTGGCGGGCGCCCATGAGGAAGTCATCGGGCGAGAAGGCGGGATCGGCCAGCTTGATCTGGGTCAGCCCAGCCTCCACCGGCGTGCCGCGATAGGCCTCGGGGATCATGTCTCCCTTGCGGTTCGGCAGGTCGACCACGTTATCCCCGCGCTTATCGACGCGGCGGGAATAGGGGTTTTCCTGTGGCGGCCGCTCGTTGCCGGTCCGCCGACCAAGAACGCTCCTCAGCCGCAATACCAGGAAGGCAGCGACCATTGCGAAAAAAATAATGTCAATGAACTGAAAGCTTCCGTTCATGGTCCCTACATCCAGGGGTGCCGACAATGGACCGGGCGAGCGTCCTCAGATAGTCTCCGCCACAAAAAGGCTCGGATCAAGGTAAACCGAACCCGGAAAGATGTTCAGTACATAAGCTGTAGGGTGTAGAAGAGCAAGCATGCCTTGGATAATTCTGGCGGTTATCATCGCCGTCCCCGTGTTGGAAATCGCCTTTTTCATCCGTATTGCGGAGGAAATCGGCATACTAACTGCCGTAGTGGCTGTGATCGGTGCCGGTTTGGCGGGGCTGGTGGTGCTACGCTACCAAGGCTTTGCGACCATAGGGCGGCTGCGCGCCTCGCTGGAGCGGGGGGAAACGCCGGTGGCGCCCATGTTCGACGGGTTGTGCCTGGTGATCGCGGGGGCTTTCCTGCTGCTTCCCGGATTTCTGACCGACATCGTGGGCCTCCTCCTCCTCCTGCCCCCCGTGAGAGGGGTTCTCAGGGGCTGGGCGGGGCGCCACCTCAGCGTCGTGGCAACGATGACAGGCGCCCGCCCGCATCCGTCCGGACGGCAGCCGCCGGGGGGACCCGTGGTGATCGATGCCGATTATACCGAAGTGCGGCCGCAAGACTCCGAGCGGCGGGACGCGCAAGACCGCCTGCCGCCGGGAAAAGACGGTGACGAACGGGACAAGTAGCTGCGTGCGGTTGTGCCTCGTTTCAAACCATGCTAGCCGTGTGGACGCTTTATCCTGGAGAAGGTCATGACCGAACAGAATCCCAACCAGAACGCTCAGGGCCAGGCCGAGGGTCCGACCCTTTCCGTCAATGGCCAATATATCAAGGACCTGTCTTTCGAGGTGCCCCATGCGCCGGGCATCTTCGGCGAGCTGGCCCGTAACCAGCCCGAAATCCCGATCAATATCGACATCCGCGCCAACACGCTGCAGGACAACGTCTACGAGGTCACCCTGCACCTGAAGGTGGACGCCAAGCTGGCGGAGAAGTCGGCCTTCATCGTGGAACTGGCCTTCGCCGGCATCTTCACCGTCAATGTGCCGCAGGAACACCTGCAGCCCATGCTGCTGATCGAATGCCCGCGCCTGCTGTTCCCCTTCGCGCGCAACATCATCGCCGATGTGACCCGCGACGGCGGCTTCCCGCCGCTGATGCTCCAGCCCATCGACTTCGTGGCGCTGTACCGTCAGCGCATCGGCCAGATGCAGCAGGGCAACGGTAACGGCCAGACCGCCCAGGCCTGAGGCCTTTCGGCGCGTCCGTCATGAAAAAAGCCCCGCCGCTTTCCAGCGGCGGGGCTTTTTGATGTTCTGGGCCCGGAGATCAGGCCTGGTCGCGGCGGATCAGGGTGCCGACGCCGTGGGGCGTGAAGATCTCCAGCAGCACGGCATGGGGCACCCGGCCATCCAGGATGACGGCGGCGTCCACGCCCTTGTCTACGGCCTCCAGGCAGTTCTCCACCTTGGGGATCATGCCGCCGGTGATGGTGCCGTCGGCGATCAGCTGGCGGGCCTGGGTGGCGGTCATTTCCGGGATCAGGTTCTTCTGCTTGTCCAGCACGCCGGGCACGTCGGTCAGGAACAGCAGGCGCCGAGCATTGGTCGCCCCGGCGATGGCCCCGGCGGCGGTGTCGGCGTTGATGTTGTAGGTCTCGCCGGCCATGCCCATGCCGATCGGCGCGATGACCGGGATCACGTCGCCCGCCTGCAGCGAGTCCAGGATATGGGGATTGACCTCGGCCGGTTCGCCGACGAAGCCCAGGTCGAGGACCTGCTCGATATTGCTGTCCGGGTCCTTCTTGGTGCGGCGCACCTTGCGGGCGCGGATCAGGTGGCCGTCCTTGCCCGACAGGCCGATGGCGAAGCCGCCGGCCTCGTTGATGGCGGCGACGATCTGCTTGTTGATCGAGCCTGCCAGGACCATCTCGACGATCTCGACCGTGGCCTGGTCGGTGACGCGCAGGCCGTCGACGAAGGAGGACTGTATCTTCAGCCGCTCCAGCATCTGGGCGATCTGCGGCCCGCCGCCATGCACCACCACCGGATTGATGCCCACCTGCTTCAGCAGCACGATGTCGCGGGCGAACAGGCGCGCCAGATTCTCGTCGCCCATGGCATGGCCGCCATACTTGACCACGATGGTGTCATCGGCGAACTGACGCATGAAGGGCAGGGCCTCGGAGAGGGTCTGGGCCTTGCGCAGCCAGACTTCGCGCTCTTCTTCAGTGCCGAGGACCTTGTCGGTGGGCGGGGTCATGGAAGGAACTCCTTCAAGCGGATGGAGCGACGGGAAGTGCGAGTTCGGTCAGGGCGGCCCGCAATTCGGCAATGCCCTGCCCGGATTCGGAAGAAGTGACGAAGATTTCCGGATAGGCCGCGACGCGCCGCGAGATTTCGGCGGTCACGGTCTCGCGCATCTGTTCCAGCGGGCCGGGCTTGACCTTGTCGGCCTTGGTCAGCACCACCTGATAGACCACGGCGGCGGCGTCCAGCATGGACATGATCTCGCGGTCCACGTCCTTCAATCCGTGGCGGGCATCGACCATGACACAGGCCCGGCGCAGCACGGCGCGGCCGCGCAGATAGCCGTTCACCAGGGCGGTCCAGCGGCGGATATGGTCCTTGGGCGCCTGGGCATAGCCATAGCCGGGCAGGTCCACCAGGGCCAGCCGTCCGCCGAGATTGAAGAAGTTGAGCTGCTGGGTGCGCCCCGGCGTGTGCGAGGTGCGCGCCAGGGTGTTGCGCCCGGTCAGGGCGTTGATCAGGCTCGACTTGCCGACATTGGAGCGTCCGGCGAAGGCGATTTCCGGCAGGTCGGCGGGCGGCAGCGAATCGAGCTTGCTGGCGCCGAAATAGAAGCGGCAGTCCTGGGCGAAGAGAAGGCGGCCGGCTTCAAGCCGGGCCGCCGCCTCTTGTTCGGGACTCCGTTCGGGAGGGGTGGGGTCGGGCGCCGTCATGGCGTCAGATCTTCACCCCGGCCCGGCGCATGATGATCCACTGCTGCAGGATCGACAGCGAGTTGCTCCATGCCCAGTAGATCACCAGACCGGCGGGGAAGGTCGCCAGCAGGAAGGTGAAGACGATGGGCAGGATCTGGAACATCTTGACCTGGATCGGGTCGGTGGGCTGCGGGTTCAGGCGCTGCTGCAGCCACATGGTGAAGCCCATGATCAGCGGCCAGATACCGATCATCAGGAAGCTTGGCGGATCCCACGGGATCAGGCCGAACAGGTTGAAGATGCTGGTCGGATCGGGGGCCGAGAGGTCCTGGATCCAGCCGAAGAAAGGCGCATGGCGCATTTCGATGGTGACGAACAGCACCTTGTAGAGGGCGAAGAAGATCGGGATCTGGACCAGGACCGGCAAGCAGCCCGAGACCGGATTGACCTTTTCCCGCTTATACAGCGCCATCATCTCCTGGTTCAGGCGCATCTTGTCGTCCTTGAAGCGTTCCTGCAGCTTCTTCAGCTCGGGCTGCAGGGCCTTCATCTTGGTCATGGCCTTGTAGGACTTGTTCGCCAGCGGGAACAGGATGGCCTTGATCAGGACGGTGATGATCAGGATGGCGATGCCGAAATTGCCGACCGCGTCATAGATGATCTTGAGCAGCTGGAAGAACGGCTTGGTCATGAAATAGAACCAGCCGAAATCGATCGCCAGGTCGAAGCGGTCGATGCCGTATTGCTCGGAATAGCCGTCCAGCAGGTCCAGTTCCTTGGCGCCGGCGAACAGACGGCCGGTATTGGTGATCGTCTCGCCCGGGGCGACCTGCTGGCCCGCGCCCAGATAGTCGAACTGGAAGCGTTCCTCGGCACCGGCGGGGCGGCGATGGGAGAAGGTGGCGCGGACCTCTTCGTCCTGGTTCGGCGCCAGGGCGACCAGCCAGTACTTGTCGGTGATGCCGATCCAGCCGCCGGTCGAGGTGTGCTCGATGCGGCCCTGTTCGGCCAGGTCGCTGTAGCTGGGTTCGCGCAGCGTGCCGTTGAACACGCCGATCGGGCCTTCATGCAGGATGAAGAAGCCCTCGGTCGCCGGGCGCGACACGCGCGAGGCCAAGCCGTAGGGATAGAGCGTGACCGGGGCCTCGCCCTGGTTCTCGACCGTCTGGGTGATCGTGAACATGTAGTTCTCGTCCACCTCGAAGCGGCGGACGAAGATCAGGCCCTGGCCGTTGTCCCAGGTCAGCACCACCGGGCTGTCCGGGCGCAGCATGTTGCCCTCGGCGCTCCAGACGGTGTCGGGGCCGGGCACGGGGATGCTGGGATCGGCGGGCGTCCAGCCGAATTCGGCGAAATAGGGCGTGGCGCTGCCGACCGGATTGAGCAGCCGGATTTCCGGGCTGTTGGGGTCGGGCGTCTCGCGGTAGTCGATCAGCGTCAGGTCGTCCAGACGGCCGCCATGCAGGTTGATCGAGCCGTGCAGGCGCGGCGTGTCGATGCGTACGCGCTCGGCCTGGGCCAGGGCGGCCTGACGGTCCACCACGGTCGGCGCCTGGGGCTGGGCGGGGGCCAGCGGAACGGGAGAGCCGGGCGCAGGCGCGACGGCATCGGGCGCGGCCTCGCTCGTCTCCGGCTGCGGCGGTGGCTGATCCGGTGCGAACAGCAGCTGGAACCCCAGCATGATCGCAATGGAGAGGACGATGGCGAGGATCAGGTTGCGCTGTTCAGTCATGTCATCCTATCCGGGGATGCCGGAGGCGGTTGTCGTTCAGGAATGCCGGCCGCAGCAGCCTTGGCCGTGATGGTGGTGCTGCGTATCCCGCTTGGGAGGCACCGGGTCGAAACCCGATCCGCCCCAGGGATGGCAACGGGCGATACGGCGGAAGGCAAGCCAGCCGCCCCGCAAGGCGCCGTGGGTCGCGATGGCTTCCAGCGCATATTGCGAGCAGCTGGGCGCGTAGCGGCAACTCGGCGGCAGAAGCGGCGAGAGAAAAAGCTGGTAGGCGCGAATGGCTGCGCGCATCAGCACGCCGGCGGGACTCATCGCCTGTCACCCTCCCTTGTCGCCCCCTCGTCGGGCGTTGGTTTGCCATCGGACACGGCATGTCTGCCGGAGGAAGAGGCATCCCCCTCGGCATCGCGCCATGCGCCCAGACGTTTTAACGCCGTTTGCAAATCCTGCAACAACAGTTCGAAGGGACGTCGCAAGGTTTCTTGCCGGCCGATCAGGACATAATCCTGTCCGGGCTTGGCATTGCGCGGCATCAGAAGGTCGGCGGCCGCTTTCAGGCGACGGCGCGCACGATTTCGCTCTACTGCATTGCCGACCTTGCGGCTGCACGTAAAGCCAAGCCGCACACCGACATCAGCGCCAGGAGGTGGCGCCGTGTCGGCAGGTGCGGTCTGAAGGATCAATCCTGGGGCGGCCCATTTTCGGCGTTTAGCGGCAACTCGGAGGAAATCCTTGCGCCGCTTCAGCCGATCAACCGCCAAGGACATCCTTAGGCGGAAAGACGCTTACGGCCCTGGGCACGGCGGTTCGCGATGACGCGGCGACCACCAACGGTGGCCATGCGGGCGCGGAAACCGTGACGGCGGGCACGGACAAGCTTGCTGGGTTGATAGGTACGCTTCACTGTCCCAACTCCGATCAGGCATCTGGACGAAAAATAAGCCCCGCTGTATACGGGCTTGCGGCCTGGGAGTCAACGCGAGTCGCGCATCTTCTCCCCTATCGCCTCTCGCCCCGGCCAGACGGGCTGTGATACAAGGCGCCATCGCGCTTTGTCGAGAGGGATACCCTGGCGTTGCCGCAGGTGCCTCCTTATTCCTTATAGCCCAATCTTCGCAAGGGCGGACAAACGACGGTTCGCAGGAGCCACGAAACAAGATGATGGATGGTAATGTGACGGCATCCCGGCGCGAAAGGGAGTTGCCGACGGAAGGACCCATTGCCCGCCTGGGGGCCTGGGTCGAAGGCAAGGCGTTCCAGCGTTTCATCGTGACGCTGATCATCCTCAATGCCATTTCCCTGGGCCTTGAGACCTCGGCCACGGTGATGGAGGCGGTGGGGCCGGTGCTGCGCGCCTTCGACTCTATCGTGCTGGGTATTTTCTGCTTCGAGATCGGTGCCAAGCTGGCCTGGCGGCGTCTGGGCTTCTTCCGCAACGGCTGGAACGTCTTCGACATCGTGATCGTCGGCATCGCCCTGCTGCCGGCCACCGGGCCGCTGGCGGTGCTGCGCGCCCTGCGCGTGCTGCGCCTGTTGCGCCTGCTGTCGGTGGTGCCGCAGATGCGCCGGGTGATCGGTGCCCTGCTGCATGCTATTCCGGGCATGACCACGGTGCTGGCGATCATCCTGCTGCTCTTCTATGTCGGGGCGGTGCTGTCCACCAAGCTGTTCGGCGCCTCCTTCGAGGACTGGTTCGGCACGATCGGGCGGTCCATGTACACCCTCTTCCAGGTGATGACGCTGGAATCCTGGTCCATGGGCATCGTGCGGCCGGTGATGGAGCAATATCCCTATGCCTGGATGTTCTTCCTGCCCTTCATCATGGTGACCACCTTCGCCGTCCTGAACCTGTTCGTCGGGATCGTGGTCGATGCCATGCGCGAGGTGCATGCCGAGGAGGAGAGCGAGGTCCTGGACAAGGAGCCGGACCTGGCGAGCGAGGTCCGCGCCCTGCGGGCGGAACTGGCCGAACTGAAGGCCATGCTCCAGGACCGCCGCTAAGGCCTCATGTTCCCGGCCGGGCCTGCGTCTCCGCGCGCCCGGCCGCGGCCTGACGGGATGGGCTTCCTTCCATCTCGTCCCGCATGAGGCGGTGCACGCCACCTCTTCGTGCTGCGTCTCGCCCTCTTTTTCTCTTTCCGGTTGGACAATTTCGCCGTCCCGCCCTGCTGGGACGGCGGTGGCGCGCCTATATTCTCGCCACAGTGTTGGGGATCATTCCTGGGAGCGTGATCCGTGCCGGGCTGCCGGTGGCCAACCCCCACAAAGAAAAGGAAAGGGAGAAGCTCATGGCTGAAAATCTGACCCCCGAACTTTGCGTCATCGGCGCCGGTGCCGCCGGATTGTCGGTCGCCTCCGGAGCGGCCCGCCTGGGTGCATCGGTGGTGCTGGTGGAGAAGGGGGCGATGGGCGGTGACCGCCTCAATACCGGCTGTGTGCCCTCCAAGGCCCTGCTGGCCTGCGCCAGGGCGGTCCATGACGTGCGCAACGCCGGACGCTTCGGCGTCTCGACCGGCGAGGTCTCGGTGGATTTCGCCCAGGTGAAGGCGCATCTGCACGGGGTCATGCGGACGCTGGCGGAAAAGGATTCGGCCGGCCGTTTCGAGGAGCTGGGCGTGCAGGTGACCCAGGGAACCGCCCGCTTCACCGCCCCGGGGCAAATCCGCGTGGGAGAGACCACCATCCGCGCCCGCCGCTTCGTCATCGCCACCGGCGGCAAGCCGAAGATTCCGGCGATCGAGGGCCTGGACCAGACGCCTTTCCTGACCAACGAGACGATCTTCGCCCTGGACCGGCTGCCCCGTCATCTGCTGGTCCTGGGCGGCGGTGCGACGGGCGTGGAGCTGGCCCAGGCCTTCCGCCGCCTGGGATCGGCCGTCACGCTGATCGAGGCCGGGCTGCGCATCCTGCCCGAGGCCGATGCCGACCTTGCGGCCATGCTGCGCGATCGCCTGCGCGACGAGGGCGTGGATGTGGTCGAGAACATGCTGGTCACGGCGGCCCGCCCGGCGGGCGAGGGCGCGGCGCTGATCCTGCAGGGCCAGGGCGGCAGGATGGTCGAGGCCGAGGGCTCGCATCTGCTGCTCGCCACCGGGCGGATGCCCGACCTGGAGGAATTGCGGCCCGACGACGGCGGCATCCATTTCCAGGATGACGGCATCCTGGTGGACGAGGGGCTGCGGACCAACGACCCGAACGTCTTCGCCGTGGGCGATGCCGTGGCCGGGGCGCCGCGCTTCGCCCATGTGGCGAACTGGCATGCCGCGCAGGTGCTGCGGCGCATGTTCTTCCGCCTGCCGGTCAGGCTGGATTACACGGAAGTTCCCGCCGTGGTCTATGGCGACCCCGAACTGGCCTGGGTCGGGTTGGACGAGGAAACCGCCCTGCGCCGCTACGAGGATGTGCGGATCGAACGCTATGGCTTCGCCGAGACCGACCGCGCCTGGTGCGACGGCCGCACCGAGGGGCAGGTCAAGATCGTCGCCACGCGGCGCGGCAAGGTACTGGGCGCGGCGATCCTGGGCCAGCGGGCGGGGGAACTGATCCAGCCCTGGGTAGCGGCGGTGCGCGGCAGCCTCGGCCTGAAGGACATGGCCGAAATGGTGGTACCCTATCCCACGCTGGCGGAGGCCTCGAAACAGGCCGCCGGGAAATTCTTTGAACCTATGGTTTTCTCGGACAAGGCCAAGGGTGTGGCACGGTTGCTGGGAAAGCTGCCCTGAGGCCCGGAAAAGCGGCTTTCCCGAAAGGGAAGGCCGCGTCAGGACGATTCCGTTTTGAGATGACGCGGCAGATAGGCTAAAAAGCGCCGAGACATTCCCACATCATCTTTAGGGAGACGGCGGTGAAGTATATCGACAGCTGGGTCATGGGGATTATCGCGGTCATCGCCGGCATGGCCGGCCTGCTGCTGGCGTCGCGCGCCGTGGACGGCATGATGTCCTTCGTCGGCATGTCCCTGGCGATCGGCGCCTTCCTGTTCGTGATGACGCTGATCGCGCAGAACCCGACCTCGGAAGACCTCGACGCCGATGGCGGCCACGCCTGAGGACATGACCGATGCGCTGGGACCCGGCAGTCTATGAGAGCTATGCCGGGCCCAGGCTGAGGCCCGTCCTCGACCTGATCGGGCGCATCCCGCTGGAGGCGCCCGCCAGGATCTGGGACCTGGGATGCGGAACCGGCAGCGGCACGCATCTTCTCGCCCGGCGCTGGCCGGAGGCCCGCGTCACCGGGCTGGATTCCTCGCCCGACATGCTTGCCCGCGCCGCCGCTCAGGCGGAAGGCGGCAGGATCGACTGGCAGCGCGGGGATATCGCCTCCTGGCATCCCGACCAGCCGCCCGACCTGATCTTTTCCAATGCCGCGCTGCAATGGCTGGACGGCCATGAACGGCTTTTCCCCCGCCTGTTCGGTACCTTGGCGCCCGGCGGTGTCCTGGCGGTGCAGATGCCCCGCAATCACGCCGCGCCTTCCCATCAAGCGATTCTCGATGCCGTCCGCTCAGGCCCCTGGCGGCAGCGCCTGACGCCGCTGCTGCGTGTCCAGCCCGTGGCCGAACCGGCGCGCTACCATGACTGGCTGAGCCCTTTGGCAGCCGGTCTGGACCTGTGGGAAACGGAATATCTGCACGTGCTGAGCGGCGAGGATCCGGTTCTGAACTGGATGTCCTCCACCGCCCTGGCCCCTTTCCTCCAGGCTCTGGACGGGGCGGAACGCGACGCCTTCCGCGCCGATTGCGCCGCCCGCCTGCGCGAGGCTTATCCGCCCGGAAGCGACGGCAAGACCCTGTTCCCGTTCCGCCGGCTGTTCCTGCTGGCGCGCAAGGCGCAGGCGTAAGCGGGCTCTGTCCGAACCCGTCAAGCGGCCCCCCATCCTTCGAGACGACCGCTTCGCGGTCTCCTCAGGATGAGGCTACTTTTTCTTTTTATTTTAAAGAAATAGACCTCATGCTGGAGACCTTTGCACGGAAGGCATGATTGTGATTCGATAGCGGCCTGTTCGATCAGCAGGAGAGGCCGTCATGGCACGCAAGCGGATTGGTCAGTTAGGCTGGGCCGATGCG
>NZ_SBHN01000014.1 GCF_006980715.1 Telmatospirillum sp. J64-1
AGCGCCGCCGCCCCGGCCGCGCGCCCGGCCCGTCAGGCCCCGGCCGATCTGGTCGAGGCGCCTGCGCCGCGCGCCCAGCCGGCCCGGCGCGACGCGCCCCGCGAATCCCTGCCTGCGACGGAAGACGGCTACGAATTGCCGCCTTTGGCCCTGCTGGCCCCTGCCCCCGAGAGCGGCGGCCAGAGCATCAACGAAGACCAGCTGATGCAGAATGCGCGGCTGCTGGAATCGGTGCTGCAGGATTTCGGCGTCAATGGCGAGATCGTCAAAGTCCGCCCCGGCCCGGTGGTCACGCTCTATGAACTGGAGCCCGCGCCCGGCACCAAGACCTCGCGCGTGATCGGCCTGGCCGACGACATCGCCCGTTCCATGTCGGCGCTGTCGGTGCGCATCGCCGTCATCCCGGGCCGCAGCGTCATCGGCATCGAGCTTCCCAACCGGGAGCGCGAGACGGTCTATCTGCGCGAGCTTCTCGCCTCCGACAGCTACGAACGCAATCCCTCGCGTCTGACCCTGGTGCTGGGCAAGGATATCGGCGGCACGCCGATCATGGCCGATCTGGCGCGCATGCCCCATCTGCTGATCGCCGGGACCACCGGCTCGGGCAAGTCGGTCGCCATCAACACCATGATCCTGTCGCTGCTCTACCGGCTGGCGCCCGAGGAATGCCGCATGATCATGATCGACCCCAAGATGCTGGAATTGTCGGTCTATGACGGTATTCCCCATCTGCTGGCCCCGGTGGTGACCGAGCCCGGCAAGGCGGTGGTGGCGCTGAAATGGGCGGTGCGCGAGATGGAAGACCGCTACCGCGCCATGAGCCAGCTGGGGGTGCGCAACATCGCCGGCTATAACCAGCGCGTGAAGGAAGCGGCGAGCAAGGGCGAAACGCTGACGCGCACGGTGCAGACCGGCTTCGACCCCGACACCGGCAAGCCGATCTACGAAGACCAGGAGTTGAACCTCGAACCCCTGCCCTTCATCGTCGTCATCGTCGACGAGATGGCCGACCTGATGCTGGTGGCGGGCAAGGACGTGGAAGCGGCCATTCAGCGCTTGGCGCAGATGGCGCGCGCGGCGGGCATTCATATCATCATGGCGACCCAGCGGCCCTCGGTCGACGTCATCACCGGCACCATCAAGGCCAACTTCCCGACCCGCATCAGCTTCCAGGTCTCGAGCAAGATCGACTCGCGCACCATCCTGGGCGAGCAGGGGGCCGAACAGCTTCTGGGCCAGGGCGACATGCTCTATATGGCCGCCGGCGGGCGCATCACCCGCGTGCATGGCCCCTTCGTCTCGGACTCCGAAGTGGAAGCCGTGGTCGAGCACTTGCGCGCCCAGGGTGAGCCCACCTATTTGGAGGAAGTGACCGAGGAGGTGGACGGCGGCGGCCAGGAAGAGACGCCCGGAAGCCGCGGCGACTCGGGCGATGCCCTCTACGATCAGGCCGTGGCCCTGGTCGCGCGCGAAGGCAAGGCCTCGACCAGCTTCATTCAGCGCCACCTCCAGATCGGCTACAACCGCGCCGCCCGCATCATCGAGCGCATGGAAACGGAAGGCGTGGTCAGCCGCGCCAACCATGTGGGCAAGCGCGAGGTTCTCGTGCGAAGCGGCGGGGACGATTACTGACGTTTCGCGTTATATCATCAGGCCCCTTCGTTCAGTCGGGAGAGCATATGAGCCGTTTCTGGCGTAACTGGTCGTGCAAGGCTGCCGCCTTGCTGGTCGCCCTGGCCTTCGTCCTGCCCACCGCTTCCGCCGAGGCCGCCCGCCCGGCGCAGCTCAGCGCGCAGGACCAGGCCGATGTGGCGCGGGCCGAGAACTACCTCAATTCCATCACCACGCTGGCCGCGCGCTTCATGCAGGTGGCGCCCGACGGCTCCTATGCCGAGGGCACGGCCTATCTGTCCCGCCCGGGCCGGCTGCGCATGGAATACGACCCGCCGACCCCGATCCTGGTGGTCGCCGACGGACGCTTCCTGATCTACCACGACAAGCAGCTCAAGCAGACCAGCCATGTCGGCCTGAACCAGACCCCGGCCGGGCTGCTGGTGCGCGAGAACATCCAGTTCAACGGCCGCGACGCCATGGTCACCGACGTCCGCCGCGAACAGGGCGTGCTCAAGATCTCGCTGGTCCAGCGCAGCGATCCCAGCGCCGGGCAGATCACCCTGATCTTCTCGGAAAGCCCCTTCGCCCTGCGCCAGTGGGAAATCCTCGACCCGCAAGGCCAGATCACGACGGTGTCGTTGTTCGAGACCCGCACCGGCATGCCGCTGGACCGCAGGCTCTTCACCTTCGTCGATCCCAACTTCCTGCAGCAGCCCTGGCAGCAGTAAGGGATCTTGGCCCGCCTTCATCTTTCGAGATGGCCGCTTTGCGGCCTCCTCAAGATAAGATAAGGGTATGAAATAATCTTCATCCTGAGGAGGGCCGAAGGCCCGTCTCGAAGGATGCTCAGCGACCAACCCACCAGGAGGCCGAACCTCCTGACGGACGCAGGGCAGGGCCCTGCGGAGAAAGTATCCATGGGAACCGCAATGACTGTCACCCCGCTGGTCGGGTTATCCGCCTGCATCAAGCCGGTCGTGGGCGAGGGCTTGCCCTTTCATGCCACGCCCGAACCCTACATCACCGCCGTGGCCGAGGGATCCGGCTGCCTGCCGGTGCTGCTACCCGCCTTGGGCGCCGCCATGGACCCGGCGCGCATCCTGCCCCGCATCGACGGGCTGGTCCTGACGGGCAGCAAATCGAACGTGGACCCAGCCCTCTATGGTGCCGGGAACCTGCCTCCGGCCCCGCCCTATGATGCGGCGCGCGACTCCACCACCCTGCCGTTGATCCGCGCGGCCATCGCGGCGGGCGTGCCGCTTCTGGCGATCTGCCGGGGCATCCAGGAATTGAACGTCGCCCTGGGCGGCAGCCTGCATCCGCGCCTGCATCAGGTGCCGGGCCGCTTCGATCACCGCCCCAAGGGGGACGTGCCGGACGAACGCTTCGCCCTGGCCCATCCGGTACGCCTGACGCCGGGTGGCTTGCTGCACCGCCTGGCGGGCACGGAGGAAGCCATGGTCAATTCCGTCCACGGCCAGGGGCTCGACCGCCTGGGCGAGGGCTTGGCCGTCGAGGCCATGGCCGAGGACGGCACCATCGAGGCGGTCTCGGTGACCGGGGCGCCGGCCTTCGCCCTGGGCCTGCAATGGCATCCGGAATGGCGTTTCGCCGAGGACAGGCTGTCCACCGCCATCTTCCGCGCCTTCGGCGAGGCGGTCCGTCAGAGAGCCCTGCAAAAAATTTCTTGCTAAGCGGTCTTGCGGCCCTTGCGGTGGGGAATTCTTTTCCCCATCTACCCTAGCATCAAGGCCGAACCGCAATGGTAAAGGCCGGTGAGGATGGTCTCCCCTGCCATTCTCACGCTCCGGCAGGAGCATAGCGGCGCCCGGTTACCCCCCTGACCGGGCGCTTCTTTTTTGCCTTTTTCCAGGCGCGGCGGTGTTAGCCCCAGTGGAAGACTCTGCTATACTTCCGTGTCTTCCTGCCTTTCAGCCTGGATATCCCATGTCTTTTGCCATCCCCATGCCCGACCCCACCGTGCTGCCTGTGGCTGGCGGTGACCTCTTCCCGGTGCGCCGCGTCTTGTGCGTGGCCCGCAATTATGCGGCCCATGCCCGCGAGATGGGCCAGGACCCCGACCGCGAGCCGCCCTTCTTCTTCTCCAAACCCGCCGATGCCGTCAGCATCGCGCCCTCGATCCCCTATCCGCCCGCCACCGAAGACCTGCATCACGAGGTCGAGATGGTGGTGGCGCTGGGACGCGGCGGCGCGGCCATCGATCCGGACAACGCGCTGGAGCATGTCTTCGGCTACACCGTGGGCCTGGACCTGACGCGCCGCGACATCCAGGCCGAAGCCAAGAAGAACGGCCGCCCCTGGGACATGGCCAAGGGCTTCGACTTCTCCGCGCCCTGCGGCATCCTGCGCCGGGCCAGCGAGATCGGCCATCCCTCGAAGGGCCGCATCAGCCTGGACATCAACGGTGAACGCCGCCAGGTGGGCGACCTGTCCGAGATGATCTGGTCCGTTTCCGAAATGATCGGCCATCTGTCGCGTCTGGTGACGCTGGCGCCGGGCGATCTGATCTTCACCGGCACCCCCGAAGGGGTCGGCCCCATCCGCCGGGGCGACCAGCTTCACGCGGTGGTCGAAGGCGTGGCCGAGATGAAGGTGGCGGTCGTCTGATGGCTTTGCGTCTGGTTACCTGGAACATCAATTCCATCCGTCAGCGCCTGGACCTGCTGCCCCGCGTCATCGAGGAACTGAATCCCGACGTGCTGTGCCTGCAGGAAACCAAGGTCACCGACGACCTGTTCCCGCACGAGGCCTGCGAGGCCCTGGGCTTCACCCACCGCGCCATCCGCGGGCAGAAGGGCTATAACGGCGTGGCGATCCTGTCGCGCCGCCCGCTCTCGGACGTCCATACCCCCGACTGGTGCGGACGCGAGGATTGCCGACACCTCATCGCCGCCGTGGACGGCATCGAAATCCATTGCGTCTACATCCCCGCCGGGGGCGATGTCCCCGACCCGGAAGTGAACGACAAATTCGCCCACAAGCTGCAATTCGTCGACGAACTGACGGAGTGGTACCGAACCGCCTTTTCCCCCGACCAGAAGGTCCTGGTCACGGGCGATTTCAACATCGCCCCGCTGGAAACGGATGTCTGGTCGCACAAGCAATTGCTGAAGGTGGTCAGCCACACCCCCATCGAGGTGGAAAAGCTCAACGCCCTGCAAGCCAGCCTGAACTGGGTGGACGGCGTGCGCAAATTCATCCCGCCGGAGGAAAAGCTCTTCAGCTGGTGGAGCTACCGCTCGCCCGACTGGAAGAAGAACGACCGGGGCCGCCGCCTGGACCATGTCTGGGTCACCCCGGCCCTGGCGCCCTCCCTGACCGGCGCCAAGGTCCTCCGCGACGCCCGCGACTGGCCCCAGCCCTCGGACCATGTGCCGGTGCTGGTGACCCTGGGGGATTGAGAAAGAAAGGGCGTGGGCCTTATGCCCACGTCCGCCACCTACATTCGTCGCCCCCGCGAAAGCGGGGGCCCATGCTGGGGCTGATGGAGATGTCAGCCGCCAGATATGGATGAAGCGGCTCCATGGGCTCCCGCTTTCGCGGGAGTGACGAGGAAAAAAGGCTTTGTCGGCAGTCTGCCGAAATTGGCCGGCAAAGGCTCGACGCTATACAGCCCAAAGCCTTGGCGTCTTTGTGTCTTGGTGGCTTTCCCATAACCGCTGGGGGCCACCAAGACACCAAGGCACCAAGAGGCCGGTACAGCCATGGGCATGACGCATGAGAAAAAACCTACTCCGCCAAAGAGCGGTGGGCGAAACGGTAGGGATGGGCGGGATAAACGCCCATGATGTGGACCTGGCGCGAGAAGAAGTCGAGTTCCTCCAGCGCCAAGCGCAGGCCGCGTTCCTCGGGATGCCCCTCCACATCGGCATAGAATTGCGTGGCCACGAATTCGCCGCCGATCTGATAGCTTTCCAGCTTGGTCATGTTGATGCCGTTGGTGGCGAAACCGCCCAGGGCCTTGTATAGGGCGGCAGGCACGTTACGCACGCGGAAGACGAAGGTGGTGACCACCGGGCCGCTGCCCACGGCCGGCACGGCGGGCTCGCGGGCCAGGACGACGAAGCGGGTGGTGTTGTGTTCGGCGTCCTCGATATTGGCGCGCAGGGATTTCAGCCCGTAGGTCTCGGCCGCCAGTTCCGAGGCGATGGCCGCCACGGTGGGATCGCCCATCGCCGCCACTTCCGAGGCCGACCCCGCCGTATCAGCCGCCACCACCGCCTTCAGACCCAGTTCCTTGATCAGCTTGCGGCACTGGCCCAGGGCATGGACATGGCTGCGCACGACGCGGATATCCTCGATCCTGGCGCCGGGAAGCGCCAGCAGGTGATGGTTCACCCGCTCAAAATGCTCGGCGATGATATGCAGGCCGGAATGGGGCATCAGGTGATGGATGTCCGCCACGCGCCCGGCCACCGAATTCTCGATGGGGATCATCGCCAGCCGTGCCGTGCCGTCGCGCACCGCCTGGAAGGCGTCGTCGAAGGCGGCGCAGGGCAGGGGGGTCATGTCGGGATAGGCATGGCGGCAGGCCAGATGGGAATAGGCGCCGGGCAGCCCCTGGAAGGCGATGGTATTGGCGGGATCGTTCGTCATTTTTCGGGGCTTAGCTGCGGGAAGAGGGGGCCAGCAGGGCGCGGGCGCGATCGAGGTCGGCGGAAGTATCGACGCCCAGCGGAATCGTGTCAACGAGGGCGGCGTCGATGCGCATGCCGTTTTCCAGGGCACGCAGCTGTTCCAGCTTCTCGCGCTGCTCGAGGATGCCTTGGGGCAGGGCGACGAAGCGCTTCAGCGAATCACGGCGGAAGGCATAAAGGCCGATATGGTGGTAATGCGGCCCTTCGCCCCAGGGCGCGGTGGCGCGGGTGAAATAGAGCGCCCGCCCCGTCCGCTGGCCCGGCGCCAGCCCGACCACCGCCTTGACCACGTTGGGATTGGTCCGCTCTTCCTCGACCGTGATCTCGGTCACCAGGGTGGACATGTCCACGGCGGGATCGGCCAGGGGCTCGAAGACGGCGCGGATGATGCCGGGATCGATGGTCGGCAGATCGCCCTGGACATTGACGACGGCGGTATAGCGGCCCTCGGGATCGAAACGCTCCAGCGCCTGGCTGACCCGGTCCGAGCCGGAGGGCAGGTCGGGATCGGTCAGCACCGCCTCTCCCCCGGCCTTGCGCACGGCCTCGGCCACCTCTTCCTCGGCGCAGGCGACCAGCACCGGACCGATGGCCGCCTCGACGGCGCGGCGCCAGACATGCACGATCATCGCCTCGCCATGGATGTCAGCCAGAGGTTTATTGGGCAGGCGGGTGGCTTTCAACCTAGCCGGAATGACGACGATGGGGGAAAGGGACTCGGCCATTCGCTCTATATCCATGAAAAAAACAATGAAAAACCTGATCTTTCACTCTATACCCAACAGGTCGGCGGCGGCAAAGGCGCCGAGCGGAGATGTTTGGTTGGAAGAGGGGACGGGGGCGATTATCATGCCGCCGGTCCTGCGCTAATGATTTGGAGTCCCCGAGGAGTCGTTATGTCCATAACCCTTCAGAAGATCGCGGGTGCGATCCTGTTGGCGCTGATCCTTGCTGTCGGCATCAACCTTTTCGGCAATGTCCTGTTCCCCGAGCGCACGCTCGATCAGCCGGCCATCATCATCGCCGGCGCCGGTGACAGTGGGGCTCCGGCGGCTGAGGCCGATGCGCCCCCGCCTTTCGAGGTCCTGCTCGCCCAGGGCACGCCCGAAGCCGGCCAGCGCGTCGCGCGCCGCTGCACCTCCTGCCATACGTTCGAACAGGGTGGCGCCAACCGCGTCGGCCCGAACCTGTATGGCATCATCGGGGCCGAAATCGCCCATCTCGACAATTATTCCTATTCGCCCGCCATGCAGAATCATGGCGGCACCTGGGATTACGAGAACCTGGACCACTTCATCGAGAGCCCGGCCAGCTACATCCCCGGTACCAAGATGACCTTCGCCGGTATTTCCGATCCGGCGGACCGTGCCAATCTGATCATCTACCTGCGCTCGCTCAGCCCCGACGC
Organism: Telmatospirillum sp. J64-1; assembly: GCF_006980715.1. Taxonomy (GTDB): domain Bacteria; phylum Pseudomonadota; class Alphaproteobacteria; order Rhodospirillales; family Magnetospirillaceae; genus Oleiliquidispirillum; species Oleiliquidispirillum nitrogeniifigens. The sequence continues at coordinate 7,681 of NZ_SBHN01000014.1, forward strand.
TCCGCCGCTGCCGGAAGCGCCGGCTGAAGAAGCTCCGGCCGAGGAAGCCCCCGCGGAAGGAGAACCGGCGGCTGAAGAACCCGCCGCCGAGGAACCCGCCGCGGAAGAACCGGCGGCCGAGGAACCGGCCGAAGACGGCCAGCAGGCGCAATAAGCTTCCGGTCCCTGCGGGATGCCCCGCAGGGACCAGCCTTCTTTTTTGACAGCCAGCGCCGAAAGCCCGCCGGGGCAGCCGGACGCTTCCAGACCGCAACGCCATCATGCCGCTTGGCCGGCAGGGCGCCGGGACCGCGCTTCCTGCCGGGCGCCATCGGCTTCCGTGAAGGGAATTGACATGGCCGAGACCGCCTGCCCCGCCGATTTCATCGCCCTTTCCGAGAAACTGGCGGATGCCGCCGGGGCGGTGATCCGCGGCTATTTCCGCACTGCCGTCGGCGTCGACGACAAATCCGACGACAGCCCCGTCACCATCGCCGACCGCGAGGCCGAAGCGGCCATGCGCCGCCTGATCGCGGAAACCTTTCCCGAGCACGGCATCTTCGGCGAGGAATTCGGCTCGGAACGCCTGGACGCCGATTATGTCTGGGTGCTCGACCCCATCGACGGCACCAAGTCCTTCATCACCGGCAAGCCCATCTTCGGCACGCTGATCGGCCTTCTGCACCGCGACGTGCCGATCCTCGGCATCATCGACCAGCCCATCGCCGGAGAGCGCTGGCTGGGCGCCAAGGGCCGGGGCACCACCCTCAACGGCAAGAAGATCTCGACCCGCGCCTGCCCCAGCCTGTCCCAGGCGACGATCTGCACCACCGCGCCGGAATTGCTGCGCGGCCCCGGAGACCTGGACTCTTGGCACAGGCTGCGCGATGCCGCCAAACTCCCCATGTATGGGGGGGATTGCTACAATTACGCACTGGTTGCGTCCGGTTTTGCGGATTTGGTGGTTGAAAGCGGGCTCAAGCCTTACGACTATTGTGCCTTGATCCCGGTGATCGAAGAGGCTGGCGGCCTGGTCACCGACTGGCAGGGGCAGCGCCTGGGCGGCATGAAATCGGATGGCCGAGTCCTGGCGGCGGGTGACTCCCGCGCGCATGCCGAAGCCATAAGGATATTAGCCGGTTAAGTCTTTCCGGCACACGAATTCGGGAAAGGGGAGCAATCGGCGTGTATTCGCCCTGTGCGGTTCCATATATCCACCTCTAACAGGTCCAACCGCCGGAGAAGGTCATGCGACACGCGCGATTAACCCTCGCCGCTCTGCTGCTGATCACAGCCCCGCTACTGGGCGCCGGTACTGGCAATGCCGAAACGGTGCATAGCGCGCACGGCATCGCCATGCATGGCGAGCCCAAATACGGCCCCGACTTCCCCCATTTCGATTACGTCAATCCCGATGCGCCCAAGGGCGGCATGCTGCGCCTCCATTCCATCGGCAGCTTTGACAGTCTCAATCCCTATATCGTGCGCGGCCAGGCCCCTGCCGGGTCCACCATGCCCTTCGAGACGTTGCTGACCAGTTCGGCGGACGAGGCCTTCACCGAATACGGCCTGATCGCTGAATCGGTGGAATATCCCGAGGACCGTTCCTGGGTCGCCTTCACCCTGCGTCCCGAGGCCCGCTGGCATGACGGCCAGCCGATCACGCCCGAGGACGTCGTCTTCTCGCTGGAAACCCTGAAGAGCCAGGGCGCCCCCTTCTTCCGCTTCTATTACGGCAGCGTCGCCAAGGCCGAGGTGGTGGGCGAGCGCAAGGTGCGCTTCACCTTCACCGAGGGCAACAACCGCGAACTGCCGCTGATCGTCGGCCAGATGCCGATCCTGCCCAAGCATTACTGGGAGGGGCGGAATTTCGAGCAGACCACCCTGGTCCCGCCCTTGGGCAGCGGCCCCTACCGCGTCGCCGCCTTCGAGCCCGGCCGCTACGTGACCTACGAACGGGTCGAAGATTGGTGGGGCAAGGACCTGCCGGTCAATCGCGGCCATTACAATTTCGACCAGATTCGTTACGACTATTACCGTGACGGGACCGTGGCGCTGGAGGCCTTCAAGGCGGGCCAGTACGATTTCCGCCTGGAGAACTCGGCCAAGGACTGGGCGACCGGCTATAATTTTCCGGCAGTGCATCAGGGCCGCGTGGTGCTGGAAAGCCTCGAACATGACCGCCCCGCCGGCATGCAGGCCTTCGTGATGAACACCCGCCGCCCGCTATTCCAGGACCGCCGGGTACGCTGGGCACTGGCCCATGCCTTCGATTTCGAATGGACCAACCAGGCGCTGTTCTACGGCCAGTACACCCGCTCGGAGAGCTATTTCGCCAATTCCGAGCTGGCCGCCGAGGGCCTGCCCAGCGAAGCCGAGCTGGAATTGCTGGAGCCGCTGCGCGAGCATCTGCCCGAAGAGGTCTTCACCACCGCCTATCACGCGCCCAACACCGCCGAAGGCGGCGTCCGGCCCAATCTGCGCAAGGCCATGGCCCTGCTGGAGGAAGCGGGCTGGGCCATCGAGAACGGCCGCCTGATCCATCAGGAAACGCGCCAGCCCTTCAACTTCGAGATCCTGCTGGTCCAGCCGACCTTCGAGCGCGTGTCCCTGCCTTTTGCCCGCAACCTGCAGCGCCTGGGTATCGAAGCCCGCGTGCGCACGGTGGATTCCGCCCAGTTCAAGAACCGGGTGGATGCCTATGACTTCGACATGGTCGTCGGCAGTTGGGGGCAAAGCCTGTCGCCGGGCAACGAACAGCGCGAATTCTGGGGCAGCCATTCCGCCACTCTGCCGGGCAGCCGCAATATCATCGGCATCCAGAATCCCGCCATCGACACGCTGATCGAGCATGTCATCGCCGCCCCGGACCGCGAATCGCTGATCACCCGCACCCGTGCCCTCGACCGGGCGCTGCTGTGGGGCCATTACGTCATCCCGCAATGGCATATCAGCTACGATCGCGTGGCCTATTGGAACAAGTTCGGCCATCCCGAGAAAACGCCGGTCCAGGGCACCCAGCTGATGACCTGGTGGGCCAAGCCCGACCAGATCGTCCAGGGCAGCCGCCGGGGCGTGCCCGCCGCGCCCGGCCTGGGCGGCAACATCATCCTGGCCCAGGAAACCGCGCCGGGTCCGGCCACCGAAGGCACCCGCCAGCCGCCCGAAGGCTCGGCCTCGCCGGGATCGGTGCCGCCGGAAGGCGCGGGCGACCATCAGCCCGTGCCCCAGGACCAGACCGATCCCACCTTCGACCTGGGCGACCAGCCGCCGCCGGTCGGGGGGACCCAAGCCCCCGTCACGCCGCCCGGCGAGGAAACCACGGCTCCGGCCGGGCAGACCCAGGACCTGGCCCCGCGCGAGGCGGTGCCGACCCCGGCGGCGCAAGAGCCCGGACGCAGCCCGATCATCTGGATCGTGCTGATCCTGGGCATCGTTGCCATCCTGGTACTGCGCCGCATGCGCGGCCGCCGCAAGTAGTGAGGACCTGACGCCGCATGTTCGCCTACATCGTCCGCCGCCTCCTGCTCATCCCGGTCACCCTTTTCGGGATCATGGTGGTGAACTTCGTTTTCGTGCAGCTTGCTCCGGGGGGACCCATCGAGCAGGTTCTCGCCCAACTCGAAGGCACGGCGGTGGACGCGACGGCGCGCATCGGCGGAACCGGCGGCGGGGAAGCGGCCCAGACCCATACCCGCGCCACGGAAGGACCCTATCGGGGAGCACAGGGCCTGCCCCCCGACTTCATCGCGGAACTGGAGCGGCAATTCGGCTTCGATAAGCCGGCCCATGAACGCTTCTTCCAGATGATGGCGAACTACGCCACTTTCGATTTCGGCTCCAGCTTCTACCGCGACCAGAGCGTGGTGGACCTGGTGCTGGAGAAGCTGCCGGTCTCCATCTCGCTGGGGGTGTGGAGCACGCTGATCATCTATCTGGTCTCGATCCCCCTCGGCATCCGCAAGGCGGTGTCGGACGGCTCGAAATTCGACGTGACGACCAGTTGGATGGTGATCATCGGCTATGCCATCCCGGCCTTCCTGTTCGCCATCCTGCTGATCGTTCTCTTCGCCGGGGGGCGCTTCCTCGACTGGTTCCCGCTGCGCGGCCTGACCTCGCTGGACTGGCACCTGATGAGCTGGCCCGAGCGCATCCTCGATTACATCTGGCACCTGACCCTGCCGGTCACGGCCATGGTCATCGGCGGCTTCGCCGGATTGACCATGCTGACCAAGAATTCCTTCCTGGAAGAGATCAACAAGCAATATGTCATCACCGCCAAGGCCAAGGGGCTGACCCAGCGCCAAGTGCTTTACGGCCATGTCTTCCGCAACGCCATGCTGCTGATCGTCGCCGGTTTCCCCAGCGCCCTGGTCGGGATGCTGTTCACCGGGTCGGTGCTGATCGAGGTGATCTTCTCGCTCGACGGGCTGGGGCTGCTGGGCTTCGAGGCCGTCATCAACCGCGACTACCCGGTGATCTTCGGCACCCTGTACGCCTTCGGCCTGATCGGGCTGCTCCTCAACCTGATCAGCGACATCACCTATCATATCGTCGATCCGCGCATCGACTTCGAAAAGCGCGAGGCCTGATCCATGGGCAGCAGCGGAACCCCCATCTCCCAGCCGCCCCTGGGCAGCGATCCCACCGGCGAGCGTTTCCTGGGAATGCGCATCACCCCGGTCACCGGCCGCCGCCTGCGCAGCTTCCGCGCCAACCGGCGGGGCTTCTGGTCGCTGTGGCTGTTCCTGGTCATCTTCGTGGTGACGCTCTTCGCCGAATTCGTCGCCAATGACCGGCCGTTGTTGGTGCGCTATCAGGGCGATCTCTATTTCCCGGTGGTCCAGGACTATCCCGAAACCACCTTCGGCGGCGACTTCCTCAGCTTCACCGATTACCGCGATCCCTATATCCAGGAACAGATCACCCAGGCCGGGGGCTGGATGCTGTGGCCGCCCATCCGCTACAGTTACCAGACCATCAATTACGAACTGGAAGAGCCCGCCCCCTCGCCGCCCACCAGCGAGAACTGGCTGGGCACCGACGACCAGGGCCGCGACGTGCTGGCCCGCCTGATCTACGGCCTGCGCATCTCGATCCTGTTCGGCCTGGCGCTGACCGTCGTCAGTTCGGTCATCGGCATTGCCGCCGGGGCGGTGCAGGGCTATTTCGGCGGCTGGGTCGATTTGTTCTTCCAGCGCTTCCTGGAAATCTGGGGCGGCCTGCCGCAGCTTTTCATCCTGATCATCGTCTCCAGCATCATCGTCCCGGGCTTCTGGACCCTGCTGGGCGTCCTTGTCCTGTTCAGTTGGACGCAGCTGGTCGGCGTGGTGCGCGCCGAGTTCCTGCGCGCACGCAATTTCGACTATGTCCGCGCCGCCCGCGCCCTGGGGATGAGCGACGGCAAGATCATCCTCAAGCATGTGCTGCCCAACGCCATGGTGGCGACCCTGACCTTCACCCCCTTCATTCTCAACGGCTCCATCGTCGCGCTGACGGCGCTGGACTTCCTCGGCCTCGGCCTGCCGCCGGGTTCGGCCTCTCTCGGCGACCTGCTGCGCCAGGGCAAGGAGAACCTGCAGGCACCCTGGCTCGGCATCACCGGCTTCGTCGCCGTGGCGCTGATCCTCAGCCTCCTGGTCTTCGTCGGCGAGGCTGTCCGTGATGCCTTCGATCCGCGAAAGACCAAAGCATGACGAAGCTTCTCAGCGTCCGCGACCTCTCCGTTTCCTTCGGCAGGGGAGACCGCGAATTCAAGGCCGTGCGCAACGTCTCCTTCGAGCTGGACAAGGGCGAGACCCTGGCATTGGTCGGCGAATCGGGCTCGGGCAAGTCGGTCAGCGCCATGTCCATCCTGCAATTGCTGCCCTATCCGCTGGCCCATCATCCTTCGGGCAGCGTCGTCTTCGACGGACAGGAACTGGTGGGGGCACCGGAAAAGCTGCTGCGCCAAGTGCGCGGCGACCGCATCGCGGTGATCTTCCAGGAACCGATGACGGCGCTGAATCCGCTGCATCCGGTGCTGCGCCAGATCGGCGAGGTCTTGCAGATCCATCGCGGCATGCAGGGCAAGCAGGTGCGCGAGCGGGTGCTGGAATTGCTGCATCTGGTCGGCATCCCCAATCCGGAAAGCCGCCTCAACGCCCTGCCGCATGAACTATCCGGCGGCCAGCGCCAGCGCGTGATGATCGCCATGGCGCTCGCCTGCGAGCCGGACCTGCTGATCGCCGACGAGCCGACCACGGCACTGGACGTCACCATCCAGGCGCAGATCCTGCAATTGCTGAAGGACCTGCAGCAGCGTTTCGGTATGGCCCTGCTGCTGATCACCCACGATTTGGGGGTGGTGCGCAAGATGGCCGACACGGTCTGCGTCATGAACAAGGGCGAAGTGGTCGAATCCGGCAAGACCCTGGCCGTCCTCGACAATCCCCAGCATCCCTATACCCGCCGCCTGCTGGCCGCCGAGCCCAAGGGCAAGCCCAACCGCCCGCCCGAGGATGCGCCGGTGGTGCTGCGGACCGAGGACCTGAAGGTCTGGTTTCCCATCCGCAAGGGCATCATCAAGCGCGTGGCCGGCCATATCAAGGCGGTGGACGGCATTTCCGTCACCGTGCGCGAGGGCCATACGGTCGGCGTGGTGGGCGAATCGGGCTCGGGCAAGACCACGCTCGGCCTGGCGCTGCTGCGCCTGATCCGCAGCGACGGCCCCATCGTCTTCGTCGGCAAGCCGCTCGACCGCCTGCCCGCCAAGGAAATCCGCCCCCTGCGTCGCCAGATGCAGATGGTCTTCCAGGACCCCTTCGGCAGCCTCAGCCCCCGCCTGTCGGTCGGACAGATCGTGGCGGAAGGATTGGAGGTCCACGGCATGGGCGGCAACCGCGACGAGCGCCGCGCCCTCGTCGGACAGGTCCTGCAGGAGGTCGGCCTCGACCCGGCGGTGCAGGACCGCTATCCCCATGAATTCTCGGGTGGCCAGCGCCAGCGCATCTCGATCGCCCGCGCCCTGGTGCTCAAGCCCCGCCTGATCGTGCTGGACGAACCCACCAGCGCGCTGGACGTCTCGGTCCAGGCGCAGATCGTCGACCTGCTGCGCGACCTCCAGACCCGCTACAAGCTGGCCTATCTGTTCATCAGCCACGATTTGCGGGTGGTTCGCGCCCTGGCCGACGACCTGATCGTGATGAAGGACGGCAAGGTCGTCGAATCCGGCCGCTCCGACCACATCTTCGCCGCCCCCCAGACCGCCTATACCCAAGCCCTGATGGCCGCCGCCTTCAACCTGGATGTCGCCCCGGGGGCCAGCGAGGTGGTGGAGGGCTAGGCCTGAGCGCTTATTCATGCTTCGAGACGCCCCTGCGGGGCTCCTCAGCATGAGGTTTATCTTATTGAGAAGAATAAGGAATTAGCCTCGCCCTGAGGAGCCGCGAAGCGGCGTCTCGAAGGGCGGGGCGGGCCAAAGTTCCCGGGTCTGGGGCCCAAGGCCCCAGCGGGTTTGGGCAGAGCCCTGCGAGACGAAGCGCCCCCTATTCAAAGACCTTCGCCACGTCCTCTTCCGTCGCCGCGCGCCATTCGCCTTCCGGCAGGTCGCCCAGGTCCAGTGCGCCGACGCGCACACGGCGCAGGGATTGCACATGATTGCCGACGGCGGCGAACATGCGGCGGACCTGATGATAGCGGCCTTCGCGGATGGTCAGCAAAGCGCGGCGCTCGTCCAGCACCTCCAGCACGGCGGGCTTGAGCGGCGTCTTTTCCGAACGCAGCATCAACTCGCCGCTGGCGAAGATCTTCCCCTCCTCGCCGCTGAGCGGCCGGTCCAGGATCACTTCATAGGTCTTGGCGATCTCCGCCTTGGGCGAGATGATGCGGTGCAGAAGCTGGCCGTCATCGGTCATCAGCAGCAGCCCCGTCGTGTCCTTGTCCAGCCTGCCGACCGGCGAGAGCAGCGGCTTGCGGTAGCGATAGCGTTCGGGCAGCAGGTCGTAGATGACGCGGCCCGGATCCTCGGTGGTGCAGGAATAGCCGTCGGGCTTGTTCAGCAGGATGGTGAAGGGCGCGATCGGGTCGAGCGGTTCACCCTCGACACGGATCTGCTCGGGCTGAAGGTCGGAATTGACCGTGATGGGATTGCCCGCCGCATCGGTGACGAAGCCGTCGCGGCACATGCGGGCGATGTCCCGGCGCGAGCCATAGCCCAGATTGGCCAGCAGCTTTTCCAGTCTCATTTGACGCCTCGCAGAATCTTGTAGCCGCCTTCTTCGGCGATGGTCTCGGTGCGGTAGAAGGCGGCGCGCAGCACCTCTTCATAGGGCAGGTGGCGGTTGGCCACCAGCAGCAGCCAGCCGCCCTTCTTCAGGGCCTTGGCGCTGGCGCGGATGAAGCCCTGGCCCAGCGCGGCCTCGTCGGCCCGGCCCTGGTGGAAGGGCGGGTTGGTGACGATGAAGTCGTAAGGCCCCCCTTCCAGGCCTTGGGTGGCATCGGCCCAGAAAAAACGCAGCGGCGTCTCCCTGCCTGCCAGATTGGTCTGCGCGGCATCGAGCGCCAGCTTTTCGGCCTCGTACAGGTCCAGCGACTTGACCTTGGGACAGGATTTCAAGATGGCATCGGCCAGGAAGCCCCAGCCGCAGCCCAGTTCCGCGCCCTTGCCCTTCAGCTCTTCCGGTAGATGGCGGGCCAGCAGGGCCGATCCGGTATCCACCCGGTCCCAACTGAAAAGCCCGGGCCGCGAGACGAATTGCCCGTCCAGGATGGGGCGGGGCTTGTCGAGATCGCGCCACTCGGCCAATACTTCCTGGTCCAGCGCGTCGGTGCGCCGGGCCCAGAAGGCGCGGCACTTGTTCTTGGACAGGCTGCCCACTTCCCCCGCGAGGCTCTTCATCTGCGCCTCGAACCGGGAAGCCCCCAGCGTGTTGGACATGGCGCACAGCACGGTTCCGCCCGGCGCGCAGAGGTCGAAGGCGCGGGCGAAGCCGGCCAGGGTCTCGTCACGCTGCTTGGTCGGCAGGAACAGGACCAGCGGGTAGCCGCCTTGTGGCGCCTCCTCGATGGCGATGTTCCGCGCCGCCAGGGCATCGTGCCAGGGGCGGAAGCTCTGCTGGCAGACGAGGCCCGGCAATTGGGCCAGGAACGGATGCAGTCGCGCCCGCAGGAACAGCGAGCGGTCGGGGATGTCGATCTCGCCGCGGTCGAGCGGCAGGAACAACGTGTCAAGGGCGGCTTCTTCCATAGGGGGCTCTTAGCGTAACCTGACGCGAAAGGGAAGGGAGGCAAACATGCGTATCCTCAATGCCTTGGCGATTCTTCTGGTGATGGCGCTGCCATTGCCCGCCCTGGCCCAGGCCGATGCCGTCGCACCCGAAGCCTTCACCGGGCGGGACGGGGGCGGGCAGGCCGCGTCCTCCGGCTTCATGATGGTCGCCGCCCATCCCCTGGCCGCCGAGGCCGGGGCGGAGATGCTGCGCCAGGGCGGCAGCGCCGTGGATGCCGCCATCGCCGCCCAAATGGTGCTGAACCTGGTCGAGCCGCAAAGCTCGGGCATCGGCGGCGGCGGCTTCCTTTTGCATTTCGATGCCGAAGGCCGCGCCGTCCAGGCCTATGACGGCCGCGAGACGGCCCCCGCGGCGGCCCGCCCCGACCGCTTCCTGCGGCCGGACGGCACCCCCATGGCATTCTTCGAGGCCGTGGTGGGGGGACAATCGGTCGGCGTGCCCGGCCTGCTGCGCATGCTCGAAATGGCCCATCAGGCCCATGGCCGGCTGGAATGGAACGCCCTGTTCCAGCCCGCCATCCGTCTGGCGGAAGAAGGCTTCGAGGTGTCCCCCCGCCTGCGCGCCCTGCTGGAAGGCGACGACCACTTAAGCCGCATGCCCGGCGCCCGCAGCTATTTCTACGAACCGGACGGCAGCCCCAAGACGCGCCTGCACAATCCCGAACTGGCCGAAGTGCTGCGCGCGGTGGCGGAGCAGGGGGCCGATGCCTTCTATCAGGGTCCCGTCGCGCAGGATATCGTGACGGCGGTCTACGAGGCCAATGGCGACCTGACCCTGGCCGACCTTTCCACCTATCAGGCGCTGGAGCGGGACGCGCTGTGCGGGGCCTATCGCGTCTTCACCATCTGCGGCATGCCGCCGCCGTCTTCGGGCGGGCTGGCGGTGTTGCAGATGCTGGGCATGCTGGTCCCGGTGGACATGCCGACGTTAAGCCCGATGAGCCCGGAAACGGCCCATCTGCTGGCGGAAGCGGGCAAGCTGGCCTTCGCCGACCGCGACGCCTATGTCGCCGATCCCGATTTCGTGGTGGTTCCCCTGCAGGGCCTGCTCGATCCCGGCTATCTGCTGGGCCGGGCCGGACTGATCCGCACCGACCGCGCCATGGAGCGCGCCGAACCGGGCGAGCCGCCCCACCGCCGGGGGGAAGCCTGGCCGGTGGGCGAGACGCTGGAACTGCCCTCCACCACCCATCTGTCGGTGGTGGATTCCTTCGGCAATGCCGTCTCCATGACGACATCCATCGAGAATGCCTTCGGCTCGCGGGTGATGGTGCGGGGCTTCCTGCTCAACAACCAGCTCACCGACTTCTCCTTCCGCCCCGAGGTGGACGGCCAGCCCGTCGCCAACCGGGTCGAGCCCGGCAAGCGTCCCCGCTCCTCGATGGCCCCGACCCTGGTGCTGGATGCGCAAGGCGACCTGATCGCCGCCACCGGCTCGCCCGGCGGCAGCCGCATCATCGGCTTCACCGCCAACAGCCTGGTCGCCATGCTCGACTGGGGCATGGACCCGGCGGACGCGGCGGCGCTGCCCCATGTCCTCAACCGCAACGGCGCGACGGAACTGGAGGCCGGCACACCCGCCGAGGCCCTGGCCCCGGCCCTGCAAGCCCTGGGGCATGAAGTGGAGATCCGCGAGATGACCAGCGGCCTGCATCCCATCCTGCGGCGGGGCGAGAGCTGGATCGGCGGCGTCGATCCGCGCAGGGAAGGCTTGGCCGTGGGGGAATGAGGAGGGCGGGCCGCCCTAATCGTGACGCAGTAGGACGAGCAAAATGCCGAAAAACATCCATAGCTCCCAATTTCCCGTCATCCCCGCGGAAGCGGGGATCCAAGTTGGGGCAATGCTGAGGACTTGCCGCAAGATATTGATTGGTGGATGCATGGATTCCCGCTTGCGCGGGAATGACGCGGGTTTTTCCGCATCCTGCTAGAAGGCCCCGCTGAGGGCGGCCTTGATTTCCTTGGTGGAAAATGGCTTCAGGACGAAGCCGAGGGGAGAGACGGTTTCGGCGCGCTGCCTCACCGCCTTGTCGGAATAGGCCGTCACGAAGATGCAGGGGATGCCGGTGGAATGGCGGATTTCCCGCGCCGCCTCGATTCCGTCCGGACCGTTGCCCAGCGTCACGTCCATGAGGACGAGATCGGGCCGGTGAGTCTGCGCGGCCTCGACGGCGCTTTGGGCATCCCCCACCGCCGCCACGACTTCATGCCCTAGTTCGGCCAGCATGTCCTGGAGCATCAACGCCGTAATGAATTCGTCTTCCACCACCAAAAGGCGGAGACGCAAATCTTTTGTTTCGTCCATCCCGGACCTACATGATAAAGGCATAACACAAGGATCGTTTGGGATTGAAGAATATGAATGACCAGGAAGAGCAATTCAAGCTATTGGCAGACAATGCTCCTGTCATGATCTGGCGCTCTTCTCCGGATAAAATGTGTGATTTCTTCAATAAACCGTGGCTTGAGTTCACCGGGCGGGCGGCGGCCGAAGAAATGGGCATGGGATGGAGCGAACGGGTTCATCCCGACGATTTCGACCGATGCCTGCGCATCTACACCACGGCTTTCGATGCCCGCGAAGAATTCTCCATGCCTTACCGGCTGCTGCGCCATGACGGCTGCTATCGCTGGCTTCTGGACAATGGTCGCCCCTATTATCACAGCAACGGGGAATTCGCCGGTTATTTCGGCTCCTGCATCGACGTGACGGACATGAAGCAGGCGCTGGAGGACAAGGATGTCCTGCTGCGCGAGGTCCATCACCGCGTGCGCAACAACATGCAACTGGTCTGCAGCCTGCTGGAATTGCAAGCCACGCGCAGCCCCGAACCCGTGGTCAAGGAAAGCCTGAAGGAAGCCGGGCAGCGGGTGCGCTCCATCGCCCTGGCCCAGGAAGCCCTGCATGACGGCACGCATTTCAGCGCCATCGACCTGTCGCACTACCTGGAGACCCTGCTCAATTCCGTGGGGCATCTCGTCCCGCGCGACCGCATCACCCTGAAATTCCACGCCGAACCCGCGCAGGTGCCGCTGGACCGCGCCGTTCCGCTGGGGCTGATCGTCAACGAATTGCTGAGCAATGCCGCCAAGCACGCCTTTCCCGACGGCCGGAGCGGCACGATCACCCTGTCCCTGGCGCGCAAGGAGGATGGAACCACCGCCATCACCGTGGCCGATGACGGCATCGGCAGGTCGGCCGACAAGGCGGCGGCTCCCTCGGCACGGTCCCTGGGCAAGCAGCTGATCGCCGGCTTGGCGGGACAAGCCAATGCCCGCGTCAGCTTCGACGACAGCGAAGGCATGAAGGCCGAAATCCTTCTCCTCCCCGCCTGACAGCCGAGGAAAGGGAGAGACGGCGCGCGGTCCCGGCGGCCTGCATCTTCATTCCTGAAGAAACGTCCTTTTCCTCAGACCAGGCTGACATAGCCCAGAATGAAGGCCCCCGCCGCAAAGGCCATGCCGATCAGGACCAGCAGGCCGTCCTTCGCCATCAGCGCCAAGCCGAACAGGCCGATCGTGCCGAACGGCGCGGTGCTGGCGAAGGGGATCAGCTCCAAAGGGGGAACCGTCAGGGCCAGCAGGATGCACAGCAAGGCCACCACGCGCATGTAAAGCGCCTCGGTGGCCCAGCTCAGGCGTTCATGGATGATCTTGTCCGTCCATCGCACCAGGGGCTGGATGCGGTCCATGGCGTTTTTCAGCTTGTTGCCCGAAACCGAACGGTTGGCGAGAAAGGCCGGAAGCCAGAAATGCTTGCGGCCCAGGAGCATTTGCGCCGAGACCAGAATGACGATCACGGCCAGCATGGTCGGCAGGCCGGGGATGCCGCCGACCGGCGAAATCTCGATCATCGCCGGGATGAACAGGAACGGCCCGAAGCTGCGCTCGCCGATCTTTTCCTGGATATCCCCCACCGAGACCCGGTCCTTCTGGCTGCCGATATCGGCCATGCCGTCGATGACATCGTCGAGGCCAATCTTCTCGGAGTCCTCCGCCACGCTTCCACCCTTTGCAGCAGTAAGAACGACTTTTGAGGTGGGATTAGGCTTTCGGCGGGGCAAGAAATCTTAAGAGGAAGGAAGGCCCTGCTGTTTGATGGCTTCCTGCGGTTATGGGAAAGCCACCAAGACACAAAGACGCCAAGGCTTTGGTTTTCATAGCGCTGAGACTTCCAACAGACTGCTGACAAAGCCTTTCTTCCACGTCACTCCCGCGAAAGCGGGAGTCCATGGAACCGCTTCATTCCTCTCTGGTGGCTTAGATCTCCATGGGCCCCCGCTTTCTCGGGGGTGACGATCCATTGCAAGCAGGAATGATGATGAAAACAGGTGTTTTTCCGCAGCCTGTTAACGCTCGCCGCCATGAGTCCAAAACCTTGATGGTTAGGTGGCGCCCTGCGGCATGAAGAAGCCGCCCATGAAAAAACCCCCGCCACGGGGACGGGGGTTTTCTTGGCTGCTTGGGGCATCCCTGGGGATGCCCCGGCAGGACCAGAGCGAGGAGAATTACTTCTCTTCGTTGGCCTTGTCTTCGCGAGCCTGACGGAAGGCCGCGCCCAGGATGTCGCCGAGCGAGGCACCCGAGTCGGACGAGCCGTATTCGGCCATGGCCTGCTTTTCCTCGTCGATCTCGCGAGCCTTGACCGAGAGGGTCAGCTTACGGGCGGCGCGGTCCAGCGCGGTGACCTTGGCATCGACCTTTTCGCCGACGGCGAAGCGCTCGGGGCGCTGGTCGCCGCGTTCGCGGGCCAGTTCGTTCTTGCGGATGAAGCCCGACAGGCCGTCCGCAGAGACTTCGATGCCGTTTTCGGTGACCTGGGTCACGGTGCAGGTGACGACGTCACCCTTCTTGATGTTGCTGGTGGCATCCTGGAAGGGATCGGAGCCGAGCTGCTTGATGCCAAGCGAGATGCGCTCCTTCTCCACGTCGACGTCCAGGATCTTGGCCTTGACGACGTCGCCCTTCTTGTATTCCTGGATGACCTGTTCGCCCGGACGTTCCCAGTCCAGGTCGGACAGATGCACCATGCCGTCGATGTCGCCCGGCAGGCCGACGAACAGACCGAATTCGGTGATGTTCTTGACCTCGCCCTCGACTTCCGAACCCTGCGGGAAGCGTTCCAGGAAATCTTCCCACGGATTGGACAGGCACTGCTTCAGGCCCAGCGAGATGCGGCGCTTCTGCGGATCGACGTCCAGCACCATCACTTCCACTTCCTGGGAGGTGGAGACGATCTTGCCGGGATGGACGTTCTTCTTGGTCCAGCTCATTTCGGAGACGTGGACCAGACCTTCGACACCGGGCTCCAGCTCCACGAAGGCGCCGTAATCGGTGATGTTGGTCACGCGGCCGGTGAACTTGGTGCCCACCGGGTACTTGGCTTCCACGCCTTCCCACGGATCGGCTTCAAGCTGCTTGATGCCGAGCGAGATGCGCTGGGTTTCCGGGTTGAAGCGGATGACCTGGACCTTGACGGTCTGACCGATGGTCAGGGCCTCGGACGGATGGTTGATGCGCTTCCAGGCGATGTCGGTGACGTGCAGCAGGCCGTCGACGCCACCCAGGTCCACGAAGGCACCGTAATCGGTGATGTTCTTGACCACGCCCTCGAGGATCTGGCCTTCCTTCAGGCTTTCGATCAGCTCGGAGCGCTGTTCGGCGCGGGTCTCTTCCAGGACGGCGCGGCGCGACACGACGATATTGCCGCGCGAACGGTCCATCTTCAGGATCTGGAAGGGCTGCGGGCTGCCCATCAGCGGGCCGATGTCGCGCACGGGGCGGATGTCCACCTGGCTGCCCGGCAGGAAGGCGACGGCGCCCGACAGGTCGACCGTGAAGCCACCCTTGACGCGGCCGAAGATCACGCCGGTGACGCGCTCGTTGTTCTGGAACGACTTCTCGAGCTGGGTCCAGGCTTCTTCGCGCTTGGCCTTCTCGCGCGACAGCACGACTTCGCCGTGACGGTCTTCATAGCGCTCGACGAAGACGTCGACCTGATCGCCGACCTTCAGTTCGGCGGGACGTCCCGGAGCGGCGAATTCCTTGAGGGCCACACGGCCTTCGGACTTCAGACCAACGTCGATGACGGCGACGTCGCCGTCGATTTCGACGATGGTGCCGCGCACGACCGAACCTTCGAAGGTGTCGGCGGCGGCAAAGGATTCTTCGAGAAGCGAAGCAAAATCTTCGAACTCGTTCTGGGTGGCGACATTGGCCATGTGAGCATAGTCCTTTCAGTACATCGTTTTTTCCGGCCAGCCGGTTGGGTCCGGCGGTCTTTTCAGAATTTAAAAACGGGCGTGGCGCCCGCGCCGAAGCGGGGGCGTTTGGTCACTGTCAGCCGGCCCGGCGGCTTAGTTCCGCGTTTCGATGAAGCGCAAGGCGGCCCTAAAGGCGGCATCCGCATCAAGTTCGGTGGTATCCAGCACCAAGGCATCCTTGGCCGGAACCAGAGGAGCCACGGCTCGCTGGCTGTCGCGAATGTCGCGGTCCCTCATTTCCTGCAGAACGGTCTCTTCTATAATATCGATGCCCTTCTCTCGCAACTCTTTCACGCGACGCTTTGCACGCGCTTCCAGACTCGCGGTAACGAAGAGTTTGGCATCGGCATCGGGGCAGACCACGGTGCCGATGTCCCGGCCGTCCAGCACCGCTCCCTTGGCCCCCTCGGGCGGGTTGGAAGCGAAATTCCGCTGGAAATCCAACAGGGCAGCCCGCACCGCGGGAATCGCCGCCACCTTGGAGGCGGCATTGCCGGTGGCCTCGCCGCGCAACTCGGGGTCGTTCAGCAGGGCCGGGTCCAGGCGCTTGGCAGCGGCCTCGGCGGCCTGCGGATCATCCGGACTACCCCCTTCGCGCAGAAGAGAGAGGCCGACGGCCCGGTACAGCCCACCGGTATCCAGATAGGCAAGACCCAGGGCTTCGGCAAGACGGCGGGCCAAGGTTCCCTTGCCGGCGGCGGCGGGACCGTCGATGGCGATGACCAGCCTGTCCCGCATCACTGCCCGGCCCCGATCTTGGCGCCCAGCCCGTTCATCAGGTCGGCGAAGCCGGGGAAGCTGGTCTCGATGGCGGCGGCATCGTCCACCGTCACCGCTTCCTCGGCACCCATGCCCAGCACCAGGAAGGCCATGGCGATGCGGTGATCCAGGTTGACGGCGATGGTCGCGCCGCCCCGGGGCGCCTTGCCAGTGCCGTGGACGATGAGGGTATCGCCCTCTTCCTCGACCGAGACGCCGCAGGCGGCCAGGCCGCGCGCCGTGGCGGCCAGGCGGTCGCTTTCCTTCACCCGCAATTCCGACAGGCCGAACATGCGCGTGGTGCCCTTGGCGAAGGCGGCGGCCACGGCCAGGACCGGGTATTCGTCGATCATCGAGGGGGCGCGGTCTTCCGGCACGTCGATACCGGTCAGTTCGGAATAGGCGACGATGATGTCGGCCACCGGCTCGCCGCCCTCGACGCGCGGATTCACCACCTGGATATCCGCCCCCATTTCCTTCAGCGTCTCGAAGACGCCGAAGCGCAGCGGGTTCGTCCCCACATTCTGCAGCGTGATGCGCGAGCCGGGCACCAGCAGGGCGGCAACGGCCGGGAAGGCGGCCGAGGAGGGGTCGGCCGGGACCTTGACGTCGCGCCCCTTCAATTCCGGGAAGCCCTTGACGGTGATGGAACGCCCGCCATTCGCCAGATGCTCGACCGCCACCTCGGCGCCGAAATGGCGCAGCATGGTTTCGGAATGGTCGCGGGTGGGATGGGGCTCGATCACCGTGGTCTCGCCGGGCGTGTTCAGCCCGGCCAGCAGGATCGCCGATTTCACCTGGGCCGAGGCGACCGGCAGTTCATAGGTGATGGGCAGGGGCGAGGCGGTGCCCATCACCGCCAGCGGCAGGCGTCCGCCGCTGCGCGTGACGAATTGCGCGCCCATGCGCGACAAGGGCTCGGCGACGCGCTTCATCGGACGCGAGCAGAGCGAGGCGTCGCCGGTGAAGAAGCTGGTGAAGGGATGGCTGGACACCAGCCCCATCAGCAGGCGCGCGGCAGTCCCGGAATTGCCCATGTCGAGCACCCCTGCGGGCTCGCTGAGGCCGCCCACGCCACGGCCCCACAGGCGCCAGCGGCCCTCGGCCCCTTCTTCGCGCACCACCTCGGCGCCCAGGGCGCGCATGGCGGCGGCGGTGCAGAGAACGTCTTCGCCCTCCAGCAGCCCCTCGACCACGGTTTCCCCCAGGGCCATCGCACCGAACATCAGGGCGCGGTGGGAGATCGACTTGTCCCCCGGCACCTTGACCATGCCGGAGAGAGAAGAGGCTTGCGTCGAACGGAGTGGTTTGGCCATCATTCCAACATCCTTGAAGACGGGCCTTGCCCGCGAAAGGTTCCCCGCGAAAAGATTTACGAGGGGTCCTCTATCACAGTCAGCCGGGTCGAGGTAGGGGGCAAGACCACCGTCCAGGTGTTTTCCCTGACCCCCCTGCCCATTTTTTCGTTTTGACAGGCTGGAATGATCGTGGCAAATGCCCGCCAACCCAAGCGACACTCATTCTAGAGGAGATGACAGGTGGCGAAACCGGAATGGGGAACCAAGCGCACCTGCCTGAGTTGCAGCGCCCGCTTCTACGATATGCTGCGCTCGCCCATCACCTGCCCCAAATGCGGCACGACGCTCGATCCCGAAGCACCCTTCAAGGTGAAGCGTCCGACCGCAGCGGACAAAAGCAGGCTGGCTGCCGAGAAGAAGGCAGCGGCGGCTGCCCTTCTGGTGGACGACGTGGCCGATGACGAAGATGACGTCGCGGATGTCGACGACAACGACGAAGACGATAGCGGCCTGATCGAAGACGCATCGGATCTGGGCGAGGACGACGACGACATGGCCGAGGTCATGGAACATGTCGACGGCGATCTCGAGGACGAGGTCTAGGATCTCGGCTTCCGCGGCCACGGGCCGGGCCGAAAAAAGCGGGAAGGGGATGCAAATTTCCTCTTGCCACGACGGCCCGATCTCCGTATAACCGCGCTCCTACACGGCACAGCGCCGTAACGAAATTGAAACCGCATCCCAGGCGGTGGATACAGGTTCGGGGCCATAGCTCAGCTGGGAGAGCGCTACAATGGCATTGTAGAGGTCAGCGGTTCGATCCCGCTTGGCTCCACCAAATTGAAGGCTCGAAGCATTGCTTCGAGCCTTTTTTCTTTACCCTTTCCGCTCGCCGCCCCTCCTCGAATTCGTGTGCGGACGGATGTACGGAGGGCTTGCAAAGCCTTGCCGCCTTGGTTATAAACCCGCCGCACACAATTGAAGCCGCATCCCAGGCGGCGGATACAGGTTCGGGGCCATAGCTCAGCTGGGAGAGCGCTACAATGGCATTGTAGAGGTCAGCGGTTCGATCCCGCTTGGCTCCACCAAAAAAGAAAAGCCCGGTCAGCAATGGCCGGGCTTTTCGTCTTTCCGGGCAAAGCCGGAAGCAGGCACCCGCTCGACCGGAAAATCCCTCTCCCCCGTTTTTCCCCCCGTAAGGGGGGCGACCGCCGGGCTTGTCGTGCCAGGATAAGTAGCCACAAAAGAAACAAACTCAGGAATCAGGGAGCAGGGTAATGACGAAGCTTTGGGAACCTTCGGCGGAGCGGGTGGCGCAGGCCAATCTGACGGCGTTCCTGAACCATGTCGGCGAGCGCTGGGGCGCGGCGGCGGAGGATTACAATTCCCTGTGGCGCTGGTCGGTGGAAGAACCCGAAAAATTCTGGCTCTCGGTCTGGGATTTCTGCGGCCTCATCGCCAGCCATCGCGGCGAGACGGTGGTCGAGGATTTCGACAAGATGCCCGGTGCCCGCTGGTTCCCCGAAGCCCGCCTGAACTTCGCCGAAAACCTGCTCAAGGCTCCCGACGACCGTGATGCCATCGTCTTCTGGGGCGAGGACAAGGTGAAGCGCCGCCTGACCCGGGCCGAGCTTTATGCCCTGGTCTCGCGCCTCGCCCAGGCCTTCCGCGCCCAGGGCGTGGTGGCGGGAGACCGGGTGGCGGGCTTCATGCCCAACATGCCGGAAACCGTGGCGGCCATGCTGGCGGCGGCCAGCATCGGCGCCATCTGGTCCTCGGCCTCGCCCGATTTCGGCGTGCAGGGCGTCCTCGACCGCTTCGGCCAGATCGAACCCAAGATCCTGATTTCGGCCGATGGCTACTTCTATGGCGGCAAGGCCCATGATTCCCTGCAGCGGCTGGACGGCATCATGGCCGGCCTGCCCAGTGTCCAGGCGCTGGTGGTCGTGCCCTATACCCGCGCGGCGCCGGATGTGTCGGGCCTGCCCAAGGCCAGCCTGCTGGAAGACTTCATCGCCCCCTACCAGGCCGGCACCATCGACTTCGCCCAGCTTTCCTTCGACCATCCGCTCTACATCATGTTCTCATCGGGCACGACGGGCGTGCCGAAATGCATCCTCCATTCCGCCGGCGGCGTGCTGATCCAGCATCTGAAGGAACATCAGCTCCACGCCGACCTGAAGCCCGGCGACCGCGCCTTCTACTTCACCACCTGCGGCTGGATGATGTGGAACTGGCTGGTCTCGGCCCTGGCCTCGGAATGCGTCCTGATGCTCTATGACGGTTCGCCCGGCCATCTCGGCTCGAATATCCTGTGGGACTATGCCCAGGCCGAGAAGATCACCCTCTTCGGCACCTCGGCCAAATGGCTGGACGCCATCGCCAAGCAGGGCCTGGCGCCGATGGAAAGCCACGACCTTTCCTCGATCCGCACCATCACCTCGACCGGCAGCGTCCTGGCCCCCGAAGGCTTCGATTACGTCTACGGGAAGGTGAAGAAGGACGTGCTGCTGTCTTCCATCTCGGGCGGCACGGACATCGTCTCCTGCTTCATGCTGGGCAATCCCATCGGGCCGGTCTGGCGCGGCGAGATCCAGGCGCGCGGCCTGGGGATGAAGGTCGAGGTCTTCGACGAGGACGGGCGGCCGGTGCAGGGCGAGAAGGGCGAACTCGTCTGTTCGGCGCCCTTCCCCTGCATGCCGGTCGGCTTCTGGAACGACCCCGACGGCGCCAAGTATCACGCCGCCTATTTCGACCGCTTCCCCAATGTCTGGACCCATGGCGACTGGGTGGAACTGACCGAACATGGCGGCATCATCGTCTATGGCCGCTCGGACGCCACCCTCAATCCCGGCGGCGTGCGCATCGGCACCGCCGAGATCTATCGCCAAGTCGAGAAGCTGGACGAGGTCATCGAATCGCTGGTCATCGGCCAGGACTGGGACAACGACGTCCGCGTCGTGCTGTTCGTCCGCCTGCGCGACGGCCTCATCCTTGACGAGGAACTGACGGCCCGCATCAAAAAGACCATCCGCGAGAACACCACGCCTCGCCATGTCCCGGCCAAGATCATCCAGATCCAGGACATCCCGCGCACGAAATCGGGCAAGATCGTCGAACTGGCGGTGCGCAACGTGGTCCACGGCCGGCCGGTCAAGAACAAGGAATCCCTGGCCAATCCCGAGGCGCTGGACCTTTACGAGGATATTCCCGAACTGACCCGGTAAGCTGGGGTCGGAAAAGCCTTAAAAAACATCCTGGATTTTCCCGCCTGGAGGGCACCATCCGCGCATAGTCGTGTTATGGTGCCCTCCACAAAACGGGCAAGACCAGGCGAAGAAATGTTCGGATCGGTTTTCTACGAGCTTTCGGCAATCCTGATTTTCGCGGCGGTGGTGGCCTTCATCGGGCTGCGTCTGCGCCAGCCGCTGATCGTGTCCTTCATCGCCGCCGGCATCCTGGCCGGTCCGTCGGTGCTCAACCTCGTTCAAGAAACCGGCTATCTCGACCTGATGAGCGAGTTGGGCATCTCGCTGCTGCTCTTCGTGGTGGGGCTGAAGCTCGATCTGCACCTGATCCGCACCACCGGTATCGTCGCCCTGACCACGGGGCTCGGGCAGGTCATCTTCACCTCGGTCGTCGGCTACTTCATCTGCCTGGCATTGGGCCTCAGCCCCCTGGTCAGCATATATATCGCCGTCGCCCTGACCTTTTCCTCGACCATCATCGTGGTCAAGCTGCTGTCGGACAAAGGCGAGATCGATGCCCTGCACGGCCGTGTGGCGCTGGGCTTCCTGATCGTCCAGGACATCGTGGTGGTGCTGGTGATGATCGTCCTGTCGGCCATGGGCGTGGGCGCCGAGACCGAGAACGGCATGGCCCTGGCACTGGCCCTGATGCTGCTGAAAGGCGTCCTCTTCCTGGGACTGATCGCCGCCTTCATCCGCTGGGGCGCACGCCCGCTGCTCGACCGCCTGGCGGGTTCGCCGGAATTGATGGTGCTGTTCGCCGTCGGCTGGGCGGTGGCCTTGGCCTCGGTCAGCGACATCCTGGGCTTCAGCAAGGAGATCGGCGCCTTCCTGGCCGGCGTGACCCTGGCCTCGACGCCGTTCCGCGACATCATCGGCTCGCGCCTGATGAGCCTGCGCGACTTCATGCTGCTGTTCTTCTTCATCGAGCTGGGCGCCCATATGGACCTGAGCACCATCCATGCCCAGATCGTCCCGGCCCTGATCCTGTCGGCCTTCGTGCTGATCGGCAATCCGCTGATCGTCATGATCATCATGGGGCTGATGGGCTATCGCAAGCGCACCGGCTTCCTGGCCGGGCTGACGGTGGCCCAGATCAGCGAATTCTCGCTGATCTTCGCCGCCATGGGCATGAGCATCGGCCATCTGGATGCCGACATGGTGGGGCTGGTGACGCTGGTCGGCCTGATCACCATCGCCCTGTCGACCTACATGATCCTCTATTCCCAACAGCTTTATGCCCGGCTGGCCCCCTTCCTGGGCATTTTCGAGCGCCGCATGCCCTACCGGGAAACCGGCAAGGGCGAACAGGCGGGCAGCGAGAAATGGGACGTGATCCTGTTCGGCCTCGGCCGCTACGGCAGCAACATGGCCCGTGGGCTGCGCCAGCAGGGCCTCAGCGTCCTGGGGATCGACTTCGACCCCGAAGCCGTCCGGCAATGGCAGAGCCAGGGCTACACCGCCCTCTACGGCGATGCCAACGACCCCAACTTCGCCTCACATCTGCCCTTGCATGACGACCAATGGGTGATCGCCGCCGTGCCCGCCCAGCGCGGCGCCCTGTCCGACAGCGACGCCACCCGCACCCTGTTGCGCAGCCTGCGGACGGCGGGTTATCGCGGCCGCATCGCCATCACCGCCCAGCGCCCCATGGATATCCACGACCTGAAGGAAGCGGGGGCGGACCTCGTCCTGCTGCCCTTCGCCGATGCCGCCCATCACGCCGTCCAAGCCGTGGTGGACTACCGCCGGGGCTCGCCGCCGCACGAACACCAGCCGGAGCATCTGGCGTGACAAGCTATAGCGCCAGCTTCTCGCGGATCAGGCGGGCGATCTCGAACGTGTCGTTGACCGGCGGATAGCTCCATTCGGCCAGACTGCCGTCGAAGGGGCGGGTAATGCCGTCGCGCCGCAATTCCTCGTGGAAGCGGCGAAAGCGGGCATTGCCGCCTTCCAAGGCGATGACATGGACCGGCTTGCCGGTGGAGCAGGCCTCCGAAACCATGGAGACGGAATCCTCGGTCACGACCACATGGTCGGCCAGGCCCAGCATGCCGAAATAGGGATTCTCGCCTTGGCCGTCCCAGACATAGGCGGGCAGGCCCTCCAGCGCACGGCGCAGCACCGCTTCGTTCTCGGCCCCGGTGCGGCGCGACGCGGTAACCATCAGCCCTGCGCCGGTGGCGCGCGACAAGGCGGCCAGCTTGTCCGCGACATCGGCCATGATCTCGGGCGTCAAGCGGTAGGACTTGCTGGTTCCGCCGATCAGCACCGCCACCAGCGGACGCGGCAGATGGCCCAGCAGCGGGCGGAAGCGTTCCGCCTGCTCGGCCAGCTTGGCCGCCGTGACACGATGCAAGGCGCCGCGCGTCGGCACCACGTTGGCGCCCACCACCCCGTCATGGCGCGGCGGCGCCACCAGGTCGAAATGATGGGTCGGGATGCGCGGATCGTGCAGATAGACGGTGAAGCACCGCCCCCCGCTCGCCCGGCGGACCGCCAGGGCGGGCGCGATGCTGCGGCGGCCACAGGCGATCAGCAGGCGCGGCCAGGGAGGCTCCAGCCGGTCGCTCCGCGGGCCGAGAAGCCAGGGCAGGGGAATCCGCGCCGCCACATGCCCCGGCAGCCAGCGCCCCGGCGCCCGCAGCGCCACCGTCTTCAATTCCCAAGGCAGCCCCACGGCCTCCGCCAGGCCGCTGACCTGACTGACCATCCCCGCCTCGCCGGTGGTCATGGCCCAGCAGAAAGTCCCTTCCTTTTCCATCACGCGTTATGCCCTCGCCAACGCGCGATATGGGCATCCACGGCGGCAGCCACCGCCGCAACGGGAATATTCTCGATTGCCGCTCCCTCTCCGAAATCCTGCGCCCTGAGTGCCGTTAGGAAAGGCGTGAAGGGACGGAATTTCCGGGCCGAGGTCGGACCGAACAAGCTGACCAGCGGGGCCTCACCCAGCGCCATCATATGTCCGGTGCCGGAACAATTGGCGACAGCCACAGCCAAGCGCCGGGCCAGGGCCGTGGTCAGGGCCGGGCCGCCCGGATGCCCATCCTGCCCATCCAGCCGCGGCATCAGCGCCTGAGGCATGGCCTGGGAGATGATCTGGCGGCTCTTCTCTTCCGCCGGCCCCAATAGAAAGACAGGGACCCGCCCTTTCTCCAGTTGCTCCCTGGCCAAGGCCAAAAAATTGCCCAAGGGCCAGACCTTGCCGCGCGTGGTGTTGCCTGCACCGGGAGCCAAACCGACATAAAGAGGCCCAACCGGCAGCAAAACCTTCGCCGCCTGATCATATTCCTCCGGCAAGGAACAGCCGAAACGCGCCACGACCGGCCGGCCGGCAGCCGCAGACAGAAGCTGCATCAGCTTGTCGAGCAGGCTGCCCGGTTTTCCCATGCTGCGGGGCGGCCGTGCATCAGAGAGGATGAAACGTCCGGTGGAAGAAATGAAACGACGATGGGGAATGCGCCGCAGCGCCAAGGTGGGCAGCAACACATGCTGAGTATCGAGGATCAGGTCGAAGCGTCGCCCCGGCAAGGGATTGCGCAGAATCTCGCGCCAATTCTTACCGATATCCAGATCCGTAATGAAATCGTCGATCACCCCTTCCGCATAGGGGCGGAGGACGTTCTGGAAATGCGCAGGTCCTACTCCCGGCACTAGTGTCAACCGTGTCTCGGGCCAGATGTCGCGGATGGCCTGCAGGAAGGGAAGCTTGATCAGGTTCTCGCCCAACGCATCATCGGGAGTGCTGGAAACATAGACCAGCACTGATTTCGGCGTGTCGCTCTGCACCATCATTCAAGTCGCATCATCCGCTTGGAAAGAAGCGGATGATGCCACAGCCGTTCAACACTCAGTGATGAAATTCTGCCCGTTCCTCAACCGTGCCGCCTCGGCAAGTGCCCCAGTTCGACCGCCCGTTCGATCCGGCCGCGGACCAGTTCCCACAGGCGTTGCGAACTGCGGCCGATGCGGCTGTTGCGCTCGAGCACCTGTTCGGCGACCACGCCCTTGGCGCGCCAGCGCTCGCCCTCGGTGGCGGTGTTCAGCAGTACCGGCTGCAGGCGGTCCAGCGCATTGGCGAAGCGGGCATCGGCGGTTTCTGAGGCCTCGAATTCATCCCACAGGGCGCGCAGCTCCGTCCCCTGGTCTTCGGGCAGCATGCCGAACAGGCGGTCGGCGGCGGCGCGTTCGCGCTCTTCCTTGTCGGCATGGCCGGCTTCGTCATAGATGAAGGTATCGCCGGCATCGACCTCGACGATGTCGTGGATCAGCAGCATCTTCATGACGCGGGTCACGTCCACGGGCTCGTCGGCATATTCGGCCAGCAGAATCGCCATGACCGCCAGATGCCAGGAATGCTCGGCCGAGTTCTCTCGGTGACTGCGGTCGGTGACTAGGCAGTTCTGGCGCAGGATCAGCTTCAGGCGGTCGATTTCCAGGATGAAATCGATTTGGGCGGCAAGGCGGTCGGTCGTCATGCTTGGAGTCTCCCTTCAAACAGTCCCGCACTATGGCCGCCCCGGCGGCGCGAGGCAATCATCCCGCCGCCCCCTCTTTGTCTTCAAAGCTTCTCTTGCAATCCAGCGCGGAGAAGGCTTGAGTCTTCGGCCTGTTTAGAGAGGCCGAAGCCGCCATGCCCCGTTCCAGTTCGACCCCCCGCCGCCTCGTGCTCGCCACCCTGGCGGTTTCGACCCCGGCCCTGGGTGCCCTGGGGGTGCTGGTGGTCGCCGATGCCCTGTCCTTCCTGCCGGCCTTCGCCGCAGCCCTGCTGATCCTGGTGCTGACGGGATTGCTGATCCGGCCCTATTTCCGCGATTTTGGCGCGCTTTGCGCCTATATCCGCATGCTCGCGCACGATAGCCAGGCCGAGCCGCCGCCCTTGCACGGCAGCGGCGCGTCCGAGGAACTGCTGATTTCGCTGACGCAGTTCCGCCGCGCCCAGGAACAGCGCCTTGCCGACCTGCAGGCGCGCCTCGCCTCGCAGGAGATCGTGGTGGACAACCTGCCCGATCCGCTGTTCATGATCGATGCCGAGCGGCGGGTGGTACGGGCCAATCTGGCGGCACGGCAGCTTTTCGGGCGCGAGGACCTGGGACGCGATCTGGCGGCGGTGATGCGCGATCCCGCCGTGTTGGAGGCCTGCGACCAGATCATCGCCGGCCAGCCCGGCCGTCATGTGGAATTCGCCATGGCCCTGCCGGTGGAACGCTATTTCTCCGCCCGCATCGAACCCCTGGCCGAACCCGCCGTGGACGGTACCATCATGGTGCTGGCCCTGCACGACGTGACGCCGCTCAAGCGCATGGAGCAGATGCGCGCCGATTTCGTCGCCAATGCCAGCCACGAATTGCGCACGCCGCTGGCCACGCTGCTAGGCTTCATCGAGACCCTGCGCGGCCCCGCCCGCGACGACGTCGAGGCCCGTGACCGCTTCCTCGGCATCATGTTCGAGCAGGGATCGCGCATGGCCCGGCTGATCGAGGACCTGCTGTCGCTGTCGCGCATCGAGCTGAACGAGCACAGCCAGCCGCTGGAAAAGGCCGAACTGGCCCCCATCGTCCAGCGTGTGGCCGAAACCCTGGAACCCCTGGCGCGGGCCAAGGACATGACGATCAAGCTCGACATGCCCGACAACCTGCCCCAGGTCATGGGCCAGCGCGACGAACTGGCGCAGCTTTTCCAGAACCTGCTCGACAACGCCATCAAATACGGCCGCGACCGCACCCCCATCGAGGTCACCGTGCGGCGCCTGGACAAGGGGCCCGCCTTGCCGGGCCGCAAGGCGGGGCTGCCGGTCCTGGCGGTGCATGTGCGCGACCATGGCGAAGGCATTCCCAAGGAGCATCTGCCGCGCCTGACCGAACGCTTCTACCGCGTCGATTCGGCCCGTTCGCGCAAGATGGGCGGCACCGGGCTGGGGCTGGCCATCGTCAAGCATGTGGTCAACCGCCATCGCGGCCTGCTGGCCATCGACAGCACGCTGGGAGAAGGCAGCATCTTCACCGTCTACCTGCCGCCGGCCAAGGCCGAAGCGGCGATTATGCAAACGGCGACATCGGCCGCTCCGTTTTAGGCATTGCTTTCCGCGCTTGCGCGAGTGTATGCGCGTAGCGACACAAGCCACGGGAAATGCTCATGCAAGATGCCGCCGCCAGCCTCGACGACGCCACATTGTCCAACCACCCGCCCCAGGTCAAAATGAGCGCCAGGGACGTGCGGGTCTTCTATGGCGACAAGCAGGCGCTGAACGGAATCAACCTGGACATCAACGCCAACCAGGTGATCGCGCTGATCGGCCCGTCGGGCTGCGGCAAGTCCACCTTCCTGCGCAGCCTCAACCGCATGAACGACACCATCGAGGGGACGCGCTTTTCCGGCACCATCACCCTGGACGGCGAGGATATCTACAGCTCCAAGGTCGATCCGGTGCAGCTGCGCGCGCGGGTCGGCATGGTCTTCCAGAAGCCCAATCCCTTCCCCAAGTCGATCTACGACAACGTGGCCTATGGGCCGCGCATCCACGGCTTGGCGGACTCGAAGGCGGAGCTGGACCATATCGTGCTGAGCAGCCTGGAAAAGGCCGGCCTGCTGGCCGAGGTCAAGGATCGCCTGCACGAGATGGGCACCGGCCTGTCGGGCGGCCAGCAGCAGCGCCTGTGCATCGCGCGCGCCATCGCCGTCAGTCCGGAAGTGATCCTGATGGACGAGCCCTGCTCGGCGCTGGACCCCATTGCCACGGCCAAGGTCGAGGAATTGATGGATGAATTGCGCCGCAACTACACCATCGTCATCGTCACCCATTCCATGCAGCAGGCCGCCCGCGTCTCGCAGCGCACCGCCTTCTTCCATCTGGGCGACCTGATCGAGGTGGGCGAGACGGAACAGATCTTCACCAACCCAGGCCAGGCCTTGACCGAAGGCTACATCACCGGCCGATTCGGCTAACAGGGAGAGCACCACCATGCCCACGCAGAAGCATATCGTCGCTTCCTACGACGCTCAGCTGAACAAGCTGCACGAGACGATCGCTCGCATGGGCGGCCTCGCCGAAGCACAGCTTTCCGCGGCCATGCAGGCCATGCTCAACCGCGACAGCGACCTCGCCGGACGGGTCATGGGCGGCGACAGCAAGGTGGACGAGTTCGAAGCCCTCATCAACGACCAGACGGTGCGCCTGCTGGCCCTGCGGGCGCCGGTGGCCGACGACCTGCGCACGGTGCTGACGGCGCTGAAGGTGGCCAGCACGCTGGAGCGCGTGGCCGATTACGCCGCCAATGCCGCCAAGCGCACCCTGGTGCTGAACCAGTCCCCGCCGATCCCGCCGGTGCGGGCGGTGGTGCGCATGGGCTCGCAGGTCCTGTCCATGCTCAAGGAAGTGCTGGACGCCTATCTGGAACGGGACGTGGAGCGGGCGCTGGACGTATGGAAGCGCGACCAGGAGGTCGACGACCTCTATTCCAGCCTGTTCCGCGAATTGCTGACCTACATGATGGAAGACCCGCGCAACATCACGCCGGGCTCGCACCTGATGTTCATCGCCAAGAATATCGAGCGCGTCGGCGACCACGCCACCAATATCGCCGAACTGACCTATTACATGGCCAAGGGCGTCTCGCTGCGCGGAGAACGCCCCAAGGGCGACACCACGCCCTTCGTCGGCGACCCCGAAGGGCCGAAGGTCCAGGAATAGAAGGCCCGGCGCCCGCTCCGATGCTGCCCCCGCGCGAGCGGGGGGGCAGGCCGGTCAGGCCGCCGGGGCCAGCACCTTGTCGGGATATTTGCACCACTCGGACACCGGGCAGCGCCAGCATTCGGGGCGGCGGGCCTTGCAGATGTAGCGGCCGTGCAGGATCAGCCAGTGATGGGCGTGGAGCATCCATTTCTTGGGGATGACGCGCAGCAATTCCTGCTCGACCGCCAAGGGTGTCTTGCCCGGTGCCAGGCCGGTGCGGTTCGAGACGCGGAAGATATGCGTATCCACCGCCATGGTCGGCATGGCGAAGGCGACGTTCAGCACCACATTGGCGGTCTTGCGCCCGACACCGGGCAGGGCTTCCAGCTCTTCGCGCTCGCGCGGGATTTCACCGCCATGGCGCTCGACCAGGATGCGGCTGAGCTCCAGCACGTTCTTGGCCTTGGTGTTGAACAGGCCGATAGTCTTGATGTGCTCGCGGATCCCCTCCAGCCCCAGCGCCACCATCTTCTCGGGCGTATCGGCGATCTGGAACAGGGCCTTGGTGGCCTTGTTCACCCCCGCATCCGTCGCCTGGGCCGACAGCACCACCGCGACCAGCAGCGTGTAGGGATTGACGTATTCCAGTTCGCTCTTCGGCTCGGGATTGTCCGCGGCAAGACGGGCGAAGAAATTGTCCACCGCCTTGGCGGACATGCGGCGGCGGGTCGTAAGGCTGGCCATGATTCCTCCTTTGCGCGGAACGCAAGGTAGCAATGACGGAGGCGCAGCGGAAGAGGCCGTCCCGCCGCTTCGCTTCCGTCCGCCATGGTGGTAGGCTCCGCCCCTAGTCTTTGTGGGGGAGTTCCATGGCCGATAGCAATTTGGTGAAAAGAGGCCTGAGCGTCATGTGGACCGTGCTGCTGGGCGTGGCGGTGCTGGTGACGGCGGCCCTGGTGGTCTTCGTCGCGCTGGACATCGCGGCGCGCATCACCGATCCGCAGCAATGGCGCTTCGAAAAGTCCCTGGGCAAGGCCCTGCGCGAGGATTGGGACCAGGCGGCCATGACCGACCTTGCCAATTTCGGCTGGCAGCGGGCCTGCGTCGACGGCCCCGCCCACAGCGTCACCGTCCATAACGTCGACGGCAGCCAGCGCGATTTCCTGATGAACCTGCCGCCCCTTGTCTCGGTCGTGACCCATGGCGACGGCTGCGCTCCGCGCGAAGAGGCCGTCTTCGGCATCGAGCGCACCCCCGAACAGACCATCCTGCACTTCCCCGCGCAAACGCAGGCGGAGTGAAGGAAGGGCTGAGCGCCGATCCATGCTTCGGGACGGCCCTTCGGGGCCTCCTCAGGCATGAGGTTCGTTTTTTAAAAACCATCAATGAATTAGCCTCGTGCCTTAAGGAGCCGCCTTGCGGCGTCTCGAAAGGCGAGGCGGGCCAGAAACACGCCCTATTCCACCGCCAGCCGGTAAAGGACGTGGCGGCGCAAGGGATGGCCTTCGGGCAGCAGGGGATGGTCGAAATCATCCTCGGGCCGGGTGGTCATCCCCAGCCGTTCCATGACCGCGCGGGAACGGCGGTTGCGCGGCACGGTGAAGGCGACCACTTCCGCCAGCCCCAGGGCGTCGAAGGCGAAGGAACAGGCGGTCAGGGCCGCCTCGGTGGCGAAGCCGCGTCCCCAGAAGGCCCTATCCAGGCGCCAGCCGATCTCGACGCAAGGCGTGAAATGGGCGCGGAAGCCGGGCACGGATAGGCCGACGAAGCCGATGAAGGAGGCCTCGCCCGGCACTTCCACCGCCCAGAAGCCGAATCCCCGCTGGTCCATCCGCTGGCGGATCTTGGCGGCCAGGGCGTCGCTTTCGGCCCGGTTCAGCACCGAGGGCAGGAATTCCATCACCTGCGGATCGGCGTTCAGGGCCGCGAAGGGGACAAGATCCTCATCCTGCCAGGGCCGCAGCAGAAGCCGCTTGGTCTTGAGCGTGGAACCGCCAACCATGTCAGAACAACATGTGAAATTGATCTTCGGGTGAAATGGGCGTGTAGAAATACAGGGCGACACCGTTGGGATCGGCGATGGTGAAACCGCGATCCCCCCAATCATGGTCCTCCAGCGGCAGCAGGACCGTCACCTCGGCAGCCACCAGGCGACGGTATTCCTCGTCCACGTCATCGACCCGAATGTTGAAGGCCACGCCCTGGCCGGTGAATTCGGTCTGGCCCTGCTGAGGCAGCATGAAGACGATTTCGGGCGCACCTTCCTCCTCGCCCAGGCGCAGCACCAGGTACCAGGGACTGTCGAACAATATCTCGGCCTTGAAATGCCGGGTGTAGAAGTCCCGCGTCTCCTTGATCCGGCGGGTAACGATGCAAGGATCGAGTGCGTAATGCGCCATCGGCGGTACTATTGTCCTGGAAGATCGGGGAACAGCTTAAAGCAGTACAGCACTCCCCTATCGCCGTCCAGCATTCTCACCGCACCGCAACATGCTCCAAAAGAGTCAGCAGGCCCGACAGCAAAGCGCGGGGCGAGGGCGGGCAGCCGGGAATCGCGATATCCACCGGCAGGATCCTATCCGCCCCGCCCAGGCAGGCATAGGAGCCCGCGAACAGCCCGCCATTACAGGCGCAATCGCCCGCCGCCACCACCCATTTCGGCGCAGGCGTGGCGTCATAGGTCCGCTTCAGGGCTTCGGCCATGTTCAGCGCCACCGGGCCGGTCACCAGCAGCACATCGGCATGGCGCGGGCTGGCGACGAAGCGAAGGCCATAGCGTTCTAGTTGGTAGACGGGATTGTTCAGGGCGTGGATTTCCAGTTCGCAGCCATTGCACGACCCGGCATCCACCTCGCGGATGGACAGCGACCGCCCCAGGGACAGCCGCGCCGTCTCGCCCAGGCGCGCGGCCAATTGCTGCAGCGTCTCGCCATCGACCGGCGGCGGTGTCTCGGTGCGGCGGCGCGAGAACAGATCGCGGGCGAGGATCTTCAGCAAGGACATGACCGCCTCCGTCCCTTCCTTGTTCCGTCACTCCCGCGAAAGCAGCAGTCCCTCTCAGCCGAGGAAGATGCTGCGGCGGCATGGATTCCCGCTTGCGCGGGAATGACGATTGAAAGCAACGAGATCCCGAATTCTTGCCGCGTCACAGGTCCACCCCCGCATAGGAGCAGTTGAAGGACTTGTTGCACAAGGGGAAGTCGGCAACGATGTTGCCTTCGATGGCAGCCTCCAGCAGCGGCCATTGAAACCAGGAGGGATCGCGGGGATGACAGCGGACGATGCGCCCCACCTGGGACAGCCGCACCCAGACCAGGATCTCGCCTCGGAAACCTTCGACCAGCGCCATGCCCTCGCCGCCGCGCGTCGGGATGGGGGTATGCAGGGGGCCGGGGGGCATCTGGCTCAGGATGCGCCCGATCAGGTCCAGGCTGGCGCGTATTTCCTCGATGCGGATCCAGATGCGGGCATTGACGTCACCGTCCTGGCGCACCGGCACGGGCAGTTCCATCTGGTCGTAGGGCGGATAACCGGGAAGGCGGCGGGCATCGACGGCGCGGCCCGAGGCACGGCCGACGAAGCCGGTGGCGCCGAACTGGCGCGCCAAGGCAGGGGTGCAGACGCCCGTCCCCACCGTGCGGTCGAGCAGGCTGGGGCTGTTGTCGTAAAGTTCGACCAATTCCTCGAAACGGGGCCGCAGGCGGGCCAGCATGTCCTGAAGGAGAGCCGCGCCTTCCGCCGTCAGGTCGCAAGCCACGCCGCCGGGGACCACCGCATCCATCATCAGGCGATGGCCGAAGCAGCTTTCGCAGATACGCAGGATTTCCTCGCGCAGAACCGAGCATTCGCCCAGCATCAGCGCGAAGGCGGCGTCGTTGCAGATGGCGCCGAAGTCAAAGATATGGTTGGCGATGCGCTCCAACTCGGCCATCAGGGCGCGCAGCCAATGGGCACGGGCAGGGGCCTCGGCGCCGCTGGCGGCTTCGACGGCGCGGGCGAAGGCGATGGCATAGGCCACCGTACTGTCGCCCGAGACGCGCCCCACCAGCTTGGCCGCCTGGGCGACAGGCTTGCCGATCAGCGCCCCTTCCAGGCCGCGATGAACCCAGCCCAGCCGTTCCTCCAGCCGCACCACCGTTTCGCCTGCGCAATGAAAGCGGAAATGGCCGGGCTCGATGATGCCGGCATGGACCGGCCCCACGGGGATCTGGTGCAGCCCCTCGCCTTCCACCGGCAGGAAGGAATAGGCATAGGGTGCCGGCGGAGGTGGCCGGCGGGCCAAGGCCAGCGGATGGGTCACACCCCAGCGCCCGTGATCGAGCCAGGGACGCCCGTCGGGATTGCCCGCCGCCTGCAGGCCATAGAGGTCGGCCACGGCGCGTTCCAGCCGCAAGACACCGGGCCGGACCTGGGACAGTGACGCGAAGCGGCGGTCCGTGCAGGAATGCGAGGCCACGGCGATCTCGCCCGTTTCCTCGTCCCGCAGGGCGCAATGAATCTCGTTGCCGTCCGCCCACAGGCCCAGCACGTCCCAATCCTCGACCGCCAGTTCCGCCACCAAACCGCGCCAGGCTGCTTCGTCCAGGACGAAGCGCGGCCAGGGCTGGTGCGCCGCCACCGGGCGGGAGAAGGAGAGATAATGCAGCAGGGTGGTCTTGCCGGTAATCATGGCCTCATCCCAACATCGCCGCGACGGATTCGAACCAGGCCACCAGGGCCGGCGGCAGCCACAGCCCGGCAATCACCACCAGGGCCAGATGCAGCACCATGGGCGCCACCGCGACACCATTGACCCAGGGATTGGGCACCGGATAGCCGAGCAGGGGCGAGGGCTCGCCGAAGGCCAAGCTTTGCAGCCGCATCACCAGCGCCCCGAAGGTCAACAGCAAGGCGAGGATCAGCGGCACCGCCAGCAGCGGCTGTTGGGCGAAGGCCGAGGCGACGACCAGGAATTCGCTCATGAAGATGCCCATAGGCGGCAGGCCGGCAATGGCGACCACGCCGATTACCAATCCCCAGCCCAGCACCGGGCGGCTGACGGTCAGCCCGCGGATGTCGCTGAGGCGCGCGCTGCCCACCGTCTGCACCGCCAGCCCGACGGCGAAGAAGACCGCCGACTTGGCCAGGGAATGCATGGTCATATGCAACAGCCCGGCGAAGTTGGACAGCGCCCCGCCCATGCCGAAGGCGAAGGTCATGATGCCCATATGCTCGATCGAGGAATAGGCGAACAGCCGCTTGATGTCGCGCCGCCGATAGAGCATCAAGGCCGCCACGAAGAGCGAGGACAGGCCCATCGCGATCATGAACGGGCCGGGGTCCATGGCGCCGTCGTTGGCGGAGACGATCATCTTCATGCGCAGGATGGCATAGAGCGCCACGTTCAGCAGCAGGCCCGACAGCACGGCGGCGATGGGAGTGGGGCCTTCGGCATGGGCGTCGGGCAGCCAGTTGTGCAAGGGCGCCAGCCCGACCTTGGTGCCGTAGCCGACCAGGATGAAGACGAAGGCAAGGCTGAGCAGCGCCGGCTGGAAGTCGCCCGCCTGCCCGATCATCGCCGTCCAGGCCATGGCTTGGCTGCCAGCGCCCAGGACCGGCTGCGCGGCCATGTAGACCAGGATGGTGCCGAACAGTGCCAGCCCGATCCCCACCGAGCAGAGGATGAAGTACTTCCACGCCGCCTCGATGGCCGGGCGGGTGCGGTACAGGCTGACCATCATCACCGTGGTCAGCGTCGCCGCCTCGATCGCCACCCACAGCAGGCCGATATTGTTGGCCGTCAGTGCCAGCAGCATGGTGAAGAGGAAGGCCTGGTACATGGCATGGTAAAGGCG
The DNA here is from genome assembly GCF_006980715.1 of Telmatospirillum sp. J64-1. GTDB lineage: Bacteria > Pseudomonadota > Alphaproteobacteria > Rhodospirillales > Magnetospirillaceae > Oleiliquidispirillum > Oleiliquidispirillum nitrogeniifigens. Next base: position 42,005 of record NZ_SBHN01000014.1, read on the forward strand.
CATCTGCGGCGGCGCCAGGCGCTTGGCATTACCCTCGCGGCTGATATAGGCGGCCGAGAAGATGCTGCTGCCCAGCCCGACGAAGGCCGTCAGCACCACCAGGAAGACGTTGAAATCATCGATGAACAGCAGCGCCGTCGGCTCTGGCCGCTGCCCCACCAGAACCAGCGACAGGCCGAAGGTGACGGCAGAGACGGCGATATTGGTCAATGCCGCCAGCCGCCAATGGGGCAGCAGGAACAGCACACCCGCGCCGATCAAGGGCGCGGCCAGCAGCCAGAGCAACGGATTGGCGGCCTGAAGCGCGGTCATGGCCGGTCTCCGCGATAGGGGTCCAGGGTCTCCACGTCCAGGCTGTCGAAACGCTCGCGGATGCGGAAGAAGAAGATGCCGAACAGGATCATCGCCACCAGCACGGCGAAGGCGACGCTGATCTCGACCACCAGCGGCATGCCCTGCGCGCTGACCGCGGCCAGCAGCAGGCCGTTCTCCAGCGCCATGAAGCCGATGACCTGGGTCACGGCATTACGCCTGGTGATCATCATCAGCAGGCCCAGCAGCAGCACCGACATCGCCAGGGCCAGGCTTTCCCGCGCCAGGGCCGCCGCCCCTTCCGTCACCGGCAGGACCAGCAGGATCGACAACGCCACCAGCCCCACCCCGATCACCAAGGTCGGGCCGATGCCGAGCGCCGTCTCGATGGTACGATGCATCCCCAGCCGCCGCACCAGCCAGGACAGGGCCAGCGGCACGATGATGGCCTTGAAGACCAGGGCGATGGCCGCCGTCAGATAGAGATGCGGCGCATCCTGGATATAGGCCTGCCACGCCGCCGCCGCCGCCAGGGCCAAGGCCTGCAAGGCATAGATGCGGATGACCGACGACACCCGGCGCTGATAGAGCAGGGCGAAGCCCATCATCAGCACCGTCGCCCCGATCAGATGGGCAAGGTCATAGGTCAGCGTCGCGGTCATGATGGAAGTCCGGGATCTTGCGGGCTGCCGCCCGCGCCCGCTTGGGGCCTTGGGCCCCAAACCCCGTTGTCGTCATTCCGGGCGCAGCGGAGCGGAGACCCGGAATCCAGGACAGACGGCGGTACTGGACTCCCGCTTTCGCGGGAGTGACGGAAATGAGGAATGGGGCTTGGGGCCTGAAGGCCCCAAGCGGGTCCGGGCGGCAGCCCGTAAACTTGATATCCCGCCATCACACCGCCTCCGAGACATACAGGAAGATGGTGCCCAGCAGGGCCAGCAGCAGGGCGCCGCCCAGGAAGTCGGCGACGCGGAACAGGCGCATCTTGGCGATGCTGGTCTCGAACACGGCCAGGGCGACGGCGATGCCCGCGAGCTTGACCACGTAAGTGACGAGGCCCAGCAGGATCGCCAGGAAGCCGCCACCGGGCAGGGCGATGCCCCAGGGCAGGAAGAGACACAGGATCAGCGAAGCGAACAGCCACAGCCGCAGCATGCCCGTCGCCTCCATCAAGGCGAGGTGACGCCCGGAATATTCCAACACCATGGCTTCGTGGACCATGGTCAGTTCCAGATGGGTGGCCGGATTGTCGATGGGGATGCGGCCGGTTTCGGCGATGGCGACCATGGTCAGGGCGGCCAAGGCCAAGCCCATCGAGACTTCCAGCCCGATCCCGCCGCCCAGCACGAAGCCGACGATATTGGCGGGCAGGGTGGAACCCGCCAGCAGCGACAGGCTGAAGGTGACCATCAGCATGGCCGGTTCCGCCAGCGAGGCGATCATCATCTCGCGGCTGGCGCCCAGCCCGCCGAAGGCCGTCCCCGCATCCATCCCGGCCAGGGCCGTCAGGAAGCGGGCGATGCCCAGCAGCGCCACCAAGGCGATCAAATCGGCGGCATGGACCAGCGTCAGATGGGTGGTGAAGGTGGGCACGATGGCGGCGGCCAGCAGCACCGCCAGGAAGCAGCCATAGGGCGCGAGGCGGAACAGCCAGGAGGAATCCTCCGACACCACCGGCTCTTTGCGCAACAACCGGTACAAATCCCGATAGGGCTGCAGCAACGACGGCCCGCCGCGCCCCTGCAGCACCGCCTTCAGCCAGCGCACCAGCCCGGTCAGGCCGGGGGCCAATGCCAGGGCCAGGGCGATCTGGAGGATCTGCCACAGGGCCGCGCTCATTGCCGCACCCCGACGACCACCAGCAGCACCACCAGCGTCAGGAACATCAGCATCAGGTAACGGCGGATGCTGAGGAACTGCATCCGGTTGATGCGCTCGGCCAGCCAATCCACCCCTGCCGCCAGCGGCAGATAAAGGCCCTGCCAGATGGGGTCGCGCATCCGCAGCGAGAAACGCGCCGGACGCGGGTCTCCGGGCGGCGGCATCTCGACCGTCTCGCGCGCGCCGAAAATCCGCGTGCCGAAGACCCGGCGCAGGGGCTGGGCGAAGCTGTCGGCGGTATATTGCGTTGCCGGGCTGGGATCGGGCTGACCGCAATCCCAGGACGGCGCCACCCGCACGGGAAGCGGGCTGAGGCGGCGTGTGGCCCAAAGCAGCAAGCCCGCCAGGACCAGCCCCGCCAGCACCAGAACGGTGGCGGCATAGGAACCGCGCTCGCCATCCGCCGGGCTCAGCCAGGGCCAGCCCAGCCCCACCGCCGGTTCCAGCGCCGCGCCCGCCAGCGGCTCGGCGATGGTCGCCAGGGCACCGGTCACCGTCACCGGGATCACCCCCAGCACCACGCAAAGCACGGCCAGCAGGACCAAGGCGGCGCGCATGGGCGCGACGACCTCTGCGGCCTGGGCGGCGGCAGCGGAGCGCGCGCGGCCCAGGAAGGCGATGCCGAAGGCCCGCACGAAACAGGCCGCCGCCAGCGCCGCCGCCAGGGCCAGCAGGGCGCCGACCACCGGCACGCCGAATTTCATGGTCCAGTGCGGCAGTTCCGGCCCCCGGAACAGGGACTGGAAGATCAGCCATTCCGAGACGAAGCCGTTCAGCGGCGGCAGGGCGGAAATCGCCATGGCGCCCAGCAGGAAGGCCGGCGCCGTCACCGGCATCCGCTTGATCAGCCCGCCCAGCCGGTTCAATTCGCGCTCATGCGTCGCGGCCTGGACCGCGCCCGCGCCGAGGAACAGCAGGGTCTTGAAGGCGGCATGGTTGAGCATGTGATAGAAGGCCGCGACCAGCGCCAGGGCCGCCAGGGCCTGCCGCCCCTGGTCCTTGAAGGCCAGGGCCAGCCCCAGGCTGATGGCGATGACGCCGATATTCTCGACGGTGGAATAGGCCAGAAGCCGTTTCAGGTCGGTCTGCATCAGGGCATAGAGCACCCCGATCACCGCACTGGCCGCGCCGATCAGCATCAGCGCCGCGCCCCAGCGCCAGTCCACCGCGCCATGCAGGTCGAAGAGGATGCGCACCAGGCCGTAGAGGGCGACCTTGGTCATGACGCCGCTCATCAAGGCCGAGACATGGCTGGGCGCCGCCGGATGGGCCTGGGGCAGCCAGGCATGGAGCGGCACCAGCCCGGCCTTCGATCCCGCCCCCAGCAGCGCCAGCAAGACCACCAGGAAACCGGCGACGGGGCCGAATTCCCCCGCGCGCATGGCCTCGAACCGGAAATCGCCGCCCTCTCCGGCCATCAGACCGAAGGCCGGCAGCAGGCAGAACCCGCCGAAGGAAGCCATGATCAGGTAGAGATGGGCGGCCCGGCGGGTTTCCTGGTCCCGGTGGTTGGACAGGACCAGCAGCCAGGAGGCCAGCGACATGAATTCCCATCCGACCAGGAAGACGAAGGCGTCGTCGGCCAGCACCACCACGTTCATGCCCAGCAGGAACAGCGGAAAGAAGGGCGTGACGCGGCGGTATTCCGGCGCATGAAGGCCGTAGCCGATGCCATAGAGGGCGGCCATGGCGGCGGGCAGGTTGATGACCAGCAGGAAGAAGGCCGAAAGCTGGTCCAGGCGGAAATGCGCCGCCATCCAAGGCAGGCCGAAGGGCAGTACCGCCAGCCGCGCCGCATCCCCCGCCGCCAGATGCACCAGGGCGACCAGCGCCAGCACCAGGGCGCTGCCCAGGCACAGGCCGTAGGCCGCCTGATGGGCGCGCGCCAGATGTCCGGCCCCCAGGGGAACCAGGGACGCGACCAGCAGAAGGAGCAATGCAGCTCCGGCGGTCATGCCGTTTCACCCCCCAACAGCACGCAAAGGGATTGCTCCCGAAACACCTTGGGTCCCCCGTTCAGCCTCGTCTTGAAAGGCGAGGTCACGAAAGTCTAACATCCCTCTCGCGGTACACAAGAGGGGGTAACCCTACTGGCAAAACCCTGACCGCAGGATATATACCCGCCTGGCCGAGGGCTTCCCTTTCCTAGACGAAAGAAGAGGTCTTCCCAAAAGCCAGACCCGCCGACTCGGTCTTCGGACCGAAGCATACCGGGAGTAGGAAGTGCCCTTTTCGTTGAAGACCCTGATCAAGGTTGCCGTCGCCATCGTCGCCCTGGTTGCCATCGGCGCCACCATGCTGCCGACCTCCTCGGTCGCCTACGACCTGCGCTTCCTGCGCATCGGCACCGGCCCCACGGGAGAAAGCCATTTCTCCATCGGCGGCGCCCTGGCCAGCGTCTTCTCCAATCCCCCCGGTTCCCGCGAATGCGAGAAAGGCGGCAGCTGCGGCGTGCCCGGCCTCATCGCCGTGGCCCAGTCCACCGCCGGTTCCAGGGCCAATATCCAGGCCCTGTCGGAAAAGCGCCTGGATATCGGGCTGGCCCGGGCGGACATGGCCTATTGGGCCTTCCACGGCACCGGACCCTATGCTCAGAACGGCCCCGTCAAGAACATGCGGGCCCTCGCCATGCTCTATCCCGACAGCATCCAGCTGGTGGTCCGGCGCGATGCCGGCATCGACGCGGTCGAGGACCTGAAAGGCAAGCGCGTCTCGCTGGGCGAGTTGGAATCCGGCACGCAGATCAACGCCAAGACCATCCTGGACGCCTGGAAGGTGCCCGAGAAATCGCTGAAGGCGGTCGAGCATCTGCGCGGTCCGGCTGCCGCCGATGCCCTGGCGGCCGGCGAGATCGACGCCTTCTTCATCATCGACAGCTGGACCTCTCCCGCCGTCGCCGAACTGGCCCGGCGCGCCGAGATCGACCTGGTGCCGCTGGACGGCGAACCGGCCCGCGAGCTGATCAAGCAATACCCCTTCCTGACGGCCGGTCAGGTGCCGCCGAACAGCTATCAGGGGGTCGAGCGGGGAATCCCGACGCTGAACATCCCGGTCGTGCTGCTGGCCGGGGAACATCTGGAACAGAGCCTCGTCCACGGCATCACCCGCGCCCTATGGCATGGCAGCACGCAGAAGATCCTGCGCAACGGCACCATGCGGGGCCGGATGATCGAGCTGCAATCGGTCACCGACCGGCTGGACCTTCCCCTGCATGCCGGCGCGGAAACCTATTATCTCGAACAGGGCCCGGCCCCCGAACTGGTCACGCAGTAGCCGCAGCGGCCCAGTCGCGCATGGCCGGCAGGTCCCAGATCGCCTGCATATAGGCCGCCGAGACGTCATCGACGCCGACGCCATAGGTGGTGAAGCGGCTGACCACCGGGGCATACATGGCATCGGCGATGGTGAAGCGGCCGAACAGGAAGGGGCCGCCCTGTCCGAAACGGGCGCGGCAATCGCGCCAGATCGCGGTGACGCGGTCGATATCGGCCTGAACCTCGGGCGGGATCCCGGACATGGGCGCATGCAGGGAAATGTCCATCGGCATGACCTGGCGCAGGGCCTGGAATCCGGCATGCATCTCCGCCGAAACCGCCCGGGCCACCGCGCGGGCGTCCCGTTCCGCGGGCCACAGCCCGGCTTCCGGAAAAAGCTCGGCCACATATTCGCAGATGGCCAGCGAATCCCAGACCTTCAGCCCGTTATGGATCAGCAGCGGCACCTTGCCCGAGGGCGAGTGCGCCAGGATCTGCGCCTTGGTATCGGGCTGGCGCAGCGTCACCTCTTCCTCTTGGAAGGTCGCACCGGCGTGGCGGAGGGCCATATAAGGCCTTAGAGACCAAGTAGAATAGCGTTTCGTACCAACTACCAAGACAAATTCGTCCATCTGCCCCTCTCCTGTCCGCGAGACCGCGGCCATGATGGGCAAGGCCGACCGAACGGGCAAGGGGAAGAGGTTTTGTCTTTTCCGCAGCCCTCGACTCGGCCATCTTATGGTCGCCGCAAAAGGAGACTGCCGTGCTGGAGCATCTGATCAACAGCGTCAACGACGAAGCCGCCGTGATCGTGCCATTGCGCAAATCGCACCTCGAGACCTGGCTGGCCGAACAGCCGTCCCGGGTCGCCCAATGGGTTTCGGGCAACCGTTTCAAGGCCGATGCCGGCAGGACACTGGCCTTGCCCGACGAAAACGGCCGCCCCGCCACCATCCTGCTGGGGCTGGGCGAGGACGACGATCTGTGGGCCTTCGCCGGATTGCCGTCCAAGCTGCCCCAGGGCGGCTATCGGCTGGTTTCGGGCCTGGCGCCGGAAATGGCCAGCCGCGCCGCTTTCGGCTGGGCCATGGGCACCTATCGCTTCACACGCTTCAAGAGCAATGGCGGCCACGACTTCCCCAGCCTGCTCTGGCCCGAAAATGCCGACCGCGCCTGGGTCGAGCGGACCGCCGCCGCCACCGCCCTGGTCCGCGACCTGATCAATACTCCGGCCTCGCATATGGGCCCCGAGGAACTGGCCGAAACGGCCCGCAGCCTCGCCAACCGCCACAATGCCCGCTGCCGCATCATCCAGGGCGAGGAATTGCTGCACGAGAACTGGCCGGCCGTCCATGCCGTGGGCCGCGCCTCCCCCCGTGCGCCGCGCCTGATCGACCTGCGCTGGGGCGCCCCCGAGGCGCCCAAGGTGACCATCGTCGGCAAGGGCGTCTGCTTCGATACCGGCGGGCTGGACCTCAAGGGCGCCGCCAGCATGAAGCTGATGAAGAAGGATATGGGCGGGGCCGCCCATGCCCTGGGTCTGGCCCAGATGATCATGAGTGCCGACTTGCCGGTCCGCCTGCGCGTGCTGATTCCGGCGGTCGAGAATTCCGTCTCCGGCAGCGCCTTCCGGCCCGGCGACGTCATCAAGACCCGCAAGGGTATGACCGTCGAGATCGGCAATACCGATGCCGAAGGCCGCCTGATCCTGGCCGATGCCCTGTACGAGGCGGACCAGGAGAAGCCCGAGATGCTTTTGGACTTCGCCACCCTGACCGGCGCCGCCCGCAGCGCACTCGGCGTCGAACTGCCGGCCATGTTCAGCAACAACGACGCCCTGGCCAACGATTTCCTGGCCGCCGGGGAACGCGAAGGCGATCCACTGTGGCGCATGCCGCTCTGGCGCTCCTACCGCCGGATGCTCGACAGCAAGGTCGCCGACATCAACAACGTCTCCGACAGCCCCTATGCCGGGGCCATCGTCGCCGGACTGTTCCTGCAGGAATTCGTCAGCGACGAGACGCCCTGGGCCCATGTGGACATGATGGCCTGGAACACCTCCTCGCGCCCCGGCCGTCCCGACGGCGGCGAAGCCATGACCCTGCGGGCCGCCTACAGCCTGATCGCCGGGCGGTTCCAGAAATAGAAGAGGTCCGGAAGCGGGGCAACTTCCCATTGCTCCGCTTCCCTGGGTGAGATAACAGGTTTCGGCAGCAAAACGAACGAGGGGCGAGATGGGGGTGGACCTCAAGGCCGTGCAGGCCCTGGACCTTTGGCGCGGAGCCATCGTCGAAAGCGTCCGCCGCGACGCCCCGGACCTGTCGGCCCGCCAGATGGCCCTGCTGCTGACCGTCTACCTGACCCCGCCGCCTCATACCGTGCGGGGGCTCTCGGCCAGCCTCAATGTCTCGAAACCGGCCATCACCCGCGCCCTGGACCGCCTCTCCGAGTTCGGCCTGCTCAAGCGCAAGCAGGACGAGGCGGACCGCCGCTCGGTCCTGATCCAGCGCACGGTCAAGGGCTCGGTCTTCCTGCGCGAATTCGGCGACATCATCGTCGCCGCCGCCCAGGAGGCGGAAAAAGTTCCACGTGAAACATAGAGCGGAGCGAGAAGCTCCCGCTTGGACTCTGCCCAAACCCGCAAAGGGCCTTGGGCCCTTTGAGCCCGTTCTATTTTCAGGAGATTCAAGAGGCGAGCCTCTTGGCGGGTGCAGGGCAGCGCCCTGCAATAGTCTGAAAAAGGGAGCACGGCGTTCCCCGCCATGCCCCCTTGATCCTTACTTCACCGAATCATAAGCCGCCAGCACGGCCATGTTGACGATGTCGGAGACGGTGGCGTCCATCGAGGTGATCTGGACCGGCTTGGACAGGCCCAGCAGGACCGGGCCGATCACCGTGCCGCCGCCCAGCTTCTGCAGCAGCTTCGAGGTGATGTTGGCCGAATAGAGGCCGGGCATCACCAGCACGTTGGCCGGGCCGGACAGGCGGCAGAAGGGATAGACCTTCATCATTTCCGGGTCCAGGGCCACGTCGGCGGCCATTTCTCCGTCATATTCGAAGTCGACATGGCGCTTGTCCAGGATGGCAACCGCTTCACGGACGCGATGGGACTTGTCCGAAGTGGGATTGCCGAAATTGGAATAGGACAGCAGCGCCACGCGCGGCTCATGCCCCATCTGGCGCGCCTTGGCGGCGGCCTGGACGGCGATGTCGGCCAGTTCTTCCGGGGTCGGCGTCTCATGCACCGTGGTATCGGCGATGAAGACGGTGCGCCCGCGCGACAGCAGCATGGTCACGCCCATGGGACGCTGGCCCGGCTTGGGATCGAGCACGCGGCTGATCTCGTCGAAGGCGGCATAATAGGTGCGGGTCAGGCCCGTCACCATGGCATCGGCATCACCGGCCAGCACCATCAGCGCGCCATAGATATTGCGTTCCTGGTTGACCATGCGCTGGGCGTCGCGGTGCAGGGCACCCTTGCGCTGCAAGCGCCGGTACAGCAGCTCGGTATATTCCTTGGTGTGGTAGGACAGCCTCGCATTCTCGATGATCAGGCCGTCGGTGCCGCCCAGGCCGCTGGCTTCCATGGTCTTGCGGATGCGGTCCTCGCGGCCGATCAGGATCGGCGTGCCGAAGCCGCCATTGCGGAAGGCGAGGGCGGCACGGATGGTCTTTTCCTCTTCGCCCTCGGCGAAGACCACCCGGCGGGGATTGTTGTGCACCTGTTCCGAAATCGCCTGCATGGTCGCCGTGGTCGGGTCCAGGCGGGCCGAGAGTTCGCGGCGATAGGCGTCCATGTCGATGATCGGCTTGCGCGCCACGCCGCTATCCATGGCGGCCTGCGCCACGGCGGGCGGAATGGCGGCGATCAGACGCGGATCGAAAGGCACGGGGATGACGTATTCCGGACCATAGCGCAGGCGGCGGCCGGAATAGGCGCGGTCCACCTCATCGGGCACGTCCTCGCGCGCCAGAGCGGCGATGGCCTCGGCGGCGGCGATCTTCATGGCGTCGTTGATGGTCGAGGCGCGCACGTCCAGGGCGCCGCGGAAGATATAGGGGAAGCCCAGGACATTGTTGACCTGGTTCGGATAATCCGAACGGCCGGTGGCGACGATGGCGTCGCTGCGCACCGCCTTGACCTCTTCCGGAGTGATTTCCGGATCGGGATTGGCCATGGCGAAGATGATCGGACGATCGGCCATCTGCGCCACCATTTCCGGCGTCACCGCGCCCTTCACCGACAGGCCGAAGAAGACGTCGGCGCCCTTCATGGCTTCTTCCAGGGTGCGGGCATCGGTCTCGACCGCATGGGCCGATTTCCACTGGTTCATGCCCTCGGTGCGGCCCTTGTAGATGGTGCCCTTGGTGTCGCACATGATGACGTTGTTGGTGGCCACGCCCATGGCCTTGACCAGCTCGACGCAGGCCACGGCGGCGGCGCCGGCGCCGTTGACGACGATCTTGGTGGTCTTGATGTCGCGCCCGGTCAGGGCCAGGGCGTTGATCAGGCCGGCGGCGGCGATGATGGCCGTACCGTGCTGGTCGTCATGGAAGACCGGAATGTCCATCACCTCGCGCAGGCGCTGCTCGATGATGAAGCATTCCGGCGCCTTGATGTCTTCCAGGTTGATGCCGCCGAAGGACGCGCCCAGGAACCGCACGCAATTGACGAATTCGTCGACGTCGCGGGTCTCGACTTCCAGGTCGATGGAATCCACGTCGGCGAAACGCTTGAACAGCACCGCCTTGCCTTCCATCACCGGCTTGCTCGCCAAGGCGCCCAGATCGCCCAAGCCCAGCACGGCCGTCCCGTTCGAGATCACCGCCACCAGGTTGCCCTTGGCCGTGTAATCATAGGCCAGCGAAGGGTCGCGGGCGATGTGAAGGCAGGGAGCGGCAACGCCGGGGGAATAGGCCAGCGACAGGTCGCGCTGGGTGGTCAGCGGCTTGGTCGGAATGATCTCAATCTTGCCCGGGCGGCCCGAGGCATGCATGAGCAGGGATTCGCGTTCGAGGTTACGGTTCGGAGTGGTCTCGTCCATATCGGCAGGGGCCTTCGGAAAACAGGGGAAGGGAGGGGGCTAAAGAGTGGAGGTCTTGCGGTCGTTGACGTGGATGTTCGTCGCGCCGTTCTCGGCAAGAATGGTCTTGGCGCGTCCTTCGCGCAGGGGGTCGGGGGCATAGACCCACAGGATGACGCTGCCGGCTTCCAGCGCCCGGGCGAAATCCTCGGAATGGGGCTGGGCCGACACTTCGTCGAGCAATTCCTTGGCGGCGGCGCCGCCGACACCGGCGGCGACCAGGCCGGCGATGGCCGCCCCCACCGGACCGGCGGCCAGGGCGATCAGCCCGGCGGCGACCAGGGGGCCTTCGTAGCGCAGCTCGCCCACCAGCCCGACCAGGCTGTCGCGCCAGGACTTGCCCGGCTTGCCGGCGGCGTCTATGGATTCGTGCGAGGTGAGGACCGACAGATCGGCCGTGTCGAAACCGGCCTGTTTCAGGGCGGCGATGGTGCGTTCGAATTGCGCGCGGTCGGACAGGATGCCGACGACTTCGCGGCTGACCGGATGATTGCTATCGTTCACGGCTTTTCCCGTTGGTTGGCTGCGGGGGGAAATCATTCTGCCCGAGGCTTTTTGCGATTCATAGGCGGTTTTGAGACTTTTGCACCCTGTCGGGTCGACGTGATAGTGTCCCCACCCGTCATTCTCCCCTGATCCCATGCCAAGGCCTTGCCGTCCGTGACCGTTCAACAGACGCCCGACCTCTCGATTCCCGACGATGCCACGCCGATGATGGCCCAGTATCTGGGCATCAAGCGGGATTACCCTGATTGCCTGCTGTTCTATCGCATGGGCGATTTCTACGAGCTGTTCTTCGATGATGCCGTCAAGGCCGCCGAGGCGCTGGACATCACGCTGACGCGGCGCGGCAAGCATCAGGGCGAGGACATCGCCATGTGCGGCGTGCCGATCCACGCCCATGAGGGCTATCTCGCCAAGCTGATCCGCAAGGGCTTCAAGGTCGCTGTCTGCGAACAGACCGAAGATCCCGCCGAGGCCAAGAAGCGCGGCGGCAAATCGGTGGTGGCCCGCGACGTCATCCGCGTCGTCACGCCCGGCACCATCACCGAGGATTCGCTGCTCGACGCGCGTTCCCACAATTACCTTGCCGCCCTGGCCGAGGCGCGGGGCAGCCTGGGCCTGGCTTGGCTCGACATGTCCACCGGCGATTTCCAGGTGCAGACGGTGGAACTGGCCAATCTGGGCGCGGCGCTGGCCCGCCTGTCGCCGGGCGAGTTGCTGCTGGCCGACCGCTTGTGCGGCGATCCGCGCCTGTTCGAGCTTCTGGCCGAGTGGAAATCCATCCTCTCGCCCTTGCCCGGCGCCCGTTTCGATGCGGAAAATGCCCGCCTGCGGCTGCAATCCCTTTACGGCGTCGGCGCGCTGGACGGTTTCGGCCAGTTCTCGCGGGCCGAGACGGCCGCCGCCGGGGCCCTGGTCGATTATGTGGAACTGACCCAGAAGGGCCGCCTGCCGCGCCTGGGCATTCCCCGGCGCCTGGCCGAGGGGGCGGTGATGGAGATCGACGCCGCCACGCGGCGCAATCTCGAACTGGCCGAAACCCTGACGGGCGAGCGCAAGGGCTCGCTGCTGGCCTGCATCGACCGCACGATCAGCGGCCCCGGCGCCCGTCTGCTGGCCCAGCATCTGGCAGCGCCCCTGACCGATCCGGGGGCCATCGCCCAGCGCCTGGACATGGTGCAATTCTTCGTCGAGCAGCCCCGCCTGCGCGAGGATATCCGTGCCGCCCTGAAGCTCTGCCCCGATCTGGAACGGGCCCTGTCGCGCATCACGCTGGGGCGCGGCGGGCCGCGCGACTTGGCCGCCATCCGTGACGGGCTGGGCCAGATTCCCCGCATGCGCAGCCTGCTGGCTTCCGCCTCCGCCGCCCCGCCGCAAGGACTGGCCGCCTGCGCCAAGGCCATGGGCGAGCATGACGGGCTGGTCGAGCGCCTGACCCGTGCCCTGGCGGCCGATTTGCCGGTGCTGACCCGCGACGGCGGCTTCATCGCGCCGGGCTATCATCCGGCGCTGGACGAATTGCGCGCGCTGCGCGATGAAAGCCGCCGCCTGATTGCCGCCCTGCAAAGCAATTATGCCGAGATCAGCGGCGTCGCCACGCTGAAGATCAAGCACAACAACGTGCTGGGCTATTACATCGAGGTCCCGCCCAAGCAGGCCGAGCGCATGGGCGAGCCCTTCATCCACCGCCAGACCATCGCCAGCGGCGTGCGCTACACCACCGTCGAGCTGGGCGAGCTGGAGGGCAAGCTGCGCGGCGCCGCCGACAAGGCACTGGCGCTCGAGATGGAACTCTTCGCCGATCTGGTGGGCGAGGTGACGGGCCGGGCCGAGGACATCGCCGCCGCCGCCCGCGCTTTGGCCGCCATCGACGTCGCCGCCGCCCTGGGCGAACTGGCCGAGGAATGCCGCTGGACCCGCCCGGTTGTGGACAATTCCCTGGCCTTCGACATCAAGGGCGGGCGCCATCCCGTGGTCGAGGCCGCTTTGGCGCGCTCAGGCGGCGAGACTTTCGTCGCCAATGACTGCGACCTGGGCGAGGGCCAGCGCCTGTGGCTGATCACCGGCCCCAACATGGCCGGCAAGTCCACCTTCCTGCGCCAAAATGCCCTGATCGCCGTGCTCGCCCAGATGGGCAGCTTCGTCCCCGCCGCCAGCGCCCATATCGGCGTGGTGGACCGGCTGTTCTCGCGCGTCGGCGCCGCCGACGATCTGGCGCGGGGACGTTCCACCTTCATGGTGGAAATGGTCGAGACGGCGGCCATCCTCAACCAGTCGAGCAGCCGCGCCCTGGTCATCCTCGACGAGATCGGACGCGGCACCGCCACCTATGACGGCCTGTCCATCGCTTGGGCGGTGGTCGAGCATCTGCACGAGGTCAATTCCTGCCGTGCCCTGTTCGCCACCCATTACCACGAACTGACGGCCCTGGCGCCCAAGCTGAAGCACCTCGCCAACCATTGCATGAAGGTCAAGGAATGGCAGGGCGACGTGGTCTTCCTGCACGAGGTCGGCCCCGGCGCCGCCGACCGTTCCTACGGCATCCATGTCGCCCAGCTGGCGGGCCTGCCCGCCGCCGTGATCGAACGGGCCGAGCAGGTGCTGCAAAACCTGGAATCGGGTGAACAGAACACCTCCGTCGGCAAACTGGCCGACGACCTGCCGCTTTTCGCCGCGCTGGCCAAGCCGAAATCCGGTCCGGCCAAGCCCGCCAAGCCGTCACCGGTGGAAGAGGCGCTGAAGGGACTCAATCCCGACGACCTGACCCCGCGCGAGGCGCTGGAAACGCTCTACCGGCTGCGCGGGATGATCTGAAAAAAGGGTATATCCCAGTCCGCTTGTTCATATTTCATCAAACTACAATCCCGGCCATTCCCCGCCACGGATATTCATAGGCCGCCATTTCCTACCGGAAGTGGCGGCCGTTTATCTGTAGAAATGCGGGGAAACACTACAAGATGAAGCGACTTGTGGATCTGCGGATCAGGGTGAAACTGACCCTTTCCTTCGCCGTGCTCGTGGGCCTTATCCTGTTGAGCAGCCTGCTCAGTTTTGGGAGCCTGAGCAGCATCGAGCGCAACACCCAAACCACCGAACATGCCTACGAGGTGCTGAACGCCGCCTCCGGGATCGTCGACGGCATCATCAACCAGGAAAACGCCTTGCGCGGCTATCTGATCTCGGCGGAGGAATCCTTCCTGGCCCCCTATGCCCCCGGCCAGCAGATGTTCCAGGACAGCCTTGCCCGTACCAAGGTCCTGACCGCCGGGAACGAGATCCAGCAGCAGCGCCTGGCGGAACTGGAAGCCGCCGCCGCCGAATGGCGCGAGACGGCCGAACGCATCCTGGCGGCCATGCGCGACGAAAGGCTGGAATTCGCCCGTTCCATCGAAGCCTCGGGCAAGGGCAAGGAGGCGATGGACGTGCTGCGCGCCAAGGCCGACGAGTTGATCCAGACGGAGATGTCCCTGCTGCGTCAGCGCAACGCGGAAGCCCAGGCCGCCTTTTCCTCCAGTTTCGCCATCACCTTGGGAATCGCCGCCATTTCGACCCTGGTCGCCGTCTTCGCCGGATGGGGCCTCTCCCGCAGCATCGCCACCCCCATCGCCGACATGACCTCCGTCATGCAGCGCCTTTCGGTGGGAGAGCATGACGTGACCATCCCCGGCCGCGACCGCCGCGACGAAGTGGGCGCCATGGCCCAAGCCGTGGAAATCTTCAAGGAAAATGCCCTCAAGGTCGAGCGCATGAACCAGGAGAAGATCGAGGCGGAACATCGCAGTGCCCAGGAACGCCAGGCCCTGCGCGAGCGTATGGCTGCGGATTTCGAGGCCGCCATCGGCGCCATCGTCGAAACCCTGGGCAGTGCTGCGGGCGAAATGGAGCAGGCGGCGGCGAAGCTGTCGGCCACCGCCGGCACCAGCACCCAGCAGGCCACCGCCGTCGCGGCGGCGTCGGAACAAGCGGCGGCCAATGTGCAGGTCCTGGCCTCGGCCGCCGAGGAACTGGCCACCTCGGTAGGCGAGATCGGCCGCCAGGTGGAAAGCTCCGACCTCGCGGCCCGCAACGCCGTCTCCGACGTCCAACGCGCCCAATCCATCATGCAGCGCCTGGACGAGGATGCCCGGCGCATCGGCGACGTGGTCAGCCTGATCAACGACATCGCCAGCCAGACCAACCTGCTGGCGCTGAACGCCACGATCGAGGCGGCGCGGGCGGGCGAGGCGGGCAAGGGCTTCGCCGTCGTCGCCAACGAAGTAAAATCGCTGGCCAATGCCACGGCGCGGGCCACGGGCGATATCTCGACCCAGATCGCCGCCGTCCAGCAGGCGACGCAAGAAGCCGTCGGCGCCATCGGTCAGATTTCCAACGTGATCCAGCAGGTCGCCAGCGTCTCGGCCAATATCGCAGCAGCCGTCGAGCAGCAAAATGCCTCGACCCGCGAAATCGCCAGCAGCGCCGAACAGGCTGCCCAGGGCACCCATGAGGTGACTCGCAACATCGGCGGCGTCCGCACCGCCGCCGAGGAAACCGGCGAGGCCAGCACCCGCCTTCTCGGCGCCGCCAGCGGCCTCTCCCATCAATCGAAGCGGCTCGGCCAGGAAGTCGAGCGTTTCCTGACCCAGATCCGCGCGGCGTGACGCAACAGGGGCCGGGGAAGGGGGAAGGGCTTCCTGCGAATCTTCCCCGGTCTCATCCCAAACCGCTGGCGACAAAACGGAGGCAGTTTCATATAATGCCCAGACTTTAGTCTGGGGAGCATTCATGGGCCATATCCGCAAGCAGCGCGCCATCATCGATCGCCTGGCGGTCATCCGGAAGCTGAACGAGGTGGCGGCCCAGGATGTGCCCAAGCACAAGCGGCGCGGCAGCATCCTCGACATCCTGAAAGAAGCCCATACCGGCGGTTTCGCCGAGATCCGCCGCCGCTTCGAAGACCAGCACGGCACCGGCTCGCAAAGCGTGCGCGAGCATTGCTTCCTGATCGACCAACTGGTGCGCATCATCCACGACTTCGCGGTCGAACACGAATTCCACCAGGGGGTCAAGACCACAGGCGAGTTCCTGTCGATCGTCGCCGTCGGCGGCTACGGACGCGCCGAGATGGCGCCGTTCTCCGACATCGACCTTCTGTTCCTGCTGCCCTACAAGCGCACGCCCTATTCGGAACAGATCGTCGAATACATGCTCTACATGATGTGGGACATGGGGCTGAAGGTGGGGCATTCGACGCGCTCGGTGGACGAATGCATCCGGCAAGCCCGCAGCGACCTGACCATCCGCACCGCCTTGCTGGAATCCCGCTATCTATGGGGCGACAAGGCACTCTATACCGAATTGCGCCGCCGCTTCCGGGACGAGGTGATCGCCGGCAGCGGCGTCGATTTCGTCGAGGCCAAGCTGGCCGAGCGCGACGCCCGGCATGAGAAGCTGACCGATTCCCGCTATGTGCTGGAACCCAACATCAAGGAAGGCAAGGGCGGCCTGCGCGACCTGCACACCTTGTACTGGATGGCGAAATATCTCTACCAGGTCGACAAGGTGGGCGACCTGGTAGAGCAGGGGATCATCAGCCAGGACGCCGCCCAGCGCTTCGCCAAGGCCCAGGACTGGCTGTGGACGGTGCGGTGCCACCTGCATTACCTGGCGGGCCGCGCGGAAGACCGCCTGACCTTCGACGTCCAGCCCGAGATCGGGCGGCGCATGAACTATACCGACCATGCCGGCACGCGCGGCGTCGAACGCTTCATGAAGCATTACTTCCTGATCGCCAAGGATGTGGGCGACCTGACCCGCATCTTCTGCGCGGTGCTGGAGGAACAGCAGAAGCGCAAGCCCAAGCTCAGCCTCGCGGCCCTGAAATTCCTGCGCCGCAGCCAGATCGACGGTTTCCGCATCGACGGCAACCGCCTGAACGTGACCGAGGATACCCAGTTCAAGAAGGACCCGGTGGCCCTGATCCGGCTGTTCCATACCGCCCTGGAACACGACCTGGACATTCACCCCCACGCTTTGTCGCTGGTCACCCAGACCCTGAAGCAGATCAACAACCGCCTGCGCCAGAACGAGGAAGCCAACCGCCTGTTCATGGAGATGCTGACCTCGCGCAAGGATCCGGAAGTGGCCTTGCGCCACATGAACGAGGCGGGCGTGCTGGGCCGCTTCATCCCCGATTTCGGCCGTGTCGTGGCGCAGATGCAATACGACATGTACCATGTCTATACGGTGGACGAGCACACCATCCGCGCCATCGGCATCCTGCACAAGATCGAGGAAGGGCTGTTGCGCTCCGAGGCCCCGGCGGCGTCGGACGTGGTGGGCAAGGTGCTGTCGCGCCGGGTGCTCTATCTGTCGGTGCTGCTGCACGACATCGCCAAGGGGCGGGGCGGCGACCATTCCGAACTGGGCGCCGAGGTGGCGCTGAAGCTGGGGCCGCGCCTGGGCCTGACCGACGAGGAGACGGAAACCGTCTCCTGGCTGGTGCTCCATCACCTGCTGATGTCCAACACCGCCTTCAAGCGCGACATCGACGATCCCAAGACCATCGCCGATTTCGTCAAGGTGGTGCAGTCGCCCGAACGCCTGCGCCTGCTGCTGGTCCTGACGGTAGCCGATATCCGCGCCGTCGGCCCCAATGTGTGGAACGGATGGAAGGCGGGCCTGCTGCGCGAGCTCTACTACCGCGCCGAGGACATGATGTCGGGCGGCATGGCCACCGACCGGCGCGAGGCCCGGGTCGAGAAGGCCCAGAACCTGCTGCGCCAGCGCCTGGAGGCGCTGAAATGGGACGCGAAGGAGATCGAGGAACATCTGTCCCGGGGCTATCCCAGCTATTGGATGAGCTTCGACCCGGACTCGCTGGAACGCCATGCCCGGATGATCAACGAGGCGGAGCGCCATCGCGCGCCGCTGACCATCGACACCCGGGTCGATTCGGGCCTCTGCGTCACCGAGCTGACGATCTATACCGGCGACCATCCCGGCCTGTTCTCGCAGATCGCCGGTGCCATGGCCATCAGCGGCGCCACCATCGTCGATGCCAAGGTCGTGACCATGACCAATGGCATGGCGCTCGACACCTTCCTGATCCAGGATGCCGAGGGCGGTGCCTTCGACAGCCCGTCGCGCCTGGCCAAGCTGTCCACCACCATCGAACGGGCCCTGTCCGGGCGGCTGCGTCCGGCCAAGGAACTGGAGGGGCGCAAGTCCAGCCTGCCCGCCCGCGCCCATGTCTTCAAGGTCAGCCCCCGCGTGCTGATCGACAACAAGGCCAGCACCACCCATACGGTCATCGAGCTCAACGGCCGCGACCGGCCCGGCCTGCTGCACGACGTCACCGCCGCCATGACCCGGCTGGGCCTGCAGATCGGCTCGGCCCATATCTCGACCTATGGCGAGCGCGTGGTCGACGTCTTCTATGTGAAGGACATCTTCGGCATGAAGATCGAGCACGAGAACAAGCTGCGCCAGGTCCGCGAGGGTCTGCTCGCGGCGCTGGCCGATCCCGCCGACAAACGCCAGCGCGGCAGCGGAGCGGCGGCAGCAGCGCAATGAGGGCTTGCGGGGCTTTTGGCCCGCCCACCTTTCGAGACGCCGCTTCGCGGCTCCTCAAGATGAGGCTAATCTTCCAAAGATTTCGCCCTCATCCTGAGGAGGCCCGAAGGGCCGTCTCGAAGGATGACCCGCGCCCAGGCATTCCCGCTTCTTCCTTCCAAGGCCGAGCATATCTGACCCATGGCTCTTTTCCGTTCTATCGCCACCGTCGGCGGCTTCACGATCCTGAGCCGCATCACCGGCCTGGCGCGCGAGATGATGATCGCGGCCTTCCTGGGAGCCGGGGCGGTCGCCGATGCCTTCTTCGTCGCCTTCCGCTTTCCCAACCTGTTCCGCAGCCTGTTCGCCGAAGGCGCCTTCAATGCCGCCTTCGTGCCGCTTTTCGCGGGCAAGCACGAGGCCGAGGGCGAGGCCTCGGCCAAGCGCTTCGCCGAGGATTGCTTCGCCGTGCTGGCCCTGGCGCTGTCCTTCTTCGTCGCCGTGATGATGATCATCATGCCCTGGGCCATGTATGTGCTGGCCCCAGGCTTCGACCAGGTGCCGGGCAAGATGGAGCTGGCGACCGAGCTGTCGCGCATCACCTTTCCCTATCTGCTGTTCATCTCGCTGGTGTCGCTGCAAAGCGGAGTGCTGAATTCGCTGGGCCATTTCGCCGCCCCGGCGGCGACCCCGGTGCTGCTGAACCTGACCTCCATGGCCGGGCTGTGGCTGCTGGTGCCCTATACACCGACCGCAGGCCATGCCATGGCCTGGGGCACCTTCGCCGCCGGGGTGGTGCAGTTCCTGTGGCTGGTCCATTCGGTGCGCCGCGCGGGATTCCCCTTGAAGCTGCGCTGGCCGCGCCTGTCGCCCGAGGTCAAGACGCTGCTGAAACGCATCGTGCCCGGCGCGGTGGGGGCGGGGGTCTATCAGGTCAATCTCCTGATCAATACCGTCATCGCCTCGCTGGTCGCCAACGGGGCGGTCTCCTATCTCAATTACGCCGACCGGGTGAACCAACTGCCGCTGGGCGTGGTCGGCATCGCCATCGGCACCGTGCTGCTGCCGCTGCTGTCGCGCCAGATCCGGGCGGGCGACCTGACGGCGGCGCGGGAAAGCCAGAACCGCTGCATGGAATTCGCCCTGCTGCTGACGCTGCCTTCCGCCGCCGCCCTGGTCGCCATCGCCGAGCCGGTGATCCGCGTGCTGTTCGAGCGCGGCGCCTTCGGCCCCGAGGACACGATAGCCACAGCGGCGGCGCTGCAGGCCTTCGCCCTGGGCCTGCCCGCCTATGTCCTGGTCAAGGTGCTGGCACCGGCCTTCTTCGCCCGCGAGGACACCAAGACGCCCGTCAAGGTGGCCGGGCTAGCGATGGTGGTGAACGTGGTGCTGAACCTGATCCTGATGGGGCCGCTGGCGCATGTCGGCATGGCGCTGTCCACCGCCATCGCCGCCTGGGTCAACGTGGCGGTGCTGGCCTGGCTGCTGCGGCGACAGGATTTCTTCCGCCTGGATTCCCGGCTGAAGGGGCGCATCCCGCGCATCCTGCTCGCCACGCTGGTGATGGGCGGGGTCCTGGCGGTGGCTTGGCATGTCCTGGCGCCCAACCTGGAAGGACAGGCCCAGCTGATTCCTGCCGTCGCCCTGCTGATCGGCCTGGGCATCGCCGTCTATGCCTTGGCCGTCATCCTGACCGGCGCCGCCCGCCTGTCCGAGGTCAAGGCGATGCTGCGCCGACGGGCGAAATCTTGACCGCATCCGAGAACGGTGGGATACGTCCCTTTCTAGATTCATGCCATGTAAAGAGGCTTTCATGAACCGCATCTTCTCAGGCGTCCAGCCCTCCGGAAACCTGCATCTGGGCAACTATCTGGGGGCGATTCGCAACTGGGTGCGGTTGCAGGGCGACTATCAATGCATCTTCTGCATGGTGGACATGCACGCCATCACCGTCTGGCAGGACCCGGCCGAACTGCGCCAGAAGACCCGCGAAGTCGCCGCGGGCATGCTGGCCGCCGGGGTGGACCCGGTGAAGAACATCCTCTTCAACCAAAGCCAGGTCAGCGCCCATGCCGAACTGGCCTGGGTGTTCAATTGCGTCGCCCGCATCGGCTGGCTGAACCGCATGACCCAGTTCAAGGAAAAGGCCGGTAAGAACCGCGAGAACGCCTCGGTCGGCCTCTATGCCTATCCCAACCTGATGGCCGCTGACATCCTGGCCTACAAGGCGACCCATGTGCCGGTGGGCGAGGACCAGAAGCAGCATCTGGAACTGGCCCGCGACATCGCCCAGAAGTTCAACAACGACTATGGCGTCGACTTCTTCCCCCAGCCCGAGCCGATGATCTTCGGCGCGGCCACCCGCGTCATGTCCCTGCGCGACGGCACCAAGAAGATGAGCAAGTCCGACGAGTCGGAATATTCGCGCATCAACATGACCGATGACGCCGACGCCATCGCGCTGAAATTCCGCAAGGCCAAGACCGATCCCGAGCCGCTGCCCGAATCCGTCGAAGGCCTGGAGGGCCGTCCCGAGGCGGCCAATCTGGTCGGCATCTACGCCGCCCTGTCCGACAAGGGCAAGGCCGACGTGCTGGCCGAGTTCGGCGGCAGGACCTTCTCGGAATTCAAGCAGGCCCTGACCGATCTTGCCGTCTCCGTGATGGGGCCGATCAATCAGGAAATGAAGCGCCTGCTGGCCGACCCGGCCCATGTGGACGCGATCCTGCGCGAGGGCGGCCGACGCGCCGATGAAATCGCCGCGCCCATCATGCAGGAGATCAAGGAGATCGTCGGCTTCCTGCGGCCCTGAGCCCTCCCGGCCGCTGACGAGGCCGGTCCCCTCCGCACCAGATCGTCACCCCCGCGAAAGCGGGGTGGACATCTTGGGGCTTGGAAAGATCCGGACCACTAGATACAGGGCATTGTGCCTCCAGAGATTCCCGCTTTCGCGGGGATGACGAGAAGGAAAGGGTCTGCCGGGGCTCTGCGCCGCCCTAAGCCGCCTTTCCTCCTCCGGCGAAAGCCCTCTTGCCTCAGACGGACAGGCGGGCCACAACTACTGCCCCAGCTCTGCTGATCCGCATTCGTGAAGAGGGGCCGGTGCAGATATATCTTCCCATCGCCGAAATGTCGGTGAATGTCTTCCTCATCCTCGGCATGGGGGGCGCCATCGGATTCATGTCGGGGCTGTTCGGGGTCGGCGGCGGCTTCCTGATGACGCCCCTGCTGATCTTCATCGGCATTCCGCCCGCCGTGGCGGTGGGGACGGGCGCCAACCAGATCGTCGCCTCCTCTGTCTCGGGCGTGATGGCGCATTGGCGGCGCGGCAATGTCGACCTCAAGATGGGCCTGCTGCTGGTGGTCGGCGGCCTTGTCGGCTCGACGCTGGGGGTCTTCCTGTTCCGGCTGCTGGCCGGTCTGGGCCAGATCGACCTGGCGATCCGGCTGTCCTATGTGATCTTCCTCGGCATCATCGGCGGGCTGATGCTGATCGAAAGCGTCCAGCGCCTGCGCAAGGACCGCAAGCTCGGTGCCGGGGGGGCCCGGCGGAAACTGCACCAGCATACCTGGATCCACGGCCTGCCGCTGAAGATGCGCTTCCGCCGCTCGAAGCTCTATATCAGCGCCATCCTGCCTTTCTGCATCGGCCTGCTGGTGGGCATCCTGACCGCCATCATGGGGGTCGGCGGCGGCTTCGTGATGGTGCCGGCAATGATCTATCTGCTGGGCATGCCGACTTCGGTAGTGGTCGGGACCTCGCTGTTCCAGATCATCTTCGTCACCGCCAACACCACCTTCCTGCAGGCCACCGTCAACCAGACCGTCGACGTGGTGCTGGCGCTGCTTCTGCTGATCGGCGGGGTGGTCGGCGCCCAGTTCGGCGCCCGCGCCGGAATGCGGCTGCGCGGCGAGCAGTTGCGCATCCTGCTGGCCTTGATCGTCCTTGGCGTTTGCATCAATCTGTTCTTCGAGTTGATCCTGACGCCCGACGACCTCTTCTCCTTGGGAATGGGATGATGAGGAGACAGGGAATGTTCGACGCGCTGCACAGGCTTCTGTCCCGCATCCTTCTCCTGGTTGGGCTCGGTCTGGTGATGTCGGGACCGGCGCAGACGCAGGAACCCCTGGTGGCCGACCTGTCGCGCCATCTGGTGCCCATCACCACCGGCTTCGCGGGCACCGAGGTCCTGCTTTTCGGCGCGGTGGACGAGCCGGGCGACATCGTCATGGTGGTGCGCGGCCCCACCCACGAACCGGTGGTCCGCCGCCTGGCGCGAATCAGCGGCATCTGGGTGACCCGCAGCCAGATCAGGGTGGGCAACGTGCCGTCCTTCTACCGCGTCGCCTCGACCGCGCCGCTGGAGACGGTGGCTTCGCCCTCGGTGCTGCAGCGCCACCAGATCGGGCTGGCCAATCTCGATTTCACCATCGAGCGCACCGACAGCGGCGCGGAACCGCAGGAATATCACGACGCGCTGATCCGCCTGAAACAGAAGGAAGGATTGTTCAACGCCGAGGTGCAGCCGATCGATGTGCTGGGCAACCGGCTGTTCCGCAGCACCGTCTATTTCCCGGCCAACGTGCCGGTGGGAACCTATAGCGTCGAGGTCTATCTGCTGCGCGACGGCCAGGTGGTCAGCGCCCAGACCACGCCGCTGATCATCAGCAAGATCGGCCTGGGCGCCGATGTGTACGACTTCGCACATCAGCAATCGGCGGCTTACGGCCTGATCGCCATCCTGCTGGCCGTGGCCTCCGGCTGGCTGGCGGCGGTGGCTTTCAAGAAAGGCTAAGACATCATGACCGAGCCCAGACCTCCGAGCGGGCGCACCTTCCTGGTGGTGGTGGACGAGACCGAGGAAATGCAGGCCGCCCTGCGCTATGCCTGCCTGCGCGCCCGCAATACGGGCGGCCGCGTGGCCCTGCTGCGGGTGATCGAACCGGCCGAGTTCCAGCATTTCGCCATGATCGGCGAATTGATGAGCGAGGAAGCCCGCGAAGAGGCCGAGCAATTGCTCCAGCGCCTGGCCGCCGAGGTCAACGATGTCTCGGGGCAATTGCCCATCCTCTATGTGCGCGAGGGCCTGACCCGCGACGAATTGCTCACCCTGATCGAGGAGGAGCCCAGCATCTCGATCCTGGTGCT
The DNA here is from genome assembly GCF_006980715.1 of Telmatospirillum sp. J64-1. Classification (GTDB taxonomy): domain Bacteria; phylum Pseudomonadota; class Alphaproteobacteria; order Rhodospirillales; family Magnetospirillaceae; genus Oleiliquidispirillum; species Oleiliquidispirillum nitrogeniifigens. Next base: position 65,722 of record NZ_SBHN01000014.1, read on the forward strand.
GGGTGCGGGCACCGGACCGGATGGGCCCGGTCCCCTGGTTTCGGCCCTGACCGGCAAATATGTCAATAAGTTGCGTATTCCCATCACCATCGTTCCCGGTACGTTAAGCGACGACGACATTGGCGAACTGGGATGACCAAGACAGCCGGTGCGGGCAAAAATACTTGACTAATGCGCTTGGTTGCCCCATTTAAACCCTTGGAATTGCACTGCGGAAGGTCCGCAGACCCGAGGGAGTCGACCAATGTTCATCCAGACCGAAGCCACGCCCAATCCGAGCACCTTGAAGTTCCTTCCTGGTCGCGAAGTGATGACGCAAGGCACCGCCGATTTCGCTGATGCCGAAGCGGCCGTGCGCTCGCCTCTGGCCAAGCGCCTGTTCCAGGTGGATGGCGTCGAAGGCGTGTTCCTGGGCGGCGACTTCATCACTATCGCCAAGAACGACGCGCAGGACTGGCAGATCCTGAAGCCGCAGATCCTGTCGGCCATCATGGACCATTACAGCTCCGGCCAGCCCGTCATCGAAGGCGAATCCACCAGCGGCCATTCCGCCGGCGACGACAGCGAACTCGTCGTCCAAATCAAGGAATTGCTCGATACCCGCGTGCGTCCCGCCGTTGCCCAGGATGGCGGCGACATCCTGTTCCGCGGCTTCGAGGACGGCGTGGTCTACCTGCATATGCAGGGTGCCTGCTCGGGCTGCCCCAGCTCGACCGCGACGCTGAAGCACGGCATCGAGAACATGCTGAAATACTACGTTCCGGAAGTGGTGGCGGTGCAGGCGGTGGACTAAATCCGCCGTTCGGGACCACCTTGCTTTAGGTGCTATGACGGGGGCCATCGGCCCCCGTTTTCTTTTTGTCCGCAAAGCTTCTAAATCCGCAGGAATCCTGCACAAATCCAGCCGCGCCACCAAAAAGTCACATATACGGAATCGCCAAGATTCTTCACATTTTTCCGTGACAAACTATCTATTTGAATGAGTGACTAACACTTTCGATCATCTGTTTCGCTTGTCGGGGATGTGTCATCTCGTTATGGTCTGGCGTTTTGATTGAGCTGCCTGCTAGGTGCTTTACACCAGTGGATAGGGCAACTGAAGGAACCGTAACGATGAACGAAGGAACTTCCCCTCAGGGGTGGTTCGAGCGGCTCTCGCTCGGTGTCCTCGGCCTCTGTGTCGTGGGCTCGATGAGTCTGGGAGTGTCCGGCATCTCGCCGAAGATCACGCTCCCCCAAAGGGCGGACGCGCCGGTCATGGTCGAGGCCGACATGCCCGAAGCCGCATCCCTTTCGGCGCAGGCCGAAGCCCATGTGCTGTATCTGCCCGAGGCCGACCGGCGCCATGCCGAGCGCCTGCACGAAGCCTTCGAGACCATGGGCTACCGCCTTGACGCCGTGAGCGAGGGCAGTGCCGAGGTGCCGCGCGTCTTCCTGTCCGCGGTCCCGCACGACCTCAACGGATTGAACGATATCCAGATGCGCAAGGAAGTCTTCCTGCGCATCCTGCTGCCCCTCGTCCTGGCGGTGAACGAAGAGATCGCCGCCGACCGGGAACGGCTTCTCGACCTCCAGGCCCGGCGCAACGAAGGCCTGCCCCTGACTGCCAGCGAGCGCGCATGGCTGGCCTCCATCGCCGAACGCTATGGCGTGCAGAACGCCTCGATCCCGGTCCTGCTGCGCCGCGTCGATGAGATTCCGCCGTCGCTGGCCCTGGCCCAGGCGGTCGAGGAAAGCGGCTGGGGCACCTCGCGCTTCGCCCGCGAGGGCAACGCGCTGTTCGGCCAGGTCACCTGGAAAGAGGAAAACGGGCTGGAGCCCTTGGGCGGCGGCGTCCGCATCCGCGCCTTCGACGATCTGATGACCGCCGTGCGCGGCTATGCCCACAACCTGAACACCCATCGCGCCTATAACGACTTCCGCCGCATGCGCGCCGCCATGCGCAGCAAGGACCAGCCGCTCGACGGATATGCCCTGGCGGGCACGCTGCTGGCTTATTCCGAGCGCGGCGAGGACTATATAACCAATCTGAGGTCCATCATGCGCAGCAACGACCTGCGCGCCTACGAGATGGCCTCGCTTGGCTCCACCCTGGTCGCGGGCGACATGGTCGCCGGAATGTAATCATCATGCCCCAGCTGGACGAAGCCGGCCGGAACATCCTCTTCCGCGAGGCGCGTAGCCATGTCCCCTTCGCCGACACGCCTGTCACCGACGCGGTGCTGAAGGCGGTCTGGGACCTGGCCCGGCTGGGGCCGACCAGCGCCAATTGCCAACCCTTGCGCATCGTCTTCGTCCGCTCGCCGGAAGCCAAGGAGAAGCTGCGCCCGGCGCTGTCGGCGGGCAATGTCGACAAGACCATGGCCGCGCCGGTCACCGCCATCTTCGCCCAGGACCTGGAATTCTACGAGAACCTGCCGCGCCTGTTCCCGCAGGCCGATGCCCGGTCCTGGTTCGTCGGCAACGAGGCGGTGATCCGCGCCACCGCCTTTCGCAATTCCACCCTGCAAGCCGCCTATTTCATGCTCGCCGCCCGCGCCCTCGGCCTGGCCTGCGGTCCCATGAGCGGCTTCGACAACGACAAGGTCGATGCGACTTTCTTTCCCGAAGGCCGCATCGTGTCGAATTTCATCTGCACTCTCGGCTATCCCGCCGGCCCCACCTCCCATCCGCGCAATCCGCGCCTGGACTTCGACGAAGCCTGCCGGGTGGAGTAGGGCGGACTTGCTTCCTTCCCCCGGCTACTCCGCCGGTGCCGGGCGCGCCTGGGAGGGCTTGTCGGGGAACAGCTTCATGATGATCCACAGCAGCGGCAGCCCGGCCAGGGCGATGATTGCGGTCATCATGAAGAACAGCGACCAATTGCCGTCCAGGCTGTCCACCATGTAGCCCGCCGAGGCCGAGAACCAGATGCGCGCCAGATTGCCCAGCGAGGCCAGCAGGGCGTATTGGGTGGCGGTATAGGCGACGTTGCACAGGCTGGACAGATAGGCCACGAAGGCCACGGTCACCAAGCCGCCGGTGAAGTTGTCCGAGACCACCGCCAGGGTGAAGACCGTCATGTCCTTGCCGGCCACCGCCAGCCAGGAATAGGTCAGGTTGGTCACGGCGGCGGCGAAACCGGCGGCGAAGAGGGACCGCATCAACCCCAGCCGCGCCACCAGCAGCCCGCCCAGCACGACCCCGGCGGCATTGGCCGCCATGCCGTAGACCTTGGAGACATCGGCGATCTCGGTCAGGCCGAAGCCCATCTCGCGGTAGAACACGCCGGACATGCGACCCAGCAGGGCGTCGCCCAGCTTGAAGATGAAGATGAACAGCAGGATCAGCACCCAGCCGCGCCGCTTCATGAAGTCGAGGAAGGGCGCCACGGCGGCGCCGTAGACCCAGGCGGCGGCCTCGGCCAGGCCGCCTTTCAGGAAGGGCAGGCGGCGGATGGCCTGGACCGCCTCGCGCTCTGCGGCCACGGTCTCGGCGGAGGGCCGGGCCTGCGGCTCGCGGCTCATCAGCACGGCGACCATGCCGATCAGCACGGCGAAGGCCAGGATCAGATAGGCGACATTCCAGCCATAGGCTTGGGCGAGATACAGCCCGCCCGCACCGCCGACCAGCGTGCCGCCCAGATGCCAGCCCCAGATCGCCGCCGCCGAACCCGCGCCATAGCTTTGCGGGTCCAGCACGTCGATGCGGTAGGCGTCAATGACGATATCCTGGGTCGCCGAGGCGGTGGAGACGAACAAAGCGGCCATGGCGACGACGAAGAGGTCGGTTGCCGGATCGGTCCGGCTCATCACCAGCACCGCCCCCAGCAGCACCGCCTGGGTCAGCAGGATCCAGCCCCGCCGCCGCCCGAAGCGCTTGGTCAGCCAGGGCAGCTTCATGCGGTCGATCAGCGGCGCCCACAGGAAGTTGATGGCATAGGGCGTCGCCACCAGGGCGAACAGGCCGATATCGGTGCGGCTGACGCCGACATCGCGCAGCCAGATCGACAGATTACCGAAGATCAGCGGCGCCGGCAGCCCGCTGGAGAAGCCGAGGACCAGCACCGCCAGGATGCGCCGGTCCAGATAGACGGCCAGGGTATCGCGCCAGGACTGCATGGCAGGGCTCATAATAAAAAGAGGGGGCCATACTGACCCCCTCTCCGTCAATATCCCGTTAAGGCGGATTCTTCCCACCCGTCACCCCCGCGAAAGCGGGGGTCCATCTTGCGGCTTGATGGATTCCCGCTTTCGCGGGAATGACGAAGAGACAGGAGCCTCCTCAGCTCGCCTTGGCGGCGCGGGAAGCCTTCTTGCGCTCGTTCGGGTCGAGGATCTGCTTGCGCAGGCGGATGGACTTGGGCGTCACTTCCACCAGCTCGTCATCCTCGATATAGGCGATGGCCTGTTCCAGGCTCATGCGGCGCGGCGGGGTCAGCTTGACCGCCTCGTCCTTGCCCGAGGCGCGGACGTTGGTCAGCTGCTTGCCCTTCAGCACGTTGACTTCCAGGTCGTTGCCGCGCGAATGCTCGCCGATGATCATGCCCTCATAGACCTTGGTCTGCGGGTGGATGAACATCGGGCCGCGATCTTCCAGGTTCCACAGGGCGTAGGCCACGGCCTCGCCGGTGCCGTTCGAGATCAGCACGCCGTTGCGGCGGCCCTCGATCGGGCCCTTGTAGGGGGCGTAGTCGTGGAACATGCGGTTCATCAGGCCGGTGCCGCGGGTGTCGGTCAGGAACTCGCCGTGATAGCCGATCAGGCCACGCGAGGGGGCCAGGAAGGTCAGGCGCACCTTGCCGCCGCCCGAGGGACGCATGCCGGTCAGTTCAGCCTTGCGCAGGGTCATCTTCTCGACCACCACGCCGGAATATTCCTCGTCCACGTCGACGAAGACTTCCTCGATCGGCTCCAGGCGTTGGCCGTTCTCGTCGGTCTTGAACAGCACGCGCGGACGCGAGATCGACAGCTCGAAGCCCTCGCGGCGCATCGTCTCGATCAGCACGCCCAGCTGCAATTCGCCACGGCCCGACACTTCGAAGGCGTCATTGCCCTCGGTCATGCGGACGCGGATGGCGACATTGCTTTCGGTTTCGCGCATCAGGCGGGCCTGGATCACGCGCGAGGTGACCTTGTCGCCCTCGGTGCCGGCCAGCGGGCTGTCGTTGACCGAGAAGGTCATGGCCAGCGTCGGCGGGTCGATCGGCTGGGCCTTCAGCGGCTCGGTCACTTCCAGGGCGCAGAGGGTATCGGCCACGGTCGGCTTGGTCATGCCCGAGATGGCGACGATGTCCCCGGCCTCGGCCTCTTCCAGGGCCACGCGCTCGACGCCGCGGAAGGCCAGGATCTTCTGGGCGCGGAACTGCTCGATCAGCTCGCCTTCGCGCGACAGGGCCTTGATCGCCTGGTTGACCTTGATCTTGCCGGTATGGATGCGGCCGGTCAGGATGCGGCCCAGATAGGGGTCGGCTTCCAGCGTGGTGGCCAGCATCGAGAAGGGGGCCTCGACGTCGCGCTTCGGCGGCGGCACATGGCGCATGATCAGCTCGAACAGCGCCGTCAGGTCCTTGCGCGGGCCTTCCAGGCTGTCATCGGCCCAGCCGTCGCGGCCGACGGCGAACATGGTGGGGAAGTCGAGCTGCTCGTCATTGGCGTCCAAGGCGGCGAACAGATCGAAGACCTCGTCATGAACCTCATGGGGACGGGCGTCGCCACGGTCCACCTTGTTGATCACGACGATGGGGCGCAGGCCCAGCGCCAGCGCCTTGCCGGTGACGAACTTGGTCTGCGGCATCGGCCCTTCGGCCGCGTCCACCAGCACCACCACGCCATCGACCATCGACAGGATGCGTTCCACTTCGCCGCCGAAATCGGCGTGGCCGGGGGTGTCGACGATGTTGATGCGGGTTCCCTTCCAGTCCACCGAGGTGCACTTGGCCAGGATGGTGATGCCGCGCTCGCGCTCCAGGTCATTGGAGTCCATGACGCGCTCGGCGACCTGCTGGTTTTCGCGGAAGGTGCCGCTCTGGCGCAGCATGGCGTCGACAAGGGTGGTCTTGCCGTGGTCGACGTGCGCGATGATTGCGATGTTACGAAGGTCCATGGTGTCTCTGTATGAATTCGAAAGGGAGGATTGGAACGTCCGTCGGCTTACACTTTGGCCGAGATCAACTCGATCAGGTCCGTCTCGGGACGGGCCCCGAAATGGCTGATGATCTCGGCGGCGGCGATGCCGCCCAGGCGTCCACATTCGGGCAAAGCCCGGCCATGGGTGTAGCCGTAGAGGAAACCGGCGGCATAAAGGTCGCCGGCTCCGGTCGTATCGATGATCGCCGGCACATGCTCGGCGCTCACCACATGCACGTCGTCCCCGGCGATGATCACGCTGCCCTTTTCCCCGCGCGTCACGGCGGTGACCTGGGCATGGCCGCGCACCAGGCGCAAAGCCGCGTCGAAATCGTCGGTACGATACAGGGCCTTCAGCTCGGCCTCGTTGGCAAAGAGAATGTCCACATGCTCGTTCACCAACTCAAGGAAAGAGTCGCGGTGGCGGTCCACGCAAAAGGGGTCGGACAGCGACAGCGACACCATGCGTCCGGCGTCATGCGACACCCGGGCGGCCTTGAGGAACGCCTCCTTGGCCTGCGGCGGGTCCCACAGATAGCCTTCCAGATAGGTAACGCTCGAGGCCGCCACCAGTTCCTCGTCGATATCTTCCGGCCCCAATTCCACACAGGCACCCAGGAAAGTCTGCATGGTGCGCTGGGCGTCGGGGGTGACGAGGATGAGGCAACGGGCGGTCGGCGCGCCGTCCCCGCCGGGAGAAGTCTCGAAGGTCACGCCGGCGGCGCGGATGTCGTGGCGGAAGACCTCGCCCAACTGGTCGTCGGCGACCTTGCCGATATAGGCGGCCTTGCCGCCCAGCGAGGCGATACCGGCGATGGTGTTGGCGGCGGAGCCGCCCGAACATTCGATCGCGGGCCCCATGCGGGAGTAGATCTTCTGTGCCTGTTCGCTGTCGACCAGCGTCATGATGCCCTTGTCCAGGCCAAGCTCGGCCAGCAGCGCATCATCGGCATGAGACAACACGTCGACGATGGCATTACCAATGCCTGTGACGTGGAACCGCGTCTCGGTCATTGCATATTCTCCCGGGGATGAGGCCTTGCGCGCTTTCGCGGCGCAGTATAACGGTGGAGTTCTCACAAACAACGCAAATCAGGCGGTTCTTCTACTTCCTGAACCTTTCGCGTCCGCCCGTCCCTTGAAAATCGCCTTTCGGCGTGCCGCAGGAGGATCATGTTCACCGCGCTTTTCCGTGGGTTCGCCCAGCTTTCCGACCCGCGCTGCCGCCGCATCATCTGGATCGGCATCGCCGTCGCGCTTCTGGTCCAGGTCTTGTTGACGGCGGGCCTTTACTGGCTGCTTTCCTCGACGGCCTTTTTCCAGATCGGCTGGCTCGACCTGACGACCGACATCCTGGGCGTGCTGGCGGTCTTCGTCCTCAGCCTGTTCCTGTTTCCCTCCGTCGTCACGGCGGTGGCCGGGCTGCTGCTCGACGATGTGGCGCGCGCCGCCGAGAACCGCCATTACCCGGACCTGCCCCCGGTCCGCGACCAATCCCTGGCCGAAGGGATCGGCGCAGGCCTGCGGCTGGCCGCCCTGGGCATCGCCTTGAACCTGCTGGTCCTGCCGCTTTACTTCATTCCCGTCGTCAATGTCATGGTCCTGTACGGACTGAACGGCTATCTTCTGGGACGGGAATATTTCGAGGTCGTGGCCCTGCGGCGCCTCGATCCCGGCCAGGCCCGCAGCCTGCGGCTGGCTCATCGGGGATATCTTTGGATATGCGGGGCCATCATTACGTTTCTACTGACCCTGCCATTGGTCAACCTGGTGGCGCCGGTCGTTGCAACTGCCTTCATGCTCCATATTTTCGAGGCGTTGCGGCGACGGGAGAGGCTTGTATAATCCCCTCCTTCATCTTTACCCATTCCCGCGTTTCGATCGGAGCGCTGGCATAGAACAAGGGATCGTCACCATATGTTTCGGCGCAAGAAACCCGGACAGGATCAGGCTAATCCAGACGCTCCCCAGCCCGATCTGGAAGCCGAAGTCAACGAATTGAGCACCAGCCAGCCGAAATCCGTAGCAAGGACAGTACCTCCCATGCCCACCAAGCCTTCCGTTCCGCCCCTGCGTCCGGACATTCCGCGCCGCGGCACCGACATGATCCCGGGAGCCGGCCCGCGCCGTAGCGAACCCAGCAGCGCGAGCGAAGGCAAGAAGCTGATCGTCGGACGAGACATCTCGCTCAACGGCAATATCTCGGCCTGTGAAAAGCTGGTGGTCGAAGGTTCGGTCGAAGCCGATCTGAGCGATGCCGTCGCCATCGAGGTTTCGGAAACCGGCACCTATCGCGGCACGGTCGATGTGGAAGAAGCCGACATCGCCGGCGTCTTCGAGGGCAATCTCACCGTCCACAAGGTGCTGACCGTGCGTCCGACCGGCCGCCTCCAGGGCACGATCCGCTATGCCCGCCTGATCGTCGAAGCCGGTGGCGAGATCAACGGCACCGTCGAGACCTTGGCCCAGCAGGCCAAGGGCGCCCGCACGCTCGGCGGCGGCAGCGACCAATCCTGAACCGGGACAAGGCGCAGGCCATGCACGCCCGATGGATCGCCCCATGGGCCCTGTGCCTGGCCCTGGGGCTTGCCGCCTGCGCCGCTCCCGAAATCCAGACGGGGGAAGAGGGAGAAGACGCCGCGCCGGTGACAAGCCTCCCCTCCGCCCCGGCGCGGGAAGGCACGCAGCCCCAGCAATCCGCCGTCCCCGCCCAGCCGGCCGGCGCCCTGCACCGCCTGCTGGCGGAACAGCCCGGCCGCCTGCAAGGCCTGTCCGCGGCCGAGATCGTGAGCGTGCTCGGCGAGCCGCAATTGCTCCGCCGCGATGCGCCCGCCCAGATCTGGCAGTATCACGGCGAGACCTGCATCCTCGACCTGTTCTTCTATGAAGATGACGGCGAAATCCAGGTCGCCCATGCCGCCGTCCGCCACCCGACCCATACCCCGCCGCCCCTGGGCCAATGCCTGCGGACCCTGCTGAACCAGCAGGCCGCGCGGTAGCTTGAGGCCCGCCCGCCCTTCGAGACGCCGCTTCGCGGCTCCTCAGGACGAGGCTAATTTCTTATTTCCTCTCAATAAGACAAACCTCATGCTGAGGAGCCGCGAAGCGGCGTCTCGAAGCATGAACGAGCGTTCAACCTCTTTTTAAAAGCGCTCCTGTTTTCACCGTCATTCCCGCGAAAGTGGGAATCCATGCTGCCGCAGCATCAGTATTGAGCGGTTCGCATCTTCAGAAGCCCACACATGGACCCCCGCTTGCGCGGGGGTGACGATCCACCAACTTATTCCTCGGCCAGCCAGAGCGGATTCTTCAGCTTGGCGATGAAGGCCGCATGGGCTTCCAGTTCCTCGGCCGTCGCGGCATGGGGACGCGGCGGGCGGGCTTCGCGCTTGACGGTGACGGAAGCGGCGGTCCGGCTGCGGCTGGTGGCCAATTCCAGCCCCGGCTGGCGGCCGCCGATCAGCTCCAGATAGACTTCGGCCAGAAGCTCGGAATCGAGCAGGGCGCCGTGATAGGTGCGCTGGGAATTGTCGATCTCGAAGCGGCGGCACAGGGCGTCCAGGCTGGCCTGGGCGCCGGGATATTTACGCCGTGCCATGGTCACGGTATCGATGGCGCGGTCCATCGGGATCGGCGGACGGTTCAGCCAGCCCAGTTCGGCATTGATGAAGCGCATGTCGAACTCGGCATTATGGATGACCAGCTTGGCATCGCCGAGGAAGTCCAGGAACTCGTCCACCACCTCGGCGAAGACCGGATGCTTGGACAGAAACTCGATGGACAGGCCGTGGACCTTGAAGGCCTCTTCCGGCATGTCGCGTTCGGGATTGCAGTATTTATGGAAGACCCTGCCGGTGGGCAGATGGTTGATCAGCTCCACGCAGCCGATTTCGACGATGCGATGACCCGCCTTGGGGTCGAAGCCGGTGGTTTCCGTATCGAGGACGATCTCGCGCATGCACTACCGTTTCTGGAGGAAGCGGGGCGGCCAGGCGCGCCCCTTGGTCTTTGACATAATCTGGACGATGCGGCGCAGCTGGCGCAAGCTCTGGGCATAGCCCAGGCCGGTATTCACCACGAAATCGGCGCGGCGGCGCTTTTCGCCATCCGGCATCTGCTTGGCACGGATGCTGTCCAGCTTTTCCAGCGTCATGCCCGGGCGGCGCATCACCCGCTGGGTTTGCAGGAAGCGCGGCGCGGTGACGACGATGACGGCATCGCAGCGTTTCTCGCCGCCGGTCTCGAACAGCAGCGGCACGTCCAGCACCACCATCGGCACGCCCCGGCGGGCGCAGCGGGCAAGAAAGCGTCGTTCAGCCTCGCGCACCATGGGATGAAGGATTTTCTCCAAGCGGCGCAAGGCGGGCGGGTCGCCGAAGACGCGCCTGCCCAATTCCTGCCGGTCCACCGCGCCCTCGCGCACCACGCCGGGGAAGGCGGTATCGATGGCGGGCACCGCCGCGCCGCCCTTGCCCAGTAGGCGATGGACCGTGGCGTCGGCGTCATGGACGGGCAGGCCCAGCGACCGCAATTGCCGGGCCGCCGTGGACTTGCCCATACCGATCGAGCCGGTAAGGCCGAGGATGATCATCGGCTTGAGACCCAGAACGGCGGATTTTCTGGGCTCCGCCCAGACCCGCAAAGGGGCTCAGCCCCTTTGATCCCATTCATTTTGTTCATCTTTTCCCTGAAGTCCAGGAACGGGTTCCAAGGGCCAAGGCCCTTGGCGGGTGCAGGGCGGAGCCCTGCGAATCAGCCCGAAACCGTCTCCAAAACGAAATCCCGCACTTCCGGGGTGACCTCCGGCAAGACACCGAACCAGGCCTCGAAGCCGGGCCGGGCTTGATGCAGCAGCATGCCCAGGCCGTCCACCACCGGATTGCCCCGCGCCCGGGCGCGGGCCAGCAGATCGGTTTCCAGCGGCACATAGACGATATCGTTGACCAGGGCCGAACCGGGCAGGGCGGAGAGGTCGATCTCCAGCGGCGGCTGGCCGCTCATCCCCAGGCTGGTGGTGTTGACCAGCAGGGCCGCGCCGTCCAGCGCGTCCGCGCGCCTGTCCCAATCCACCACCGTCACGCCGCCGCCGAGTTCGGCCGCCAAGGTTTCGGCACGGGCGCGCGAACGGTTGGTCAGGCGGATCTCGGGACAGCCCGCATCCTGCAAGGCGACGCAAACGGCGCGGGCGGCGCCGCCCGCGCCGAGCACCACCGCCGGGCCCGATGCGGGCCGCCAGACGGTTCCGGCCTGCCGCAGATTTTCCAGAAAGCCGAAGCCGTCGGTGTTGCGGCCTTCCAGGCGTCCGTCGGGCAGGGTGACGATGGTGTTGACCGCGCCGATCCGCTTCGCCAGCGGGTGCAGTACATCGACCGCCGCCATCGCCGCCTCCTTATGCGGCACGGTCACATTGGTCCCGGCGAATCCCATGCGCGGCAGGGCGCGCAGCACCGTCTCGAAATCCTCGGGCGCGACGGCCAGCGGCACATAGGCGCCGTCGATGCCGAAATGCTGCAGCCAGTAATTATGCAGCCGGGGGGACCGGGAATGGCCGATCGGCCAGCCCATGACACCGGCCAGCCTGGCCTTGGCGGTGATGATCATGTCCGCAGAATTCCCTGAAGCCTGAGCATGTCCAGGACCTGCAACAGAGGCAGGCCGAGGATGGTGAAGTGATCGCCGTCGATGCGCGAGAAAAGCTGCGCGCCCAGCCCTTCGACCTGATAGGCGCCCACCGACCACAAGGCGGCCTCGCCGACCCGATCGAGATACCAGTCGATGAACTCGTCCGTCATGGGGCGCATGGTCAGCTTGGCGCGTCCGACATGATGCCAGATGCGCTGGCCGCCGCGCCAGGCGACGGCGACGCTGACCAGTTCATGGGACTTGCCGCGCAGGGCGCGCAGATGGGCGCGGGCATGGTCGATATCGGCGGGCTTGTCGAACCATACGCCGTTGAGGTCGAGAATCTGGTCGGCGGCCAGCACCAGCGGATCCGGGCCGAGGCGCATGGCGATGCGCTGGGCCTTGAGATCGGCCAGGGCCTCCGCCGCCTCGGCGGCGCTGGCGCCCTCGCCGCGCAGGGCATCCTTGACCATGGCCTCGTCCACATTCGGCGCCAAGGGTTCGGCATCGATGCCGGCAGCTTTGAGCATGTCCAGCCTTGTACGGCTGCTGGAGGCGAGAACGATCATGGTCAATCCCTGCCGCCGCTGCCATTGCGGCGGATATAGAGTTGCAGGATGGCCGCCGAGGCTTCCTCGATCGAACGCCTTGTGACGTCGATGACCGGCCAGTTGTAGCGGGTATAGAGCTTGCGCGCCTGGTTCACTTCCTCGCGCACCTTTTCGTAATCGGCATAGTCGCTTTCCGTATCCTGATTGAGGAAGGCCAGGCGGTTGCGGCGGATGTCGGTCAGGCTGCGCGGATCCTTGGTCAGGCCGACGATCAGCGGCTTCTTGGCGTCGAGGATTTCCTGGGGCAGGGGCACGCCGGGCACCAGCGGATAATTGGCCGCCTTCAGGCCGCGATTGGCCAGATACATCGCCGTCGGCGTCTTCGAGGTGCGCGACACGCCCACCAGGATCACATCGGCCTCGTCGAAATCCTCGATCAACTGGCCGTCGTCATGGGCCAGGGTGAAATGCATGGCGTCGATACGGCGGAAATATTCCGCATCCATCTCGTGCTGGCGGCCGGGCAGGGCATGGAAAGGCGCGTTCAGATAGTTCGACAGGGCGAACAGCACCGGGTCGAGCACCGGAATGCAGGGCACCATCAGCCGCCGGCAAGCGTCTTCCAGCAGATTGCGCACGGCGGGATCGACGATGGTGAACAGCACGATGCCGGGATTGGCCTCGATGCCTTCGATCACGCGGCTGGCTTGACCGGGAGTGCGCACCAGCCACCACAGATGCTGCACGGCATGATGGCCTTCGAACAGCACCAAGCAGGCGCGGGCGACGGAAGACAGGGTTTCGCCGGTCGCGTCGGAGACGAGATGCAGGTGAAAGCTCTTCATTACCTCGGATTCCCTCGGCCATTGGAATGGCGCTTGCGGCCTGTGGAAAGCGGGTGGAATCGGGGACAACCCGCCCTTTGGCGCCATTCTGCATTTTTCGCTCCCGGCAAACCAGCGAGTCGTGGACAGAGTCACGAGTCTGTTGAAAAGATTCGGCACTTCGGGAATGGAATCGGGGGAATCGGGGGCCATTTGTGGATATACCGGAGATTCCCGCACCACTTAACCACAGGAGGAGCCCTTTCCTGTCAATAACTTATCCCTATTTTCCCCAACTTATCCACCGAGGCGGGGAAAGCGCCGGAAAGAATGGCCCGGAGTCTGAAAAACCTGTGGACAAGGCCTGATCCCCTTTATCCACAGGGACCCACTATCCACCACCACCCTTTTCATACTTTTCTAAAACCTGTATTGAGGGACCAACCAACACCCAGAGGTTCTCCGTGTCCGACAAGCCCTTTCTGCGCGCCCTGAAGGGCGAGAAAGTCATGCCACCACCCGTTTGGCTGATGCGCCAGGCCGGTCGCTATCTTCCCGAATATCGCGCCACACGCGGTGAAGCCGGCGGATTTCTCGACCTCTGCTATAATCCGGAAATGGCTGTCGAAGTGACCTTGCAGCCCTTGCGGCGCTACAATTTCGACGCCGCGATCCTGTTTTCGGACATCCTAGTCGTACCCGACGCCCTGGGGCAGAAGGTCAGTTTCACCGCCGGTGAAGGCCCACGTCTGCCGCCGATCCGCGACGAATCCGGTCTGAAGGCTCTTTCCTCGGCGAAACTCCACGACCATCTCGCCCCGGTCTACGAAACCGTGCGTGGCTTGAAAGCTTCGATTCCCGAAAAGACGGCGCTGATCGGCTTCGCCGGTGCCCCCTGGACCGTCGCCACCTATATGGTCGAAGGCAGCGGATCGAAGGATTACGCCGAGACAAAAAAAATGGCCTACGGCCAGCCCAAGCTGTTCGAAGCCATCATCGACCTGCTGGTCCAGAATACCGGCGATTACCTGATCTCCCAGATCGATGCCGGTGCCGAAGCCGTGCAGATCTTCGATTCCTGGGCCGGAATCCTTCCCGAAGACCAGTTCGCCCGCTGGTGCATAAAGCCTGCGGCGCAACTGACCGAACGTATCCATCGGGAACGACCCGGAATCCCCGTGATCGGCTTCCCCAGGGGAGCCGGATTGCTCTACGAGCGTTTCGTCGATGAAACCGGCGTGGATGGTGTCAGCCTGGATACGACCATGCCTTTGGCCTGGGCCGCCAAGGTTCTGCAGCCGAAATGCACCGTGCAGGGCAATCTCGATCCGATCATGCTGATCACCGGCGGCGAAGCCATGGACCAAGCCATCGACCGGATTCTCGAAATTCTTGGCAATGGGCCGTTCATCTTCAATCTCGGCCATGGAATCCTGCCGTCCACGCCACCTGAAAACGTGGCACGCCTGGTCGAACGGGTCAGAAACTTCAAGGCTTGAACAGCATGAGCCGGACAGCGATCGTTTTCTTCAATCTCGGCGGCCCCGATTCGCCCGAAGCGGTGAAACCGTTCCTGTTCAACCTGTTCAACGACCCTTGCATCATCGGGGTGCCCACGCCCGTCCGGTATTTGCTCGCCAAGCTGATATCGGCACGGCGAGCCCCCGTGGCCCGCGAGATCTATGGCCGCATCGGCGGAAAATCGCCTCTTCTGGAACTGACGCAAGAACAGGCAAAAGCCCTTGAAGAGGCGATGGACGGGGAGACGAAAGTCTTCATCGCCATGCGCTATTGGCATCCGATGACCGAGGAGACGGTGGCGGCGGTCAAGGCCTGGAAGCCGGACCAAGTGGTGCTGTTGCCGCTTTATCCGCAATATTCCACCACGACCAGCAAGTCCTCCATCGGCCTATGGCGGCAAAAAGCCGCTGCGGCGGGGCTGGAGGTGCCGACTCGCACCATCTGCTGCTACCCCACCGCCCCGGGCATGATCGAGGCCTTCGCGGCCCTCATAGCCCCCAAATTGGACGAAGCAGCGGCCCATGGCCGTCCACGCCTGCTTTTTTCCGCCCATGGCCTGCCCAAGAAGGTGATTGCCGCGGGCGATCCTTATCAATGGCAGGTTGAGCAATCCTCCGCGGCCGTGGTATCGGCCCTGAACCGTCCGGATCTGGACTGGGCCGTCTGCTATCAGAGCCGGGTGGGGCCGCTGGAATGGATCGGGCCTTCGACCGAGGCCGAGCTGAAGAGGGCGGGGCAGGACAAGGTGCCGGTGGTGGTGGTGCCCATCGCCTTCGTTTCCGAGCATTCGGAGACGCTGGTGGAACTGGACATCGAATACGGCGAACTGGCCCATGAGGTGGGCATTCCGGCCTATCTGCGGGTTCCGGCGCTGGGCAGCCATCCGGCCTTCATCCGGGCCTTGGCAGATCTGGTCGGGAAAGCCGACGGTTCTTCCTGCGATCCCTGTTCACAGGCAGGCGGACGGCTGTGTCCGTCTCAATTCGGCGGCTGTCCCAATGCGCAGCCGGCAAGCGGAGAATCCAGGTGACCTATCTGTGGATCAAGGCGCTGCACGTCATCAGCATCATCGCCTGGATGGCGGCTCTGCTCTATCTGCCGCGCCTGTTCGTCTATCACTGCGAGGCCAAACCCGGTTCCGAGATGTCGGAAAAGCTGAAGGTCATGGAACGAAGGCTGCACCGCGCCATCATGAACCCGGCGATGATGGCGGCCTGGATCTTCGGCCTGACGATGGTCTTCCTCAATCCCGGCCTGTTGCAGGGGCAGGGTTGGCTGCATGCGAAAATCTTCTTTGTCCTGATCCTGACCGCAACCCATGTAATGATGGGGCGCTGGCGTGCCGCTTTCGCCGAAGACAGGAACAAGAATTCCCAGAAATTCTACCGCTTTGCGAACGAAGTACCGACTGTCTTGATGATCCTGATCGTTATCATGGTCATCGTCCGTCCCTTCTGAGTCGAATTTTTGGCCGAAAGGGGCGGCATAACCCCTATTTCTCGTTTGACAGCCCGATTCTCTTTGGCTAAAGCTGGAAACCAATCATTCCAGGGTTTCCACACCCGTTCCGGAACAGCGGATCAGCCGATGACTTTTCCCGTATAAGGGGAGAGGTCTCCGCTTGAGCACCGTCGCCGGGTTCTTCTGTATCCTAGAAGAACCAGTTCCTGATTTTCCCCTCCGCCAGTCTTACATCCATCGGAAAACTCCATGCACCTTCAGGAGCTCAAACGGAAAACCCCGGCCGACTTGCTGGCCTTCGCGGAAGAGTTGCAGATCGAGAACGCCAGCACCCTGCGCAAGCAGGACATGATGTTCGCGATCCTGAAGCAATTGGCGGAGAACGACACGCCGATCTACGGCGACGGCGTGCTGGAAATCCTTCAGGACGGCTTCGGTTTTCTGCGTTCGCCCGAGGCGAATTACCTGCCCGGCCCCGACGACATCTATGTCTCGCCCAGCCAGGTCCGCCGCTTCGGCCTGCGCACCGGCGATACCGTCGAGGGGCAGATCCGCGCCCCCAAGGACGGGGAACGCTATTTCGCGCTGCTCAAGGTCAATACGATCAATTTCGAGCCGCCGGAAAATGTGCGCCACCGCATCAATTTCGACAACCTGACGCCGCTCTATCCCGACGAACGCCTGAAGCTGGAACTGGAAGATCCGACCAGCAAGGGCATGACCACCCGCGTGATCGACCTGGTCGCGCCGCTGGGCAAGGGACAGCGCGGCCTGATCGTGGCGCCGCCGCGCACCGGCAAGACGGTGATGCTGCAGAACATCGCCCATGCCATCGCGCAGAACCAGCCTGAAGTCTATCTGATCGTCCTGCTGATCGACGAACGCCCCGAGGAAGTCACCGACATGGCCCGCTCGGTCCATGGCGAGGTCATCTCCTCGACCTTCGACGAACCGGCTGCCCGCCATGTGCAGGTCGCGGAAATGGTCATCGAGAAGGCCAAGCGCCTGGTCGAGCACAAGCGCGACGTGGTGATCCTGCTGGATTCCATCACCCGCCTGGCCCGCGCCTACAACACCGTCGTGCCCAGCTCGGGCAAGGTGCTGACCGGCGGCGTGGACGCCAACGCCCTGCAGCGCCCCAAGCGCTTCTTCGGCGCCGCCCGCAATATCGAGGAAGGCGGCTCGCTGACCATCATCGCGACCGCGCTGATCGATACCGGATCGCGCATGGACGAAGTGATCTTCGAAGAGTTCAAGGGCACCGGCAATTCGGAAATCATCCTCGACCGCAAGCTTTCGGACAAGCGTACCTTCCCCGCCATCGACATCACCCGCTCGGGCACCCGCAAGGAGGAATTGCTGGTGGACAAGGGTGTTCTGTCGAAGATGTGGGTGCTGCGTCGCGTGCTGATGCCCATGGGCGTGACCGACGCCATGGAATTCCTGGTCGACAAGCTGAAGCAGTCGAAGAACAACGCCGATTTCTTCGACGCGATGAACAGCTAGAAATCGAGCCTCGAAAAAGGCCGCCGCTTCGCTACAGCGTGATGCAGTAAATCTGCATCACGCTTTCAGTTTCTATATTTGCCCTCGCCGGGCGCGCGCCTCCGCGCGCTTGGCCGCGGCCTCAACGGCCGCAGGTCGCAGTATGCATCACACGCGACGCATACTGCTCTAGGAGGGCGGCCTTCGCTTTTGCGGGAACTCCTTTGCCGCCGGGGCTGTTGTCCCCCTTAGCAGCGAGGGAGGATTGACGTGGCCGATCTCAACATCACCGTGGACAAGGTCTGCGAAATCATCCAGCACGCCCAGGAACTGGGCGGCAAGGCGCAGCCGATCGACGATGATTCACCCGTCGGCGGCAGCGGCGACGACAGCCCGCTCAGTCCGATGCAGGAATATAGCGGCGATCCGACCTATCAGATCCTAGTGGACCTGATCGAGGAATTGCCGCCCGACGAACAGGCCGACCTGCTGGCCATGCTCTGGGTCGGGCGCGGTGATTTCGACGTCACCGAATTCGAGGACGCGCAAAGCCGCGCCAATGACGAAGTGGGGGAGGGGATCGCTCCGCAACGCATCATCGACCATCCGCTCCTGGCCGAATACCTGATCTCGTCCTTGCAGGACCTGGGCTATGAATGCCCGGAAGACCGCGTCGAGGACGGTGCCGCAGGCCCTGGCGGAGCCCCCAGCGGCGGGATGCTGTAGGAGGAGCGTCCATCAGGAAATATTTCAGACCGGCCAAGGGCTTCGGGCCCTTGGACCCCTTTCCTTTTGGAGCGGGTGTGCATGCTTCGAGACGCCGCTTCGCGGCTCCTCAGCATGAGGTCTGTCTTATTGAGAGGAAACAATGAAGTAGCCTCACCCTGAGGAGCCGCGAAGCGGCGTCTCGAAGGGTGGTGCGGGCCAAAGGCAAAGTCCGGGATCTGGGGCCCAAGGCCCCAGCGGGTTTGGGCGGAGCCCATGAAATTTTCTTCGGGCTCCGCCTTGCCTCTTTCAGTTACGGCAGCAGCACCGTCGAGCCGGTGGTCTTGCGGCCTTCCAGGTCGCGGTGGGCCTGTTCGGCATCTTTCAGCGCATAGGTCTGGTTGACCTCGATCTTCACCGCGCCCTTGCCGACCACGTCGAACAGGTCCTGGGCCGTGGACACCAGGTCTTCACGCTTGGCGGTGTAGGTCATCAACACCGGGCGGGTGAGGAAGAGGGAGCCCTTGGCCGAGAGAATGCCAGGGTCGAAGGCGCCGACCGAGCCCGAGGACTGGCCGAAGCTGACCATCATGCCCAAAGGCTGGAGGCAATCCAGCGACTTCATGAAGGTATCCTTGCCCACCGAGTCGTAGACCACCGGGACACCCTGGCCGCCGGTGATGTCCTTGACGCGGGCGACGAAGTCTTCCTCGCGATAGAGAATGGGATGGTCACAGCCATGGGCCTTCGCCAGTTCGGCCTTTTCCGCGCTGCCCACGGTGCCGATGACGGTGGCGCCCAGATGCTTGGCCCATTGGCAGAGGATCAGCCCGACGCCGCCGGCGGCGGCATGGATCAGGATGGTCTGGCCGGCCTGCACGCGGAAGGTCCGGCGCAGCAGATATTGCACCGTCATGCCCTGCAGCATCATGGCGGGGGCCTGCTGGTCGGAGACGGTCTCGGGCAGGACCAGCAGGCGATGGGCGGGCATCAGGCGGGCTTCGGCATAGGCGCCCATGGGCACTGCGGCATAGGCCACCCGGTCGCCCGGCTTGACCTCGGTGACGCCCTCGCCGACGGCTTCCACCACGCCGGCGCCTTCCAGGCCGGGGATGAAGGGCAGGGAGGGGACGGAATAAAGGCCGGTGCGGTGATAGACGTCGATGAAGTTGAGGCCGATGGCGGTATGGCGCACCAATGCCTCGCCCGGGCCGGGCTGGCCGAGCTCGACCTCTTCCCAGCGCAACTCTTCCGGCCCGCCATGCCGATGAACGCGGATCGCCTTGGTCACGGAATCCTCCGATGTTGTTTGGGTATTATGCCGTCTTTTTCTTGAGGGAAAGCGGAAGCTCGCAGCCTTCCAGACCCAGCAGGTAGCGTTTGGCCTCGACGCCGTCCATGGCCGAATAGCCGCCCAGGGCGCCGCCCATGCCCAGCACCCGGTGACAGGGAATGATGATGGGAAGAGGGTTGCGGCCGCAGGCGCCGCCGATGGCGCGGGGCGAGGAACCCAATTCGGTCGCCAACTCGCCATAGCTCCGCGTCCTGCCGTAGGGGATGGCCGTCAGGGCTTCCCAGACCCGTTTCTGGAAGGCAGTGCCGTGGGGCCGCAGGGGCAGGTCGAAGTCTTGGCGCTTGCCGTCGAAATATTCGTCGAGCTGCTCGCGCGCCCGGGCCAGCAGGGGCGTTTCCTCTCCCCCCGGTGGCGCGGCGCCCCAGTCGAGCGAGACGAGGAAGCCGTCTTCTTCGGCGATGGTGATCTGCCCCATGGGGCTGTGCATGCTGAGCCAGGTCATGATGCGGCCCAGTCTAAGGTAAAATCAGCGAGACGGAAAAGGCTGAACCTGACTCGAGTCGGGGGACTTTCCGATTGTCATAGCCGTTGAATCATCCTTCGAGACGGGCCTCAGTAATCCCGCCTCAGGACGTTGCGCAATTCCTCGCCGGTATGGACCGGGGCTTGGCAGGTGAAGCCTTCGCAGACATAGGCGACGGGGCCGCCGACGGTCTTGCCGTGGGCGGGATGGCCTTCGGGCAGGGCGGTGCCGGGCTTCACATGGGACAGGACATAGGTGGTCAGGCCGCTTTCGATGACGGCGCGGTCCATCTCGTGCAGGTCCTGGCTGTCCGGTTCGCCGACCAGCACTACCTGGATGGCACGGTGCAGATATTCATAGGCGTTGAGCAGGCTGGTCATGTTGGCGAAATTGTCGCGCAGCCTGCCGGAGAAGGTGGCGATGGTGGCTTCGGCATAATCGCGATAGACGTTCTTGCCGGTGATCAGCCACAGCTTGGCCAGGACTTCGGCCATCACGCCATTTCCCGACGGTACGGCGGCATCCATGGCGGGTTTGGCGCGGATGATGACGTCGGGGGCATCGTCGGCGCTCATGAAATAGCCGCTGCCTTCCTTGTCCCAGTAATGCCTGTTGGCCGTCTCCACCCAGGCCTCGGCCTGATCGAGATAGGAAGTCTGGCCGGTGACCTCGTAGAGGGTGACGGCGGCGCGGGCCATCTGGGCGTAATCCTCGAGCATGGCGGCCTGTTGCAGCCTTCCCTGACGGTAGGAATGGCCCAGGCGTCCGCCTTCCAGGCTCATATGGTCGCGGATGGCGGCGAAGGCCTGTTCGGCCGCGGCGATCCAGGCCGGATGCCGGAAGACGAATCCGGCATTGGCGAGGGCGGCGATCATCATGCCGTTCCAATCGGCCAGGATCTTGTCGTCGCGGCCCGGATGAGTGCGCAATTCGCGCTCGCGGAACAGGATCTCGCGGCAGCGGGCCAAGCGTTCCTCGACCTGCCGGTCCTGGTATTCCTGGCCGATATTGCGGTTGAGGATGGTCTTGCCTTCCCAATTGCCGCCGGGGCGGAAATCGTAACAGACCTTGAACAGCCGGGCGTCGTCGGGATCGAGCAGGGAATCCACCTCGTCCTCGGTCCAGACATAGAACTTGCCTTCCTCGCCGTCGCTGTCGGCATCCAGGGTGGCGGCGAAGGCGCCGTGTTCGGCCATCATCTCGCGCAGCACCCATTCGCAGGTCTCGGCGACGCGGCGGCGATAAAGGTCGGAGGGTTCGGTGCGCCAGACCAGGGTCAGCAGCTCGACCATTTGGGCGTTGTCGTAGAGCATCTTCTCGAAATGCGGCACCAGCCATTGCTCGTCGGTGGAATAGCGGCAATAGCCGCCGCCGAGATGGTCGTAGATGCCGCCTTCGCTCATGCGGTCCAGCGTCAGACGCACGGCTTCGCGTACCGCCTCGTCGCCCGTGCGCTTGTAGCCGCGCCACATGAATTCGAACAGGGTCGGCTGCGGGAATTTCGGCGCGCCCTGCAATCCGCCCCATTCCGGATCGATGAAGCGCACCAGCTCGCGCGAGGCATTGTCGAGAAGCTGGAAGTCGAAGCTCATGGTCTCGCTTGGGCGGGACTGGCTTTCAAAGGCCTCGGTCAGGGCCTGGACGTTCTGGTCAACCTTGTGCGGTTCCTTGTGATAGATCTCGGACACGCTGGCCAGCACATCGCGGAAGCTGGGGCGGCCATAGCGTTCGTCCGGCGGGAAATAGGTGCCGCCCCAGAAGGGCTTGCCGTCCGGAGTCAGGAACATGGTCAGCGGCCATCCGCCTTGCTGTCCCATCATCGCCAAAGCGGTCTGGTAGATGGTGTCGAGGTCAGGGCGTTCCTCGCGGTCCAC
Organism: Telmatospirillum sp. J64-1; assembly: GCF_006980715.1. Lineage (GTDB taxonomy): Bacteria > Pseudomonadota > Alphaproteobacteria > Rhodospirillales > Magnetospirillaceae > Oleiliquidispirillum > Oleiliquidispirillum nitrogeniifigens. The sequence continues at coordinate 87,689 of NZ_SBHN01000014.1, forward strand.
CTTGATATTGACGAAGTGCTTGTTCATCACTTCGGCGGTGGCCGGGTCCTCGAAGGATTCATGGGCCATGACATGACACCAATGGCAGGCGGCATAGCCGACCGACAGCAGCACCGGCTTGTTCTGCGCGCGTGCCTCGTTCAGCGCTTCCTCGCTCCAGGCCTGCCAATGGACCGGATTGTCCTGATGCTGCAGCAGATAGGGCGACGTCTCGTTCTTCAGCATATTGGCGTTTGGCATATTTGCCCCCGTCGTTGCGCAGACCAGACTGAAGGCTTAGTTTGGGACGAAGGGCCTTTCCTGCAAGAAGCTCATCTGCGACTGGGAGTGACCATGAAGATTTCCGTCGATATCGATTGCACCCCCGAGGAGGCCCGGGCCTTTCTCGGTCTTCCGGATGTCAAGCCCATGCAGGATGCGCTTCTGGCGCAGATCCAGGAACGCATGGCGGCCAATCTGGCGGCGATGGAACCCGAGGCCATGCTCAAGACATGGCTGCCCGCTTCCGTCCAGGGCTTCGAGCAGATGCAGAAGATGTTCTGGGCCCAATTCATGAACAACACCGGCAAGGCCGGTAAGAAGGAATAGAGACGACCATGGCCGACCCGGCGCCTTACTTCCGCATCCACGTCTTTGCCTGCACCAACCGCCGTCCCGATGGCCATAAGCGCGGATCCTGCGCGGCGCGGGGATCGGAAGGGCTGCGCAACTATCTCAAGGCACGCAGCAAGGAACTGGGCCTGGGCGAGGATGTGCGCATCAATGCCGCCGGTTGCCTGGACCGCTGCGAATTGGGGCCGGTGATGGTCATCTATCCCGAAGGCATCTGGTACAGCTATCACAGCGACGAAGACGTGGACGAGATCCTGCAGACCCATCTGATCGAGGGCAAGCGGGTGGAGCGGCTGATGCTGCGTCCCGAAGACGGCCCGAAGAAGGGCTGAGGTCAAATGGCTGGCGACACCATTTTCGCCCTGGCCAGCGCCCCGGGGCGCGCTGGTGTGGCCGTGCTGCGCCTGTCCGGCGACCGGTCGGGGGAGGTCCTGCAGCGCCTGTCCGGCCAAGCCTTGCCCAAGCCGCGCTATGCCCAGCGCGTGCGCCTGACATCGAGTGCGGGCGAGCTGATGGATGACGGTTTGGCCCTGTGGTTCCCCGCGCCGCGCAGCTTCACCGGCGAGGATGTGGTGGAACTGCACCTGCATGGGGGCAGGGCGGTCCTGGCGGCGGTGTCCGAGGAATTGCTGGACCAGGGCCTGCGCCCCGCCGAGCCGGGGGAATTCTCCCGCCGCGCCTTTCTCAACAACAAGATGGATCTGACCGAGGCCGAGGCGGTGGCCGATCTGGTCGATGCCGAGACCTCGGCGCAGCGGCGCCAGGCCTTGCGTCAGATGGATGGCGCCTTGTCGCGTCTCGTCGAGGACTGGCGGACCCGCCTGGTCCGCGCCCTGGCGCATTTCGAGGCGGTGATCGACTTTCCCGAGGAAGGCCTGCCCGAGGAACTGAACGCGCAGGTCGACAAGGTCTTGGGCGATCTGGCCGGGGAAATCAGCACCCATCTGGCCGACGGTCATCGCGGCGAAAGGCTGCGCGACGGTCTGGAAGTCGCCATCCTGGGGGCGCCCAATGCCGGCAAGTCGAGCCTGCTGAACCGTCTGGCCCGGCGCGAGGCGGCGATCGTTTCGGCCACGGCGGGCACCACGCGGGATGTGATCGAGGTGCATCTCGACCTGGGCGGCTTCCCCGTCGTCCTGGCCGACACGGCGGGGCTGCGCGAGACGGAGGAAGAGATCGAGAGCGAAGGCATCCGCCGCGCGCGGGCGCGGGCGGAGAAGGCCGATCTGGTCATCGCCGTTTTCGACGGATCGCAATTGCCGCGACTTGACCCCCATACGTTGGAACTGGTTGACAACAAGGCCCTGGTGGTGGTCAACAAGGCCGATCTGGTGACGGGCGGGCTGCCCGCCGATCTACCCGAGGGACGCAGCTTCCTGCTTTCGGCGCGGACGGGGGAGGGGCTCGATCCTTTCCTGCTGGTGCTGACGGAGACGGTGGCGCGTTTGCTCGATGTCTCGGCGGCGCCGGTCCTGACCAGGGCGCGGCACCGTTCGGCGCTGGAGGAATGCCTGGCGGCGCTGGAGCGGGCAAGGCAGGCGCCCATGCCGGAATTGGCGGGCGAGGATTTACGTCTGGCGGCGCGGGCCATCGGGCGCATCACCGGCAGGGTGGATGTGGAAGAGCTTCTTGACGTAATCTTCCGCGAATTCTGCATCGGCAAATGACTGGCGCTGTTTCACGTGAAACAGCCATGGAAAATGACAAAGACCATGTATGACGTGATCGTGATCGGCGGCGGCCATGCCGGCTGCGAGGCCGCTTCGGCTTCGGCCCGGCAAGGGGCGCGGACTCTGCTTCTGACCCAGCGCATCGAAACCATCGGCGAGATGTCCTGCAACCCGGCCATCGGCGGCTTGGCGAAGGGGCAGTTGGTGCGTGAGATTGATGCCCTGGATGGCGTGATGGGCCGGGCCATCGACCGCGGCGGCATCCAGTTCCGCATCCTCAACCGCAGCAAGGGCCCGGCGGTGCAGGGGCCGCGCGCCCAGGCGGACCGCAAGCTCTATCGCCAGGCCATGCAGGCTATCCTGGCCGAGCAGGAAAACCTGGAGATCCGGGAAGCCACCGCCGAGGATATCCTGACCGATGCCGAAGGGCGGGTGAGGGCGGTCACGACGGCGGCGGGCGAGGAGATCGCCTGCGGGGCCGTGGTCCTGACCACCGGTACCTTCCTGCGCGGGCTGATCCATATCGGCGAGCATACGGAAAGCGCGGGGCGCTGGGGCGACAAGCCCTCGGTGGGATTGTCGGCGGCGCTCGCTCGCATGGGATTTCCGCTGGGCCGTCTGAAGACCGGCACGCCGGCGCGACTGGATGGCCGGACCATCGACTGGGCCAGCCTGGACATGCAGCCGGGCGACGAGCCGCCGGTTCCGTTCTCCTATCTGACGCGCAGCATCACCACGCCGCAGGTGGAATGCGGGATCACCGGCACCACCCCGGCCACGCATGAAATCATCCGCGCCAATCTGCACCGTGCGCCGATGTATTCGGGCCAGATCGAAAGCGTCGGGCCGCGCTATTGCCCCTCCATCGAGGACAAGGTGGTGCGGTTCGGCGAGCGCAACGGCCATCAGATCTTCCTCGAACCCGAAGGCCTGGACGACCATACCGTCTATCCCAACGGCATCTCCACCTCGCTGCCCAAGGAGGTCCAGCTCGAGATGCTGAAGACTATTCCGGGGCTGGAAAAGGCCGTGATGATGCGGCCCGGCTATGCCATCGAATATGATTTCGTCGATCCGCGCGAGCTTCACCCCACGCTGGAAACCCGCCGCGTCCCGAATCTCTTCTTCGCCGGCCAGATCAACGGCACCACCGGTTACGAGGAAGCGGGCGCACAGGGGCTGGTGGCGGGTCTGAATGCCGCCCTGAAGGTTTCGGGCTCGGCGCCCTTCGTGCTGGACCGGGCCGATGCCTATATCGGCGTGATGATCGACGACCTGGTGACGCTGGGGACCAGCGAGCCTTACCGCATGTTCACCTCGCGCGCCGAATACCGGCTGCTGCTGCGCTCGGACAATGCCGATTTGCGCCTGACGCCCAAGGCCATCGCCCTGGGCTGTGCCTCGGCGGAGCGGGTCCAGGCCTTCACCGCCAAGGCCGAGGCGCTGGAGCAGGGGAGGGCGCTGATGCGTTCCCTGCGTGCTTCGCCCAATCAATTGCGCAAGCACGGCCTGACCGTGAACCTGGACGGCGTGGTCCGGTCCGCCTTCGACCTGCTGTCCTATCCCAATATGAGTGTCGAGCAACTGACATCCATCTGGCCTGAGATCGGCGGGCTGCGCGCCGACGTGCTGGAACAGGTGGAAATCGAAGGGCGCTATGCCGGTTACCTGGAACGGCAGGAAGCCGATATCCGTGCCTTCCGCCGCGACGAAGCCCTGGCCTTGCCGGACGACCTGGATTATGCCGCCGTGGGCGGACTGTCCAACGAAGTCCGCGCGAAGCTGTCGGCAGCACGCCCTGCCACCTTGGGCGCCGCGTCGCGGATACCGGGGGTGACACCGGCGGCGCTGACAGCGCTGTTGGGGCATATCAAGCGGCGCGATATGGACGCGGCCGAGTAAGGGTTTATTCGCCAAATCTATGCTTTATTCGTCATTCCCGCGTATGCGGGAATCCATAAAGACGATGCTTCTTCTTTGCGTGTCATGGGCTCCCGCTTCCGCGGGAGTGACGAACAAGGTTCGGCTAGTCAGCCCGAGATGACGTTTCACGTGAAACAGGGGAGGGGGAATGACGCCCGAAGAGGTTCAGGCGCAGATCGGCGTTTCACGTGAAACGCTGGACAAGCTGCGTCTCTATGCCGAGACGCTGGAGAAATGGCAGCCCAAGATCAATCTTGTGGGACCGGCGACTCTGCCCGATCTCTGGCGTCGTCATATCCTCGATTCCGCGCAGCTCTATCAGCTTCTGCCGGAAGGGACAGAGACTTTGGCCGATCTCGGCAGCGGGGCGGGATTCCCCGGACTGGTCCTGGCGGTGATGGGGGTGCCCGATGTCCATCTGCTGGAAAGCGATGCCAGGAAATGCGCCTTCCTGCGCGAAGTGGCACGTTTGACGGACACCAAAGTCACCATCCACAACAAGCGGATCGAGCAGGTCCAAGGCCTTCAAGCTGATTGCATCACCGCCCGGGCCTTGGCGCCGGTGGCCGATCTTCTGAAACTCGCGCAGTCGCTTTTCAAGGACGACACGGAATGCTTGTTCCTGAAAGGCAGAAACAGCGAGGAAGAATTGACCCAGGCGGCTAAAGATTGGAAGATGACGGTGCAACGGATTCCCAGCGTGACGGATCCTTCCGGTCTTATTCTCCGCTTGAAAGAGGTTTCTCGTGCCTGAGCCAATCGCAATCGCGCCGGCGAAGCCACGCATTCTCGCGATTGCCAACCAGAAGGGTGGGGTGGGCAAGACCACGACCACCATCAACCTCGCCACGGCGCTGGCGGCAGCTCGCAAGAAAGTTCTGGTTATCGACCTGGATCCTCAGGGCAATGCCAGCACCGGCATGGGCATTCCCAACGACGCACGCCGCGTCGGCTCCTATCATCTGCTGATCGGCGAAGCGACCTTGGAAGGCGCGGTGATGGAGACCGATATCCCGCGCCTCTCGCTGGTGCCGGCAGGGGTCGACCTGCTGGGGGCCGAGCTGGAACTGGTGGATATCAAGAACCGCGAGAGCCGGCTGCGTGATGCCTTGACCGGGCATTGCGGTCATTTCGATTTCATCCTGATCGATTGCCCGCCGGCCTTGGGCCTGCTGACGCTCAACGCCCTGGTGGCGGCGCAGGCGGTGATGGTGCCGCTGCAATGCGAATTCTTCGCCCTGGAAGGGGTTAGCCAATTGGTGCGCACCATCGAATTGGTGAAGAAGCGCTACAATCCTTCGTTGGAATTGCAGGGCATCGTCCTGACCATGTTCGACAAGCGCAACAGCCTGTCCACCATGGTGGCCGCCGATGTGCGTGAATTTTTCGGCGACAAGGTCTACAAGACCGTCATTCCGCGCAATGTCCGCATCTCGGAAGCGCCGTCCCATGGCAAGCCGGTGCTGATATACGACCTGAAATGCGCGGGGTCTGAAGCCTATATCCACCTCGCGACGGAGGTGCTGAAGCGGGAAGGGGTCATGCAGGTATGAGCAGCGAAGACGGAAAGCGCCGCCTGGGCCGGGGCCTGTCGGCCCTGTTCGGTGATCCGGAGCCGACAGCCGTTGCCGCTGATATGGCCTCCGCGCCGTCGGAAGAGGGCGAAAAAGCGACCCAGACCTTGCCGATCGAGCTGCTGCGCCCCGGCAAGTTCCAGCCTCGCATGCGCTTCGACGAGGATCGCATTGCCGACCTGGTGGAATCGATCCGCGACAAGGGGATCATCCAGCCCATCCTGGTGCGGCGTGATCCCGCCGATCCCGCGAAATACGAGATCATTGCCGGTGAACGCCGCTGGCGGGCCGCTCAGCGGGCGCAGCTTCATCAGGTGCCGGTCCTCATCAAGGACCTGACGGACCGCGAAGCCGCCGAGGTGGCCCTGGTCGAGAACCTGCAGCGTCAGGACCTGTCGGCCATTGAGGAAGCGGAAGGCTACCGCCGCCTGCAGACCGAATTCGAACATAGCCAGGAAGATTTGGCGCGTGCCGTCGGCAAGAGCCGCTCCCATGTCGCCAATACCATGCGCCTGCTGGCTTTGCCCGATCCGGTCAAGGAAATGGTGGAAAGCGGCCAGCTCAGCGCCGGTCATGCCCGTGCGCTTCTGACCAGCCAGGATGCCGTCACCCTGGCCCGCCACGTGGTTGCCAAGGGCCTGAACGTGCGCCAGACCGAAAAGCTGGTGCAGAAGGGCCCCGGCAAATCCCGTCCCCGCAAATCGGCGGAGAAGGACCCGGATACGGCGGCGCTGGAACGCGATTTGACCAATCTTCTGGGCACCAAGGTCGATATCAAGTTCCAGGGCAAGGGCGGCGAATTAACCATCCATTACGGCAGCCTGGAACAACTCGACAGCATCCTGAAACGCCTCAGCCAGGGCCATGTGACGGCCAAGGAATCCGGCGAGGACCTGCTGGAGGACGGGGAGCTGTCGGACGAGGATCTGGCTGCCGACCTGGATATGGAATAGAGAGCTTTTTGGCCCGTCTCGCCCTTCGAGACGCCGCCAAGGCGGCTCCTCAGGGTGAGGCTAATTTCTTACTCTCTTTGCAGTAAACGAGGTCCAGGAGGCCGAGCCTCCTGGCGGGTTTGGGCGGAACCCAAGAACCTCTACCGCCGCTGTCCTGCTGCCGCCGCCACGCGGGCGATCTGCATCAGCACGCGTCCGCACAGGGCTTCCGCGGGCAGGCCGGTGGTCTTGCATTCCATTTCGGCATTGAGGAGAAGGCCGAGGGCCGTGGACAGGCGTTCGGCGGGCCAGCGCTGAAGCTGTCCCTTCATGCGCGGCGCGACCTTGAAGATCGGCGGCGGTTTCAGGCTGGCCAGCGCCTGGTCGCTGGTCTTGCCCTTGGCCATATGACCGGCGGCGAGATGCAGGCGCAGGAAGTGCCGGGTCACCGTGCGCAGGATGGCGATGGGGGAGGTGCCTTCCAGGGCGAGGCGGTCGAGCAGGCGCTGGAGGGTCTTCTGGTCGCCTTCGGCGGCGGCCATGGCGACATCTTCCATGCCGAAGGCGGCCGTGTCGCCGATACAGGCGGCGGCATCGGCCAGCGTGACCGTGCCGGGCCCACCCATGTAGAGCGCCAGTTTCTCCAGCTCGGCGCGCGTGAGGCGGCGGTCGCCGCCCAGGTGATCGGCCAGGAAGGACTGGGCATCGGGGTCGATGGTCAAGCCGTGGCGCTTCAGCGTTTCACGGATGACGCCGTCCAGGCTGCTGCCCTCGTCGGCATAGCTGGGCAGGGCGGCGGCATTGGCCGCTTCCTCGAACAGCTTGCGCAGGGTGGAACGCGGCCCCAATTCCCCGGCTTCCACCAGGATCAGGGCATCGCCGGCCGGATCGGCCAGGAAGCCCTTGAACAGGGCCGTCAGGCTGTCCGCGGCTTCCCGCACCCGCACCACCCGGCGTCCGCCGGTAAGCGCCAGGGCGGCGGCTTCATCGGCCAGACGGGCGGGATCGTCACGCAGGATGGCGGGGGTCAGGTCGGCGACGCGGAAAGGATCGGACAGGTCGGGGCAGACGGACTTCGCCATCTGGTCGATCCTTTCCCGCACCAGGCCCGTATCCGGCCCGTAGACGAGGATCGCACGGGCCGAAGGATCGGGATTGCGGAGAAAGGACTCGGCCTTGTTGGCGGCGATTTTCACGGCCTGCGGCCTTTACGTCACGAGGAAGGCTGTTGCTGCTGCTGTTCGGCCTGACGAAGGAAATAGAGGCCGAGGCGGATGCGGATTTCCTCGGCGATCTGCTGCAAGGCGCGGGAGCGGGCATCGCGGGCGGCGATCACCGTCGAGAACTGGTTCGACTGCACCCAGTTATAGGTGCCGGCATTCTCGATGACCTGACGGTCCAGCTCCAGGCCGTCGCGCAGCAGGATATAGCTGGCGCGGACGGCAATGCGGCTGCGCGTCGCCGTGGCGTCACGGGCCGTCAGAAGCTCCGTCTCTTCTTCCGTCAGCGAAACTTGCAGCACATATTCCGCCGGTCCAGTCCGGGCGGCGGAATTAAGGCGCTCGGCCAGCAGGTTCTGCAACTGCTGCCCTGCGCGATCGGCGATGGGCGCCACGGCAATGCGCGCCATCTCAGCCGAGACCTCGACCGGCTGAGAGCGTTCGGCATAGAGCGGCTGGAAGCCGCAGCCGGCAAGAAGCATCAGGCCGGATGCGGCCGCTATGGCTTTAAACCACCACATTCACGATCCGATTGGGCACGACGACCACCTTGCGTAGGGTTTTGCCTTCGATCACCGACTGCACCGCCGGCAAGGCGAGAGCGGCGTCCTGGGCGGTTTTCTGATCCACGTCCTTGGGCAGGTCGATGGTGCCGCGCAGCTTGCCGTTCACCTGGACGGCAATGGTGACGCTGTCCTCGACCAGCAGGGCGGGATCGGCTTCGGGCCAGGGAGTCTGAGCCAGCAGGGTCTGGTGACCGAGCATGGACCAGAGTTCTTCCGCGAGATGCGGCATCATCGGGCCGATCAGGCGCACCACCGTTTCCAGGCCCTCGCGCAGCACCCAGGCGGCACCGTCCTCGTCCTGGGGCAGTTCGCCCAGGGCGTTGGTCAGTTCGCGGATGCGCGCCACGGCCTTGTTGAAGTGGAAACGCTCCAGGTCTTCGGCGACGGCGACGGTGGCCTTGTGCGACAGGCGATGGACCTTATCCGCGGCCTTGCCCAAGCTGGCGGGCTGGACGCTGCCGACCGGCGGCAGTTCCAGGGACGGTTGGGCGACCATGCGCCACAGGCGGTTGACATAGCGCCAGGCACCGTCGATGCCGGCCTCGGTCCAGTCCAGATCGCGTTCCGGCGGGCTGTCGGAGAGCATGAACAGGCGCGCGGTATCGGCGCCGTAGGTGTCGATGATATGGGCCGGATCGACCACATTCTTCTTCGACTTGCTCATCTTCTCCGAGCGGCCGATGGTCACCGGCTGGCCGCTGGCGGCATGGACCGGGTGGCCCTCCGCATCGCGGGTGACCTCATCGGGGAAGAGCCATTTCCCGTCCTGGTCCTTGTAGGTCTCGTGGCAGATCATGCCCTGGGTGAGCAGGCCGGCGAAGGGCTCCTCCACGTTCAGATAGCCGCAGCGCTTCAGGGCGCGGGTGAAGAAACGCGAATAGAGCAGATGCAGCACGGCATGTTCGATGCCGCCGATATACTGGTCCACCGGCAGCCATTTGTTGGCCGCCTCCTGGGTGAAGCCCTTGTCTTCGACCGGCGAGGTGAAGCGGGCGAAATACCAGGAGGATTCGAAGAAGGTGTCGAAGGTATCGGTCTCGCGCCGGGCGGCCTTGCCGCATTTGGGGCAAGAGACATGCTTCCAGGTCGGGTGATGGTCCAGCGGGTTGCCCGGCTTGTCGAAGCTGACATCCTCGGGCAGGACCACCGGCAGGTCTTGTTCCGGAACCGGAACGATACCGCAGTCGTCGCAATGGATGATGGGGATGGGGCAGCCCCAATAGCGCTGGCGCGACACGCCCCAGTCGCGCAGGCGCCAGTTGACAGCGCGGCTGCCGATACCCAGGCCTTCGATATGGTCGATCATGGCGGCCTTGGCCTCGGCCACGGATTTGCCGTTCAGGAAGCCGGAATTGACCAGGATGCCGTCGCCGGTGAAGGCTTCGTTGCCGATCTCCGGCACGTTCTCGGCGTCGGGGGCGACGACGGGGCGGACCGGCAGGTCGTATTTGCGGGCGAAATCCAGGTCGCGCTGGTCATGGGCGGGGCAGCCGAAGATGGCGCCGGTGCCGTAATCCATCAGCACGAAGTTGGCCACATAAAGCGGCAGTTCCGCATCCTCGGCCAGCGGATGACGGATGCGCAGGCCGGTATCGAAGCCTTTCTTCTCGGCCGTCTCGATGGCCGCTTCCGAGGTGCCGATGCGGTTGCATTCGGCGATGAATTCGGTCAGGGCGGCATTCGTCCCGGCCAATTCGGCGGCCAGCGGGTGATTGGGCGCAATGGCGCAGAAGGACGCGCCGAACAGGGTGTCGGGGCGGGTGGTGTAGACTTCCAGGCGGTCGTCGCGGCCCTTGATCTCGAAGAACAGGCGCAGGCCCTCGGAGCGGCCGATCCAATTCTCCTGCATCAGGCGCACGCGTTCGGGCCAGCGCTCCAGGGTGGACAGGCCGTCCAGCAGGTCCTGGGCGAAGTCGGTGATCTTCAGGAACCATTGCGACAGCTGGCGCTTCTCGACCAGGGCGCCCGAGCGCCAGCCCCGGCCGTCGATGACCTGTTCGTTGGCCAGAACGGTGTTCTCGACCGGGTCCCAGTTGACCCAGCTTTCCTTGCGGTAGACTAGGCCGGCCTTGAGGAAGTCGAGGAACATCTTCTGTTCGTGCCGGTAATAATCCGGCTCGCAGGTGGCGATTTCGCGGCTCCAGTCATAGGACAGGCCCATGGTCTTGAGCTGCTCGCGCATGGCGGCGATGTTCTCGCGCGTCCATTTGGCGGGATGGACATTGTTCTGGATGGCGGCGTTCTCGGCGGGCAGGCCGAAGGCGTCCCAGCCCATGGGATGAAGCACGTTGAATCCGCGCGCCCGCTTGTAGCGCGCGACCACATCGCCCAGCGTGTAGTTGCGCACATGCCCCATATGGATGCGGCCCGAGGGATAGGGGAACATCTCGAGGACATAGTATTTGGGCCGAGCATCCTCGTCGCGGGTGCGGAAGCAATCCTGCTGCTCCCATACCTGCTGCCACTTGGCCTCGGTTTCCTTGACGTTGTAACGGTCCTCGATGCGCGACATTTCGTGCGGTTCCCAGGTCAATAAAAAGGTAACTTTCCTGGGCTTTGCCCAGACCCGCCAGGAGGCTTGCCTCCTGGACCTCGTGAATTTCAGGGATCAAAGAGCCCAAGGCCCTTTGCGGGTGCAGGGCAGCGCCCTGCGAACTTTTTCTTCTGCTTAATTGGTCCCGTCGCTGCGTAGCTGGCGCGCGCGGGTCAGGATGGCGTTTTCCAGGTCGGTGGCCATGGCGGGATCGACCGGGGCATCCATCCATTGGCCCGAAGGATCGCGTACCTGACGGAAGACCGAGACGCGCACGCCGTCGGCGCGCAGGTCGCGGCCCAGGATGAAGACGCTGGCCTTGAAGCGTTCGCCGGGGCTTTCGGCCGGGGCGTACCAGTCGGTCAGGATGACCCCGCCGAAAGGATCGGCCGAAGCCAGCGGCATGAATCCCATGGTATCGAGCGAGGCGCGCCACAGGAAGCTGTTGACGCCGATGCCGGCCGCCGCCTGGTCTTGCGCGCGCCGCTGTTGATTGCCGAACACGCCGAAGGCGCCGCCATCGCCCCAGACGGTTTCTCGGTCGGGGCCGTAGTTTTCCTCGCCCGGCCATTGCACCGGCTGGGTCTGTACGCCGCAAGCCGCCACCGTCAGCGCCGCGACGGCCCCCAGGGCCAGGCGGACGCCACGTTCGAAGCCTTTCATACGCTACTCCACGCTGCCACAGGCATCCCGCCAGAATCAGGAGGCCCTAAAGATATATGGCGGCCATGATTAAACGATCCGGGCTGCCTTGTTAAGGACAATGATCGCGCTCGCGCGCGAGGCGGCTGTGTCTTCGATGCAACAGTGCGCGGTTTTTACAACGATCATCCCTTCGAGTCCGTTGACCCTGGGGAGGAGTCACGGCAATCTCTGGGTCGTTCGCAAGATTTGGGATAGTGCTCCCCACCAAAGGAGGGGCACACCAACGAAAGGATAACCAAATGAAGAAGGTTCTCTTCGCTTCGACCGCTCTGGTCGTCGCCATGGCCGCCGGCGCCGCTTCCGCCGCCGAGCCGATCAAGCTCTCCGTTGGTGGCTTCACCAAGCAGTGGTTCGGTTATGCCGACCAGGACGCCGAGAATATCAACGAGACTTTCCAGAAGTCCGACACCGAGATCTTCTTCTCGGGTGCGACCACTCTGGATAACGGTCTGCAGGTTGGCGTGCGTTTCGAGATGGAAGCCGACCGTAGCACCGCGAACCGTAATGGTGATGAAGCCTTTGCCTTCGTGGCCAGCCAGGGCCTGGGCCGTCTCGAAATCGGTCAGGTGCAGAACTTCGCCCATAAGGGCCACAACCGCGCCCCGACCGTCGGCTATGGCTTCAACGACGCCCACGAAATCATTCTGCCCGCCGGTGACGCCGCCATTCTGGCTGGCCGTACCTCCTGGGATTCGGGTAAGGGCGGTAAGGTCCAGTACATGACCCCCTCCTTCGGTGGTTTCCAGGCTTTTGCTGGTTTCACTCCGAATGCTATCCGTCTGCCCGGTGGCGGCAACGAAAGCCAGAATATCGTTCAGGATAAGACCACCGGTCACAACGCTTGGGAAGTCGGTGCCGTCTATGCCGGTGAATTCGCTGGCTTCGGCATCAAGGCTGATGCCGGCTATGGTCAGTTCGACGGCGGCCGGACTACTGCTGGCGTCACGACTCCCGGTCTGCGTGGCTGGCAGGTTGGTACTCAGCTGACCTATGCCGGTTTCACCTTCGGTGGTTCCTATGTGGATGTGGCCGAGCGTGATGCCCCGGCTGGCACCAACATCGACATCACGTCCTGGGATCTGGGTGTCGGCTACGCCATGGGTCCGTTCGGCGTGAGCGCTGCTTACCTCGACTCCCGTGTTGATCTGGGTGGTGGTAGTGACGACCGCGGCAAGGTCTGGGAACTGGCCGGTTCCTACGCCATGGGCCCGGGCATCACCTCGCGTACCTCCTTCATCCATGCTGATTGGGAAGAAGCTGGTGCTGGCGGTGCTCAGAACGAAGGTTGGGCCATCGTCACCGGTCTGGACATCCGCTTCTAATCGGATTTCCACTCGGAATGGAAAGGGCGCAGCGCAAGCTGCGCCCTTTTTCGTTTGTGGATAGATTGAGAGACCACCAAGACATGGAGGCACCAAGAAGCCGGATTCGGCCTCCTGGTTTCGCTTTTATGTAGAAGATCAAGCCTTGGTGTCTTTGTGTCTTGGTGATTATCTCATAGGCTTAAAAGAATACCGGCCTCTTGATGAAAAGAGGCCGGTTCTTTTTCAGCTTTTGAAGGGCTGCGGGGCCCTTCGCTGTTTGCCGTTTATCAGAAGGCAGCCGAGACGGTGAAGACGAAGCGGTCGTCGGCGAGGTCGTCGCCCGAGATGTCGGTATCGGTGTATTCCAGGGCAAGGCCCAGGCCGTAGAGGCTGCCGCCGATGCCGATCAGCCATTCATTGTAATCGTCGCCATCCTTGATCGTCTGGCGGCCGAAGCGGCCATAGACACCCAGTTCATAGGCTTCCAGCGCGGGCAGCGGCACCGGCACTTCCAGGGTGGCGTAGTAATACCAGGCATCGCCGGTACCGCCGAAGAAATCGGGGCTGTAGGCGATTCCCGCGCCGGGAACGACGAAGCCCAGGTCATAGGCGCCGGACAGGGCGAATTCGGTGAAATCATAGTCCAGGCTGCTGGACGAGCCGGGATAGGTGTAGTGGATGATGCCGGCATCCCAGTCCAGTCCGGCATGGCTGCCGCGCAGGCCGGCCAGGTAATCGAATTCCAGGCTGCCGTCTCCGTCACCGCCGAAATTGATCGAGCTGCCCCAGACGCCGGCATAGATTTCCATGTTCCCGACGGGGAAGGCATATTCCACGCCGCCCTGCAGGGCCGGGTCGCCGTCGGTCTGGCTGATACCGCGGAACACGTAATCGGTGGTCACGCCGATCTCGGCGGACAGGGTGCCGCCAAAGGGTCCGGTTCCCTCCTGCGCTTGGGCGCTCAGGGGCAACAGCGAAACGGCGAGAGTTCCTGCCGCAATGATAGCTGAAAAGTTGCGCATCGTTTTTGAACCTTCCAAGAAGAATTGCCTATTTCTTATGCGCAACCACCTGGGAAGACCCCTATAGGACGGTTGGCAAGGTTCGATACGCAACTTCTGGGCCAAAAATGACGTCTAATTAGACAACCCGCCGACGGTGGCCAGGCCGGCGAGGTCGATGCGGGTCAAATGCTTGACATTCTTGTGCCGAATACCGCCAAGGGCATAGACCGGGATCCCACCGGAACGGCACAGGCTCGCACAGCGGCGGACGCCCAGGCCGAGGGCGCCGGGATGGCTGGCGGTGGGAAAAACGGGCGACAAGGTCGCGGCATCGGCATGAAGCGCGGCGGCACGGCGCAAGGCGGGCAGGGAATGGGCCGCAATACTGAGCAGGGCCTTGCGCGACCGCCGCCATGCCAGGGCTTTTGCAGCCGCGCCTCGCGCCATCTTCTCCGGCAGGTGCAATCCGTCGGCACGGAGCTCGGCGGCAAGCCGCACATCGCCGGCAACCAGAAGGAACAACCGTTTCTCCCGGCATAGCCGCGCCAGTGCCCGGCCCAGGCTCCGCCGTTCCGGAGCATCGTAATGACGCAGGATCACCCAGGAGCCGGGCGGCAGGTGGGCGACGGCCTGTTCCGGGCAAGGTAGCCTTTCCGCATCGGTCATCAGGATGATCGCGGGCAAGGACCCGCAGTCCTTGTGACGGCGGCGGTAGCGTGAATTGAGGCGAAGCGCGGCCTCTGCTAGTTTTTGCGTCATACCCGCACCCTAGCATAGGCAAACCCCATGGCAGAGAGTCCGCAGAATCCCGTCGCCGCCAATCTTGCCGAGGTCCGCTCGCGCCTCGCCCAAGCGGCCAGGGATGCCGGGCGCCCGGCCGATTCGGTCAGCCTCGTGGCTGTCAGCAAGACTTGGCCGGCCGAACATATCCGCCCGGCGCTGGAAGCAGGCCAGCGGGTCTTCGGTGAGAACAGGGTGCAGGAAGCCCAGGGCAAATGGCCCGCCTTGTGCGACGCCTTCCCCGGGGTGGAATTGCACCTGATCGGCCCCTTGCAGACCAACAAGGTCAAGGAGGCGGTGGCCCTCTTCGATGTCATCGAAACCCTCGACCGTCCGCGCCTGGCCGAGGCCCTGGCCCGGCAGATGGCGACGACCGGCCGCCGTCCCGCCTGCCTGATCCAGGTCAATACCGGCGCCGAGCCGCAAAAGGCCGGAATCCTGCCCGAAGAGGCCGATGCCTTCATCCGCTCCTGCCGCGAAACCTGGGCTCTGCCCGTCATCGGGCTGATGTGCATTCCGCCCGCCGAGGAAGATCCCGTTCCTCATTTCACCCTGCTGCGCGACATCGCCGCCCGCCATGGGCTGGAGGTACTGAGCATGGGAATGAGCGGTGATTATGAACAGGCCGTGGCCTGCGGCGCGACCCATGTCCGCGTGGGAACGGCGGTCTTCGGCGGACGGGATTACCGGTAAAGCGGGATGCGGAAACCGTCTTCCCGGTGCCTTGGCCTTTTGAGGTGGAAACCATCAGGCCGCCGGCAGATCCTTTTTCCCCGTCACTCCCGCGAAAGCGGGAGTCCATGGATCCCCGCTTTCGCGGGGATGACGGTTTCCGGAAAAAGGAACCAAGGTTTTTTGGGAGAAGAATTATTATTATAATACACAGATGAAATAGGATAAACACAGATGGACACAGATAATATGTTTTAATTTATTTTTTTGAAACTTATTATCTCTACAACATATTAATATTATCTGTGTTTATCTGTGTTTATCTGTGTTTATCTGTGTTTATCTGTGTTTATCTGTGTCTTTTAAAAACCCAATGAAATCCCTCTCCGATCAAGCCTGGAAGATCAGCCCTTCACGGTGATCCGTGTTTCGGGTCCGCAGAGTTCCAGCAGGCGCAGCAGGTCGGGCAGGTCGAGGGCGACGCAGCCTTCGGTGGGTTCGCGGCCCGGGCGGGCGAGATGCATGAAGATGGCGCTGCCGGCCCCGGGGACCGGCGGATCATCGTTATGGCCCAGGATGACGATCAGGTCGTAGACGTGATCCTCGCGCCATAATGTCTCGTGCCGGGCGGGGTGCGGCAAGGTGACGGGACGGTTGTAGTCGGGATGGCCGGGATCGTCGCACCAGCCGTCCCGGGGGGAAATCGGGAAGACGGGCAGGGCCGTGCGCGGCGGCGCGATGCGGTCGGGGCGGTAAAGAACGCGGCGCAGGGGGAAGCTGCCCACCGGCGTGGCCCCATCGCCTTCGCGCTTGTCCTGCCGGATACCGCCCTTGCCCAGGACGCAGGACAGCGTCAGTTCTCCGGCCCGGAGCTGGTTATCCGCCGAGACGAGGATTTCAGGGATTGGCGCTGTCATCGTTGCGGCCACGGCGGCTGGAATCGTAACGTTCCAGGGCCTGGATCATGTTGTTGGTGAACCAGTCGCCTTGTTCCTGCACCTGCTCCTGCACGGCGGCCGCGGCCGGCTGGACGGCAGGGGCGGCAACATTCAGCAAGGGATGATTCGCGTCGCTCAGGCCCTGGGCGGCCATGGCCCGTTCGATGGCGACGGGATCAACGAAAGGCTGACGGTTCAGGTGAGGCTGGCCGTAAGTGGGGGCCGGGGGAACCGGACGAGGCTCGGCGCGGCCGATCCGTTCCGGAACCGGCATGAACCGTGCCTCGTGGACCGGCCGAAGGAGGGCCGGTTCCTGGGCCACGGCCAGCTTCGCGGGCCCGGCTTCGGGCTGCGGAGCGGCACGGGGGGCCGGTTCGTCGGCATTCTGCATCATGGCGAACAGGCCGGGCGTGGCGATGGGGCCGGGAATGGGCGGCATCCGCTCATTCGGCACGCTTTCTTCGGCGGATGGCGTCATGATCATCGGCTGGCCCACCGCGACATCGGCTTGCGGCAGGTCCATCAGCATGTCTTCGGCGGGTTGGGCGCCGGTCTCGGCCAGCTGGGTAGCCGGGGCCTCCTGGGCGTCATCCTTGCCGCCACCAAAGGCGGTCATGACATGGCCGCCGATATCCTTGCCCGAATTCTCTTCGACCAGAAGATTGACCACGGCGGCACCCAGGCCGATGACGCCGCCGAACAGCACGCCGCCGGCAATCTTCGCCCCGGCGCCGATCTCGTCGCCGGTGATGTGGCGATAGATGCCGTTGACGATGGGGATATGCTGCAGCGGATTGATGACGTCGAGGAAGTCCCAGAAGCTGGGCGAGTCATTGCCGTTGGCAAAGGCCGTGACGTTACGGGCCTGGCCGACATCCGTATTCGGCGTGCGCTCGATCTGCCCGTTGGGCATGGGGGCGGTGGGTGAAACGGCCATCTGCTCAATCCTTTTCCGTCCCAGGCAGGGAAGCAAGAGGCGGGCCAAAACCAACTCTTTGATATTGCAGGATTTTCATCCCGGCCGAGGCGGCAAAAGAGTCCGACCCGGCAGGATATGCCGGGTCGTCCTAGAAAAGATGGCCGCTGCGGGTGGCCTTGGTGCGCAGGTAATGCTCGTTATGGCCGTTGGCCGGGAAGACATGGGGCACCCGTTCGCTGACGGCGATGCCGTGGCGGGCCAGGGCCTGGACCTTCAGCGGATTGTTGGTCAGCAGGCGCACCTGTTCGACTCCCAGCAGGCGCAGCATGCGGGCGGCGGGAAGATAGACCCGCTCGTCATCGTCGAAGCCCAGCTGGCCGTTGGCGTCCAGCGTGTCGAAACCGGCATCCTGCAGGCGATAGGCGCGCAGCTTGTTGACCAGGCCGATACCGCGTCCTTCCTGGGCGAGATAGAGAAGGATGCCGCTTCCCGCCTGCGAGATTTCGGCAATGGCGCCGCGCAGCTGATCACCGCAATCGCAACGCAGCGAGCCCAGCAGGTCGCCGGTGAAGCATTCCGAATGCAGCCGGGTCAGGACGGGACGGTCCAGATCGGGCTCGCCGATGACGATGGCCAGATGCTCGACGCCGCCATCGCTGGGGCGGAAGGCCAGGATGCGGGTATTCTCGGACTCCACCAGCGGCACGCGCGCCTCGCCCACCAGGCGCAGGCTTTCCGCCGCCATGGCGGTATGGACGGCGATCTCGTCGGCGGTGACGCAAAGCAGGTGATGGCGCCGGGCGAAGGCGGCGGCATCGCCTTCGCAGGGGGCGACGAAAGCCGAAGGCAACAGCCGGGCGATCTTGGCCAGGCGCATGGCCGCCTCGGCGGCCCCGCCCGGCACGGCGGCGACGAAATGCAGTCCGGCGGGAACGGGCAGGTCCGCGCAGGGATCGGCGACCGCCAGCAATTCGCTCACGCTCAGGCCTCGGGGGTCTTCCAGCAAGGCGGCTTCGGCGGCGGGGGGTTCCTGGCCCAAGGCCCGCACCCGGCGGGTGGTGACGACCAGGGCCGCTTCGCTGCCGGCCAGGCTGGCAAGCCGCGCCAGGGAGTCTTCCGTCGCGGCTTCGGTAGCCAGGACCAGCGCCCAGCTTCCGCCGATCTTCTCGCGCAGGACCACGATGCCGCCCCGGCGTATTTCACCGCAGGCACGGTCCACCGCCACCAGGGGCGCGGGCGCCGGGGGCAGGGATTCGGGGATGACGGAAAGCGGCCTGATCATTGGCGAAGGTCCTAGTAAAACAAAGGGGGAAGATAACGGCTTTCCCGCTGCGGCAAAAGGGCCAGCATTTCAAAAAGCCATGCTGAGCCGTGGAGCCTGGGCTGCGCTCATGCTATCAAGTGGTCATGGACCAATCGAAAGTGATTCTCATCATCGAAGACGATGCCCTGTTGCGCCATTCCCTGGCAGAGCAATTGGGTGCATTCGGCCCCTTCACGATCCGGCATGCCGCTTCCGGCGCCGAGGGGCTGGCGCTGGCCGAAGGCTGCGATGCCGTTCTGCTGGACGCCACTCTGCCCGATATGAGTACAAGCGAGGCGGCGCAGGCAATGCGCCAGGCGCTGCCCAGGGCGGCGATCCTGCTGCTGGCCGCGCCCGATATGGCCAGCCCGGCCGAGGTGGACGATTGCCTGCCCAAGCCCCTGCGGGTCGGGCAGGTCCTGGCGCGGCTGAAGGCCCTTCTCGATCGTCCGCCCCTGGCCGATTTCGCCGTCGGCCCCTGGCATTGCCGTCCCGCCGCCAAGGAAATGACCGATGCCGAGGGCCGGGTGGTGCGCCTGACCGAAAAGGAAGTGGCGATCCTCGACATGCTGTGCCGGGCCAAGGGCAGCGTCCCCCGCGAGCGTCTTCTGGCCGATATCTGGGGCTATGGCGAAGGCATCGCCACCCACACTTTGGGAACCCATATCTACCGCCTGCGCCAGAAGATCGAAGCGGCGGGCGGCGATCCCGGCCTGATCGTCACCGAACGGGGCGGATACCGTCTCAAGAATCGGGATTAAAAGGGGTAGGTCCTTGAGAGGGAGGGGCGCAGCGCGCCCGTTCCTCATCCCTCCGCCCGGCGCGGCCTCAGCACATGGTCGTGATCGGCGGCATAGAGCCGGGAATCGGTGAAATCCTCCGAGGCCAGCACGCGGCCCACCAGGATCAGGGCGGTGCGGGTCAGCTTGGCCGCCTTGACCTTGTCGCGGATGTCGCGAAGCGTGCCGCGCAGGATCATCTGGTCGGGCCAACTGGCGCGATAGGCCACCACCACCGGACAGTCCTCGCCGTAGAGCGGCGTCAATTCCCGCACGACATGGGCCAGGTTGTTGACCGACAGGTGGATCGCCAGCGTGGCGCCGCTGCGGCCGAGGGTCGCCAGATCCTCGCCTTCGGGCATGGACGAGGCGCGCACGGCGGTGCGGGTCAGGATGATGGTCTGGCTGATGTCGGGAAGCGTGAGTTCGCTGTTGATGGCGGCGGCGGCGGCGGCGAAGGCGGGCACGCCCGGCGTCACGTCATAGGGAATGCCCATCTGGTCCAAACGGCGCATC
This sequence comes from Telmatospirillum sp. J64-1, assembly GCF_006980715.1. Classification (GTDB taxonomy): domain Bacteria; phylum Pseudomonadota; class Alphaproteobacteria; order Rhodospirillales; family Magnetospirillaceae; genus Oleiliquidispirillum; species Oleiliquidispirillum nitrogeniifigens. The sequence goes on from NZ_SBHN01000014.1 coordinate 107,639, forward strand.
TGCTCGGCGATGGCGCCATAGATGGAAGGATCGCCGGAATGGACGCGGGCGACATCCTGGCCCTTGGCATGGGCTTGGCGGATTTCCTCGACGATCTCGTCCAGGTTCAGCGGCGCGGTGTCGATCACCCGCGCCCCGTCCGGGGCGGCGGCGACGATTTCGGCCGGAACCAGCGAGCCCGCATAGAGGCAGACCGGGCAGGAACGGATCAGGTTGAGGCCGCGCAGGGTGATCAGGTCGGGGGCGCCCGGACCGGCGCCGATGAAATGAACGGTCATGTCGTCCCGTCTGGAAAAGCTGAAATCCGGGAACTCAGCGGAAATTGGGCGGCAGCATAGCGTCTCCTTCCCCATCAGGCCAGGGGACAACACTCCTTTCGCACCGCAACAAGCTTTATGAACAGCGGAACAAACTGGGTGTCGTGCGCATTTCTCTTCTGGAACCGCCATGTGGCCGGTTCCTGGCAGAACCGCGATTAAAAGGAGCGACACCCGATGAAAGCGTTCGCCACCTTCGCCGTCAGCCTGTTCATGCTGGCCGCCTCTCCTTTGGCCGTGCAGGCCCAGGAAGGAGAGATGCAGGCCGCGCAGCCCCAGGCTGGGCAGCAACAGACCGGCCAGCAGAATGGAACATTCGACATCGTCGCGGGCGACCGTGATACCGCCTGGCGCATCAACCGCCAGACCGGCGAGGTGATGGTCTGCCGGGTCAACCCGGTGGCCGTGGATACGGTCAGCGCTCTCTGCGCTCCGGCCCAGCAGGTCGCCGGCGCCGCGCCCGAACTGGGCGGCATGGGGGGCCTCGGGGGAGAAGAAGCCGCGGAAGGTGGCCCGCCCCAATGAATCCCAGGCAGGAGCAGCAGGCCCCAGAGAACATGGCAGGGAGACCAGACCCCATGGACGATACCAAGTGGCTTATTGCCCGCGAGTTGCCCCGTCTGCGACGCTATGCACGGGCGTTGCGCAACGATTCGGGAGCTGACGACTTGGTGCAGGACTGCCTGGAACGGGCATTGCGCAAGCACGAGCTTTGGCGGCGCGGCAGCAACATCCGCGCCTGGCTCTTCCGCATTCTCTACAACGTCCATCTGAGCACGCTGCGCAGCGCCAAGCGTTCGCCCTATACGGTGCCGCTGGAAGATGTGGAAACCGCTTCTTCCCTGAGCGAGCGGGGCGGGCAGGTGGCGCATATGGAGCTGAAGGAATTGTCGCGTGCCTTGAGCGATCTGCCGCGCGAGCAGCGCGAGGTGATCACCCTGGTGGCGATGGAAGGGCTGCGCTACGACGAAGCCGCCGAAATCTTGGGAATTTCCATGGGGACCGTGCGGTCCCGTCTGTCGCGGGGGAGAGCCGCCCTGCGTGACAGTGTGTCCAATGCACTGCGGGAAGAAGCCTCGGCCGACGGGGTGGCGGACCGCAATGCGGTCGTGGCCAGCACTCCGTCCGTGCCACGCCTTCGGAGGGTGAAATGACGTCCGCCGACGAGGTGATCACAGAACTCGATCTTCTTGCCTATGTGGATGGGCATCTGGACCCGGCCCGGCGCCGCAGCGTCGAGGCCTATCTGGAGCGCAATCCCGAAGCGGCGCGCCGGGTCGCGCTGGACTTGGCCATCAAGGATGGCATCCGTCAGCTTTTCGAGAGGCGCTACCAGGAAGAGCCGCCCGCAAGGCTGACCGCCATTCTCGATCCCAAGCCCCGTCAGCCGCGCGCCTTCCATCCCATGCCGCGCGTGGCGGCGGGACTCGGGCTTATGGTGCTGGCCGGCGGGCTGGGTTTCGCCGCCGGCCAGCACCAGAGCCAGCCCGATCTGGCGTCCATGCTGGCGCAGAACAGCAACAATGTCAGCCAAGCCCATCTGACGACGGTGGCGAATAACGGCAACGGCACGATGGAACCGGTGGCATGGCTGGCCGAAAGGGTGCGCCCCGCCGAGAATCCGCCCCGGCTGGATGCGGTCGGTTTCCAGCTGGTCGGCCAGGGATTGGTGGGTAATCCCGCCCGTCCGGCGGTGCAGCTGACCTATACCGACAAGCAGGGACGGCAGGTCGAACTCTTCCTCCAGGCCCGCTGGGAACGCAGCGAACCGCAATTCCGCTTCCATGAATCCGGCGGGCGCGGCTTGCTGTACTGGACCAACGGCCCGCTGGTCTTCGCCATGACCGGCGACATTCCGCCCGACGAGTTGCGGGGCCTGGCCCAGGTCATCGACCAGGGCAGCGATCCCGAGGCCGCCGGGGTCAGCGAGCATGTCGTGATGGTGCCTCCGGAAGCCTTCGTCGGTGCCGGAACGGACGAGGATGCCGAAGCCAAGCGAGCCATCCTGCCCGTGGTGTCGGGAGCGCTGCGCTAAAGACTGCGGCAGATGATGCCGGGCAGGATGTTGTCCTGCTGCCGCAAGGAGGTCCGCCTCCCGACGACCGATATGGTATTTACGCGCAATTTATTGTTTTATTCTTGTTCGACTTCTCGTTTTCCAGGAAGGAAAAGACCCTTCCGTGACGCTCGCATGATCCTGCGCCCCGCCACTCTTGCCGATTTGCCGCTCCTGCGTTCCTGGGACGGCAAGCCGCATGTCCGTGCCGCCACGGGCGATGACGGCGCGATGGAATGGGAAACCGAATTGCCGCGTCATCCGCCATGGCGGGAATTGCTGATCGGCGAGGCGGATGGCCGGGCCATCGGCGTGATGCAGATCATCGATCCCGCCCGCGAGGAGACGGGATATTGGGGCACGGCGGAGGACGGCCTGCGCGCCATCGATCTGTGGATCGGCGAGGAAGCCGATCTCGGGCGCGGCCATGGGACGCGGATGATGCGCCTCGCCTTGCAACGCTGCTTCTCTGATCCGGCGGTGAAGGCCGTCCTGGTCGATCCGCTCGTCCGCAACACCGGGGCGCACCGCTTCTATGAACGGCTGGGGTTCCGGTGCGTCGAGCGCCGTCTGTTCGGCAGCGACGATTGCTATGTCTATCGTCTTGAGCGGGCGGTCTGGCTGCCAGAAGGCGGCTAGCCCTTCACTTTCACCTTCATCTTCCCGCCATAGCCGCGCGGCGTATAGACGTGGCGTTGCACGCCGCGCTTGACGGCGCGGGTCTCGCTGTTGCCGACCAGGACCAGGGTCAGCATGTCGGCCATGTCGGGCGTCAACTCGGCCAGCGGCACGGTTTCGACGCTTTCGCCGGGACGGCCCAGGTTGCGCGCCAGGATGACCGGCGTGGTGCCGGGGCGGCCGGTCAGCAGGATGTCGCGGGCGATGGTCAGTTGCTCGCGGCGGCGTTTCGAGACGGGATTGTAGAAAGCGACGACGAAATCCCCCTCGGCGGCGGCTTTCAGGCGCTTCTCGATGACCTCCCACGGTGTCAGCAGGTTGGACAGCGAGATGGTGCAGAAATCGTGGTTGATCGGTGCCCCGGCCCGCGCGGCGGCGGCCTGGATGGCGGAAATGCCGGGGCAGACCTGCACCTCGACGCGGTTCCAGTCGGGACGGTCGGCGCGGTCGAGCAATTCCATCACCAGCGTCGCCAGGGCATAAATTCCGGCATCGCCGGAACAGACCAGGGCGACGGTCTTGCCCTGGGCGGCAAGCTCAAGGGCGATGCGGGCGCGGTCCTCTTCCTCGCCCAGGGCGCTTTCATGGCGCGGCTTGCCTGCGGCAGCTTCGCCCAGCAGGTCGAGATAGAGGCCGTAGCCGACCAGATCCTCGGCCTCGGCGACGGCGCGGCTGGCTTCGGGGGTGCGCCAGTCGTCGTTGCCGGGCCCGATGCCGACGACGAACAGCTTGCCGCGTGCGCGTCCCACCGTGGCGGGCTGGATGTCGTGATCGGCTTTGGCGATGGCGCAAGTGGCGCGGCGGGCCTTGACCTTGGCGACGATGAGTTCCGCACCGGGACCGGCAGCGGCCAGGGCGGCGCCCTCGGAGACGCCATGGCAGCCGGTCTCGCGGAACACGACGTCGGACGGCGTCGCGAGCCTGGGGGCCTGCGCCTCCAATTCCTCGGCGGTGAAGAAACGGGCGGGCACGTCCAGGGCTTTGGCCAAAGCATGGACGGCGGCCTCGTCGGCCTTCAGGTCCAGCGAGGCGACGCAGGCCACGGCCTGGGGCGACAGGCCCCGCACCGCCAGGGTCTCACGCACCAGGGCCAGGAGTTCTTCGGCAGGCGTGTCGCGCTCGCAACCCACGCCCAGCACCAGGCGGGGCGGATGCATCACCAGCTCGCCCGCCGAACCGGCGAGGTCGCGCAGGGTGACGCGGATGCCGTATTCGCCGCTTTCGGCGAAAGGAATGGCCGAAGCGCGCAGCCAGTCCGCCGCGCCGGTTTCGTCGTCCAGGGTCACCTTTTGTCCCGCCAGCAGGGCGGACACCACGGTCTTGGCCGTCTGCGGGTTCGAGATGCGCCAGCCCGGCGGCGGTTCGTCCAGCGCGGCGCCGAAAGCCAGATCACCCGCCGTCGTCACGGCGGCGAAGCCCTGCGTGGCCTGGGCGATCAGGCGCGCCAGTTCATTGGCGCCGTGATGACCGCCCAGCAGCGGCACGGCAGAGGAGCCGTCCAGGGCCACGGCGACGACCGGCGGCTCGGACCATTTGTCGTCCAGCACCTTGGCAAGCGCGCGGATCAGGATACCGGCGGCGCAGACGCCGATGATCGGGCGCTCCTGCTGGAACAGCTCGCGCAGATGGCGCTTGGTCTTTCCGAATCCCTGGTCCACGTCCCGGACGCGGCCTTCCAGGCCATGGATTTCGGCGGCGGGCAGGGCGGCCTGGATGCGGCGGGCGACGGGCAGGGCGGCGTCGCTCAGGACGATGATGGCGGGGCTGGTCACGGGACCGCGCTCCTCTTGGAGATCAGGATGATGGAGAAATAGGGGGCGCCCGAGGCGCGGGCCTCGGCCAGGGACAGGATGCGCTGGGCGGGCAGGCCGACGCGCTCGATATAGCGGGCCTTTTCCGACAGGCCCAGGCGGTCGAGCAGGTCGAGGATCCTGGGCAGATGGCGTCCCAGCTTCATGATGGCGGCGGCATCTGCGCTGTCCAGCAGCCCGGCAATTTCTTCCTCGGGCCGTGTGGCGGGGATCACCGCCAAAGCGTCGTTGCGCGCGGTCAGGGGCAGGCCGAGTTCGGCCGAGGCCGCCATGACCGAGGACACGCCCGGCACCACCTGTACCGGAAAGCGCCCGGACAGGCGGTTATAGAGATACTGGAAGGAGCCGAAGAAGAAGGGGTCGCCCTCGCACAAAACGGCGACGTCGCGGCCCGCCGCCAGTTCCTCGGCGATGGCCTGGGCGCCCTGGTCATAGGCGGCATCGGCGGCGCCGGGGGCGGGATCGAAGCTCATGGGCAGGACGATCTCGCGCTGCTGGCCGGTCAGATGTTCCGCCACGATGCCGCGCGCCATGCTCTCGCCGCTCATCCCGGCCAGATAGGCCAGGGTCGGGCAGGATTTCAGGAGACGCAGGGCCTTCAGCGTCAGCAATTCGGGATCGCCGGGACCGACTCCCAGGCCGTAAAGGGTCCCGCTCACGGCTTTTCCCCGTGATATTGGGTGACGGGCCGCAGCGGCGCCCAGCCCTGGAAGCCGCCGGTTTGTTTCAGTCTCGAAACGGAAAGCCGGGTGAGGTCGCCGCCCTGGGCTTGATGCCAGGACAGCAGCGCCGCCTCGCCCTGGACCGTCACCGCATTGGCGACCAGCCGTCCGCCGGGTTTCAGCGCGTTCCAGCAGGCCTCCAGCAGGCCGGGGACGGAGACGCCGCCGCCGACGAAGACGGCATCGGGCGCCTCGCCGAGATCCGCCAGGGCGCCGGGTGCCTCGCCCGGGATGATGGACAGGCCGGGAACACCCAGATTGGCGGCATTGCAGGCCATGACGCGGAGGCGGTTGGAATCTTTCTCCAGCGCCACGGCCCTGCCGCCGGCGCGCATCCATTCGATGGCGATCGAGCCGCTGCCCGCGCCGATATCCCACAGAAGCTCGCCCGGCCGCGGGGCCAGGGTGGACATCGTTACGGCGCGGATCTCCCGCTTGGTCAACTGCCCGTCATGCTCGAAGGCTTCGTCGGGCAGGCCGCCGATGCGGGACGGTGCCCTGCTGCCCGGTGCGGCACGGCATTCCACCGCCACCAGGTTGAGGTCGGCGGAGCGGGCATCCCAGGAGGAAGCGGGGGCGGACAGCACGCTCTGGCGTTCGCCGCCCAGATGTTCCAGCACCGTCATCAGGCTCGGCCCGAAGCCGCGCTTGCGCAGAAGATCGGCGATGCGGTCGGGCGACCGTCCGTTCTCCGACAGGATCAGCAGCTTCGCGCCGGGGAACAGATGCAGCGCCAGGGCCTCCACCGGCCGCCCATGGACGGTCAGGCAAAGGCAATCCTGCAACGGCCAGCCCAGCCGCGCCGCCGCTAGGCTGAAGGCGCCGGGATGGGGCAGGACCAGCATTTCCTCGGGCTCGAAATGCCGCGTCAGGGTGGCGCCGATGCCGAACCACATGGGATCGCCGCTGGCCAGCACGCAGACCCGGCGGCCGCGCATCGCCTTCAGCCGCTCGATGCCTTGGGCGAAGGGCGAGGGCCATTCCACCCGCTCCGCCATGCCCGGGGGCAGCATCGCCAGATGGCGGGCGCCGCCGAAGACGGTTTCGGCCCCGTCCAGCAGCCGCCGGGCCGCGTCGGAGAGGCCGTTCAAGCCGTCCTCGCCGATGCCGATGACGGTCAGCCAGCTACTCATGGTGCGGCGCGCTCGCTGGCGGCCAGGGCATTGACGGCGGCGGCTGCCATGGCCGAGCCGCCGCGCCGTCCGCGCAGGGTGACGAAGGGGCATCCCCAATCGCCGTCGGCCAGGGCATCCTTGGATTCGGCGGCGCCGACGAAGCCGACGGGGAAGCCCAGGATCAGCGCCGGGCGTGGCCCGCCGGAACGGATCAGCTCCAGCAGGTGGAACAGGGCGGTGGGGGCGTTGCCGATGGCGACCACCGCGCCCGCCAGATGGGGCCGCCACAGGTCGACGGCCGCCGCCGAGCGCGTGGTGCCGGAACGGGCGGCCATTTCCGCGACCTGGGAATCGTTCAGGGTGCAGATCACCGGATTGGTGCGCGGCAAACGGCGGCGGATGATGCCGTGCGACACCATTTCCGCATCGACCAGGATCGGCGCCCCGGCGGCCAGGGCGGCGCGCCCGGCCGCTCCGGCCCCGTCGCTGAAGGCCAGGTCGGCGGCGAGGTCGGTCATGCCGCAGGCATGGATGACCCGCACCGCCAGGGCTTCCAGATCCGCCGGGATGCGATCCAGCGCCGCTTCCCGCCTTATGGTGGCGAAGGATTCGGCATAGATGGCATCCGGGTCGCGCAGATACTCCATCACGCCGCCTCAGTCGTGATGATGGTGGTGATGCCCATGGCCGTGATGGTGGTGGCCGTGATCATGATGATGATCGTGGTGGTGATGGTCCGCGTCGGTGCCGACGCCGCGCACATGGTGATGATGACCGGCCTGCACCGCGCCGACCGCCGATTCATAGCCCACCACCTGTTCGCGGTATTTGCAGAGCTGGCAGTTCATGGCGTTCTGGCCAACCAGGATGTCGTTCACGCGCTCGACGAAGCTGTCGATCACCAAAGGATGATCGCGCAGATAGGCGGCCTTGACGAAATGCACATCGGGATAGCGGGCGGCGGCTTCGTCGGTCCAGTCGTAGATGCGCTTGACCAGGATGCCGGTGAACAGGAAATAGGGGAAGACGACGATGCGCTTGAAGCCCAGGCGCACGGCGCGGTCCAGCGCCGCATCCACCAGCGGCGTGGTGACGCCGGAAAAGGCCACTTCGGCCCAGCCGAAGCCCATGCCTTCCCACAGCATGCGGGCGACCTTGGCGATGTTGGAATTGCTGTCGGGATCGTTGGTGCCGCGTCCGACGACCACCAGCAGGGTGTCCTTGCGCGCGATGGCGGTCTCGTCGGCTTCGGCCAGGGCCTCCTCGATGCGGGCGGCGGATGCCTTCAGCAACTTGGGATCGATGCCCAGTTCGCGGCCGAACTGGATGTCGATGCCGGGATTCTCGGCGGCGAAGCTGTTGATCTCCCAGGGCAGGTCGTTCTTCACATGACCGGCGGCGAACAGCATGCCGGGCACGGCGAGAATGCGCTCGCAGCCCTTTTCCTTCAGCTTTTCAAGGCCGTCGCGGATGATCGGGCGGGCGAATTCCAGATAGCCGCTTTCCACGTCATATTGCGGCAGGCGTGCCGTCAGATGCCGGGCCAGCAGGCCGAATTCCTCGATCGCTTCCACATCGCGGCTGCCGTGGCCGCAGATCATCACACCGGTCTTGAGCGTCATCGCTTGGTCCTTGCCTTCGAGCGTTGCAGGGCGCGGGCCGGGGCCCGCACCGGACGGGTCGCCTGGTCCCAGCCTCCGGGTGCCCGTCACGGAAGCTGGACTATAGAAGCAGAGGGAAAGACTGTCAGGGCTTTTCTCGCCAGGGGCATTCCCTTGCGGTGCGGCGCGTCTTGCTGCTAAAGACGGCTGCCGTTTGTCCTGCAGACCGGGAAATCCCCCCTGTGAAGACCGCCCTTAAAATCGCCGTGACCCTCGGGCTGCTGGCTTTCCTCGCCACGCAGGTGGACATGGGTGCGGTGCTGGGCCATGCCGCCCAGGCCGATCCGGCCTTCCTGGCCGCCGCCGTCCTGTGCCAGTTCCTCAGCACCGTGGTGGCGTCCTATCGCTGGTTCTTCATCATGCGGGTGCTGGGCCATGGCAGGAACTGGGGCTTTTTCCTGCGTTCCTATTTCAAGGGAGCCTTCTTCAACCAGCTTCTGCCCAGCAATATCGGCGGCGATGTGGTCCGGGTGATGGATGTGAAGCGCACGGGCGTCGATCTGGCGCAAAGCTTCTTCGGCGTCTTCATCGACCGGCTGTTCGGGATTCTGGGCCTGCTGTTCATCGGCCTGCTGGCGGCCCTGGCCACGCCCGGCTTCTTCACCCACGACCTGGAAGTCTTGGTGATCCTGGTCTTCGCGGCGGGGATCGGCGGCGTGCTGTTCCTGACGCTGTTCCATCGCTGGACTTTCCTGCGCCGCCGCAGGCTGCTGCGCCTGCTGGTCGATCTATCGCTCAACCTCTACCAGCTCTTCCGCCGCACGCGCAGCTTCATCGCCCAGTTCGGCCTGTCCATCGTCACCCATGTCTTCTCGATCCTGGCGGTCTGGTTCATCGCCCTGGCGGTGGGGATCGATCAGGCTTTCATCCTGTTCCTGACCCTGATCCCGCTGGTCATGCTGTTCATGGCCCTGCCCATCTCGCTGGCCGGCTGGGGCGTGCGCGAGGGCGCCATGGTCGGGCTGTTCCTGCTGGCGGGCATCGACAAGGGGCCGATCCTGTCGGTGTCGCTGCTCTACGGGCTGGTGGTGATCGTCACCATCCTGCCCGGCTACCTGGCCTGGGCCACCGACCGCGACAGCCTGTACTGAGGGAAAAAGGCGATCTTCAGTCCCGCTGCGGGAAGGGCAGGGGGTAATCGCCCTTGAAGCCCTTGCCCAGCAACATGGGCAGGCGGAATTCCTCGCGGCCCATGCGGCCGATGACGGCCTCGCCCAAGGGCTCGATCTCCTCGAAATAGGGGGCGTATGTGGCGGCGGCTTTTTCCATGCTGCGTTCGCGCCCGACGATGACGGCGTCCTGGCCCTGGAAGTCGCGGGGGTCGAAGCGGAAGGCGAAATGGCGGGGGTCCCGGGTCAGGACCAGGACCGGCGCCCGCCCGCCCAGGGCGTAGTCTATCTTGCCGCCTTCCAGCCATCGCACCGAGACGACGAAGACATCCGGGCGGTCCAACAGGCCGCGCGATTCCAGCGCCTGTTCCAGCCCCGTCCAATCGACCGCTTCATGGGTGGGGTCCTTGGGCAGCGGCACCCATCCCGTGACGACATGGCTCCAGGCGAAGGCCAGCAGCGCCAGCAGGGTCACGGTGGAATATTTCAGCCAGCGCCTGGGCCAGGTCCTGCCTTCGGCCAGCCGGGTGGCGAGCAGGGCGCCCAGCAGCGGGAAGACCATCAGCCAGCCCGGCGCCTGCCAATGGGGCAGGCCGCGCGAGCCCCACAGGGGAACAATGGTGAAGATGGCGATGGGACCGATGGCGAGGCAGGCCAGGAACCAGCGCTCGCGCCCCTTCGGGCCTTGCTTCAGTGCCTTGAACAGCAGCCAGGCCATGGGAATGAAGATCCAGGGCAGCAGCCAGGCCATCTGGCCCACGATATTTTGCAGCACCAGTTCGGGGCGCAGGCGGCCCGAAGGCATGCCGCGTCCGCTCTGGAAGGCCAGCGAAACCCAGTCGTTCTGCCAGTTCCAGATCAGAGCGGGCGAGAAGACCAGCAGCGCCAGGATCGCTCCCAGCCAGGGACCGGGATGGGCGAGCCAGCGGCGGTGCGGGGCGCTGGTCAGCACGAAGAGAAGGATGCCGAGGCCGAGGAAGACCCCGTGATACTTCGCCAGCGTCGCCAAACCGATGAACAGGCCCGCCGCCAGCCACAGCAGCAGGGGATGGCGCGTCTCTCCGCCGAACTTTTCGGGGAAGAACAGGCGGGCGAGGCACAGCGCCGCGGCCATCATGAAGAACATCAGCGGCCCGTCGGGCACCACCCAGCCGCCGGCGCTGAGCGTGAAGACCGCCGACAGGTTCAGCGCCGCCGCCGCCCAGGTCCCGGCCCAGTTGCCGAAGAAGGCCCGGCCCAGCAGGAACATCATCCACGAGGTTCCGGCGAACATCAGGATGAAGGGCAGGCGCACGACCAGCGGGGCTTCGCTGCCGGTCAGGGCCACGGTGGCCCAGACGATCCATTGATGCAGCGGCGGATGGTCGAAATAGCCCAGGCTGAGCTGGCGGGCATTGGACACGGTATAGGATTCGTCCACCCCCATGCCCATCGTGGCGCCGATGAAGAGGCGCAGCAGCACGGCCGCCAGGATGATGGCGGCGGCGGTTCCTGCGGCGGTCCAGCCTTGCGGCTGGGCTTGGCTCCAGACCTTGGTCATTCTCGTCCTCTTTGCTGCGGCCGGCAGGATAATCATCGCGGCGGAGGAATGGTATGGAAAAGGCAGGCGTTGACGGCCTTCCTGCGCCGCATCATCCTGCCGCCATGCTGCTTTTTAGCGATACAGGCCTGTCGCCGCTTCTCATTCTCCTGCTGGCTCTGGCATTGGATGCCGTGGTCGGCGAGATGTCGCTCATCTTCCGCGTCCTGCCCCATCCGGTGGCGGCGATCGGCAAGCTGATCGGCCTGCTGGAACGCAAGCTGAACCGCCCCAGCCGGACGGAAGGATCGCGGCGCATGCGCGGCATCCTGGTGCTGGTTTTCATGCTGCTGCTTTCGGCGGGGATCGGCTGGGGGATTGCCTGGGCGGCCCGGCAGGTGCCCTATGGCTGGATCGCCGAGGTCGTGCTGGCCTCGCTGCTGATCGCCCAGCGGTCGCTCTACGATCATGTGCGCGAGGTCGCCCGCGCCCTGGAGGAAAGCGGGCTATGGGGCGGGCGCGTGGCGGTGTCGATGATTGTCGGGCGCGATCCGCAAAGCCTGGACGAATACGGTGTCTCGCGCGCCGCCATCGAATCCTGCGCCGAGAATTTTTCCGACGGCATCGTCGCGCCGGTCTTCTGGTTCGTGCTGTTCGGCCTGCCCGGCCTGCTGGTCTACAAGACGGTGAACACGCTGGACAGCATGATCGGCCATATGTCGGAACGCTATCGCGCCTTCGGCATGGCCTCGGCCCGCCTCGACGACCTGATGAACCTGATTCCGGCGCGTCTTTCCGGCCTGCTGCTGGTGCTGGCAGCCAGTGCCTATCGCGGCGCGTCGGGCTGGCGCAGCCTGCGGATCATGCTGCGCGATGCCGGAAACCACCGCTCGCCCAATTCAGGCTGGCCGGAAGCAGCCATGGCCGGTGCCCTGGACCTGGCCCTGGCGGGGCCGCGCCGCTATGGCGAGGTCACCGTTCCCGACCGCTGGATCGGCGACGGCAAGGCCCGCGCCACCGCCACGGATATCCGCCGCGCGCTGAATCTCTACGTCCTGGCCTGCGTGCTGAACGCGGCCTTGGTCGCGGGGCTGTTCTGGGTGATGGTGCATTGGGGGTGAGAGGGGAGGCTCTTTCCCTGGATTTTATTTCAGGACACAGATGAACACAGATTATTTTCACGATTTATTTTTTATCTGTGTTCATCTGTGTCTCATTAAATTTCCGTGCTTTTAATACGCTCCAAGGTCCGATGTCGTATTAGCCTTTGCCTGCTCCGCCCCATGCTTCGAGACGCCGCTTCGCGGCTCCTCCGCATGAGGCTAATTCTATTAATATATCAATATGTTAAACCTCATGCTGAGGAGGCCCGCAGGGCCGTCTCGAAGCATGGCCGAGATCCACATGAGAGTCTTGAGCCTATAAAAACTCTACCCCTTCTCTTTTTCTCCCGACGCAGCATCCAGAAGCTGGATCAGTTCGTCGATCCGGTAGGGCTTGGACAGGATGCGGATTCCTTCGGCCTGCGCTACCTTTTCGCTATAGCCGGTGGCGAGGACGATCGGCAGTTCGGGGCGCAGGCGGCGGGCCTCGCGGGCCAGGTCGACGCCGTTGAGGCGGCCGGGCATGACGATGTCCGAGAACAGCAGGTCGATCCGCACCTCGGTGATGAGCAGCGGCAAGGCGTCATCCGCCGTGGCGACATGCGCGACCTCGTAACCCGTTTCCCTCAGGGCGGCGGCGACGGTCGAAGCCACGATGGGATCGTCTTCCACCAACAGTACGCGCCCGCTCCGTCGCGTCGCCTCGGCCGGTGGGGGAAGCGCTTCTTCCACGCAGCTGGCCGCAGAGCGCGAGCGGCGCAACAGCATGATGATGCTGGTGCCCTGGCCCTCGGTGCTTTCGATCCAGGCGGTTCCCCCGGCCTGTTGGGTCAGGCCATAGACCTGGGCGAGGCCAAGGCCGCTGCCCTTGCCGACTTCCTTGGTGGTGAAGAAGGGATCGAAGGCCTTGGCCTTGACCTCGGCGGGCATGCCGGTGCCGGTATCGCTGACGGAAAGGCGGACGAATTCCCCTTCCAGCCCTGTCGGGTCGTCGGGCTTCAGCACCGTGTTTTCCGCCCGGATGCGCAAATGGCCGCCTTCGGGCATGGCGTCGCGCGCATTCACCGCCATGTTGATCAGTGCCAGTTCGAATTGTGTCGGGTCCACTTCGATGCGCCACAGGCCGGGGGCGAAATCGAGGGCGAGATGGATATCCGCCCGCAACGCCCGTTCCAGCAGGCCCGACATGGACAAGACCCGGTCGCGCACGTCCAGCGGCTCGGGCCGCAGGCTTTCGCGCCGGGCAAAGGCCATGAGCTGCTGCACCAGCTTGGCGCCCCGGTCCACGGCCTGCTGTCCCGCGTCCAGCAGCGGCTGGAGGCCGGTATCCGGGGCCCGCAGGCCGATCATGGTCAGGCAGCCGCTCAGGGCTTGCAGCAAGTTGTTGAAATCATGCGCCACGCCGCCGGTAAGCTGGCCGACCGCTTCCAGTTTCTGCGCCTGCCGCAACTGCTCCTCAGCCTTTTGCAGGGCCGCCTCCCGCTCCTTCTCGGCGGTGACGTCGCGGCCCACGGCATGGACCAGTCCGCCATCCGGGACCGCCGTCCAGGAAATCCAGCGGTAGGACCCGTCCTTATGCCGCAGGCGACTCATGGAATGCTGGGTGGTCTTGCCCTCGGCCTGTCGCCGGAGCTCCGTCCGGACCGTTTCCAGATCGTCCGGATGGATTAAATCGAGAATGGATTTGCCCAGCAATTCCTGCTCCGGCCAGCCCAGCACCGTGCTGCAGGCGGGATTGACCGCCGTAATGGTGGCATCGTGGCGATGGACGAGCATGATGTCGGTGGAAAGGCGCCACATGCGGTCGCGGTCTGCGGTGCGTTCGGCGACGCGCCGTTCCAGCGTCGCGTTCAGTTCCCGCAGCGCCTGCTCGGTCCGTTTCTCCTCGGTCACATCGTTGCCCTGGACGAACAGGCCGGTCACCTGCCCGGCGGCGTCGCGGATCGGCTGGAAGACGAAGGTGACGAAACGCTCTTCCAGCGGGGCTCCCGGTTCACGCTGAATTCTTGCCGGGACGCCGGTCCCGACATGGGGCTTGCCGCTGGCATAGGCTTGGTCCGCCCAGTCGAAGAATCCCTGGCCCTCGATCTCGGGCAAGGCTTCCCGGGCGGGCTTGCCGATGATGTCGCGGCGGCCGATCAGCTGGTAATAGGCGTCATTGGCCATTTCGAAGACGTGTTCGGGGCCGCGCCACACATAGAAGAAGCCCGGCGCCTGGCGGAACAGCTCGCGCAGGCGTTCGCCTTCGGCAACGAGGCGCCGCTTGGCGAAGACTTCCTGGGTGGTTTCGATGCAGGAGCAGAACAGGCCGCAGACCATGCCGTCCTCGTCATGGACCGGCGTGTAGGAAAAGGCGAAGTGGGTTTCCTCGGCATAGCCCTTGCGGTGCATGATGAGGGTGATGTCGTCCATCTGCACCGGCTTGCCCGCATAGGTCTGCTCGACGATGGGGATCAGGTCGTCGCGGATTTCGGACCAGACATCCAGGAAGGGCTGGCCCATGGCGCCGGGATGCTTGCGGCCCAGGATCTCGCCGTAAGGATCGTTGTAGAGCAGGATCTGGGCGGGGCCCCAGACCACGAACATGGGCTGTTGCGAGCCCAGCATCAGCGAGACCAGCGTGCGCAGCTGGATAGGCCAGGTTTCGGGCGGTCCCAGGGGAGAGGAAGCCCAGTCATGGGCCTGAATCATGGCACCCGTCGCCGTGCTGCCGGCAAGACCGGCAAGAAACGACGTCGGAAGGGGTTCAACTGCCGGCTCGCTGCTCATCGGCTCATCGTCTGCATCGGCCGGCTGAAATCCCACGAAGGAGGAAGAAGGGGAAGGAGGCTGAGGGGTCTAAACATGGTAAGACGAACGGGCCTTTCCTCTTTCCCGGCATCGTGGGGGACTAAGACGTCCTAGCTTGCATGCCGCCTTCTCGGGCAATCCTCCATAACCCTGGCATGTCCAGATGGCGCTCGCAATGCTCGGCCAGGGCATCGAGGACAGTTTCCACTTGTGCTTGATAGGCCAGGGAGGAAGTTCGCCCGGGCCGCAGGGAATCGAGGAAACGGCGGCGGAAGCCGTCGGCGGTGAACAGGCCGTGCAGGTAGCAACCGGCCACCTGTCCGCCCCGGGCCGTGGCCCCTTCCGGGCGGCCGTCGAGATGCAGCAGCGGCATCCCGGTGCCGGGGCCGGTGGTTTGGCCCATATGCATCTCGTAGGCGGTGATGGCGGTTCCGGTTTCGTCGGCGGCATCGACGCGGCACAGCGTCTTGCTGCCGCCGATCACCGTCTCGACATCCAGCAGTCCCAGGCCGGGGGCCTCGCCCGGCGGACCTTCGATGCCCTGCGGATCGCGCACCATGCGGCCCAGCATCTGATAGCCGGCGCAGATGCCCAGGACCCGTCCGCCCCGGCGCAGATGGGCCTGAAGGTCGATGTCCCAGCCCTGGGCGCGCAGGAAAGCGAGGTCGGCCAGGGTGGATTTCGAGCCGGGCAGGATTACCAGATGGCAATCGCCGGGAATCGGCTGGCCGGGGCCGAGCATGGTCAGGCTGACATCCTCCTCGGCGGCCAGAGGGTCGAAATCGTCGAAATTGGCGATGCGCGATAGGCGGGGGATGGCGATGCGGATGGCGCCGTCGCGATTGCTGCCCGACCGGAGGGAGGCGCCGTCCTCGGCGGGCAGGGCTCCGGCGGCCTCGAACCAGGGCAGCACGCCGGCGCAGGCCCAGCCGGTGCGTTCGCTCATGGTGGCGCAGGCGGGCAGGAAAAGCGAGGGATCGCCACGAAACTTGTTGATGACATAGGCGCGGATGCGCCGACGCTCGGCCTCGGGCAGCAGGGCGTGGGTGCCGACGATGGAGGCGATCACGCCGCCCCGGTCGATGTCGCCGACCAGCATGACCGGCAGGTCCGCCGCCTCGGCGAAGCCCATATTGGCGATGTCGGCGGCGCGCAGATTGACTTCCGCCGCACTGCCCGCGCCTTCGACCAGCACCAGGTCGGCCTCGGCGGCGAGGCGGCGGTAGCTCTCCAGCACGCGCGGCAGCAGGCTGGGCTTCAGGGCGTGGTAGTCCTTGGCGGTGGCGGCCGTCAGCACCTTGCCTTGCACCACCACCTGCGAGCCGGTTTCCGATTGCGGCTTGAGCAGGACCGGATTCATGTCGGCGCGCGGCTCGACGCCGCAGGCGCGCGCCTGCAAGGCCTGGGCCCGGCCGATCTCGCCGCCATCGGCCGTGACGGCGGCATTGTTGGACATGTTCTGCGGCTTGAAGGGCAGGACGCGCAGGCTGCGCCGGGTGAAGGCGCGGCACAGCCCGGCGACCAGCAAGGACTTGCCCACATCCGATCCGGTGCCCTGAATCATCAGGGCGGCCTTCGGATCAGCGCTCAAGGGCGGCCCTCAGGGCATCGGCCTGGGGATTGCTGGCCATGCCCTGGAACAGGATCTGCTCCGCCGTCAGCGGCTGGCCGTAATAATGGGAGTTCCAGCCAAGGCGCTGGCGGATCACCGTGCCGTCCAGGGAACCGCCGCCGAAGAAGCCCGCCCTTTGGGAAAAGGCGATGATGTCGGCGCCCAGGGCGGTGGTGGTCGAGGTGCCCACGCCCGCCCCGGCGGTCAGGAAGGCCACGCCGATCTCGGCGCCGACCTTGAATTCGTTGTTCATCACCGCCTGCAGGCCGCGATCGGACATGATCAGGAACATCACCTGGCTGTCCTGCACGCCGACCTGAAGGCCCAGGCTGCCGCCGGCCACGGTGTAGAAGGCGGGATAGCTCCAGCCCCCGTTGTTGCGCACCAGCAGGACGCCGTTGCCGTATTCGCCGCCCAGGATGAATCCGGCCTTCAGCAGGCTGGGCACGATCAGCACGGCGCGGGCTTCCGCCAGCCGGTCTTGCAGGCGTTCGCCCAGCGATTCGTCGGTCTTCAGTCGCTCGATGGCGCCGACGGCACGGGAAACGACGCTTTCCGCTTCCGTCAGGGCATGGGCGGGCGCGGTCGAGAGCAGGAAGGCGACCAGGGAGAAACAGGCGAGGAGACGGGCGAACAGGCGGGAGATCGACAGACGGGCCATCGGTTCAGAATTCCACGCCGGGCTGCGCCTTGATACCGGCGCGGAAGGGATGCTTCACCAGGGTCATCTCGGTCACCAGGTCGGCTTGCTCGATCAGTTCTTCCTTGGCATTGCGGCCGGTGACGACGACATGCTGCCCCTCCGGCCGCGCCGCCAGGGCCTGGAGCACCAGATCCGGCGGCAGGTAATCGTAGCGCAACACGATATTGAGTTCATCCAGAATGACCATGCGATAGGTGGGATCGGCCAGCATCCGCGCCGCCTCGTCCCAGGCGCGCTTCGCAGCTGCGATGTCGCGCTCGCGGTCCTGGGTTTCCCAGGTGAAGCCCTCGCCCATGGCCTTGAACTCGACCAGTTCGCCGAAGCTTTCCAGCACGCGCCGTTCGGCGGTGTCCCAGGCGCCCTTGATGAACTGCACCACGCCAACCTTCATGCCGTGCCCGACGCAGCGGATCGCCATGCCGAAGGCCGCCGAGGATTTGCCCTTGCCCGGCCCGGTATGAACGATCAGCAATCCCTTCTGGTCGCTCTTGTTCGCCATCATGCGATCGCGTGCGGCCTTCTTCTTGGCCATCTTCTCGCGATGGCGCTCGTTGGGATCTTCGGTCGTCTCGTCGGTCATGGAAAGCTCCTTCAGGCGGGGCGGCGGGGGAGGGCGTGTCCGGTCAGGCGGGAATACAGGACCCCCGGGTCGAGATCGGCGCCGCCAGGCCAGCAGACGGTGCCAAGATCGGTGCTCACGCTTGCCTGGGCAAAGACCTCTGGCTCCTTCAAGGGGGCGAACACGCCTTCGAAGGGCACAAGATCGGCCACATCGACAAGACCTTCAACACCATCTTCGAAGCGGATATGCAGGCTTGTCCCTTCCAGGACTTCCACCGAGACGACATCCTTCAGCATGGTCTACTCCAACGGCCGGATGGGTTTCAGGGGCTGCTGGCGCACGGCCAGGGTCCAGTCTTCCCGTAATTCCTCGCGGTGCAGGGCCGCCCATTCCATGACCAGCCCCAAGGCACGCGGAGACAGATTTCCTTCCATCAAGGCCAGCGTTTCAATTTCGATGATGGCTTTCTGGCCGCCATAACGCACGTGAAAGTGCGGTGGGGCATGATCATTATAATACATGGCAATGATTATGCCGAAAAAACGGCTGATTTCAGGCATCTGGCTTTCTCCGCAGTTCGGCCAGCACATCATGCACGTTGTTGCGCCGGGGGCGCCAGAGATTGCGGTCCAGGGCTTCCTGGAAGCGCTCGGCCATCTCGCGCAAGGCGTCGGGATTGGCCTCTTCCAGGAAGGCCCGCACGTGTTCTTGCACCAGATAAGCGTCGAAGACCATGTCGAAATGATGGTCGCGCACGCAGCGGGCGGTGGCGGCGAAGGCGAAGAGGTAATCCACCGTGGCCGCCATCTCGAAGCCGCCCTTGTAGCCGTGGCGCATGATGCCTTCGATCCATTTGGGATTGGCGGCGCGGGCGCGCACCACGCGGGCCATTTCTTCTTCCAGCGAGCGGATGCGCGGGCTTTCCGGGCGGGAATGGTCGGGGTGATAGATTGCGGGCTGGCTGCCCGAGAGGACGCGCACGGCGGCAGTCATTCCGCCTTCGAACTGATAGTAGTCATCGCTGTCGAGCAGATCATGTTCGCGGTTGTCCTGGTTCTGCACCACCGCCTCGACGCGCTTCAGCCTTTCCTCGAACAGGCCGTGCTCCGCCTGGCCTTCCGCCCCGGCGCCATAGGCCCAGCCGCCCCAGGCAACATAGGCGCGGGCGAGATCGGCGTCGGTCTGCCAGCCCTTTTCGTCGATCAGGGCCTGAAGGCCCGCGCCATAGGCGCCGGGCTTGGAGCCGAAGACGCGGAAACCGGCACGGCGGGCGGCCTCTTCCTCGTCCAGGCCTTCGGCGACCAAGCGGGCCTTTTCGGCCGCGTTGCGGGCGGCCAGCGGGTTGGTCTCGGGCGGCTCGTCCAGGGCGGCGACGGCGCGGGCGGCGGAATCGAAGAGGTCGATCAGGCCGGGAAAGGCATCGCGGAAGAAGCCCGAGACACGCAAGGTCACGTCCACGCGGGGCCTATCCAGCAGCGAAGCGGGCAGGATCTCGAAACCCGTCACCCGGCGCGAGGCGGAATCCCAGGTGGGGCGCACGCCCATCAGGGCCAGGGCCTGGGCGATATCATCGCCGCCTGTGCGCATGTTGCTGGTGCCCCAGGCGGTGACGGCCATGGCGCGCGGCCATTCGCCCTGGTCCTGGAGATGGCGCTCGATCAGCAGGCAGGCCGATTTCCAGCCCAATTGCCAGGCGGCTGGGGTGGGCACGGTGCGGGTATCGACGGAATAGAAATTGCGCCCCGTCGGCAGCACGTCGGGCCGCCCCCGCGTCGGCGCGCCGCTCGGTCCCGGCGGCACGAAGCGCCCGTCCAGTCCGGTCAGCAGCCCGGCCAGTTCTGCCTTGCCGCATTCATCGACGGCAGGGGCCAGCCGGGTTTCGATATGGTCGAGCACGGCGCGGGTGGCGGTCCAGGCGGGATCGCAGGGTCTTTCGCCCGCCACCAGGGCGGCGGCCAGGATTTCCAGCCGCTCCACCGTATCGCCGGTGCTGCGCCAGGCTTCGTCCGCCGCCAGGACAGCGGGGCGCGGTCCGGTCCAGGGCTCGGCCATGACGCAATCCAGCGGGTCGAACTCCAGTCCCAGGTCCCGGGCCAGGGCCTGGATCAGCGAGGCCTCGCTTGCGCCGGAGCCGCGTTTCAGCCGGGCCAGGGCGACCAGCAGGTCGGTCCTCTGGCGGCCATCGGGCGAGCGTCCGAAGATGTGCAGGCCGTCGCGGATCTGCAATTCCTTCAACTCGCAGAGATGGTTGTCCAGCTTCTCCAAGGCTTGGTCGGTGTCGTCGCCTGCGGAGATACCGCAATCGATATCCAGGCCGGTGGCGCGGGCCAAGGTGACGATTTCCTCGCGCAGCAGCGCGCAGCGGCGCGGGTCCACGCCTGAAGCCTCGTAATATTCATCAACCAGCCGTTCCAGGTCGCGCAACGGGCCATAGGTTTCGGCGCGCGTCAGCGGCGGGGTCAGGTGGTCGATGATGACGGCCTGGGCGCGGCGCTTGGCCTGGGTACCTTCGCCTGGGTCGTTGACGATGAAGGGATAGAGATGGGGCAGGGGGCCGAAGACGGCCTCGGGGAAGCATTCCCGCGACAAGGCCAGCGACTTGCCCGGCAGCCATTCCAGATTGCCATGCTTGCCCATATGGACCACCGCATCGGCGCGGAACTGGTCGCGCAGCCAGGCGTAGAAGGCCAGATAGCCATGCGGCGGCACGAGGTCGGGATCGTGATAGCTGGCCTGCGGGTCGATATTGTAGCCGCGCGCGGGTTGGATCCCCACCGCCACATGGCCGTAGCGCAGGGCGGACAGGACGAAATCGCCGCAATGCAGCTCGCCGGGCCGGAAATGCGGGTCCGTCTCGGGGGCGCCCCAGCGTTGGGTCACGGCCTCGCGCACGGCTTCCGGCAGGCTGTGGAAAAAGGCTAGGTAATCGGGCAGGGATAGGGTTTCACGCACCTCGCGCCCGGCGCGGCGGATCAGGTCGTTGGTCGCCCCGCCCAGCAAATCGGCGATCAGCGCCGCGCCGTCCCGGGGATAAGACTCGCCCAGCCAATAGCCCGCTCCCTCCAGCGCCGACAGAACGGTGGCTGTTCCGGCGGGCGTGTCGAGGCCGACACCATTGCCCAGCCGCCCGTCGCGGTTGGGATAATTGGCCAGGATGACGGCGATGCGCCGTTCCTCGGCGGGCTTGCGCCGTAATCTCGCCCAGCGCGCCGCCAGTTCGGCGACGAAATCCATGCGGTCGGGGACGGGAACATAGGACACCACGTCCAGTTCCGTTTCGGCATCGCGGACGGCGCTGCCCTTGAAGGAGACGGCGCGGCTCAGGATGCGCCCGTCCACTTCCGGCAGGGCCACGTTCATGGCGATGTCGCGCGGAGCCAAGCCGTGATTGCCCTCGCGCCAGGCGGCTTCGCTGCCGCCGGAGAAGACCACCTGCAGGACCGGGCAATCGGCGTCCGCGAAGGGAGTCTCGGCCGCCTTGCCGGGTGCTGCGACGGCGAAGCCGGTGGCGTTCAGGATCACGTCGGGCGGGGCCTCGGCCAGCACCGCCTCGACGGTGCCTGCCGATACCGGGTCCTTGAGGCTCGCCACATAGAGCGGCAGGGGATTGAGCCCTTGGGCGCGGCAGGCGGCGATCAGGGCATCCACGGCGGCCAGATTGCCCGACTGCACCAGCGCCCGGTAGAAGACGATGGCGGCAACCGGTGCGCCCTCGGCCCAGCTTTGGCGCATGGAATCGAGATCGGCCCCAGGGGGATAAAGCCCGGCGGCGGGCAGGGGCAGGGGCTCGGTCCAGTCCTGTTCCAGCCCGATCAGGCTGGCGCAATGGCGCAGGAAATTCTCGGCATTGACCGGCCCGCCCTGGACCAGATAGCGCCACAGCCTTTCGCCATTCGCGGGCGGCAAGGTGGACTCGCCGGTCAGGTCGGCATCGGGGGAATCATCGCCGGGCAGGAAGGCGACGGGGATGCCCTGCCGGCGGCAGGCGGCGCGGATGCGTTCCACGCCATAGGGCCAATAGGCCCGCCCACCCAGCAGACGCACCACCACCAGCCGCGCCCGGGAAACCACCTGATCCACATACAGGTCCACCGACATATGGTGGGACAGGCGCATCAGGTTGGCCAGGCGCAGGGTGAAGCCCGGCACCTTGGCCTTGGCCTGGGCGAGGCAGGCCAGTTCGGTATCGGCTGCCGACAGCACCACTACGTCGCCGGGGCTTTGGCCCAGATCGATGGCCTCGGACCCGTCGGCAATGATTCCCGGCTGCGCGGCAAGCAGATGCATGACCTCAGCCCTGAAGGGCGGCGGCAATGGCCTCGCGGTCCAGGCCGTGACGTCCGATCACCACCAGACGGCTGGCGCGTTCCTCGCCGGGCCGCCAGGGACGGTCGTAATAGCGTTCCAGGCGTTGGCCCACGGCCTGGACGACATGGCGCATCTCCTTGCCCTCAATGGCGAGGAAGCCCTTCAGGCGCAGGATGTCATGCTCCTTGATGACCGCCAGCAGCCGCGGCTCCAGCGCTTCCGGATCGGTGCCCGGCACGATGTCGACATGGAAGGAATCGAAATCCTCGTGGTCGTGGTCTTCCTCCTCGTCGTGATGGGAGGGGCGGGCGGCAAGGTCGTCCTCGGCGGCGGCATCCAGGCCCAGCAGCACGTTGACGTCGATGCGGCCATGGTCGGTGCGGACCATCTTCACGCCGGGACGCAGGGTTGCCTTCAACTGCTCTTCCAGCCCGGCCAGGGCGGTATCGTCCAGCAAATCGGCCTTGTTCAGCAGCACCATGTCGGCGCAGAGGATCTGGTCCTCGAAGACCTCTTCCAGCGGATTGTCGTGGTCCAGGGCATCATCGGCCTCGCGCTGGGCCTGCACGGCGTCCGGATCGTCGGCGAAGCGGCCCTCGGCCACGGCGGCGGCATCGACCACCGCCACCACGCCGTCCACGGTGACGCGCGAGCGGATTTCCGGCCAGTGGAAGGCCTGGACCAGCGGCTTGGGCAACGCCAGGCCCGAAGTTTCGATGACGATATGGTCCGGCGGGTTGGGGCGGTTGATCAGCGCCTCCATGGTCGGCAGGAATTCGTCGGCGACGGTGCAGCACAGGCAGCCGTTGGACAGTTCGACGATATCGTCTTCCGAACATCCGGCGATGCCGCAGGAAGCGAGAAGTTCGCCATCCACGCCGATATCGCCGAATTCGTTGACGATCAGGGCGATGCGGCGGCCTTCGGCATTCTCCAGCAGATGGCGCACCAGGGTGGTCTTGCCCGCGCCCAGGAAACCGGTGACGACGGTGGCGGGAATCTTGCGGAAGGTCTTCATGCTTGGTCTTTCAGGATCATGGGCAGGCCGGCCGCGACGAAGACGACGCGGCTTGCAAGGGCGGCGATGCGTTGGTTGAGGATGCCGGCATGATCGCGGAAGGCGCGGGCCAGCTTGTTTTCGGGCACGATCCCCAGCCCCACCTCATTGGCGACCAGGATTACCGGGCCGGGCAATTGGGGCAGGGTTTCGGCCAGCCTGTCGATTTCGGACGGGATGTCGCGTTCGGCCAGCAGCAGGTTGGACAGCCACAGGGTCAGGCAATCCACCAGGACCGGCAGATCGGGACGGCTGAAGCGCCGCAGGGCTTCGGCCAGGGCCATGGGTTCCTCGGCGGTGCGCCAGTTGGCGCCGCGCCGTGCCCGGTGCAGGCGGATGCGTTCGGCCATTTCGGCGTCGAAGGCCTGGCCGGTGGCAAGATAGACCGCCTGCCTTTCGCCGATCAGGGCTTCGGCATGGGTGCTCTTGCCGGAACGGGCGCCGCCCAGAATCAGGGTCAGCTTCGGCAAGGCCGCAGAATCGGACATGAACGAAACGCTCCTCCACCCGAGGGGTTTTCGACATTTCGTCCAAGCAGGTTTCCTGACTCCGGGTCAACGGTCTCGCGGCACCTTCCCGGCCCTTGCGGGCCAGTGGCATCACGCCGGAAACCTCGCCGTTACAGTTGCGGGGGCAGCGACGGCCTTGCACCGTCTTCCCTGGCTTGAACGAAGCGGCAAGCTAGCATGGACGGCGGCCAGCCAGAAGAGGAAAGGAGGAGGGCATCCCAAGCCTCTTGCATCTTTCAACGGAACACAGATGAAGAGGGATGAACACAGATGCACACAGATAAGAAAGAGGTCCAGGAGGCGGGCCTCCTGGCGGGTGCAGGGCGGAGCCCTGCCTGAAATGCCTTTTGTGGGGAGGTGATCATTTCTGGAATCACGGAGAAGGGCCTGAAATAGGCGGAGAGGCGCAGAAAGACTAAGGTTCCGGGCGTTAGGAGCTCGGCAGCCTTTTGGACGAGAAATGCGCAAAAATGGGCTAGGCGGTGAACGATTTCGGACGTAACCCGGGAGAAAATGGACATAGCCCGAAACCTTTCTTCACGTTCACTGCCCTAGTCGGCGTTTGATGCTGTCCAGCATCTGCTGAACCTTCACCTCATCACCCAGACTGTGGCTGTATGAGGCATTCACAAGCGTAGTTCGGCCAGACGGCTCCTTGTTGTATTTACAAGACAAGGCTTGCTGCGCTCCGTCTTCTATAAAAAAAATAAAAACTGAAATTTCATACCCAGAGATTTTCATTTCGGAATAGACAGGGCGCTTGCGCCAGCTTTCCTGTGTAATTTTTCTATCTCCTGGCCACGTCTCATTAAGCGAGGCCAAGCATATTTTGCTCTCCTTCTCGCGGAGAAGGTCCTTTATTCCTCCCCAGGCCATGGTTCCGCCTATTCCAATGACCATCAGGGCACTGAAAGCCGCCAGCAGGCCGAAGACGCGCACGAAGACACCCTTCACTGCGGCGGCGCCGAACAGCAGGATGCAGACGATCAGGATCAGCAGGACAGTTATCACGTTTTCCTCCTTCTAACGGACAAGGCCGCCGTGCCAGACGACTTGGCCAATGACGCGCAGCTGGTCAGCAGTATGAGGGGGCACCTCTTCAGGTCGATAACGCGGATTGTCGGACATGACCATGATGGTGCCATCCAGCCGGCGCTGAACGCGCTTTACGATCAGGTCTCCGTTTACGCTGATGGCGTAAATGGCATTGTCCTTAATCCTGGGCTCCTGCGTATTAACAAGAAGAAGATCACCATCAGATATGGTGTCTTCCATGCTATCTCCCATCGCCTCTATTAGAAGCAAGTATTCAGGGTTAACTCTTAGCTGTCGGCGCACCCACTCTGCCTTGAATGCAAGGTGGTCCACTATTTGCTCTGAGTGAATAACGGCTCCATATCCAGCAGCAGCTTTTACGTCATAACGAGGAACTAGAACGAATTCGTCCCCGAGTTCGTCAGCAGAGTAATACGTCCGAATTCCTGATGATGCTCCCCCCGCCCTCTTGCTCGGGAATGGAGCTGCTTCTTCAGTCTGGGAAACAACAGCCAAATCCGTCCCTTTCGGGAGGTCAAGAATACTGTCGAGGCTGAGACCGCTCTGTTCCGCCAGAGCCTTCGCCACAAACAAAGGCGGTTCATGCCCTGCAAGATAACGACGCATCTGCTTGACGGATTTGTCCGCAACCTCAGCCGCCGCCTCAATGCCTCCTAGCCGCTCAACTGCGGCATTCAGCCAAGTTCCGACTTTCCCCGGAGAACTTGGAACGCCGGAGGAGTCTATGGCCGCCAGTTCCGACTTCTCTTTTTTTCTTTCTATATCAGACATTTAGCTCTCTCTGGACGCATTTGTCCGAAAACCCGAACTCGGAACTCAAATTTGTCTTGATCCCTCGGCCAAATGTGTCCTATGTTCATTCAGAAACCTGAACATAAACACCCCGCAAAAACCGGCCTGCCAGGGCCGGTCTAGGAGAGCCGATGAAGCGGACGGTCGCAGGGATGCACCCGGAAGACATCAAGGCCGCCCTGCGCCAGCGCGAGGGGTCGCTTGAGAAACTGTCCGAGCGTTGGGGATACCACTCTACCGCCGTTAGCGTTTGCTTGCGGAAGCAGTGGCCAGCGCTTGAAGGCCGCATCGCCAAGGTGCTGGACAAGCATCCTTCGGCGATCTGGCCGCACCGTTACAACCCCGACGGCACCCCTAAGTCCCGTCGCTCCAAGGCCAATCGTAACACCCAAAAGAGCCAGAGCAATATGCAACTCCGCGAGGCCGCATAACCATGGCCGGCTGGGATGCATATTACGCCGCCCTGCATTCGGCGCTGATCAAGAGGCGGGAAGCGCTGGGCCTGACCCAGGACGCCCTGGCGGCGCGTCTGGGCTGGTCGCGGCGCAAGCTGCAGCACATCGAGGCCGAGGGGCGGTCTTGCACGGCACCTGAACTGTTCCGGTGGGCGGCGATGCTGGGCGTGCCGATCAACTTTGCGCCAGATGTGGCGCTTTGCACCCTGACCAACCCCCGTCCGGTCCTGAGCGCAGAGGCCAGGGCCGAACGCGAAGCGGCTACCCGCAAACGCATCGAAGAGCGCCGCCAGCGCATGGCGACGGCGAGAGGCTTGGCGTCACATCTGACGCCTGCGGCGGGTGCCCAATGAACACCGCTTTTTTCTCCCCCCCGGCCAGTTGGCCTGGGCTCCTGGCCGGGCGCATCAGCGCGCAAAACGGTGCGTCCGGTCCTTTTTCCTCCATCAAGAAGCAGAAAGCGGAGGGATTGATGACCATGAAGAAGGTTCGGCGCCGGGCGGAAGACCCGCGCCAGATGGCCTTTCTGGACCTGCTTGGCGGCCAAAAAGAAGACCTGATCGAAGTGCCCGAGATGCCTATGCCGGCACCCGGCGCCATGGACTACGACCAGCGCCTGAGAGATCTGCTGAACAAGGCGATCAAGGCCTGTCCCTTTGATCGTGAGCAGATCGCGGCCATGGTCAGTACCCTGGTCGGGCGCGAAGTGACCAAGCCGATGATCGATAGCTGGACCGGCGCCACGCGGCCCAACCGCTTTCCGGCCGAGATGATCCCGGCCTTTTGCGAGGCCTTGGGCAACACGATCCTCTTGGCCGGACTGGCCGAAGCCAGCGGCTGCCGCCTGATCGAGGGCCGCGAACTGCAGTTCGCCCGGTTGGGGCAATTGTGGCTGTTCATTGAGCAGGCCTCGGCCGAACAGCAGCGCCTGGTCGCCGAACTGCCGCTGTTCGGAGGTGCGGCATGATCAAGAATTTCGCGCTAGGCAATCGAGTACCACCCGCCACACATGGGTCCAATCCGGAGGGAGAACCTCGTCCGGATTGTAAGCCGGAACCTCGTCTTGCAGGCGTTGGTATTCCAGCCCTGCAAGGCCGGCCATATCTCGATACGACGCCCCAAGATGCTGCTGCAATCTGTCGGCCCGACGCAGAAGAGCTGCCGCTTCGGCCAGGAACTGTATTGCCGCCACTTTCAGAAGAAGGGGTTCGGGATGGCGTGCGGCGAGCCCGCGCCGCTGCTTTGGAGTTGCAGCGGCAAAAGCAGCTACAGCGGGCTGCTGAGTTGCTCGCCACTCATCCCATTCCGGAAGGGTCATCTTGTGGAAGGCTTCCCGGAGCGCCTGATGATCCTCTTCGGACCACCCGGCGGAAAGTTCCTCTGTCAGAGCAATGGCCTTGCTGGCATATCCGGCAAACGACATGGCGTCTCCGCGCATTGGTTGTGAAAGCAATCAGGATATGCGGC